>NZ_BAAGQX010000001.1:0-146852 GCF_054783255.1 Hymenobacter ruber
GATGTACCGCACCAGCATTGACACCGTGACCATGCCCGCGGCCAGCAACTTCCACACGGCCGAAGATTATTACCACACCCTATTTCACGAGCTGACCCACTCCACCGGCCACGCCAAGCGGCTGGACCGGGCCACGCTCACCGAGTTGGCCGCCTTCGGCAGTGAAACCTACGCCAAGGAAGAGCTGGTGGCCGAGTTGGGGGCCTCCTTCCTGAGCCACGCGGCCGGGCTGGACTTAACCCGCACCGAGCCTAGTAGCGCCAGCTATATCGCCAACTGGCTGCAGGCCCTGCGCAACGACAAACAGCTGATTATCTCGGCGGCCAGCCAAGGCCAGAAAGCCGCCAACCACATTCTGGGCATCGTGCCCAGCTACGAAGCGGAGGAAGCCCCCGGCCCCGAAGCCACTCCGCAGTAAGGCCCGCGGCCGCCCGGTGGAGCTATACCGTCGGGCGGCCACCGGGGGGCCACAAAAGGAAATTGCAATTGCAAAATTGCAATTGCTAAAACTGTACAAAAGGGAAAAATTCGGCGGATTACCAACGACGACCCTGATTAAGTAGTCAATAATTATAACATTAATTTACATATTATTGAAACGTTAAAGTCGGTTTTTGCGTTTAATAAGTATAAGCAACGAACGATAAAACAGTCCTTTATCCATGGTTGATGAAGCTTTTGATTTAGCCCCCGGCGAGGTGTGGGCCGACCGGTTTGACCCTGCCGACGAAGCCGCTGGCCCGCTCTCAATAGTAACCGCTGCTGAACTGGCCGCTTGGGAAGCCGCCTCTTGGTTTTAGCCGATTTTCTCACTTCAAACTCACTTCGCTTATGAACGCTGCCGCCACTTTTCGCCCCGCCCGTCGCATTCCCGCCGCCCGCTTAGCCCGGCTCCGTGCCGCTAACGCTGCCCAGCGGCAAGCGCGGGAAGCGGCCTTCCAGGCCCACCAGGATGCGCTGGCGCAGCTGGCCAGCCCAACCCCCGAGTTTGCGGCCGCGCCCCGCCTCACGATGCTGCCGGGGGGGCTGCACTGGTCGAGTCAAGCACCGGTGCCCGCCATCGGGGCCACGGTGACGGTGAACCGCGAAGGGCACGCCGAGCGGGCCGAGGTGAAAGGCTACTGCCACGCCGCCGGCTTTCTGGGCCTCGTCACCAAAACAACGCACCACGCCCGGAACGCCAGCCGCAAGCAGCGCAGCCCCCGCGCCGGGTGTGTCTTCGGGAGCCAGCTGGCCTTGGCGGCTTAGCCCTGCTTTTCTCATTATTCAGCCAACTTGTTCATGAATCAGCCGCCGCGCATCCTCACCGTCGACCAGGCCATTCAGGTGGCGCAGGAGAACATTCAGGCCAGCCACTTCATCCTTATCACTGCCTGCCTGGGGCCGGTCGACGTGCCGGCCAGCTTTAACCAGGTGGGCGGGGGAGGCATCACCAGCCGGGATGGGCTCCACTACTCGCAGTGGAGCAACGAGAAGGGCGAACTGCTTATCAAATTCGACGGGCTGGGGCTGTTTGCCTACCGGCTGGATTTTGACCGGATGCCGGAAGGATTGCGGCAGTGGCATTTGCAAGCCAAATAGCCCGCCGCGAACCCTCATTTCTCCTTTTCCATCAGGGGCCGGCTGCCTACGGCCCCGCTTTGCCTTCCCACCATGACGATTACGCCCGCTTCCGCCCCGCAGCAACCCCAAATCAGCCCTTTGAATTGGGCTGGTGATTCCGCGCTTTGCCCGCAGTGGGTGGGCTACCCCAGCCGGGCCGGCTTGCCGGCGGGCCTCACCTGGTCGGGCGCGGGGGAGGTGCCGGCCGTGGGGGCCCACGTACATATCTACCTCAACGGCTTCGGCCCGGCCGAGGTGAAAGCCTACTTTCACGCCGATGGCTATTTAGGGGTGATATGCCAGCCAAACGAAATGCCGGCCTGGTACCGGCAGCAGAGCCCCGGCGTGACGCTGGGTCATTTCTTTGGCCGGGAGCTCGACCCTTTTCGACCCCAGCCCACCCCGCTGGCGGCCGTAGCAGTGGATGACCAGCTTAGCCAGTGGTCGGATGCCCTCGACCAGGCGCACGAGGCCAACGGCAACAACCCGGCTATCCATGACCCCGGCGACTGGATTCCGGATTATCCGCCCGAAACGGAGCTGCATGAAAACCAAGACCGCGAAGAATATCCCGAGGACCCGCAGGACGAGCAGCGCAACTAAGATGGCTTGCTCCGTGCGCTACCCTGCCGCCGCGGCCCTCATTCATCCCCTTTTGTTCAATTTATGCGCCTTGCTAACCTCAACATTGCCTTAGTTGGGACCGAATAGCCAGAGCCCCGGCGGTATCAAGGCTTTGCTGGGTCGGGATGTTGCCGAAGCCAGGCCTGCACCTGCTCGATTTCCCGCTGCTGGTCTTGCAGGATGAGGTAGGCTGCTTTCTGCAGTGCATCGTCGCGGCCCAGCTCCAGCTCGGCGCGGGCCAGGGTGAGGGAGTTCTGGTGGTGTGGAATGAGCAGCGCCGCGTAATCGCGGTCGATGCTGCCCGTGCCGGCATCCTCCCGCTTGCTTAAACCAACCTGCTGCGAGTCCGTGATGCCCTCGGCGCGGGCAATGGTGCGGTGCGCGGCAGGATGCAGGCCGGTGGTGGCCGCCTCCAGCAAGTCGGCCAGCTCGTGGGATTGGGTGGTGTGCTCCGGGAAGGTGGGGGGCTGGGCCTGAATGCGGGCAATGGCTGAATCGAGGCCGAGCACGAGCTGCCGGTGGGCGTGCTCAATGTCCTGGGCGAGGCGGCGCAGGTCGGGGTCCTGGCCTTTTGCCAGCTCCAGGGCCGACATGGCCACGGCGGCCTGGTGGTTTTCGCGCATCAGTTGGGCAAAGTACAGGTCCAGGTTCGTCGTGGGCGGCAGGGCCTGCGAATGCGCGGCCATGGTGTGCAGGGCCGCCATCATGCTGGCCGGCGCGGCCGGCGCGTGCTGGTCGGTGGTTTCCTCGGGGCCACTCCGGCAGCTGCCGAGCAGCAGCAGGCCAGCCCCCAGCAAGGTGAGGGCCGGCTTCAATGCCGCGAGTGCCAGGTGACGCATAGCGCAAAGATGAGGCAGGGGCGCGGCGAATCGTTAGGGGAGGGTCGTGCTCACGACGTGGCTGCGGGCTTCGGGCTCGCCCTGCTGCGTTTCGTGCTGCACGTAATATTCGAGCAGGGTGCCGGGAGCGAAGGTATCGGCGTCGAGGTAGGGCGAGCGGGCGTTGACGGCCACGCGCTGCCAGGAACTCGTCTCGCCGCCTACGCGGCGGAAGACGTGGGCGACTTCCAGCATTTCTTTGGAAAAGGCCAGGTGGCGACCGGTGGGCGTGAGGGTCAGGTCGATTTTAGCGGTGTGCATGATGGAGAGTAGGGTAAAATGGCTAGGCGACCATGCCGAGCAGCAGGAACAAGAGAAAGCCGACGAAAAAGGCCAGCGTGAGCAGCGGCGTTTCGGTTTCCTCGTGGGCCTCGGTCAGCAACTCCTCGGTGACGAGAAAGAGCAGCGCGGCCAGGCCAAAGGAAAGCACGATTTCGAGCATATTGCCGGTGGCCCCGCGCAGCACCGTGGTGCCGATGCCCGCCCCCACCAGCAGCATGAGCGAGGTGCCCGCCACGATGGCCACGGCGCGCCCCTTGCCGTGCCCGTCCTGGCGCAGCTCCACGGCCGTGGCCAGCCCCAGCGAGAGCAGCTCGATGGTGAGGGCAATGGCCAGCAGCGTGCCTTCCTTGGCCCCGGCCGCGAACCCGATACCGAGCAGCAGGCCGTCGATGAGAATGTCGATGCCAATGGCCACCAGCAGGCCCCAGGGCAAGGTGGCAGCGGCGGGCACGCCGGTAGCGCCGCCGGCCGTTGGCGACGAGTCGGAAGGCTCCTTAGCGGCTCCCTGCTTTTCCAGGCGCTGGGTGAAGTAGCGTAGCCCGAGCATGGTGGCCACGCCGAGGCCGAAGCCCAGGGCCACTTCGTAGGGGGCGTGGTGCTGCACGATGTCGGGCAGCAACTCCACGGCCACCACAGAAAAGATGACGCCGGCCGCGAAGTGCAGAATGGCGCTGCGCAGCTGGGGGCCGGGAGCCCGCCACACGGCAAGGGCCGCGCCGGCAATCATGACCACGGCGGGCAGCAGCGAAAAGCCCAGCATGGTGGTCCAGGGTGGCGTAACGGCGGTGGGAATGGTCAGCAGCATAAATCGACTGGCAGGGTTTATTGAATGGAATGGGCTTGCAGCCAGCGCTGGTAGTGCTTGATTTCGGCCTGCTCGTCGCGGACAATGCGGCGGGCGGCCTCCTTCAGCTCGGCATCTTTGCCGAAGGCCAGCTCCGTTTGGGCCAGGGCCACGCCGCTGCGGTGGTGCAGCTGCATAAGGGTGGCAAAATCCGCGTCGGCGGGGCCGGGCAGGGGCGGCAGCTGGCGCAGGGGAGCCAGCGCCGCCGCGATGCGCCGCACGAAGGGGTCGCGGGCATTGCCGGGCCGGTATTCCTGGCCGCTGGGCCGCTGCCGGGTCAGGGCCAGGGTGAGGACGTGGTTGTCCCGCTCGTGGCCTTTGAGGACGTGCTGGGCCAGGGCCCGCAGGGTCGAGTCCCGGCCTTGCGAAATCTCCAGCGCGGCCAGGCGCTGCGCCCCGGCGTGGTGCACCGTCATCAGGCGGGCAAAGTCCTCGTCCCAGCAGCCGGTTCGGCGCACCGTATCGAGCTGCTGCACCAGTCGTTGCAGGGTGTCGCGCAGGCTGGGCGGTGCCGCAACGGGGGCGGGCGCGGGCGGGCGGCTGCCGTGGGCTTCCTGCTCGTGCGCGTCGGTATCGTGGCGGGCATTACAGCCACTAATGGACAGGCCGGCAGCGAGTAGCAGCGCCGCTAAAAGGCAAGGGTAGCTCATGGCTTGCTAGTAAAGTCCATGCGCTGAATCCGCACGGCGTTGAGGATGGCGAGCAGGGCCACCCCCACGTCGGCAAATACCGCTTCCCACATGGTGGCCAGCCCGCCGGCCCCGAGGGCCAGCACCACGGCTTTCACGGCGAAGGCCAGCCAGATGTTCTGCCAGACCACGTTGTGGGTGGCGCGGGCAATGCGGCGGGCGGTGGCAATCTTGCTCGGATGGTCGGTCTGGATGACCACGTCGGCTGTTTCAATCGTCGCGTCGGAGCCGAGGCCGCCCATGGCAATGCCCACGTCGGCCAAGGCCACCACGGGCGCGTCGTTCACGCCGTCGCCCACGAAGGCGAGCTTGTGGCCCGCGTCGAGGTACTGCTGCACGTACTTGGCCTTGTCTTCGGGCAGCAGCCCGCCGTGGGCCTCGTCAATGCCCAGCTCTTGGGCCACGCGCTGCACGATGGTATCCTTATCGCCGGAGAGCATCACGATTTTGCGGATGCCGTCGGCTTTGAGCTCGCGCACGGCCTGCGCCGCATCGGCCTTGGGCGCGTCGGCCACGGTGAGGTAGCCGGCGTATTGGCCATCCACGGCCGCCACCACGATGCTGTCAGTCACCTGGTCGACTTCGGGCGGGTAGGCCACGCTGAATTTGCTCAATAACTTGGTGTTGCCGGCCAGCACGTCGCGGCCCTCCACCTGGCCGCGCAGGCCGTGACCGGCAATTTCTTCCACGTTCTCCACCGGCACGCCCGCCGCGGCTGCCCCAACGTGGGCCACCACGGCTTTGGCAATGGGGTGGGTGGATTTGGTTTCTAGCGCGCCCACCAGGCGCAGCAGCTGGGCCGGGTCGAGGCCGGGCGCGGGCTGCACCTGCTGCACGGCAAACACGCCCTGGGTGAGCGTGCCGGTTTTGTCCATCACCACGGTATCGATTTCGCGTAGCACGTCCAGAAAGTTGGAGCCCTTGAAGAGGATGCCCGCTTTCGAGGCCGCGCCGATGCCGCCGAAGTAGCCCAGCGGGATGCTGATAACCAGCGCGCAGGGGCAGGAAATGACCAGAAACACCAGCGCCCGGTAGAGCCAGTCGCGGAACACGTAGTCGCTCACCACGAAGTAGGGCACCACAATGAGCAGCACGGCCAGCCCCACCACGATGGGCGTGTAAATTTTGGCAAACTTGGTGATGAACTGCTGGGTTTTGGCCTTGCGGCCCACCGCATCCTGCACCATGGCCAGGATTTTCGAGAGCTTGGTGTCCTTGAAAGCCGCCGTCACGCTCACCTGAATCAGGGACTCCAGGTTAATCATGCCGGCCAGCACGGCCTCGCCCGGCTGCTTGGTCTGCGGGGCCGACTCGCCGGTGAGCGCGGCCGTGTTGAAGTTGGCCGCCGTGGTGTTAAGCGTCCCGTCGAGGGCTACTTTCTCGCCGGGCTTCACTTCCATCACGTCGCCCACCTGCACCGCTTTGGGGTCGAGCACGAGCGGTTTGCCATCGCGCACCACTGTCACTTCGGTGGCCTGAATTTCGAGCAGGGCCCGGATGCTGCGCTTGGCCCGGTTCACGGCCGCGTCCTGAAACAGCTCGCCCACGGTGTAGAACAGCATCACGGCCACGCCCTCCGGGTACTCACCAATGGCAAAGGCCCCGAGCGTGGCCAGGCTCATGAGCAGAAACTCGTTGAAGATGTTGCCGCTGGGAATGCTGAGCACGGCGGCTTTCACCACCTTCCAGCCCACCAGCACGAAGGCCAGGCCGTACCAGCCCAGGCGCACGTAGCCGCTGAAAAAGCCGACTTTGTAGTAGTCCAGCGCGATGCCAGCCAGCAGCAGCGCGAAGCTGATGCCCGGCACCAGGTAGGGGTTGTCGCCGGCCGGGCCGTGGTCGTGGTCGTCGTGGCCCGCGTGGTCGTGGTCATCGGCTTGCACGGCGGCCCGGACGGGCGGCTCCACGCTGCAGCAGGAGTCAGCGGGCGGGCGGGGCCGCTGGGAAGTGCCCCGGGCCTGCCCGGCGCGGCCATCCGGGCCGGCGGTCGGGGCGTGGTCGTGGCCGGGCACGTCGTGGCCCTGGGGCTGGGCGGCGGCTTCGGGCGTGAGCTGGTCGCGGCTGAGCGCGCCCACGTTTTCGGGCTGCACCTGCTTGGCGGTGTTCAGCTCTTCGTCGGTATTGGAGGAAGTAGGGTCAGGCATGGCAATAAGGTCAGGTGAGTTAGCTGAATTGGAGGGAAGCCGTCGGGCCTACCAGTCCACGAAAAAGCCGGCACTGCCGACTCCCACGAGCACGGCCCCGGTGAGAAATTTCAACATCAAGTCAGGGGGTTGTGGGGTGAATCTTGGGCGTGGCGGCGGCCATCACCCCGCGCCGCAGCAGGCCGGTGCCGGCCAGCAGGGTCAGGGCCACCAGCCCGCCGTAGAGAAAGGAACCCGTGGCGAAGCGCGTGCCCAGAAAGCCAGCCAGCGGATAGGCAAAAGCCCACCATAAGTGGCTCCAGGCGAAGTGGGCCCCGTACACGCGGCCCTGGTGGGCGGTGTCGGTCTGCTCGGCAATCAGGGTCTGGGTGGCCAGGTTGACGGCGTTCTGGCCGGCCCCGGCCAGCAGCCACAGGCCCATCAGCGGCCAGAGGCCGGCGTGGTTGGCCGGCAGCACGGCCAGGCTGGTGAGCACGGCGCCGATAATCACGAACGTGGTGTGGGCGATGCGCCTGGTGAGCGCGCCCGCCAGCAGGGCCGCCGCCGTGGCCCCGATGCCGAAGGCGGCCATCACCCAGCCGTACTGCGCTTCGGGCAGGTGCAGCTGGCCGCGCACCAGGCCCACGGTGTTCACCAGAATCAGGGCGCCGCTCACGGCGGCCACCAGCTCCAGCAGCAGGGCGTAGCGCATCACGGCGTTGCGCCAGAGCAGGCGGGTGCCTTCGAGCACGGCGGCCACGGTCACGCGCTCGTCGTCATTCACCGAAGCCTCCTCGTTGCGCAGCCGGGCCGGCAGCGTGAAAATCAGGATGCCGGAAATCAGGAAGGTGGCCGCATCAATGTAGAAGATGTCGCGGGTTCCCAGGAACGCGGCCACCGCCCCGGCGATGCCCGGCCCGAGCACGCCCAGCAGCTCGTTGGTGGCGCTGGACAAACTCAGGGCCTGCGGCATTTCGTCGGCCGTGGTCACGGCCGGCAGGGTGGCCTGGAAGGTAGGCGTGAAAAAGGCCGTAAAGGCATTGACGGTGAACATGAGCACGTACACCTGCCAGACCTCGGTGACGAAGGGCAGCAGGCCGATGATGACCATGCGCACGATGTCGGCCGTCACCATGATGGTTTTGCGGTTCAGGCGGTCGGCCAGCAGCCCGGCCAGGGGCGAGAGCAGCACAAAGGCCGTCACGCGCAGGGTCAGGGCGAAGGCCAGAATCTGCGCCGAATGGCTGCCGCCCAGCTCGAAGGCCAGCAGGGCCAGGCCTACCCAGGTAAGGGCATCGCCGAGCAGCGAGGTGGTTTGCGCGGCGTAGAGCCGGGCAAAGACGGGGTTGCGCAGGCTGCGGAAGGGCGCGAATAGCGAGGAAGCAGGCATAAAAATCAGGGGCGGGGCCAGAACAGGATGATGCCGATGCCGACGAAGCAGACGACCCCGCCGATGACGTCGAACCGGTCGGGCCGGAAGCCGTCAAAGTACCAGGCCCAGGCAATGGACATGACGATGAAAATGCCGCCGTATACGGCGTAAGTCTTGCCGAAGGAAGTGGGCTGCCAGGTAGCCACCCACCCGTAGAGCATCAGCAGCCCGGCCCCCACCGCGCCCATCCAGCCGGGCCGGTCGGCCTTGAGCCACTGCCACATCAGGTAGCCCCCGCCAATTTCGCAGAGGCCGGCGAGCAGGAATACCAGTAAGGGTCGGATGATGGGGAGCATAATACAGGACGGGGCTTATTCTTCCTCTTCGGCGTTTTTAAGCTTGCTAAGCAACGAGTACGCGCCTTCGGTCACAAAGCGCAAGGGCTTGCCCTGCTCGGCGGCGTTCAAATGCACTTCGGTGTAACCGTCCTCGCTCACGCCCCGCGTCACGGGCACCATGCGGTAAGTTGCGGTGCCCGCCTTGGCGGCCGAGTCCGCCGCGACGAATACGTAGGCCTGCGCGCCGAACTGCACCACGGCTTTTTCGGGCAGCGTGGGCACGGTCACCCGGTTGGTTTCGATAACGGCCCGCACGAAGGTGCCCGGCAGCAGCTGCTCATCCTCGCGGTCCTGGTGGGCGTGAATGCGCACGGTGCGCTCCGCGCTGATGGTTTTGCTGATGAGGTAGATGTGGGCCGTGCGCTCGCGGCTCACCGAGTCGTTGCCCAGCGTGAAGCGCACCAGCTGGCCTTCCTTGAGCTGGGGCACGTCCTTCTCAAACACGGTGAGCTCGACGTGCAGGTGGTCGGGGTTCACAATTTCAAACAGCACGTCGGTGGGCGTCACGCTCTGGCCCACGCTCACGTTCACGGCCTTCACGAACCCGCTTTTCGGGGCCCGCACGCTGGCCGTGCTCACGATGGCGCCGCCCACGGGCAGGCCCGCCAGCCGCAGCCGGGCGGCCTGGGCGCTGCTTTTTACCTGCAGGCCCTGGTACTCGGCCCGGGCGCGCTGGTAGTTTTTCTGGGGCGCTACTTCCTGGCGGTAGAGCTCCGCCTGCCGCTCGTATTCAGCTTTCGCCAGCGTGAGCTGGGTGCGGGTTTCGAGGTAGTCCTGCTGGAGCTGCACGAAGTCGGGGTTGCGGATGACGGCCAGCACCTGGCCCTTGCGCACCCGCGAGCCCTGCAGCAGGTCGGTGCGGTCCACGAACCCGCCCAGCGGGGCGCTGACAGAAGCCAGGTTTTCCGGGGGCACATCGAGCACGCCGTTCACTTTCAGGCCGCCGCTCATCGGGCGCTCGGTGAGGGTGCCCAGCCGCACGCCGCCCATCTGCCGCTCGGCGGCCGTCAGGGTTACGCGGTCCGGGGTGGCCTTTTCATCGGCGGCCCCGGCTCCGGGAGCAGCAGCCGGTTTCGCCGCCTCGTCCTGCGGTTCTTTTTTCTCCCCACAGCCCGCCAGCAGGCCGAACAGCAGGAGCAGATACATCGGTAATGACTTCATGTTTTGGTGGGTTTCGATGGGTGCCGGGGCACCCTATTGGCCGCCGAGCAGGTATTCCAGCTCGATGATGGTTTGATTGTGTTGCAGCAGCGCGTCGAGGTAGTCGAGGCGCAGGCGGCGGGCCCGCTCCAGGTTTAGCAGGTACTCGGAGTAGCCCGTTTCGCCGGCTTTGTAGGCGATGGTGGACAGGCGGGTGATGACCGTGGCCTGCGGCAGGGCGGTGGTTTCGAAGTAGCGCAGGCGCTGCTGCTGCTCGGCGCGGCGGGCCAGCAGCTCGTCCACCTGGCCGGCCGCTTCGGCCCGGTACCGCTCGTAGCCGGCCTGGGCCACCTGCTCCTGCAGGCGGGCGGCCTGCACCCGGGCCTTCTGCGGTCCCCGCCACAGGGGCACGGCCACGCCGGCCTGCACGCCCTGAAAGCGGGCCCCGGGACCGAAGTAGCGCTCCGTGCCCGCCGCGTCGAGGCGCTGGTAGCCGATAATGCTCTGGTTGAAGTAGCCCACCGTGAACTCGGGCAGGCCCGCGGCCTGCGCCACCCGGGTTTCGGCGCGGCGCTCGGCCACCTGCTGGGCCAGCACCCGGGCCTGGGGGTTGTTGATTTTCAGTAGCGTATCCGCCAGGGCGGGCGCGGTAGAGTCCGCCAGCGTGGCGGCCCCCAGCAGCGCCAGCGGATGCAGCACGCTGTCGGCCACGCTCACGGCGGGGGGCACTTGGAGCAGGGCCTGCAGCTGGCGCTGGGCGACCCGGAAATCCGTGCGGGCCGCCAGCAGCTGGGTGCGGATTTCGCCCTGCTGCACCAACGCGGTGGCGGGTTCGAGGCGGGCGGCTTCGCCGGTTTTAAAGCGCAGGTTGGCCGAGCGCAGAAACTCGGTGTACACGCTGTCCTGCCCGCGCAGCACCCGCAGGCGGTGGCGGGCGTGCACGGCCTGCTCGTAGGTGAGGCGCACCTGCCGGCGCAATTCCGCCTGCACCTGCGCCAGCCGGGCCCGCTGGCCGGTAATGCGCGCATCCGCCAGGCCGGCGGCGCTATGGTACACACCGGGCAGGGCCACGGACTGCGTGAGCGTGAACTGATTGTCCCGGTTTTGAGAGTTATACTGCCCGTAGCTGCCGCTGAGCGTGGTCCGGCCAAAGTCGTAGGCGGTTTTGCGAATGGCCTGCTGCGCTTCCAGGGCCTTCGTGCCGGCCAGCACGGTGCCGTTGGTTTGCAGCGCCTGAGTAACGGCCTGCGGCGCGGTAAGGGGACCCTGCGCCTGCCCTAAACGGGGCAGCAGCAGCAGGAGCAGCAGCAGGGAGGCCACGGGCAGCGTCTTGCCCGATGGAGCGGGTTGCGGGGCGGGCACCGGCCCTTGTTTGCGCTCTGAGAGGGCGTAGAGCACGGGCAGCACCAGCAGGGTGAGCAGGGTGGCCGAAATCAGGCCCCCAATGACGACCGTGGCCAGCGGGCGCTGGACCTCGGCGCCGGCCGATTGGGCCAGGGCCATGGGCAGAAAGCCCAGCGAGGCCACGGTGGCCGTCATCAGCACCGGGCGCAGGCGCACTTCCGTGCCGCGCATGATGCGCTCCATCAGGTCGGTGACGCCCTCGGCTTTGAGCTGGTTGAAGTAGCCGATGAGCACGATGCCGTTGAGCACGGCCACCCCGAAGAGGGCAATGAAGCCCACCCCGGCCGAGATGCTGAACGGCATGCCGCGCAGCCACAGGGCCAGCACCCCGCCGATGGCCGAGAGCGGGATGGCCGTGAAAATGAGCACCGACTGCCGGAGCGAGCGAAAGGTGAAAAACAGCAGCACGAAAATGAGCAGCAGCGCCACCGGCACGGCTACGGCCAGCCGCTCGGTGGCCTGGCGCAGGTTCTCGAACTGGCCGCCATAGGTGGTGTAGTAGCCCGGCGCGAACCGGAGCTGGCGGTCAATTTTGCCCTGCAGCTCGTTGACCACCGTTTCCACGTCGCGGCCCCGCACGTTGAAGGCCACCGTGATGCGGCGCTTGGCGTCGTCGCGCTGAATCTGGTTGGGGCCTTCGCGCAGCTCCACGCTGGCCACCTGCTCCAGGGGCACCTGCCGGCCATCCGGGGCAGCCACGAACAGGCGGCGCACGCTGTTGATGTCCTTGCGCAGGTCCTGGCGCAGGCGCAGCACCAGGTCGAAGCGGCGCTCCTGCTCGAACACCTGCCCGGCGGTTTCGCCGGCGAAGGCCGTTTGCACGGTGCGGTTCACGTCGGCCACGTTCAGGCCGAACTGGGCGAGGCGGTTGCGGTCGAGCTGCACCACAATCTGGGGCAGGCCGGTGACCTGCTCGATGTACACGTCCTCGGCCCCCTTGACCTGGCGGGCCAGCCGGCCGGCCTGCTGGGCGTAGTCAGCCAGCTGCTGCAGGTCCTCGCCGTAGATTTTGAGCACCACGTCCTGCTTGGCCCCCGAAATCAGCTCGTTGAAGCGCATCTGAATGGGCTGCTGGAAGCCGAACGTGACGCCCGGAATCACGCTCACGGCCGCCGCCATCTTATCGGCCAGCTCCTCGCGGGAATGGGCCGAGGTCCACTCCTTCTGGTCCTTGAGGATAATCATCAAGTCGCCGGCTTCCACCGGCATGGGGTCGGTGGGAATTTCACTGGAGCCGAGCTTGGCCACCACTTCCTTGACCTCGGGAAACTGCCGTTTGAGGATGCCCGCCGCCTGCTGGCTTTTCTCAATGGTGTAGCTCAGCGAGGAGCCCGTGAGCGTGCGCATCTCCACGGCGAAGTCGCCTTCGGTGAGCTGGGGAATGAACTCGCCGCCCAGGGTGCGGAACAGAAAATACGCGCCCACCAGCAGGCCCACGGCGGCCGTCAGCACCACGGCCTGGTGCCGGAGCGCGCCCTTGAGCAGGGGGTGGTAGAGCCGGGTGTAGAAGGCCATCATCCGGTCGGAGAAGGTCTTGCTGGATGCCGTGGACCGGCTCAGGGCCAGCGCCGACATCATCGGCACGTAGGTCAGACTCAGGATGAAAGCCCCCAGAATGGCAAAGGCCACGGTTTCGGCCATGGGCCGGAACATCTTGCCCTCGATGCCGGCCAGGGCCAGCAGCGGCAGGTAGACAATGAGGATGATGATTTCCCCGAAGGCCGCCGAGGAGCGGATTTTACTCGCCGCCTGGTAGGTTTCATCGTTCATTTCTTCCGACGTGAGGCGCCCGCCCTCCGCGTGGCCCGGGGCGTGCCCGCCGTGCAGGCGGTGCACGATGGCCTCGACGATGATGACCGCCCCGTCGACAATCAGCCCGAAGTCAATGGCCCCGAGGCTCATCAGGTTGCCCGACACGCCGAACAGGCGCATCATGCTCACGGCAAAGAGCATGGCCAGCGGAATCACCGAGGCCACCACCAGCCCCGCGCGCCAGTTGCCCAGAAACAGCACCAGCACGAAAATCACAATCAGCGCCCCCTCCAGCAGGTTCTTGGTGACCGTGCCGATGGCCCGGCCCACCAGGGCGGAGCGGTCCAGGAAAGGCTCTACGCTCACGCCCTCGGGCAGGGTTTTGCGGATGGTGGCCATGCGCGTCTTCACGGCCTTGATAACCTCGGCGGCGTTGGCCCCCTTGAGCATGAGCACCAGCCCGCCGGTTACTTCGCCCTGGTTGTTCAGCGTCATGGCCCCGTAGCGCACGGCCGCGCCGAAGCGTACCTCGGCCACGTCGCGCACCAGCACGGGCAGGCCCGTGCTGGTGCTGCGGATGACGATGTTGCCGATGTCGGCCGGACTCGTGGCCAGGCCTTCGGTGCGGATGAAGGCGGCGGTGGGGTTCTGGTCGAGGTAGGCCCCGCCGGCGTTCTGGTTGTTGGCGGCCACGGCCTGGTACACCTCGTTGATGGTCACGCCCAGCGAGCGCAGCCGCTCCGGGTCCAGGGCCACCTCGTACTGCTTCAGGTAGCCGCCGAAGGAGCTCACGTCGGCCACGCCGGGCGTGCCCAGCAGCTGGCGGCGCACTATCCAGTCCTGAATGGTGCGCAGCTCGGTGGCGTTGTACTTCTTTTCAAAGCCGGGCTTGGCGCGCACCAGGTACTGGTAAATCTCGCCCAGGCCGGTGGTGACCGGGGCCAGCTCGGGGCGGCCGGTGCCGGCCGGAATCCGGCTTTCGGCTTCCTTGAGCCGCTCGCTGACCTGCTGGCGGGCCCAGTAAATATCAATCTGGTCCTCGAAGACGATGGTGACCACCGAGAGGCCGAAGCGCGAAAAGGAGCGCACTTCCGTCTGGCCGGGAATGGTGGCCATGCTCTGCTCGACGGGAAAGGAGACGAGCCGCTCAATCTCCTGCGCGGCCAGCGAGGGGGCCACCGTGTAGACCACGACCTGGTTGCTGGTGATGTCGGGCAGGGCATCAATCGGCAGGCGTCGGAGCGAGTAGCCGCCCCAGGCCACCAGGGCCAGGGTGAGCAGCCCGATGATGAGCTTGTTGTGAATGGAAAAATGAATCAGCCGGTCGAACATCCGTTGCTGTGGGGGTTAGGTCTAACGCTTCCGTGAAAGCCTGCGGCCCGGTGGCTCCGGCACGAACTGCGGGAGCAACCGGGGCATAACCAATTCAGCGCCAAGCGCTAAATTGCCCGTCACGCACCGCGACGGGCCACCCGGAGAGGGTGGTCAGCAGGAAAAAAGGGGAAGGGTTAGGCCTGGGGCGGCTGCCACACGGACCCGAGTGCCCGCGTCGGGGCGGCCACCACCAGCCGGCCGTGCCGGGGGCTGGTGGCCCACTCCGTGGGCACCGAGTAAGCCATTTGATTGCCCAGCGGTACGGGCATCAGGGCCCCGCCGCAGCAGTGGCACTGGCAGAGCGGCGAGCACCAGTCGCCCAGCGCGCCGGCCCCGCAATCGGAGTGCGAAGCGGCCACGGTGGTTTGCTGCTGGTCTTTGCACGCAGGTACTTCGTCCGTGCAGGAAAGGCACGAGAGGCAGGCGAAGTAGAAGGCAAAAAACAGGGCTAGCAGGCGCATGTGCGGGCAAAGGTAGCGAATCCGGGTATAAGGCCGGAAGTTCAGGGCCGGGCCGCTGGCCGATTAACACACCCAATTGGCCTTTAGTTGCTAGGTACGGGGAACCGACGCCGACAACTGATACGTCAGGGGTTTTCCGTGCTGGCCCCGCATGAAGTCCATGAACACCGCCCGGTCCTTGGCCACCCGGCTCTGCTCCAGGGCGTGGAACTCTGGCTCAACCAGCTTTGGCGCGCCTGGCTTTACGCCACCAGCCACGCCAGTCGTCCGTGCGCTTCCAGCAGGGCCACCGTGTGGTGCCAGTAGAACAGCGCGTCTCCCGGCACCGAGCGCAGCTTGTTGAGGTAATTAAAGTCGGGGTGCGGCACGAAGAAGGTGCGCGGGTCTGCGCCGGGCACTGGCCGGGGCAAGGGGGAATAGTCCTGGGTGAGCAGCCGGGCCGCGAGATAAGCCACGCGGGCGGCGGCGGCCACGGCCTGGTCTTCGCGGAACGCCCCGTCGATAACGAAGTTGCGGAACCCGGCAATGCCCCGGCGCAGCTCGGCCGGGGCCAGTTCTTTGGCCGGGGCCCGGTTAAGCTTCATCTGGGCCAGCAGCAGGGCCGTGTGCAGGGCATCCACCAGCACATCGGCCGCGCTGGTTTCGGTCAGGTGGCGGTAGCGCAGCTCCTTGGCCACGGTGGCAGCAAACGACTTGGCCACGGTGGCCACGTCCTGCACCTGGTCAAAGAGCACGCCCACGTCGAAGAGCTGCTTGATGATTTCCAACTCCTTGCCCTTGCCGTAGAGAATGCCGGTGGTGCGCGGGGCAAAGGCCGTGAGCTTGTCGCCGGCGATGGATTCAACGCTCGGCGCCGCAACGCGTAGGGGTTCGCCCGCCTGGTGCAGGAACGGGGAGGCCACCGGCACTTGCAGTACCTGCGGGTAGTTGTGCTCCTCAAACAGCAAATCGATGGCGATGGACCGCTGCGGGTGCTCGGCCAGCAATTGCTGGTCCAGGGCTGAGTCATAGAACACGTAGTAGTGGCCCCGCGGCACATCATCCTTGTGGCTGCGGGTGGCGTCGTAGGCAAACGAGCGAAACGGCGGCTGCGCGCACACCTGCGTCAGGGCCGCCTCAATGGCCGCCAGCTCGGCCTGGGTAACCAAATCCACGTCCACGGAAAAGCGCCGGGCCTGGCCCAGCACGAGCACCAGACAGGTGCCGCCCTTAAACGTGAAGGGCAGCCCGGATTCGACCAGCCGCTCGACCAGGGTGAGGGCCAGAATCATTTTTTCCAGAATGGAAGGGTCCAGGCCGGGGCGCTGCCGGCAGTGTTCCATCATCCATTCGCGGGTAAAAGAGGTCGTCGTAATCATGTAGGAAGCAGCGAAGAAAGGCCCACGGCCAGCAGCAGCTCGCGCAGGGCCGGCGCTTTGCCCCGCCGCCTGGCGTAGGAAAACAGGGTGCGGGCATCGAGCCGGTACTGGCGGGCGGCCGTGCGGTAAATGGTGCGCAGCTCCTCGCCCTGGTAGGCCGCAAACAGCGTGGGGTCGCTGAGCAGGTCCACCAGCAGCTTCTCCAGGCGCGGCACGGGCACATCGGCCACGCGCTGCACCGGGGCGCGGCTCACCAGCGGCAGCACCAGTACGGCATCGGGGGTTTCGGCCACGTACAGCTCCAGCACGCGGGCATCGGGCTGCAGAAACACGCGCGCCCCAAGTTGGTCTTTCAGGGCGTAGTAGGTTGATTGCAGCGCCTCGGGTGCCACTTCTACCAGCTGTATCGTGCGCATCAGTTGGTGGGTGGTGAAGTCGTTCAGCCACTGCGTGGTCCACGCGCAGCCACTGCTTAGGAACAACTCGGTCGCCACGGCCTGCCACAGGTTCGCCAGCTCTGGCGGTACCGTCGGAATGAAGTCGGCTACCGAAGTCCCACCCGGTAGGGCGTACACGCCCCGGCCCGCGTGCGCCAGCTGGTTGCGCTGGGTCAGCCGATGCAGGTACACGTCGAGCGTGGCCTGCTTAAGCGTCGGGTTCAGCGTGGCCATCCGCGCCAGCAACTCCTTGCGGGAAAGCAAGGGCTGAGTGCCGAACCAAGCCGGAATCTGAGCCTCTACGGTTGCCAGGAAGTGCTCGTCAGACGAATGCATGCTGCAAGATACGCCAATAAACTCTAATAAGTGGCATATCTTTCATGCTGTTTTTAAGCGTGGCGTTGGGTGGCCGTTCGCAATGCGGTCAGGTCCAGCGTGGCCAAGGGTAGGGGAGCAGCTAGGCCGGCCCCATGAATCAAATCGCGGGCCCAGGCGGCCAGGTCAGCTGCGTAAATCATTGGCCGGCCGGTTTCATCCGCATACCCGGTTTTGCCGCGCAGGAAGGCCGCTAACTCGGGCCGCAGGGCCATGGGTACCTCCGCCAGCGGCTGGTCGGGGCAGGTGGGCAGGAGCAGCGAGTTCAGATAGTCCCGCAACACTTGGTAAGCAGCTTGGGTGGGAGGAGTCATCGATTGAAAGAGGGCAGCGGGTGGCTGAAATAATTGCCCAAAGTGACAAGTGGAGCGCTATTACTCGTGGTGAGCGATGGGTTGACGATTGCATCCGAAGGGCAATTGGGCGAACCCCTTCGGGCCAGGCTGTGCGGGGCTCCGGCGGGGCCTGCGGTCCTGCGGACTAAACCCCTCCCATCCCTTTCGCGAACCAAAGGAAAAGCCAAATACCCAATTCTTTACCACATCAGCGAGCAGCGGGGAATACTGCCTGAGCGGAGCGAATACGGAACAAAAGGGAAAAATCAGAATCCATGCCAAAAAGGGCAATATGATACGCAATTATTGACACTTTAATTTACATATTATTGAAACATTAAAGCGGGTTTTTGCGTTTAAACAGTATAAGCAGCAAGCATAAAACCAACCTGTTAAGCCATGAAAAAGCCCGCTCCTTTCGCCCCCCGCCCCGACGTGTACGAAATCATCACCAACCGCATTATTCTGGCGTTGGAGAACGGCGTGACCCCGTGGAAGCAGCCGTGGAATGCCGCCCACGGCGCGCCCCGCAACTACCGCAGCAAGCACGTGTATCAGGGCGTGAATGCCCTGCTGCTGGGGATGCTGGAGTATGAGCACCCCTATTTCCTGACCTACAACCAAGCCAAGGAGTTGGGCGGGCAGGTGCGCCGGGGCGAGAAGGGCATGCCGGTGGTGTTCTTCACCGTAACCAAGAAGGAGGACGGCAAGGGCGAGGAGAAGAAAAAGGCCTTCCTGAAGTATTCCACGGTGTTCAACGTAGCCCAGATTGACGGGGTGGCGTGGAGTTTTCCCGAGCTGCCCAGCCGCGAGCACACGCCCGAGCAGGCCGCCGAGCAGGTGCTGGCCGGCTACGCGGGTGGCCCCCGCGTGCTGCACAAGGGCAGCGAGGCGATGTACCGCACCAGCATTGACACCGTGACCATGCCCGCGGCCAGCAACTTCCACACGGCCGAAGACTATTACCACACCCTGTTTCACGAGCTGACCCACTCCACCGGCCACGCCAAGCGGCTGGACCGGGCCACGCTCACCGAGTTGGCCGCCTTTGGCAGCGAAACCTACGCCAAGGAAGAGCTGGTGGCCGAGTTGGGGGCCTCCTTCCTGAGCCATGCGGCCGGGCTGGATTTAACCCGCACCGAACCCAGCAGCGCCAGCTACTTAGCCAACTGGCTGCAAGCCCTGCGCAACGACAAACAGCTAATTATTTCCGCCGCTAGCCAAGGCCAGAAAGCCGCTAACCACATTCTGGGCATTGTGCCCAGCTACGAAGCGGAGGAAGCCCCCAGTGCCGAAGCCACGCCGCAGTAAGGCCAACGGCCGCCCGGGGGAGCTATTCCGTCGGGCGGCCACCGGGGCGGGCAACAAAAGGAAATTGCAATTGCAAAAAGACAACTGCTAAAGCGGTATAAAAGGGAAAAAATCCGCCATTACAATACCCTAAATGGCTGCTTTAATAGTCAATAATTATCACTTTAATTTAAATATTATTGAAACAATAATACCGGTTTTTACGTTTAATAAGTATAAGCAACGAACGATAAAACAGCTCTTTATCCATGGTTGACGAAGCTTTTGACTTAGCCTCCGGCGAGGTGTGGGTCGACCGTTTTGACCCCGCCGACGAAGCCGCTAACGTGCTGCCGGCAGTATCAGCCGCCGAACTGGCCGCTTGGGAAGCCGCCCCTTGGTTCTAGCCGATTCATTTCTCACTTCATTCCCCTTGCCGCAGTATGAAAAACGCTTCTGCCACTCGCCCCGCCCGCCGCATTCCCGCCGCCCGCCTAGCCCGGCTCCGCGCTGCCAACGCCGCCAACCATCAGGCCCGCGAGGATGCCTGGCAAGCCCGGCAGGACGCCGCCGAGCAGCTGACCAATCCGGTGCCTGAGTTCGAGGCCGCGCCCCGCTTAACGATGCTGCCCGGTGGGCTGCATTGGTCGGCCCAGCAGCCCGTGCCCGCAGTAGGGGCCACGGTAACGGTGAACCGCGACGGCCACCAGGAGCGGGCCGAGGTGAAAGGCTACACCCATGCCGCCGGCTTTCTGGGACTGGTTACCGAAACCACCCACCACGCCAGGACCGCCAGCCGGCGGCAACGCAGCAGCCCCCGCGCCGGCGTGGTATTCGGCAGCCAGCTGGCCCTGGCTGCCTAGCCCCCGGCTCATTTTCTCACCACTCCCTTTTCCCCTTCGATATGATAACTCCCGCCCCCGCCGCCAAGCAGCCCCAAATTAGCCCCTTCGATTGGGCCGGCGACCCGCAGCAGTGCCCGCAGTGGATAGGCTACCCCACCCGCGCCGGCTTACCGGCCGGCCTGCAATGGTCGGGTAGTGGCGGGGTGCCGGCCATCGGTGGCCTTGGTTAAAAGTTTGGTACAAAGGTTAAACAGGCTAGTGAGAATTGTCTGACTCTCGGCGGGAGGCCCGCGCCTGCTACGGCTAACCTTTTTCACAAACTTCCCGTGCGCTTAGCCCCGGCGGGGTAATCGAGCTCGCCCAATACCGGCCCGAAGGCCCATTGGCCCGCCAAAAAGGCCATTCTGAATGCCAGGACGGCGCGGTGGCGGTGGGTTTGGCTACCTTTAAAGCCTATGAGCACGACCGCCCGGCCCCCGGAACCGCAGAAGACCCCGCCCCTGGTGAGCGGCTCCACCATTGCCCTGGCGTGGCTGCTGTTCAGCGGGTTCATGGTGCTGCTGATTTTCGTGCAAAACCTTTCGGCCGGCACGCCCACCGACTGGCGCGAGGCCCTGGGCGGGCGCCTGCTGCACGGCCTGATTTGGGGGCTGCTCACGCCCGTGGTGTTTGCCCTGGCGGCCCGCTTCAACCTCACCGAGAGCCGCCACCGGCTGCGGCACCTGCTGGCCCACGCGGCGGCCAGCTACGTCCTCACCCTGGCCTACCGCCTCGTGTACGCCGCCGTGATGCACGGCAGCGGGGCCGTGCCGGGCCGGGTTTCCCTCGCCGAGGTCGTGGCCAACGCCAACAGCTGGGTGCCCATTTACTGGATGCTGCTCTGCATCGCCTACGCCGTGCAGTACCGCGAGCGGTACCGCGAAGGCCGGGTGCGGGCCGCCCAGCTCGAAACCCAGCTGGTGCAGGCCCAGCTGCAGGCCCTGAAAATGCAGCTCCAGCCGCACTTTCTCTTCAATTCCATGAACGCCGTGTCGGCCCTGATGAGCCAGGACGTGAAAGCTGCCCGGCGCATGCTGGCCCAGCTCAGCCAGTTTCTGCGGCTGGTGCTGGAAGGCACCGACGAGCAGGAAGTGACCCTGGAACAGGAGCTGCGCCTCACCCGCCTCTACCTCGAAATTGAGCAAACCCGCTTCCCCGACCGGCTGGCCGTGCGCTACGACATTGCCCCCGATACCGAAGGGGCGCTGCTGCCCGCCCTGCTGCTGCAGCCGGTGGTAGAAAACGCCGTGCGCCACGGCCTGGCGCCCCGCGCCGGGGCCGGTGAGCTGGCCGTGCGGGCCGAAAAACAGGGCGACCGGCTGCTGCTGCAAGTGCAGGACAACGGCCGGGGCGCGGCCGACACCGCCGCGCGGGGCATCGGCCTGCGCAACCTGGAAAGCCGGCTGGCCACGCTCTACGGCCCGGACTATGCCCTGGCGGTGGAGTCGGCCCCGGCGTGCGGCTACTGCCTGCGCCTGTCCATCCCGTTCCGGCGGGCGGCGGGGGGCGTTACCCCAGAGCCCGCATGAGCCCCATCCGCACGCTGCTGGTCGACGACGAGCCCCTGGCGCGCAGCCTGCTGCGCGAACTGCTGGCCGATTTTCCGGCGCTGGCCGTAACGGGCGAAGCCGCCAACGGCACCGAGGCCCTCGCCGCCCTGCACACCGGCGCATACGACGTCGTTTTCCTTGATGTGCAGATGCCCGACCTTGATGGCGTGCAGGTGCTGCGGCGGCTGCAGGCGGCCGGCCAGCCGCTCCCGCTGGTGGTGTTTGTGACGGCCTACGACCAGTACGCGGTGCAGGCCTTCGCCCTGCACGCCGTCGATTACCTGCTCAAACCGCTGGACCCCGACCGGTTTGCCGACTGCGTAGGCCGGGTGCAGCAGCAGCTGGCGCTGCGCCAGGACCAGGCCCGCGTCCCCGAGCTGGAGGCCCTGCTGCACAGCTGGACCGCCCCGGCGGCCGACTACCAGGACCAGTTTCTGGTGAAACTGCCGGCGCGCAGCTTCTTCGTGCCGGCCGCCGAGGTGTGCTACTTCGAAGCCACCGGCAACGGCGTGCTGCTGCACGCGGCCGGCGGGCACTACCCGCTGCGCACGGCCCTGGGCCAGCTGGCCGAGCGGCTCGACCCGGCCGTGTTCCTACGCATCCACCGCTCGTGCATCATCAACCCGGCCCACATCGTCGACTTCAAGCATTGGTCGCACGGCGAGTACCTGTTTCGCATGGCCAACGGGCAGCACGTCACCTCCTCGCGCAGCTACAGCGCCGGGGTGCAGCAGCTGCTCAAGCGCTTCGCCTGAGCCGGGCCGGGCCGCAAAAGGCCGGTTCACCCCGGGATAGGTCCAGTTGGCCCGTGTCGGGCGTTCATCTTCTGGAGTTGCCCGTTAGCGCACCAGCCCCCCGCTAACGGGGCGGCCCCGGTGCACGACATGACCAAATCCCTCCTCTTTTTGCTGGCGCTCACCTTCGGCGGAGCCGTTGCGGCCCGCGCCCAACACCACCCGGCCAGCGCCCCCCCGATGCCGGGCATGGCCGGCATGCACATGAACCACGGCATGGCCGCCCCGGGCACCCCGGTCGCCGCCTTCCAGCACGGCATGGATTCGGTGATGGTGGTGATGGACGAGGGCATGCGCCGCATGACCGGCGCCAACCCCAACGACATCGACGCCAGCTTCGCGGCCATGATGCTGCCCCACCACCAGGGTGCCGTGGACATGGCCCGCCTGCAGCTGCTCTACGGCAAAGACCCGGCCCTGCGCCGCCTCGCCCAAAGCATCATCGCCGAGCAGCAGGTCGAGATTCAGCAGATGGCCGCCTGGCTGAAGCAGCATCCGGTGGCGAGCCAGAGTTCTGGCAAATAGCGCCCAATCCATCAGAACCGTCATGCTTCGACTACGGCTGCGCTCCTGGCTTGATGCGCCACATGCTTAGCATGACGTTCTTTTCCCCAATCCCAAATGAAATTTTCCCTTCTCCCCGGCCTGCTGCTTATTACCAGCGCCGCCGCGGCCCAGGCCGTGAGCCACCGCGACCGGGTGTACACCGCCGACCAGATTTCCAACACCGTTTCGGTCATCGACCCCGTCGACAACAAGCTGCTGGGCCAGATTGTGCTGGGCAAGCCGCAGCCCGATTTGCTCTCGGCGCTCTACAAAGGGCAGGCGCTGGTGCACGGCCTGGGCGCTTCGCCCGACCACAAATTGCTGGCCGTGGTGTCGGTGGGCTCCAATAACGTCACGTTCATCGAAACGGCTACCAATGCCATCCGGGGCAGCGTGTACGTGGGCCGCGCCCCGCACGAGGCGACGTTCCGGCCCGACGGCAAGGAGGCCTGGATAACGGTGCGCGGCGAGGACTACCTCTCCGTCATCGACGTGGCCACGCTGCGCGAAACCCGCCGCGTGCCCGTGCCCAACGGCCCCGGCCAGATTGCCTTCAGCCCCGACGGCCAGCGCGCCTTCGTGTGCTCCAGCTTTTCGCCCGAGCTGGCGGTGGTGGACGTGGCCACCTACAAAGTCATCAAAAAAGTCCCCGTGGTGAGCCCCTTCTCGCCCAATATCTTCCCTACCCGGGACGGCCAGCAAATCTGGTTCACGCACAAGGACGTGGGCAAGGTGTCGGTGCTGGATACCAAGACGCTCACCATCAGCGGCGTGCTGACGACCGGCCCCATCTCCAACCACGTGGCCACGGTGGACGTGGCCGCCGGCAAGCTGGCCTACGTGACGGTGGGCGGCGAGGACGTGGTGAAGGTGTACAGCCGCGCCCCGGGTTTTAAGCAGCTGGCCACCATTCCGGTGGGGGCGCTGCCGCACGGCATCTGGCCCTCGGGCGATGGCAGCCGGGTGTACGTGGGTCTGGAAAACGGCGACTCGGCCGTGGCCATCAGCACCGCGAGCAATAAAGTGCTGGCCAAAATAAAAGTCGGGCAGGCCCCGATGGCCCTGATGTACGTGCCCAACGCCGTGCCGGCCGGCGCGGCCGGCGCCACCGGCCTGGGCCGGCAGCTGGTGGACCAGCCCGCCATCGTCCGCACCTTGAAGCCACCCACGCCCGGCCCCGCCACCGGCACCATGACCCTGCGCTCGGAAGGGCTGGTGGATTTGGCCACTTTCGCCCTGCGCGGCCTGACGCCCAACACCGACTACGACATCTTCCTGACCAGCGGCACCAAGGCACCCTACCCCCGTGACTACGCCCTGACCACCGTGCGCACCGACGCCAAAGGCGGGGCCATGGGCCAGGCGCTAGGGCCGGTGCAGCGCATCGCGGGCGGGGATTTGAATACATCCGGCAAAACGTTTTCGCGGGTAATCGTGGCGCCCAAAGCCGCTGACAGCGAACCCGTTTTGGTGGCCGAATAGTCCGCCTTTGGACGGCCACCCAAAGGCCATTAATGGCCGCCGGGACAACCATTCCTGCTGCAATGCCGAGCTAATCTAAACTGAATTCACTTGTAACCACAACCCTACAACATGCAATCCATTTTCAATCAACACACTGGCATCAGCTCGCGGGCGCAGTCGCTCAAACGGTTTCTGCTGCCGGTGGCGGCGTGTGCGCTGCTGCTCGGCGGCTGCAAGAAAGACAACGAGGCCATCGCCGACACCAGCGCGCCGCCGGTGCTCAACATCGTCTCGCCGGTGGAGGGCGCGACCATCATGCCCGGCGGGCGGCTGGGCAACGCCACCACGGCCGACTACAACGGCACGGGCTTCGCCATCAACCTGGAAATCGTGACCAAGGACACCGTCACCATCCCCACCAAGGAAAGCCTCAACATCCGCAACACCGCCGCCCTAGGCCAGCCCAACGTGAACCTGCCCGGCTTCACGGCCAGCCTCGACGTGGACCTGATTAAGCCCGACGGCGGCACCATCCCCAAGGGAACCAACCTGGCCTCGCTCTTCAACATTGCGGGCACCGACGACACGCCCGGCCCCGGCGTGACCACCTGGGTGAGCTGGCACGTGCTGGAGTCGGTGGCGGCCGGTACTACCAGCTGCACGCTGACTACTTCCGTAACGGACCGCGCCGGCCGCAAGGTCACGGCCACCCGCTTGCTGAAGGTAGGCCCCGGACCCAACGGGGCCCTCAGCGGTGAGGCCCTGACGCCCGCCCCCAAACCCATCACTTACGGCACGGTGGACAACCCCGACGGCCCCACGGTGACCATGATTGCCCCGCGCACCCCCTCCAGCATCAGCCCCGGCATCCAGACGGCCGGCGTGCTGCCGGCCCCGCCCACCAGCGGCGCGCTGTTTTTCATCCAGGTGTCGGCGCTCGATAAGTCGCGCAACGGCATCAACGTGGCCGAAAACGGGGACGGCACCTTTGGCAAGCCCGCCGCTGACCGCGGCACGATTGAAGACAAGACGCAATCCAACGCCGGCGTGAACCGCTACGTGCCGGGCCTGAAAGTCACCTTCGACGTGCCCCTGCTCCAGCCCAACGGCAACGTGATTCCGGCCGGCGGCAACCTGGCCCCGGTGTTCAACACGGCTGGCAGCGAGCTGGACCCGAGCGGCTTCGTGCGCACCACCTTCGGCTGGAGCGTGGGCGGTACCCTGCAGCTGGGCGGCAAAACCAGCGTCACCATCAAAGCCGCCGTGACCGACGCGGCGGGCAAAACCGGCAGCGCCACGCAGGTAGTGCAAATCAGCCCCGTGGCCAACGGCCAGCTGCTGACCCCGGCCCCGCGCTAAGGCCCTGAATTTTAGGACGTAGCTCCGCAACGGCCCGAAGGCTGGCCCGTTTCACGACGAGCCAGCCTTCGTTTTTTAGCATCCCTTCCACTCCATTTTATTTTTCCATGCGCATTACTAACTTCTCCACTTTGGTCCTCGCAGCCACCCTGCTACTGGGGGCCTGCTCGAAAAAAAACAGCGAGGAAACCCTGCCCGACATGGTGGTGCCGCCCGACCCCGGCCCCATCGCGGCCAGCGCCGCCGACCGGGTGTACCTGGCCGACCAGTCGTCGAACACGGTGTCGGTGCACGACCCGAGCACCAACCGGCTGCTGGGCGTGATTCGCCTGGGCAAGGGCCGGCCCGAGTTTTTGAGCCCGCTCTACGACATGGAGTCCAACGTGCACGGGCTTGGCGTGTCGCCCGACGGCAAGACGCTGGGCGTGATTGCCACGCTCACCAACGCCGTTATCTTCATTGACCTGGCCACCAACACCGTGAAAGGCAAGGTATACGTGGACCGCAACCCCCACGAGGGCTTTTTCACGCCCGACGGCAAGCAGTTCTGGGTGGCGGTGCGCGGCAAGGACTACGTGACGGTGATTGACGTGGAGAAGCTGCAGGTGGTGAAAAACATCGCCACCGAGCACGAGCCCAGCATGGTCGTGTTCCGGCCCGATGGCAAGGTGGCGTTCGTGGACCACTCTCAAACGGCGATGCTCGACGTGATTGACGTGAAAACCCGCGAGGTGACGGCCCGCGTGCCGGTGGTGAGCAAGTTCTCGCCCAACCTAGTGGTGACCGCCGATGGCCAGCAGGTCTGGCTCACGCACAAGGACGTGGGCAAAGTCACCGTGCTAAATGCCCAGACCTACGCCGTGGAAGGCGTGATTGATACCGGCCCCGGCACCAACCACGTAAACATGGCCGGCCCCGGCGGCGGCACCCGCTTCAGCGGGGCCAGCGCCGGCGACTTCGCCTACGTGACCGTGGGCGGCGAAAACGCCGTGAAGGTGTACAGCCGGCAGCGCCAGCTGCTGGCCACTATCCCGGTAGGAGCTAACCCGCACGGCCTGTGGCCCAACGGCGACGGCAGCAAGCTCTACGTGGGCCTGGAAAACGGCGACGCGCTGGTCAGCATCGACACCAAAACGAATACCAAACTCACCGAAACCGGCAGCGGCCAGGCCCCGCAGGCCCTGCTCTACGTGGTGAAAGCCGGGGGCGGCAGCCCCGGCACGGGCAACCTCGAAGCCTTCACGCCGGTGACGCCAGTGAATATTCGGCTGGTGCCCCTGGGTACGCAGCCAATGCCCGGCGTGGGCGGCGGGGCCACCATCCGCCCCACCGAAGACCTCGACGAAATGGTGCTGGCCCTCAAGCAGCTGGCCGCCAACACCACCTACACGCTGTACCTGTCGGACAATAAAACCACGCTGGTAGCCCCGGAGCCCGTCATTTCTTTCAAAACCGATGCTGAGGGCGCGGTCGAAGTCAACGCCTACTACCAGATTCGGCTGCGGCTGGCGGGGCGCTTTGCCGTGGTGGTGCTCGGCGACAAGAATCCGGCCGGCGCGGTCACGCTCACGCAGCCGTAAGCCGGCTGCTGACCAAAAAGGCCCTTGGTGCATGACGCATCAGGGGCCTTTTTTATGGGTGCAAACGCTTTTGCCTCGGGTAGCACCGGGGGTGTTTGTTGCTCAACTACCGCCGCCAGCCGGGAGCTGGCAGGCCGCCAGCTCCCGGCGGTGCGCCCGAAAGCGCAGCAGCCCTACCGCCAGCACCAATCCCGCCACGGCCAGCGCGGAGTACCCCAACCGGCCGCCCCGCTCGGGGTGAAATTGAAGGAGCGCCAACCCGAAGCCCACCAGTGCCAGGCTGGTGCGCACGTAGGTGAGCAAGGTCCGCTCATTGGCCAGCCGCGTGCGTTGCAGGGCCAGCCGGTCCGACAGGGCGAGGGGGTTGGTGGGGGTAAGGGGCATGGGGTGGGCTACGTGAGGGTAATGGCCGCGCCCGGTTCGGCCAGCCGGTGAAACGTGATGCCGTGCTTCTCAAAGTACGGCCCGTAGTTCGCGTATCGCTGCTGCACGAAGAAGGGCTTGATGTAGCCGTCGTGCACTGGCAGAATCTGCTGCGGTCGCATTTTCAGGGCGAAATCGGCCACCACGAGCTCCGTGAGAAAAGGCGCGGTGATGGGCAGAATGAGCAGCTCCACGCCCGCGAAGGGGAGCAGATTATGGGCAAAAGAGTCGGCCGGGTTCAGCACCTTGCCATTCACCAGCCAGGCTGTCATCTGTGGCAAGGGGCTGTCGAGAATGGCCTCGTGCTGCACCGGCAGGGCGTGCAGCTGAAACGCGCCCAACTCCAGGGGGCCTTCCTCGTGGATTTGCACGGCCAGGCCGTGCTTTTTCAATTCGGCCGCCACTTCACGATTGGAAATGATGACGGCCTGGCGCAGGGCCACGATTTTCTTTAGCGCCACCACATCAAGGTGGTCGGGGTGGTCGTGGGTAATGAGGACGACCGAGACGTCCTTAAAAACCTCCGGCTGCACCAGGCCTTCGTTGAAGGAAAACTTGCCGGGGTCGAAGAGAATTTGTTGGCCATCCAGCTCAAACAGCAGGCAGGAATGGATGTACTTGGTGATTTTCATGACCAGACTTAAATAGTGGGGCAGGACGGAAATGCGCGCCGAGAAGAGCGGAAATTTAACTAGCAAACGCTTACGGAAACAAGCGCTGCTAGACCCCTGCCGCCTCCTGCTGCTGGCGCAGGTACGCATACAGCCCGCCCAGCACCAGCCCAAACACCGCGTTGGCAACAAAAAAGTACGCCATGCCGCCGGCCGTCAGCACGTGCCCGCCCGCCAAGCCCTGCCCCAGCAGCGGCAGCACCACGAAGCCGTTGAGGACCCAGGGCAGCAGCGAAAACAGGCCGCCTTTTACCCAGCCATTGCCCGGCAGCCGGGGTTCGAACACCAGCACGTACAGCCCCACCATGCCCAGCCCCGTGAGGTAATGAAACAGCAGCTTGAAGCCCTCGGCTTTGACCACGGGCAGCAGCCCGGCCGGCAACACCGGCGTGGTATGCAGCAGCACAAGCTTGAGCAGGCCACCGCTTTCGGCGTTGACGGCCATCAGCGGGGCCGCTTTCAGCACCAGCGTATTAGCGGTGATGGCGACCACGCCGGCCAGCAGGCCCAGGTACAGGCGGGGGTGTTTTTTCATGGGAGGGAGCAGAATGGAAATAGGACAGGCAATGGGGGAGTATACGGCCACCCACGCGGCACCATTTGGCCCCGATGGGTTCTTCAGTCGCCCAGCCAGCGGTCGGCCACCAGGCCCAGCGCGTAGTTAAGCTGCACCAGCAGCAGCAGCCCCGCCCCGGCCGGCACGCTGAGCAAGCACAGGCCCGCCGCTGCCGCGTACTGCACCTGCATCAGGCCCAGGCGGCGCACCAGGGCCCGGCCCACGGCCGCGTGCTCGGGCCGCAGCAGTCCGTGGCGCTGGGCGTAGCGGTAGCTGCCCAGCAACGCCCCGCCCAGCAGCAGCAGGTTGGCCCAGTACACCAGCACGGCCCCGCGCAGGGGAAAATGGGTGGTGAGAAACGCCGTGGAAAAGGGCAGCAGCCCCACCACCAGCAGAAAGGCAATGTGCCACCAGGCCAGCCGGCGGTCGCTGCGCGCCAGGTAGGTGAACTGCGTGCTCTGGCACACCCAGAAAATGCCCAGCGAGAGAAACCCCAGCACGTAGCCCCCGATGCTGGGCAGCAGCGCCCGCAGGGCCGGCCCCACGTCGGCCTCGGTGCGCACGAGGGCGGCGGCCGGCACCCGCAGGTTGAGCACGAGCAGGGTCATGGCGATGGAAAACACGCCGTCGCTGAGCGACTCGATGCGGCGCAGGCTCTGGCCCGCTACTTCAGTGTAGGCCAGGGGCGGTGCGTGGGACGAAGACTGGGCCATCGGCTAGCGCGGCGAACCGCCCGCCCGCCGGGTTTTGCGCGGGGCGGGGGCCTGGCGATGGTCCAGCCGGTCTTCCTCCCGAACGAGCTTGGGCTCTTTGCTCAGGCTTTGGCCGTGGTTCACGCGGCCGTCGCGCATCATGCGGCGGTTTTCGCGCAGCAACTTGTCGTCGGTTTTGCCTTCTTTTTTGAGCATTTTGCCGCCTTCCTGGCCGTGACCCGGTGGGTTGATGGCGGTGAGCAGCAGGCCGGTCAGGGCGAGCAGGCCGGGGAGTTGAGCGAGACGGGTCATGGGGTTTGGATGATGGAGAAGCGGTTGCCGCAGGTACGGCGGCCCGTATTTTCAAACTTGCTTTGTTAGCCCAGCTGCAAGCGAAACAGCGTGGAAAGCGTGCCCGCCACCAGAGCCCAGGCCATGCCCGTAAGCAGGTACTGTTTGGCAATGGTCTTGGGGTCCTGGCTGAATACGTAGCGAAACAGCCAGTGCGGCGTTTCGTGGTCGGCCGGGGGGGCGGCGGGCAACGGGGTGCTAGGCACCGGCATCGGAAGCGAAGGAATAGCCATGCGAATGCGGGAAAGCAAGGTGGAATAGTGAAAACCAAGAGCCATTTGCCCGTCCTGCTGAGCGCAGCCGAAGCAGGACGTTCTTCGTGTTTGCTTTCCGGCCGCCAACGCCCGGCCTATTCCCAGCCGTTGCGGCGGAAAATGGCGTGCCCGTCGGCCGACTGCAGAAAGGCCACGAACTGCCGGGCCGCGGCGGCCTGCGTGGTGCGCTGGGTGAGGGCAATGGGCGTGCCCCGACTCACGCGCTGGTCGCGGGGCAGGCGCACGAGGGCCGAGCCGGGCAGGCGCGGCTGCCAGGAGGCATAGGTTATCCAGGCGTCGTAGTCCTGGGGCTTTTGCTGCCAGAGGGCCACGGCCTCGGCGCTGGTTTTGACCGACGTTTTGGTGTTGTGCTGCAGGTTGCTGATGAGGGCCGGGGTGCGGGCCATGTCCTCGGTCATGCCCATCTGGCCGGCCCCGTTCACGTCGAGCAGGCGCACGCCGGGCCGGGCCAGGTCTTCGAGCCGCTTGATGTGCAGCGGATTGCCCGGGCGTACCAGCACCGCCGACTCGCGGGCATACAGGCTGGTACGGCTGGCTTCGTCGATAAAGCCGGGGTGGGCCAGCTCCGTTTGGGTGAGCATGTACTCGGCCCCGCCGTACACCAGGTCGGCGTCCTGCTGCGCCTGGGCCAGCCACTTGGGCTCGGGGCCGGCCGTGACGGCCACGTCCAGGCCGGTTTGTTTGGTGAAGGCGGCGGCGCATTCCTTCATGGCCGTGGCCGGGCCGCCGGGGCCGTACACGTGCAGGGTTTGGGCGGCGGCCGGCGCGGCCGCGAGCAGAGCAGGAGACATGAGCAATAGAGCGAAGCGGCGGAGCCGGGTAAGCGGGGATGTTTTCATGGGTATTAGCGCGTTACTTAACGGGCGGCAAAAAGCCGTATTTCTGGTACACGGCCTGCCCGTCTGGGCTGTTAAGGAAGGCCACAAAGTCTTCGGCGGCCTTGGCGTGGGGCGCGGCTTTCATCACCCCGGCCACGTAGTTGGCCATGATGTTTTCCTTGGCCGGGATGGCCACGCTTTCCACCGGGTGGCCCAGCATTTTCTGATAAAAGGCCTCCGTGTACCACACCGGGGCCGCGTCGGACTGGTCGTAGAGCACCCTCAGGGGCGACTGGCGGTGGTGAATCTGGGTCAGGTAAGTGCTGCCGGCTTTCACTTTGGTCGTCATCACGGCCGTTTTCAAGGCCGCGCCCCCGGCCTTCTCGTACGATTCCTCGATGCGCTTGCCGATGCCTTCCCATTCGGGGTTAGGCATGCTCACGCGCACCTCGGGCCGGCCCAAATCGCGCAGGCTGGTCACCTTCTTGGGGTTGCCCTGGCGCACGAGGATGGCCAGCCGGTTCTGGGCGTAGCTGGTGGTGCGGGCAAACCACTCCGGCGTCATATCCATGCGGTTTTTGCCGGCCGCGTACACGTCGGGCTTCAGCTCGATGCGCAGGTTGCCTACTACCAGGCTGCCCTGCGTAATCTGCTTAGCCAGGATGCCGGGCGGCAGCGTTTCCACGAAAATGCGCACGTACTCGGGGTGGGCCTTGCGGAACTCCTTCAGCAAATCATCGAGCACCATGAACTGGTTGCCCCCGAAAAACACCACCAACTGCGGGTCCACCACGTCGCCGTAGAGGTCGGGCGCGTTGTCGATGCCCGGCACCGTGAAGGGCACTCCAGCCTGAAACGGCGCGTTCCAGGGCGGGTCAAAGCGGTGGGCCGGCTCGGGCGGCGTGGGCTTTTGGATAGGCATGGTCTGGGCGAAAAGGGCGGCCGGGGCGGCCAGTGCCAGCGCCAGCAGCAGGTGCGGAAGGGGTTTCATGGGGTTGGGTAAGGAAAGCGGAGAAAAGCACGAAAGCAGCGGAGAGCCCGGCGCTACGGATGCACCAGCGACCAGCCCTGGGCCTGCCGGATAATAAGCTCGCCGTTGCCGCTGGGCACGTAGGAAATCAGCGGCAGCAGCTCGTCCTTGCTCATTTTCCTTTCCTTCAGCGTGTTCAGGCACTGGGCCAGAATCACGCCTTTCTGCTTGAGGGCCGTGAGCTGGGCCTCGTAGGGCTGGTCCTTGCGGTAGAGCGTGGTGCCCCCGCCGAAGGCAATCAGCTCCACGGTGAGCTTGCCTTTAAGCCGGCTGTCCTCCAGCGCGTTGCCGATGTTACGCAGCGTCTGCTGGATGAGCTTGGGGTCGTCGCTGTCGAGCTGGTAGATGACATGGTACTGGGCCTGGTCGGCCGTGGCCCCTTGGAAGGCACCTTTTTGAAAAGCTTCGCGGTCATGCATGGCGGTGGCGTTGCGGGTGGCGGGCGTCTGGGCGCGGGCCGAGAGGGTGAGGCCGGCGAGCAGCGCGGCGGTCAGCAGCAGGTGTTTCATGGCAACTGGGGAAAGGGCACCACCGAAGCAGCGCGGTGAAAACGAAAGGGGTGAAACTGGAAATCGGTGCGGGGCTACTCGCCGCCCTTTTTGCCCGCTTCCATCGCCGCGTAGGGACCAAACTGGTGCTGGTGCTGCGTAAACCGGTCGGCGTAAGGCGGGTAAGGGCAGTCGGCGGGCTTCTTTTTCAGGTTGGGGTAGTCCTTTTCCAGGTGGGCCATGCGCGGGCGGGGCAGCGAGTTGATGTAGGCCGCCACGTCGTAGGCGGCGTCATCGGTGAGGATGCTGTGCTCGGCCGTGGCGCCGAAAGGCATGTTGGCCTTGATAAAGCGGGCCGCCGTTTGCAGGCGGTGCATGCCGGCCCCGTCGTTGTAGCTGTCGGGCCCCCACAGCGGCGGGTACTGGTAGCCATCGGCGGCCAGCGTGCCGTTGAGGCGGCCCTGGCCATTGGCTCCGTGGCAGCTGGTGCACTGCTGGGCGAAGACGATTTTGCCCTGCCCGAGATTCGCCTCGCGGTTGGGCATGGTGAACTTAACAAAACCCTGGCCCTTCACCTTCTCCCCCACTGGCACCTGGCGGCCCAGCCATTTCATGTAGGTGATGATGGCCTTCATCTCCTTGCCGTCCACCGGCAGGGGCCGGCCGTTGAGGCTGCGCGTCATGCACCCATTGATGCGGTCCTCCAGGGTGCTGATGGCATCCTCGCGCCCTTTGTAGGTGGGGTAAATGCCCCAGATGCCCACGTAGGGGGCCGAAAACGCCTTCTGGCCGGCCTGCAGGTGGCAGTTCTGGCAGGCCAGGTTGCTGCCGGCCAGCCGCAGGGCCGGGTTGGCCACTTGCGGGCCGAGGTAGTGGGCGGTGTGGGCAATCAGCTCGTGGCCGTAGCGGATGAGCTGGCCCTCCGGGTCGGGCTTCACGCTGTCGAGCACGAAGCGGGCGGGCTGGAAGAAGTTGGTTTTGCTCCCCACAGCCCCCCCGGCAACGTCAGGCAAGCCCGCCGCAGGCCCACTCGCAGCGGCGGCCGTCGTGGCCGGGGCATCGGCCAGCAGGTCGGGCGTTTTAGGGTTGAAGACGACGATGTAGGCCGTCACGGCTACTACCAGCACCATCAGGGCAATCACCCAGGTCAGCAGGCCGGCGATTTTGATGAAGGCCTGCTTGTCTTCCGGCTGCAGCCGAGGCGAGGGGTCGGGAGTGGTTTCCATGAGGCCAAGGAGAGAGGTGAAACAGGCGGCAAAGGCCAGCCAGCGCGCAAAACAACTTGTTTTGCGGAATGCAGACAGTCAATTAGTTAAATCGGGCAAAGCAAGCGCTACCATTCGGTCGCTCTGCCCCGACCAAGCATCTATACCGTGTGTAGAATCACGTAGAGCGAGCCGGTCGAAATCACCACCCAGAGCAGGATGCCCAGCACGTAGGGCTTCATGCCCACCGAGCGCACCACCCGCGCTGACAAACCCGCCCCGATAAAAAACAGCGTGACCGTGAGGCCGATTTTGGCTAGGTTCACCATCACCGGGCCCAGGGGCTTGGCCGCTGGCACGAAGGTGTTGACCAGCATCGCGGCGATGAAGCCGAAGATGAAGTAGGGAATGGTGATTTTCACGCCCTTTTGCTTGAAAATCATGGCCGTGCCGATGGCCACCGGGATAATCCAGAGGGCGCGGGCCAGCTTCACGGTGGTGGCCACTTCCAGGGCCTGGTTGCCGTAGGCCGCCGCCGCGCCCACCACCGAACTGGTGTCGTGGATGGCAATGGCGCACCACAGGCCGAACTGGTTCTGCGTCATGGCCAGGGCGTGGCCGATGGGCGGGAAGGCGAACAGGGCCACGGCATTGAGCACGAACACCGTGCCCAGCGCCACCGACATTTCCTCGTCCTTGGCCCGCAGCACCGGCCCGATGGCCGCAATGGCCGAGCCCCCGCAAATGGCGGTGCCGCACGAAATCAAGTGCACCACGTGCTTGCCCAGACCCAGCCACCGGCCCACGACCAAGCCCAGCAGCAGCGTGCCGAAGATGGACACTACCGTAAACAGGATGCCTTCCTTGCCGGCCTGCACCGCCGCGTGGGCATTCATCCCAAAGCCCAGCCCGATAACCGAAAACTGGAGCAGCTTGGCCGTGGCCTGCTTGGTTTGCGTGGTGAAGGGGTTGCCGATGGTTTGGGCCAGCAGCAGGCCCAGCGCCAGGGCAATGGGCGGCGAGGCCCAGGGCGTGAGGCAGAACACGAAGAACAGCACGAACACCACCTGCTTCAAGGTGAAGTCCTGCCCGAAGGCCACCCGGGGCGTGTGCAGGTGCCGGAAGAAGCCGCTGGTTTCGTTGAATTCGGGGGCGGCGGTTTCCCCGGCCGGGGCAGGGGCGGGCAGCGGGGTGGAAGCTTGAAGCGGCGTGGGCTGAACTGGGAGGGCCATGAGCGGGAGGGGTTTGTTTCTGAGGCAAATATACGGCGTTGCCCACCGGTTGGATTATCCAATAATATTATCCTGCATAACCAAAGGTTATTGACTGCCCGGGCCGAGCCAGGGTGGCGCGTCCGTTTTGCGTGGCCAGGCCGGCCGCCGCGGGGGCTGGAAACGCCAGCGGCCGGCTCGTACACCACGAGCCGGCCGCTGGACGGATGAACTACTGGCCTGAGGGCTTAGAAGCCGGTTTGCTCGTCTTTCAGGTCGAACACGTCGCCGCCGGCCATGCGGGGGTCGTCGAGGGCGTAGGCAGCCTTCTGCTCGCCGGGCGTGCCGTCCGCGCTGGCCTGCACGGCCGCGACGGCCTGATTCTGCTCCACGTGCCCGCGCTGCTGGTGGGGGTCGGCAATGGCTTCGGGCATGCAGTAGTGCTCGGTGGCGGCGGCGTGCTTGCCGCGAAATTCGCTGAACTCGTCGGGGTTGTCGTTCGTGCCGTCGTTGGTCGGGGCTTGGTAGTGGCGGGGCGCGGTGGGGTCGGCGGGGTGGCCGAAGTCGCCGTAGTGCGGGGTGCCATCGTGGGCGGCCGGTTCGGCGGCGGGTTGCGCATCGGTTGGGGCGGGCTGCGGAGTGTTTTCCATGAGGATAAGCAAGTAGGGTGAAGATGGGCGAACCACCCGGTCCGCACTACGCTGCAATGGTACGTAAGCTGCTCATAAAGTGGTGCTTTCAGCGGATACCGAATGGTTATCCGGCATCACCATTTTTTATTTGCCCCCCTTCAGCTGCCCCTGCACGAAGCTCAGGAACCGCTGCGCCGGCCGGGCCAGTGGCTGCCCCTGCACCGATACCGCCTCAAACTGCCGGGCCAGGTGCAGCCCGGCAATGGGCACGATTTCGAGCAGCCCGGCCGCCAGCTCGCGGTCCAGGGCCCGGCGCGACACGAAGCCCAGGGCGGTGGGCGCGGCTTCGAGGTAGCGCTTGATGGCCTCCGTATTGTCCAGGTAAATGGCCACGGGCAGGGCGCTGAGCTTGATGTGCTGCGCCCGCAGGGCAAATTCGAGGATTTCCAGCGTGCCCGAGCCCCGCTCGCGCAGCACCAGCGGGTGGGCCAGGGCTTCGGCCAGGGGCAGCGGGGCGGCGGGCGGGCCGCCGGGTGTGGCGCGGCGCACGGCCACCAGCTCGTCGGGCAGCAGCAGCTCGTAGTGCAGGTCGTGGCTCTTGGTGCGGCCCTCCACGAAGCCCAGGTCCAGCTCGCCGCGCAGCAGGGCCTCAGCAATGCGCTCGGAGTTGGCGTTCAGAAACGAGAGCTGCACCTGCGGGTAGCGGGCCTGGAAGGCGGGCAGCAGGCCCGGCAGCACGTACTGGCTCAGGGTGGTGCTGGCCCCCAGGCGCAGGCGGCCGGCGGCCTCGTCGGGGTCGCGCAGGCCCAGCAGCTGGTCTTCCAGCTGCTGCTGGGCGGCGGCGGCGGCATCGGCGTGGGCGTGCAGCAGGCGGCCGGCCTCGGTGAGGGTCACGCGGTTGCCGCGCCTCTCCAGCAGGCGCTGGCCGTACTGTGCTTCCAGCTCCCGGATGTGCTTGGTGACGGCCGGCTGGCTCACGAACAGCTCCTGCCCGGCCTTGGTGAAGCTCAGGTGCCGGGCCACGGCAGCAAATACGCGCAGACGGAAATCGGACATGGCGGCAAAGTACGCAGATGTGACATTTTGATATGGACAACTAAAGGTCGCGGGCGTAGACCGCCTGATTTGGGAAAAAATCAGCGGCACGCTCACAGCGCGCGGTGCTCACCGAGCGGCTGGCCACGTTGCGTGCCGGGGACACGGTGACTTTAGCCCGCCTGAACCGGCTGGGCCGCAACAGCACCCACATCATGTAGGTGGTGGCCGCTCTGCACGCCCGGCAGGTCCGCTTCGTCGCTCTGGACCTAGGCATCGATACGGCCACCCCGGCCGGGCGGTCGGTCTTGGGCCTCTTCGCCGCGCTGGCTGGGTATGGCCGCGAGAGTATCCATGAGCGGGCGACGGCGGGCATGCGACCACCCACGCAAGCAGGCCCTTGCAAACGGCTGGTGCAGAACGTAATCGTCTGTTGGAATTGCCTTTGTCCCAACCAGTAGCTGCTTCATGCCCCGGCGGCCGAGCGCTAGTCCGTGGCAGATTGATGTGCTGCCAGCTCACGGGCGAGCTGGCAGCACATCAATCTGAACGGCGAGTTCGATTTCTCGGACGACGCCCTAAAAGATTCACTCCCCTTCGATTTGGAGGCCCTTTTTGCCTTCGACTGGGAGTCTCCTGCGGCCCCGCCCGTTTAACCTTTGTACCAAACTTTTAACCAAGGCCATCGGTGCCCGCATTCATATCCACCTGAACAGCATCGGCCCGGCCGAGGTGAAAGCCTACTTTCACGCCGAGGGCTACTTAGGGGTGCTTTGCCAGCCGGAGAAGATGCCCGAGCATCTGGCGAAGCACGGCGTAACTCTGGGGCATTTCTTCGGCCGGGAGTTGGAGCCCTACACGCCCAGCCCTGCCGCGCCGGCCGAGTATGGCGACTGGATTCCTGAGTACTCGCCCCCGGAGGACGACGACTTGGCCGACAATCAGGATAGCACCGAATACCCGGAGCACCCGGCCGACGAACAGCGCGACTAGTCGGCCATTAGGTTGACCGCACCCGCAAACCCGGAACCGCTAGCCCAGGTACGGCTTCAACGCTTTGGAGCGCGTGGTGTGCTTGAGGCGGCGAATGGCCTTTTCCTTAATCTGCCGCACCCGTTCGCGGGTCAGGCTAAATTGCTCGGCGATTTCCTCCAGCGTCCGCGCCGCGTGGCCGTTCAGCCCGAAGTGGAGCGTTACCACGTCGGCCTCGCGCATGGTCAGAGTCGAGAGGGCCCGCTGCACCTCCCGGCGCAGGGAGTCGTCGAGCAAGCCCGAATCGGGGCTTTCGGCGTCCACATTCACCATCACGTCGAGCAGGCGGTTTTCCTCGCCCTGCACGAAGGGCGCATCCATCGAGACGTGGCGGCCTCCGATTTTGAGCGTGTCCGTCACCTCGGAGGTGCTCAGCTCCAGCAACTCGGCAATCTCGTCAGCCGAGGGCTCGCGCTCGAATTTCTGCTCCAGCTCGGAGAACGAGCGGCTAATTTTGTTGAGCGAGCCCACCCGGTTCAGGGGCAGGCGCACGATGCGGCTCTGCTCGGCCAGGGCCTGCAGGATGCTCTGGCGAATCCACCACACGGCGTAGGAGATGAACTTGAAGCCCTTCGTTTCATCGAAGCGCTTGGCGGCTTTAATTAGCCCCAGGTTGCCCTCGTTGATGAGGTCGCCCAAGGTTAAACCTTGGTTTTGGTACTGCTTGGACACCGAGACGACGAAGCGCAGGTTGGCTTTGGTCAGCTTTTCGAGGGCCATCTGGTCCCCCTCGCGAATGCGCTGGGCCAGCTCCACTTCCTCGTCTATCGACACCAGGCTCACTTTACCAATCTCCTGGAGGTACTTGTCCAGCGACTGGCTTTCGCGGTTGGTAATCTGTTTACTGATTTTAAGCTGTCTCATGCGGGAACGCTGCTACTTGGGTTGGTTGCAAAGTGGGGGAGGACCCGGCCGCGGCGCTGGGCGCTGCGGCCGGGTCCAATGGCTATCAAGATGCCGGCCGGCGGAAAGGTTCACGGCGAGGGCAATGCCGCGGTGCTGGCTGGCAGCTAGGCCCCTAAATCAGAGGCGGGCAGCCGGGGGCGAAGCGGCGCTGCCACGTCTGCATTTTATTGCGCGTTGACGGCCCCATCATTCAAAATCTATGGCCCGCTGTGGCAGGCATTGTGGCCGCCTTTAAGGCTAGGGTGCAGTGACGCGAGAAGCTGGCCAGTCCTCCGAGCCGGTGCGGGTAGAGGCAGCGCCCGGCATTGGTTTGTCAACCCAGGTCAATTGAAATTTAACACAACAGTAGCCCGCCCTTAAAGCAACTGTCTTTCAGCATAAAAAGGTATAAAAATCATTAACAGTTTGTACCTTTTTCTACTACTGAAATCACCAGATGGGATACTTTGCAAGTATCCACCTTGTTATACTAAATCTTATACCGTTGAGGTTACTTTTTAGCGGCCGCCGCCTGCGCTTTCCGCAGTCCCACCACCGTCAGAAATAACCCGCCGGGATTGGTAGAAGCTTTCATTTTGCCGGTTTTAAGCTTGTAGCAGAACGAGAAAAGCTCGTCCACCATGCGGGCTTCGCTGAGAATCTGCTCAACCAAGCGGGTATCACGAATATCGAGCTCCGCCAGCCGCTGCCGCGCCATCTGCAGCCGGGAATCATCCAGGGGCTGCTCAAAGGGGAGAGGCAGTTGGTGAGGCTCCTGCTGCTTGATTTGAAAGCGGATGCTCTCAAAGGAGCGGCCCTTCTTGATGAGCTCATAGCCGATGTGCAGGTCCGTGTTCTGATTGATTTGGTGCACCGCCACGTCGAGCACGTACTTCTGAAACATGGACACCTTGGTGTACTGCTCCGGCTCAATCCCCTTGGGGTCTTTCAGGGCCAGCATCACCTTCAAGTCGTGCAGGCTGAAAGTGCGGGTTTCGGACTTGTCCTTCCACTGCGAGGCAATCTGGTAGATGCGCTTAGCGTATTTACTGCTTAGACTGAAGGCCGCCTGCAAGCGGAAGGATGTGAAGTTTCGCTTTAAGTCGATGAGATAGGGGCGAATCTTCTCGGATATTTCCAACTCAATTACGCCCTCACCCTTCATGTACTCGGCCGAGGCCAACAGGCCCACCTGCAGAATGCGCTTGTTGTCTTCAATCACATACTCCCGGGTCCGCAGCGCCGAGGTGGCTTCCAGAAACTGCTGGTAGTTCCACTGCCGACCGGTGAGGTGCTGCAGGTCCAGCACTTTCACCCGGTAGAAGGTGCCGATACGGTCTTCCTTCTTCAGCAGCGAGAGGAGATAGAACACGATGTCCATCTCGCACGCCGTCATCTCGTAGCGCGCCGTCGTGATGGCGTTGTGCTGCCGGATTTCGAGCCCGGTGGAATTGGCTATAGCAGCCGCAGTATCAAGACCTTGCATAGGGGTAGAGAAGCAGTGATGCAAGCAAAGATAACCGCGGATTATCAAAAGGAAAGCGCAAAAGAAAGTTTTCCCTTAAGGTTCTTTCTTTTGACTTATAAAACCTTTCCACTAGACTTATAAAACCTTTCCCTTCGCTTATAATCCCTTCCCTTTGGACTTATAAAACCTTTCCTTTGACTTATAAAACCTTTCCTAAGTGCCTTCCTAGACCATGAAAATCAATGCGTTACAAACCCTACAAATAAGACAAATAACTAACAAATCTCACAAGCTTGTGATGAGAACAAAAAAAGGCTTTTAGAAGGTCTGACGTGGGGTCGAGCGATACCCAAAACAGAAGACAACAAAATCGGATACCCACCCATTAAAAAACAGGGATTGCACTTTATTTATATTGGATATAATATAAATAAACAGGGGCGGCCCTTACCCTTTGAACAGCCCTTCTGAAGCAGCTTTAAACCTGATTGTAAAGATATCAACTGCCTGAGAGCAGGGGCTGACAATGCCGAAAGGAAAGGTTTTATAAGTCTGTTACTAACCCATTAATGGCTTGCCCACGGCCGTCAATTCCAACGCGCCCGGGGCACTGGGCAAGATTCATCAGCGAAAGGAAAGGTTTTATAAGCCCACAAATAGGTTTTCACTAACCTTTAAGTAAGCTAAAAGAAAGGTTTTATAAGCCGATTGCAAGCAGATACTCAGCTTTAAACCCAGCTTTTACTATGCTAAGGGAAAGGTTTGATAAGCCAAAAGTGCGGTTTAAACGCCAGAAACGAAGATATTCCGGCCTTTACTCCCCGCCTACTTTCCTTGAGTAACAAGTGGCCCACTTTACTAGGCCCATAACGAAACGGCAAGACGAGCCTGAGCTGCATGAACATACTCGCGGGGCGTCAGCCGGGCTGTTCCCAGGGCAATGACAAGTCCCAGGCCACCAAAGCTCTGTTCGGGGTAGCATAAACCTGCAGTTCAAAGCGACGTGGCCGGGCGAACTGAAAGCGTAAGCAACCGGCTGGTGGCCAGTAACGGGCTGGATTTCCTAAAAAACGAGAGGGAAAAGCTATTCAGTGCCATCTTCTCACACCCTGCCTAATTAATCAATAGTTGACAATTTAATTTAAATAAAATTGAAACATTAATGTCGAATTTCGCGTTTAATATCTATCAGCAACGCACTAAAAAAGCCTTTTATGAGTGCCAAACCGGAAGTTGTCGAAGAAGCTTATACCATTTTATCGCAACTAGGGGGCCGTCGATTCCTCGTGATGACCGGGGCCGACAAGCTCATGGCCGCCGGACGGACGGCCAGCAACCCCAACCCCTGGCTGCGGATGGACCTGCGCGACAATCAGGCCCAGGTGAACCGGCTGAAAATTACGCTCATGCCGACTGACACCTACACGGTGGAGTTTTACCACCAGAAGCTGGTCGACTGGGAGCCGGTTATCACCAACCAGCAGACGTTTGAAATGGTGTACGGAGAGGATTTGCCCGCCCTCTTCACCTCGGTCACGGGCTACGATACCCACCTGTAGCCCCTACCGGATGCGAGCCAGCGAAGCCCCCACCATCATCCACCCGGATTGGAACCAGTACCGCCACCGGGTTATCGCCGCCATTACCGACGTGGAAATGCTGATGCAGCAGCTGGGCAAAGGCCTCGACAGCGACGGCCTGACCGCCGAAGTGGCCCACCGGCTCGGGCTGCGCATCGATACCCAGGCCGATTTCGACGTGCTCAGCGCCTTGGTGCGGGCCGTGCGCCCCATCGGCCGCGAAGCGCTGCGGGCCACCCGCGAGGACCAGGGCGGCCAGTTTTCTCTCCTGCTACTTTAATCCTCATGCCATGCCCCAGCCCCAGTATTTAGTTGTTGGCGACGCTGTGTATTACGCCCGGGAGCGGGCCGTCGGCCTGATTTACACTACCTACGAGCGGGGCCGACACGAGCGCCCCGGCGTGCAACTGCTGCTTAGCGACGGCCGCGACCTGAGCGGCTTCAGCGCCGAAGAGGCAGACCAGTTTCTACAGCCCTTGGGGGATTCGGGCCTGCGCTACGAGTTTGCCAACGTGGGCCAGCTGGCCCATGACTACCAGCGCGGGGTGTTCGGCCAGGCCTTCCACAACGCCCGGGTACTGCTACTCGCGCGGGAAATGGCCAGCCCCGAGCCGCCCCTTCAGTAGCCATTTTCTACCTTTTGTTCTTTTTTTCCATGCTCCCGACCACTCAGCACCCCCTGAATAGCCCCGTTTTCGCCCCGCAGCTGGCTTATCTGGCCGTTGAGCAGCAACCGGCCGACTCCGCCGAAGCGCAGCGCCTGGAGCAGCTGCGGCAGCTTATCGAGGCCGCGCCGGATACGGCGGACCTGCGCGGGTTTGCCGAGGCCGCCCATCAGCTACTGGGTCCCGGCTACCAGGTGCACTGCGGCAGCTCGCACGTCTGGATAAAGCGCGACGACCAGCCCGAGCGCCTGGCCATCGTGGCCGACCGCTACACCACCGCCTACCGCGAGTGGAATAGCCCACTACCCACTTCGGGGCCGGAATAGCCGCTTATAAAAAGTGGTTTTTCAGTTCCGGCTTTGCTTTAACTTACTTCACTAATGATTGCCTGTTACTCCGACATGTGCCGCTTTGGCCTGTGGTCCAAACGTTAAACAAGAATGGCGGGTGCTCCAGCACCAAATCGGCTCAGGATAATTTTGCTCCCCGCCGCTCCGAAAGGACCAACACTTAACCTGCAACCGGGTTATAACAGCCAATGAAACGACTGACGGATTATTTGGAGTGTTTGCACCGCCCCGAGACGGGCACGATAGTGGTCCGCTGGTTGCGTGAGGTCACCCCGGCCGAAATGCGGACGAGTTACGAGTACCTATTGGTAGAGGCCCAAAGCCTCGGCTCCCGGCTTTGGCTGCTCGACATTCGGCGGCGCAACAACGAAGACCCGCAAACCGCGCAGTGGCTCATTGACTACTACATGCCCCAGCTGGCGGGCTTGTTTGGTGGCCCCTCCTTTCTGGCATACCTGCTTTCGCCTGCCCACTTGGTGCGCGTGGACGACCACACGGTCAGCATCCAGCATGTCGCGCAGTTGCAGCGCTCGGTGCATGTCGCCCTGTTTATCGAAGAAGGCGCAGCAAACGAGTGGCTGGTACAGCAAGCCGGCAAGTAAGCCTAGGCAGCGAGCCGGCAACGTGCTGGTTTACCTCGACCGCATCACTGAGCCCGATGGAGCGGAGATACTCCGCTCCATCGGGCTCAGCTTTTTTGAATAGCCGAACTATGGGACGGTTGAGGCCGTAATGTTGCAAAAATTGACTAATCTTTGCTCGTGTTAGACCTCTTTGCGGCCCCGGCTATGCTCAAACCAAGTTCCTATAATTCGCTGGCCGAACTCATTCACGCCCTGGGCATGCGCAGCGACACGGCCCGGCACATCGGCATCTCGCACAATACCCTGAACGTGCGCATGGCCAAGCCCGGCAGCTTCACGCTGGATGAGCTGGTGAAAGTGGCCGAACTGGCCAAGTCCGACCTGCTCACCATGACCAGGCTGGCCCAGAAGCAGATGGATAACCCCGTGGAGCCGCCAGCCCCGGCGCTGGGCCGCCCGCGCTTCAAGAAGAACCAGCCAGACGCCAGCTAGCTTTTAGTCAGCTAACGCCTAGTTTAGGCAGCAGCTGGACTACCACTCGTAGCCAGTTTCTGCACTTCACCGCCGACTTTTTACCACTCGTCCTTTTTTCTGAGAAGGGCTAATTGGGCTTGGTAGTTTCGCTGCGTACTAGCTGCTCAGCATGAAGCTTATTATCGTCGAAAGTCCCAACAAGATTAAAAAAATCAAGGGCTACGCGGGGCCCGATTACGAGGTAGCCGCCTCGGTGGGCCACATTCGGGATTTGCCCGTGGGCGGGGGGGATATTGGCATTGACCGCGAGCACGGCCACGCCCTGAAATACGTCGTCAGTGACGACAAGAAGGCCGTGGTCGCCAACCTACGCCGCCTGGCCAAAGCCGCCGGCCCCCAGGGCGTGTACCTGGCCACCGACCCTGACCGGGAAGGCGAGGCCATTGCGTTTCACCTCTGCGAAGTGCTGGGCCTCGACCCGCGCACGACCAAGCGCATCGCCTTTCAGGAAATCACCGAGAAGGCCATTAAGGCCGCGCTGGCCGCGCCTACCACGGTGGACCTGCACCTGGTGCACGCTCAGGAGGGCCGCCGGGCCGTGGACCGGCTGGTGGGCTTCACCATCAGTCCGGTGCTCAACCGCAAGCTGGCGGCCGGCCTCTCGGCCGGCCGGGTGCAGTCGGTGGCCGTGCGCCTGGTGGTGGAGCGGGAGCGGCAGATTCAGCAGTTCAGCGACACGTTTACCGTGCCGGTGGTAGCCACGCTGCAGACCAACCACGGCGAGCAGCTGCGCGCCCGCCGCACAGCCGCGCCCTTCGCCGCGCTTGACCAGGCGCAGGCCTATTTGTCGCAGGTCGGCCGCGGCGCAGACTTTGGGGTGCTGAGCGTGGAGAAGAAGCCGGTGGAACGGCAGCCCGCCCCGGCGTTTTCCACTTCAACGCTGCAGCAGGAGGGGGTGAAAAAGCTCCGGTTTACCGTGCAGAAGGTGTCGGACCTGGCCCAGAAGCTATTCGAGGGCGGGCACATCACCTATATCCGCACCGACAGCGTGAACCTGGGCGAGGAGGCTACCCAGCAGGCGCAGGCGCAGATTACGGCGCAGTTTGGGGCCGGCCAGTTCCAGGCGCGCCAGACCAAAAACAAGGACGGCGCGCAGGAAGCCCACGAAGCTATCCGCCCCACCCACTGGGAGCAGGCCCACGCCGGCGACACGCCCGACGAGCAGGCGCTCTACCGGCTGATATACACCCGTGCCCTGGCCTCGCAGATGCTGGCCGCGCAGTACGACCAGACCACCATCACCCTCGCGCCGGCGGCCGATGCCGCCGACACCTACACCAGCTCCACCCGCGTACTCACCCGGCCCGGCTACTTGGTCGTGTACCAGGATGCCGAGGAAGAAGGGGAGGAGCGCGATGACGAAGCGGAAACGACGCTCAAACACCCGGTGCAGGAGGGAGAGGCGCTAACGCTGGTAAAGCTGGAGGCGCGCCAGAGCTTTGCCCGACCCGCCAAGCGCTACAACGAGGCCACCCTGGTCGCGGATTTGGAAAAGCAGGGCATTGGCCGGCCGAGCACTTACGCGTCCATCCTGCGCACCATCTTCGCCCGGAAGTACATCAGCACCGGCAGCGTCGCGGGCAAGAAGCTCACCGCACAGGTGCTAACCTGGCAAGGTGGCCATCTGAGCACCAGCCAGCGCAGCGAAACGCTGGGCGCGGATAAGGACAAGCTGCTACCCACGGCCACCGGCACCGAGGTCACGGAGTTTCTGGAGCGCCACTTCCCCAAGGTGATGGACTACAAGTTCACCGCCGGCTGCGAGGCCGTGTTCGACAAGATTGCCCGGGGCCAGCAGACCTACCAGCAATTCGTGCCGATGTTCGACCAGAACCTGCTGGGCTGGGTGGCCGCCGCCGACCAGCTCACGCCGGACCGGGCTGAGCTGCAGAAGCGCCTCATCGGCCAGTTCGAGGGCACGGAAATGCTGCTGGGCACCGGCAAAAACGGCCCCTACATTCTGCACGCCGAGAAGTATTACAACCTTCCCGAAGGCGTCAGCCCCGCGCAGTTGAGCGAAGCGCAGGCCCGGGACCTCATCACCCAGCGCCGCGCGTCAGGCCCCCGCGAGGTGGGTCTGCACGAGGGTAAACCGGTAGTGGTGGGCCAAGGGCCGAAAGGCGTTTACCTGAAGTGGCGCGCGCAGTATTTCAACGTACCAGTTGGCATAACCGCTGCGGCCGTTACCCCGGCGCTGGCCGTCAATTATCTCATCAGAGCCCAGGCGGAAGCGGCCAAGAACGTGCTGGTCACCGTGGGCAAGTACACCATCGGCCGCAACGAGTGGGGCCTGTATGTCACCGATGGGGAGGTAAAAGCTAAGTTTAAGCCCGACTGTACGGAGGAGCAGGCCCGGGCCACCACGGCCGAGCAGGCCGCCGAAATGATTAAAAGTTTCAAAGCATGGAAGAAGAAAAACGCGGGCCGGAAGTAGCGCCCCTGAGCTTTCCCGACCTGAGCCTGGCCCTGCCCTATCAGGACGCGCTGCTCTACGCCCAGAACCGGTTGAAGATGATTGCCCGGGGTGGGCTGCTGCCGTTCTGCGAGGCGCACAAGTTTCCTTACACCACAATTATCAACCTGAAAAATGGCAACCTGAAGAAGGAAGAGCCCCGGTTGCTGCACCGCCTGTTGCGCAGCCTCGACGTGCAGAACGAGTTGCTGCAGTTTCCGCCGGATAGCCCGAGTCAGCGGTTTCTGCTGCCGGATGGAGAGGCGTTGGCCACTTTTCAGCTACAGATGGCTTACTTTAAGTCTGTTGATTAACGCGCTAAGTAAGCTTGCACATCGGCTACCAAGACACCGACGGCGAGTACAGCATTTCGCAAACGCGTTTCGGTACAATTGAGGGTCTGGTACCAATAATTGACCTCCATCGTGCAAGCGAGATTGATACGAATGGGACCAACAGGTGGGGGAGCGCCATTATGGAAGGACAAGGTTAGGAGTTCAAATGTATTCCCGCGCCAGCGCAGCCTATTCTCACAAACTTGGTTATCCATTGATTTTGGATAGGCAAAGAGAGCGTTCGTACAACCCTGCGGAAACCGGAACTGAAAAACAGCATTTTCAACGCATTTGACGTGAGTTAAGAAGCCATTCGGAAAATGGTAGTGGCTGTTGTGGAACTCTTGAAACGGATAAGAAACTGCGCATACAAGCTGCCAAGCGTAGGTAAAAAGGCTGTTCATTTGCCCTTTTGGCCAAGCTTGGTTCATAGAGCCCTCGCTTGAGGCTTTCCAGGAAGTTCTGCAACAGCTACGGTAGACTGTCAAGCGGGCAAAACGGGCGCTAGGTAGGTTTTAGCCTCATTCCAAATCTAAATGTTTAGGGTTCTCTCTTTCCTGAAAGGCCCATAAGCGCACTAAGCGTATAAATCTTCCCCTGCGGAAGAAGAACACCTTATACCGATGTGTGAGGAGGCAAACCTTTATAACGGCTATGATATATTGCTTCTACTTGCTCCGAAAAGACTTCTATCCTAAGTGGGGATTCTGAGGTTGGGAAATTGGGCTTGATTGTTCCCGTAGTAGGGTCCCATAGGACAAATGAAATTACCTCTGCTCGATGAACTGGCTCATCAAAGCCTGTTCGCCGGGATAGGCGTTCCAGGGTCTGAATAACAGCAGATAACCGAGGTTCCCCAATGCAAGGCTCAGGGAAAATAACCATAAAGGCGACCACTGCATGAGGAAAGCGCGTGTGCACTGTTGTCGCTTCCGTTGCCAAGTCATTAATCATATTCTGCCAGTTCTTCTTCACACTATCGGCATCATTGAGCGACTTGGAATCGAAGGCGAATCGTACTCCATCAGGGCGGTACCCAACATCAAAGTTTTGCGGTCTTACACCGCCAACGATTCTAACAGGACCAACCTCAACACAATTAGGCTGGGCAGGTGTCAGGTCATTGCCATTAGGAGTAACCACGGGTAGATTCCCCAGCATAGCTGCCAAAGCATCTCCAACGGCCTTATCAAAAAGCTCACACAGGTCACTTGACGACAGCGGGCGTTTGCGGCCTAGCTTGTTGCCTTTTCTAACCCATTCGTCACCAAATGCTTTAAGCTCGGGCGGGGGAATGAGTACAGCTGGCATTGCCTGTAAACTGGGCGTCAGCCGCCGGGGTATTTTTGCCATCAATCGCTTTTTCTACGGTATTCGCTAGGACCTGCTGTTCAAGTGGGTAAAACCTGCATTTTCGGCAAAGTAACTCTTGTCTGGGCTAATTCAAGGAGGCTTGCACACTTAGGCTTACGATAGCCATCATTGGATAAAAAGCCAATTTAATTAGCAATTTTATGCTAGTTTTGTTGGTAGGCAAGTGGACTACTTTGAAAAAACGCTGCAAGTTTGGCCAAGGACTGCTGAAACTAAGGGATGCCGTTGGCTAGAATGGTAGCTTTGATTTCTCCTAGTCTACCGGATGATATCCGAGCCCTGTTTTATACCGCCTGCACATCCATGTACCGACTTACCCAAACCAAAGCAGAAGCTTTGGAGCAACTCAGCCGACTGGTTGTAGCATTTGCAGACCAGCATGCGCATTATCAAGGTGCTGCCTACAAGGAATCGCAGTTGCGTAACGATTTCCTTAACCCCTTGCTGAAAACGCTGGGTTGGGATGTAGACAACGAGCTAGGTAAGTCTCAGTACCTGCGTGATGTTGTCCAAGAGGAGGAGTTAGCCGTTGAGGAAGACGACGTTCTAAAGATGAAGAATCCGGATTATACGCTCCGGGTTGCGGGTTCCCAACGACTGTTTGTGGAAGCGAAGAAGGTGGCGGTGAATGTCGAGCGTTCCCCAAATCCGGCTTTCCAAACGCGCCGCTATGGGTGGAGCGCAAATTTGGTCATTTCGGTCCTTACCAACTTTGAACGATTAATTATCTACGATTGCCGCATCAAACCCAGTGCCGGGGACGACCCGCACTTGGCCCGCTACCGCAGCTATCACTACACGGAGTTCATTTCTCATTTTGAAGAAATCTATGCTTTACTGAGCTTTGAGGCGGTCACCGGCGGGGCAATTGAACGCTCCTTTGCGGTTGCTCCGCAGGGCGCTTCTCCCTTTGATGAATTCTTCCTTCACCAGATAATCGACTGGCGGCAACGGTTAGCGCAAAGCATTCTCGCCACGAATGCTACCCTGAACGAAGAAGACATCAACTTTCAAGTACAGCGCCTGCTTAATCGCATCATCTTCCTGCGTATATGTGAGGACCGTGCCCTAGAGCAGTATGAGACGTTACACGCAGTTACGAGCTATGAGGAGCTCAAGACACTTTTCCTGAAAGCGGACAGGAAGTACAATTCAGGGCTTTTTGGCTTCATTGAGGACACGTTATCCTTGTCATTGCAACTGGATTCGCAGTTGTTGATTGCCATCTTCAACGAGCTCTATTACCCCCAGAGCCCCTTTGACTTCTCGGTCGTCGACCCTGAAATCCTTAGCCAGATTTACGAGCGGTTTCTAGGGAGCCGGATTAGCATAGAAGCAGGCAATCAGGTTCGCATTGTTGAAGAGCCCGAAGTGGCGGCCTCGGATGGGGTGGTGCCAACGCCCAAGCTAGTCGTTCGCAAAATTGTGCGTGACACCCTTGGGCACCTGGTGGCGGGCAAGTCATTTGAAGAAGTACTGTCCTTGAAGATTGCCGACATCTCGTGCGGCTCCGGCACATTTCTGATTGCGGCCTACGACTACCTGGTACAATACCTGACCGACCACGTTAGTCCTGCTCAAGTCCAGGAAGGACTTGCGCGCCCCGCGCCGGGGAATACTTATCAACTAACGTTGCGAGGCAAGCAAGCAGTGGTGACCCAGTGCCTGTATGGGGTGGACATTAACCCGTATGCGGTTGAAGTAACGCGGTTTAGTTTGTCCTTGAAGCTGGTGGAAGAGGAAAGCGCGGCCACCATTGCGGACCATCTGAGCCAACCCAGAACCACCGTACTGCCTAATCTGGATGCTTCCATCCGGTGCGGTAACTCGCTACTGGACGACACCTATTTCGCGTTTAACCCCCAGGCCAGCGGAGACGATGCGTTGCTCTTTCGGATTCGACCCTTCCAGTGGACGGTAGAATTTCCCTTCTTGAGCCGCACCGGTGGGTTTGACGCGATTATTGGCAACCCGCCCTATGTGCGCATCCAGCACATGGTGCAGTACGCAGCCGAAGAAATAGCTTTTTATCGTAGCACTCGGGGGGATTACCCCGTGACCGGTGGCAGCAGCGGGTCGTTCGATAAATACTACCTCTTTATCCAACGAGCTCTGACCTTGCTAAATCGCACGGGTTATTTGGGCTACATCGTGCCAAACAAGTTTTTCACCATCAAAGGGGCTGCTGCTTTGCGCAGCTACATCTGGAGTCATAGCTCTTTGGCCAAAGTGGTTCACTTCGGCGTCCAACAACTATTCCCAGGCCGGCTGACCTACACCGCCATCGTGGTGCTGAGCAAGCAGCCTCGAACAAGCTTTGCCTTTACCCGCGTTCGCAACGTAGCCCAGGAGCTGCTCGGGGAGCCCGCAAGCAGCTCCTACGCGGTGCAAGACTACGGCGCGGCTCCGTGGATGTTTGTATCGCCCGAAACGAAAGCCCTATTCGAGCGCATTCGCGCAGGCAATACGGTGCCACTGCATCAGATAGCCGATATTCCCGTCGGCCTGCAGAACAGCAACAACAAGCTTTACATTATCCAGCCCACGGCCCAATCCGCCACGACCTTTCGGTTCCTGGATAAAAACAAGGACCCTTGGGAGATTGAAAAAGCCATCTGTGTTCCGACGCTGAATAAGTTAGCGTTCAACCTTTTCGATACCATCGAAGCGAATGCGTGGATGATTTATCCCTACGCTCTGGTAGGTGGCCAGGCCACCCTGTTGGATGAGCAGACCCTACAACAAGACTACCCGCTCTGCTGGGCTTACCTCAGCCACCACCGGGCAGAACTGGAAGCCCGTAACATCAACGGCTTTACAGACCCGCTAACCGACGAGCCCTATTGGTATCAGTACGGCCGGACCCAGAGCTTAGGCAAGTTTGATAACGCGCCGAAGCTGCTGTTCCCGGTCCTGTCCACGCAGCCCAAGTACGTGTACGATACCACCAACATCCGCTTTACCGGAGGCGGGAGCGGACCGTACAACTCCATCCTGAGCACGTCGGACTACTCCTTGCTGTACCTGATGGGAATCTTGAGCCATCCGGTATTCGAGGGAATGGTGAAAGCGAGGCCGAGTGAGTTTAGCGGGGGCTATTATTCCCACGGGAAGCAATACATCAAGGACCTCCCCATCAGAAGGATTAACTTTGCCGTGCCGGCTGAACGAGCGCTGCATGATGAATTGGTAGATACCGTTCAAGCATTAATTGCGGCTACGGCCCAGCTTAAAACAACACCTAACCCGGCTAATAAGCAGGTAGTAAGGCAAAAAATACGCCGGCTGCACGAGCAAATGTTCACGCAAGTGGACCAGCTTTATGGCTTGGCGGCGACGGACAAAGACATAGTAACCGGGGACGAACTCTTGTACGCCCCCACAAATGAGACAGACTGATGGGCGTTGCGCTAGGAGCTAAAGTAGATACGGATAAACTGCGGGGCGGGTACTACACCCCCAAGCCCATCGCGGACTTCATTTGTCGGTGGGCCATTCGGTCCGCCACGGAAACGGTGCTAGAACCCAGCTGCGGCGATGGAAACTTCATCGAAGCATCTATCCAGCGTTTTATGGCACTTGGTTTGTCGCATGATGAGCTATTCGGCCACATCCAGGGCGTGGAGTTGATGGAGGAGGAGGCTATTAAGGCGAAGGCCCGGGCAGAGGCGTACGGCCTCAATTCGACGACTATTGTCAACTCCGACTTTTTTCGGTTTGTACGGGATTTGCCAGAGGAGAAGACCTATGATGTAGTAGTGGGGAACCCACCGTTTATTCGCTACCAGACCTTTCCCGAGAAGCACCGCAGCTTGGCCATCACGCTGATGTCGGAACTAGGCATCATTCCCAACAAGCTGACGAACATCTGGGTCCCCTTCCTCGTGATTGCCGCGAACAAGCTGGCGGCCGGTGGTCGGTTGGGGATGGTTATCCCGGCGGAACTGTTTCAGGTAAAGTACGCGGCTGACACGCGGGTTTTTCTTTCGCATTTCTTCCAACGTATCACCATCGTATCCTTTACCAAGCTGGTGTTTCAGGGTATTCAGCAGGAAGTGGTGCTGCTACTTTGCGAGAAAGAAGCAACGGAAAATCAGGGCATTCGAGTAGTAGAGCTAGCCAGCTTAGAAGAGTTATTGACGTTGGACGTCGCTAAGATTCAGGAGGCCCCCATTAAGGCAATTGACCATTCCCGAGAGAAATGGACCAAGTACTTCCTGGACATCGACCAAATTGAGTTGATGCGGCGCACCAAGGTGGACGAGCGAATCCGTACCTGTGGCTCTTACATGCAGGTCGACGTAGGCATCGTAACAGGCCGCAACGAGTTCTTCATGCTGAAAGAGGAACAGGTGCAGCGGTTGGGGTTACAAAACTACGTGCAACGGGTCGTGAGCAAGTCCCCGCAATTAAAAGGCATTGTATTTCGAGCTACGGACTTCGAAAGCAATTCGGACGACCAGAATACCACGCATCTATTTGTTCCGCCGAACGAGGCCTTTGAGGCATTGCCCGCCGCTTGCCGGGAGTACATCACCTTCGGTGAGGAGCAGGGCTACAACGGCGGGTATAAATGCCAGATACGCAAGCGCTGGTACATTACGCCATCCTTGCGCCAACCGGATGGCTTCGCTCTGCGCCAAGTCAACGAGTTTCCCAAGCTCATTCTGAACCAAGGGCAAGCGTCCTCGACCGATACCATTCACCGGGTGCGGTTCAACGCCGGAGTTGATGGCCCCTTGGCTGTTGTTTCGTTTCTGAACTCGCTGACCTTTGCTTTCTCTGAAATCTTAGGCCGCAGCTACGGCGGCGGTGTGCTAACCTTTGAGCCCACGGAAGTAGAAGAGCTACCGCTTCCGATGCTCCTTAGTAGGGATGCGGTGGATTTTGAGGAGATTGACTGCTTAATGCGTCAAAAGAAGATTATCGAGGCATTGGATATTGTTGACCAAGCGCTACTAATTGAGCAAATGGGCTACACCCGTGCCGAAGTCCTAGCGTTCCGGAGCATTTGGCAAAAGCTTTCAGCACGTAGGATTGGTAGAAAGAAAAAGTAGTCATACTTAGAGCATTATTAAACAAATAGGGTAAAACTTCCTAAGTAGGAGGTTTTACCCTATTTGTTTAATAATGCTCTAAGTATAAAAGTAATTATATTATTGAATATGTACTGGTTGTCGCAGCACCCATACCTCATGAGTAGCCACCAATTCTGCCTTTCCCTGTTTATCCATATTAGCCATGGCGTGCAGATAGCCAAGCCGGTTGTGGCCTTCAATTAATTGGTGTGGCGCCACCAACTCCTTTCCAGGAGGCAACGTGCCTAAAGAGGTCACGTCTAGTACAACTGGCGGGGTCCGCCAAGTGCCTTGTTCTTTCCAGTGAGCTAGGTCTTTTTTAGTGCAGCAAAACTCATCAAAGGTCTGGCAGCGTTCCCGGGTTTCAACGCAATCTCGGTATGCTTCGACCACATACAGGTTCAGAAGGTCTTGTGACGACCACTGCTCCAAGCTAAAGTCAAGGTGGTCGTAATCCAACCAGGCATAGTTTCGGCGGGTAACGTACTCGTCCTGCAGTCCATGAATCCACTGCTCTAATACAGGCTCAGGGACGTTGGGCACAAGGGAATGAACGCGTTGATAGTACGCGTCAAACTCCCACATTGTCCGCTCCTCTGGCAAAGCAGCTAGGCGTATCCACGAGGGAGAAAAATTAGTTGACTCTTTCATCTACTGGAAAACAACTCATGCCATTAATTGTGCGATTACAGATTGCGAAGGAAATCTACCTCTGAGAGGATTTCTAATCCAGCGCCTTTTTCGATGAGCTTCACGGCCTTCTCCTGCTTGCTACTCATGCCGTCATCACCAACGATGCGGTAATCCTGCTGACCAACTACCAGAAAGCAGGTGTCTTTGGTAACGCCGTTGCTGTTGATTCCGCCAATGTCGGCAATAAGCTGCTGCGCACTAGCGCGCAGCATGGATGAAAGAGTGCCAGTAAACACCACGCTGCGGCCGTAGAACAGGTTGTCAGGCTTATGCTTAGTTGGGTCTCCCTTTATCAGGCTTGGGTCTTTATAAGCATAAATACGCCGCGTTATGCAAGGGTCGTAGCCGTCTGGATGCAGCTGTCCGATGTTGGTTAGCAGCTTCTCGGCAAAGTCGTCTTTGCAGGTGACACCGGCATACGCAAAGGTTTTCAACGCCAGTTGCGCGCAAGCTTGGGCATCACTAGCTGCGCGGTGATGTTGCAGTGGGATACCGTGAAATTTGCACAGCGTATGCAAATCATAAGCTGGTAGCCCAGTCCATACTTTCTTCGAGAAAATATAGCTGCAGACGTACTGAAGCGAAGGAAAAGGCAACTCGTATGTCTCCAACGTCCGTCGCAACACACTGAAATCGAAGCCCGCGTTATGAGCCACCAGTAATTGCCCTTCCAGTAGGGGCTGCAATTCGGGCCAGAGTTCGGCCCAGGTAGGTTGGTCGGATACATCGGCGGGGTGAATGCCGTGGATAGAGATGTTAAACGAGTCGAAGTAGGGGTAGGAAGGGGGCTTAATCAACCACGACTTGGTGCCGGTTACCTGCCCGTCTTCCACGAACGCTAAACCTATTTCGCACGCGCTGTCGCGGTCAGCCGTAGCAGTTTCAAAATCAATAGCAATGAACTTCATAAGGAGCCGAGGATAGCAAGGGTAAAGTGTGGGGAGTTAAGCAAATTCAAGGTGAATATGCGGTTTTAACCTTGGCTTTCACAACTTGGACGGGCGCGAATTTCCCCAGCCCACATGGCTAGGATGCCGACGATGCCTTGGCCAGGCTGGTGAGATGTTGCTTCTCCCAGATAGGCCCTATCACTTGGCTTCTTTCTAGACCGAATAACTCGATGGCAGTTGGTTCAACAGTAGCCCAAGAAAGCGATGCTTCTACAATGCCGTGGCGCGCCAGCAACAGTATTTCCCCACGATTCAGGATAGGCACCTTCAGCAATGGGAGCGCCGAGGCCGGCAAGCCAACCTCTAGACGGGTTGTTAACAAATTCAGGGCCTCATCTTCCAAAAGCAACATAGGGTGCAGGGCTTGGACAATGGGCACCACCGAGCGGAAATGGTAGCGCGTTGCGTCCGCAATCCGCCGCACATCCCCGTAGCTGACCGGCACGAAAGAGGAGTTGGTATACGCCTGCTCCAAACTTTCCAAAGAATCGCCTTCTAGCCAAGCTTCTACCAATAAGGCTCGTTTGGCTCGGCGTAGATAGGCTATCTGGTCGGGGAGGGAACGCTGGTAGAGCTGCACCAAGTCGTTGCCCACTTTTTGAGCCGCATGATAGGGCCAAGTCTTCTCCTTGTTCCCGTTTTTAAAGAGGGGCGTGTAGGTTTCGTCTAGTTCCGGCAGCGCTTGCGTCAGGGCCAACAGCCGCTCCAGCGTGATGGTGGCGGGGTTCAACAACTGCAGCAAGTGCAGCAGGCGCAGGATAGAGTCAAAGGAGAGCGACGAATTGGCGCAGGCAAATCCTACTAGAGTTAACTGGAGCATAGGACCCTCCTGCTCCGCAATGCCCGCCCGAATTAGGGAGATGATTATATTTTCCACCTGCGCATCCATCTGGGGCCGCCAGTTTGGATTGTTGCGGCCCTCCACGTACCCTCCGTAGGTATTGGCCAGTAAGGTGGCCACCTCCCGGCGGCCAACCCGCGGAATTTGGGCCAGCAGACGCAACACCCAGGTGGACAGATTGCCAGTGGCAAAGGAAGAGCGCATGGCTTCTGGCTGACCAAGAACGTAGTGCTGGAAAAGCTGACGTCGCTCCATGGGGGTGTTGGCGATAATGAATGACTGGCCACGCTCATTGTAGCCCAGTCGGCCAGCCCGACCTACCATGTTTTTGTATTCGGCAATGGTGAAAGGCTTCTGGTCTTCTCCGAGGAATTCTGTTTCGCCTAGAATTACTGCCGAAGCAGGCGTATTGATGCCGGCTGCGACAGTAGTCGTGGCCCCCAGCACCCGCACGGGTCCTTGCTGGTCGCGAAATGCGCGCTCGACTACCTCCCGCTCTTCCCGAGATAAGTTGCTGTTGTGAAAAGCTGTACCTCCCCGCAGGCAGTCGCGCAACCTGGTGGATGTAGAGGAGCGGTCATGGGCCGGCAATGCCGCTATGGCCGCATCCGCACTGGGCAACCCTAAATCCTTGGCCAGGTAACCCGCCACGCCTTCGGCTTTACCGCGGACGTTACGGAATACAATGAGCTTAGCCGTCGGCTGTTGTGCCAGCAGAGCCTGCGCTAGGGGCACTATCACGTCCTGCGTACTGGCTTTATCGCGGCGTATCCGCACGGCATGAGCAGGTAGTAGCTGCCGTTTCTGCTGGAGCCCGGTGTCCGGGTCTAAGTACTCAAAAACGCCTGAGCGGTCAATAACACCTTCCTCTAAAGGTACGGGCCGCCGGGTGGTAATCAGTGCCTGGCATCGCAGCCAATGCTCAAATCCGTTGGTGTTGCCGATGACTGCCGATAGCGCTACCAACTGCGGAGTGATACCCCGTTCGCGAGCAGACAGAATGTAGGTCAGCAACAGCTCGACGCTGATGCCTCGGCTGGGGTCAGTGATAAACTGCGCCTCGTCCACGACCACCACCCCGATGCGGCTCAGCGTGCCCTGGTTTTTTACCACCAAGTTCAGAAACATCTCATAGGTGAGCAGCGCAATGTCATACTTACCCCGCACAAAGGCATTGGTAGCGTCTTGGTAGTCGCCAGTGCATCGAATCACCCGTAGGCCCAACCGCGTGCCGTACAAGTCAGAAAACTGCTCATACTTTTCGTTGGCCAAGGCTTTGTACGGCACCAAAAAAACAGCCCGCTGGCTGCTAACAGCAGCCTTTACGGCAGCTAATTCTCCAATAAACGTCTTGCCGCTGCTGGTCGGGGCTACAACTAACAGGGATTCGCCGTCGAGTATCCGATAGTCGTTGACTGCAGCCAGTTGCAGCTCGTTGAGCCCTTGGGAGAACTGTTGTTCCCAAAGTTGAATAACCTCCTCGGGCAAGCCGAAGCCCATTAACTCCCGAATGTTTTCCGACACCTTCAGGCCGGTCTGTTCAGGAAAGGCTTGGTAATAATGCTGTCCGGCCTGTAGCGGGGGAATGGTAAAGCCCCCATCTATATCTCCTACCCATTTGGGGGTTTGGGTGAGGCCCAGACGTTGCGCTTCGGCGCGTACCCGCCCGGCAACTTCAGCCATCAGACCTCCCACTTCTACTGGACCGGTAGCAGCCCGTAAGGCCGCAGTCAAGGCCGAAGTTAGTAGACCATGGCCCGCAGCCTCCCAAGCTTCTTCATCAACATTAGCTGCAGCTAAGAGCATACGCCCACGTCCGGAAAAAGCCGATTCCAAGGAAAAGCCACTGCCTCGTGGCTGTAAGCCATCCTCAATCACTTTGGCCGGCGCCCCTCCACTGAAACAGCAGTCGAGAACCAGCAAAATATGGCGAGCCCTGCTTTGGCGAAACCGTGTGGCTAGGTCTGCCATGGAGATAGTTGTCCCCGCCAAGTCCTCTAAGTTGGTATCATGGGCTACTAAGCGGTGGTTATGAGTGCCGTGACCAGAAAAGGTTAGCAGCACCACATCATCATCTGTAGCAGCATCCAGCGTCTGAGCTAGCAACTCATCGATACGGGACCGAGTAGCCTCTTCATCTACAAGCAGGACGGGAGTAGCGTCAGGAAGTGTGTCTTGCCAGAGTGACCACAAAGCCATGGCATCCCGACGGGCACAGTTCAGGTCAGAAATGTCCGGGTCAGAATGGCGGTTGACGCCAATGAATCCTGAAAGAAATCGGGCGGCCATAAGCTGTCGTAGTCGAGGTTTATTTAATGGTTTACCGCCATAGAAGGCTAAGGCAACGGCAAAGAAGGAATTCCGCCCACCTTAAAATGGAGATTGTTGTGCTTTTCGATAAGTCTGTACCCATCGCTGTGCTCTACTAAAGAAAATGAGAGAGTTCGCTTTTTGAAAGCTCCTTTCCTTTCATACTCCTGCATAAAGGCTGAGGTAGGGTCTCGCAACTGCTCCATCATGCTGTCCAAGTTGTCGTGAAGCTTATCACTATCTCTGACTGCACGAAAGCTATGCTTGGAGGTTGGCATACCACCCCCAGGAGGTACGATGGCTACACCTTCAGCTACTTGAAAGGCCACAGTTACGCCCGCCTTACGCGCTAGTGCGACTTCCTGGTCGGTTAAAATGTGCGTTAGACTAGCACCCCTAATGGTATAAGGAGAGAGCAGGGCAGGCCAGTTGCGATAAAGCACTTGGAGTACTTCTTGTTGGGTCCAGGCTCCATGTGGGTAGAGTCCGAGCATGTATACGGCATTGTGAGCGACCCAAGCAAATAGAATTGGTTCGGTACGAGTAACGAAACCGTCAGGGGCTAGGGTAGCGCCAAGATGAAAGTGATGAATGCCCCAGTCGTACCGTAATGCATCCCGGTTAGCCACTTTTTTTACTCCTCGACTCATGTGCGGCCGCAGATTTCGCCCTGACTCAATCCTTTCGATGAATGCTAGCAATCCCGCCTGAAGCTCAGGAGGACAACTGAATGCATCCGCATAAAATACTTGACGAGGTTGTACAGGAATGGTAAGGTGCAGTAGCACATTAAAGTATTCCAGTAACACCTCCTCGTCGTGGACAAGCTGACTGATATCGAAACCGCAAGCTGTTAGGCGATGCTTTGCAATTGTTAGCCAGTCTCTATACAAATCCATCTTCTCAATAAGCAGTGATGAATTCATTAGATAGTAAGCTAATAAGGTGTACAAATTACTTGTACTTAGTTAAACTCGAACCCGAACAGACCACCGCCAGGTTCGTCAGTCAACCTGGGAGGAATTATATAATCTTCTAAGGGAAAGGCAGTGACCCTTTCTTTTGGAATTTGGTCCGAGTTCAGAGTTACTATGTATTGGAAGCCAATTTGCTCAGCCAGCTTGGCTCCATATTCTAAAGCCCTCTCTTTCTGACGTTCGTCAATAGGGTCAAATAAGCTGCTGTCGTGTATCAAAAATCCAGGAGAAATTCCGCGCCTCGTAGCCATTCGCATAAGCATCATGTCAAAGCAAAATATCTGTGCGTTGTTAACCCCTTGGCTTTTCATCCCTTGAATAGTCACCTCAAAATTCGGCCCCGTTTCACTCGGATATATATTGAGATTACCTGCATTTTCATATAAAGCTCGTGAAGCTTCCTCAAATGCTAAAATCGCGTCTTTTAGCAACTGTTCGTTTTCAATAAAGTCGCGCTGTAGTCGTAAGTACAGGCGTTGTTGGTCAATCTTGAACTGAGCAACACGCTCTGCAACTTCGTGTAAAATAGACTGCTGTTGCTTTATCTGTTCAGCCCGAGCTTCTGCTCTACTCAATTCGCTCTGCAGCTTCGAGTAATGCTGTAAGGCGCCATGCGTCTTCAAAAGTGTCATGACCTCAGTTCGCCTATCGTCGAGTTGAGTCATTTTCCGTTGCCTATTTTCAACGTTTAGGCGAGCCTGCGTCAACTCTTCTTCTAAGTACATTTTTCGGTTCCGCACTACCGATTCGTGAAATTTGCGCACCTCTTCGAACCGCTGCAATGCTATTCCCGGCAAAGACACCCCAGCCTCGGAGTACATTCGTTGCACGTCATCAAGCTGCGGGGCCGACTCAGAACTCAACGAGACTTCCAAATCATGTATGTACAAACCGTCTTGTGCATTCTCGTCCGCTAATTTATTTATCTCGCGGGTGAGAGTATTTGCTTCTTTCTCCCGCTCCGCATAATCGGGGAGCATTCGAAAACTGCGAACAGCCTCCGTCATTCTGTTGACATCTTCTTGAACGAGCACAGATTGCGTCAGCAATTGCTTGGGGTCACCCGTGAGCCCTTCTAAAAGACCGTCTTGTGCAGCTTTTTGTAGTTTTTTAGTGTTCTCCGCAGATTGTCTAAGCTGCTCCCGCTCCGTACTGATGCGCCAATCCAATCCCAGTAGATAGGATAGCGCTACCCGAGTGTCTGCTGGGCTTTGCTTGCTTGATTGCTGCTGTGGATTGAGAAAGGCTCCACTGCTTGCTCGGCGAGCGAAATAATTGAAGAGCATGCCAAACTTTGGCCCAAACTTCTCAGGTTTTTCAGGGAGTTGAAATATAATTCTCCCTAAATCAGACTCCCACTTTGCACTAGAAACAGTAGCCTCCCAATCACCATCTAACGCATCAACGGGCCAATCATTGACAGCTTCAGATGCGTCAACTTGTGTTAAATGCACCTTGCCGAAAGTTGCACCTGAACGAGTTGCGCGCATGCGTACTCCACGCAGGTCAAATTCAATCCCAAAATTATGGTCCTTCAATTCGGGTTTGCGGAACAGAGAACTAGGGTCTCCTTCTTTACCAAGCGCAAAATGGATTAATAACACAATGCTTGATTTACCCGCCTTGTTGCGTGTTTGGCCAGCTCCTGAAGCTTCGCCTTTGTCGGCAATAATTATATTTAAGCCTGAGCGGAAGGCGTAAGACTTAAAACTAGGTAATGAGCTGAAAATAGAATAAATCATGCAGAGGTTGTCCGGGCAATGCGCTCGTTTGCGAAATGAATAATGCCCATTGCGGATAAGAGGTCAAGAGCGAGCACGAACCAGTCGAAGGAAATAGAGTTATCCTGAGAAGGGTCATGCTTGATATCTGACCAAAGCCGTGAAACAGATTTGGGTTCTTGAAGATGCGTCAGCAGTTGCGCACCAACAGTAAGCAATGCACGCTCGGTAGGAAGATGTTTAGTAGGTAGAATCATACCTCTGTCGCCTCCTTCAAAGATGGTGTGCTGCTAAGAGGCTCAAAAATGTCACAACGCTCAAAGAAATAGGCTAAAATTGCCAAAGCTGCTGCCTCGGAGGAGTGCTGATGGTGCCTAATCAAGTTGAATAGGGCACTGTAAATAGCATCAGGGCCAATGCGCGATTCTTTTAATCGGATGTACTCTTTTCTAAGAACTTGAGCGACTCGGTTACCAAGCTCAGGGTCGAATCGATGGGTGCCAAAGAAATCGCCAACACGTGGGGCAAGCCCCATCCCCATGCGAACTAAGTTTCGACTGTTTGAGCTCAAACTGTTTGCATTGAGTTTTCCTGGAGGTACTTCTTGTATATGAGCTGGTTGCTCGGGAAGTGAGTGAGCAAGTTGTTCTAAAACATGCTTAATCTCCTCAAAGGTTATTTGTGAAGGCCTCGTCGGTTTGTAAGGCAGCCCCAGAACCGCCATAATATCATCCTCATCAAGGCTAAACAGCTTCTTGGAGAGGTCAATTGGGCTGAAAGGAGTAAGTTTTATTGGGTTGTGCTGCTTTTCTAAAGCTAGTATTGTCTGCTGTATATGAGGGCCTAGGCCATCAAATGCGTTGTGAACAAAGGACCACTTGTCGAAATCAGTGCCCCAATGAGGGAGAGCACCCAAAAAGTCCTCTTCAATTTTCTTGATGGCTTGCGTCGCAGACATCTCATTTGGAGCATAAACTTGGTACAGATGACGCTCCGATTTCAAAAAACCATCATTTTTTTTGTCACCGAGGTTGCCCCATGGCCGCGTTTTCATGAAGTCTTCTGGATGGGCCCGCTGCATTACGTCTGAAAACAGAGTTTGGTATACATCGCCCTTGCTTTCGTAAACGCGAAGTTTAAACCTCATCTCATACATTTCTCGCGTTTCTGGATGCATCAAGTAAAGAGGTTTAAATGTGGTTAAGCAAGTCAGAGGTGGCCTTTTCGCAAGCTACAATGCCTGTATGAGTAATTTGGATTCGTCTGGGTTTTATAAGCCTAGTTCCTTAGCCGCATTGTGCTGCTGCACATTGTCCAAGCGAGTGTAGCGGCGAATCATCGCACTGGTCTTGTGCTTAGTCTGGTTCATGATTTTGCTGTCATCAGCCCCGTTGAGCTTGGCCACCGTAACAAAGGAGGCGCGTAAGGAATGGGCCGTATAGCCAGGTCCCAGGTAGCGTTGAACAAGCGTATTGACGGTCTGGTCGGAAAGGCGGTTGGTGGTGAGCCGGTTGCCCTTGCGCAGCATGACGAACACCGGTCCTTCGCTGCGTTCCAATTGCTCTAGCCACGCCTTCAAAGAGCGAATGGGGCAGACCGCCGGCTCGGGGGAGTAAAAAATGGCCTTTTCCTCATAATCGCCCAACTGATTGGTTTTGCTCTTGCCCAGTGATACCACCAAGCACTCATCGGTAAACCGCAAATCCTGCACATTAAGAGCCGTCAATTCTGAGCGGCGGAATGCTCCTGTGAACCCCAGCAGCAGAATGGCCCGGTCCCGCAGCCCGGTCACCGTCTGCACATCTAAGCTACGCACCAGCTGCTTGAGCTGCACCAGCGAAAACGCTGGCGCCTGCTTTTGACGCACCCCACGGACCCGGCGCACGCCGTCCATGAAAATCTTGAACTGCTTGTCGTCTGTGGGCGAATCGACGCCGCGTACGGCGTGGGCCTTGCTGATGGCCGCGCAGTGCTGTTCCAGCGTGCCGACCTTTTTGCCTGCTTCGGCCAGGTAGGTGCAAAACCCAACCAACGCATCGACCGGCGCCGGCAGTGGTGAGAACCCGTTCTCGGTGCACCAGGCGCTGAAGCGCTTCAGGTGGGCGGCGTACGCCCGGGCCGTATTGGGCGCGCCGGTCAGTCCTGCCTCGACGTAGCGGGCGGCCGCTCCGGTGTGGTGCGCCAGCCCATGGCCAATGGGATTCACAGTCAGTGCGGCGGAGTTTTCCATGCAGCCTATATATAAGGTAAAATCCCCCGATTTTTGGTTGGGCCGGCAAGATAGTGGATAGGTAGTGATAAGACTTACTAATCGATACCTATTATTAGTTTATAAAATCTCTCGTTCCACTGGCAGTTTAGAGTCGATAAGTAAGTCTTATGGTTCCTAAACTCTGAAAAGGAGAGGGGAACGAACCTCGGTAGTCCGCTCAGGCAAGTGGAGTAAGTAGCTTCGGAAAACTTCGCGCTATTTTTACCAACCGCAATTCTACTCAACCCGCCTGGCTTTCGCTTATGTCAAAAGTATACTCGTTGCTTTTTCTACTCCTTATTATAAGTGTCTCCGCGCGGGCCCAGCGCCCCAAGCCAGCCGCGGTGAGTTTGCCACCCGCCGACACCGTGTACTTTGACCGCGACTGGGAGCGCACCGAAACACTGGAAGAGGTTTCCTACGCCCGCGTTGCGCACCGCGACGCCTCGGGCAAGCCGGTGGGCACGGTGCGGGATTATTTCTACCCCTCGTGGAAAAAGCAGTGGGAAGGCAAGCTCGCCGCAGAAAAGCCGGACAAGCCCACGGGCCTGTGCTGCGGCTGGCACGAGAACGGCCAGGTCAGCTTTCGCGGCACGTACCTGAGTGGGGCGCAGCAGGCCGACTTTCGCAGCTGGCGCGAGGATGGCCGCGAAATCAAGTGCCGGTCCCTCATGCAGGATGCCCTGCCGCTGAGCACCGCCACCCTGCACTGCAGCAACTGCATGCACAGCAGCCGCAACGTGTTTACGGTAGACATTCCGGCCGGCACGGCGGGCATTGTCTATAAACTCGACGTGCGCGACGAGGGACAGCCGCCTATTTCCTGGTCGACGGCCCTGGCAGTCGCCGCCGTGGCGGGCAGCGGCGGGGCGGCGGCTCCGGCCCTGCTGGGCACGGCGGCTTCCGCGCTGCTCAAGCAGGGCAACAATGCCCCGACTACCGTTAGCACCAAATGCCACTGGTATATCACGGCCGACCCGGCCGCGGTGCAGCAGTTTCTGGCTTCTAAGGGCACCATTACCAGTGCCTGCCTGCGGGCGGCCGCCAACACGCCCCAGGAAACCCGGCCCATTGCCCTGCCGCCGGGCACGCGCCAGCTGTTTGTGTGCGTCAACAACGACAACTACACCACCGACGCAACGGCCACCCTCAGCGTGACAGCGCTGGTGCAGACGTGCAAGTAGGTTGGCCTCAAACTTACTGGTGCGCTTGCTCCAGGCGATGCAGCATGCGCTTCATCTGGGCAATCTCGCGCTGCTGGGCGCTGATGATGCTGTCGGCCAGGGCCCGTACTTCGGGGTCTTTGATGGTGGCCCGCTTGCTGACCAGAATGGCAATGGAGTGGTGCGGAATCATGGCCTTCATCCACAGCTGGTCGTCGACAAAGACCTGGGTGCGGACCATGAAGGTGACTACTGCAAACAGCACGAGGCTCCCGCCCATAATCAGCGCGTTGCGGCGCTTATCGGGGTACATACTCCACATAAAGCCCATCATAATCAAGGTCATCGGCACCAGCATAAGCAGGGCCATGTATACCCTCGTTAGGCTGAAGTACACGTGGTCCCACTCGTAGACGTTCAGGTACATCACGGCATACATGGCCACCAGCGAGGTGGCCAGCATCAGGAAAAAGCGGGCATAAGGTTTTGAGTGCTCCATAATAAGTGGGTGTACGACGCAGAATGTTGTCAGATTAGCCCCGGGTAGCCCTTGCAATTGCATAATTTGGCGTCCATGCTGGGGGGGAGAGGCAGCCAGAACCGGGGCATCAGATTTTATGGCCAGCCCTAACTAAAAAGCCCGGCCGAAGCCGGGCTTTATCACAGAAGAAATAGCTGCTTAGGCCGCCGCAATCCGGAAGCCGGCCTGCTCCACGGCTTGCACCACTTGTTCCGGCGTGAGCTTGTCGGTGCTCACGGTCAGAATCTTATCGGGGTTAGCCGTGTCGACTTGCCAGTTGCCGGCTCCGGCCTGCTGGTTGAGGGCGGGCGTGACGGCCTTGATGCAGCCACCGCAGTTGATGTTGGTTTTGAATTGCAGGGTTTTCATGACGAGTTGAGTTAAGGAACCCGCACCGGGTTCGTGTCAATACAACACGCAAAGCTGTGGCCAGAGTGGCACGCCAGGGGTATAGAATTGCGCAGGGGACTTGCATGATTTCCCGTCACCCGGCCGTCAGCATAAAAGCAGGCTTAGGCGGCTGCTTTCATCCCGGCGCGGCACGCTGCTTCGCAGCGGCGGCAGGCCTCGGCGCACTCCTTGCAATGCTGCATGTGGGCACCGTGCTTTTCGCACTCATCGCCGCAGGCCTTGCACACTTCGGCGCACTCGCGCAGCAAATGCGGGCCGTGCTCCGAGCCGCGGGCAATCAGGCGGGCCGTCAGGGCGCAGACATCGGCGCAGTCGCGGTCGAGGCTAATGCAGCGGGCCATCATTTTTACGTCTTCTTCCTTGAGGCAGGCGGTGGCGCAGTGCTCGCAGGCGGCGATGCAGGCGTTGAGGGCGTCGAGGAGGGATTGGTTCTGAGCGTGCATGAGGATTGGAATTAGGAGTGAACGGCGTTGCGACCGGAATTACTCCTTATACCTGTTGTTCTCGGCCCGGTTTTACATCAATTGCCTCGTGGCTTGCATCATTTGGCGCTGCCGGGAAGAATTGCGCAAGCGTCTTATGAAACAGGCGCTGCTGCGCAATGACGAGTTGATAGCGCAGCACGTCCCGTTGCAGCATCAGTTCGTCCACATGAAACCGCGGGTCTTTGGCGGGCTTGGTTTCATAGATGTAAACCTTGAGCAGGGCATCGAGCAGGATAAACAGCCTGACGCAGTTGGGCTGCGTAGCGAAAGCCTCGTTGCTGAGCAAATGCGCGGCCAGGTGCCGACTAAAATTTGCGTAAGCCGAACCAGTTTCCGAATTCAGGTACAAGTGCTTGGTCAAGATAGCCTGACTGGCTTTCACATACACGTCGTGAAAAAGCACGTTGCCGGGGTTTGGCTGGCGCAGGTAGGAGTTGCCCACAAACTTGCGGATGGTTTCAAATTCCGGCTTGGGTTCGGGGCCGGTGCCGTCAAACCCATTCCAGCGCAGAATCAGCCCCTCCACCACGGGGACCAGCGTGAGAAAGGCACTGACATAATTTTCCTGGTAATACGCAATGGTGGCCGCCTCTACCAGCGGGGCAAATGACTGAAAAGCGGGGGAATATGTAAATCCCTGCTTTAGGATGGCGCATATCTTGGGGGATGTGATGATGCTGTCTAAGTAGCTCAGAATAGCAGCTTCGGAAGCCGGTAGCTCAGCGGCGAGCTGCCCGATTCTCCTAAAATCAGCCGTCGTCATGGTAGCTGGAGTCAACAGGGCATAGCTGGCCAGCTGCTCATTCAAGGCCAGCAGGTCCGTTATCTCCGCGTTAGACGTGGTAGAAACGTGTGGCCGCCGGGCATCCTGGTCACGCTCTTTTCGGGCCGCCGCTTTGGCTTTCTCATAAACCAGTGCGCTTACCTTGCTCCACATGGTGCTGTCGTCAATAGCCAAGTCGGCTCTAACATCTGCCACTGGCTTATTTGCCTCTAGTTGGGTAAAAGCTTCGGTTGCCAGGTAAGCGGCGGTTATTTTAGCCATCGGGGTTCGTGGGTGCTTATCGCTGGCAAGGTAGTATTCTCCACGTTTGCCCCAGCCCAGCCAGGCGTTATGCCTTAACCACACTCATTTCCAGCTGCTGCCGGTAGGCCGAGGGCGAGCACTGCGCGAACCGCCGGAACTGGCCGGAAAAGTGCGCTAGGCTGCCGTAGCCCAATTGCCGGGCAATATGTCCGATGTCAAGCCGGGAAGTAGCCAGCAATTCCTGCGCGTAAGCCAGGCGTTGCCCGGTGATGTAGCCAATGAGGCTTTCGTGGCCAGGCAGCTGGGCAAAAGCCGCGTGCAGGTCGCGGCTGGCCAGACTCATTTCCCGGGCCAGGGCAGGAATGAATTCGCGGTGCCGCAGCGTGTCGGAGCGCCGCAGCAGCCCGGGCACGGCCAGCTTCACCCGGTCAACCAGCGCCTGCGCGGGGTTTTCCAGCAGCGCAAAGCCGGCAGTGGCCAGCGTCTGGCGAATGCACTCCCATTCCAGCTGCTCGGCTGGACCTGCGACTATCGCCGCGCCCAGCCGAACCTCCAGCACCCGCAGTTCCAGGCTTTCCAACTCTCGCCTTACTACCCGAATACCCCGCGAGCAGACCATGTGTTTGATGTATAGTACACAGCGCTTCTCGTCCGACGCAATTGCTGATAGGGTAGGCATGGGCAACGGTTTAAGTAAGGGTGGGGTATCCCGGCCTAAGGGTGGTTGGGACTCGGTAGAGTTCGACCCTGGGGCGGACTGTTTGAGAGCGCAGAATAGCACGGCAGCCAGCGCGTAATGCAGGTTAGGCAGAGCAGTGCCTTACTGTCAACCACGCTCCCTGATTGAGGAGAAAAACCAGGAAAAAGAAAGTAAGATTGGCCAGGTCCCGCCCGCCGTGGCCGGAATTCCTTAATGTGATTCCTATACTTCGGCACCGTACCGTCCGCATTTAACGAGCCGATATGGTGCCGAAGAAAGGGCCTGTTTAGCTCCGGGAAAAGGCCACCAGTGGCTTAGTCCGGGGCTCTATTTCTTTACCAGGTCCATGCCGCACTTGGGGCACTTGCCGGGCGCGTTGGTAATGACTTCCGGGTGCATGGTGCAGGTATAGGTTTCGGCGGCCACACCCGGGCCGGGGTTACCCGCCGGCTTGGCGGTACTATCGGCGGTGGTGCTGGTGCCGGTTGCCGTGCTGGTTTCGGCCGTGCCCTTGTTGTCGGAGCAGGACGAGAGGGTGGTGGAAAGGCTGGTGAGCACCAGGCCGAGGAAAAGAAGCTTTTTCATGAATGTTGAGAAGGGTGATGAAAAAAAAGTGCTGAACCGCAGCACCACAACGGGTTAAGGATTGGTTTTCGGCGGCTTACATGGCCATGCCGTTCATGCTATCGGTGGCACCCTGACGCAGGGAGTATTCGCTTTGCAGCAGGTAGGCCCCCGACACGACGACTTTGGTCCCGGCCGGCAGGCCCGCCGTGATGGGCACGCTGCTGGCCGAGCCCTCGCCCGTGCTGACCCGCACGCGGCGGTACTGCCGCGCGCCGGTCTGCGTCCAGAGGTAGCTGTTCTCGCCGTCGCGGATAAGGGCTTCCACGGGCACGCGCAGCGTGGTTTGGGCGGTTGACGTCGTCGTTGGGGAATCGAGCAGGACATTGGCCTGCGCCCCCGGCAGCAGGCGGCCTCCGGGGTTGGCCAGCTGGATGCGGGCCAGAGTGACCTGGCTGCTGCCGCTGAGCTCGGGACTCAGAAAGACGACGTTGCCCCGGTGGGAGCCGGACTCTCCGGCCACCTGCACCGTGACGCTGGTGCCCAACGGCAGCCGGGCCACGTCCTGTGGGTAGAGCTGCGCTTCGACCCACACGGTGGCCAGGTTGGTGAGCGTCACCAGGGGGCTGCCTTCGGTCACGTATTGGCCCTGCACCACGTCGAGGGTCTGCACCGTGCCAGTCGTCGGGCTGTAGTACGTGACTACCGGGTTGGGCCGGCCCCGGGCGGCCAGCTGCCGGAGCTGACTGGCACTCAGACCCAAGAGACGCAGCTTTTGAGCCGTAGCCTCAGCAAATTGGCGGTAGGCGCCGCCCTGCTCGCGGCTTTGGGCCAGGGCGAGCAGGTACTCCTGCTGCAGGGCCTGCAGCTGCTCGCTGTACACGGAAAACAGGGGCGCACCCTTCCGCAGCGGCTGGCCGGTTTGGCGCACGTACAGGTGCTCGATGCGCCCGGCTACCCGGCTGCTCACGCTCTCCGTTTGCAGGGCATCGGCGGTGATGGTGCCGGTGAGCACAGTTGGCGCGGGCATTTCGGACGGGCTGGCACCGATGACCTGCGCGTGAATGTTGCCCAGCGTTACCTGCTGCGCAGTCAGCGTCAGGTCCGCGCTGCTGGCCGCGGCGCTTCCCGCCGGAGTCGGCTGCCCGGCCTGTTTTACGAGGTCCATGCCGCAGATGGGGCACAAGCCGGGTTTGGCCTGGTGGACCTGCGGGTGCATCGGGCAGGTGTACACGGCCGCGCTGGTAGCAGCCTTTTTAGCTGCTGGCCCCGTTTTGACGGCTATCAGGTCCATGCCGCAGATGGGACACTTGCCGGGGGCATCCTCGTGAATCTGCGGGTGCATGGAGCAGGTGTAGGATACCTTCTCCCCCATGGCCCCTTGTTCGGGGGACTTGGTTTTCTGGCAGGCCGCGCTGCTGAGCGCCACCAGCAGCACCAGTAGCAACCGGGCAGTAGCAAGCCGCCAAAAGGTTTGCAGGCTAGTCATGGGCGGGCGGGTTTGGTGCGGATGAGGTTTGCAGAAAGCTTTCGCTGTCGACCAGGTACTGGCCGTTGGTGGCCACGTCTTCGGTGCCGCTCAGGCCCTGCCGGATTTGCACCTGCGTGCCCGTGCGCTGGCCGACCAGCACCGTGACGGGCACAAACGTGGGGCCGCGCCGCACAAAGGCGACCTGGCGGGTGCCGAGGTCCACGACGGCGGCGCGCGGCAGCCACCAGCCGCTGGTGGCCGCGCTCGTCAGCCGGGCGGTGAGGCGGGTACCGCGCCGCAGCAGGCCCCTGGCGTTGGGCAACGACAGGCGCACGGCCGGCGTGCTGGCCCCGTTCCGGTAGGTGGGCTCCACCAGCTCCACGCGGGCGCTCAGGGGATGGGTGGGGTCCCCATCCACAAGCACCTGCAGCGTCTGGCCGGGGCGCAGCTGGGCCTGCTCGCCTGGCCCGGGCTGGAACAGGCCCCACACCTGCGCGGTGTTCATGACCTGAAACAGGGTCTGTCCGGCGCTCACATAGCCGCCTTCCTGCAGCGTGAGCGCCGTGGTTGGCGGGGAAGCAGATGCGGTGGCGGGGGCTGCTTCGGCTCCTGCACCCATGGCCGAGGCACCACCCAGGCCACTACCAGCCGGGGCACTGGCTTCGCCCATGCCGGCGGGAGACGGCGGGGCTGGTGACGCTGCGGCCACCGCGTTTTCGACCACGTACCCGTCGTAGGGGCTGAACACGGCTACCCGGTAGTCGGGGCGCCGGGTTCGGGCCAGGGCGCGCAGCTGGCTGTCGCTCAACCCCAGCAGGCGCAGCTTCTGCCGGGCCCCGTTGACCAGGACTGGGTTGTCGGCGTCGTTGCCCAATAAGAAGATGTATTCCTGCTCGGCCGTCACCAGTTCGGGGCTGTAGAGCTCCAGCAGCGTCTGGCCTTTGCGCACGGGCTGGTAGTTGAAGCGCACCAGCAGCCGCTCGATGCGGCCTCCTACGCGGGCGGCCACGGCCCGGCTCCGGCGCGGGTCGTAGTCGACCACGCCGGGCAGAATGAGCGTATCGGCAACGGCCCCGGTGGTAGGCCGCACGGTGGCAATGGCCGACACCACGGACCCGTTGGGTGACGTGACCAGGTGGCCCAGACCCGCGCCGGCCGTGTCGGCGGCCACCGGGTTATCCCCGCTGGCTTTGGGCACCAGGTCCATGCCGCAGATGGGGCACTGGCCGGGCGCGTCGCGCACGATTTGCGGGTGCATCGAGCAGGTGTACAGCTGCGCGGCGGCCGTGGCCACCGGTTGTGCGGGGGCCTGCCCGGCCGGACCATGGGCCTTGCCTTTGCAGCCGGCCAGCAGCGTGAGCAGCAGCACTACCTGCGCGCCGGCTCGCAGTTTATTGCTCCAGCTCCTGGTCATAGCGCACGTGTAAGTTTAGGAGTTCGGTTTGGGCGTCGAGGTACTGCAGGCGGGTTTGCAGCCAGGTTTCCAGGGCTTCGACCACGGCCGGCAGTTGGGCGGTGTTCTGCTGATAGGCCAGCAGCGTCACTTGGTAATTCTTGCGCAGGGCGGGCAGGATGCCCTTTTCGTAGTTTTCCACCTGCTGGCGCTTAGTGCGCAAATCCGACTGCAGCGTGGTGATGCGGCCGGCCGCTTCGGTGAGCAGGCTGGCCCGCTGCTGCTGCACGGCCTGGGCCTCGTAGCCCAGGGCGGCGGTGTTGGCCTTGTACTCGCGGGCCGCCCAAGGGGCGATGGGAAGCGTGACCATGCCCATGAGGGAGAATTGGTTGGGCGTGACGCCCAAGCCGTTCATGTGGTCGTAGCGCACGCCGAAGTCGGGGCGGCGGCGGTTGGCTTCCACGTTCTGGTTGAGGCGCAGCACGGCCAGCGAGCGGTCGAGGCTGCGCACGTCGCTGCGCCGGCGGGACAGCGCCGCCGTATCGGGATAAGGCCCCGCGAAGGCGGTGGGCAGCAGCGTGTCCACGGCAAACTCACCTTCCGGGTCGCGGGCCATCAGCGTGTTCAGGGCAATGGTGTTCTGCCGCAGCTGCCCGTAGAGCTGCTCGTGGTCGTTGCCGTGCATGGCCAGCCGCGCCTGCGCCTGGTAGATGCTGCCCAAGGTGCTCTGGTTGTAGGGGTAGCGGGCCTGCGCCACCTTCAGCAGAAAGGCCAGCAGCTCCTCGCTTTCGTCGAGCACTTTGAGTTTCTTCTCCAGCAGAACGCGGCCGTAGTAGAGGCTGCGGGCCTGCGCCCGCAGCTGGTTGAACATGGCCGTTTGGTCGGCCTGGTCCACGGCGGCCTGGCCGGCTAGGTATTCGCGCTTGGCGCGCTGCTTCACCGGGTTGGGAATCATCTGCTCCACCGACACCATCTGCATGCCCTCGCCTTGGCCGTTGTTCATTTCCTTGATGGGGCGCTGGTTGTAGGGCGTCATCCAGTAGCCGGCACTCACCTTGGGCGCTTCCCAGCTGCTGGCGCCCGCCACGGCGGCCTGCTTGGCCTGGGCGCGGTAGCCGTACTGGCGCAGGGCCGGGTTGCGGCGCTCCACGGCCCGCAGCACTGAATCCAGCGGAAGCACCTGCTGCGCCCGAAGCGGCTGCCCGGCCAGGAGCAGCAGGGCCGGCAGTACACAGTTTCTAAGTTTAGCGAACATGACTTTCATGGCTTAATGCTTCACGGCCAGCACGTCGAGCTTGCCGAACTTGCGGAGCTCGTACTCCTTGGTCATGAGAAAAATCAGGGGCGTGACCAGCAGAATGTGGGTCGAGGAGGTGAACACCCCGCCAATCATGGGCAGCACGATGGGCAGCATCACGTCGGAGCCCGTGCCCGTGGCCCAAAGCACCGGCACGAGGCCGAACAACGCCACCGATACGGTCATCAGCTTGGGCCGCAGCCGCTTGGCCGCCCCGTGAAACACGGCATCGCGCAGGTCCTGCTTGCTGATGGTTTCGCTGGAATTGCCCTTGGCGGCCACGAGCTGCTGCATGGCGTCGTTGAGGTAGATGACCATGATGACGCCCGTTTCCACGGCCAGCCCGAACAGGGCAATGAAGCCCACGGCCACCGCCACCGAGAGGTGCACCCCGTAGAAATACACCATGTAGGCCCCGCCAATCAGGGCGAAGGGAATGGTAACCAGGCTCAGCAGGGCCTCCCGCACCGAGTGGAAGGCGAAGTACAAGCAGCCGAAGATGACCAAAAGCACGATGGGCAGGATGAAGAGCAGCGTGCGCTGCGAGCTAATCAGGTTTTCGTACTGCCCGCTCCACTCCAGGTAGTAGCCGGCCGGCAGCTTGCCCTGGATGCGCTGCACCCGCTCCATGGCTTCCTTCACGGTGCCGCCCAGGTCGCGGTCGCGCACGTTGAAGAGCACCGCCCCGCGCAGCTGCGCGTTCTCGGAGTTAATCATCGGCGGCCCGTTCACGAAGCGCAGCCTGGCCACCGCCGAGAGCGGCACCGGCCCGTAGGCGGTGGTCTGGATGGGGATGCGGCCCAGCGCGGCCACGCTGTTGCGGAAGTCTTCGGCCAGGCGCACGTTGATGCTGAAGCGCCGCCGGCCTTCCACGGTAGTAGCGACGGGCGCGCCGCCGATGGCGGTTTCCACCACTTCGTTCACTTGGTCCACGCTCAGGCCGTAGCGGGCCAGCTGCGGGCGGTCGATGTCAATCTGCAGGTACTTGCCGCCGGTGATGGGGTCCACGTAGAGGTCCTGCACGCCGGGCACGCCGGTGAGCGCCGCCCGTACCCGCTGCGATACCTGGTAGATGGTGTCGAGCTGCTGGCCGTAGACTTTCACGCCCACGTCGGTGCGCACGCCGGTGCTCAGCATGTTGATGCGGTTGATGATGGGCTGCGTCCAGCCGTTGACCACGCCCGGAATCTGCAGCTTCTCGTTGAGCTCGGCAATGAGCTTGGCCTTGGTCATGCCGGCCCGCCACTCGCTGCGGGGCTTGAGCTGGATGATGGTTTCAATCATGCTCAGCGGGGCGTTGTCGGTGGCCGTGCTGGCCCGCCCGGCCTTGCCGAGCACGCCGGCTACTTCGGGCACCTGCTTGATAATCTTGTCCTGCACCTGCAGGATGCGCTTCACCTCCGTGTTCGACACGTCGGGCTGCGTGATGGGCATGAACAGAATCGAGCCCTCGTCGAGTGGGGGCATAAACTCGGTGCCCAAGCTCAGCAGCAGCGGAATGCTGATGGCCAGCAGGGCCAAGTTGATGGCGATGGTGGTCTTGCGCCAGGTCAGGCACCAGTTGATGAGCGGGGCGTACACCCGCTCCAGGCCCCGGTTGATGGGGTTCTGCTCTTCGGTTTTGAATTTGCCCTTCATGAAAAAGGACAGCAGTACCGGGGCCAGCGTCACGGCCAGCACCGCGTCGATGAGCAGGATGAAGGTCTTGGTGTAGGCCAGCGGGTGAAACAGCTTGCCCTCCTGCCCGGTGAGCAAAAACACCGGCAGGAAGGAGGCCACGATGATGATGGTGGAGAAGAAGATGCCCCGCGAGACCTGCTGGCTGGACTTCTCGATGATGGCGAGGCGCTCGTCGTTAGTCATGGCGGATGGGTTCAGTGGTGGAAATGGGAGCAACTGGCACGGGTGGGCCACCGGATGGCCCGGCAGCCACGGCTTCTTCGGCCGCCTGGTGCAGGGCCAGGTTGCGGTAAGCATTCTCGGCCATCACGATGCCGTTGTCGACGATGACGCCGATGGCCAGGGCAATGCCGGTGAGCGACATGATGTTGGAAGAGATGCCGAAGGCGTTGAGCAGGATGAAGCTGGCGGCAATGGTAATCGGGATTTGCAGCAGGATGCTCAGCGCGCTGCGCCAGTGAAAGAGGAACACCAGCACCACCAGCGACACCACGGCCATTTCTTCCAGCAGCGTGTGCTGGATGTTGGCCACCGACTCCTCAATCAGCCCACTGCGGTCGTAGACGATGTTAAAGGAAACGCCCGCCGGCAGGCCCTTGGCCACTTCCGTCATCTTGGCTTTCACGCGGGTTATCACGTCGTCGGCGTTCTCGCCGTAGCGCATCACCACGATGCCGCCCACGGCCTCACCCTCGCCGTTGTGGTCGAAGATGCCCAGGCGGCTCTCGCCGGTCATCTGCACGGTGCCCAGGTCCTTGAGCCGCAGCGGCACCCCGCCGGCGCGGGTGAGCACCGGCACGTTTTCCAGCGTGGCCACGTCCTGGATGTAGCCGCTGGTTTTGATGATGTAGCCGACGCTGGCCTGCTCAAACTTGCGCCCGCCGGCCTCGTTGTTGTTGCTGCGCACCGCCGCCAGCACCTGCGGCAAGGTCACGTTGTAGTAGGTCAGCTTGGTGGGGTCCACCGTCACCTGGTACTCGGGCTGGAAGCCGCCGAAGCTGGCCACCTCGCTCACGCCGGCTACGGTTTGCAGGCCGAACTTCACGTACCAGTCCTGCAGGGCGCGCTGCTCGCCCAGGTCCAGCTTAGGGGCGTTCAGGGTGTACCAGAGCACGTGGCCCACGCCGGTGCCGTCGGGCCCGAGGGTGGGCGTGATGCCGGCCGGCAGCAGGCGCTGCGCGTAGTTGAGGCGTTCCAGTACCCGCTCGCGGGCCCAGTAGATGTCCGTGTTGTCATTGAAGATAACGTACACGAAGCTCATGCCGAACATGGAGGCCGCGCGCACGGCCCGCACCTGGGCCAGCCCCTGCAGGTTGGTCACCAGCGGGTAGGTCACCTGGTCTTCGATAATCTGCGGGCTACGGCCCATCCACTCGGTGAAAACAATGACCTGGTTTTCGGACAGGTCGGGGATGGCGTCAATCTTGCTGGCCCGCACCGAAAACGCGCCCCACACGAGGAGCCCGGCGGCGACCAGCAGCACCAGCACCCGATTCCGCAGGGAAAAGGAAATGAGTTGCTCTATCATGTAGAATACAGCACTTTAGGGAGAAGCGTCAGCGAACCGGAAACCCAGGCAGGGACATCGGTGGGCATAAGAGCCCAGACGCGGGGACCGTCCAGCCACCAGGGGCTGGACGCACCAAAGCCCCAGCGCCGGTCGGCGTGGGGAGCAGAGCAACCCGGAAGGCTAGACTAGGAAGGCATGCCCGCGCACGTAGGCCGGGCATTCGGGCGGCGGGGCCGCGTGGGCCAGCAGCTGGGCGGCCGGCTCATCGGCCGGGTAGATTACTTGCGCCAGCTGCCACACCAGGCGCAGCACGGCCGGGGCGGGCACCGCTTCCGGAGCCTGCAGCTTGAAGTGGGCGGCCGAAAGCTTGATGTCCTTGAGCGCGCTGCTCACTTTCTGGTCGTGGCAGCAGCGCCCGGCGGGCTTGCCCGCATCCTGGCAGCAGCAGTTGGTATCGCCGTCCTGCGCCACCGTCACCGACGTCAGCTGCTGCCCACAGAAGTGCATGCTGTACACCAGCCCGGGGCTGGACAGCAAGTAGCTAAAGAGCAGAAACAGACTGACGAAACGCTTCACGCAGAGAACGGGCCCACCGGGGTTTGGAGTATAGGCAAAGTACGGGCGTACCGCCCGGAAGTTATGAACAGGATTTCTCCGGAATGGTGCAAGATTTCCCGTCAGCTATGTTGCGCTCCTCCCCGTGGCAACAGTAGCCGAAGCTGGTTGGGGACCCTTGAGGCAGCGAGCCAACCTCAATAAGGAGCCCGGCTACGGAGCAGAGCTAACTCTCCACCCGGACGCCGCAAAGGTAGAAACCTTATCGCGGAAGGATTCAAGGCATTCGGTGCGTCACAAGTCACCGGCTGGTACCCCAGGCCGATGCCCAGCCAGCTGGGGCCCTTTAATAGACAGCATTCGGATTGACTTGTAGGCATTTTCGGCCGCGTAGCAGGAAATGTAAGGGCAGGTACGAAATCGCAAGATTATGCAAGCGGCCGGCTTAATTGTGTAAGCCCGGTGCGGCTAACTACCTGATAACCGTGTAGGGCTCCGAAAATAAAATCGGCCCCTTTTCCAAAAGCAGGGCTGGAAAACGTATTCATCAGTGGGAAGGGCATTCAGGGCTTCATTCTCCGGTGTCCCAACCAATAACTTAATTTTTACCCTTTTACCCATGGCCTTTACGCCTACTCCCCCTTCGCTTTTACAAGAAGTCAAAGCTCAACCCCTCAACATTGCTACCGCGGCAATCCTTAAATCGACCATCCAATTTTTTTACACGCACAAAGGCCGCATCGCCGCCTGTGGCAGCGGGGTGCTACTAACCCTGGATGGGCGCTTCTTCGTGGTGACGGCAGCGCACGTCATCGCCGGCAAGTGTAACGAGACGTTCGTGATTCTGCCCCCGCACGAAGTCACCCTGGCCGGTGAGCTGCGCATTACCGCTCTGCCTGCCTCGGGCAAACGGAAGGACGACAAAATTGACCTGGCCGCGCTGGAGCTGACCGACGAATCGCAACTTGCCCGCCTGCAGGAAGCCTACCACTTCCTGACCCTTTCGGAGCTCTCCACGAGTCCCCGGCACCTGACGGACGTCTACCTGTCCGTTGGCTTTCCGGCGGCGAAGACCCGGGCTTTCGATGGCCAGGTGAAAACGGCACCCTACCCGCTGCAAACCCAATTGGCGGGCGAATTTGATTACGCCCGGTCCGGGCTCCACCCGGCTACTCACCTCGTGCTCGACTTTACCGGCGACGTGGTGTCGGCCACCAATCCGCAGCCGCACAAGCGCCCCAAAATGGAAGGCATCAGCGGCAGCGGCCTCTGGGACACGGGCAATTACCTGCACCTCGACCCCGCCTTAGAAAAGAAGCTGGTTGGCATTGTAACCGAAGAGCTGACGCTCAACCGACGGAAGTACCTGCTTGTGACCCGAACCACCGTGCTGCTGGAGTTTCTGCGCCAGAGCTTCGGCTTGCAAATTCCCGTTTCCACGACCGTTAAAGTAAACCTGGGCTCCGCCCGATGGCGCCTCGCTGCCTGGCAGGCAAAACAGGCTGCCCAGGATGGCGGTGCTGCGGTATAGGCCGACAAATTATGCAATTCTGCGGCGGTATTTAGTACCAACTTCGCCAAGGGGTTGCCGTTCCTTTGTATGGTGTTTGTGGGCATTGTCACGTTGTAGCCAAGTCCAGCAACTACTTCGTAACCTACTAGTTATGGAACCGACTACTAAAACCGAAACCCTCGACATCGAAGGTATGACCTGCGCCTCGTGCGCATCCTTCGTCGAGAAGTCGCTCAGCCGCACGCCGGGCGTGCAGCGGGCGATGGTCAACTTTGCCACCGAAAAGGCCACCGTGGACTACGTACCCACGCAGGCTTCCCCGGCCACGCTCAAGGATGCTGTCATCAATGCCGGCTATGGCGTGATGGAGCGCGCCCCCGACACCAGCGCCGCCGAGCGCAGCGCCGAAATCGACCGCCAGAAGGCGCTGGCATACCAGAAGCTCAAGCGCCGCTTCTGGGTAGCCGTGGGCCTGGCCGTCATCATCATGCCCCTAAGCATGCTCATGCTCTGGCCGGCCATCATGGCGCGCATCAACATGCAGTGGCTTAACTACGCCCTGCTACTGCTCACGCTTCCCGTGCTGCTTTACAGCGGGCGCGAGTTCTACGTGTCGGCCTGGAACGGCTTCAAGCACCGGGCCGCCAACATGGATACGCTCATTGCCGTGGGCACCGGCGCGGCCTTTCTCTACAGCCTGGCGGCTACCGTGGTGCCCGGCTTTTTCACCAGCCGGGGCCTGATGCCCGAGGTGTACTACGACACGACGGCCACCATCATTGCCCTGATTCTGCTGGGCAAGGTGCTGGAGCTGCGGGCCAAAACCCAGACCTCGGCCGCCATGCGCAGCCTCATCGGCCTGCAAGCCAAAACGGCGCGCGTGGTGCGGCCCGATGGCGCGGAAGTCGACGTGCCCATCGAACAGGTGCAGCTGGGCGATATCGTCGTGGTGCGCCCGGGCGAGAAGGTGGCCACCGACGGCCTCATTACCGAAGGCAGCTCAGCCCTCGACGAGGCTATGCTCACGGGCGAAAGCCTGCCGGTGCAGAAGCAGGCCGGTGACCCGGTGTTCGGGGCTACGCTCAACAAAACCGGCTCCTTCCGCTTTCGGGTGACCAAAGTAGGGGCCGACACCATGCTCTCGCAGATTGTGAAGCTGGTGGAAGATGCCCAGGGCAGCCGCGCGCCCATTCAACGGCTGGCCGATAAGGTCAGCGCCATTTTCGTGCCCACGGTGGTGGTCATTGCCATTCTCACGTTCGTGCTCTGGTTTGATTTGGCCCCGGCCGGTACCCGCCTGCCGTTGGCGCTGGTCAACTTCGTGGCCGTGCTCATCATTGCCTGCCCGTGCGCGCTAGGGCTGGCCACGCCCACGGCCATCATGGTGAGCACCGGCAAGGGGGCCGAGCACGGGGTACTGATTCGCAACGCTGAGGCGCTGGAAAAGGCTTACCAGGTAAACACCGTGCTGCTCGATAAAACCGGCACCATCACCCGCGGCGAGCCCGCCGTGACGGATTTCTGGACGCTGCCCGGCCCTACCGGGGCGGCCCAGGAGGCCGGCCAACTGCTGCAAGTAGTGGCCGCCGTGGAACGCCAGAGCGAGCACCCGTTGGCCGAGGCCGTGGTGCGCCACGCCGAGGCGCAGGGCGCGGCCAGCCTGACGGCGACCGGCTTCCGGGCCGTGGAAGGCAAAGGGGCCGCCGCCACCGTGAGCGGCCAGGCCGTGCTCATCGGCAACCGTCGACTGCTGGCCGACGAAAGCGTGAGTCTCTCGCCCGACCTGATTGCGCAGGCCGAGCAGCTGCTGAGCCAGGCTAAAACCGTGCTTTACATTGCCGTGGCCGGCCAGGCTGTGGGCCTGGTGGGCGTGGCCGATACCGTGCGCGATACGTCGGCCGCCGCCATCAAAAAGCTGCAGGCCCTGGGCATTGAGGTGGTGATGATGACCGGCGACAACGCCGAAACGGCCGCCCAGGTGGCCGGGCAGGTGGGCATCACGCGCTACTTCGCTGAGGTGCTGCCCGCCGATAAAGCCTGCAAGGTGAAGGAGCTGCAGGCCGAGGGCCGCATCGTGGCCATGGTCGGCGACGGCATTAATGACGCGCCGGCGCTTGCCCAGGCCGACATCGGGCTGGCCATCGGCTCGGGTACCGACGTGGCGATGGAAGCCGCCGGCATCACGCTCATGCGCTCCGACCTGAACGGGGTGGTGACGGCCATCGAGCTGAGCCGCCAGACCATCCGCACCATCAAACAGAACCTGTTTTTTGCCTTCGTCTACAACACGCTGGGCATTCCCGTCGCCGCCGGGTTGCTCTACCCCTTCTTCGGCATCCTGCTCTCGCCCATGCTGGCGGCCGGGGCCATGGCCCTTAGTTCGGTGTCGGTGCTGACCAACTCGCTGCGCCTGCGCTCCTTCGACAACCATTAATTCCGCTCTGCTATGGATACCCTCGCCATTATCGTGACCGTCGCCGGCCTGGCCCTCGCTGGGTTTGTGCTGTGGTACTTCTTTTTTTCGGCCCGCCAGACGGCCAGCGCCGTGTCTACTTCCGGCGGCGTGCAGGAGGTGGCCATCACCGTGAAGGGTGGCTACTCGCCCGACGTGATTGAGGTGGAGCGCGGCAAGCCCGTGCAGCTGAGCTTCTACCGCGACGAGGAAAACAGCTGTTCGGAGGAGCTGCTGATGCCGGATTTCAGCATCCGCCGCAACCTGCCGGCCTTTAAAACCACGCTGGTGGAGCTGCTGCCCAAAGAAGCCGGGACATTTAGCTTCACCTGCGGCATGGGCATGCTGCGGGGTAGCTTAGTGGTGAAATAATGCCGCACCCCATGAAAGCCGACGTCAGCATCGCCCACGTCCTGCCGCCGCCCGGTTCGCACCGGCTGCTGATTAAGAACATGGTGTGCCCGCAGTGCATCCGGGTGGTGCGCGAGGAGCTGACGGCGCTGGGCCTGACGGTGCACCGCGTGGCGCTGGGAGAGGCCGACGTGTCCACTCCCGACGGGGCGGCCCCCGACTGGTCAGCCATCCGGGCCAGCCTGCAGGACGCCGGGTTCGAGCTGCTGGAAGACCCCCGCGACCAGCTCGTGGACCGCATCAAAACCTTGCTGGTGGCCCTGATTCACTACCCGCCGCCCGGCCCGCGCCTGCTCAACTACTCGGCGTACTTGGTGGAACACCTGAGCAAGGACTACCACTATCTTTCCCATTTGTTCTCCGCTTCCGAAGGCCTCACCATTGAGAAATTCATCATCCGCCAGAAGGTGGAGCGGGCCAAGGAGCTGATTGGCTACGGTGAGCTGCCCATTGCCGAAGTGGCGCAGCAATTGGGCTACAGCAGCCCGGCGCACCTCTCGCGCCAGTTTCGGCAGGTGACTGGTCTCACTCCCACCGAGTTTCAGCGGCTTGGCCCCGCCAGCCACGCCCGTCGCAGTTTGGATTCGCTGATTTGAGCGAACTCGGCAGCGGTCATACCAGAGATTGCGCGACGTGGGAAGTACAATTACTCAGGGTTTCAGGCCGCGCTCAGCGAATCTGGAAAGGGTTAGGCAATAAAATCAAATAAGTGCTTTGTGAGCTGTCCTATTTGATTTTGAGTTTGCATCACGTCGTACATTTTTACGATGGTTTCCAAATGCGTTTTGCTCTTGCAGGCAACGTAACGCGTGGAATAGTGAAGGGTAGCCAAGTCCTTCTGGATAGTAAAAATTGGGCTTTTAATCCGCTTCTGCGCCCCGTGCTTGTAAATAAACGTGTCGGTAGCGCTTAGCGGAAAGATGAAGTCTTCGAGCTTGCTATAATCAGTATTGGGCCTTTCCAGCAGGGGGCAGTCTCCAATCACGGAGGGAAACCGTTCATCGGGCTGCGAGTGAATAAACCAGCTGGCGTGAATGTCGGTAAGCTTATCCTCGTCAAACAACGGCAGCAGGGGCAATAGAATACGCTTCGCCTCTTTGATAGCATCCGAATCCACCAACTGGTTCAGCTCGTTCTGGTCCACTGGTTTAGCTTGGTCGATGGGCCGGATTTCAGCTTTTAAGTCGGCCAGGCTTAATTTCTCTTTCAGTTGGCCAAACTCCGGGTCGCTCGCCGGTATGCGCCATTTAAGCGAGTTGGCCAGCGCCACAATGCTTACTACTTCTTCGAGAGAAGCTTTTCGAGAGCGAAGAACGTTTTGCAAATCGGCGGCGGCCTTGTCATCCAAAGCTGCATACAGGGCTTCCAGATGGTCTTTGGGCTGGCCGTGAAAGAGCACTGTATTCCGGTCCATCTCAAAGAATATAGCCTTCGGACTTTGCCGCTGCTTGGCTATCCTACCCGTCTGCTTATCAAGCAAGTAGAGCAATCCGTCCGCATCCGCGAAATTCTTGATGAGGAACTGGGGTATCTAGTGATGTCGGCGTGATACCTGCATGAGCGGTGGGTGGGCAGTAGTTTAAAATAAAAAAGCGACTCCAAGTTCGGAGCCGCTTTTTTATTAGAAAAAACAGAGTAGAAGTAGTGCTATTTGCCTCCCTTCTCTTTTCGCACGCCTTTGAAGGGCGTGCCGTCTTGCTTCACGTCCATGAACTGGCCGTTGGTGGTGTTCCGCTTCACGTATTGCTCCGTGACGGGGTTGAAAACTTGCGAACGGTCGCGCACAGCGCCGTTGCGGTGGCCGTCGCCGGCTGGTTTGTTTGTCGCCATAATGGGCAGGTGAGAGGGAAAAACTCTCGTAACCTCAACCGCTGGCTCGGCAGAAGAATTCCACACTGACCGATTGGCGCCAATTGAATTAATCGACCTTTAAACTGTTGATTTATTGGTTGCTATGCGGGTGGTGCTGCCGGAGCCAGAAACGCCCGGATTTCCTCGACGGTGGCCCGGGCCGAGCGGCCCACGCCAATGAGGGTAGCCGACGCGAAGCCGGTCCAGCTGCCGTAGCCCACCAGCCACAGGCCCGGCAGCGCGGTGGCCTGCGTACCGGTCGTGGCCACGCGTCCATCGGGCTGCACGACATCCAGGTCCGCCAGAAACGCAAGGGCAGGCCGGAAGCCCGTGCACCAGATAACCGCGTCCACGGCTTCTTCCCTCCCATCGGCCCATACGACGCCCGTGCGGGTGAACCGCGCAAACGGCCGCACGCTGCCCAGCACGCCCCGGCTCCGGGCTTCCTTCACCGGCGGCACCATCACCACGTCGCCCAGGGAGGGCGGCGGGGCCGGGGCCTCGCTGCCCTGCGCGTGGTAGCGCTGGGTGGCCTGCGAAAACAGCACCCGGCCGTCCACATCATCGGGCAGAAAGCGGGGCTCCCGTTCCGTCACCCAGGTCGTTTTCGCCACCCGCGATACTTCGGCCAGCACCTGCGCGCCGGAGTTGCCGCCGCCCACCACCAGCACCTGCTGCCCGGCAAAGGGCGCCGCCGCATGGTAGTGGGCCGAGTGCAGCTGCACGCCGCCAAAGTCAGCCTGGCCGGGATATGCCGGCACGAAGGGGTTGCTCCAGCTGCCGGTGGCGCATACTACCGCCCGGCCCTGCCAGGTCCCGGCATCCGTTTGCACGGTGAAGCCTTCCCCCGACCGGGCCACAGCGGCTACGCGCACGGGCCGCCGCACCGGCAGCGCGTACCGCTGCTCGTACTGTGTGAGGTAGTCTATCACGGCATCCCGGGCCGGAAAGCCGCTATCCGCTGAACGCGGCATGAGCCAGCCCGGCAGCGAGCTGGCATCGGCCGGAGAGAACAGCCGCAGCGAGTTCCAGGCGTGGGGCCAGGCCCCGCCGGGCTGGCGTTGGTCATCTAACAGCTCAAAAGCGAGGCCCGCCCGCCGCAGATAATAGCCCACGGCCAGTCCGCTCTGGCCGGCTCCGATGACCAGTACGTCGGTAGTGAAGTCGGTGGGCGCAAGCAGCGGGCCAGTGTTGACAGGCATTAAGTAGTTTGGAATTGCGCCTGCACGAAGTCGTGGGCGTAGGCTTTCACCTGGTCACGCACGCTGCGAAACTGGTCCATGATTTCTTCCTCGCTGCCGGTCGCCTTGGCCGGGTCGGGGAAGTTGTGGTGCAGCTTCTTCGCAGTGGACGGAAATACCGGGCACACCTCGTTGGCGTGGTCGCACACGGTAATTACGTAGTCAAACGGCACGGCGGTGTATTCGTCCACATGGTTGCTGGTATGGCGAGAAATGTCTACGCCATCCTCGGCCATTACGCGCACGGCGCGGGGGTTGAGGCCGTGCACTTCGACACCGGCGCTGTACACGTTGGCGTGCTCGCCCAGGGCTTGTTCGAGGTAGTCGTGCAGCAGCTGGCTGCGGCAGGAGTTACCGGTGCAGAGCACCAGCACGTTTTTCTTGTCAGACATGAGCAGGGGAAAAAGCAGGGAGGAGATTTACGCGGCTGAAGCCACCGTTTTGCCGCCGTACCAGCGGCGGCGGAACCAGAAGGCCAGGTTGACCAGGGCAATCAGCGCCGGCACCTCAATCAGCGGGCCGATGACGCCCGCGAAGGCCTGGCCCGAGTTCAGGCCGAACACGCCGATGGCCACGGCAATGGCCAGCTCGAAGTTGTTGCCGGTGGCCGTGAAGGCAATGCTGGCATTCTCGGCGTAGTCGGCCCCTAGGTACTTGCCCGCCGCGAAGCTGAGCACGAACATGATGCCGAAGTACAGGGCCAGCGGCAGGGCAATGCGCAGCACATCGAGCGGCACCTGCACGATGGTTTCGCCCTTGAGGCTGAACATGACCACGATGGTGAGTAGCAGTGCCACCAAGGTAATGGGGCTGATGGCCGGGATGTACACCTTCTCGTACCACTCGTCGCCTTTCAGGCGGCGCAGCGCGGTGCGCGAGAGGAAACCGGCCGCGAAGGGAATGCCCAGGTACACCAGCTCGCTCTGCGCAATGTCCCAGATGCCAATGTTCACCGCGTAGCCTTTCAGCCCGAAGTAGGGCGGCAGCACCGTGATGAACAACCAGGCCAGCACCGAGTAAAACAGCACCTGAAAGATGGAATTGAGCGCCACCAGCCCGGCGGCGTACTCGCGGGAGCCGTCGGCCAAATCGTTCCAGACCAGCACCATGGCAATGCACCGCGCAATGCCAATCAGAATCAGGCCCATCATGTACTCGGGCTTGTCGGGCAGCAGCCAGATGGCCAGGAAAAACATGAGCAAGGGCCCGAGTACCCAGTTCAGAAACAGCGAGAGGCCGATGATGCGCGTGTTTTTGAATACCCTTGGCAGCTGCTCGTACTTCACCTTGGCCAGCGGCGGGTACATCATCAGAATCAGGCCGATGGCCAGCGGCACGTTCACCGTGCCCACCGAGAAGTAGTTGATGGCTCCGTTGATGCCGGGCACAAAGTAGCCTAGGCCGACGCCCAGGGCCATGGCCAGGAATATCCAGAGCGTGAGGCCCCGGTCGAGGCCCGAAAGTTTCTTTTCGGCCAGCGCGGCGGGGGCCGGGGCGGCGGGCAGGGGTTGGTTCAGGGTGGTCATAAGAAGTAAGCAGTTGAGTTAAGCGACGCCGACCAAAGGGCTGCGCCGCTCCATTTGCACCGTGTTGCGCCACACGCCGTGGTGCTGGCCAATCCGTTCGCGGTGGCCGATGACGCGAAAGCCGGCCCGCGTGTGCAGGCCGATGCTGGCCGCATTTTCCTCGAAGGTGCCGGCCTGCAGCGTCCAGATGCCGTGGGCTTCCGAGTCCGCAATCAGGGCCTGCAGCAGCTGCCGGCCCACGCCCTGGCCCCGCGCCTCGGCCCCGATGTAGATGCTGATTTCGGCCACGCCGCCGTACACGCAGCGGCTCGACACGGGCGAGAGCGCCGCCCAGCCCCGCACTGCGCCGGCCTCATCGACGGCCACCAGGCGGCTGTGCGCCAGGTGCACCCGGTCCCAGGCGTCCCATTCGGGGGCCTGCGTTTCAAAGGTGGCGTTGCCGGTGGCAATGCCGGCTTCGTAGATGGACTTTACTGCCGGCCAATGGGCTTCGCTGAGTGGTTCAATGGTCATGATTAACTCCGATTAATAAGCCTTGCGCAGCATATCGGCGTACTCATTGGGCAGCAGCGAGGCTTCCACCGCCTGCGCGGCTTTCTCCACGTTGTATTCCACCCGCACCAGTTCCGAGCGCACGCTGCCTGGGTCGGTGAGCCTCGTGTTTTCGTCGAGGTGCAGCAGCTGGTAGGCGGCGCGCGGGTCGCCGTCTTTGGGCTTGCCCACCGAGCCGATGTTGAGCGCGTGGCGGTAGCGGGTTTCGCCTTCCACCTCGTAGGCAAACGTGCGGTGGTAGGGCTTGTGGGTGTGGCCGAAGAGCATGATGTCGGCGTTGGCTTCGGCCAGCACGCGCACGAAGCTGGCTTCGGGCCGGTCCTCAAACAGGTATTCGTTGATTTTGCGGGGCGAGCCGTGCACCATCAGCAGGTTCAGGGTGCAGGGCTCCTCCTGAAACTCCAGGCGCATATGCTTGGGCAGCAAGCGCAGGTAGCGCCGCTCGGCATCGCCCACGATGTGGTTGGTGTAGGCGATGCTTTGGGCACCCAAGTCCTTTTCGGTGTCGGTTTTGTAGGCGCAGCCGCAGTTGCTGCTGGCCAGCCCGATACCCTGGTCGTAGTTGCCGGCCAGGGTGGGGATGCCGCGTCGGCGTACCTCGTTCACCACTTCGTTGGGCCAGGGCGCATAGCCCACCAAATCACCCAGGCAGAAAATCATGTCGGGCCGGCGTTGCTCCATGTCGGCCAGCACCGCTTCCAGGGCCGGCAGGTTGCCGTGCACGTCGGAGAAAAAAGCAATTGTCATCGAAATCGGAAGAAATGAACGAGGGGAAAAGTCAACCGGCGCGACCTAGGAGGGCCGCGCCGGCTGGGCTTTTTAGCAGCACCCGCCGCCCGGGGTGCAGCCGCCGGCCGTTAGCAGCTGGGGCAGCGCAAACGACTGGGCATCCGGAATGCCGCAGGCATCCTGGGCCAGGCAGGCTGTCTGCTTGGACGTGAGCACGAAATCGGTGCCGTCGAAGGCCAGGCCGAACTTGCCGATGGTGGCCTGCTGGTACTCCACTTCAATGTCCAAATCCTCGCTACCCAGAATCTTTTCCGACAGGTTGAGGATGTGCAGGAATTTCTGGGGGGCTAGCCGGTGGTCGTAGTCGCCGGCCTCCCAGAGCTGGAAGTTGGCCACCGTCTCGTGGCGCTCCACGCCGCCGCAATCGATGAAATGCTTGCTGACCAAGCCCACTTCCGTGACGTGGAAGTGCGCGGGCAGGTACTCGCCCGTGGGTAGGCGGAAATTGATGGCTTCCACTTCAGCCAGGGACTTCTTGATTTCAGAGATTTTCATGGCGGTTCGTTGTTAAAAAGAGGATGAAAAGTTGAGTGGGCCTAGCAGGCGCAGGCATCGTCCGGGCCGCAGACCGCGCCGCTAGTAGCCTCGATGAAAAAGGCGGTGAACTGCTGGTGCACCTTGTGCAGCAGCTCGGTATTGAGGCAGTAGCACACCGTCAGCCCATCAATCTCGCCGCGAATCAGGTCCAGCGCCTTCAACTCCTGCAGGTGCTGCGACACGGTGGTGCGTGAAAGGGGCAGCTCGGCGGCAATGTCGCCGGATATGCAGGTTTGCTTGCTGGCCAGAAACTGGATGATGGCCACCCGGGCCGGGTGGGCCAGGGCTTTGGCCACGCGAGATAGGTACTGTTGCTCTTCGGTGAAGGCGGCGGTTTTGGCGTAAGTCATTAGGCGGAAGCAGGAAGTGCGGAAGGGACAGCTGGCGCGGCGACCGTGGCGGCCAGCAATTGAGTGAGCAGGGTTTCGGCCCGCTGGTAGGCCCGCTCTTCGGCGGCCTGCAGGCGTTCCTCGCCGCCGCCGCCCGGCAGGCCGTTGTAGCCGCCCTGGGTCTGGAGCCGGAGGCCTTCCAGCACCAGGCATTCGGTGCGCAACACCCGTTCGAGCACCACGCGCAACAGGGGATGAGTTAGGTTATCCGCGTTGGAAGACATAGGAATCAGAAGCAAAGCCGGAAGTATGTCGTAAATATACGACATGATATGACGTAAGTTTGCGACATAGCTTAAATTTTTCCCCGAATGGCCGAATACAGGCTGTTTTAAGGGATTATGGGAGGGCGAGCCCGTGGGGCCAGGCTATGCAGGGGTTCGCTGCGCTGCCGTGCTGCGCACCGCTCCCGCTGGTCGCGCCCTTTCTATCCTTCTCGCAAAACCCCGCCGCGCCGGCCCGGCCCAGGCAGCGGCGCTTACTCGGGAGCGGGGCCGGCTCTCCTCTGCTCCCGCTGGTCGCGGCGGAATGCCGGCCCCGCTCCCGGTGCGCTTTGCAGCCCCGGCCGGGCCTCCCCCCTTTCATTGGCTGATGGCCGAACCGGCAAGGGCCAGTACCGCCAGCGGCGTGCTGGGGCCGGCGTACCGCCGGCAGTTTTTATAAGGAACAAGGGGGAAGAAGGAGTTGGCGCAGTCAAAACGTTAAGTTGATTTTAGCTAAATATTGTTGTCTTTTTAGCAACAAAAAAGGCTAAAAATGCGTTTAATAGGATAAGCAAGTGGTTGTTCACTATCACTTTAGCTCTGTTAAGCGCCATGCTCAATCCTGAATTCTTTCCTACCCCGGCCGCCGTTATTCAGCGTATGCTCGACCCGTTTTTCAACTCCGCTCCTACCGGCGACGAAGAGCCGGGCAGCGACCGGTACCGCCGCTACAACCCGGCCGCGGCAGCCCTGCGTAAGCTGACCATCCTGGAGCCCAGCGCCGGCAGTGGGGCCATCGTGGACGAGTTGACGGCCTGGCTGGACCGGGAGGACTACCACAGCCGCAGCGGCAAGCAAAACGTGTACTGCTGCGAGGCCGACCCCGAGCTGCGCGCCGTGCTGCACGACAAGGGCTATAAGGTCATTGCCAACGATTTTCTGAACTACCGGGGAGACCATTTTTTCGACCTCATTATCATGAACCCGCCCTTCTCGAACGGTGACCGGCATTTGCTCAAGGCCTGGGACGTGGTAGCCGCCGGCGGCGACGTGGTGTGCCTGCTCAACACCGAAACGCTGGCCAATCCCTACTCCGAAACCCGGCAACTGCTGGCCCGCCTCATCGAGGACCACGGCACGAGCGAGGCTCTGGGGGCCGTGTTTGCCGAGGCCGAGCGGCCCACCAACGTAGCAGTTAGCCTGGTCCGGCTGCACAAGCCCGCCAAAGCCGACCGCCTCACCTTCGAGTTTAGCAGCCGGGGCCGCCGGGGGCCGGAGCTGGATGAAAATCTGTTTGCCAATGCTGTGGCCACCCGCGACGTTATCGGCAACATGGCCGCCGAGTACGAAGGTCTGAAGGCGCAGTACGCCGCCTATCTGCAGGCCCGCGAGGGGATGAAGTTCTACGCCAAAAGCCTGCTGCGCAGTGAATACCAGGACGTGCTGAAACTGGCCGAGGCCAGCTTAGAGCGCGGCAGCCTGCGCACGAGCTACAACAACTTTGCCGACGAGATGAACCAGCAAATCTGGGGGCTGGTGCTCGACAAGGTGAACATTCAGAAGCTGATGACGGCCGACGTGCGCCGCAACTTCGCGGCCTTCAGCAAGGCCCAGGGCTACCAGGAATTTACCCACGAGGCCGTGGCCGAGCTGGTGGCGCTGGTGCTCGACAACCGCGAAACCATTATGGAGCAGGCCGTGGAATCGGTGTTCGACACCTTCACCAAGTACCACAAGGAAAACCGCCTGCACGTCGAGGGCTGGGTCACCAACTCGCAGTGGAAGGTAAACCGCAAGGTGATTCTGCCCTACGCGGTGGAGGAAAGCTACTCGGGCAAAGGCTTTCGGGTAAACTGGAGCCGCCGCGACGACTACGCCGACATCGACCGGGTGATGTGCTACCTGACGGGCGAGAACTACGATACCTGCGTGGGCATCGATACGGCCCTTGACCGCTACGGCAACCAGAATTCCAATCCCAATGGCGTTTGGACGGTCTACAGCCGGTTCTTTGAAATCCGGGCCTTCAAGAAAGGCACCGTTCACCTGATTTTCCGCGAGGAATTTCTCTGGCAGGAATTCAACCTGCGGGCCTGCGCCGGCAAGCAGTGGCTGCCCGGCCCCGAAATGGCCGCCTACCGCGCCCGCCAAGCCAAAGCGGCCACCGCCAAGACGCACCCCCTGGTGCCCGAGGCGGAGCAGTTGGCCGCGCCCGGCACCCAAATGCAGCTGCAGCTTGCGGCCTGAGCACCGTTGCCAGCGGGCGGGTTGCCGTCCGCTGGTACGCGCTGGGGGCAGTGGCGCATTATCCTGCTGTTGCTTCTCCCGTAAGGCCGGGAAGCGTTATACTGCTTGCATGAAAACCCCATCCCCTGTCTCGGCTCCGCTAGGTTCTACCCCGCCGGATGGCCAGCAGTTCAGCCACCTGCTGCGGCACGGCCGCTTCACCTTCACCGAGCGCGAGCTACAGGAACACCTGCAGATGACTTACCGCACTATCAAGCAGCGCGAAGCCGACTCCTCCGGCCTGACCGTGGCCGAGGCGCTCCGGGTAGCCGAGCTGCTAGCCGTGCCCGTGCAAGTGGTGTTAGATGCGGCCCTGGCCGATGCGCAGGCGGCTGGGGCGAAGCAGTAGGGCGGTTTGGCACATTTTTGCCTAACTTTCGTTTGCCGTAGTAGACCACTCAGGCAAAACAACATGGATACCCTCGTAAAATTCGGCCCCAAGGAAGCAACCCGCGAGCAGCGCCAGGCGCTGTCGGACCGGGTGGCCGCGCTGAATGCGACTCAGGACCGCAAACTGAGCCCCTTTGCCGAGCAGCTGAGCCAGCGCTACATCAACGGGGAGTTGAGCCTGGCCGAGGTAAACGCGCAGCTTGATGCGCACTACCAGGCCCAGACCCAGACGCCGGTTCCCACGCGGGGAGCCGATGGCATTCTGGCAGTGGCGCCCCGGCCGGCACCCACCGTGGCCAAGACCCGCTCTTTATCACACTAGCCCTTCGCTTCTTACCTATTCGCTAACGCCCTGCCGGTTGGTGGGGTGTTTTGCTTGCTTACCCAGTTCCCGCGCGGCTTTTTCCTATGACTGACGGTTTTACCGACCCCCACACCGGTGTCCTGATTAACAAGCTCAACATTGCCGATGAGGACAAGCTGGCCGAGGTCGAAGGCAACCGCTTCCACTTCCGCCTGCTGGAGGTGCTGGCCGGCCACGTGGAAGTGGAGCCCCACAATGCCCAGGGCCTGCAGGCCCTACATCGCCACCTTTTTCAGGACGTGTACCTGTGGGCCGGCGAAACGCGTGCCTGGGGCGAATTCCAGGCTACCAAGTCAACTTCGGCCGACAAGGACGGCCCCGGCCTGTACACCATGTACTTTGGCAGCTACCAGCAACTGCCCGCGCACTTGGATGCCATCGGGGAACAGCTGGCCGCTGAGCGCTTTTTGAAAGGGCTGGACAAAGACCAGTTCGTGGCGCGGGCCGCTTACTATTTCGACCAGTACAACTATGCCCACGCCTTCCGGGAGGGCAATGGCCGGACCCTGGGCGCAGCTTTTCAAGTGCTGGCAGAGAATGCTGGCTACGACGTGAACCTCGTCGCGCAGTCGCACCCCAAGCAATACAACCAAGCCCGGGACTACGCTATTTTACGGCCTACCGGGAACCCGGAAACGGATTTGCAGCCGTTACGCGCCTTCTTTGGCCAGATTACCACGCCCCTCCCGGAGCTGGTGTTAGCCCCTGCTGCGCCCGTGGCAGTGTCTGATTTTCTGCAGCGCGTGGATGCCATGCGCGAGGTACAGCAGAGCCAGGAACCTATCTGGCGGGCGCTGCTTGGGGGCCGTCACACCGCAGTAGCTCGGCATATTATGCAGGGCACCCGCGGCGTGGTGCACCACGACGCGCAGCAGCCGGCGCGGCTGGCCATCCTGAAAACCGGGGCCGAGCTGCTGGAGCAAATGCCCGCCAAGATGGAAGATGCCCGGCTGCGCCAGCGGGTGGTGCGCCTGCTAAAGGCATTGCCCCTGGTTACGGTGGTGCTGCTGGTGGTCGGGCCGCCGTCACAAGCCGCGCCATCCACCGGCCCGGAGTTGCTGAAAGGGTCGGTAGGAATGAAGGACGGGCTGTTGGAAATAGCAAATAAGCTCAAGCGTCAAGGGCCGAAGTTTTGAGTTCGAAAGCAAGTTGATTTAGCGCCGTCTAGGCCGCTGATGAGAGCATTTATGCGTATCTTGTATAGGTGGTAAAGGCACTCTATTTCTCCGAAAACGAGCAAACCAGACAGCAGCGTCGCGAGGTGGTGAAATTTGCAGTTGGCGTGTCAATGAGCCAAAATCGACCGCCCTCGGCGCTCTTAGTGGGGCTGCAGAACCAATACATTGCCGGGCGTATTGACTTGGAGCAGTTGTCGGCCGCGCTCGACGCAGAGTACCAGCCAACTCCTAGCGCTGACTCCTTAGCCAAGTATGCGCCGGGAGAAGGCCCGCCAGTGGAGTCGGCTCATCAGTACGAACCATATCTGCACTTTGATGAATCGAGCGTAGGCCCTCACCTGCCGTAATGGTAGCTTTACTAAACCCGGCTGATTTAGCGCAACTATAGGCCCTGAAAAGGTGTTTAAATAGACTAGGGCTTTGTATTGCCTTTCTCCCTCTGGTTCCCACTCCAGCTTTGGGGAATATGCTTTCCAGTCACACGAAAGGCTACTAGCCACGGCTCACATATCCTGTACTCATGGAAAAGCTCACTCCTTCTACTACGGTTGCAACGCCCGAGCCGCAGGTTGTACCGGCCCCATTAGCCGAGCACCTGCCCACGCTACTGTGGGACGTAGACCCCGACACCATCGACCCGCAGGCCATGGCGCGTACCATCGTGCAGCGCGTCATTCAGCGCGGGAGCAAAGAAGACTGGGCTGCCATGCTGGAGTACTACGGCCGGCCCCGTGTGCAGGAAATCGTTGAAACGGTACCCTATATGTCGGATGCCGCCATTGCGGCCGTGTGCCAGTTCTTCCACATCGAAAAGGAAACCCTTAGATGCTACCAGCGCAAGCAGTCGATACCGCAAACCTTCAACTCCTAGCGCAACTCATGCAGGAGCCCTTGCTGAAGCCGTTCGTCCTGGTAGGGGGAACGGCTTTGGCGTTACATCTGGGCCACCGCCGCAGCCGCGACCTCGACCTTTTTTCGGACGGCCCCACGCCGATTGACGGAGAAATTAAGGACCTGCTGATAAGCAAATATGAGATGCGGGCCGACGGCGCGCTCCAACGAATGCGAGCCCAGGAGCCGGAATGGGACAAAGCCGCCATTCAGGGTGTCATCGGCCAAGTGAAAACCGATGTGGTGAATTATGGCTTCCCGCTGTTACGACCGCCCGTGCTCTATCCCGACTCCAACATTCGCTTGGCCTCGCTCGAAGACTTGAGCGCCATGAAGCTGGCCGGTGTGGTGATGAGCGGCGAAAGGCTCCGGGATTTTGTGGACGTGGCCGCGCTGAGTGAAAAGCTCACCCTGAACCAGATGCGCCAGGCCTACGAGGGCCGCTTCAATACTTCCTCCTCCGAAGTGCCCCGCGCCCTGGCCTTCCACGGCGACATCGACTTCAATATGAAACCCGAAATGCAGGGCTACCGCTGGCCCGCCATTGCCAAGCGTCTTGAGCAGATGCAACGCAGTCCCGACCGATTGTTTCCACCTATTGTAGAGCAGCGGCTGGTGATGCCGGTGCTGGGGCCAATGGCGGAGGAAAATGCCAAAGATTTACTGCCCGAACAGCAAAAAGCCCCCGAGCCGAAGCGCCGGGGGCCGAAGTTATAGTCGTCAGAAATGCCTAAAAAGGCTTGTACCGCTCGTAGGGATTGTACGGATTGCGGCTGGGCGGCGTGACCTTGCTGGAAAGACCCCAGAACTTGCTCAGGCCGAAAAGCACCAAGCCCCAGGTAGCTGCGGTGCTGCCCCAACTGGGAGCCCAGGACGAATACAGAAAGGCGATAATCGCCGCGAAAATCAGGAAGCTACGCATACCAACACGGGTTAAATCTTCACGCTTACTAGCCAGGCAACGCAGTACGGGCACCTTTCGTTGCTTTTGACCGGCCGTGGAACCTGATGATGCCTATTTGAATGTCCGGGCTTTGAGCAGGTCGGCGTTGGTAAGCTTGAGCTTAACGTTGCGCCCGCCGCCCTTCTCATACACCTCGATGATGAGCTGCTTTTGCTCGGGGATGGTGAATTTCTTGAAGATGTAGACCTGTTCGAGCTGGCCTTTGGCATCAATCTTTTTCAGCCCCCCATTGAAGACGTAAATGGGCGTGATTTCCAGGGCCTGCTCGGCCGTGCGCTTGGCCACCTGCTTGTCCTGAATGTAAAATTTGACGAAGTCCACGTCGTAAGTCACATTCGATTTGTTGGCAACGTGCAGCGGAAAAAACAGGGTTTCCTGCTTGTAGCCCACGTTGCCGGCGCGCACGCTGAGTTGGTTGGCACTCTCGCTGGCCGAGGTGCCACCCGCCGCCAGCGCCTGCCGGGAGTAGGCATCCAGATTGCCCTGCGGGATGGGCGAGTTTGATAAAATGGCTTCGCCCTGTGCCGAAGAGGCCGACCCGGCAGCACCGAGGTCGAGGCTGAGCACCTTGGGGTCGTGCTGGTAGTTCACCACGAAGGAATAGAGCTTGCCATCGGAGGTGAGCACCGTCATGTTCGATTCCGGAAAGCCGGCCGAAGCCGCTTTTACCCGCACGATGTTTTCCGCGCCGGTGGCCTTGGCCGCAATCAGGCCCGAGCTGCCCAGGTCGACGTAGGTGACCGGAAAGGGAAATACCAAGTGGGTCGTTTTCTGGTCGCTGATGTAGAGCGGGTAAGTCGGCAGCTTGTTGGCTTCCGAGTATTGCAGCATTCGGGCGGCCGAGGTTTGGGCCTGCACCGGTGCAGCCGCCAGGCCGAATAAAAGGACGCTGGTAGCAAATAGGGTGGTTTTCATGGGAAGGAGTCGTTAGTCTTTGTCTACTTTGAGCATCACGTTGTAACCCGCCTTCAAGCGGACTTTGACCAGGCGGATTTTCTTCTGGCCAATGCCCTTCACGGCACTCACGGCCACGCCAGCCGCGGCCATGGCCGGGTCGGCGCTCATCGTCATCATGTCGGCCGCACCAAGTCCTTCGGCGCCCGCCTGTTTGGCGGCATCGCGGGTGATTGCACCGGGAATGTGCAGCCCTTCCAGCCCGTCCACGTCGTACACTTCCAGCGCCGCCGGAAACACGCTGTTGCCTGATTTGAGCGTTTCAATGGCGATGCTGAGCCGCTCGCCAGCCAGGCTACACTTGCCGTAGATGAAGGTGTTGGCCGGCAGCGAGTGGCCGTTGATGACGGCCGATTCGGTGAGGCGCATTTTCACCAGCGAGCCGCTGACCACTTCCTGCGATTCGTGGATGACGGCCGGCAGGGTGTTGCCATCACCGGCCGTGCCGGTTTCGGCATCAAACCCTTGGAACGAGGCCGTGCGCTTGCGCCCCGGCCCATTGGAGCCCAAGCGTGATACCACGGCGTCATCATCGATAGCGCGTAGTCTGGTTGTGGGCTTCTTCTTTTTAGGAGTTATGGCCACCGCCCGAGGTGCCGCCCCTCCCCCACCGGCGTTGTTGGATTGGGCCAGCAGTGCCGCCATTTGCAGCTGGGCTTTCTGCTCGGCTAGGTCGCGTTCGTGCTGGCTGCGCATCAGCTCCATTTGTTCCTGCGGGGTTAAGGCACCGGGGGCTGTCGTGGCGGGCGCTACGGTGCCAGGCGCTACGCCGCCGTTCATCTGGGCCTGCTGCGCGGCGATTAGCTGCTGCTGAGCTTCAACCACTGACTTGTCGACGGAGCCATTAGGGCCCGCTTTGCCATCGGCCCCCACCGCGTAGGAAAGACCGGAGCCCGAGGTAGTATCGAGGCGGGCATCGACCAAACCCCGGTTGCGCAGGGTATCGACCGGGCTGGCATAGGCTTCGAGCTTGCTGCTGGTGATGGTGCCCTTCTCGGCTTTGGGCAGGTTGGTATTGAAGCCGGTTTCGGTATTCTGCGCGGCCGCCGGCATGCCCTGGCCGCCCCCGCCCAGGTAGAACATCACGGCCAGAAAGGGCACGCCTACCACCGGCAGGAAGGTAGCCATCTTGCGGGTGCGAAGAAATTGCGCGTCGTGCGGCGCGTCGTGCGGCGCGTTGGTTGCCGTTGCCATAAATGGGGAGGATTAGCGGGGAAGCGTATTCAGGTCTTCATTCTTGAGCACCCGCCAGTTCTCCATCAGGAAGCCGTGGGGGTTGTTTTCCGAGCGGGTCACATCGCGCAGCGAGCATTCGGAGAGGAAGTTGCGGGTGGTAACCGAGGTGGCCCGGATGACGCGCTGGTGCCCGTAGCACCGCGCCACCATCGGTCGCGAGTTGGTTACTACTACGCTATCCACCGTCATCTCCAGGCTGATGTTGGCGGCAATCAGGTCGTTATAGAAGCCCTTCTCCTTGAAGTTCTCGTACTGCCGTTTGGCCGAGTTGTCAGCCAGGTATAGGGCCTTATTGACGTTACTGTCAATGGCTTTCTGGTCGGGGTCGAGGGTGAAGAACAACTCATGGAAGCGCGTGACGTGGCTGCGCGCCTCAACCGGCCGGTTAGCCCGCGCATCCCGTGCCCCTGCCGTGAGCAGCTGCCCACCTTCCAGTACGTAGATGCGATTGGCCGCGGCGTTGGTGGTTTGGAAGGCGAAGTAGGCGATGGTGCCGGCCAGCACCAGCACGGCCACAATGAAAAGCAGCGCCAGGGTTTTGACCTGCTGAAAAGCCGAATCAATGGTTTTGAGGGAAGCAAACATGGGAAAAGGAAATAGTGGGAAATCACCGCGCGACCAGGGTTAGCCCCGCAGGCGGTTGACGAAGCTGGCCGCCCGCTCGCGCACGGCTGTGCCGGCGCGGTGGCCTGCGGCCTCACTCCGCGTCATATTGCTCGAGGCACCATTGCCGGCTAACGCCTGCCCGGCCCCAACCGCCGCTCCCAGGCCTGAAGCGGCGCCGGATACGCCCGCTGCGCCCGCCCGGCCCGCTGAACCCGCTGCCGCGCCGGCCATGGCCGCCCCACCACTCATAGCCGATTGCATGGCTCGGGCGGCCATGCCTGCCCCGGAGGCCGCAATCATCATGTCGGTGATGAAAGGAATAATCAGGTAGCCTGTGATGGCAATGCACAGAAAGACGAGGTAGCCGAAGTCGGCTGAGTCCACGCCCTGGTTAGAGGTCAGGCGCGTGATATCACCCTGTAGCATCATTATCTGAAACTGGCCCATGATGGCCCCGAAAATGTTGGCCACGGGCACCCACAGGCTAATGGTGATGAATTGCCCCAGCCATTTGGGAATGGAATTGCCAAAGCCCGGGAAGATGGCCAACCCAAAAGTGAGCGGCCCCAGCACCGACAGCACAATGAGCAGGAACGTGGCCAGCACGTTGATGAGCAGCCGTGCTGCCACGTGGAACAGCTCCAGCGTGTTCTTCATCCACTCCCGGAAGTTCTGGTTCACGTCGTACTTCAGCTTGTCGAACGAGAGCGACAGCTGCTGGCCCATATTCATCATGCCCAGTTCGTCGAGTCGCTTCTCGTAGGCCTCGTCGGTGGCGAAGTACTTGTTTTCGGGTCGGGCGGCCAGTAAAGCCTTTTTCTGGTCCTGTAAAGCAGTAATCTGAGTGGTCTGGTCTACCCGCACCGAGTCCGTGCTCGACGCCAGCGCGCCGGTGATGCCGCGCAGGCCACCGAGCAACTGCGGAAACAGCAGGATGGACAAGCCAATCAGAAACGGGCGCAGCAGCGGGTACAGGTCGATAGGCTCGGCGCGGGCAATGTGGCCCCACACCCGGGAGCTGATGAAAATGAGTGCCCCTACCCCGCCCACGGCCCGGCCCAGGGTGACGAATTGCGCCACCAGGGGCAACATGGAATCATAAAGCCGGCTGAGCATCTGCTCCATTTCGAGCATTTGCGCGGTGATGGAATTCATTTCCATAGTCGGGTGGGTTAGAGGCTAGTGGATGAAAGCGAAAGGACTACTGCTTGGCACCCACGAGGGTGAGCACGGATGCCCGGTCCTGAATGGCCTGCTGCTGGGAGAGGGCCACGGCGCGGCATTTATTGGTGTAGTAGGTCATCAGGTATTGCTGCTGCTGCATCTTGTCGCCAATCTTGTTGATGAACTTGATGCGCTGAGGGTCTGTCATTTCCGCCCGGTTCGTGGTCATTATGGTGGCCAGCTCGCCAATCAGGGCCACGTTTTCCTGCAGCAGCACCTGGTACACCTGTGCCGCTTCGGTTACCTGATTTGGGGAGAGGCCGCGCCCGCGCAGGTCGGCCACACCCGAGCTGAACTGCGAAATCATCGAGGCCTGCGCGGCGTAGATTTCCCGCACCCGGCGGTAGTTGCGCACCCCCGCGCTTATCTGTAGCAAACTGCTGTACCACTGTGCGTGCAGGGCCTGCGTCTGGTCCACGATGCCCTTAATCTTGCCGCTTACCACCTGCATGTCGCCGGCCAGGGCCTTACCCCGGCCCAGCAGCGTGGTCGAAACGCCTTGGTGCACAATCTGCTTGCGCGAGCTGGATTCAGCGATGGGAGCGGAAATAACGGCCGGAGCTTGGGCAAAGCCCTGCTGTGCGCTCAGCCCCAGGGCAAGCAGCAACATGGTGGTGAATGCTTTCATCGGGAGAGGAAGGGTTAGTGCGCGCCCATGAGGCTGAGCAGCGCCTGGTGGTCCTGTTCGACCTGCTGGGCGGTCTTGAGCACCATCATGTTGCGCCGGGTGAAGTAGTTGACCAGGCCTAACTGGTCGGTGATTTTCGCGTCGAGCGTATCGATGAACTCCATCCGCTCCGCGTCTGTCATCTTGAGCATGGATGGGCTGGTAATGGTGGCCAGGTCGGACACCGTGTTGGCTCCTTCGGCCAGCATCTTCGTGTAGATGGATACCATCTCCGTCAGCTGGGCCGGCGTGATGTAGCGCGAGGTGCGCAACACATTGATGGCCGAGGAGTAGGTCGATATAATCTGGGTTTGCTTGGCGTAAATGGCCCGCACCCGGCGGTAATCCCGCACTGCGCTGCTCACTTTCAGCAGCCCGTCGTACCAGGCCTTGTGCTGCTCCATGTTCTTGAGCGAATAGGTCTTGGTCAGCTCCTGCTCTTTCACGCCCAGGGCTACCAGCTTGTTGGCCGCCGCTTCCAGCCCCTTCATGGTGTTTTGCAGGCCGGTTTGTACGCCGCTTTGCACTTCCAGTACCGGGGCCGTCACTACCAGCTGGGCCGACGCTTTCGAGGCGCTGAAGCCCAACAGCGCCAGGCTGAGGATGCCAATCTTCGTTTTCATAGGGAAAGCAAGTAGGTGAAAAAGGCAGCCCTACAGAGTTCGCGTATAGGGGTGTTCCAAATACATCATGTGCCGCTCAGCCGCGAAGCGCACCCGACCGATGCTAGAATCCACGCTCTGCAGCGTCGGCAGGGCTTGGGTGGCCGTCACGTTGGGCTCCTGGGTGAGCGGCAGCAGCATTTTCATGGCTTCTTCGCACTGCGGCGTAAAACCATTCCAAGTGGCCACATCTTCGGGCTTCACGCGCTTCATGCCCCGCGAGCGAACCACTGTGCGCAGCACGTAGCGGTAGCGTTTCCAGACGTTGGCCACCACCGGATGCTCCTTTACTGCAGCGTTCAGGTCGCTAGCCTCCCAGGTGTTCACCGCCTGCGCGAAAGCCTGGGCGGCGGTGATGTCAGCTTTTTCGGCTTTGGGAGCCGACGCTAGGCTATCGGCAAACGCCACGGCGGCCACGGCCACGGGTGAGGTGGAAACGGTTGGAGGAGCTGTTTCGACAGCTCTATTGTCCATCGCCGTCGTAGCCTTGTCGGAGCCGCAGCCAATTAGCAAAGTGGCCAAGCCTAGTATTGGAAGCGTGATTTTCGTTTTCATGATTTTTCCCTTTGGTTGAAATCAGCCGCCCTAGCCTTCGCGCAGCTCATTGGCGAACAGCTTGATGGCCGTAGGCATATCCCCCGTCTGCTTAAGCTTCTCGAACAGCCGCACTTTCTCGGTTTCCTCGGTGGTATAGGTCACGTATTCTTCCTTCGACACCTCGATGGCGTACACTTTCGACACGACCCCGCCTAAACTGATAAAAACCTCCGTGTAGCGCCCCCGCGTGGCCTTGTTGTCGCGGTTGATGCTCAGCACCAAGTCCTTTTCCTTGGGCGTGAGCGAGAGCAGCGCCTGAATCTCATCGAAGCGGTTGATGAACTTGCGCTGGTCGAGCAGAATCTTGCAGTCCGAGTTGTTGATAATGGCGTCCTTGACAATCTCGTTGCCGATGATGTCGTCGATTTCCTGCGTCACCACGATGGCCTCCCCGAAAAACTTGCGCACCGTCTTAAAGAGATACTTGATGTAGGCGGCCATGCCGGGCGTGGTTAGCGCCTTCCAGGCCTCTTCAATCAGAATCATCTTCCGCACCCCCTTGAGCTTGCGCATCTTGGAGATAAAGGTTTCCATGATGATGAGCGTGACCACCGGAAACAGAATAGGATGGTCCTTGATGTTGTCCAGCTCGAACACGATAAAGGGCGCCTGCACGAGGTCCAGCTCCTTTTCCGAGTTCAGCAGGTAGTCGTACTCCCCGCCCCGGTAGTAGGGCTTGAGCACGTAGATGAAATTGTTGATGTCGAAATCCTTCTCCCGGACCTTTTCCTCCTCCAGAATCTTGCGATAAGGTCCTTTAACAAACTCGTAGAACGTGTTGAAGCTCGGCTTGATAAGCTCATTTGCTTCCAGCATCACGTAATACAAACTCACGGCCGTGGAGAGCGACACGTATTCCGACTGGCTCACGCTTTCGTCGTCCTTTTTCCAGAGCGCCTGCAGCAGCGTTTTGATGGATTCCTTCTTCTCGACGTCCAGCTTGCCCGAAATCAGGAAGGGGTTGAAGGCAATCGGTTCGTCCTCCTCGTAGGTGAAGTACACCCCACCCACCAGCTCGCAGAGCCCTTTGTAGGAGTTGCCGGTGTCCACGAGCAGCACGTGGGCACCCTGCTCGTAGTACTGGCGCACCATGTGGTTGGTGAAAAACGACTTGCCCGAGCCCGAGGGGCCGAGCACGAACTTGTTGCGGTTGAAGATGATTTGCTTCTTCATCGGCTCGTCCGAAATGTCCACCAGCACCGGCTTGCCGGTGAGCCGGTCCGAAAGCTTGATGCCCTTGGTGGCCCCGGTGCTGCGGTAGTTGGTTTCGCAGGCCCAGAAGCAAACGGCCTGCTCGATGAAAGTGTAGAAGGTTTCCTCGCTGGGAAAGTCGCCCGCGTTGCCCGGGATGCCGCCCCAGTAGAGCGCGGCGATGTCCACCGTGTTCTGCCGGGGCTTGCAGTTCATGGCGTTGAAGGCGGCGTTGACCAGCTTGCGCACTTCGGTCAGCTCCTCCTCGTGCCGGCCCCAGGTGAGCACGTTGCAGTGCACCCGCACCGGCCGGCGCTTGTGGGCAATCAGCTCATTCAGGAAAGCGTTGTAGTACTCGAAGTTGATGGCGTTCTGCCGCGAGTAAAGCGAGAGTGAGTTGAGCCGGTCCTTCTTCTGCTCGAAAGTTTTCACCGTTTTGGTGGTGTTATCCAGGAACACGTACTGGTTCAGGATGTGGTTGGCGCCCAGCAGCAGCCCCAGCGGGGCGGCAAACGAAATGGGGAAGTCCGAGTACTCGGTGCTGTATTGCTCGTAGCGAATGTCGGTTTCCACCGAGGTGGGCAAGTCATCGAGGTTGGCCACCGAGAACATCTGGCAGAACTCCGCCCCTACTTTCAGCCCTTCAGTCAGGTCCAGGTCCACCTGCAGGGCCTGGTCGGACAAATCCAGCGCCAGGTACTTTTCCAGCAGCCCGGCTTTTTCGGCGGTGCCGGCCAGCTCATCCGAGGTGAGCCGGTGCGAGCGGATGTAGGGCGCGTTGGTCGGCCCCACCCCTTCCAACGTGCGCACGAACTGGCCCACGTTGTCGAAAAAGCTCTCCAGCACCTTGGTGTCGAGCATGTCCTTGGGCACGATGTTGCGCCGGGCCAGCAGCCCCGAGGTGCTGCCCCAGTTGGGCCGCTCCGACGAGGTTTTGGTGATGTAGAGGTAGCAGAAGTGGTTGAGGAAGGGCCGCTCGTTGAAGTGGCGCTCGTAGGCCGAGGAGAGCAGCGTGCGCTCGGCCTCGAAGCCGGGGGCATACTTATCCTCCACGTACCAGTCCTGCTTGTGCACCACGCAGTGGTCGGGCAGCAGGCGCACGGCCTTCACGAAGGCAGCCTGCAGCTGGGCGTAATCCTCCCGCGAGAGGGTGAAGATTTCCGGCAAATCCAGCCGGAACGCCACGGTCACGTCCGCATTCTTCGAGATGAGGCAATCCTTCTCCACCTTGTAGATGGGCTGCTTGGATTCGAGGGAAACGGAGGGCAGAACCTTATTGCTCATAAGCGGAGAAAGCACCCAAACCAGCCGCTAGCCGCGGCTGGTCGGGTCCTCGTTGAGGCGTTGGAATAAGCGGCTGTGCCGGTTGGTGATGTATTTGGGCGACGAGCGGCGGGCGGCGGCCTTCATCAGCCCGTGCTCGCCGTAGCGGCGGTTCAGGGCGAAGACCCCGGCCCACATGCTGCCCCCGGCCAGGAAGGTGACCAGCACGGTGAGCACCAGCGGTATGCCCACTAAATAGCAGGTCACGAATAAGGCGAACACCAGCCCGATGCCGGCGGCCAGAAAGTAGATGTTGCTGCCCACCAGGCCCTTGAATTCGACGGGCTTGTTGATGCCGCGATTGAGGTCGTAGATGGGCATAGCGGTGGCTTAGAGGAAGAACGAGCGCACCACCGTGGCCACGATAACCAGGAAAATCATCGAGCCAAACCACGACACGGCCGTTTTCTGAGTGTCCTGGTCGCCGGCGTTCCACTTGCCGTAGACCTTGATGGCCCCCACCAGGCCCAGCACCGCCCCGATGGCATACATGAGCTTGGTGAGCGGGTCGAAGTAGCTGGTGACCTGGGTGGTGGCATCCTGAATGCCGGCCGTGCCGTTGCCGCCCCCGGTCTGGGCGTAAAGCAGTTGTGAGCTGAACAGCAGGACCACGAGGGCCAGTGAGGTAACGAAAGGTTTCTTAGTCATGGCAAGGAAAAAGGAATCGGGAATCAATGATTAGGAAGAAAAAAGCCGCGCTACTCATCGTCGGGGCCGAAGAGGTCATCCAGCTCGGCGTGGTTGAGGGCCATCTGCTGGGCCATTTGTTCGGCCAGGGTGGTGCCGGCCAACTCCATTGGCGGCGCGGGCTGCTGGCCGGCTTGCAGCAGGGTCAGGTATTCGGCGACTGAAGCAGCGGCCACCAAGCGGGGCGGGTCCACGGGGGCGATGTCCAGCCGCGAAGCCACCGGCTCCTCGAAGCTGGCCAGCGGCTCGTAGCCCTCCGCTACCAGGGGCAGCTGCACGGTTTCGGGCTCCAGAACCCCGTCAGCTGCCGTATCCGCCGCTGCGGCTTCCGGGGGTAGGCTGTGGGCTTCGCGCCGGACTAGAGCGGCCAGGTGCTCATCGGCCTGGTCAGCTTCTTCGGTGCGGTTTTCATCCTGCATCTGCGCCTCATCGCCCGCGGCGGCCGTCGCCTCCATCGGGGCGGTATCGCCGGTGCTTTCGTCGTGGCCAGTGGCCGTGCCAGTGGAGTCAGGCAGTGCACCGCTGACTAGCGGTTCGGCCGCGGCCGGCAGGTTCTGGTCCGCGCCGGCTTCCGGACGTTCCGCGTCATCGGCTTCTTTCCGGGCTTCGGTGGCCGGTTGCGTGGCTTTGACAAAGGCCGAGGTGGGACGCACCAGTGAGGGCGGAGCCGCCGCGCTGCCGCCTGCGCCGGCGAGCTGGGCACCGGCCATCTTTTTGCCCGGCGTCAGCAGGGTTGTGAGCTCCACCCGGTAGTAGAGCAGGCCCACCACCAGGTAGTAGATAAGAACCACAACCAAAACGAAAAGGCCAAACTGGCCCCAGGAATAGGCGCTGAGCATCGCGGGGAAATAGCGTGGCACCCCAGGCCGACCGGCCCGGGCGTGAACTTGCCAAACCGTGATTTGACGCTACAAACCTATCCGGGCTATAAACCGCTTGGGTAGAAAGTTGACGAATGGTTAGAATTCGATGGTGAGGTGCAGCCCCGACACACGAACGGCACGCAGCTCCGGGGGCAAAACCGGGCTGCGTGCCGTTGAAATGGCCATTGGTGGTGGGAGGCTACCCCACCAGGTGGATGCGGTTTTTCAACTCGTCCTTGCACGAGCGGCTCACCGGCACGTACTCCTTGCCCAGCAGCACGCTGCTTTCCTCGTAGGCCTGCACGTGGTCCAGGTTCACGATGTGGGAGCGGTGGGTTTTGAAAAACTGGTCGGGCAGCTTCTGCTCCAGCTCCTTCATCGTGGAGTCAAACACGAAGCTTTCCCGCACGGTGTGCATGCGCACGTAGTTCTGCAGGGCCTCGAAGTAGAGAATGTCGGCGAGCAGCACCTTGACGTGGCCGGAGCCTTTGCGCACAAACAGGTAGTCCTTGAATTTGGGGCAGCGCTCGGCCGGCCCCAGCACCTCCGTGCCGCCGGCATTGGCGGTGTCCAGAACCGGGCCGGTGGGGCCGGCCTGGTAGGCATTGTAAAGTGCCAGCTCGACCTGTACCCGCAGCGAATCATCCGTGAAGGGCTTGACCAGGTAGCCGTAGGGCTGGGCCAGCTTGGCGCGGTTCAGGGTGTCGGCGTCGGAGCGGGCCGTGAGAAACACCACCGGCACGGCAAACTGCCGACGAATGAGCAGGGCGGCGGCGATGCCGTCGCAGTCGCCGGCAATGTTGATGTCCATCAGCACCAGTTCCACGGGCTGGGTGGCCAGCACGCGCAGGGCCTCATCGCTGTTGTCGACGGGTTCGAGTGGAGTGTGTCCGAGGCGAACCAGCGTGCGTTCTATCTCAGCGGCAATAAGCAATTCATCTTCAACTATGAGAATGGTAGACATAGGGTGGGATAAGGGCTACACCGGGAGCCTCGTCATTCACGAGTAACCTCCAGATGCGTGCCCGTGGGAAAGGAACGGGTCACCACCAGCTTCGCTTTCAGCTGTTTGGTGAGCGTGCGGACCAGCTGCATACCCAGGGAGTGGGCTTTGACCGGGGCGTCCCCGGCCGGCATTCCGCCCCCGTCATCGACAACGGTGAGCTGAAAGCCACCGGGACGACTGGCGAAGGAAACGTGCAGGTGGCCCTCGGGAAGGCCCCGAAAAGCGTGCTTGTACGCATTGGTCACCAATTCGTTCACCACCAGGCCCAGCGTGCTGGCCTCTTTGGGGCTCATGATTACCGGGGCCAAGTCCGTACTCAGCTGGATGGTTTGCTCGGGCGTAGTAAGCGCCGTTTTCAGAGAATCAAGCAGTTCGCGCAGGTACTGGTCCATGCGTACTTCGGCCAGATTATCGGCTTGATATAAGAATTCATGGACTAAAGCCATGCTCTGAATTCTTACCCGGCTGGCATCCAGCGCGGCCACCAACGCGGGCTCGGGCAGGGTGGTCGCCTGCCAGCCCAGCAGCCCGCTCACCAACTGCAGGTTGTTTTTCACGCGGTGGTGAATTTCCTGCAGCAGCACTTCCTTTTCGGCCACGGCCCGGCAGTTGGCCTGATTGGCCACGGCCAGCAGGGCCTTCTGCCGCCGCAGCCGCCAGTACAGCCAGCTACCCACCCCGATGGTCGTCGTCAGCCCGCCCAGCAGCAGCCACAATGAGTGCAGCTGCGCCCGCTGGCTGCGCTGCTCAAACTCGGCGGCCCGCTTCTGTTCCGTCAGCAACTTCACGTCGTAGCGCACCTGCAGCCCGGCCAGGGCCTGCGCCTTGTCGCCGTTGAACAGGGAGTCGCGCAGGTCCTGCGCCCGGTTATCGAGGTCGAAGGAGCGGCGCATCCGGCCCTGGTCGGCGTGCGCCCAGGCTAGGTTGGCCAGCGCGTCGGCCTCGTAGTCGGGCATCTTCAACTCGCGGGCCAGGGAGAGGGCCAGCTCCGCCATGCGCTGCGAAACGGCCGGCTGCCCCTGCAACCGGTACACGCGGGCCAGCGCCAGCGCCGAGCTGGCTATCTGGGGCCGAAACCCATGGCGCTGCATGATGCGCAGGGCCCGGTTCATGTTGGTGGCCGCTGAATCCAGCGTGGCCCTGGTCTGGGGCTGAATCATGGCGTACACCTCGCCCCGGAACTGGTACACGTAGCCCAGGCCCCGGGCATCCCTGGCGCGCTGCATGTAGGGCAGCGCCCGGGTCGCGTAGTGCAGCACCGAGTCGTAGCGCTGCATCACCAGAAAGGTGTTGGCCAGGTTGAGCAGTAGCCCGCCCCGCTCGCGGGGTGGCACGTTTCCCGTAGTGCCTTGCTGCTGGTAAGCCTGCCGCATGTACTTCAGGCCGGCCGCGATGTCCTTGGTATCGACCGAAACCAGCCCCATGCACTGGGTGAAGCGCCATTCGTCAGGGAGTTGGTGCACCCTGGCCACGCCGGCACCCTCCTGGCTGTATTGCATGGCGGCCACGTAGTCGGCGGCCCGCTCACAGTTCACCACCAGCTGGTACAAACCATCGGCCACACCTGGCCAGTCCCGCCGGTGGCGGGCCAGCTGCACGGCCTGCTCCCCTACCCGGCGGGCCTCCCGCTCATCCTGCGCAAACAGGGCGTCGCTCAAGGCGCGCAGCGTCTGAAACCGGACCGAGTCCGGCAGCTGTGGCCGCCTGGCCACTTCGCGCAGCGAGTCAACGGTGGCACTGTCCCCGGGCGAGGCAAGGCTGTTTTCGGCCGGCAAACAGGTTGCGCGGGCTACCGTACCGGCCCACAGCAGGGCCAGCACGGTCAAACGCTTACCGCCCGCCACGTCGATACGACTCTCCTTGGGGGCTGAGAATGATAGTACTGCTGGTACGCATTGCTGGTAGAAAATAGGGCCCCTCCCCTACCCTGCCCAGGTGGGCCGGCAGCGGAGGGATAGTTTGAAATAGGGATGGAAGAACCGCCCGGCCCCTAAACGAGCCGCGCCGGCGAAATAGCCCCTAACGGATATGCTTACTTTTTGGGCGACATCATCTGGCGCAGCTGCCGCTGAAACGCTTTCTGAATTTGGGCCTCGTTCGCCGCCTTGAACTGGGCGAGGATGTTGTGAATCACATCAGTCGAGGAGGCTCCCCCACCCAGCAGCAGGCCCATCTGCTGGAAAAACTGCTGGTGGCTGGCCGTGATGCGAATCTGAAAAGTCTTCTTCTCCGCCGAATCCCCAAAGAGGGAAGTCAGGTCCAGCTTGTCCTTGCCGTCCCCCGTGGCCGCTGGCGTCGGCGCAGCTTCGACTTCTACCTCTTCTTCTTCCTCCAGGTCATCTTCAACGGGTGCCTCCGCCGCCGGAGCGGTCGGCGGTGCCGGTGCCACCACGGCCGATGCTGTTTCTCCCTTTGGTTCTACTGGTACTGCACTGAGGGCTGGCTCGGGAGCCGCCGCCAGCTGAGGCGCGGGCTCCAAGGCGGCCACGGGTGCGACCGGCACCGACGGTTCCGGTTTTGAGGCTGGTACCGGAAGCGCGGCTTCGACGGACACTGGGGCTGGCTCCGGAGCCGTAGCCGCCGGAGTGGGCGTAGCCTCCGGGGCCGGGGTGGGCAGTACGAAGGGCTGGCTGGTCCCCATGTGGCTGATGGCCGCGACGGAGCCCGTCAGGCGGGCCAGCTCAGCCATTTGTTCTTCCGGGGTGAGTTTGGGTTTCTTGATGGAGGCTTTGGCCATGACGAGGGATAATGCAGGCGTGAAGTTTTAAAGGAAAAGCAGCGGCGGATGGGCGGGCAGCTAAGCGCCAGGGGTTGACTCGACGGCCGGGGCCGTAAAGGCAATGGTTTTGCCCGAGGGCGTGGCTGCCCCCTCCCCTACCACGAGGGTCAGGATTTCCAGGATGAGCTGACCCAGGCCGAGCCGGTTGAGGTCGCGCTCCGGCAGCGGAAACATCGTGGAGCGGTTTTCCTTGTAAGTCATCAGCAGCTCGACCCGGCTCTTTAGCAAGGGCAGCCCTTTCTCCTGAAACAGCTCTTCCGTCTTGTCATAAATCCCCTTTTTCTCGGACTTCACGAATTTGTTCCAGAAGGCGTAGAAGCCCAGCAGGTTGGAGTCTTCATCGCGCGACTGCACAAACTGACCCAGGATGCCCATGTAGGACATAGTAGAGGCGATTGAGCCCTTGTCCGGCTCAATCGGCAGAAAGATGTAGTCCACCAGCCGAAGCAGCTCCGGGAGCCCCACCACGTTCACCGTACCGGGCGTATCCACCAAAATGAAATCGTAGTCCTGCTCAAACAACCCTTCGATGGAGCTCACGGCCTTTTCCACGCTGGAAATGATGACCGGATACGGTGGAATGCCCTGCTTCAGCAGGCGGGCCTGAAACGGCGCTTCCGACTGCAGGCGGTTCTGCTCTTCGAGGCGGTAGGCGTGCAGGGAGTTCTGCGGGTAGTCGCAGTCCACCATGGCCACCTTGTAGCCATAGTAGTAGCATAGCGCTGAGGCCATGTGGGTGCCGATGGTTGACTTACCAGCGCCCCCCTTCTGGGTGGCAAATGCGAGTACGTGGGGTTGATTCATGCGAAGAGCCAGAAGGTTTGAAGACGTTGGATTGGTAGTTGCAAAGTGGCTTTGTTGCATGGCCACTTAGATGCAATAGTGCAACGCAATAAAGTTGCTTTGTTGCAAAAAAAAATAGTTGCCTAGTTTCAAAGTTGCAAGACAACAAAGTTTGCATGTGGCACTGTTGTTTAGTTGTAATGTGGCGAAGGTAATAAGTTGCGTTGTTGCAAAGCAACTTTATGGCAAAAATTTATAAACGCAATTTGTGGTAAAGTTGCAAAGTTGTTTTGGTGTATTGGTGCGACTAATCAAAAGTCTGGCTTTGCTTCCTTTTGCCTTTATTCATGCTGTATTGTGGCAAAGTTGCAATGGTGTAGTGTGGCAGTGTTGTCTAAGTGCCCATGAAAAATAAGACTGACAGAACTTGTAATCTCATGAGGTGTAAAGTTGCAAAGTGGTAAAGTTGTATTGTGGCAAAAATCCTTAATCCTAATCCTAGTTCTAGCACCGTGCAACGCCCTCGTTCCACTAGCTCGTTCATCGTCCAGCAAGCCATGTCATTGTCCGGACAAACTTCGTTTGTCCGAGTCAATGACACCGCCAAGTTCGCAGGCTCACATGGCTTGGCTTGCTAGTTTAGCGTATAGTATTTAGCATTTCGCAATTCTAAAGTAGTTTTAGCAAGCCTGCGTAAGCTAATGTCCCCAGAATCATCATGGAACCAGAGAAGCAAGCTGAGAATGTCGCTGACGAGACCCGTACTTTGCGCATCGATGTGCGGGTGAGCCCGGATGAGAAAAAGGACTTGCAGGCAAAGGCTACGGCTGCGGGCTACAAAAAAGTATCGGCTTATTTGCGTGACGTGGGCCGGGGCATGGAGGTAAAAGAAAGTATCCCGCCGGAGCTGCGGCGACAGCTGGTCGGCATCGGCACCAACCTGAATCAGATAGCGCGGCTGGCGCAGGCGGGTAAGTCTTTTAGCAGCCACGAAGCTCAGTTGGTGCAGGCGCTGGCCATTATCAGAGGGTATCTGGTATGATTGCAAAGACCACTACCGGTAATGATTTCGAGGGGGCGCTGACCTACGGCGCGGGGCAGCGCCAGGGCCGTGGTAAGGAGCCGGGAGAAGCCCCGCTTTTGGTCGTGGCTAATCTGATTCCGGGTACTCCCAGGGAGATGGCGCAGGATATGCGGGCCGTGGCGGCGCAGAGTAAAAAGATTCAGAAGCCGGTGTGGCATACTGTGCTCTCGTGGAAGGCGGGGGAGGTGGTGAGCCAGGCCCAGAAAGTGGCCGCCGCCCAGCGGTATTGTGAGCTGATTGGCGCGCCCGTTGACCGGCATCAGGTGGTGGTGTATGAGCACCGGGATAAGAAGCACGCGCACGTCCACATCTACCTGAACCGGGTGCCGATTGATGGGGGACCAGCGCTGCGGACGGATAATAACTTTTACCGGCAGACGGCTATCACCCGGCAGATAAGTCAGGAGTTGGGCATGGAGCCCATCCCGGAGCGGCGGCGCAGCCTGCGGGCACTGGACCCCACGAAGGAGGCGGCGCGGGAGCAGGTAAGCCGGGCATTGCAGCAGTTACTCGCGCAAGCCGATAGGGGAGGGGAGGAGTGGCTGGTTTTGCAATTGCAAAAAGAGTTGATTGGAGTGCGGTATACCCACGACAAGGGCGGTGTCCTGCGGGGCGTGAGCTTTGAACTGAACGGCGTGGCGGTCCGGGGGCAGGAAGTGGGCTACAAAGGGGCGCAGCTGCGCGAAGCCCTGGCCACGCCCGGGCTGCAGGCGGCGTTGGGGTCGGAGGTTGCGAAGGTGCCCGGCGCTGTCCCGCCAGCCCTATTGCCGAAGCCCAGTCGGCCCGAGCCTACGAAGCGCCCCCGCCGGAAGGGGCCCGCCCATTAGCGGCCGGGCGGGTGGGGCAGTTCATTCGTGTGCCCGGCGTGCACCTCACCGCTGACTTTGGACCGCTCGTCAAATAATCCGCGCCGGGTGCTGCCAGCGGGGGTAGGTTGCTTGATTCACCAAGCGTTTCAAGCGATGGAAGACGAGAAAGGACTGCGCAAAATCATGGAGTTTATGCGCCTGTTTGCTATTGTGCTGATGGGCATCAACATCTACTATTACTGCTTTGGCTACTTTAAAAGCATGGGCTGGACTCCGGCCGTGGTCGGGCATATTCTGGAGAGCTTTACCCGGAACACCTTCCTGTTTAAGGCCAGTTGGGTGAGCAAGACGCTGGCCGTGGTGTTTCTGCTGCTGAGCTGCCTCGGCACGCGGGGGCGGGCCAATGAAAAGCTGAAAGGGGCTTCGGTGGCGGGCTACGCGGCCATCGGGCTGGCGCTGATTTACGGCTCGGACGTGGTGCGCGGCTTCTCGTTGGGGGCTGGGCTGACGACGACGCTTTATGCTGGGCTGCTGTCGGCGGGCTTTCTGCTACTGCTGAGCGCTGGGGCCTGGCTGAGCCGGCTGTTCAATAATGACCTGATGAAGGACATTTTCAACAAGGCCAACGAAAGCTTCCCGCAGGAGGAGCGACTGATGGAAAACGAGTACTCGGTGAACCTGCGCACCGAATACCAGCTGCGCGGTAAGCAGCACCACGGCTGGCTGAACGTGGTGAATCCATTCCGGGCCACCATGGTGCTGGGCACGCCTGGCTCGGGCAAGTCGTTCGCCATCATCAACGAGTTTATCCGGCAGCACCTGGCTAAGGGCTTCTGCATGTACATCTACGACTACAAGTTTGACGACTTGAGCCGCATCTGCTACAACACCCTGCTGCGCCACCAGGACAAGTTTGATAAGCCGGTAGGCTTCTACGTCATCAACTTCGACAACCCCCGCAAAAGCCACCGCTGCAACCCGCTGTTGCCGGAGTTGATGACCGACATCGTGGATGCCTACGAAAGCGCCTCGACCATTATGCTCAACCTGAATAAGAGCTGGATTCAGAAGCAGGGCGACTTTTTCGTGGAGTCGCCCATCAACTTCGTGGCGGCCATCATCTGGTTTTTGAAGCTGTTTGAGAAGGGCAAGTACTGCACCTTCCCCCACGTCATTGAGTTTCTGAGCCGCGACTACGAGGAGATTTTCCCGGTGCTGGCTTCCTACCCCGAGATTGAGAACCTGGTGAAGCCGTTCGTGTCGGCCTTCCAGAAGGATGCCATTGAGCAGCTGGAAGGGCAGATTGCCTCGGCCCGGATTCCGCTGGGCCGGCTGGCCTCACCGCAGCTGTACTGGGTGATGTCGGGCAACGACTTCACGCTCGACATCAACAGCAACGAGGAGCCCAAAGTGCTGTGCGTGGGCAACAACCCCGACCGCCAGGCCATCTACGGGGCCGCGCTGGGCCTCTACAACGCTCGGCTGGTGAAGCTGGTGAACCAGAAGGGCAAGCGCAAATCCTCCATCATCATCGACGAGCTGCCCACCATCTATTTCAAGGGGCTGGATAACCTCATTGCCACGGCCCGCAGCAACAAGGTGAGCACCTGCCTGGGTTTCCAGGACTTCTCGCAGCTGGAGCGCGACTACGGCCAGAAGGAGGCCGAAGTCATCAAGAACACGGTGGGCAACGTGTTCAGCGGGCAGGTGTCGGGCAACAGCGGCAAGTGGCTGAGCGAGCGGTTTGGCAAGATTCTGCAGCAGCGCCAGAGCCTGAGCATCAACATGCGGGAAACCAGCACCAGCCTGTCCACCCAGATGGACAGCATGATTCCGGCCAGCACCATTGCCAACCTCACGCAAGGCAACTTCGTGGGCGCGGTGGCCGACAACTTCGGCGAGGAAATCGACCAGAAGGTGTTCCACGCCCGCATCAAGGTGGACGTGAAGGCGGTGACTGCCGAAGCCCAGGCCTACCAACCCATCCCCGATATCACCAGCTTTATTAACCCAGCCACCGGTAAGGACGAGGCCGAGGAGATGATAAAGGCCAATTTCAACCGCGTGAAAACTGAAGTGAAGGAGCTGTGCGCCCGCGAGTTGCTGCGCATCGGGCAGGACCCCACGCTGCGGCACCTCATTAAGGAGAAAGTAGAAAAGTAAGGCCTAGACAGGTGGCCCGCTTGGACGGCACGGAGTCGGGTTTTGCGCCCCGGCTTCGTGCCGTTCGTGTATCCGGGGGCATCTAGCCGCAGCAGTTGCCCGGACCTTGCTGCTGGATGGGCGGGCAGGGCACCGTGCCGTAGGAGCAGTACACGCAGCAGTCGCCGGCCAGGGGCTTGAGCACGGTATGACAGCCCGGGCACTCATAAAAGTACTGGCAGGCGTCGGTGGGCATCTGTTCAGTTTGCTGGTGCGCGCAGACCGGGCAGGTGAGCGTGGAAGTAAGCTGCGGGGATTTGAGCGCGGGGGAGAGCATAAGGGAATTATTTGCGGGTGACAATCTGGTAGCCCGTGCCGTTGATGGCTTTTTCCACCTGCGCAGTCGGGCTTTTGTGCGCGTCGAAACGCACCTGTGCGGTGCCCTGCGCATACGACACGGTGACGGCCTGCACGCCCGGCAGCTGCTGCACCGCGTGCTCGACGTGTTGGGCACAGGCCTCGCAGGTCATGCCCTTGATGCGGTAGGTGGCCGTTTGCCACACCGGCGTGGCCCCGTTTGCGGCCGTGGCCGGTGCTGCAGTGGGCGCAGTGGGGTACAGGCGTGCCCCGTAGTAGGGAAAGGTCAGCAGCAGCACCGCCAGCCCGGTAACTATTCCCAGAAAAAGCCGGGATTGGGTGAATGCCGGCTTGGCATCTACCGCACAGCCGCAGTCATCTGTTGCCGGGGTCGGCCTGAGTTTCTGGTACCACGCGAAGCCCAGCACGCCCACCGTGAGCGCCATCAGGTAGGGGCGGAAAGGTTCGAGCCAGGAAAAGGCCGCTGCGGAAGCGCCCAGCCCCCCGACCAGGGCCAGCAGGGGCGTGATGCAGCAGAGGGAAGCGGCCAGGGCGGTGAGTAGCCCCGCGCCGAGCAGGGGCTTACTGGTGGAGGAAGTCGTATTCATGGGGCTGGCTGGAGGGTAGGGGAGGCGGTGCGTTCGGATAACAGCGGGCGCAACAAGGGCAGGTGCTGCTCGCCGAGCGCATAGAAAACCGTTTGGCCGACTTTGCGGGCCGTGACCACGCCGCCGTCCTTGAGCTTGCGCAGGTGCTGCGAAACGGCCGATACCGTCATGCCCAGCACGTCGGCGATGTCGCACACGCACAGCTGCTGCTCGGTCGCCAGCAGATACAGAATCTTAATCCGCACCTCGTTGCCCGCCAGCGCCAGAATGGTGGCCGTGGCCTGCAGGGCCGGCCCGGCCAGTGCCAGGCGTGACTGGCATTGCCGGATGTAGTCAGCATCGGCAAAAACCCGGATGCACGCGTTGGTTTCCATAAAAACAGTTTTCGCAAAGGTAGTATTTGCGTGTTTAAGCAACTACTAAAATACGCGAAGTTTTCGCCAAGTCATTCCGCCGTTCGTGTGATGTGCCGGCACCTCACGGCCCAATTCCGGCCACTCGTCAACTTTCTCCCCAGGGCCTGATGGAGGCCGGTAGGTTTGCAGCGTCGAATTCCGGGCTGGCCGCACCTGCGCCGGCCGGAAGGGCAGCTTTTATTCACCTACCCATTCCTCCTATGGCTGAGCAAGATGAAGTGAATACCCCCACGCCGGAGCGCTGGTACATGAGTGCGGTGCCGACTTCCAACGGCAACCTCAGCAGCCAGGGCTTGCAGCGGCAGCCCGCCGGGCACTCCCTCTATGAGATTCAGGTTAATCCCGCCAATCCCAACCAGGCGGCTCTGCTGCCGGCTCCCGGCGCGGATGGCCGCCTGCTGAACGCCTTCGACCACGCCCTGATGCGGGCCTTCACCACTAACCGGCTCCCCGGCCGGGAGGATAGATTTCTGGTGGTGGAAAAGCCCACGCTGCTGGAAAAAGTGGGGGAAAACTGGAAAATCACCGAGCAGGGCCGCGTGGGCTACAGCGCCACCGAACCCGAGCAGCGGTTGCAGGTATTTGGCCAAGTGCCTCCACCGGCTACCCAGCAGGCTGAACTAACGACGCGGGCCGAGGAGCTGGCCAGCGAGGTGGCTACCACTGTTGGCACTGTTCGCACTGAGGCGGAAGCGGAACTGGAAGGGGTAGCCAACCGCGCGCAGCAAGGCCCTGACGAAAGCCGGGCCACTTACGCGGATACGTTACGCGATGAAGCCCGGGCGGAATTAGCAGAAGGCGTCGCCGCGCCGGAACGGCAACAACCGGTAGGAGAGGGGCAAAGTCGCGAGCACCCGCCCGTGGTTCCTATACCAGCCCCGGATGCTGCGGCCAGCACGGAGCCGGTCGGAGAACTGCGCATCACGTGGCAGCAGAAAGGCGACGAAGTAGCCCCGCTGCTGGAAATGCGGGCCTACCTCGACCAACTCAAGGAAGCCGGCGTGGCGGTGGGCGCTTTGCAGCTGGAGCGCGACGCGGCGGGCAAGCTCAGCGGCGGCTTCGCGGTGAGCTACGACCCCGAGTCGCACAAGCTGGGCCAGCTTGAAGCGGCTCTGCAGGGCTTTCGGCAAGTGGGGAACGGCGTGGCCGTCGTGGAGAAGCCCGAGCAGGCGACTGCCCGCCGGCAGGAAGTGGGCTACGATGACGACTACGAGCCGCAGCGCAGCAAGCAGGTGCGCGAGGCGTTCGGCGTGAAGCAGTGGGATGCGCTCAGTGCTCAGCTCTCGGCCGTGCCCAAGCACGCCCTCACGGTCCCGGAGCAAGTGCAGCAGGCGGCGGCCGGGCAGCGCGTGCAGCAGCTGGCCCAGCAGCAGGGCAAAACCACCGAGCAGGTCATCCGCGACGGCAAGAGCATTTTTGACATCGACACCAGCGGCAACCCCGCGTCGGCGTTTCTGAAAAACTTCTACGCCCACCTGAACGGCGGCCCGAAGACCCGCCAGAATCTGGAAGTCGACTACGAGAAAACCCGCCAGGATTTGCAGGCCCGCCTGACCCGGCACGCCGGGGCGGCCCAGCCGGAGCTTTCGCCCGGCCCGCCGGCCCCGGATGCCAAGACACCGGCCGTGGCTGCTGAACCCGGCGTGGAGGCCGCCCGCCAGACCGTCGCGGGGCCTGCCCCGTCGGCGGCATTGTTCAAAGCCGACGAAGTGCCGCAGAAAGTGCTGGCCTCCCTCGGGCTGAACCTGGCTGAGCTAACGGGCAGCGGGCAGCTGCAAAAGCTGCTCAGCGGCGAGAAAACCGACCTTTTGCCCATGCAGGTCGCGGGCAAGGAGGGCCAGGAGCCGGTGAAGTTCGAGGGCAAGATGGTGCTCCACCGCGAGGCCGACGGCACGGCCACACTCAAAATGGAATTGCCCCAGGAAAAACTGGTCATTCCCAACGAGATTGGGGGACAGCCCTTCACGCCCGAGCAGCGCCAGCGGCTCGAAAACGAGGGTAACGCCGGCCTGATTCGGGGCCTCAAGGACGAGCAGGGCCGCGAGTTCAACGGCTACGTGGCCGTGGATAAGGCCATGAACAAGGTCGTGGTGTTGCCCGAAAGCAAAGTGACCCTGCACGACACAGTGGCCGGCGTCAAGCTCACCCCCGAGCAGAGCCACGACCTGCGCGAAGGCAAGGTGGTGGCGCTGGCCAATATGGCCAGCGGCAACGGCGGCCAGAAGTTCGACGGCACCGTGCAGGTGAATGCCGCCAAGGCCTGCATCGAGGTGAAACCGGCCGCCAACGAGTTGGGCCAGCGCCAGTCCCCACGGGCCGAGCAGACGGTGAAGACCATCATCGCGACCGTGACCCCGGCCCCCGTGAAAGCCGAAGCGCCCCAGGTGAAAACCCGGGGCCCCCGCCACTAGCCGGGCCTCCCTCCAAACCTCTATTTCTCACCCTATAAGCTCGGAAGCCTACTTCCGGGCTTCTTTTTTCTGCCTTCCATTCTCCAAACTTATCCGCTTTATCATGGAACACGAACTCACCTTCCAGAAGATTAAGGAGCAGGTTGAGCTGCCCGAGCTGCTGAGCCACTTCGGCTACAACCTCCGAAAAGGTGAGCACCTGGGCAAGGGCAAGTGGCACGTCTTCGAGGGCGATGACACGCTGGTGGTGTTTAAGGGCCGGGGCGGCGATTGGATGTACTTCAACGCCCAGGACGACCGCGACAAGGGCAGCGTCATCGACTGGATGAAGAACCGGGTCAGCTCCGACCGCATTGCCGGCCTTGGTCCGCTGCCGGGCCGCAACCTCTGGCAGTCGGTCAATGACCACTTCCGCGCCTACCTCAACCTGCCCGAGGCGCAGCGGCCCCGGCTCGATTTGCCGCCCATCGTGGAAACCGCGCCGGGTGAGAAATTCCACAGTATCTACACTCAGCACTGCCGGCCGCTCGAAAACACGGCCTACCTGGAAGGGCGCGGTATTACCAAAAGCACGATTGCCAACCCGCAATTCGCGGGCCGCATCCTCAACCAGCTCTACACGGTGCAGAAGGAGGGAATGCCGGCCAAAACCTACGTCAACACGGCTTTCCCGGCCTATCACGAGGGGCGGGTGGTGGGGCTGGAACTGAAAGGGGAGGGCTTTAAGGGCCAGGCTCCCGAAAGCCAGTTTACCCGCTCGCTGTGGCTAAGCAAGCTGCCCGAGGGGCGGCCGGCGGCGGTGCTGGTGGTCAGCGAATCGGCCCTCGATACATTGTCCTACGCGCAGCTGCACCCCGGCGAAAGCGCCCTGTATGCCTCGACGGCCGGCACGCTCACCCAGAACAAGATTTTCGAGTTGAAGCGGCTGCTCAGCGAGGAGCGTATTCCGGCTATTCGGGCCGCTTTCGACAACGACACCCAGGGTCACCACTTTGATACGCGGCTGCTGGCGGGCCTGGCCAGCGAGCAGAATCCCATGAAAGTGGTCCGGGAGCACGAGCACCGGCTGACCATCGAAATCACGGCCGCCCACCCGGCCGGCGTGCAGGCGCTCAGCCAGCACCTCAAAAGCTACAACGACCAGACGGCCCGGCACTACGCCCAGGAAAACGGGGAGCCGGGCAATCCGGCCAGCAGCCAGACCCTGCGCGACGAGCTGATTCACTCTAACAAGCTGGGTATGCACACCTACCAGTTTCATGTGCCGATGAGCCGTGAAGCGCTGGGGGCCTTCAACCAAGCGGCCAGCCAGGCGCTGGCGTTTGAGCACCGCGTAGAGCTTGTGAAAAGCCAGGGCAAGGACTGGAACCAGGACCTCAAACAGGACCAGCTGCAGCGGGTGGTGCAGCACGAGCTGGGTGGTGTCGACGAGGACCAGTACGGCTTTGGGCAGGAGCACTGGGACAACCCACCCATCGAGGGCCGCGGCAAAATCTCGCAGCTGCACGAGGCGCAGGCCCAGGCCCAGAGCCAGGGCGAGCGGCTGCTCGTGGTCGAGCTGCGGGAAAGCCGCGACGCCGTGGCGCTGCTGCCTGCCCTGCGGGAAAACCTTGAAAAGGTCGGGTTCACTCTTGACCACGCAGTGAAGCTGGAATCACACGCGCCCCGGGAAATTGCCACGGAGCTAACGCTGCGCTACCGGCTGGATTCACCGCAGCTGCCCGCCATCAGCGACGCGCTCGATGCGTTGCGGCAAAATCCCCGGGCCACGGTCATCGAGCCGGTAGCGGATGCGACGGAGCGACGGCAACTTGCCATCGCGCAGGAGCAGCAGCGCCGGGCGGGGCCTGAGTTGGTGCCCAGTGATTCTCCCGCTCACGACCAGGCCCGGCAATCGTTTATCGAAGCGGCGGGCCAGGTGGCCCGGGAGCTGCGCGCGAGCGCCGCCCTGCTGGATGCGGCCCGTTTGCAGGAAGTCAGCCGGCAGCTGCTGACCAGGCCGGCGCTACAGGGCCTGAACCGGGAAAACGTGGAGAGGGTGCTGGCCGTGGTCGATAAGCTCGACACCTTGAAGGACAACCCCGCCGTGCAGCAGCTGCGCCAAGCCGTGCAGCAATTGGAACAGCCAAGCAAGGCCCAATCGCAGCACCCTGATTCTAAACCACCTATAGGCGAGCGCCGCAAGCCGGGGCCAGTCAGGTAGCAGAGAGCAATGGTTTTATGCTGAACCTCCTGTGCTATAAAGTGAAGCGGGATTTTGCGCTCTTTTGGTTATAGTCAGGAAATGCTTGAAACCGACTGCAGCCTTCTGTAAGGGCGTTATTTACACCTTTTTATTGGTCCAGAACGTTCTTAATTGTTGTTCGGCTTTCTCGTAGAGGCGCTGCAACACCTTGTGTTTGCGCTGCAGGGCCAGATAGCGCCGCTGCGTGACCACGGCTAGCCCAATCGCTGCCAGCAAGAGTCCACCCAGAACTATTTCAAGCCACGTCATATAGTCGTCGATAAACCGTTCCGCTCTAAATAGACGAAGGAGAACCGCCCAGTCGGGGCCGTTCTCCTTCTGCTGCTAAGAAATAGTAACCCACTGCCTGGCAGGTAGCCAAAGATAGCAGAAGCAACCCGTTGATTTGCAACTTTTCCCAGGGCCAAGTGGTACACAGCCCCGTTGGCTTCCAAGCCGGAGCCTACCACCCAGTCGTATGCCATGAGTTTGTGCGTGTTATTCGGTTTGCTGTTTTGTTGCCTGGCTTTTTTTCGGGAAGGCGTCTGGACGAAGTACACCCCGCAGGACGTAGCCCGTTGGCAGGCCCAGGGTGACCGCGGTCGAAAGGACCCGACACCTTATCGCCCAGTGCTGGCCAGGCCATCAGTTGCCGCTTCAGACGAGGTGCCGGAGCATACCATGCCCTCCGCCCACGCCAAGCTGATGGAAGCGCCCGCGCTGCTGAAAGTCGCATGAGGTGCTGCCGCTAGGGGTGTTGATGCAGAGTGTGCAGCATGGCCCGCAACTGCTGCTCGGTGTGCAAGGTATCACAGTGCAGCAACTTTCCCTGAGTGTAGGACACGAAAAACGGCGCATTCTGCTGCCGAAGAGATTGGTTGGCAACGGGGTTCTGCTCGGCACTCAGGTGCAAAAAGGCAAGGCCCGCGTACGCTTTGTTGGTAGCAAACAGCTCAAAAATGGGCCGCAGCTGCGCGCAGGTGGCGCAGTGGTCGGCCGTGAACATGGCAATTGCTTTCGGGTGCTCGTGGATGAGTTGTCGCAGGCCCGCGTCATCTGTTTCTAAGATACCCATGTGCTTAAGTAATGATGTGCGCAGCTGTAATCTATGCTCGCCGCTCAAGTAGTTTAGGCTACTGCCGGGTTTTTCGCTGCCGCAGACTTCTACAACAAAGAAAGCAAGCTTTTTTGCGGCATTGCCTAAACCGTAGAAAACCAACACCGGGTAAGCTGAACGGGTGCACAAAACTCGTTATATGTTTTGCGAGGTGTGTGACAGGATTTACTCTGCTAATCAGCACTCCCCCAAACCGCCGTAAGTGCAGCGCCTGGTGCATACGGCAGCTTTAACTTATGCCGGCTCTGGTACCAAAGCTGAGTCGTTCGGTTTTTGGACTGCCTTTTAAGCCAATGCTAACCTTACCCGAGCGATACGGCCGGCAAAGTAGCCGCCAGCTTCCAGCTTGTCCGGGGTCGAATCGGGGCGGGCCGGGCGCAGGTGTTGGTAGTTCCGGCCGCATCGGCCACCGGCAGGCAGTACATCCGCCGCTGAATAACCAGCGCCGAAAGCACTGTGAGCCCGCCAATGGCCGCCAGCGCCGCCCCCAGCCCAAAGGCATCGGCCAGCAGGCCCGTGAGCAGCGCGCCGATGGCGTAGCCCGCGTCGCGCCAGAAACGGAAAATGCCCACGCTGTGCGCCCGCTGCGCGAGCGGCGCGTACTCGGCCACGGCGGCCAGGAACGTGGGGTACACCAGCGCCGTGCCCGCGCCCAGCAGCGCCGCCAGCAGCACAAACACGGGGTACGTATCGGTGAAGAGCATCGCCAGCAGCACCGCGCCTTGCAGCAGCATACCCCAGAAGAGCAGGTCTTTCTTACAGAGCCGGTCGGCCAGCGGGCCGGTCACGAGTTGGCCCAGGCCCCACACGGCCGGGTACACGGCCGCCACGGTGCCAATTTGGGTGAGGCTGAAACCCTTGCTGGCCAGCAGCAGCGGCAGCAGGCCCCACACCATGCCATCGTTGAGGTTGTTCACCAGCCCCGCCTGCGTGACCGAGCCCAGGTTGGGGTGCCGCCATGTCACGTCCCAGAAGGAGAACGGCGGGCCGGTGGGGGTGGCCGGGGCCTGCGCGGCTTCCAGGGCCACGTGGTGGCGGGTATCGCGCACAAGCAGCGAGCCCAGCAGGCCCATCACCGCCAATACAATGCCCAGGTAAAACGGGTAGGGCCGCAGCCCGTATTCGGTGGCCAGCCAGCCCGAGGCGAAGGCCGTGGCCGCCACGGCCAGGTAGCCGGCCGACTCGTTCAGGCCCATGGCCAGGCCGCGCTGCCTGGGGCCCACGAGGTCAATTTTCATCACCACTGTGCTCGACCAGGCCAGGCCCTGATTGAGGCCCAGCAGCACGTTGGCCGCAATCACCCAGCCCCAGGTTGGAGCCCAGAGCAGCAGCAGCGGCACCGGCAGCCCGAAGAGCCAGCCGATGACCAGCAGGTTTTTGCGTCCAATCTTGTTGGCCCAGGCCCCGGCGTAGTAGTTGGCCACGGCTTTGGTGAGGCCGAAGACGACGATGAAGGAAAGAATGGCCGAGCGCGCCACCAGGTGGAACTCCTGCTCGGCCAGCCGGGGCAGGATGCTGCGTTCAAGACCCACCATGCCGCCCACGAAGGCGTTAACAAGGACCAGCAGGCTGAATTGCCGCCAGTTTTCGCGCAAACCGAGTTGAGGAGTGTTCATGAGAAAGACAAAGGAATGATTTAGTTACGGATGCACCAGGACCCAACCCTCGGCTTGGCGAATAATCAGCTCCCCGTTGCCGGTGGGCACGATGGAAATGTAGGGGAGTAGGTCGTCCTTGGTCAGCTTGTAGGCTTTCAGCGAATTGGCGCACTGCGCCAGCACGACGCCCGCTTGTTGCAGGGCCAGCACGTCGGCTTCGTAGGGCTGGTCTTTCCTGAACACCACGGTGCCGCCGCTGAACACCACCAGCTCCAGCTCCAGCTTGCCCTTCAGGCGCGGGTCTTCGAGGGCATTTTTCATGTTGTGCAGCGTCTGGTTGATGAGTTTGGGGTCGCTGCTGTCGAGCTGGTACACGGCCCGGTAGTGGGCTTTGGTGGCCTTTGCCCCCTGAAACTGCGCGGCTTTGGCGGCAAAGGCGGCGTTAGGCGGCGTGAGCACGGGGGCAGTGGTAGCCGGCGCAGTGGCGGGCATCGTAGCGGGTGTTTGAGCAGTGGCAGTGAGGGCCGCGCCGATGAGTAGCAGCGCGGTGAGCAGGGGGCGAAGGGTCAGCATAAAAGCAGGGGATTGGGAGTGGATGGGAACGGGCCGGCGGCCCTAAAAGTCGTAATTCAGAATGACGTTGAGCTGGTGGAAGTCCACTTTGTTCACGATGTAGCGGTCTTCGCCGTAGGTGTTGCCCAGCGCGCCCTTGTACACGTAGAGCAGTTGCCCGCGCAGGCCCCGGGCCCAGCCGGTAAATGGGTAGGTGAGCGAGGCGTTGAGCTGCTGGTAGGAAGGCAGGCCGTACTTATTCAGGCGGGTGTCGCGCACGTCGGGCAGGTAGTAGTGGCCGTAGCCCACTTCCGCTTTCAGGCCCGGCACCCGGGCGAAGGTATAGCCGCCCAGCACGGCGGCAGCATCCAGGCCGCCCAGGCCTTCGGTGCGCTCGCGGGGCAGGAAGGTGTAGAACGGCTCGCGGCCCCATTCGCGTGGAAACAGAAAGCGCCCGGTGCGGGTGATGCGGGTGTAGTTGGCGCTCAGGCTCCAGGGGCCGCGCTGGTAGCCCAGGCGGGCGCTCAGGGCGTGGGCCTGGCGGCCGGGGGCGCTGTAGGCCAGGCGCGGGTCGGCGTTGCCGCCGGTGCCCACCGTGCGCTGGTAGTGGTACTGCGCGCCCAGGCTGAGCTGACCCGCGCCCACGGCCCGGCCGGTGGTCAGCTCCGCGAAGGCGGCGTTGAACAGGTTGTCGGCGTAGTAGTTCCAGACCTGGGTGGTGGTGCGCGGGCTCCACTGCCGGCTCACGGCCAGCACGCCCAAGCCCCGGCTGCTCAGGTTGCCGGCGTAGCTGGCGCGCTGGCCGGCTTCGGTCACACCCATCGGGTAGAGCCCAACCGAATTGGCCACCGAGTACCACCCGGTGGTGGACCGGGGCCCAATGTGCGTGAGCCAGCCGCCGGTGATGGTGGTGGCCGGCAGCTCCCGGAACTCCAGCCACAGGCCCTGCGCGTAGCCGGGGCTCAGGCGGCCGTCGTGGGCGTTGAGCAGCGGGGTGTTGAGCAGCTGCCGGCCGAAGGTGGCCGCCGACTGCCGAAACCGGTAGCGCACAAACAGCTCCTCGGCCCGCCCGGCGAGCTGGCGCCGGCTGGGGTTGGTCACGTCGAACAGGCCCACCTCGTAGCGACTCACCGCCCCGGTGGCCGCGTCGGCGGTCAGCAGGTTGGCCGAGCCCACGCTCACCCAGGCGAAGCCGCCCGCGCCCACCTGAACGCCGTGAAACGGGGCGGTTTCGAAGCGCAAACCCGCGCCCAGGCCGTTGGCGAAGTAGTCGGGGCGGTAGCCCCGGTTCCAGGTGGCCATGGTGTAGTTGCGCAGGCGGCCGTGCCAGCGGCCGCGGCTAAAGGCTTCGGGCAGGGTGCACGCCCGCACGGTATCGGCCAGCGCGGGGGTGGGGTAGGGGGCGAGCTGGGGGCGGCCGGTCACGGGTAGCGCCAGGGCCGGCGCGGCCTGCTGCGCCCACGCGGCGGCCGGGGCCAGCAGCAAGCCGGCCCCTAAAAGGCATGCGAAACGAGACATGAGCGGGGAGTTATTGCGCCTTGGACGGCTGCGGGTGGGCGTCCTCGATGGGCTGATACGGCCCGTACTTGTGCTGCTTTTCGGAGAACTTATCCGCGTAAGGCCCGAAGGGAAGGTCCACCGGCTTTTTGCGGATGTCGGGCCAGTCGTGGGGCGTCGCCAGGTGGGGGCGGGGCTGTGAATTCACGAACGCCGCCACGTCCCAGGCCTGCTTGTTGGTGAGCTGTGGGTGGTCGAAGGTGGCCCCGAAGGGCATGGCCGCCTTCACGTACTTGGCGAAGTTCGAGACCCGGAACAGGCCCGCGCCGTCGTTGTAGCTGGCCGGTCCCCACAGCGGCGGGTACTGGTAGCCGCTGTTGTCGGCCAACTGCTGGCCCTGCCCGGCGGGGCCGTGGCAGCTCTGGCACTTGGCCGCGAACACGGCCTGGCCAATCACCGGGTCGGCGGCCCGGTCGAGGTAGGGCATTTTCATAAAGCCCGTGCCGTACACCTTTTTCCCTTTGGGAATGTCCTTCCCCAGCCACTTGATGTAGGCCACGATGGCGCGCATCTCGCGGCTGCTGTCGGGCACGGCGCGGCCGTTGAGGCTGCGCTCCATGCAGTCGGCCACCCGCTTTTCAATTCCTTCGACCGAACCCGAGCGGGCCCGCAGCTTAGGATATGTCGCGGCCACGGCCAGGTAGTTGTTGGCGAAGCCCTGCGTGCCGGCCTGCAGGTGGCAGTTCTGGCAGTTCATGCCGTTGGTCAGGTGCGCCACCGAGCCCTGCGGCCCCAAGTACTGCGCGGTGTGCGCAATCAGCTCCCGGCCGTAGCGAGTCTGGCGGCCGGCGGCCGTGCGCGGAATAGTGGCCGTGTCCGGGGCCGGGGTGGCCGGGCGGTGGTAGCTGCCCGCCGGGGGCGGCCCCTGGGTGGCTTCGTCCTCCGCCGCCACGGGCGCGGGCGCGGCCGGCGGGCCATAAAGCTGCGTGACCACGACCACGATGACCAGCACCACGGCCGCCGTCAGCACCATCAGCAGGCGCGCCAGGTGGGGCAGCTGCTGCACCCGTTCATCGGTGGGTTTCATGGCGGGGAGGCGTTAAAAGGGGAGGAAGTTAGTAAGGCAGCTTTTCGCGCAGCGCGCTGTAGGTCCAGGTACCGGCCAGGGCGGCCAGAATGAGCACGGCGGCCGAGCCGATGCCGCTGCCCAGCTGCGCGAACAGCGGGCCGGGGCAGGCCCCGGTCAGGGCCCAGCCGAGGCCGAAGATGAAGCCGCCAATCCAGATGCCGTGGTTGAATTTCTTGTCGGCCAGCACGATGGGCTCCCCGTCCATCGACTTGAGGCGGTTGCGCTTGATGAGCTGAATGGAAATCATGCCCACCAGAATGGCCGAGCCGATGACGCCGTACATGTGGAAGCCCTGAAACCGGAACATCTCCTGAATCCGAAACCAGCTGATGACTTCGCTTTTGGTGAGAATGATGCCGAACAACGTGCCCAGCACCAGGTATTTGAAATATTTCATATGCAGTAAGTGAGTTCGGAGGAGGAATCGCGCACGCCCAGCAGGCGCACCACGTTGGCCGGGCCGGCGTGGAAGCTGCCTTCGTGCAGCACCACGCCCAGCGCGTGGTTTTCCAGGATATTCAGCCCGGCGAAGTCTGCGGCCAGCGTAGCCGGCTCGTAGAGCATTTCGGCGGTCTTGGGGCCGCCCGAGGGCAGGCCCAGCTGCCGGGGGCTGAAGGCTTCCAGGATGAGGCGGCCGCCGGAAGCCAGGCTGGCGACCGCGGCAGCGTGCACCGCCCGGCGGTCTTCGGGCGCTAAGTGGGCGTAAATGAGGCCCACGGCATCGTAGTGGCCGGGCTGCTGCCAGCCCAGGGCCGTGAGGTCGGCCACCTGGTAGTCGAGGCGCACGCCCTGGGCCACGGCCAGGCGCAGGGCCTTGGCCCGGCCCTCGTCGCTGAAATCCACGGCCGTTACCTGCCAGCCGCGCTTGGCAGCGTACACGGCGTTGCGGCCCTCGCCCTCGGCCAGCAGCAGCAGGCGGCCGGGCGGCAGCGCCTCGAGCTGCTGGCGGAAGTAGGCATTCGGCTCGGTGCCGTAGGCGTAGGTTTCGCCCTCGTAGCGGGCATCCCAGAAATCAACGGCGGTGGGGGCAAGCGCGTCCATAAAACGATGATTTGAGGGATTAAAACATCATCGGGTAAATCACCCAGGTCATCAGCAGGCCGCCGGCAAAGAAGCCGATGACGGCCACCAACGACACCCATTGCAGGTTCGAGAGGCCCGAAATGGCGTGGCCCGAGGTGCAGCCGCCCGCGTAGCGCGTACCGAAGCCCACCAGAAAGCCGCCCAGCACCAGAAACACCCAGCCTTTCCAGTTGGCGAGGTTATCGAGGGCGAAGAGCTCACGGGGAAGCAGGCCGGTGAAGTCGGTGAGGTGCATTTCGGCTTTGAGGTCGCGCACCGTGGCGGCTGAGATACCGACCACGTCCGGGTGGCCCATGAGGCGGTAGCCGATGAAGCCGCCCAGCGCGATGCCGAGCACGAACACCAGGTTCCAGATTTCGGCCCGCCAGTTATAAGTCAGAAAGGGAATGCCGGCCGGCACGCAGGCCGCGCACACGTGGCGCAGCGAGGAGCTGATGCCCAGCGCCTTATTGCCAACGAGCAGCAGCGCGGGCACCGTGAGGCCAATCAATGGGCCGGCCACGTACCAGGGCCAGGGTTGTTGCAGGAGGTCAAGCATGAAAACAGAAGTCGAAATAAAGAGGCTTACTTATTTAGTAGTCAGTTGTCCCGGCCAGTCCATCACGCCGCCGAGCAGGTTGCTGACCTGCGCGAAACCGGCGGTGGTGAGCTGGCCGGCCGCGTTGGCCGAGCGCGCGCCGCTGCGGCAGTACACGTAGGTGGGCTTGGTTTTGTCCAGGGCTGCCACGCGCGGGCCGAAGTCGGGCGCGGTGACTTCGATGTTGACCGCGCCGGGCAGGTGGCCGGCGGCGAATTCGTCGGGCCGGCGCACGTCCACGAGCACCGCGCCGGGCTGGCGCAGGCCCTCGGCAAACTGCGCGGGCGTCAGGTTTTGAAAAGCCGGGGCGGAAGTTTTATTGAAACCGAACATGGCGGAGGAATTGGAGTGGGAGGGAAACGGAAAGTGTGAGAATGAGCGGATAGGGGCCCCGGCACGGCTGCCGGGGCCTACCCGTCAAAGGGATTAGTGGGCCGCCGAAGCCGACTGGAAGGACTTCACGGCCTCGCTCAAGTCCAGCACTTCGGTGCCGGGCAGGGCGTCGGCCACGATGCTGCTGCCGGCCGCCGAGCGGTAGCCGCCGGCGCAGTGCACCACCACCGGCTTATCGGTCGGAATCTCGCCGGCCCGCTCGCGCAGCTCTGGCAACGGAATGTTGATAGAACCATCGAAAATAGGCTCGTCGCGGTGCTCCACGGGGTTGCGGATGTCCACGATGGTGTACTGCTCCGGGTGCTCGCGGAAGGTCGGCACGTCGAGCGCGGGCAGGGTGGCCTCGGTAGCGGGCGTGCCCACCAGCGCACCCTTAATCAGCGGCTCGTAGCCGATTTTGGCAGTTTTCTGAATCAGGTCTTCCAGCGTCGCCTCGTCGGCAGCAATCAGGTAGTAGGACTCCTCCGGCCCCACGATGGAGCCCAGCCAGGTTTCGAACTTGCCGCCCTGCTGGATGTTGATAGCGCCGTCCACGTGGCCTTTTTTGAACTCGGCTTCGGGCCGGGTGTCGATGACGACCGCACCGGCTGCCAGCGCCGCGCCGGGGGTTAGGCGCGGCACCTGCTGCACGCTCGGCGCATAGGCGGGCGCGCCGGCCTTGTTCAGGGCCACGTCGTAGCCGAAGTACTTGGGGATGAACGGCTGGTCAGCCAGCAGCTCCTTTACGAAATCCGCTTCGCTCAGGGGGCGCAGCATGGGGTTACCAGCTTTTTCGGCCCCGATGCTGCTGCTGTTGGCGCCGCTCAAAGCCTTGCCGCAAAGGCTACCCGCGCCGTGGGCGGGGTACACCAGCACGTCGGCGGCCAGCGGCATCAGCTTCTCGCGCAGCGAGTGATACATCTGCCTGGCCAGCTCCTCGCGCTTGGCGGTCATGTTACCCGCCTTTTCGCGCAGGTCGGGACGGCCCACGTCGCCGATGAAGAGCGTATCGCCGGTGAACACGGCCACGTCCTTGCCCTCGCGGCTGAGCACGATGCTGAGCGAATCGGGCGAGTGGCCGGGCGTGTTCAGGGCCCGGAAGGTGAGTTTGCCGACGGTGAACTCCTGGCCTTCGTCGAAGCTCTCGTGAGCGTAATCAGCCCCGAGCAGCTTGCTCACGCGGATAACAGCCCCAGTGGCTTGGGCGATTTCCAGGTGCGACGACACGAAGTCGGCGTGGGGGTGGGTTTCGATGACGGCCACGATGTTGGCCTCGTTGGCCTTCGCGTAGTCGTAGTATTGCTGCGGGTTGCGGGCCGGGTCGATGAGGACGATTTCGCGGGCGCACTCGCTGAGGATGGCGTAGGAGAAGTGGGCCAGGCCTTTGTCTTCAAACTGTTCGATTTTCATGGTTGGCAACGAAAAAGCGGGTGAAAGAAACGGGAGCGGAAAAGCGGTAATTGATTGATTAAACGTGGTGGAACAGCAGCTCTTTGGTCAGGATGAACGTGCCCATGGCCAGCGTGAACCAGCCAAACGCCGGCTTCAACTTGGCCCCCGGAATGAAGCGGGCCAGGTAGGTGCCCAGCACGATGCCGCCCAGCGCAAAGGCCAGAAACCCGAGCAGAAACGACCAGGCGATGGGCGTGCCCGCGCTCAAATCGCCGGTGAAGCCTATGAGCGAGTTCAGGGCAATGATGGCCAGTGAGGTGCCCACGGCCAGCTTCATGGGCAGGCGCGCCCCGAGCACTAGGGCCGGAATGATGAGGAAGCCGCCGCCCGCGCCCACAAAGCCCGTGAGCGTACCCACCACCAGGCCAATGGTGAGAATGAGCGGGTAGTTGAATTTATGCTGGTGGTGCAGCTCCTCATCGAGTACTTCCTCGGCCTGCTTGCTGCGAATCATGGAGGTGGCGGCCACCACCATGAGCACCGCAAAGGCCACCAGCACTAGCAGGTCTTTGGTGAAGACGATGCCGCCCACCGTGAACAGCACGTGCGGGATGGCCGGCATGAGCACCTTGCGCACCGCAAACACCGCCATTAGGGAAGGAATCAGAAAGACGATGGCGGTTTTCAGCGACACCAGCCCCTTGCGGAAGTAGCCCGAGGCGCCGACTACCGAGGTGCTGCCCACCACAAACAGCGAGTAGGCCGTGCTCAGCACCGGGCTTACGCCCATCAGGTACACCAGCACCGGCACGGTGAGGATGGAACCGCCCCCGCCCATGATGCCGAGCGAGAGGCCAATGAAGATGGCGGCGAAGTAGCCGAGGTAGTGAAGCATGAGGGTTTAACGTATGAAATTATGAATGATTGTTCATGTATTGCGGCAAAAAAAAGCCGCGCGGTTTATAGAAACGTGCACGCGGCCAGGCACTGAATGACATCAATGACTTCGCGCATTTTCAGGGAATAAAAGATGTTCTTGCCGTCGCGGGTGCTGCTCAGAATGCCCTTGAGCTTCATGCCCGAGAGGTGGTGCGAAAGCAGGCTTTGCTCGACGTTGAGTTTCTCACTGATGTCCGTCACCGACAGACTTTCCTGCGCGGCCAGCAGCTGCACAATGGCAATGCGGGTGGGGTGGGCCGTGGTCTTGAGAATGAAGGCCACCTTCTCCATCTTCTCTACGGAGAGGCCCATGTCAACAGAAGCGGTGGAGGGGTGGGCTGTCATAACGGGTGCAAACTTATGAACACTTGTTCATTCATACAAGTGTCGTCTTTTATAAGTTCACGGAGTTTCACCATTTGCTCTAAAACCCGTGTGTTTGACGTTCATGGTCCCGGCACCCGGGCAAGGTCTCCTACGCCGCTTGTCGCGCATCCGGCGGCGAGCCTCTCTTTTGAGCACACGGCCCTGTGGCTCCACCGAACTGGCCCCGGGCGTATCGTGCCGGCGAAGTAAAATAGTTGGTTCAAGCTGCAAACTAAATGCCTTTCCGACCCTATCACTTTATATCTGCCCATGGTGGGGAGAAGCAAAATTTCACAACATGCACTGTATGAGCAATATTATAAATCTGCAACAGCTTTTAGGTACTCACCCCTTCAACGCCGACCGCCAACTCAAATGGAAAATTGCGTCGTCGTTCGCGGCGGATGCCAACGATTTTTTATGGCGGGTGGGCTTGTTAAACCAGAACCGACCCCATGATACGACGGCCTATTTTGCCAAGATGTACGTCGACCTCTTGATGAGTGCTGAGTGTGCGCTAAAATCCTTGATAATCAGCCTGTCGGTAAAAGGGGAGACTCCCGAGGATGCTTACACCGTTGCGCGAAGAACCGGCCACGACTTGGAAAAGCTTTACCTCAAAGTAGAGGGACGGGCAAAGCGAAGAATCAAGCTGCTGACTCCCAAGCAGCGGGCGCTGCTGATGAAGGCCAATACCATCGGGGTGGGCTACCGCTATGATATTTCGACGTTCTTCTTTTTGAGTCGGGAAAACCGGATTGACCGGGCATTTCAGCGCGGGCCGGTTAGCGGCATTCTCAATTACGAGTTCATTATGGAGTTTTACGCCATGCTGCACGATTTACGGGATACAGCAAATGCTTCGCTCAAGAAATATTACGGGCGCGACAATTCGCTGGCCGGTGTAAATCTTCAGAAGCTGGCAGACCGGCAAGATGCCTTTTACACGGCCGTCGGGCGCTTGCTATAGTGCCCCATGCGCCGAGAGGTTGGCCGGCCGCCGAATAAGTTGTGGGCATTTGCACGCAACTATTCGGCGGCTCGCCGCGCCTTTCGCTCCGATGCTTTTGTGAGAAAGCACGCACCTTTGCGCTGTCTAACCGGACCGAATGTCTCGATTGCTGTCCCATTTGCTGTTGCTGCTCTATGCCGGTGTTTACCTGCATTGCCAGCCGCTGCCCGCGCGAGCGGTAGGGGCCGCTGGTGCTGGTGGTAGCCACCAAGAAAAGCGCAGGGGCAGCCTCTGTTGGAAGAAGCTGCAAACGGTGCAGGCCAACCCGCAGGCGACGCAAGCCCACCAAACCCAGGCCAAGCTACCGCCGCTGGACCTGTGCCGCAACGGTGACTTCGCGGAACTGTATTTCGGCCTGCTGTTTCCGGCCCGCCCGCCCGCGCCTGCTCCTGCCCGAGGCCCCCACGCTAGCCCCGCGCAGGCTTTTGCCAACCACCCCAACAAGGCTCCGCCCACCCGCTTTTCCTAGGAAAACGCGAAGTGGAGCCAGCGTTACGCCCGGTTAGCTGTACCCGATTGCCGAGCCAGCGGCCGGGATTTTTATGCCCAGCTTAGTTAGGCGTCTCAATTGCGACGTGCTGGCTAATCCAGTTGCTGACATTGCGGGCGGCTCCTTCGTTTCCTTCCTGTACCGTGAATTGGCCCTTGAACAGGAGCTTAACCTAATTATTTATGAACAAATGAAACTCTGTTCATATTAACTTTGTCCCGCTTTCAAATCCCCGAACCTATGAATCGCAAGACCTTCACCTCCTGGCTGCCGCTGGCCCTGTTTGCCCTTGTCCTGTTAACGCCCCTGCGGCCCATCGTGCTCGGTGGGGTGCAGCGCGGCTTGCTGGCCACCGGCCTCTGGAAAGCCGAAGTTCCCGCCACTACCCCCGCCACCGAAATGCCGGTGGTGCTCACCGGCGGCGCGGCTTACCCGCACAACCTGCCCATGGTCACGCTCGACGGCAAGGCCGTCAATCTAAGCGACCTGAAAGGCAAGGTGGTGTTCGTAAACCTGTGGGCCAGCTGGTGCCCGCCCTGCCGCGCCGAAATGCCCGGTATCGAAGCCCTGTACAAGAAAGTTGACCACTCGAAGGTGGCCTTCGTGATGCTCTCGCTCGACGACGACGCGGCCAAAGCCCAGAAGTTCGTGAAAAGCCAAGGATACACCTTCCCCGTTTACCTGCGCACCGGCAACCTGCCCGCTCCGTTCGATTCCAACTCCATCCCTTCTACCGTCATCCTCGGCCCCGATGGGCAGGTGGCGGCCCGCCACGACGGCATGGCCGAATACGATACGCCCGAGTTCAAAGCAGCGCTGGATAAGCTGGCAAAGTCGGCGCGCTAGGCTGCCTAGCAGAGGTATGCTCCCTCACCGGGCGAGGTGGCTACGGCCGCCTCGCCCGGTTTGCGTTGGAGGGGAGGCTACGTTGTTGAACTGCTCCTCATCTAGCTATTCCGCTGGCTCAGCATAGGTTTTGAGATGGCCATTTTCGATAATGCCTACGTAGCGCGATTCGGTGCCCTGAATAACCAGAAGTAAAAAATCGGTCTTCCGGCCTTTATTCTGGTACTGCTGACGAATCATTTTCCGGTCAGTTTCCGAGGGCGTTGGGTGGGGCTCGGGGTGCGTGTGCCACTCTCCGAGGTAAACCATCTCTCCGTTGCTGTTATAAAATTCATAATCAATCACAATCTGAGCCGATAGCACATGACGCTCAAAATTGAAACGAGAAGCTTTATCGAGGCCCGTGGGTACGGTCAGGCGCATGACCTGAATTTCATCGCCGACCAGCTTGCCCATTATAATGCCACCCGCTTCGGGCTGCGATTTGCCACGTTGGGTAAAGTGGTCTAAAATGGCCAAGGCTTCAACATGAAAGGCAATCTGTGGCTTCCCCATCTGGGTGGCAAGGTTAAAGTTTGGTGGGAATTAGGTCGCCTTCCGCGAAGCTACTGGTGAAGCCGGACTTGGCTAGCCCGCGCTCTATGATGGCGTCGCAGTTGCCCAACCAGGTAAAGGCCCAGGCTTCCGGTGCGGGATGGCGCAGCAACCGCCGCAACTCGGGGAAAATACGCCCAAGGAATAGAGTGACGTATTCCTGCGAGTAAGGTACGTAGCTGGTTTGGCAGCCAGCTTCCTTTAGCAGCATCTGATTGGCTGGCCGCCGGTACTCCGCCGTGGCCAGCACATTGTAGTTATAATACCCTTCCGTGAACAGGGAGCCGTAGTTAGTGGTATGACCGGGCGGAAAATACAGCAGATGCCCCCCGGCCAGGTAGGGCTCCACCCAAAGAACGAAAATGGGGCGCGTGAGCACTTTTAAGGCCTGTAATTCCAACAGGTATTGTTCCACGGTGCTACGGCCAACGGCCAGGATAATGGCATCGCACTCGTTCAGGTAAGCGGGTTCGCGGCGAGCCACCTGCGCGATGGACTCTTTGCGGACAGATACGGTTCGTAGCGGCTGTTGCCGCTCCAGGTAGCGCTGCAAGCCTTCGACTTTGCTCACCCCCACGTCGTCAATGCCCAGCAGGTGCCGGTTGATGTTTTCCAGGGCCAGCGGCTCGGTATCGACCAGGCGCATTTCCCGCAGCGGAAACGAGGCTAATAAATGCAGTAGGTTCGAGCCGATGCTGCCTAGGCCCGCCACCAACAGGGTGTATTCGTGGGCGGATGGCTCGCCAGCCGTGCGTTGCGTGAGGCGCTGGCTGGTCAGCGTATCGAAGCTGAGCCGCCATACCGGTTTGGACCGGTCCAGCGTAGTCAGCACCCCCATGGTCGAAAGCTTGTCCGGCCGGAAGCCTTTGCGCTGCTTGAGCTGGGGCCAGGTGTGCTGCCAGCCAAAATACTGCACCTGACCCGCGAGGCGCTTATGAAACACTACCAACAGCGCGGTAGAGGTGCCGTTGAGGTAGCGCCGCAAGTCCTCCCACTGGCCGGGAAAATGCGCTTTGGCCAGCGCCAGCGCGCCGCCATTGCTAAAATTGAACGGCGGCAGGGTATCGCCCAGCTCGCCCAGATGGAAAGCTGGCGTCGTTTCCACGCTGATGGCGCGGCGCTTCAGGACTTCCCGAAACGACCTCGTGGTGGTAGCATCGGCGGGCAGCACGAGGGAGTACCCGCCCAGCGGCTGGCTCAGGCGCAGCAGCTCACAGGGGCCAGCCGGGAAGGCCATCGCGGTTAGCGAAATGCCCGTTTCAATGTTGTCCTGTTCCGCATACCGGTCTTCCCAGTAGGCAATAAACTCCTGCTGAAAATCGCCGGTGTTAGTGCCGGCCAGCCCTTGTTCCAGCAGCTGCCGAGCCTGTCCCAGGCATGCGCGCACGATACCGTGCGGGTCGGCGGGGTTCACCTGTACGGTTTCGGGGTCGAAGGCGCACACCAGTCCCGTCGAATCGACGTGGGGCAGATAGCGGGTGCGCTCATAGTCGGCGCGGTCCAGAAAAATGGTGGGCAACACCAGCGGAAAATCCGCCGGCAGCCCCACCAGAAACTGGAGAGGCCGCACGGTCTCATCGGGGCCAAAAACCTCGGCATCAAGCAGCCACACCTCCGCGAAGGAGCGGCGCAGCTTGCGCCGGGCCACTTCCGGCGCGGTCAGCACCCGGCAGCAGTGCGTTTGCTGCATTTGCGCCAGCGCCTGCTGCCGGGCCGCTTCAAAGTCGGTCATTAGGCACTCTTGGCGTTTTCGGTAATGACGGCGGGCGAACCGAACGCGCGAGCTCCCACGTCCTTGTCCTCGGCCAACCGGCAGGGGAAACGCGAGCCCAAATGCGTCTGCCACTTGCCGCAGGCCACTTTTTGGTTCGTTTCGTTCACGGCCTGCTTCGCGGATTCCAGAAATGCATCCAGCTTGCCGATGAAGTAGTCCTCGTGGTTGTAGTCGTCCAGCAGGTTCTCGCCCGCCGGCACCGTGGGCCGGTTGCACTCGAAGGCGGTACGCAGCGTGTCGCGGATGGCCTGCAGGGTATCGCGCAGGGCCACATCGTCGCGCTCATTGTAGCGGGCATTTTCCGTCGCCCAAATGGTCATCACCAACCCGATGGGCATCTTACGGGTGCCGCTACGGTCGTTCTGATAATCGCACCAAGCCTTGAGGTAGCGCACCAGGCTGCGCAGCTGCGGCTGCTCGTCGGCTTGGTCCGTGAACCAGGTCACAAACTCCCGCGGGTCGCTATCAATCCAGCTTTTGGCCTTGTGCGCGAGCTGGGGCACCGCATCGTCGTCACCCTTCAGCAGAAAGTAGATGGGCAGGTCGATGTTGTGGCCGTCGTGGTAAATCACCCGGATGCAGGTGTTTTTGTCAACCGGAGCCGTGTCGGTATGCCCGTCCACGGCATCCCAAATCCAGTTATGGTACGTAGTAATGGCCTTGCGGTCACTTTCCTTGCCGATGAAGTAGACGCCGTCGTCCACATCGTACTTGTACTTCGTTACCTCTTTTTCATCTTCTATCACCACCTTGGGGATGGGGTTGATGGCCACGCCCATCATAAACGAGCCTTGGCCGTGAAATTTGGGCTTCAACTCGCCGGGCTTGTTATTCTTGAAGTATTCCTTGATGCGGGTACGCAGCGCTTTGCGCGAGCGTTTCAAGCTGTCGTGGCGGGAGTCGTTGAGGATGATTGCCTCGTCAAACACCTTAAAAATGGAGTCGCAATTGGCCATAAACTAGTGGGTTTTGTAGAGCTTGGGTTGGGCGAAGAATTCAACTATTTTGGGGTCTTTGCGGAAGAGTTGCCCCTGGTCATCGCCCTTGCCAGCCAGCAGGTCCAGTGCAGCGGGCGTGGCAACATCCAACTGCACCTGCCCGGCCTGCTCGTGCGATATGTCAGGGCAGGGTATGCGCAGGTAGTTCACGTTCACGTCGTTCACCTCGTTCATCTTCTTCATGAAATGGTCGGTGAAATGGCTTTGACCGGTCATCGAAGTTTCGAACAAGGCATCGCGCCATCCGAAAAAGGAGCGAAACCGCTTCTTACCGGTTTTGGCCCCGCCCGTCAGCGTCAGGCTGCTCACCGAGAGGATACTCAGCTTTTGAAATTCCTTGCCCTTGCCCACGAAGTAGGTGAGAGCTTCCAGGAAACCGACCAGCGTCGGGTTGTTGGCCCACACACCGCCATCGATGAACTGCTTGTTGTGGTAGTGCGCGTTTTCTGCCACCGGGAAATAGGTGGGGGCCGCGCTCGTGGCCAGCGCCACGTCCACGTACCGCGTCTGATTATCCCGGTTCAGCTTGCCTTCGACGTGGTCAAACTTGAAAATCCAGGGCCGGGCATCGGTAATTGTGTAGGAAGGAATGCACAGCAGGTTCTGGCTTTCGCCCAAAGTCCGGTCCTGAAACACCTTATAGAGCGCTTTTTTCAGCGGCTCGTCGCTGAATTTCCCGTTCCAGGTTATCTGCTTGAAGCCGCTCCAGAGACGGTGAATCCAGCGGACGCCACCGTACTGCGGAAAGATGTTGCCGCCCTCATCGCGGTAAAATTGGCAGATGTCGGCAGCCGGAATCTTCAGCGAGAGTGCCAGCGCAATCAGGCCACCCGTTGAAGTGCCGCACAGCATGTCGAAGTGGTCCGAAATCTGGCAGCCGTATTGTTCCTCCAAGTGCTGCAAAATGGTGGCCGAGTAGAGGCCCTTGATGCCGCCACCGTCAATGCACAAGACCTTAAAGGTCTTTTCAGGTAAATCCATTAGGTGTAATTGTTAAGCCATGGGCAATAGATGAGAAAGCCGCCAATGGAAATTGACGGCAAGAAATTACCCGTTTGGCCTACCAAATTGAGAAACCGGTTCCCTTTCAGCGTGCGATAACTGGCGAATCTAATTAGCAATTATGGTTTGCTAAAAATAGTTCGCTACCACTTTAGCAATTGACCTTGTTTTGCCCAGGTTTTATAGCTTGCATTCTTGTTATGAGTATATTGCGTACTGAAAACATTATGATAAAATATTCTTGTATGGTTGGGGCTGGCAGGAGGGCAGGATTACTTATGTTGTATAGTCGTTGGGTAGACCTTCTCCTTTATCAACTGTTGTAACGCGCTATTTGGTATGATACGAGGTCATTTTTCCAAATCAGCGAATGGCTGGCCTACCTGCGTTGCAAATGCGCCATTACCTAACCAGCCGCACTGATACCGCCATCGAAAGCTCCACGCCCCCTGGCCGCCGGGTGTTCACCACGGCCCGCATACCATCAGAGGGAGTACCGCTGAGGTAGCTTACCGGTTCGGGGCCCAAGACCAGGCCGTGGCCCAGGGCGGTACTGATGCCCAGCCGCTGGCCCGGTTGCCAGCGCATGCCCGCTCGCAGCCGGCCGACCACGCAGGGCCGGATGTGCAGCTGGGCGGTTTCGTCCTGAAACAACCCGGGGTCTTCGTGCGTGACGAGGGTTACGAAGCTGCGGCCCGCCGAGTAGGCCACGTTGGCCCCGACGAAGGTGCTGAATTTAGCCTGTTCGTGGAAGTAGTACCGGGCTCCAATGCCGCCCGTGAGGCCGCCAAAGTCATACCCCAGGCCGGTGGTGGCTTCCAGGTTGGGTGCGATGCGGCGGCCGTAGTCGAGGCCCCAGCCGTAGGGCGCGCCCAGCCCACCCGTGAGGGTAAGCACCGCCGGCCGAACGGGGTGCATTGCCCGGCTATTTTGATGGGCCAGCGAATCGGACTGGGCGTGACACGGCCGGACCAGCAGCAGTCCGCTGATAACCATTGCTCCCCGGAGACCAGCGGTGAAGGAGAGAAAGACAGGAGTAAAAAGATGCATCTGCAAGGCGGTGAAGTAGTGCTAGTTGGGATTCAGCCGCCCGGCGTTCGGCAGCAGTGCAACGACAGTTGGCGCAGTTGGGAAATAAGACCAGCTGAGCGTACCATCGGGCTCCTGAATCAGGACAAAGAGGCGGCTCACGCGCCGGATGCCCCTGTGCGCTAGCTGCCGGCGGATGGCGGCTTCGCTCAGGTGCGCAGCTCGCAGCGCTCCGGGCAGGAAATGCCCCCGGAAAAGCAGCAGCAGCGGGGCCGTCCGGGGGAAACACCGCCGGGCCGCCGCCCGCGTCAGCTGGTACCGGAGCGCCAGCAGCCCGGCCACTGCCGCCCCGGTGCCTATAATAGTTTGCAGAACCGTCAGGTGCCGGCCAACCCAGGGCAGTGCCCAACCCATCGCCAGCATACTCAGACCATCAAGGGCCCGGACGTGCGGCGGAGCCGTAGCCCGAGCCACTGCCCGCAGCACCCCCAGCGGCACCGCGTAGAACAACATGCCCAGCAGCGGCCACCACGATTGAATCCCGGACAGTGCCTCCGCGAACGCCATGGCTTCAGCGGCTAGCGCAGGGCCACCTGCACCGGCTGCCGGGCCGCGATTTCCTCGTTGCCGGCCTTGAGGACCACGTCGCCAGCCTGCAGCGGGCCGAAGACTTGGACCTGGCCGGCATTCTCGTCGCCTTTCTGCACGTCCACCAGCTCGGTTTTGCCGGCCGCTACGCGGATGACGTAGGTGCGCTCGGCCGTGGTGACGACGGCCGATTTGGGCACGTAGAGGCTGGTTTTGGGGGATTTGATGGGCAGGCTGGCCGCCGCGTACATGCCGGGCTTGAGCTGCTCCTTGGGGTTGGCAATGTCGATTTCAATCACTTCGGAGCGGGTGCCGGGCGTCACGTTGCCGGCCACCCGGTTGACGTGGCCGGTGAAGTTCTGACCGGGGAAGGGCCGCACGTTGAACTGCACCGGCCCGCCGGCCTTGATGTCGCCGACGTAGGCTTCGGGCACGGCCAGGCGCAGGCGCAGCCGGTCAATCTGCTGGAGCTTGAACAGCGGCACGGCCGCCTGCCCGCCCGGTCCCACGAAGGCCCCGGCCGCGAGCCGGCGCTCGGTAATCACGCCCGCAAACGGCGCGGTGATGCGCAGGTAGGAGGCCATCTGGCCGGCGGCCTGGTAGTGGGCGCGGGCGGCCACCACGCCCAGGCTGTCGGTGGCGGTGCGGGTGCGGGCCTCGTCCAGGTTCAGGGGCGATACCGCGCCGGGCGTGCGGGCCGTCTGGCGCAGGCGGCGGAAGCTGCCCCGGCTGGCGCTGAACGTGGCTTCGGCCGTTTTAACCTTGGACAAAGCCTCGCTGAGCGCGGCCGTGAGCTCGGGAGCGTCCAGCTCGGCCAGCACCTGGCCCTGGCGGACGTGGTCGCCGATGTCGGCGTGCAGCGTGCGCACGTAGCTGCTCACGCGGGGGAAGATGTCGGTCTGGTAATAGCTTTCCAGCTCGCCGGGCAGGCTCAGGGCCTGGGCCGGCTGGGTGGCCGTGACGCGCACGGCGTCATAGCGGATTTCGGCCGTGGCGGCGGGTTTTTCCGCAGCGGCACTGGTGTCGCTGGCTTCGGAGGAGCTGCACCCGTTCAGGGCCGTGGCGGCAGTCAGCAGGCTGAGGCCGGCCAGAAGGCGAAAGGAAATCGGGAGGATATTCATGGAATGAAGGGGATTGCGAAGAGGGATTAGGCCATTTCAGCTTCCGCGAGCGAGTGCTCCGTGATGGGTGCTTCGTTGCCGTCGTAGCTGGTGCTTTCCGGGTCGTCGGGGTCGAGGGAAACGGAGGTGAAGGACGTTTTGCGCTGCACGGCGGCAAACACCACGGGCAGCACGAACAGCGCGGCGACGGTGGAGGCCAGCAGCCCGCCAATCACGGCCCGGCCCAGCGGGGCCGACTGTTCGCCGCTCTCGCCCAGGCCCGAGGCCATGGGCAGCATGCCGGCCACCATGGCAATGCTCGTCATCAGGATGGGGCGCAGGCGGGCGGCCCCGGCCAGGCGGGCGGCGGCTACGGCGTCGCGGTAGCGCAGGCGCAGGCTCTCGGCGTTGGTGACGATGAGCACGGCATTGGCCACCGACACGCCCACCGACATAATCACGCCCATGTAGGACTGCAGGTTCAGCGTCTGGCCCGTGAGCAGGAGCAGCGCCAGCGACCCGGCCAGTACGGCGGGCACCGTCACGAGCACCACCCCGGCCACTTTCAGCGACTGGTAATTGGCGGCCAGCAGCAGGAAAATCACCACGATGGCCAGGGCCAGGCCGGTTTGCAGGCTGCCCAGCGTTTCGGTGAGCAGCTTGGCCAGCCCGCGCAGCTCCACGATGGAGCCCTTGGGCGGCGCGCCCAAGGCCTTGATGGCCTTGTTCACGTCGCGGGTGGCGGTGCCCAGGTCCTGGCCGGTGATGTTGGCCGAGACGGTGATAATACGGCGCGGGCCGATGCGGTCGTACTGGCCGGGCACGGTGGCCGTGTGCAGCGTGGCCACGTCGCCGAGGGTGGGGCGCAGCTGGCCGGGCACCAGCGGCAGGTTCTGCATGTCGGCCACCGATTTCATGTTCTGCGAGGCCAGCTGCACCTGCACCTGGTAGGCGAAGCCCTTGCCCTGGTCGAGCCACAGGTTCTTGGCCGTGAAGCGGCTGGACGAAGTGGCCGCCACCAGCGACTTGGCAATGCCATCGGGCGTGAGGCCGAACTGGGCGGCGCGCTCGCGGTCCACGTTCACCTGCACGGTGGGGTAGCTCAGGGGCTGGTTGATGCGCACGTCGCGCAGGTAGGGAATCTGTTTGAGGCGGGCCACCAGCTTGTCGGCGTAGCCCTGGCCGTCCTGCAGACTCTTGCCGCCCACCAGGATTTCGATGGGCGTCTGGGCGCCCTGGCTCATGATTTTATCGGTCAGCTCGATGGGCTCGAAGCTCAGCTGTACGTCGGGCAAATGCTGGTGCACGGCCTGCCGAATCTGCTCCTTGAGGGCATCCAGCGACTTTACCTTGTAGTCCTCGGCCAGGTTTACCTGCAGGTCGGCCTCGTGGGGGCCGGAGTTGAACACGTAGAGCGCGCTGGTGCCGTAGGAGCTAGGCGTCATGCCCACGAAGGCCGAAGTGATGCCCACGTTCTGCGGCCCCACAATCTGCTGAATCAGGCTGATAACCTCCTTGGTGCGGTCTTCAGTGCGCTCGATGCGCAGGCCCTCGGGGGCCACGATGCGCACCTGAAACTGCTTGGAATGCGTGATTTTGGGCATCATGTCCTGCCCGATGTTCACGAAGCAGACCCCAATTACCACCGCGCAAATTAGCCCGTACACGGTGGCCACCAGGGCGCGGCGGGCCAGCAGCTTATCGAGCACGCGCAGGTAGCGCAGCTTCACGCGTTCGAAGCCGGTGACTTCGGTGGGGTGGCGGTTTTCGTAGCCTTCCTGCTGAATGTCGCGGGGCTTGGTCAGGTCGGGCAGCAGGCTCAGGTCGTGCGGCTCGGTGTGGGCGTGGCCCTTCAGCCACCAGTTGGCCACCACGGGCACGAAGGTTTGCGAGAGCAGGTAGGAAACGATAATCGAGAAGCCCACCGAGAGCGAGAGCGGGATGAACATGCCGCGCGGCACGCCCGTCATCAAAAACGCCGGGGCGAACACGGCCAGGATGCTGAGCGTGATGAGCAGCAGCGGAAACGACACTTCCTCGCAGGCATCCAGAATGGCGCGGGCCTTGGTTTTGCCCATTTCCTGGTGCTGGTGGATGTTTTCAATCACCACCGTGGCCTGGTCGACGAGGATGCCGATGGCCAGGGCCAGCCCCGAAAGGGTCATGATGTTGATGGTTTGCCCAAAGAGCTGCAGCAGCAGGATAGCCGCCAGAATCGAAATCGGGATGGTCAGAATCACGATGGCCGAGCTGCGGGCATCGCCCAGGAACAGGAACACCACCAGCCCCGTGAGCAGCGCCCCGAGCCCGCCCTCGAAGGCGAGGCTGTGCACGGCCTGCGTCACGTAAATCGACTGGTCGAACTCGTAGCTGAGCTGCACGTTGTCGGGCAGCAGGGCGCGCATTTCGGGCAGCTTGGCCTTGAGCGCGCTCACCACGCTCATCGTGCTGGCATCGGCCGACTTGGTGACGGGGATGTAGACCGAGCGTTTGCCGTTGATGAGGGCGTAGCCCACGGGAATGTCGGTGGCATCTTCCACCGTGGCCACGTCGTGGATGAACACCGTTGGCCCCACGCCCTGCTTGAGGGGAATGTCGAGAAAGTCCGTCACCTTGTCCAGCACCGAGTTGCTGGGCGTCATCACCATGTAGTCGCCCATGCCCACCGAGCCGGCCGGTGACACCTGGTTGTTGCGCACCACGGCGTTCACGATTTCATCGGGTGTGAGCTGGTAGCTCTTCATCTTGTCGGGGTCGACCTTGATGACCACCGTGCGCTCGTTGCCGCCGAAGGGCGGCGGGGCCGAAGCGCCGGGAATCTGCGAGAACAAGGGCCGGATTTTGGTCGAGGCCAAATCCTGCATCTGCCCCAGCGAGGCGGTGCGGCTGCTGAACACCAGCTCGCCCACCGGCAGGGAGCTGGCGTCGAAGCGCACCACCGTGGGCGGCACCGTGCCCGGCGGCATGTAGCTCAGCACGCGGCTCACCTGCGAGGCCACTTCGCCGGCCGCCTGGGCCATGTTCACGTCCTCGTAGAACGTGCACTTCACCAGGCACAGGCCCTGGATGTTCTTCACCTCCACGTCCTTGATGCCCGAGACGTAGAGCATCTGGTTCTGGTAGCGGGTGGCGATGAAGCCCTCCATCTGGGCGGGCGTCATGCCGCCGTAGGGCTGGGCGATGTAGATGGTGGGCAGGTTGAGCCGGGGGAAAATATCGACCGGAATGCGCCCCAGCGCCAGCACGGAGAAGACGACGATGCCCAGCAGCGCCACGATGACGGCAATGGGCTTGGCTAATGCAGCTTTTATCATGAGAAAGAAGGGCTTACAGCTGGCCGAGCAGGCCGCCGAGGTTGCCGCCGGCGGCGCCTTGCAGCAGCACGGCGCGCCAGAGGTTGTTGGTGGCCAGGGCCTGGTCGGTTTCGGCCCGGTTGAGCACGGTGATGGCCTGGGTGAGCACGAGCAGGTTGTCGAGGCCGGCGTCGTAGCGGGCGCGGGCCTGGGTGTAGGCCTGGCGGGCGGCGGCGAGCTGGGCCGGAGCTTCGAGTGCGGTCTGGCGGGCCAGCTCGACCTGCAGGGCGGCGTTCTGCTGCTGGGTGGCCAGCTGCAGGGCTTGCTGGTCGTAGTCGGCGCGGGCCTGCTCGACGCGGATGCGCTGGGCCTGCGCGGCCCGGCCGGAGTGAATCAGCTCGGTGGCGCGCCAGGTGAGGGTGGCCCCCAGCATGTAGTCGTAGGCCTTGAAGGGCAGGCCCGCGCCGGGCGAGGAGTTGATGGTGAAGTCGCCCCGGTCGTTGGTGGCATCGGCCACGCCCGAGCCCCGGCCCCAGGTGGAGGCCAGCAGATTGAGCTGAGGCCGCTTGTTGGCGGTGAGCAGCTTGACCTGCGCCTCGCTGGCTGTGATGCGCCGGCGGTAGGCGCGCATCAGCGGGTTGTTGGCGCGGGCGGTGTCACCGGCGGGCGGGCCGGCGTTGGCCTGCGGCAGGTGCGAGTAGAACTGCATCGAGTCGAGCTGCACGTCCTGGGTGGGCTGGCCCAGCAGGCCGGCCAGGCGGGTGCGCTGCTCGCGGGCCTGCTGGCGGGCGGCCAGCACCTGCAGGCGGGCGCGGGCCACTTCGGCGTTGGCCGTGGCGCTGTCGATGCCCGCCCGGATGCCCGAGCGCGTGCCGGCGTGGATGACGGTGCTCAGGTTCTCGGCCCGGCGCAGGTTGGCCCGTTGCAGGGCCACCGATTTCTCCGCGCCCAGCGCCAGCAGGTAGGCATCGGCTACCTGGGTCTGGTACTCGAACACGGCCTGGTCGTAATCGGCCTGCGCGGCCGATACGGCCGCTTCGGAACGCTGCTCGTCGGCCCGGTAGCGGCCAAACGTGACGGCCGGCCACTCAATTACCAGCGCCCCGAGGCTGGAAAAATTGGTCTTCGCGTTGTAATCGGTGGTTTTGATGCCGCCCGAAATTGGGATGGCCACCCCGCCGATGAACGCGCCGCGCACCTGGTTCATGGTCGAGTTCACGGCCTGCAGCTGGGCGCTCACCTGGGGCAGAAAGGCCGAGCGGTTGGTGCGCACGTCGGCCTGGGCGGCGCGCACGGCGGCCTGCTTGGCGCGCAGGGCGGGGTAGTTGGCTTGGGCCACCTGCAGGGCCTGGGGCAGGGTGAGGGGCCGGGGCTGCTGGGGCAGTTCGCGCGGCTGCTGGGCTTGGGCGGGCGGCCCGGCCAGCAGCCCGGCCAGCGCCAGCGCGGTGCCCAAGGGAAAGAGGTTTCTCAGCTTCATGCCGCAAACCTCCCGCGCTGGTATTAGAGCGACATTGGAATCAGATTAGAAGTTATTAGAAATGGGACGAGGCAGACGGGCATAATGGGTTTTCTTAGCCTTTTTTCGTAGAAAGACGACCATCTTAAGCCCGCCCCATGCCCGACCCACTTTCCCTCACCGACCGCCTGGCCTTGCAGCGCACGCGCCTGGCCAACGAGCGTACGTTTCTCACCTACGTGCGCACCAGCTTGGCCATGGTGGGCTTCGGGCTGGTGCTGCTGCAACTGCACCCGGTGCGCGCGGGCTGGCTGGGCTACGCGGCGCTGCTTGCTGCCGGGGTGGTGATGCTCATCGGTTTCTTCCGGTTCCGGCAGCGCCGACGGGAAATAGAGTCCTGCTAATGAGTGGCCCAATTCCATGTTCATTTTTAAGCGTCTAGCAACGGCAGCCAGACTTCCGCCACGGTGCCGCCGTCTGCCCGTGGCACCAGCCGCAGCCGGCCCCCGTGCCGCTCGATGATGCGCTGGGCCAGCGTGAGCCCGATGCCAAAGCCCGGTACCTGGCCCACGTTGCGGCCCCGCAGCAGCGGTTGGAAAATGCGGGTCAAATCCTCCGGCTCGATGCCCGGCCCCTCGTCCTCCACACACACGAGAATACCGCTCGGCTCATTCGCCGCAGCCAGGCGCAGGGTCACGGGCTGGCCAGTTGAATACTTGGCGGCATTATCCACGAGGTTGCCCAAAGCCGTGCGCAGCAGGTGGGCGTGGCCCAGCACTTGGGGGGCTTGCGGCTGCTGCGCAATCGTCTCGGCCACGGTCAGGGTCAGGTGCTGGGCGGGGCGCTGTTGCTGCACCGTATCAATCACATCCACGAGCACATCGACCAGCTCCAGCGGGTGGCCGCTGAGGCGGGCCTGCGTGCCGTCGAGCTGGGCCAATTGCAGCAGGCCGTTGGTGAGGGCTGTGAGCTTGTCGAGGTCATTCACGGCCCGCCGGATGCCGGTTTGCAGGCTTGCCACATCGGCGTCGTAGGCCAGCGAGGTTTCGAGCCAGCCTTTGATGGTGGTGAGCGGGGTGCGCAGCTCGTGCGAAGCCTGGGAGATGAAAGCCCGCTGGTTTTCCACCAGCAGTTCCTGTCGGGCCAGCAGCTCGTTGAAGGCCCCGGCCAGCACACCTACTTCGTCCCGCTCGTTCACCGGGCGCAGCCGAAAGCCCAGCGCATCGGCCCGCGCCGAGGAGCGCAGCTGCCGTACCAGCAGCGTGACCGGGGCCAGGGCGCGGTTGGCAAACACTGAGCCCAGCAACACCAGCAGGGCCACCGCCCCCAGGTTGCCGTAGAGGAATGACCGAAACAGGATGCGTTGCTGGGCGTAGCCTTCCAGGTCGTAGGCCGTCACTACGGCCACGTACTGGCCCGGCACATCGGGCCGCCGGTAGGCCAGGCCCACGCCCTCCATCGGGCGGCTGTGTTGGGGGCTATAATAGGAAAAGGAAACCAGCCCGCGCCGCCGCACCCGCGTCAGAAAAGCCGTTGAAGGCGTAAAATCACCCACCGGCTGACTGGCGTACACCCGCTGTCCATTCGGGGCGAACACCTGCTCCACCTGCTCGGGTAGCGAGGTGAGCACCGTGCCGGCAATGGAGTCGTTATAGGCCAATACCTGCTGCGTCACCTCCGCCTTGCGGGCCAGGCGCTCGGCAAAGGTGTGCTGCCGGAAACGGGCGTTGCTGCTGTACACGTAGCCCGAAAAGGCCAGCAGCAGCGCCCCCACCAGCCCCGCGAACCAGAGCAGCAGCTTGTGCTTTATCTGGAGCCCATTCATCCCTGTAACAGGTAGCCCGCGCCCACCACGGTGTGCAACAGCTTCTGGTCGAAGCCCTTGTCCACCTTCTTGCGCAGGTAGTTGATGTACACGTCGATGATGTTGGTGTTGGTGTCGAAGTGCAGGTCCCAGACTTTTTCGGCGATGTCGATGCGGCTCACGGTCTTGCCCTTGTTCACCAGCAGGTACTCCAGCAGCGAGTATTCGCGGGTGGTGAGCTCGATGCGCTGCCCGGCGCGGGTCACGGTGCGGGCGTCGGTGTCGAGTTCCAGGTCGGCCACGCGCAGCACGGCCCGCTGCCCGGCGTAGTTGGCTCCGCGCCGGGCCAGCGCCCGGATGCGCAGCAGCAGTTCCCGAAACTCGAAGGGCTTCACCAGGTAATCGTCGGCCCCAGCCCCGAAGCCGCTTTCCTTGTCCTGCAAACCGTCCAGGGCCGTGAGCATCATCACCGCCTGCCGGGGCGAGTGCTGCTTGATGTAGCGGCACAGTTCGAAGCCGTTGAGCAGGGGCAGGTTCACATCGAGCACCACCACGTCAAAAGGCTGCTGGTCGAACAGGCGCTGGCCCATCAGCCCATCAAAGGCTACTTTGAGGTCGTAGCCCTCGCTCTCGATGCCTTTTTGGATGAAAGAGGCTAGGCTGGCCTCGTCTTCCACGAGTAATATCGTCATGGCGCGAAGGTCATCACCTATTGCTATAGCCAAGATGAAGATGTTTCCAATATCCCGTCGGCGAATTTGCCGAAACCACAGCTGTAGCAGAGCAGAGGGCGGTGGTTGCTTACATGACGTGACTCCCTACGGTATAGAGCGGGTTGAGCAAAGCCTCACTGACCCGGTTTACTACCGTTGCGCAGCAACTCAAGCCTTCGCGCGAAACTGTGACAGACGCCGAACCCGCTCACATTATGCGCCGAAACCAGTTGAGCGCTAAACTGCTGGAGGAATAGCTGCCGAAAGCTGATACGTCAGTGATTTACCGTGCTGACCCCGCATAAAATCAATAAAAACCGTCAGGTCCTCTGCCAGCCGGCTCTGCTCCAACGCCTCAAAATAGGCTTGGCGGTCTTCCCGGAACACAATGGTCAGTGGGTGGCCGTAATAGCGCTGCACGTAGTTCATGAGCAGCCGGGAGGTGCGCCAGTTGCCATCGTTGAAGGGGTGAATGCTCACCAGCCGCTGGTGGGCCTCGAAAGCCAGCTCCAACTGCTCGCGCAGGGTGGCCGCCAGCGGCATCCGCTCGCGTAGCTCCCCCACCAGGGCCGCGACCAGGGCCGGCACCTTTTGCGCGTTGGGAAACGAGCTGGCCCCAACGATGAATACGTTGTTGCGGCGCAGGTCGCCCTGCGTGGGGTCCACGGTGCCCAGGGCCGTGTTGGTGAGCCGGCCGGTACTGCGCATGACGGACCCCGCCAGCTCCCGCAGGAACGCCGGGCCGGGTAGCTGTTGCGCATCGGCCCGCTCCAGGGCCAGGTCGAGGGCGCGGGCGTGGTCGCCCAGCATGTCGTAGCCCTCCAGCGGCTTGCCGGGTCCCAGCACGGGCGCTTCGCCCAATAGAAAATCCATTGCTTCAAGCACCGTCACGCGGGAGCCCTCAATCATGGTAGAGTGCGCCGAAACCATCACCTGGCTGAGCTGCTGGCTGGTTTGCTGGCGCACCGGGGGCAGCTGCTGCACCAGCTCGGTCAGGCGCTCAATCTCGTCCCAGGTCATGCGGCTTGCTGCCAGGTGGCCGCCCGGAGCGCCGCCACGTCCACCGTGGCCAGGGGCAGGGGCGTGGCCAGGCCCGCACCGTGAATCAGGTCGCTGGCCCAGGCCGCCAGGTCGTGGGCGTAAATCATGCGCCGCCCCGCCTCGTCCTGGTACTCGGTCTTGCCGCGCATGAAGGCTTCCAGGCTCGGCCGCAGCGCCGCCGGCACCTCCACCAGGGCCTGGTCGGGGTGGGTGGGGCTGAGCAGCGAGTTCAGGTAATCCCGCAGGGCCTGATAAGCAGCTTGGCTGGCAGAAGTCATGGATTGAAGGAAAGTGAGCACGCGGCTGAAAGCGTTACCAAAAGTAGCAAATCCACGGCTAATGCGCATGCTGAGCGATGGAATAGCATCTTTTGCGGAGGAAGGCAGCGGGGCGAACCCCTCCGGGCCGGGCTGTGCGGGGCTCCGGCGCTGCCTGCGGTCCTGCGGACTGAACCCCTTCCATCCCTTTCGCGAACCAAAGGAAAAGCCAAGCGGCCAATTCTTGGCGACAACGGCGAGGAGCGGGCGGAAAATGCCTGAACGAAGCGAATAAAGAACAAAAGGGAAAAATCAGAATCCGTGCCAAACAGGGTGATATAACGCTCAATAATTGACGCTTTAATTTACATATTATTGAAACATTAATGCGAACTTTTGCGTTTAAATAGTATAAGCAGCAAGCATAAAACCAACCTGTTAAGCCATGAAAAAGCCCGCTCCTTTCGCTCCCCGCCCCGACGTGTACGAAATCATCACCAACCGCATTATTCTGGCGTTGGAGAACGGCGTGACCCCGTGGAAGCAGCCGTGGAACGCCGCCCACGGCGCGCCCCGCAACTACCGCAGCAAGCACGTGTATCAGGGCGTGAATGCCCTGCTGCTGGGAATGCTGGACTATGAGCACCCGTATTTCCTGACCTACAACCAAGCTCAGGAGCTGGGCGGGCAGGTGCGCCGGGGCGAGAAGGGCATGCCGGTGGTGTTCTTCACCGTTACCAAGAAGGACGACGACAAGGGCGAAGAGAAGAAAAAGGCTTTTTTGAAATACTCCACGGTGTTTAACGTGGCCCAGATTGACGGCGTCGCGTGGAGTTTTCCCGGGCTGCCCAGCCGCGAGCACACGCCCGAGCAGGCCGCCGAGCAGGTGCTGGCCGGCTACGCGGGTGG
>NZ_BAAGQX010000002.1:0-1555996 GCF_054783255.1 Hymenobacter ruber
TAGGCCTGCCGCTAGCGTTCATCCTGAGCCAAGATCAAACTCTCCATTGTAAAATTCTTCTACACCCATCCGAAGATGAGCTGATGTCGAGTGCTGACCTTGCTCACATATTGACATTATGGTCAAATTCGTTTCGCTTGGTTTGTTTCACTGTGTTTCTTCCGAAGAAGAAGCAGCAAGTAAAACACTTACTATTTTGTCTATTTCCGTCATTCAAAGAACGTGTGATACTTCCATTTGAAGTATCAGTGTGGGTTGTTTTTCAACCCGTTGTCGTTACAATTGCAGCGCTTTGTTCGTTTTGGGAGTGCAAAGGTAGCAATTTTTTCTGACTTTCAAAGTTTGAAGCGAAAAAATTTTAAATATTTTTCGCTCTGCTTTTCAAGTTTAGGCGCTTCCAGTTGAAGCGGGTTGCAAAGGTACGGCGACTTTTTTTGCTTTGCAAGGGATTCGAGAAATAAATTTCGAAGCTTGCGAGCGTGGCGAGGGATAGACAAGCTATTCCGGGCGGGAGTTCCGTGGCCTTTCAAATTGATTTGAAAACCTGCGTTTCCAGTTGCCCTGTGGTCCGTTTGACGTTTTGGGACTGCAAAGGTAGGAGGACTTTTGGGGGCGGCAAGGGGTCTTGTACGAAATAGATGAGAATGGGGTTGTAAGTAGCTGATTGATGGGTTGAAAAAATTCGTATTCGCCACTGAGAATGGCTAGCTGGTGGGTGGCAATGCGGAATATGAGGTGAGATGGACCATCCTGAATTGGGGTTTTAGCGGATTTCAAAAAGGGCTGAATATGGCTTGGGCTGTGTTTTGGGGTAGGTTGATTCCCTGATGAGGATTGATACTGAATGTAGGGTGGTGGTGCATTTACATGCAGAAAGCGCCGTGAAAAGGTTTTGCCAGAGTGGCAGTCCCTTATTCACAGCGCTTGTGGGGAGGAGTTGGGTGTATTGTTTACTTACCCTACAGTAGATAGACTAGCGGTGGAGGGTGCTGATGCGGTCAGGGCCGACGCTGACGATGCTAATGGGAACTTGCAGCTCTTTTTCGAGGAATTCGAGGTAGGCGACGAGGTTGGGAGGGAGTTGGGCGGCGTCGGTAAGGGTGGTGAGGTCGGAATTCCAGCCGGGGAGGGTGACGTATTCGGGGGTGACGGTGGTGAGCTCGCCGGGGTCGGGGAGTTGGGGGGTGCTGGTGCCGGTGGCGGTGTGGTAGTGGGTGCAGGCCTGGATTTCGGTGAAGCCGTCGAGGACGTCGGCTTTCATGAGGTGGAGCTCGGTGACGCCGTTGAGCATGATGGCGTAGCGGAGGGCGGGCAAGTCTATCCAGCCGGTGCGGCGGGGGCGGCCGGTGGTGGAGCCAAACTCGCGGCCAGCCTGGCGGATTTGCTCACCGACTTCGTCGTGGAGCTCGGTGGGGAATGGGCCGCTGCCGACGCGGGTGCAGTAGGCTTTGGTGATGCCGTACACCTTATCAATATGACGGGGGGCGATGCCGAGGCCGGTACAGGCGCCGGCGGCGATGGTGCTGGACGAGGTGACGTAGGGATAGGAACCGAAGTCGATATCTAATAAGGAGCCCTGGGCGCCTTCGGCGAGGATGCGCTTGCCTTGGGTGAGGAGGTCGTTGAGGAGGTATTCGGTGTCGATGAGCTGGAGAGTGCGCAGGAATTCGACGGCGGAGAAGAAGTCGGCTTCGAGGGCTTCAATTTCGAGCTCCTTATTATGATGGGCGGCGATGGCGGCGTGCTGGGCTACGGCTTCCTGGTAACGCTGTTGGAAATCGGGCAGGAGAATATGACTGACGCGGAGGCCGACGCGGCCGATTTTATCAGAATAGGTGGGTCCGATGCCTTTAAGGGTGCTGCCGATTTTGGTGTTGCCACGGGCTTCTTCGCTGATGCGGTCGAGGGCGCGGTGCGATGGAAGGATGAGTTGGGCTTTCTTGGAGATGTAGAGGTTTTTGGACCAGTCTACTCCCCTATCGGTGAGCTTTTGGAGCTCCTGGCGGAAGACAACGGGGTCGAGGACGACGCCGTTGCCGACGACATTGGTGATGTGTGGGTGGAAAATGCCGCTGGGAACCTGGTGCAGGACGTGCTTTACACCGTCGAAGAAAAGGGTGTGGCCGGCATTGGGGCCGCCCTGGAAGCGGGCTACAGCATCGTAGGTCGGTGCGAGGACGTCTACGATTTTGCCTTTGCCTTCATCGCCCCACTGGAGGCCTACTAATACGTCTACTGGCATGTGCTTGTGTGAAAACCTCACCCCTGGCCCCTATTCAAAAGAGAAATAGCCGAGCGGTGAATAATTAAAAATTGATTTGTTATCGGCTAGGACAAAAAAATGGCCGCCTAAATGGCGGCCGGGGTAAGCTGTTGGCGGGCGGTGGCTTCGTCGGGCGAAACGGTGAAGATGTTATTCAGCTTCGTGATGGCCAGCATCTTCTTGGGATGGTCGGCGGGGTTGATGAGGACCATTTCGCCGCCGCGGCTGCGGAATTTGGTGAGGAGTGAAACGAGGACGCCGATGCCGGTGCTGTTGATGTAGCGGATTTCGGAGAGGTCAACGGCGCACTGGTTGAGTTCTTCGCCGAGGTGCTGGTTGACGGATTGGAGGAGTTGGTCGGTATCGGGGCTGCCGATGAGGTCGCCGTTGAGGCGGACGAAGAGGATGCCGTTGTCGACGGTGCTGGTGGTGGTCATGCGTGGGGGTTTCGGGCGGCGGCCTGAGCGCGACAGTCGCCGCAGATGCCGTAAAGATTCAAAGAATGGTGCAAGATATGGAAGTTCAGCAGGTCGCCGACCATGGTTTGAATGCCGTGAATGCGGGGGTCGCAGAATTCCACCACTTTATGGCATTCGGTGCAGATGACGTGGTCGTGCTGGCGGTAGCCGTAGCTCTTCTCGTACTGAGCGAGGTTGCGGCCGAACTGGTGTTTGCTGACGAGGCCTTGCTCAACCAGGAGGTCGAGGGTATTATAGACGGTGGCGCGGCTTACTTGCAGGCCGCGCTCCTTCATGCCGGCGTAGAGTTCTTCGACGTCGAAGTGACCGGAGCGAGCGTAGATTTCTTCGAGAATGGCGTAACGCTCGCCGGTTTTGCGCAGGCCCTTATTTTCGAGGTGGGCGGTGAAGAGCTTGCGAACTTCGTCCAGCTTATCAGTATTCAGCGTGGCCTCGGAGGCCGGGCTGGGCGTGTGTTTGGCGGCGTAGCCGGTTTCGGATGAGCCGCCCGTACCCTGGCCGGCCGCATCGGCGGGGGCAATTGGGATAGAAACGTCGGGTGATTTACTCACTGTATATATAAGGTGTAAGTCGGCTGGACAAAGGTAGGGCCGTTCTGGCGGGTCACCTCACCCTTTGCCATTCTTCCTGAGGTGAGAGCAGAGCGTGTTAGGCTACTGCTCAAAATATAGATGGTAGTGATTGGCGCAACCGGGATTGAAAGCGGCTTGGCAATTCGGGCAGGTGCTGTCACAACTTAAGTAGCTGGCGATGCTTAAAGTTTGGTGGCAGTTGCCGCAGTAAATGGCCTGGGCTTGAAATTCGGTTTTGGACCAGACTTGGGCGGGATGGTCGGCGGCTTCATTGTGGCACTGGATGCAGGCGTAAAATTCGCCGCAGCATTTGTGTTGGATGGCGATGATGTCGCGCTCGGAATGATAGTGGGCGCACTGGGTGCGCTCGTTCACGCGGGTACCGTGGATGGTGATGGGTTGGGGGGCTTTCACTCTACGAATCGAACCGCTCAACCTGCAGTACGCCATCTACTTTTTTGAGGCGCTGGATGAGCTTGTTGAGGTGGTCGGTATCGTTGACAAAGACCATAATCTGGCCTTCGAAGAATCCATCGTCGGCGGTGAGCGAGATAGAACGCATGTTCACCTTGAGGCTGGTGCTGATGATGCGCGTGACGTCGTTGACGAGGCCCACGCGGTCGGAACCTTTGAGGCGGACGCCGGCGAGGAAGGCCAATTCGAGCTGGTCGGTCCACTTGGCGCGCACAATGCGGTTGCCGTAGTTCGACATGAGGTCGACGGCGCGGGGGCAGCTGGTGCGGTGGATGATGAGGCCCTGGTCGGTTTCGAAGCCGAACACGTCGTCGCCGGGAATGGGATTGCAGCAGCGGGCAATGCTGTAGTTGAACTTGTCGGTGTGCTCGCCGACTACGAGCATATCGGGACGCACGCCACGAATTTTCTGCACCTCGTTCTCGAAGGTTTTGGGCTCCAGGACAGCCGGCAGCGGCTTTTCGGAGGTGAAAAGCGACTCGCGGATGGCGCGGCCGTCAATCTGTCCCACAGCCAGGCGGTAGTAGAATTCCTGGGCGCTGGGCGCGTTGAAGTAGGCCAGCAGGCGGTTGAAATTGTCCTGCGTGAAAGGCACTCCAATAAGCTCTAGGCGTTTTTCGAGCAGGAAACGGCCGTCTTCGGCTTTGGCACGCTTGTCGTCGCGCAGAAAATCCTTGATTTTGGAGCGGGCCTTGGTCGTGATGACGTAGTTGAGCCACTCCGGCGTGGGGCGCTGCTTGTGCGAAGTCAGGATTTCGACTTGGTCGCCGTTGTGCAACTGGTAGCTGAGGGGCTCCAGCTTCTGGTTCACCTTGGCCCCAAGGCAGTGGATGCCGATTTGGGAGTGAATGTCGAAGGCAAAGTCCAGCGCCGTGGCTTTGTCGGGCAGAATCACCAGCTTACCCTTGGGCGTAAAGGCGTAAACTTCCTTCACGAACAGGTTCTGGCGGAATTCGTCCATAAATTCCAAAGCACTGGAATTGTTGGATTCCAGCATTTCTCGCACCTTGTTCACCCAACCTTCGAGCGAGCTTTCGGGCTGAATGCTGCCGGTGTCCTTGTATTTCCAGTGCGCGGCGTAGCCTTTCTCAGCAATGTCGTCCATGCGGCGCGAGCGGATTTGCACCTCCACCCACTGGCCGGCGCGCGACATGACGGTGGTATGCAGGCTTTCGTAGCCGTTGGCCTTCGGTGTGCTCACCCAGTCGCGCAAGCGGTCGGGGTTGGGCTGGTAGAAGTCCGTGACAATGGAGTACACCTGCCAGCAGGCGGCTTTTTCCTGCTCCGGCGGCACATCCAGAATTACGCGAATGGCAAACAAATCATACACCTCATCGAAGGTGATGTTCTGCTTCTTAATCTTCTTGAGGATGGAATAGATGCTCTTAGGGCGGCCTTTGATTTCATATTCAAATCCCTGCGACTTCAACTCGTCGTCAATCGGCTGCACGAATTCTTTGATAAAGCGGTTGCGTGCCGCCTGACTCTGGCGCACCTTGGCTTTCAGCTCATTATACGTCTCGGTGTCGGTGAATTTGAGGTACAAATCCTCCAGCTCACTCTTTATAGTATAGAGGCCGAGGCGATGAGCCAGCGGTGCGTACAGATACAGTGTCTCCGAGGCAATTTTCAGCTGCTTGTGGCGCGGCATCGAATCCAGCGTCCGCATATTGTGCAGGCGGTCAGCTATTTTAATGAGGATGACGCGCACGTCTTCGCTCAACGTGAGTAGCATCTTGCGGAAGTTCTCGGCCTGTTCGCTGGTGCCGTACTCAAATACGCCCGAAATCTTCGTCAGCCCATCAATAATGCGGGCTACTTTGGTGCCGAACTCGCGCTCGATGTCGGAAATCTCGGTGGGCGTGTCCTCCACTACGTCGTGCAGCAACGCGGCCACGATACTAGTCGTCCCCAGTCCGATTTCCTCCACCGCAATCTGTGCTACCGCCAACGGATGCAGAATATAGGGCTCGCCCGACTTACGGCGCATCTCCTTATGCGCCTCTAGGCTCTGATTAAAAGCCTTTTTGATAAGCTTGGTATCGCCATCTTTTAGGTACGGCTTGGCGGTGCGCAGCAGGCGGCGGTAGTGGCGCAGGATTTCCTGGCGCTCGGCTTCGGGAGAGATTACGGGAGGCATAATGGGTAAAGTAACAACGCTGGGGCGGAAAAGGTGGCCCCGCCAAGCCCTTCGACACGAGTTATACATAGACTTTGCACACAATGGTTTTCCCGAGTACCTTTGCGGGCCCGTAGCAAACGGCTGTGGCGCCCCATATTGCGGATATGGCGAAATTGGTAGACGTGCCAGACTTAGGATCTGGTGCCGCAAGGCGTGTGGGTTCGAGTCCCTCTATCCGCACTTTTATTTGATGCAGGCCTTCAGTCGTATAGGCTGGAGGCTTTTTTTTCAACCTTTCAATCTGGCCGGCAGCAGCTGGCTCCCTGTTTTGAACATTACTCTCGACAAGAACGACGAGCAGCTGACCGGGCTGCTGACCGTGAACCTGACCGAAGCCGACTACGCGCCCACCGTCGACAAGCAAATCAAAGAGTACAGCAAGCGCGCCCAGGTGAAGGGCTTCCGCCCCGGTATGGTGCCTGTGGGCATGGTGCGCAAAATGTACGGCAAAGGCATTCTGGGCGAGGAAATCAACAAAATGCTGGGCAAAGCGGTGGACTCCTACATCAAGGAGAACAACATCAAGCTGCTGGGTGAGCCCCTGCCCGTGCCGAGCAACGTCGATTTCGACACCGACAAAGACTTCGCTTTCCAGTTTGAGCTGGGCTTGCTGCCTGATTTCTCGCTGCCCGCCGACTTGGCCGTGGAGCGCCACCAAGTGAGCCTCGACGACGAGACGCTGGCCCAGACCAACGAGCAAATTGCCCGTCAGTACGGCGAGACGACCAACCCCGACGAGTCGGAAGCGGGCGACTACCTCTTCGGCAAGCTGAAGAAGGCTGGTGAAGAAGGCGAAGGCCGCACCATCCTGCTGCCCATCGCCAAGGTGACCGGCGACCAAGCCCAGTTCATCGGCAAGAAGGCTGGTGATGTGGTGACGTTTGACTTGCAGGCTGCTTTCAAGAACGACGCGGCTTCGATTTCGAACTTCACCGGCCTGAGCAAGAAAGAAGCTGAGGAAGCTACCGGCGACTACGAGCTGAGCGTGGAGAAAGTGAACCGCACGGCGGCCCCGGAAATGAACCAGGAGCTGTTCGACAAAGTGTTCGGCCCCGAGGCAGTGGCTTCGCAGGAAGAGTTCGATGCCAAAGTGCGCGAAACCATCCAGCAGAACTACGACCGCGAGAGCGAAGGCGCGATGAACAACAGCATCGTGGAGCAGTTGGTGAACAAAACCGACATCAAAGTACCCACGGAGTTCTTCAAGAAGTGGCTGGTGCGTGCCAACGAAGGCAAACTGACGCCCGAGAAGGTGGAAGAGCACTACTCCGACTACGAGAAGGAGCTGAAGTGGAGCATGATTCGCAACAAGGTGGTGGAAGAAGCCGGCCTGAAGGTGAGCAACGACGAGATTGTGGACCGCACGCTCGACAAAATCATGGGCCAGTTCAACATGCCGAACATGCCCGACGAGATGCGCGAGTCGATGCGCAGCTACGCCAACGAATACCTCAAGCAGGAGAACGGCAAGAACTACGTGAACGAGTACGAGGCCATTCTGGCAGAGAAAGTGCTGGAAAACCTGCGCGGCAAAGTTGTTGTTACGGACAAGCCCGTAACGGCCGAAGAATTCCGGACCCTGCACAGCTAACCCCTGCGCAACCCGATTTTTGGAAAAGCCCTTACGGAAACGTAGGGGCTTTTTTGTTGGGTTTCCAGCAACATTCGCTTTCTTCGTCCGTCTTACTAACCTCACCCGTGCGAGCGCAGGCCCGCACCCCATTTTTCTCCAATGAATCCATTACTGAATAGACAAGAATTCCGCAAGTTTGCCGTGAAAGGCCAGGGACTGAGCGGCCTGGGCGTTGACCAGTACCTGAACCACATGGAAGGTCAGGTGCGCAACGGCATGATGCTGCCCACCAACATGACCCGCTCGGTGATTGAAGAACGTCCGCAGAACTTCCGTGAAATCGACGTATTCTCGCGCCTCATCATGGACCGCATCGTGTTTCTGGGCACGGCCGTGGACGACTACATCGCCAACATCCTGACGGCCCAAATGCTGTTCCTGGAGTCGGCCGATGCCAAGAAGGACATTCTGCTGTACATTAACTCGCCCGGTGGCTCGGTGTATGCCGGCCTCGGTATATACGACACGATGCAATACGTGAACCCCGACGTGGCCACGATTTGCACGGGTCTGGCGGCTTCGATGGGCGCGGTGCTCCTCGCGGGCGGTGCTGCTAACAAACGCTCGGCCCTCCCCCACGCTCGGGTGATGATTCACCAGCCTTCGGGTGGTGCGCAGGGTCAGTCGTCGGATATCGAAATCACGGCGCGCGAAATCCTGAAGCTGAAGAAGGAGCTGTATGACATTCTGGCGCAGCACACCGGCAAAACCTACCAGGAAATTCACGACAACTCGGACCGCGACTACTGGATGCGTGCCGATGAAGCCAAAGAGTACGGCCTGATTGACGAGGTACTGGAGAAGAAGAAGGCTTAATCACGGATTCAGTCGGATTTCTTCGGATTTCACGGATTTTGTAGCCGACAAAAAAGCCCCTGCTGAATCAGCAGGGGCTTTTTTTGTCGGCAGATTTTTAGGCGCTGATAACAGCAAGCCGGAGCCGGACGGGAGCCGCATAATGGCCAGCCGGGCGCGATGGCTGGAGCGGGGTAGCGGTGAAAACCCACCCCGTACCCCAGGCCGGCGTGACGGTGGAAGCTAGAAATACTAATTGCAGATGTTGGGCTTGTGATTCCATGAGTGAGAGAAAAAAGCGTGACTTGCGCCATAAGTTTTTTTACTTGGTTGGCCTTAGCCTTGCGAAACCCTGCGGGCACCGCAGCACAAAGACAAGTCACTTAGTGTCAGATAAAACAGGACGTAAAAGTTTGTTCTCAATGGAAAGGGCAGTGCAACGTGTAGTAGTGGGGAAGCAAATACGACCAGTTTAGGCATGGCCTTCGCGCATGAGGCCCCAGTTGACGGGCGCTTCGGCGTCGTGGCCGGCAGAGCATTGGCCCGTGGTCTGGAAACCCAGCCGCTGAAAAAAAAGCAGGACTTCGGACCGTTGGGCATCGAGGTAGCACGGCGCGTGCGTGGCCTGCATGGCGGCCAGCGTAGCCTGCATCAGGCGGCGGCCCAAGCCATGGCCCCGGGCGGCGGGGCGTACGGCCAGCGCCAGCAGGTAGTAGTGGCTGGTGGCGGTGAGGCTCTGGCGGCGCAGCCACGCCGAGGCCACCAGAAAGTGCCGCAGCCGCTGAAACCCGGCCCAGTCGAGCCGCCACAGGGCAGCGGGCAACAAGCCCATGCGCAGCAACCGCCGCAGCGTAACAGCCGGATGGCTGGGCCCGAGCCACACGGCAATGGCGCTGGCATCGGCATTGGTATACACGCGGCCGTAGCGCAGGCCGAAGCGTAGCAACTGTTCCAGCAACCATATTTTCTGGCTTTTGGCATCGGGACCGGTGCAGCAGTATTTCAGTACGGGATGGTCGGCGCAGGCGGCTTCGAGCAAGGCCGTGGCCCACACCATATCGGCAGGCTCGAGGCGGCGGGCGGGCAGGGTCATTGCGGGGTGCATTGGCGCAGCGGCAATGAACGGGCGTGGTGAGGAGACGGGCATGAGTTTTTCCGGGATAGTCTCAAGAATAATTGCCGCTTACATTTCCCTTGATTGAGGGCAGAATGCGATGGTAAGTCCGGCCCGGCTATACGGATGTAGGCAAGCGCACCAAGAAGTGAGTAGCATTTTTTCATGGGGAAGTATTAATCACCAACCAGGCGGTGGCTGGTACGGTCAAAGCACGTTCTTCCCTCATCAGATGCGTTGCGCCGATGTTGCAAATGCGTTGGCTAACGTTGCAACACGTGCATAAACGTTGCAGAAAACGCCTATTTCATAAAACAGGCTTCGAATTATGCTACCCCGACCGCCCACGCAGTTGACAAGCCTATTATTTACAAGCCGATAATCTATTGAATTTTTCCAATAGAAATTCCCGCTTTGGCAACCTCGTCCCCTACTCCTACCCCCTGCCGAGCTACCGCGCTGGGGGGCAAGCCAAACTGCCGCGAGAAGGCAGTGGAAAAGGCAGCCGGACTACCAAACCCCACCTGGTACGCCACTTCGGCTACCGTGCCTACCTGCGCCTGCAGGAGCGCCAGCGCCCGGTTTAGTCGCGTGGTGCGGAGGCTCTCGCCCGGCGACTGCCCGGTGAGGGCCTTGAGCTTGCGGTGAATCTGGGTGCGGCTCAGTCCGATATCGGCCCCGAGCTCGTCGACCCCAAAAGATTCATCGGCCAGGTGGCGCAGCATCGATTCGCTCACTCGTCGCAAGAAATCCTGGTCGAGGGAAAGCTGGCCGGCAGCGGCGGCGGCATGCGCCGCCGCTTGCTCGGGCTCTAGGCTGGCCAGCGGAGCGGCAATGGGTGTCGCCGGAGCCACGGGGGTAAAATGCGCCTGCACCTGCCGGCGCAGCGCCAGCAGGTTGCGCACCTGCGCCCGCAGCTCGCGCGGGTTAAACGGCTTGGCCAGGAAACTATCGGCACCGGTTTCGAGGCCTTCGAGCTTGGCATCGGGGCCGGATTTGGCGGTGAGCAGCACCACCGGAATGTGGCTGGTGGCTACGTCGGCCTTCAGTTGGGCGCATACCTGGTAGCCGTCCAGGCCGGGCATCATCACGTCGCTCACCACGAGGTCGGGCACTTCGGCTCGAGCCAGGGCCAGGCCGGCATCGCCGGTGGCAGCCAGCAAGAGGCGGTAGCCAGCCGGAGCCAGCGTCACGCGGATAAATTCGCGCACTTCGTCATTATCTTCGATAACAAGCACAAGGTCGGGCTCAAAAGCACCCTGAGCTGGCGTATCAAATACCTGGCTATTAGAAACATGCTGTGGTAACACCTCTGTATAAGCGGGGCTGTGCGTGGTTGTGCCGGCAATTGAATACGGCGCCTCATGGGCCGCTGCGGTGGGCAGGCCGTGCGGCAATTGCACAGTGAAAGTGGAGCCAGCGCCCGGCTGGCTAGCAACGGCTACGGTGCCACCGTGCAGCACGGTGAGCTCGCGCACCAGCGCCAAACCAATGCCAGTACCAGTAGGCCGGGCCTCGCTGCCGGGGCTGCGAGCCTGAAAGAAACGGTTGAACAGGTAGGGTAGGTCTTCGGCGGCGATGCCCGGGCCGGTATCCTGCACGGCAATGCTGACACCACCGTTGGGGGCGGCAGCCGTGGCCGGCATCTCGGTTACCGCCACGGTTACGCGGCCATTGGCCGGGGTGAAGTGCAAGGCATTAGCCACCAGATTGGTGAGAATTTCGTCCAGCTTGCCCGCGTCGAAAACCAATGGCACCGGCTGCGCGGGCACCTGGCATTCCAGAACAATCTGCCGTCTGTCGGCCAGCACAGCAAAGGACGAAACTAGCTGGCGCACGGCCACCGCGACATCGCCCGGAGCCAGCGCCAGATGCAAGGCTCCAGCCTCGAGTTTGCTTAAATCGAGCAGCTGATTGATGAGGGTGAGCAGCTTGCGGGCATTGCGCAGCACTAGGCCGCCCTGGCGGCGCACGGCGGGGTCGGCCGGGTCGGTGGCCAGCACTTCGGCCGGTCCCAGAATGAGGGTGAGCGGGGTGCGAAACTCGTGGCTGACATTGGTAAAGAAGTCGGTTTTCACACGGTCCAGCTCCTGGAGGTGTTGCAGGGCCTGGCGCTCCAGCTGGCGGTCGGCCCGTTCCCGTTCCCGGTCGCGGGTGTAGGCGCGCACCCCGTACATTATGCAGGCAAAGCCGATGGCATACAGCAGGTAGGCCCACCAGGTACGCCACCACGGCGGCTGCACACTGAAGGCAAACACGGCTGGCTGCGGGCTCCACAAGCCGTCTTCGTTGGCGGCCCGCACCTCAAACTGGTAATCGCCGGGCGGCAGGTTGGTATAGGTAGCCGAGCGCGCCGCCGATGGGCCATTCCACCGCTGCTCGAAACCTGCCAGGCGGTACTGGTAGCGCACACGGCCGGGCGTGGTGAGGCTGGTGGCGCCGTAGTCGAAGGTGAGGTAATTGAGGCGGTGTGGCAGGCGGGCGTTGGGCAGCAGCACCGTGTCGTGCATGAACAAGCGGAGGCCGGTGAGCTGAGGACGCGGCGGCACGCGGTTGGGATGCGCCCCGGCGGGTGTGTAGCGCATCACGCCGGCCACGGTGCCGGCCCATAGCACACCGTTGGGCTCGGCCAACACGGCATTGATGCCGGTTTCCTGGCCAATGAAGCCTTCTTCGTGGCCAAAAAAATCCTGGCGACCGGTAGCGGGCGTGTAGCGCAGCAAGCCCCGGGTGGTGCCCAGCCAAACGGCTCCGCTGGCGTCGCATTGCACAAAGTAGGGGTTGTTGACGTGAGCGCCGGGAATATCCTGCAAAGCCACCCGGCGCAGCCCGGCGACAGGGTGCGCGGGGTCGTAGCAAAACATGCCTTCGCCAAAACTACTGAGCCACAACTGCCCGCGGCCGTCTTCGCTCATCGAAAAAATACTGAGGGGCTCGGCCCCGGCCGGCCGGGGGGCTACTGCGCGAAACCGCAGGCCGGGCAGCGCGCCCGGACGGGCCGGGCCGGTTTCCTGCGCTTCGAGCAAGCCGGAATTTTCGGTGCCCAACCAGATGGTGCCGGTGTGGCTGCGCAGCAGCTTCATTACGCGCCGCGCCCCGGCCAGGGTGGGGCCCACGTATTGCTGGTGCTGCGCGGTGGCGGGGTCATATACTATCAGGCCCTGGGTTTCGGTGGCCAGCCAGATGCGGCCGTGCCGGTCTTCGGTCAGGCTGGCTACCGTAGCGTCGCTCAGCTCCGGGATTTGGGCATTCAGCGAAACCCAGCGGGCCTGCCGGGGCTTCCAGATAGCGGTGCCGCCCTTGGTAGCACCGGCCCACACGTCGCCGTTGGCCCGCTCCAGCACGGCCCGGATGATGTTGTACGTATCGGGCTCGCGCTGGGGCAACACCTGGCAGCGAGTGGCCGGAAACGGCCCGGGATGCAGCAGCGCCAGGCCGTTGTTGGTTCCCACCCAATAGTCGCCGCTGGTCCCCCTGGCGCGGGCCAGGGCGTACACTTTGGCACCGGGCAACCCATCGGTGGTGCCGAACAAAGCAAAACGGGCATCGGGCGGGTACTGGGTCAGGCCGTTGGCGGAGGTGGCCCAGAGGTTGCCTTCGCGGTCGCGCAGCAGGTCGCCCCGGCGGTAGCTGTGGCTCACCAGGCCGGTGCCCGGCAGGCAGCGGGCTACCGGGGCCGTGGCCCGCTCCAGATAACTGAGGCCTTGGCCCGTGAGCGCCCACACCCGGCCGGCCGGGCCAGGCTCGGCCACGATTCGTAGTACTTTATCAGAACACAAACCCTGAGCGATGGTGTATTGGCGCACTCCACCGCCAGCGGCGGGAGTGTCGAGCACAAACAGACCGGCGCGCTCGGTGCCCACCCACAGGCGGCCGTCGGGCGCGGCATTCAGTCCCAGTACCGGCCCGGTGGTGAGGGCTGCCGCCAGCGGCCCAGGCAGCGCCCGAGGCTGGCCGGTGGCTTCGTCTACCAGCAGCAGCCCCTGGTCGGTAGCAACCCAAAGGGCCCCGGCCGGCCCCAGGGCAAGGGCATTGATGGCCGGCGGCTGCCCGCCCGGGCCAACGGGTAGTGGCACTCGCTGCACCAGTGGTACCGCGGGCCAAGTGCCTTGATTCTGCCCTTTGGGCCAGTACAGGCAGTACAAATCGCCGCCCCCGGTGCCCACCCACACCCGCTGCCGGGCGGCGGTGTTGCGAACCAGAATGGCGCGCACATCGGTAGGATAACCCACAACGCGGGGCGTTACGCGCTGCACACGCTCGGAGGTGGGGTTGAAATAGCAAAGGGAGCCGTCGCGCATGCCCATCCACAGGCCAGACGCCGGGCCAGGGTCGGCGGCCAGGGCCGTTACCCGCGTGTTGGGCATGCCCGATTGGGTAGTGAGCGAATGGAAAGCGTGGCCATCGTACCAGGCCGCCCCAACCTCCGATACCAGCCACAGCCGGCCCAGGCCATCCTGCGCCAAGGCGCTCACGCTGGTTTCGGGCAGGCCCTCGGCCAAGCTGAAGCTGCGCGAAGGCAGGGTCTGGCCCACGGCGGCTAAGCTGAGCAGTACGGCCAGGCAATTCAGCGCGGACCTCACCAGCCACCGAAAACGAGTGTACTCAAACCCCATATTAGCACCTTTTAATTCAGGAATCCAAATATGGTAGATTGCCAAATATATAGACGAATTTTGGAATTGGCTAACGGTAGTCAGTACCCATAAGCAAATGCGCGGCTGGCCTATCCGAAGCAACCATTAGCCTGCTCATTGAGTCGTTTAATCCTCGTACCAAAGCTCGTTCGGTAGTTGCCTGCCCGCTCCAAAGGCAGTAGCGTCTACTGTCTAATGTGCCCGATTCCGGGGATTGATGCGCGGCTGCGCAGCGGGCTCATGCGGAGGCGATGGCACCATTTTTCTACCCGCCGACGTTGGGCATGTCGTATCTTTGAGCCCGCTTGTTCTAAAACTTGCTCCTCCACCCTACTCTATTCCTCCCTCCGTGGCCGAAATATCCTGTTCCTTTTGCAATAAGAGCAAGCGCGAAGTCGCCGTCATGATTTCGGGCATCAATGCCCACATTTGCGAAAAATGCGTGGGCCAGGCCCAGCACATCCTCGATGAAGAGGCCAAAGCCCAGGACGCCAGCAAGCAGCCCAAGTTTAACCTCATCAAGCCCAAAGCCATTAAGGAGCACCTCGACCAGTACGTGGTGGGCCAGGACGAAGCCAAGCGCGTGATGGCCGTGGCCGTGTACAACCACTACAAGCGCCTGATGCAGAAGCCTCAGGACGACGAGGTGCAGATTGAGAAGTCGAACATCATCATGGTGGGCGAAACCGGCACTGGTAAGACTTTCCTGGCCCGCATGCTGGCCAAAATCCTGCAGGTGCCCTTTTGCATTGCCGATGCCACGGTGCTGACGGAGGCCGGCTACGTGGGCGAAGACGTGGAGAGCATCCTCACCCGCCTGCTGCAAGCGGCTGATTATAACCTCGAAGCCGCCGAGCGCGGCATCGTGTACATCGACGAAATCGACAAAATTGCCCGCAAGAGCGACAACCCTAGCATCACGCGCGACGTGAGTGGCGAAGGGGTGCAGCAAGCGCTGCTGAAGCTGCTGGAGGGCACCAACATCAACGTGCCGCCGCAGGGCGGCCGCAAGCACCCCGAGCAAAAGATGATTTCGGTGAATACCGAGAACATCCTCTTTATCTGCGGCGGCGCGTTCTCGGGCCTCGACCGCATCATCAAGAGCCGCCTGAACACCAAGCCAATGGGCTTTGCCAAGACGAACCTCGACGAGCAGGTGGATACGAAAAACTTCCTGCGCTACGTGTCGGCCCAGGACATCAAGAGCTTCGGCCTGATTCCGGAGCTGATTGGCCGCTTGCCAGTGCTCACCCACCTCAACCCGCTGGACCGCACCACGCTGCGCATGATTCTGACCGAGCCCAAGAACTCGCTCGTGCGCCAGTACAAGCGCCTGTTCGGCATGGAAAACATCGAGCTCAGCTTCACGGATGATGCGCTGGAATACATCGTGGAGAAGGCCGACGAGTACCGCCTCGGCGCGCGCGGCCTGCGCTCCATCTGCGAGAGCATCATGACTGATGCCATGTTCGAGATGCCTTCGGAGGAAGGCTCCGACGCGCTGCAAATCAACCTGAGCTACTGCCGCAGCAAGTTCGAGAAATCGCCGCTGCGGCATATGCGGGCAGCGTAGTTTTTTGGTACTGGATATTCAGTACTGAGTAGTCAGAATCTGACAATGGGAAGTTCGGTTTGGGCCGGGCTTCCCATTTTTGTTATTTCACTTGATACGCCAGCAGCATGGGTTTCTTCTCGTTTCTATTTAGCCGGCCCATGTTCATCGGCGACGCTATTTTTGGCCGACTTCAGCGGGAAAATCTGGACAAACGCACAGGCATTGCGTGGTTTGTCACCGAAGAACTGATTTTCGAGCCAACTGGCAACTTCATTGGATGCTACATCGATGCCACGGAAGCAGGCCTGACTCCGGAACAACAGTCTTTTTATCGGCACATTGAGCAGTGCTACGCAGAGTTGATTCCGCATCTTATTCCCATTATAGAAGCCGAGTTTCAGAATTGGCGACCAGATTTTCACATTAATGACTTTGCCACTGAGTTCTGTCTTACAAGCATTTCCATTCCAATAATAGATAAACAGTCACAACCTATTATGTGAGATTAGACCTTCGAAACCGTTCATGATGCCAACCACATGCTGACGTTCTACATGAGCGGAGATGATGCACTGCCCGGCATGCACTTGGATGATTTCCAATCGTGCATAAAAAAGGCCCGCCAATTGGCGGGCCTTTTTTATGCACGATTGGAAATCATCCAATCAAATTCAATTACTCCACCACCACGCGCTGGATGCTGGGGGCACTGCCTTCCGTTTGCACGGTGAGCAGGTAGGTGCCGGTAGCCAGGCCGTTGGTGGGCAGTTCAGTAGTGCTGCCGCTGAAGGTACGGGTAGCTACTAGCTGGCCCAGCACGTTGCGCAGGGTGATGCTGGCCTTAGCAGCCGGAGCCGTGAGGGCTACGTGCAGCGTGGCTTTGCCCGCTACCGGGTTGGGCCACACGCTGAACTCGCTCTGGTTAGCCCGGGCGGTGGCCAGGCCGGTGGTCACGGTGTACACGTTGGTGGTGGTGTTGGGGCCGCCAGCCGTCGTCACCACTACGTTGCCGGTGGTGGCACCGGCAGGCACGAAGAAGGTGATAGTGGTGCCATTCACAACAGTGAAGTTTGTAATGGCTACACCGTTCAGGGTGAGCGAAGTAGCACCCGTCAGGTTGGTGCCGGTGATGGTCACGTAAGTACCAACAGCCCCGGTGGAAGGCGTCATGCTGGCGATGGTGGGCGCCGGCGGCACTACCGTGAACAGTACGCCGTTGCTGGCACCGCCGGCAGTCGTCACGATGACGTTGCCGGTGGTGGCGGTGGCGGGCACTACAGCCGTCATGCTGGTGGCGCTGGTCACGTTGAACGAGGTAGCTGCTACGCCATTGAAAGTAACGCTGGTGGCACCGCCAAAACCAGTACCGGTGAGGGTAACCGTGGTACCGGTGGGGCCGCTGGGCGGCGCAATCCGGCTGATGGTGGGCACGGGCGTGGTTACCGTGAACAGCAGGCCGTTGCTGGCAATGCCATTGCCGGCGTACACCACTACGTTGCCGGTGGTAGCGCCATTGGGCACGGTCACGGCAATGGTCTGGGCATCAATTACCGCAACAGAAGCCGTGGCCACACCATTGAAAGTCACGCGCGTAGCACCAGTGAAGTTGGTACCGGTCAGTATCACCCCCGAGGCGATGGGGCCGGCGTTAGGCGTCAGACTGATGAGCGTGGGCGTGGGCGGCGGCGTGGCGCAGGTGGTGCTAAGCACAAAGTTGCCCGCTGCAATGGCGCCGCTGCCGCGGTAGCCGCTCACAAACACGTAATAGGTGGTGCCGAAGGCCGAGCTAAACGTAACCGTTGAGGCCAGCGAATTGGCGGAGCAGGTAGTAGCATCATCATTGGCACCCACGCAGGTGAACGCACCGCAAGTGCCCGAGTACACGAACAGCTTGGTGTCGAAGTTGGTAGCAGCATTGCAGGTCGATACCGTGATGTTGGCACCCGTGCCTACAATGCTGTAGAACACACCCGCACCATCCACGCTGATGGCCGTGCAGCTGCCCGTGGGGTCACCGGTAGCAGTAGAGCCAACGGTGGTGCCGGTGACCGACTGACCACAGGTCAGGGCAATGGCGCTGGAGCAGGCATCGTTCACCGGCGGCACCGTGAATGCCGTGGTAGAAGTGCCCGTGCCGCCCGGCCCGGTCACCGCAATAAAGCCGTTGGTAACCCCGGCCGGCACCGTCACCGTAATCTGGGTGCTCGAGTTCACCGTGAAAGTGGGAGCCACAGTGCCGTTGAAGGTCACCTGCGTAGCACCGGTAAAGTTGCTGCCGGTGATAACCACTACGGTGCCTACCACGCCGTTGGTCGGCGTGAAGGACGTGATAATCGGGGCTGGAATCACAACGAAGTTGGAGGTCGAGACGCCGGTGCCAACAGGCGTAGTAACGGCAATGGGACCGGTAGATGCACCAGCCGGCACGGTGGCCGTAATCTGGGTGCTCGAAACCACCGTGAACGTAGTTGCAGCAGTGGTATTAAACTTCACCTGCGAAGCCAGCGTGAAGTCGGTGCCGGTGATGGTGACCACCGTGCCCACCGGGCCGGTTGTGGGGGTGAAGCTAGTGATAACGGGCGGTGCGCCCACCACAAACGGCGTAGCCGAAGTAGCCGTACCGGTTGGGGCCGTAACCGTGATGGGGCCAGTGGTGGTACCAGCGGCTACGGTAGCCGTGAGCTGCGTAGCCGAAACCACCGTGAAGCTGGCGGCCGCCGTGCCGTTGAAGGCCACGGCCGTAGCGCCCGTGAAGTTCGAGCCCAGCACCGTTACCACCGTGCCAGCCAGGCCGCCGGTGGGCGTGAAGCTGGTGATGGTGGGGCCGGGAGCCGGCGTAGTGATGGTGAAGTTGGTGTTCGAGATGTCGAAGAAGTAGTTATCGGCAGCTTCTACCATGATGCGCGCCTGGGTCTGGTTGGCCGACAGGGTTGGGGCGATTACTACGGCCGAACCATTGTTAGGCACGGCGGTGGCCAAGGTGGTCGGGTAGGTCAGGCCGCCATCGAGGCTGAGAAGAATGTTGACCGTGGCGCAGCTAACGGGGGCATTGGTGGTGCCGGCCACGTCCCAGGTCACGGTTTGGGCCGCGCCGCCCGTCCAGGTTACGGCCGTGTTGGGGGCCTGCACCACAAAGGGACCGGAGGCGCTGCTCACGTTCAGGTTCACCAGCGAGCTGTAGTTCACGCCGCCGATAATGCCGGCGGGGCCGCTGTGCTCGTCGCGAGCCGTGCAGCGGAACGACAACGTGCGCGTTACGGTGGGCAGGCGCTCGCCGATGACAGTAGTATTGTTCACCAGGTCGGTCAGACGCGGGAAATAGCGGGTGCCGCTGGTCAGAGGCACGAAGGAGCGGAACAAGGGCACGTTCTGGCCGGCCACTTGAGCATCGTTAGGGGCTTGCTGAGCGCCGAGGTCCAGCTCTTCCCACATGTAGGTCAGGGCATCGTTTTCGGCATCGGTTGCCGTGGCCGTCAGTTTGAAAGGCGTACCTACGGGCAAGGTTTTGCCGCCGGCCGGAGCCGTTACCACAGGGGCCGTGTTGCCGGTAGCCGTGGCCGTGCTGCACGTAGTGCCATCGATGAACGCCCGCATTTCCTGGTAGTTACCGGTGTGGAAAGTCGGGTCCGAGTGTGGCTGCAAGTCATTGCTTGCCAAGCAGATACCCGCATAGGCCATGATGGTGGTGCCCGAACCGGGCTCCCAGGCCGTGCTGGCATTGCGGTTGCCGCCGGCGCAGCTGCCCGCATTCCCATTAAAGGGGTGATTGCCGGCAAACTGGTGGCCCATTTCGTGGGCTACGTAGTCGATGTCGAAGGCATCGCCCACGGGACTGGGCGAGCCCGTTACACCCTGGGCTTTGCGCGTGCCGCACACCACGCCCAGGCCGGCAATGCCGCCACCGCCGGTGCTCACAACGTGGCCAATGTCGTAGTTGGCAGTGCCGATAATGGCATTAATGTTCGACTGGTTCTGCGTCAGCATAGCAGCACCGTCGTTGTTGGTATAGGTCGTAGGCGGCTGCGGGCCGGTACCGCTCAGGAATACCAACTGGCTGTTGTTAGCAACCAGCACCATGCGCACGGCCAGCTCTTTTTCGTACACGCCCACCACGCGGTTCACGGTGGCTACTTCGCCGGCGATTACGCCGGCGGTAGTATTACCCTTCGTGAGGGCGTATTCTGGCGTGTTGGCCAGCGCCAGACGGTAGGTGCGCAGCTGCGGGCCGGTAGAAAGGGCCGTGGCGCTGCTGCCTGCAGCGGCCGTCGCCAAGCGAGTAGCGGCAGCCTGCTTATCAGCAGGAGTCAATTGAAAATCACAGCTGGGGATAGGACCGGCGGCAGCCGCCGCCCGGTTCATGTCCGTCTTGTAGAAGGCCAGGTAGTGCCGGGTATCGGCCCGGGTGACGGGGTCGATGTAGAAGCTTTTGCCCGCGCCAGTCAGCACCTGGGCGTGAAAGCCCTGAGGCGACAAATCGAGGCGTACCGAAGCCGAAGCATCATCCAGGCCCACGCCGGCGTAGGTCTTGATGGCCGGAAACTGGGCGGCCAGCGCAGGCTCCATAATGGGGGCTTCGCGCAACGCGAAGCGGCCGGTGCTGCCGTTGGGCAACGGCAGCGCCAGCACCAGCGGCGCAGCATCGGGCCGGGTTTCGAGCGGGGCCGTGGCCAGAGCCGCCCGCAGGCCGTTCACGTCCAGCGTGAGGGGTTGCGAGTGGAACAGTGCCGCCGAAAGTGGCGAAGCTGCCGCCGCGCTACGGGCTTCGGCATCAGTCTGAAAAAATTGGGGAGTAGCCTGTTGGGCCTTGGCCCCAAAGGTCAGGCCCAAGGCTAGCAGTAGGGTGCCTACCCGGCCACGGCTGCTACCAGCAGCAACGGTTGCGAGCCGTTGGGTGTTCGGCCAGCGAAAGTAAGGTTGTGTCATTAAAAGAGGGGTTGGTATAGATGGAGTAAATCTAAGGAATAACGCGTATTTCTCCGGCCGTTTAGTCGGCTAATCAGCTGATTTAGTCGACAATTCTATCCCTAACTGACGACATCCAATCTCAGTGCAGCTTCCAACGCCCCGTAAACACAAAAAAAGCCCCTGAAAATACCAGGAGCTTTTTCACAATAATTTGGCAATCCATAAGGTTACTTGTCCCGCAGGTAGCTCACCATCAGCTCGGCGGTTTTTTTAGCGGCCTGGTGCTGGCCTAGCTTTTCGCGTAACTCGGCGTAGCCAGCTTTCATGCGGCCCAGGTAGGCGGGGTCGGTGAGCAGGGTGCGCAGCTCGTCGAGCAAGTTGCGGGCCGTGAAATCACCCTGAATCAGCTCTTTCACCACCTCGCGGCCGGCAATCAGGTTTACCAACGAAATGTAGGGCACCTTGATGACCATCTTGCCGATGGCGTAGCTCAGCGAGCTGGTGCGGTAGCACACAATCTGGGGCACGTCGAAGAGGGCGGTTTCGAGCGTAGCCGTGCCACTGGTAACGAGGGCCGCCGTGGCGTGGCTAAGCAGGTCAAACGTCTGGTCGAAGACGAAGCGGATACCGTTGCGGTGGAAGTGCTTGTAATAGTTAGGGTCGAGGTTGGTAACGCCGGCCACCACAAACTGATATTCCTGAAACCCTGGCAAAATAGCAACCATCTCGTGCAGCATTTCCTCGATTTCCTGCTTGCGCGAGCCCGGCAGCACGGCAATAATGGGCTTATTAGGCTCGAGGCGGTTGCGCTCGTAGAAATCGGTGGTGGGCTGAAACTCGGCCACAGCATCGGCCGTGGGATTGCCGGTGTAGTCGACGGGATAGTTGAATTTCTGATAGAATTCCGTCTCGAAGGGCAGAATGACGTACATCTTATCGACGTAAGCCTTCACCTTTTCGACGCGCCCCTGGTTCCAGGCCCATATTTTGGGAGAGATGTAGTAGAACACCTTAATGCCCTGCTCTTTGGCAAATTTTGCCATCCGCATGTTGAAGCCGGCGTAGTCCACCAGAATCAGCACATCGGGCTTATAAGCCAAAATATCGGCCTGGCACTGCTTCAGGTAGCCTCGGAATTTGAGGATGCTGGTGGCCGCTTCCAGAAAGCCCATGATGGCCAGGTCCTGGTAGTGGCGCACCAGCTCGCCGCCTTCGGCCTGCATCATGTCGCCGCCCCAGTAGCGGAACTGCGCATCAGCATCCTGTCCGCGCAGCTCGCGCATGAGGTTGGCAGCGTGGAAATCGCCCGACCGTTCGCCGGCTATTAGGTAGTATTTCAAGGTATTATGTCATCCTGAGCGCAGCGAAGGACCTTATCACGTCCGGGCCGCATTAAGAAAGTAACTCTGGCGAAAGCAGCCGTGATAAGATGCTTCCTTCGTCAGCATGACACGCGTTAGCTGCCGTAATATTCCACGAAGTTGCGCGGCGTTTCGTAGAGTTTGATGCAGTGCAGCTTGGCCGGGGTGATGGCAGGCAGCTCGCGCTCGATGATTTGCCAGAAGGCGATGGCCAGATTTTCGGTGCTGGCCATTTGGCCGGCCATGAACGGCACGTCGAGGTTGAGATTTTTGTGGTCGACCTGCTCGGTAATGTGCGTGCGCAGCAGGTCGGACAGGGCCTTCAAGTCGACCACGAAACCGGTTTCGGGGTCGGGTTCGCCCTTCACCGTCACGATGAGGTCGTAGTTGTGGCCGTGCCAGTTGGTGTTGGCGCAGGGGCCGAACACCTCGCGGTTGCGCTCCTCGCTCCACTTGGGGTTATAGAGCTTGTGGGCGGCGTTGAAATGTTCCTGGCGGCTGATGTATATCATTCTAGTTGTCAGTTGTTAGTTGTCAGCTGTTAGTGTTAGTAGGATGCCACACGGCTCTAACAACTGACAACTAACAACTGACAACTAAGTAGTTTTCCGCAGCAAATATACGAAGAAGGGTACCCCGAACAGGGCCGTGACCAGCCCCACCGGCAGCCCGGCCGGCGGGTAGAGCAGCCGGGCCAGCAGGTCGCAGGCCAGCAAAAAGGCCCCGCCCAGTACCGCGCACACCAGCAGATTGTAGCGCCCCGTGGTGCCCAGCAGCCCCCGCGTGAGGTGCGGCACCAACAGGCCCACGAAGCCCACCGGCCCGCACAGCGCCACCACGCCACCCGTGAGGCCGGCCGCCAGCAGCACCAGCAGCCAGCGCCGCCGGGCCACCGGCAAGCCCAGCGCGGCGGCCCGCTCCTCCCCCAGCAGCAGCAGGTTGAGGTCTTTTTGCAAAAAGGTTAATACGAACAGGCTGATGCCCAACGCAACGGCCGGATACGGCAGCACGTCCCACCCGGCCCGCTCAAAGCTGCCAAACGCCCAAAACACCACACTGCGCAGGCTGCCCTCGGGCGAGGCCAGGAAGGTGAGCAGGCTGCCCACAGCCGCCGCCAGCGCCCCCACCGCCACCCCTGCCAGTAGCAGCGGTGCCGGCAGAATTTTGCCGCGCCGGGTGCCCAGTGCCACCACCAGCAACGTGGCCGCGAAAGCCCCCGCCAGGGCCGCCACCGGCGGCAAATACACGCCCATCAGCGTGAGCGAGGGCACCAGTACATATGCCGCAATGGCCCCCAGCGAGGCGCCGGAGGCCGTGCCCAGCAGGTAAGGGTCGGCCAGCGGGTTGGTGACTAAGGTTTGGAGCAGATAGCCGCTCACGGCCAGGCTAGCCCCGGCCAGCAGCGCCAGCAGCAGGCGCGGCAGGCGCAGTTGCACCAGCACCAGCTGGGCGGGGTCGGCGGGGTTGTAGTGCCGGAAGGTGTTCAGGATGAAGGAATACGACGTGGAGTAGCTGCCCACGCGCAGGCCCAGCACCACCAGCGCCAGCGTGAGCAGCAGGCCAATTATCAACCACAACGCAGGACGACGAACCGGCATCAACGAACGGGAATGGGCGGTTTGGATGGGCCCTGGTTTAGCAAGCCATGCAACTCCCGCACCGACTCGACCACGCGGGGGCCGGGCCGCTCCATGAGATTGCCGGTAATGGGGAACACGCGGCGGTTTTTATACGCGTTGATGCGCTTCAGCTCGGGGTAATTTTTGAAAAAGGTGCTGTCCAGTTTTTCAAAGGTGCCGCCCAGCAACACGTCGGGATTCAGCTTGAGCACGTACTCGCGGGTGAGGGCCGGGTAGGGCTGCGGAAAAGTCTCGGTAATGGCATTGCGACCGCCGGCGTAGCGAATCTCATTGGTGAACAGCGTATTCTGACCGTAGCAGTAAATGGGGTCGAGCCAGGTGATGGCCAGCACTTTAGGTGTTTTGGCGGGGCGGGCGGCCGCCAGCGTGAGCTGCCGGAGCTGCTGCCGGAGCGAGTCCGTCAGGTGCCGGGCCTGAGCGGAGCGGTCCAATAACCGGCCCACGTCGTCGATACCCTTGAACACGTCCTCGACGCGGCGGTAGCGCTGGAAATACACCGGAATGCCCAGGTCCTGAAGGCGCTTGGCATCATCGACGGAGGTGATGCCTTCGATGGTGAAAACCACGTCGGGCTTCAGCAGCACCAGCTTTTCCAGGTCGAGCGGGTAGTTATTCACCACCGGCTTGCGGTAGACGGCGGCCGGATAATCGTCCTGCGGCACGCGGCCCACGATGGTGGCGGTATCGGCCACGGCAAACAGCATTTCGGTCATGCTGGGGGCCAGGGCCAGCACCCGGCGCGGGTGGGCGGGTATTTTCATAGACCGGCCCAGGTCGTCGCGCACTTGCACAGTACCCGTTTTCCCGGCTTCAGATTGGCAACCCAGCAGCAGGGCCAGGGGTAAAAGCAGCAACAGAACACGCATGGCGCAAAGGTAGGCGGGCAGCCCCACGGCCCGGCGCGCCGGTTTACCTTTGCTCACCTCCGCTTCAATCTCCGCTCCTATGATAGTAGTCACCGGCGCGGCCGGCTTCATCGCCAGCTGCCTAGTTTCCCGCCTCAACGCCGCCAATTTCAACGACATCGTCGTGGTGGATAATTTCTCCATCGAAAAGAAGCTGCCCAACATCGAAGGCAAAAAGCTGCGCGAATACGTGGACCGCGAAACATTTTTCGACTGGCTCGATGCCAACCACGAGCAGGTGGAATTCATTTTTCACCTCGGGGCCCGCACCGATACCACGGAGATGGACCCGGCCGTCTTCGATGTGCTCAACTTGAACTATTCCAAGCGCATGTGGCAGGCATGCGTGAAGTACAATCTGCCGTTGGTCTACGCTTCCTCGGCCGCGACTTATGGCGACGGCACGCTGGGCTACACCGATAAAGATGAGGCGCTGTTCCCCCTCTATCGCCCGCTGAATCCCTACGGCGACTCGAAAAACGACTTCGACAACTGGGCGTTGCAGCAGGAGGAAAAGCCGTATTTCTGGGCGGGCTTGAAGTTTTTCAATGTCTACGGACCCAATGAGTACCACAAGGGCCGCATGGCATCGGTGATAATGCACGCCTTCCACCAGATTCAGCAATCGGGCTCGATGATGCTGTTCAAATCGCACAACCCCGACTACACCGACGGCGGCCAGATGCGCGATTTCGTGTACGTGAAGGACGTGGTGGAAGTATGCTTTTTCCTACTGAACCACCGCACTCACTCCGGCATTTACAACCTGGGCAGCGGCCAGGCCCGCACCTTCCTCGATTTGGCCTTGAACACGTTCAACGCTCTGGGCCGCACGGCCGATATCCAGTTCCGGGACACGCCGGAGGATATCCGCGATAAGTATCAGTACTTCACCGAGGCCGATATGAGCAAGCTCAAAAGCATCGGCTACGACCGGCCGTTTACGCGCCTGGAGGATGGTATCCAGGACTACGTGCAGAACTACCTTGTGCCGGGGCGGTATATGTAATTCTCTGGAACGTCATGCTCATCTGGCGTCCGCGAAGTCGAAGCATCTCGCGTGTGGCAGTAAATCAATCGATTGGGTTTACTCTCTCGGTAGAGATGCTTCGACTTCGCTCAGCATGACGTTCTTTTACTCCGCTCTATATTAATCCTAACTCCGCCTGTGCCCCACCTTGCTCGTCCCGTTATTACCATTGTGGGCGGCGGCTTCGCGGGCACGGCGCTGGTGTTGCAATTGCGGCGGCAGCCCGCACTGGCGGGGGCCGAAATCCATCTAATTGAGCCGCGCGAGGTGCCCGGCCCCGGCCTGGCCTACACCGCCCGCCGCCCCGAATACCTGCTCAACGTGCGTCCCGGCGGCCTCAGCCTGTACCCGGACGAACCCAACCATTTTGCCGACTGGCTGATAACCCAGCCCGAAAGCGCCGCCGGCCTGCCCGAATTCGCCTCCCGGGCGGCTTACGGCCGCTATCTGCGGGAAGAATTGGCGAAAGAATTAGTCACGGCCTCTGTGCGCTGGCACCAGACCACCGCCGTGGCCGCTCCGCTCCTGCCTGATGGCCGCCGCGCCGTGCAGCTGGCCGATGGTACGACTATCAGCAGCGACATTGTGGTGCTGGCGCTGGGCAATTTCCCGCCCCCGCCCCCCACCGGTCCCGACCAACGCTACCTCCAGCACCCCGGCTACCACGCCGACCCGTGGGCTGTGGGCAACCTGCGCCGCATTGGTCCCGATGAGGACGTGCTGCTCATCGGCTCGGGACTGACGGCGGTGGACGTGCTGCTGGCCCTGCGCCAGGATGGCCACCGGGCGCCCATTACGGTGGTGGCCCGGCACGGGCGCTGGCCCTCGGCGCATGGCCCGGTCATGGCCGCTTATCCCAGCTTTTATCCCGAGCTGGCGCACGAAACCACGGTAACCGGTGTGGTGGCGGTGTATAAGCGGCACCTGAAAGCCGGCGCCGCGCAGGGCCTCGACTGGCGGGCGGTGCTGGATTCGCTCCGGCCCGACCTCGGCCGCATCTGGGCGGCGTGGCCGCTGGCGGAGCAGCGCCGGTTTCTGCAGCATCTGGCGGGCTTATGGGCGGTGGCCCGGCACCGCAGCCCACCGCAGAATGCGGAGGCAGTGGCCGCGCTCACGGCCGCTGGGCTGGTGCAGCTGCACATTGGCACAGTGCGCGAGATTCTGCCCGAAGGCAACCGGCTACGGGTGGGAGTTCGATGCCACAGCCCGGATATCTGCTGGCACACCGCCGACCACGTTGTCAGCTGCGCGGGGCCGCTGCTGGACTATTCACGCATTGCCGACCCGCTTGTGGTGAGCCTGCGAGAGGCCGGCGACCTCACTCCCGACCCATTGCACCTCGGCCTGCTGACGGATGCCCACGGCGCGCTGCTGAACGCGACAGGCGCGGTTTCGCCGGGCCTGTTCACGCTCGGCCCCAGCCGTCGGCCGGCTTATTTTGAGTCGACGGCAGTGCCGGAGCTGCGGCAACAGGCAGCAGCGCTAGCAGCACACCTGGCGCAATAAAAAAGCCCTCAAAATAAAATTTTGGGGCTTTATAGGTCGGCTTGGGCTTGTGGTTAGGCGGCCATGTTTTGCTGGCCGGGATATAGCGGCAGCACGGTGGCTTCGTCGGCGAAGAAAGACGAGGCAGCGGAAGTAGCTGCGGGCGCGGCAGCCGTGTCGTTGGCATGATGGCGCAGGGCACGCATCAGCAAATAGCGGTATTTCTCGGCATCGGCCACGGCTTGCTCAATGGCATTCAGCGCGGCATCATAAGCCACCACGGGTTGCAATTCGCGGCGCGGGCGGCGGGCTTCAAACACTTGGTTTTCGAGGTATTCGGCGGCGGACTTCATGGCGAAATTGGCTTGTTTGGACTCGTCTTTTAGCGTACTGTATTAACCCAAAAACCTGCGTTTTCATTCCAAAAAATGCAGGTTTTACTGCTTTTATAACACGCAAAACGGGGGCTCGGATTCAGTGAATCCGAGCCCCCGTTTTATCGGTTCGGCCGACTTAATTATCAGGCAATTTTCAGCACTACTTTGCCGAATTGTGCGCCGGCATCGAGGCGGCGCAGGGCGGTTTCTCCTTCGGCCAGCGGAAAGACCTCATCAATCACCGGCACCAGCTTCTTCTCGCTCACCAGGGTCAGCATTTCTTCAAAATCCTGTTCCGTCCCCATGGTGGAACCCAGGATGCTGAGCTGCTTCCAGAATACTTTGGCGGGCGGCACATCGGGGATGCTACCCAGCGTGCCGCCGTAGAACACGATACGGCCGCCAGGCGTGGCCGCGTCGAGCAGCGCCCCGAAGGCCGCCCCCGCCGCGCTGTCGATGATGACATCGAACGCGCCGCCGGCTTGCTGGGTGAGGATTTTTACCCAGTTTTCGGCGTTGTAATTGATGCCGCCTTTGGCTCCCAGCGCTTGGGCGCGGGCTATTTTCTCTTCGGAGCTGGATGTTACCCACACCTCGGCGCCCCGGGCCACGCATAATTGCACGGCTGTGATGGCCACGCCGCCGCCCACGCCGGTCACCAGCACCCGCTCGCCGGGCTGCACCTGGGCGCGGGTGAAGGCCGCCCGGTAGGCGGTGAGGCCCGCCAGTGGCAGGGCCGCCCCCTGCTCATAGCTAAGGTGGGCCGGCAGCGGGCGAATGTATTGGGCCGGCAGGGTGATGTATTCGGCAAACGTGCCGGGGTCGGGCATACCGAGGACCACAAAATCGCGGGCCTGGGCGCGGGGATTATTGCCCCAGCGCAGGCCGGGGTTGATGAGGACGCGGGTGCCCACGGCCGGCGCATCGGCAGGCACGCCGGAGCCGTGAGCGGCTACTTCGCCCGCGCCGTCGGCCCCGAGGGTGCAGGGCAGCTTGATGCCAGCATACTTGCCCTGCTGGATGAACACGTCGCGGTGGTTGAGGGCGGCGGCGTGCAGCTTCACGAGGATTTCGCCGGGGCCGGGCGTGGGCGTGGGCACCTCGCGCACGGCGGCGGGCTGGTGGATGGCATCGAGCTGAAGTGCTTGCATGGATAGTTTTGGGGATTTTGATTAATGGCGAACGTTAAAAGAACGGTCATGCTGAGCGTAGTCGAAGCATCTCTACCGCACAAGTGATTCAATCGTTGCAACGCAGCGGTAGAGATGCTTCGACGGCGCTCAGCATGACGTGCTTATACCAGTACAACTCCGCTATAACACCTCCGATTTCTCCCCGCCCTTCAGCCCGATGAATGCCAGTGGGCCGGCGATGAACAAGCCCGTAGCCAGCCCGCCAAGGTGGGCTGCGTTGTCAATATTGCCGGTGAGGCCGGAGAGCAGGTTGCTGAGCACCAGATACAATACCAGGCCCAGCATGGCGCGGCGGTCGGACTTATCGAGCACCAGCTTCTTGCCAATGAGCAGGGCGAGCAGCAAGCCGTAGAGCCCGAAGATGGACCCGCTGGCTCCCACGGAATTAATGCCTTGGGCATTCCACCACAGGCTGGCCAGGCCGCCACCTACGCCGCAGGCCAGGTACACCAGCAGCAGGCGCAGCGGCCCTACCCGGTCTTCCACCAGCAGGCCCAGCAGCCAGAGCGAGAGGATGTTCAGCAGCAGGTGCGAGAGGCCGGCGTGCACAAACATGTAGGTGAGCAGCCGCCAGGGCTGGCCGTGCAGCGTGAGGTCGGTAACGTTGGAACCCCAGCGTATGAGCTGCGGCCCGGTGGGGTCGGAGGCCGACACGCCGCTGAGCACCATCAGGCCGAATATCAGCAGGCAGGCATCAATCAGCAGTGGGGTGGTTAGGAAGCGGCGCGACGGGATGAGCAGCCCGCGCAGCAAACTGCCCAGCAGCTGCGGCCAGGTTTCGGCTTCGGGTTTGGCGGGTGGCGGCGCGGGGCGCGTGGTGTCGGGCAGCAGGCCGCGCCGGTTGAGCTCGGCCACAGCGGCGGCTCCCACGGCGGGCGGGTAGCGGGCCGAGTTCTGGGCCAGGTACAGCAGCTCGGCTTCGGGCTTCTGGGCGAAAAGCTGGGCGGCCAGCGCGGCCGTGGAGCCGGGGACGTGGTCGGGGGGAGATGATTCCATGAGGAGCCGGACGCGGCAAGGAGTGCGCCAGCTTCCCCAACCGGCCAATTTGCCAGATGTTGGAGATGGGACGGCGAGACTCCCCTCCTTGGTAAGGAGGGGATGCCGGCGCGCAGCGACGGCTGGGGTGGTGGCACCACAGGGTGGCGTTGGGCGTCATTGAGCGACAACCAACTGGAAATAGCTGCTCAACGTGGCAGCCGCCAACAACCACCCCCGTTTCAGCTTCGCTGAAACATCCCCTCCTTGGTAAGGAGGGGAGTCCTGCCCTACCCGCCTACAGCCGCACCCGGCGCACGATGGTATTGTAGGGCTGGCCCGTGACCGGCGATTTCGGCAGCAGGCCCGAGAGCAGGTCGCTCACATCGGCGGCGCGCTTGCGGGTTTGGTCGTTTTCGTAGCTCTGGGGATTGTTGGCCACAATAAGCAAATCATTCAGACCTTCCTGCTGCTGCCGGGCCACGCGGGTCATGATGTCGAGGTGGTCGCTCATGGCGGGGCCGAACTTGTAGCTGTAATTCATCGCCTTATTCCACTGCTCCCAGGTGGATTCTACCGCCTGGATATGACCCGGCAGGGCCGCGTCGAGCTGGCCCCGGCGGGCCTGGTTCATTACGTATTCGGTCTGGGTTTCGGCCGTCCAGAAGCGCTTGGCCAGCTCGCGGTACTGGCGCAGGGGCATGGCCTCCTGGGCAGCAGCGGCGCGCTCGGCGGCCGGAATGCGCTGCACCTGCCGCTGCACGCTGGCCACCACGGCCGGCCCGAAATCGGGGATGGTGGAGGTGGCGACTTCCGTGAGGCGAGGTGGCGCTTTGGGCTTGGCCGGGGCGGTGGCGGCAGGTGCAGCGCTGTTTTTGTGGTTAATAAAATAGAAGAAGCCCAGGCTCAGAGTTAACACCACGATGATGCCCAGCACCAAAGGGTTAGCCTGCAAACCACGAGCTGCCGGTGCGTCCATTGCTACCGGTGCGGCGGGCGCGGGCTGGGGCAGGGCCACGCCCCGACGGCGCAGCTCGCGGCGGGCTTCGGCCACAATGTCGGGCTGGTAATGGTCGGGGTTTTCGACGAAGAACCGTAGCTCATCATCGGTTTTTTGATGGTAGAAATCGGAAATGGAATCAGCCATGACAGGCAAAAAAATTGAGTGAAAAGGAAACCTCCTGGCAAGATGGCAAACACCGCGCAATTGGCCGCGCCCAACCGTGCGAGCTGCCCGCCGTAAACCCGCCTACGAGGCTGCTACTACGCCTCCGCCATCCTTCATATTCCCTCACGACCATGCCCGACCCCACGCAAAACCCCACCGACCCGCAGCCCGACTACGCGCCCTCGTCCAGCACGCCCGACGAGACGTCGGAGCAGGATTCGACCACCAGCCCCACTCCCGATAAGGCGCCTGATGAGCAACCCCGCACGGGTACCACCATCCCCAGCAGCACCCAGCAGAACATGGGCGACGGCGCCGGTATTCGCGGCGACTACGGCGACGCGAGCCAAACCAACGGCCTCGAAGGCGGCCCCGATACGCCCGACCAGCCGATGACCGATACCGAACTGACGGGCTCCTAAGGCAAACCAAAATCAACAATGAAGAACGGTCAGGCTGCGTGCAGCCTGGCCGTTCTTCATTAAGCAGCAACCAGACTGCGGGGCTTAATGGCGTAATTTGCGGCAATTATTCCTGCTGCTGATTTCCCCTTGATGCGTCGTTTCCTTTCCGCTGGTCGGTTTTTGTTTTTCCTGTTGTTGCTGAGTGGCGTCAGCGGCTTGCTGCCCGCTCTGGCCCAAACCGAGGCCGACTCCACCGAGGCACTGCCGCCTCCCAAGCGCGAGTTGCGCGGCATGTGGATTGCCACCGTTGAAAACATCGACTGGCCCAACCAGCGCGGCGAGGCCCCCGAGCAATACCGCCGCGACTACCGCCGCCTGCTCGATGCCGGCCAGCGCGCCGGCCTCAACGCCGTGTTCGTGCAGATTCGGCCCGCGTCAGATGCTTTTTATAAGTCGGACCTGGAGCCCTGGAGCAAGTGGCTGACCGGCGTGCAGGGCAAGGCCCCGGCGGGCGGCGACGACCCCCTGCCCTTCCTCATCACCGAGGCGCACCGGCGCGGCATGGAGTTCCACGCCTGGTTCAACCCCTACCGCGCCACCATGGATTCGGTGACGCGCCGGCTGGCCCCGAACCACCCGTACCGCCAGCATCCGCAGTGGTTTTTGCGCTACGGCGGGCAGTTGCTCTACAATCCCGGCCTGCCGGAAGTGCGAACGCACATCACCCGCGTGATTATGGACGTGGTGCGGCGCTACGACATCGACGCGGTGCATTTCGATGATTATTTCTACCCCTATCCCGACCCGGGCAAGGTGTTTCACGACGAGGCCGCCTTCCGCGATTTCAACCCCGACAGCTTGAAAAAGCTGGGCGACTGGCGGCGGCAGAACGTCAACATCCTCATCCACGACCTGCACGACAGCATCCAAAGCGCCAAGCGCTGGGTGAAATTCGGCATCTCGCCGTTTGGGGTGTGGATGAACAAGTCGAAGGACTTCCCGCAGGGGTCTGATACGCGGGCCGGACAGCCTTCCTATTCGAATTTGTATGCCGACACGCGGCTGTGGCTGGAAAAGGGCTGGATTGATTACGTGGTGCCGCAGCTTTATTGGAGCACCAATTTCCGCCTCTGCCCCTACCCCGTGCTGGTGAAATGGTGGGCCGAAAACCACTTCGACCGCCACCTTTACATCGGCCACGGCACCTACCGGATGCTGGAAAGCACCCGCTCCGACACTACCTGGCGCAACGCCCGCGAGCTGCCCCGCCAGATTCGGACCAACCGCGCCACCGACGGCGAGGCCATCGGCAGCGTATTCTTCTCGGCCAAATCGGTGCTTACCAATCCGCTCCATACCACCGATTCGCTGCGGCAAGACCTGTTCCGCTACCCTGCCCTGGTGCCGGCCATGCCCTGGAAAGACGCCACTCCGCCCCTGCCCGTGACCAACCTCACGCTGCGCCGCCTCAGCCACTACGTGACCCTGAACTGGCAGTCCGGCCCGCCCGCCGCCGACGGCGACGCGGCCACCTACTACGTCCTCTACCGCTTCGAGCCCACCGAGGCCAGCACGCCCAACGACCCGCGCCGCATTCTGGCGCTGCCCCGGCCGGCCCCCGGCTTCCCCGCCACCTACGTGGACACCACGGCCGTGCCCGGCCAGGCCTACGCCTACTACGTGACCGCCGTGGACCGCCTGCACAACGAGAGCCGGCCCATGCGCGTCATCACCACCGGCCAGCAGTCGGCAGAGCTAGCCCTGGGCCAGGCCCCTGGCGGTGTACGTCCTCCGGCGGCTCCGCCCGTGGCCGCGCAGCCCGCCCCGGCCACCCCGCGCCCCAGCATTCGTCTCAACACCCCGGCCGATAAACCCGAGGCTTCAGCCCCGTTCTCGAAAGTCAAAATCAAGGAGAAGCCCGCGAAGAAAAAGGGCTTCTTTGCGCGGTTGTTTGGCGGCGGGTAGCAGACAGATATGAGCAGCATTGGCAGGCTATTGTTTCCCCAATAAAAACTACTGTCAAATGAAAAGAGGCCTTCCCCGCGCGGTGAAGGCCTCTTTTCATTTGACAAAAGCGTTGGCCGCTACAGCGACCGGTACTCAAACCGCACCCGGGCGCTGGCCCCGGCGCTGCCGGGCTTCACACTCAGAATGCGCAGGAGCATCACCTCCGCGCCGCGCACTTTCACGGCAAACACGTCGTTGGCCGCCACCGCTCCCACGTCGGCCAGGGCCAGCGTGGGGTTCAGGTAGAGGGCCGTGGCGGTGGTATTCACGCTGGGCGAAGTGTAGAACCCGGCTGCGAGCTGCGCCGCCGACAGGCGGTAGAAGCGCGTAGTGTTGGCTGCCGACAGCGTGACGCTACTACCGGTGCCGCTCAGGAATAGGTCTTTGGCAGTGGCGGGGTTGGCGGCGGGCTCAATGAGGCCGGTGCGCAGGTTGAATGCCAGCGAGTCGAGCGTCACGCCGGGGCCGCCGGCGATGCGGCCGGTGCGCAGAGTGGCCAGCGGCGTGGGGTTGGTCACGTTGATGGGCGGGGCCGTGATGGTGAGCGTCTGCACGGCGGCGTAGGCCTCAAAGATGAAGGTGACGGGCTGGCCGTTGGATTTGGGCGGAATGGTCACATCCACGGTGCGGGCGTTGGCTGCGCCGGTGGTGGGCGTGCGAATCACGCTGGCCCGCACCCGCGGCTGCGTGCCAATGCGGTAGAAGGTGGTGAGGCTGTCCACGCCTTTGAAGAGCAGGCCCGTGGCTGGCGGCACCGGCACGGCACCCAGCCCGCCTTTGTTGATGACAATGGGGTAGCCAATAACGTCGCCTTCACTCTGGGCCGTGGCCGTGAGGGCATTACGGAACACGGGCACCACGGGCGTGGTGGCAAATTCCAAGGTGGCCGGCGCGGCCACTGTGTAAGTGAAGCGGCGCAGGCGCTTGCCACCGTTCTGGAAGTTCAGGGTAACGTCAACGCGCACCAGTACGCCGTTGGGGGCGGTAGCAGGCACCACGTAGGGCAGCGCCTGCACCAGCAGGCCGCCGGCGGCATTGTAGGTGCCGTTGGCCGCGTAGGTGCCGGTCACGGTCGAGTCGGTTTTGCCCACCACCTGGTACACGGTCACATCGCGCAGTTGGTCGGCCTCGGCAAAGGACACGTAGAGCGGCACGGCATCGCCGGGGGCGTAGCGCGTGGCCAGTGGTACACGGGGCAGGCCCAGTCCCGCAAAGCCGGGCTCAGAATCGAGCTTGTAGTAAGTATCCAGCTCCTTTTTACAGCTGCCCAGTAGCAGGCCCAGCAGCGGCAGCACCAGCAGCAGGGTTTTCATTGAAAAATATCTCATATAACGGGAGGTTAAAGTCGTGAATGGGGAATGACATTGCGAACGCAGCGCCTTGGGGAATTCCGCCGCTAGGGGCGGTCGAACCACAGGGGCTTGGTGGCGTAGTCTTCGTTGGTCGTTGCGCCAGCATCAGCAAAAAGAGCGGCCACGGCGTTGGGATTCACGGCGACTTCGGTGGCACCGGGCAGCAGGCGGCGCGGGAATTTGCCGGGGGCCAGGGCCAGCGGAGGCGTGCTGCCGGTGTACTTCGGAAACATGAGGTTGACGTAAATGGCCGTGCTGAAATCCAGGCGGCGCATATCCGACCACGAATCCGGGTTCAGGAACATGGCGATGTACTTCTGCTCCATGATGGAACGCAACGTGAGCGCGGCCTCGGTCTGGGGCACAGCGGCGCTGGCCAGGTAGGCGTTAATCTGGGCATCGGTGATGAAGGGGAACGTGACGGTGGGCGGCGAGTAGGTACCGCCGCCGCTCATCTTCTTCATGTGCGCCCGGATGCCTTCTTTGAGGGCGGCCAGGGCGCGGGGCAGGTTGTTGGCCCGGAAAGCAGCTTCGGCCTCGATGAATTTGAGTTCGTGGTAGGTGATGGCCTCGAAGTAACCCAGGTCGCGGGCGTACCAGCCGCCGTAAAAGTCGGTGAGCGTGGAGCCGGGCGTGAGGTTGGCCGTGGTGCTGGTACCCACGCCGGGGTCGGTACCGGTGCTGTTGGTGGGTATCATCACCCCAAAGCGCGGGTCGACCACGCCCGAGAACGTGGTCCCGTTCAAGTACTTCACGATGTTGGCCGAGTAGGTAGCGCCACCGAAGTTGCCCCGCGTCACCCCGTAAATGTTGGTCGTGTTCGAGAGCGGGGCCACGGCCACCTGGAAGTTAATCTGGGCATCATCGGCCGACGAGGTGAAGGCTTTATCGCACAGCGCCAGCACGGCAGTGGGGTTGTAGCTGGTCTTTTTGGTGAGGTGCTGGGCCTGCCGGGCCTTCAGGGCGTAGGCTAGCCGACCCCATTTGGCAGGGTCGCCTTTGTACAGAATGTCGCCGCTTTCGCTGGGCGAGGTGCTGTAGAAAGCGCGGAATTCGGCGCTGGCGGGCTTGGCCATTTCCACCGCCCCCTCGTCGCAAAGCTGGTTGATTACGCCATAAATCTGCTCCTGCGGGTCGTATTTGGGCGTGAAGTTCGCCCCGCCCTGGTAGGCTTCGGAGTAGGGAATGTCGCCGAGCATGTCGGTGGCGTGGGCCAGCAACAGTGCCTGCATGATTTTGCCAGCCCCCACGTAGTAGGGCGAGCCTTCTTCCTGCGCCGACTTTATCATGCCCGGGATGTTGCCACCGGACTGAAAGTAGCTGTAGTTGAAAGTGTTGGTGCTGTTGGCGTTGGTCAGCAGAAACTGGTCGGCCCCGGCATTGGCGGTGCGGCTGGCCACGTACTGCGTGAGGTAAGGCAGGCGCAGCGAGGTAAACATCTGGGTCTGGATGCCGTTGGAAATAATGCCCGGCAGCAGGAAGTTGGGCGTCGAGACGACGGGGTTGTTGGGGTTGTTGTTCACGTCGAGAAACTTCTCGCACGCGGTGAGGGCGCCGGTGCTTAGCAGCAGGCCCAGCCCGATTATATATCGTTTCATTGGATGAGTAGTTAGGAAGTTGGCTTTCATACGAAGCAGCGCCAAGCCTTAAAAATTCACGCGCAAGCCCATGTCCACGCCACGCGTGCCCGGAACGTTGCCAAAATCGAAGCCGTTCGAGCCGCCGCCGCGCACGCCGGCACCGGCCGCCGCCGTTTCGGGGTCGCCGCCGGTGTACTTGGTTAGCAGCACCAGGTTGCGGCCGGTCACGCTGAACTCCACGCCTTTAATGAAGCCGGTGTGGCTCAGCAGCGTGGCGGGCAGCGCGTAGCTCAGGGTCACGTAGCGCAGGCGGGCCCACGAACCGTCCTCCACGAACACGGTGCCGATGCCGCTCAGGGTGCTGTAGTAGTTCTGGGTCAGCTCCACCGAACGGGTGTTGGGCGCGTAGGTGGGGTTGCCGGCGGCATCTTTGCCGGTTACTACCACGCCGTTGAACACCGCCTGCTTATAGCGGTCGAGGGTGCGCAACGAGGTGCCCACGCCGGTTTGGTACTGGTCGTTGCCGTTCACCACCACACCGCCTTTGCGGAAGTCGAGCAGCGCCGTCAGCGACAATGCTTTGTAGGTAAAAGTGTTGGTGAGTTGGGTGGTGAACTGCGGGGCGCGGTTGCCAGCATACACAGTGGGCGGTGCAGCCGTGCCTGTGGGGTAGCCCGTTGAGGCAATGATGGGCATGTTGTAGTACTGGCTGTTGGGGTCGGTCACGCGCACGAAGTCGGTGGCAGCCAGGCCCGTGATGGCGCGACCGGGGAACGCGCCGCCTTCGTGCACGTTGGTGATGAAGGCATCCGATTGCAGCACCACGGTGAGCGGGTACGGCAGTTCCTGCACAATGTTGGTGTTGTGGTAAAAGTTGGCCGTGATGTCCCAGGTGAAGTTTTTGCCCTTCACCGGCGTGCCGGTCAGCGAGATTTCCTGGCCTTCGTTGGTCACGATGCCGCCGTTGATGTACTGCAGGATGAAACCGGCCGACTGACTCACGCGGGGCGCGATAATCTGGTCCTTGGTGCGCGAATAATAGTAGTTGAAATCCAGGCCCAGCCGGTTTTTCAGGAACTGCAGGTTGATGCCGGCTTCGTAGGTGCGGGTGCGCTCGGGGCGCAGCAGCGGGTTCGAACCAAAGAAGTCGTTGCGGAAACCGCCGCCGATGTAGGTGTTTTGCGTCAGGGCCGACTGCACGCGGTAGGGCTGCGTGTCCTTGCCCACCTCGGCCACCGAGGCGCGCACCTTGCCGTAGTTCAGGATGTTGTTCTGCTCCAGGCCCAGCGTTTTGGTGAACTCATAGCCCAAACCGGCCGAGCCGTAGAGGAAGCCTTTGCCATAAATCTTGTTCTCGTCGGGGCGCGGCAGGGTCGAGGACTGGTCGTAGCGGCCCTGCAATTCCACGAATACCTGGTCGAGCAGCGTCACGCTCAGGCGGGCAAAGTTGCCGATGAGGTGACGCTTGGAGTCGCGCTGCAGGGCGTTGCGGTTCACGGTGTTGTTCAGGCCCACGAAGTTGGGGTTCTGGAACACGAGGCCGAGGTAGTCCACGGCCTGGTCCTTGTTCTCCTCAATGGAGTTGCCCAGCACCAGCGAAGAGCCAATCTTTTCGCCGAAGCTATGGTTGAAGGTGGCCAGCGTGGTGGCTGTCAGCAGGCGGAACTGGTCCACGGTTTCGGCAATGCCGCCGTTCTGGTTGCTTACCTGCGAGGTGCCCACGGCCCGCACCGACGTATTGCGCGAGGTGTACAAGTCGGTACCGATGTTGTGGCTCAGCGTCACCCATTTGAAGGGCTTGAAACTGAGCTGCACATTGCCGATGAAGCGGTTGGTACGGTCGGTCTGCGGGTTGTTGTAGACGGTCCAGTACGGGTTGTCGGCGTCGGCATCGATGCCATTGCCGGGGGCCAGCAGGCGGCGGCGGGTGCCGTCCGGGTTGAGGTAGTTGCTGGCATCGTCATCACGCGGCCAGTTTATCAAGCTCAGCAGGAAGCCACCCGACGACGTGCCGGCCGTAGTCAGCAGGCCTTGTCCCTGCAACGGCCGCAGGCCGCCCGAGGTGAGGTATTCGGCCGAACCGCTCACGCTGAGCTTGGGCGAAATAGCCGCCGTGCCCGACAAGCGCACCGTGCTTTTGTCGTAGTCGCTCTGGGGCACCACGCCGTTTTGCTGCAGGTTGGAAGCCGATACGAAGAAGCTGGCCTTGTCCGAGCCGCCCGACATGTTCAGGAAGTTCTGGAAGGCGTGGCCTTTCTGGAAGAAGTTGCCCACGTTGTCGTACACCGGCTCGCCGGGCGCAAAGCGCGGGCCCCACGACTGGCGCGTGGTGAGGTCGGCCAGGCCGTTGGAGCCGCGCTTGTACTGGTCCTGCATTTTGGGCAGGCGGCTCACCTCATCCACCGAATACTGGGTGCGGTAGTTGAGCGTGGTGCGGCCGGCCGCGCCTTTTTTGGTGGTGATAACCACGGCGCCGTTGGCGGCGCGCAGGCCGTAGAGGGCGGCAGCGGCGGGGCCTTTCAGCACCGTCATGCTTTCGATGTCCTCGGGGTTGAGGTCACCGGCGCGGTTGGCAGCGCCCACCGAGCGGCCCAGCAAGCCGTTGAACTGCGAGCCCGCGCCGGGCGCGGCGCTTTCCTGAAACGAGCTGTTGTCCATAATCATCCCGTCGATGACGAACAGCGGCTGGTTGTCGCCGTCGAGCGATGTGCCACCCCGGATAACGATGGCCGCGCCTTCGCCCGGCGAGCCGCCCGAGGAGGTGATGTTCACGCCGGCCACCTTGCCTTGCAGCGCGTTCACGATGTTGGTCTGGCGCGAATCGATGATGTCCTTGCTCTTCACTTCCTGCACGGCCGTCACCAGCTCGCGCTTATTCTGGGCAATGTTGTAGGCCGTCACCACCACCTCGTCGAGGCCGGTGGTACTTTCCTTCAGCGCCACGTCGATGCTACCGCTGGCATCCACCGTGCGCTCCTGCGACGTGTAGCCGATGAAGCTGAAGACGATAACCGCGCCCGGCGCGGCCGATACCGAATAGCGGCCGTCGGAGCCGGTGGTGCTGCCGGTGGTGGTGCCTTTCACGAGCACGGTCACGCCGGGCAGCGGGCTTTGGTCGGTGCCCGAGGTGACAATGCCCGACACGGTCCGGGCCGTCTGGGCCCAGCCGGGCGTGGCCAGCAGCAGGCCCAGCAGCAATAGCAATAGCCAGTATGTTTTCTTCATGGAAAATGGGATTAGGGTGAGAAATTGGGGGTGAGAGTCAATGAAAAGGCCGGAACCCGGCGCGGCGCGCGTTCAGGTTCCGGCCCCGGGCAAAGGCGGCGTGTGGCAACAACAGGCAGCTGCGCAAGACACAATAATCAGGAGAAGAAGGGTGGGAATGGAAAGGAGGCGTCAAATGTGCGAAATATTCAGGTAACATTCATCGAAAATCACGCGGCTGGAACGGCAGCAATTAGCACATTCTATTTCATAATTATTTACTTTTCAATATTTATCAGCACTATATCTACCCTCATTTCATGCTGATAATCAGAACAGACCATTTCGAACCGCTGCCCACGCCGTGCCCGGGGTGCTGCCAGCCCGCCCATGACGCGGGCCGGACCAACCAAAAACCATCTGGCCAGCAGCCTCACCGGGCTTAGGTAAAGATAAAGTTTTCACGATATTAGCCACCGCATCCTCACACTCACCTAATCTCCTCTTTCCCATGCGAAACACCTACTCATTGGGTAGCCCGAGCCTCCGCTGGACCGGGTTGCTATTCTTGATGCTGCTGGTGGCCCTCACGGCCGGCGCCCAAACGGCGCAGCGCTACACCCTGCAAGGCCGCGTGACCGACGCCGGCGGGCAAGGCCTGCCCGGTGCCACCGTGCTGCTGAACGGTACGACGCTCGGCGCTTCCACCGGGGCCGATGGCGGCTACGTGCTGGACGCCAGCATCGCGCCGGGCAGCTACACGCTCACCGTGTCGCTGATTGGCTACGCGGCGGTGTCGAAACCGCTCACGCTGGGCGCTAGTACTACCGTGACCACCGACGTGGCGCTGACGGAAGCGCGCCAGAAGCTGGACGAAGTGGTGGTGGTGGGCTCCACCATCAGCGCGCCGAAGCGGGAGCTGGGCAACGCCATCAGCACGGTGCGGGCCGAGGATTTGGCCCAGAGCGGCTCGGGTGGGCTGTTGAACTCCTTGCAGGGCAAGGTGGCCGGCGCGCAGATTACCCAGAACTCGGGCGACCCGGCCGGCTCGCTCTCGGTGCGGCTGCGCGGGGTGCACTCCCTGCAGGGCTCTTCGGACCCGCTGTATGTAATTGACGGCGTGATTGTGAGCAATGCCAGCACCAACGTGTCGCAGCTGGCGCTGAGCAACGACGTGGGCCAGGCCAACGTGGGCCAGAACCGCCTGGCCGACCTCAACCCCAACGACATTGCCAGCCTCAATATCATCAACGGGGCGGCGGCGGCGGCCCAGTACGGCTCACGCGCAGCCAACGGCGTGGTGCTCATCACCACCAAGCGCGGGCTGAGCGGCGCGGCGCGGGTGTCGGTATCCACCAGCTTTAATATGAATGAACTGCGGAAATCGGTGCCGGTGAATACCTACGGCAAGCAGTTCGGCTTTGCCGGGCTGCGGCTGTACACCATCGGGGCGCCCACCGCGGCCCAACTGGCCGCCAACCCCAATGTGACAACCACGACCATTAACCGGGCTGGCACGCCCAATTTACTGGCCACCAATTTGGTAGATGTGACGCGCTATAACTACTTCGACCAGATTTTCCGGACTGGCTACGGCACCGATAATGCGGTGTCGGTGTCGGGTGGCTCGGAGCGCACCCAGTATTATGTATCGGCCAATTACCTGAAGAATGAGGGCATTATCAAGGGCACCGATTTTACGCGCTACAACCTGCGGGCGCGGGTCGACCAGCGCCTCACGAACTGGGCCAAGGTATCGGCCGGCCTGAGCTACGTGAACAGCTTCTCGAACGAGAAGGCCAACGGCAACGTGTTCTACAGCCCGATTAACTCCGTCAACATCACCAACAACATCTACGACATCACCCAGCGCGACGCCTCCGGCAACCTGCTGGCCGTGGAGCCCACCCGCGTAAACCCGCTCTCGACCATTGAGGACATGAAATTTACGCAGAGCGTGAACCGCACCGTGAGCGACGTGCAGGTGAACCTGACCCCGTTCAAAGGCTTTTCGGCCGACTACGTGCTGGGCGTGGACGCTTACTCGCAGGTGGGCCAGAGCTACATCCGGCCCTACCCCTACCAGGCGGCGGCCGGATTGCCCGCTGCCCGCTACCCCTTCGGCTTCGCGGCCAACGGCAATAACGCCGTTATCCAACTGAACTCCGACATTAACCTGGGCTATGAGTACCAGTTCAGCGAAAATTTGAAGCTGAACCTGCGCGCCGGCTACAGTTACCAGTATGCGCAACAGGACTATACCACCACGCAAGGCCAGAACCTGGCCCCGTTCATCACCACGGTGTCGGGGGCGGGCAGCACCACCATTACTTCGGCCTACAACCTCGACCGCTACAACCTGAGCGGCTACTACGGGCAGGCCACCATCGGCTTCCGCAACCTAGCGTTTCTGACGGGCGCGGTGCGGCGCGACCGGTCTTCGAAGTTCTCGTCCTCAGAAACCAACCAGGTGTACCCCAAGGTGAGCGGCTCGCTGGTGGTGTCGGACTTCAGCTTCTGGCAAAACAGCACCTACGCCAACTCTTTTAATAGCCTGAAGCTGCGCGCCAGCTACGGTGAGGCCGGCAACCTGACCGGCCTCAATTCCTACGACCGGTTCTACCAGTTCAGCCCGGTGGGCTTTTTGGGCAAGAACACCATCACGCCGGGCACGCAGCTGGCCAACCCTGCTGTGAAGCCCGAGCGCATGGCCGAGCTGGAAGGCGGCGCCGACCTGGCTTTCCTGAGCGACCGCCTCACGCTGGGCGTCACGGCCTACTACCAGAAAATCAGCGACCTGGTGGTGCGCCGCAACCTGGCTCCAAGCTCGGGCGGCTCCAGCATTGTGAACAACGTAGGCACGATGGAAAACCGGGGCCTGGAAATTTCGCTGGGCGCCGTGCCTGTGAAGTCGACGGATTTCACCTGGGACGTGTCCTTCATTTTCAGCCGTAACCGCAACAAGGTGCTGAGCCTGCCCGGCTCGAACGGCAGCGTGCAGGCCATTTCCATTGATAACGCGGCCGGTGCGCCGGTGTATTTGCTGGAAGGCCAGCCAGCGGGCGTTTTCTATGGCTCGGGCTATGCCCGCAACCCCGATGGCTCGCTGCTGCTCACGCCCCAGGGCTTCGCGCAGGACGAGCGCACCGTGGGCCAGGCCGTGGGCGCGGTGGGCTTCACGCCGGCCCGCAGCAGCGACGGCCAGCCGCTATACGGCGGCACCTCCACCATCGCCAACGTGCTCATCGGCAACCCCAACCCGAAATGGACGGGCTCCTTCAACACCAACCTCACTTACAAAAAGCTGGGCCTGCACGTGCTGCTCGATGCCGTGCAGGGCGTGAGTGTGTTCAACGCCGACAAGCGCACCCGGCAGGGCGTGGGCCTCGGCGACATGGCCGAGCAGGAATTGCGCGGCAGCATACCGCGCGGCTCCATCTTCGCCATCTACAATACCCAGGAATTCCGCGTGGATGATGGTTCCTACGTGAAGCTGCGCGAAGTGGCGCTGAGCTATGCGCTGCCCACGTTTACGAAGTTCATCACCTCGCTGAACCTGTCATTGGTGGGCCGCAACCTGTATTCGTGGGACAAATACAACGGCTTCGACCCCGAAACCAGCGCCGGCGGGGCCTCGGATTTGCTGCGCGCCATTGACTTTGGCAATGTGCCAATTCCGCGCACTTACCAGGTTAAGCTGGCGGCTACATTCTAGGTGTAGCGCGGACTTTGTAGTCCGCGTGTGAGCCGTTCTGTCGCGGACTACAAAGTCCGCGCTACTTCCCACTTCCAGAATTCAACCTCATGAAGAAAATACTCACCCTCGCAGCCCTGGCCCTCGCGCTGGGCAGCTGCAACAAAGAATACCTGAACCCGAGCACCGCCAGTCAGCAGCAGGTGGTGACTTCCTCCGATGGTCTTATCACGCTTTGCAACGGCTTGCAGGCGCGCTACAGCACGGGCGGCTTCCTCAGCGTGCTCTATAACACGGTGGCGGCCGGCGGCCTCACCACCCGCGAGCTCAGCATCCTCAACGTGGGCAATATCGAGGAGTACAACGTCAGCCTCGGAGCCGGCAACCTCACCAACAGCAACGGCGTGGTGCGCAACCTCTGGACGCAGGCCAACCTGGTGAAATCCAACGCCGACCTGGTGCTGGCCAACGCCGGCAACGCCCCGGACGCGGGCACCCGCAGCGGCATCGTGGCTTACGCCAGCATTTTCCGGGCGCTGAGTATTGGCACGCTGGCGCAGTATTTCGAGCAGATTCCGCTGGCCACGCAGGAAAGCGCGCCGTTTGTGCCGCGCGTGGATGCGCTGCGCAACGCCGTGGCCCAGCTCGAAGCGGCGGCCACGCAACTGGCCGCCACGCCGGTTTCGGCTGATTTCAACGCCAAGATTGTGCCCGGCATCGACCTGCCGAATACCATTCAGGCGCTCATTGCCCGCTACAGCCTGGAGGCTGGCGACTACGACAAGGCTCTGGCCGCGGCCGGCCGCGTCGACCTCACCAAACGCTCGGTGTTTAACTTCGACGACAACACCCGCAACCCACTGTTCGAGACGTCTTTCGGGAACAAAAACGTATTCGAGCCCACCAACACCAGCCTGGGCCTCACCGGCGCGCTGGCCCCCGAAACCGGCGACAAGCGCCTGCCCTTCCTGCTGCGCATCACCCCGCCGCCAACTACGACGCAGAACCTGGGCACCGGCTTCTACACCGCCAACAGTGCGCCCATCCCGGTGTACGTGCCCAACGAAATGCTCCTGATTCGGGCCGAAGCCTACGCCCGCAAAAACGACGTACCCAATGCCGTGACGGAGCTGAACAAGGTGCGGACCAGCACGGCCGCCGCCGCTACCACCAGCACCGGCCTGCTGCTGGCCCTGCCCGGCGCGGCCCTGCCTCCCTATTCTGGCCCTCTCACGGTTGCCGACGTGCTCACCGACATCCTTCGCAACCGCGATATTGAGCTGGCCTTCCAGGGCTTCCGCCTGGCCGACAGCCGCCGCTTCGGCCGCCCCGCGCCGGGCACCACCGGGGCCGAGCGCAACCGCAATTTCTTCCCCTACCCCCGCGTAGAGCGCGAAAACAACCCCGCCACACCCGCCGACCCGGCCATATAAACATGTGGTGTAGAGACGCGTATTTGCGCCTCGTCGTTGAACGGCACCACCTGTGCGGCCTAACAACGACGAGACGCAAATATGCGTCTCTACTCCCTCTTTCCACCACCCATGAACCCGCCCAACTCCCACCCCGCCCCCATCGCCACCACGGTTTATGCTGATTCGGAGCAGGCTTCGGTCGCCGTAGCCGGCCAGATTGCCAACCTCATCCGTGCCCGCGCCGCCGAGGGCCGCCCCTGCGTGCTGGGGCTGGCCACCGGCTCCTCGCCCACCCGCGTGTATGAGGAACTGGTGCGCCTGCACCGCGAAGACGGCCTGAGCTTTCAGAACGTTATCAGCTTCAACCTCGATGAATATTACCCCATGGCGCCCGACTCGCTGCAGAGCTACGTGCGCTTCATGCGGGAGTATCTATTTGACCATGTTGATATAAAGCCGGAGAACGTACACATCCCCGATGGCACCGTGCCGCCCGAGCAGATTGCCGACTTCTGCCGGCACTATGAGGAGCAGATTCACGCGGCGGGCGGGATTGATTTGCAGCTGTTGGGTATCGGGCGCACGGGGCACATTGGCTTTAATGAGCCCGGCTCCGGCCCGGCCTCCCGCACCCGTCTCATCACCCTCGACCACGTGACGCGCACCGATGCGGCTTCGGATTTTTACGGCGAGGAAAACGTGCCGCGCCGCGCCCTGACCATGGGCGTGGGTACCATTCTCGAAGCCCGCCGCATAGTGCTGCTGGCCTGGGGCGAGGGCAAAGCCGCCGTGGTGAAACGCATGGCGGAGGGCGAAATCACCGACACTGTGCCCGCTACCTACCTGCAGCGCCACCCCAATGTGGAAGTGGTGCTGGACGAGGCCGCCGGAGCCGAGCTTACCCCGCGCAAAACGCCCTGGCTGCTGGGTCTGCCCTGCAACTGGCACGATGCCGCCCTGGTCCGCAAGGCCATCACCTGGCTGGCCCGCACCGTGACCAAGCCCATTCTGAAACTGACCGAGGAAGACTACAACGAAAACGGCCTCTCGGAGCTGCTGGCACAGTCCGGTCCGGCCTACGACATCAACATTCGCGTCTTCAACGAGCTGCAGCACACCATCACCGGCTGGCCCGGCGGCAAGCCCAACGCCGATGACACTTACCGCCCCGAGCGCGCCGAACCGTTTCCCAAGCGCGTCCTCATCTTCTCACCCCACCCCGATGACGACGTGATTTCAATGGGCGGCACCCTGCTCCGGCTGGTCGACCAGGGCCATGAAGTGCATGTGGCCTACCAGACCTCGGGCAACATTGCCGTGTTCGATGACGAGGCCATTCGCTTCGCCGATTTTGTGGCCGACTACGACCAGGCCTTCCACTTGCCCGCCGATGTACCGGCCGACAACCTCTACCACCGCGTAGCCGACTTCCTCAAAAACAAGCAGCCCGGCCAGGTCGACTCCGACGAGGTGCAGCAGATAAAGGGCCTCATCCGGCGGGGCGAGGCCAAGAGCGCCTGCCGCCTGGCCGGCATCCCCGATGCCAACGTGCACTTTCTGGATTTGCCGTTTTACGAAACCGGCCGGGTGCGCAAAAAGCCGCTGGGCGACGAGGACATTCGCATTACGATGGAGCTGCTGAACCGCATCCGGCCCCAGCAGATTTACGCGGCCGGCGACCTCTCGGACCCGCACGGCACGCACCGCGTGTGCCTGGCGGCCATCTTCGAGTCCATTCACCGCCTCAAAGCCTCCGGCACCGCTTGGCTGGCCGACTGCTGGGTGTGGCTCTACCGCGGGGCCTGGCAGGAATGGGACATCGACCAGATTGAGATGGCCGTGCCCCTCTCGCCGCAGGAGCTCACGCGCAAGCGCCGCGCCATCTTCAAGCACCAAAGTCAGAAAGACCGGCCGCTGTTCCCCGGGGCTGACCAGCGCGAGTTCTGGCAGCGCGCCGAGGCGCGGAATAGAACCACGGCGAAACTGTACGACCAGCTGGGCTTGCCGGAATACGAGGGCATTGAAGCGTTTGTGCGCTGGGAATTTTGAGGTAGTCGAACGGCAACTCCCCTCCTTACCAAGAAGGGGATGCTCGAGCCGAAGGCTCGGACGGGGGTGGTTATGGTCGTTGAATGACGACCAAACGATTTACTTCAATGATTCGGACGCCACAACCACCTCAGTTGCCTCTAGCGCGGCAACATCCCCTCCTTGGTAAGGAGGGGAGTTTTTTTCCATCCCTACTCCCACCCGCCATGCAACGCACCACTCAGGCCGCCCTCGAAACCACCGGCACCGTGCCCCTCGCGGAGGCCTCCCAGCCCGGCCGCCTCATCAGCCTTGACGTGTTTCGGGGAATTACCGTCATGGCCATGATTCTGGTGAACAACCCCGGCGACTGGGGCCACATCTACCCGCCGCTGGAGCACGCCGAATGGAACGGCTGCACCCCTACCGACCTCATTTTCCCGTTTTTCCTGTTCATCGTGGGCGTGAGCCTGGTGTATGCGCTGGATGGGGTGAAGCGCCAGGGCGGGCCGCAGGGGGCGGTGCTGCTGCGGGTGCTGCGCCGGGCCGGCGTGCTGTTCGGGCTGGGCCTGCTGCTGTCACTTTATCCGAAGTTTGACTTCTCGGTGGTGCGCATAATGGGCGTATTGCAGCGCATTGCGCTGGTATTTCTGGGGTGCAGTGTCATCTTTCTGAAGACCAGCTGGCGCACGCAGGTTTGGCTGATTGTCAGCTTTCTCATCGGCTACGCGGTGCTGATGCAGCTGGTGCCCGTGCCTGGCTTCGGCCCCGCCAACCTGGAGCCCGCTACCAACCTCGGAGCCTGGCTCGACCGCACCATCTTCACCGAAGCCCACCTCTGGAAAACCAGTAAAACCTGGGACCCCGAAGGCCTGCTCGGCACCCTGCCGGCCCTGGCCACCGGCCTGCTGGGCGGCCTTACGGCCCAATGGCTTCGCCACCGCGGCCCCGAGCCGGCCGCCAAAGTCGCCTGGCTGTTCGTAGCTGGCGGCGGTATCATCCTGCTGGGCCTGTGCTGGGCCCCGTGGTTTCCCATCAACAAAGCGCTGTGGAGCAGCCCTTACGTGCTCTACACCGGCGGGCTGGCCATGGCCGGCCTGGCCGCGCTCTACTGGATTTGCGACGTGCAGGGCCACCGCGCCTGGACGCGCCCGGCGCTGGTCTACGGCGTCAATGCCATCCTGGTGTTCTGCCTCTCGGCGCTGCTTTCGCGCACGTTCGGGCTATTTAAGCTGGCCCTGCCCGGCGGCAAAACGGGCGGCTTGAAGGAGTGGCTCTACGAATGGGGCATCGCCCTACATTTTTCGGACCCGCGCACGGCCTCGCTGGTGGGCGCGGTCACGCTCATCGTCATCTGGTATTTCATTCTGAGCTGGATGTACAAGAAGGGCGTGGTGCTGAAAGTGTGAGGGGTATTCATCTGTCATCCTGAGCGCAGCGAAGGACCTTATCACCGATGAACAGATTGCAGTAAACTCAATCGGCGCAAACGTGATAAGGTCCTTCGCTGCGCTCAGGATGACAGACGTTGACGGGTGATGACAGCCACTATGCCGTTCTTTGCCAGCTCAGACGGCATCAATAACAATGAAAATCCTCATCATCGGCGGCGGCAACATGGGCCTGACTTACGCCCGCAGCTTCGTGCGCGCCCACATCACCTCGCGGCTCGATTTGCGCCTGCTGGCCCGCTCACCCGAGCGGGTGCCGGCCCTGGCCGCCCACGAAATCGGCACCGTCTGGGGCTCGCCGGCCGAGTGCGTGCCGGGGGCCGACATCCTCATCCTGGCCGTGAAGCCGCAGGACTCCCCTGCCCTCTTTGCGGCGCTGAAGGGACTGGTGCAGCCGCAGCAGCTCGTGCTCAGCATCATGGCCGGGGTGCGGATTGACACCTTGCGCGAGGCCTTGGGCACGCCCAAAATCATCCGGGCCATGCCCAACCTGCCCGCCCAGATTGGCATGGGCATGACGGCCTTCACCAGCACCGACGAGGTGACACGCGCCGAGCTAGTGCAGGTGCAAAACCTGCTCTCGACCACCGGCAAGACGGTTTACGTCGAAAACGAAAGCGCCATCGATGCCAGCACCGCCATCTCGGGCAGTGGCCCGGCCTACGTGTACTACTGCATGGAAGCCCTGATGGCGGCGGCCGCCCAAATGGGTTTCAGCGGGGCCGAAGCCGAGTTGCTGGTGAGCCAGACCTTTCGCGGCGCGGTGGAACTCTACTCGCAATCGGGCCTGAGCTGCCAGGACTGGATTGCCAAAGTGGCATCCAGAGGCGGCACCACCGAGGCCGCGCTGGGCGCGTTCGGCGCGGGCGCGGTGCGCGAGGGCCTCATGGCCGGGGCCGGCGCCGCGCGCGACCGGGCCGAGGAGCTGGGCCGCTAGGGATTTTTCCCGCAGTGGGCGCAGGGGTTTACGCAGTGGGCGCAGTGTCGTTCTCGAGGCCGTTTACACGACGGTGCATATGGTCTTTGAGACGGTCAACGTTGAAGTTGATGAGCAGCCCGAGTTTGAGACCGGACAGTTTCAGATAAGTCGTCAGCTGCTTGAAGTGAACTTCTTGTAAAGCATCAACGGATTTCAACTCAATGATGACTTTGCCCTCTACCACTAAATCGAGTCGATAGCCCGTTTCCATATGAATGCCTTTGTAAACCATTGGCATTGGGACCTGCCGGGCCACTCGCAGGCCTTGTTGCCTCAGCTCATGCTCCAAAGCAGTTTCATATACTGACTCCAAAAGGCCCGGCCCTAAGTCCGTATGAATTTCATAGGCCGCCTTGCGAACCTGAAAAGAAATCTGGTTTTCATGCATAGCGCAAATCAAACCCGGATGAACAACACTGCGCTCACTGCGCAAACCCCTGCGCCCACTGCGGGAAAAATCCCGAACCCCTACGCCACCGAATACCCCGCAAAATCCTTGCGCAATTGCGTTTTCAGAATTTTGCCAGTGGCGGTGTGAGGCAGCTGTTTCACAAACTCCACGGCGTCGGGCTCCCAGAACTTGGCCACCCGGCCCCGGAAGAAATTCAGCAGCTCATCGGCCGAAACCTCCATGCCAGGGCGGCACACCACCACCAGCAGGGGCCGCTCGCTCCACTTGGCACTGGGCACGCCGATGACGGCGGCCTCGGCCACGGCGGGGTGGGCCACGGCCAGGTTTTCGAGCTCGATGCTGGAAATCCACTCCCCGCCCGACTTGATGACGTCTTTCGAGCGGTCGGTAATTTGCATGTAGCCATCGGGGTCGATGGTGGCCACGTCGCCGGTGCGGAACCAGCCGTCGGCCGTCAGCTCGCCGGGCGTGGCGGTACGGAAGTAGTCGCGCACCACCCACGGGCCGCGCACCAGCAGGTCGCCGAAGGCCACGCCGTCGTGGGGCAGCGCGTGGCCGTCGTCGCCCACAATCTTCATATCGACCCCAAACACCGCCCGGCCCTGCTTGGCCCGGATGGCCATGCTATCGGCCGGGCTGAGTCCGGCGTGTTTGCCCTTGAGACGGGCGGTGGTGCCAAGGGGGCTGGTTTCCGTCATGCCCCAGGCGTGCATGATGGTCACGCCCAACTCCTCCTCAAAGGCTTTCATGAGGGCCGGCGGGCAGGCAGCCCCGCCCACCACCGTCCGGTTGAGGGTGGTAAAACGGCGCTGGCCCTCGCGCATGAACTGCAGCAGTGCCAGCCAGATGGTGGGAACCCCGGCCGAGAACGTCACGCCTTCGGTTTCAAACAGTTCAAACAAACTGGCGCTGTCCATGCCCGCACCGGGCAGCACCAGCTTCGCGCCGTTGAGCGGGGCCGCGTAGGGCAGCCCCCAGGCATTAACGTGGAACATGGGCACCACCGGCATTATCACGTCCGAGGCCGAACAGCTTAGCGCATCGGGCAGCGAGATGCCCAGGGCGTGCAGCACCGTGGAGCGATGCGAATAAAGCACGCCCTTGGGCTGGTCGGTGGTGCCGGAGGTGTAGCAGAGCGAGCAGGCCGTGTTTTCGTCGAAGCTGGGCCAGTCGTAGGCGCCGTTTTCGGCCGCTAGTAAGTCTTCGTAGCTGCACAGGCCGGGCAGCTCGGAGGCGGCAGGCAGATGCTCGGGACCGGCCATGAGCACCCACTTTTCCACAGTGGGGCACACGGGAGCCAGACGCTCCACGAGAGGCAAAAATGTCAAGTCGAAGAACAGTAACCGGTCCTCGGCGTGGTTGATGATGAAGACGAGCTGCTCGGGAAACAGGCGCGGGTTGATGGTGTGGCACACCGCCCCGATGCCTGCTACGCCATAATACAGCTCGAAATGGCGGTGCGTGTTCCAGGCCAGGGTGCCCACCCGGTCGCCGTTTTCGATGCCGAGTTTCAGCAGGGCCTGGGCGAGCTGCTTGCTGCGGTGGTTGGCCTCGGCGTAGGTGTAGCGGTGGATGCCGCCCTCGGGCCGGCGCGACACAATTTCGGTATCGGAATGCCACTTGGCGGCGTGCTCGATAATTGTCGCCACGCGCAGCGGCTCGGCCATCATCAATCCTAACATAGGGGTACGGAGTGGGAATGTAGGGCCGTAAGGTAGCGAAAGGTGGCACATTTCCACCACGGCCACAGCCCTACAAACTACCGCGCCGCCTCAATAGCAAGTTGCAACAGCGAGCTCCGCACGCTCAAATCGCCCAGCTTATTATTCCGCCGCGTGGGGTGTACGCGGTTGGTGAGCAGCACCACCACCAGGTCCTTCTCGGGCTCCACCCAGAAGTAGGTACCCGTGAAGCCAGTGTGACCGTAACTGCTTTGCGAGGCGCTTTTGGCCGAGTTAACGGTCGGGTTAGCGGCGGGGCGGTCGAAGGCCAGGGCGCGGCGGTTGTCGGGGCAGAACTGGCACTTGGTCCAGTCGGCCAGCACGGTTTTGTCGAAGAGCTGCTGGCCGCCGTAGCGCCCGCCCCAGGCGTAGGTCTGAGCGAGCTTGGCCACGTCATTAGCATCGCCAAACAGGCCGGCGTGGCCCGAGAGGCCGCCCAGCAGGGCCGCGCCTTCGTCGTGCACCGTGCCGTGCACCAGCTGCTTGCGGAAGGCCGAATCAACCTCCGTGGGCACGATGCGCGCCACCGGAAAGCGGTTGCGGGGCCGGAAACCCAGCGTGGTCGCGCCCAGCGGCCCGTACACTTCCTTCTGCAAAAAGGCATCGAGCGGCAGCCCGGTACGGGCCTGCACCAGCGCCGGGTATAGCACAAACGACAAGTCCGAATACACGTAGCCCGGCTTCTCATTCAGCGGCGACTCCCCTATTTCCTTATAGATGCGGGCCGGCAGCTTCTTCCGCGCCCAGATGCCCTGGGCCACCGGCAACGGGAACCGAGCCGACGAATCGGCCCGGAAATAGCGGCGGCGCAGGTTGCCGTTTTTCTTCACCAATTCCTTCCAGAAAGGAATAAATGCTTTGAGGCGGGCCTGATGGGCCAGCACGTCGCGCATTTTCAGGTCGGCCTTGTTGGTGCCGCGCAGGAAGGGGAAGTAGTTGCCCATCGCACTGTCGGGGCTGAATTTATGGTCGGCCTCCAGGCGCATCAGCGCGGGCGTGGCGGCCATCAGCTTAGTCATCGAAGCCAGGTCGTACAGGTCATCATCCTTCACCGGGCGCGGCACCGATACGGGTTTGGCATCGGTCACTACGGCTTCTTTTTTCTTCTTTTTCTTATCAACCACCGCTTCGCTGAAGCCCGCATACGTCTGGTTGCCATAGCTTTTGCGGAGCACTACCGTACCGCGCCGGGCAATGAGCACCTGCGCCCCGGGAAACGCCTGCGCCGCCAGCGCCCGGCCCACCAGGCTGTCCACGCGGGCTTCGAGGCGGCCGTCCATGCCTACGTCTTCGGGGTTGGCGTAGCGCAGGCGGTAGCTGCCGGCTGTGCGCAGGCCGAAGCCGCGCGGGTACCGGTCGCTCACCGTCACGGGCAGCTTGCCCGTGGCCGCAATGCCGCCGAAAATGGCCTGGGCGGCCAGGTTTTGGGCATTCGGGCTTTCCTGGTAGGCCATGATGACGGCGGCGGCGCGGTCCAAATCCCGCACTTTGGCCACAGCGTAGGCCGAGCCGAATACGCTGAGCACCAGCGTTTGCTTCTGGTCGGCCAGCTCGCGCAGCAGCATGTTATCCTCGGGCGTGATGCCGAAGCTCGTGGCGGGCAGGCGGCCCAGACTTTGCAGGCTCACCAGAATGAGATTGTAGGGCTTGAGGGCGGCGCGCAGCTTCATCAGCTCATCGAGCGTGGCCGTGGCGGCGATGTGGAAATGCGCGGCCGGCGCGTAGTCGGCCACCGCTTTCTGAAAGTCGGTAGTATCGCGCGGCGAGCCGCCCAGCACCAGCGTGGCAATGCGCAATGTGTCGAGGCGCTGGAGCGGCAACAGGCTCTTCTGGTTGCGCAGTAGCGTGATGCTCAGCTCCGTGAGGCGGTGGCTGAGGTATTGCGCGTGCGGGCCGTTGAGGTCTTCGTAGATGTTTTTGGTATCGATGGGCCGGTAATGGTTGAGGCCCGACCACTGCTTGAGGGCCAGCACGCGGCGGCAATGCTCATCGATTTCCTTCTGCGAAATCCGGCCGCTATCCACGGCCACACGCACCATCTTCAAGGCCAGCGGAATGTTCTTGCTGAACTCCAGAATGTCGTTGCCGGCCATGATGGCCCGCACGTCGGCCTCGCCGGGCGGAAACTTGCTGATAACGCCGCGCATGTTCATGGCATCGGTGAAAATCAAGCCCTTAAAGCCCATCTCATCGCGCAGCATCCCCGTGATGATGGGCCGCGAAAGGGTGCTCGGCCCCAATACCGTGTCCAGGGCCGGCACGTTGAGGTGGGCCACCATCATGCCCCCCAGGCCCCCCGCGATGAGGCTGCGGAAGGGCGGCAGCTCCAGCGTATCGAGCCGGCGGCGGTCGACGCGCACGGTGGGCAGCGCGAGGTGGGAGTCGGCGTCCACGTCGCCGTGGCCGGGGAAGTGCTTAGCCACGGCCAGAATGCCGGCGTCCTGCATGCCGCGCATGTACTGGCGGCCGTCGCGGGCCACGGCGGCCGGGTTTTCGCCCCAGCTACGAAAGCCGATGACCGGGTTGGCGGGGTTGTTATTCACGTCCACCACCGGCGCGAAGTTGACGTGCATGCCCAGCCGCTTGAACTGCCGGGCCACCTCGCGGCCCATGTCGTAGAGCAGCGTGGTGTCGGTTTCGCCGCCCAGGCTCATTTGGTAGGGGAATTTCACCACGCTATCGAGGCGCATGCCCACGCCCCATTCGCCGTCCAGCGCCACCAGCAGCGGCACTTTCGATTGGCTCTGGTAGCGGTTCAGCAGATTGGACTGCCGCACCGGGCCGCCCTGAAAAAATATCAGCCCGCCAATGCCATACTGCTTGATGAGCGTCGAAACCGAGTCCTCAAACACGCGGGTGCGGTTGGAATACGCGGCCACCATGAAGAGCTGTGCGGCGCGTTGGTCGGGCGTGAGCACCCGCATCAGACTGTCGACCCAAGGCGAGTGCAGGTAGCGGGTGAAGGCCGGCGCATTGGGCGGCAACGGCGCTAAAGTCTTTTTTTTCACAGGCTTGCGCACTACAGCCTGCTGCTTGGAACGCGGAGTGGTGCGCTGTTGCGCACCGGCCAGTAGTGGGAAGGCAAGTAGCCAAAACAAGAACAGATACTTCATTAACAACAGGGACTGAGCGGCACAGGAGACAACCACACATACGTGGCGCTGCAAAAGTCGGCAGTTGAGCGGTATGAATCCGCAGCCGTCCGCTACACCCCGCCTCGGAATACACCAGGCAGCAGAGTTGATTAACTCAACAGCAAACAGTAAATACAATTAAATATCAAAAATATTTTATAATAAGAATAAATATTATTTACTTGTAATATATAACAAACCAGATACATCTATGAGCACAACTACAAAAACACCAGCCCGGCTGATGCTTAGCCATTTCAATTCGCTGATGCCCAAAGTTGCTTTGGTGCTTATCAGCTTTATGCTCTTGCTGTCGGCCACGGCGCAGGCCCAGAACACCTACTACTGGAGGGGCGCGGCGGGAGCCAACTGGAGTGCCTCAACCAGTTGGAACACCCTTGCCAATGGTACGGGCACGGCGCGCACCTCTCGCAATACCGGCGACGTGCTGATATTCAGCGGCGGTAGCTCCACCGCCACCATGGATTTAACAGAGACCATCAAGCAGCTGTCTTTCAGGAACAACGCCACGGTTACGCTCAATACCACCCAGGACGCAACCCGCAGCATCACCCTGGGCGGGGGCACGGGCGATGACTTCGTGGTAGACGCCGGGTCGTCGCTTACGGTGGTGGGCGTGGTGAGCGACTTCGATGACGCGGCCATAAATTTCATTTTGAATACTGGTGTAACGGCCAGCATTGCCGGGGGCGTAACCTTCACCAGCTCGGGCGGCAACAGCAGTTCCAACGCGTTCCACGAGTTTCGGGGCGGGGCCGGCTCGGTGCATTTTGTGAACGGCGGCGGCCTCTTCGTCACCGGCCGGATGAATGGAGACTCATTTGGCTCGACAACCGGTATGGCTGTTTTTGAAGCGGGGTCCACTTACCAGCAGAATGCGTCCAATTCCGATGACCCTTACGGACCCGCAACTTTTCAGGATGGCAGTACCTACCGCTACATCAATGGCAGCTTTGGCGGCACGAACCTAGCAGTTGACCGGACGTATGGCAACCTGGTCTACGAAACCGCCAACGACCGAACCATTGGGGGGGACATAAAACTACTCATCCGCAACAACCTGACCCTTAGCAGTACTGGCAACCTCTCGCTGAATGCGCGCGATACCGACGGCACCAGCATCGGGGGCAATATCAGCATTACCAACAACAACGCAGTACTCAGTTTCGACCCCAGCTCGACGCGGCCAGTTACGCTCAGCGGCACCACGGCCAAGACCGTCAGTGGCGTTGGGACGATGATTTTTGGAGAGGACGCGCAGCTTGAAATTGATAACCCGGCCGGGGTGACGCTCACGCGGCCCATCACCCTGGAAAGGGGCCTGATTCTGACCAACGGCTTGCTGACCACCAGCGCCACGGCCTTGCTCACGCTGGCCCCTAACGCCACGGTGACCGGCGGCAGCGCCACCAGTTTCGTGAATGGCCCGCTGGCCCGCATCACCCCGTCGGCTAATAGCACCACCCGCACCTGGGTTTTCCCCATTGGCAAAGGCGCGGCCTACCGCCCCTTCACGCTCCGGACCACCGACCAGAATTCGGCCGCTACCTATACCGTGGAGCAGTTTGAAGGCAACCCCGGACAAACGGTGACGGGCTTGTTGCAGCGGGTATCGTTCAAACGCGCCTACAGCATCACCTCGTCCAACGCTTCGGCCACCAATACCACCGCCACTGTTACTCTCACCTTCGCCCCCGACGACTACGTGAACGTACCCGGCACCTCGAACCTGGTGGTGGCCCGGCGGCAGGGCACCACCGGCGCCTGGAGCACCATGGGCCATTCGGCCAACACCGGCCCGGCGGGCGCAGCCGGCGGCCCCGGCGTCAGCGGCACCCTCACCTCCAATTCGCTCACGGGGTTCACCACCGGCTCCGCCACGTATTTTGCGCTGGGCGCGCTGAACCTGAACAATCAGGCCAACCCGTTTGCCACCGCCGTAAACCCGCTGCCCGTCGAGCTCACGCATTTTGATGCGGCCGCCAAGGTGCAGGGCATTGCCCTGAGCTGGGCCACCGCCTCCGAGAAAAACAGCGCCTATTTTGAGGTGCAGCGCAGCGCCGATGGCGAAAGCTTCCAGCGCGTGGGCAGCGTGAAGGGCCAGGGCACCAGCAGCAGCGTCCACGACTATGACTTTATGGACGGCCACCCGCTGGTGGGCCTCGCCTACTACCGCCTGCGCCAGGTCGACCTGGATGGCACCAGCACGTTTTCGCCGGTGGTCGCGGTGCAGATGCGCGGCGAAGTAGCCGTTTATCCCAATCCCAGCACGGGCACTGTATCGCTGCCGGCTACGATGGGCACCGTGCACTACCGCGTGTTCAATGCGCTGGGGCAGGTAGTGCTGAGTGGCCAGGCCACCGGCAGCGACCAGCTCGACCTACGCACGCTCGCCAAAGGCTCCTATTTTCTGGAGCTGACCGGGGCCGGCGGTAGCACCAGGCAGCGCTTGATACGGGAGTAGTCGACACAAGTAATTCGCATACAATGACTTTTATCGACCATTGCTCTGGTTTATTCGGCCATGCTTAGACGACTTTGCCAGAAATTGCACAAAATCAATTAAATATGACACCTATCGTCATCACAATATTAATTTATCTTTAATAGGCGAAGTATATAGCACACTTCCTATAACACAGGTGTACATTGCCAGCTTATAATTAGCTTTTCCCGTTTTTAAAACGAAAACAAATGACTCTTTTTACAGCTCGCCACTTCTTTTCTGCGAAACCTCTGCACTTGTTAATTGCGTTGTCCATGCTTGGCATAAGTGCTGCCGCGCAAGCCCAAACGGCCACGCAAAACTTCGAAACCACGTCGTCAGGTAATTATACATATACCACCACAGGGTCGGGGGCTTTTTTTGCGGCTCAGGCAGGTGGTACCCGGTCGTATGGGGTCAGTAATGGTACAGGTACGGGGCTGGTTACCACAACACTTAATTTCAAGCGGGTCAATTTCGACGCGACAACATCTAACGCTTTAACATTCAAAGTTGCCGCAGTGAGAAACAATGGCCAAGGCGGCCTCGATGCGAGCGGTTCGATTCAGGTCAATGTTGCGTATAACCGTTCTACTACGTTCGTCCCGACGCTCAAAATCCAAGGAACTGCTTCCAATCCTGCTTGGAATTTCACCGCTACCGGAACTGCAACTGCCAATGTTACTTCCACTACGCCAACCCTGACTACCGTTACGGCTGTCGATGGGGCTAGTGGACCGGCCACTGTCACCATTAACTTTAGTAGCGCCATTACCAACGCCTACGTGCAGATTGTGTTGAATGCTTCTGCCAAAACCGATTTATTGGTTGATAATATCACGGCCAGCACATTTACCTCGCTGCCCGTTGAGCTCACTCGTTTCGATGCCACCGCCAAAGGCGCGGGCGTGGCTCTAACCTGGGCCACCGCCAGCGAAAAAAATAGCGACCGGTTTGAGATTCAGCGCAGTGCCACGGGCGAGGTTTACGAAACCCTGGGCACGGTGAAAGGCCAGGGCAACACCACCATGGCGCACGACTATTCTTTCGTGGATAGCCGCCCGCTGGCCGGCACCTCCTATTACCGCCTGCGCCAGGTCGATTCCGATGGCACTTTCAGCTTCTCACCGGTGGCCGCCGTGCAAACCGAAGCCAGCACCAAAGTTGAGCTCTACCCCAACCCCAGCGCAAACCAGCTCATTTTGCCCGCCGGCGTGGGCGCGGTGCAGTACCGCATTTTCAATGCCCTAGGCCAGACTTTGCTCAGCGGCAAAGCCACCGACAACGACCGCCTCGACATCACCAGCCTGCCCAAAGGCCCTTTCTTTCTGGAAATGAGCGGCGCGACTGGCCGCCATACCCAGCGCCTGATGCGCGAATAGCTCGCGGCATTGGCTGGCCCTTGACATACCGCTGGCCAGTTCGCACAACCAAGCCCCGCCCCTACCCCGTGTAGCGGCGGGGCTTTTTTTGGGGTGTTGCGCAGTGACCCGCGATGTCGGCATTGCCTTTTTTGGCCTGTCAACGTAGAGGATAATTGGTATAACCGCCTTTCAACGTTTGTCTTATGCGTATTCCTGTTCTATCCATTGGGCCAGGCAAGCGGCTGCTGGCGCTGGCTGGCACCGTGCTGCTGGGAGCCTGTAGCGGCCAGGCCCCACTGGAGCAATCCAGTGGCGGCACCAGCCGCTCCACCGCCGTGCAAATGGATACCACGGCCACGCTGCCCACCGAAGCCTGCGGCCTGCTCACGCCCGGCGAGGTGACCAGCCTCACGGGCCGCCCCGTGCAGCAGCAGGCCCAGGGCGAGGCCTGCCGCTTCGTGGAAGCCGACCAGCCCGCCAGCCCCGATGCCGTGGTGATGGTTTCGTTCCGGCCCGCCGCCGCCTTTCAGATTGCCCAGGCCGGCAACGACCTGCGCCGCCGCAACATGGTGCCCGTGGCGGGCCTGGGCCGCGAAGCGTATTACGACGACAGCCACGGCGACCTCTACGTGCGCCTGCCCGACCGCACCCTCGTCATCGGGATGCCGCGCCGCGTGAAAGCCTACTCGCGCGAGCGCATTGCGCCGGAGCTGGGCCGCCTGGCCGTGGCCCGGCTCACGGCCAGGCGGTAAGACGCCAACTCCCATCCTTACCAAGGAGGGGATATTTTCGCGCCAGCGAAAATTGGGGTGGTTGTGGCATTAAACGACAGTTTTGGGTTACCAAGGAACTGGGTAAGTATTGATAAGGGCGTAGCGAATGTCTACGGCTCAACGCCACAACCACCCCCGTTTCAGCCAACGCTGAAACATCCCCTCCTGGGTAAGGAGGGGAGTGTGCCGTTTCGTAGCTTGCAGCATATTCCCATTCGCTCATGAAAAAAATTGCTCTGGCCGGCCTCGTCGCGGCCGCCCTTACCACGGCCTGCAACCAGACCAAAACCACCGAAACCGCTAGCACCAGCGCCGATGGCGCGGCAGCCGATACCACCAAAGGCATCAACGGCCTGTTTGCCAGCTTCTGGGAGCAGCAGTCGCGGCTCGACCCGCTGTCGGCCACGGCCCAGGGCGACAACCGCTTCAACGACCAGCTGCCCAACGACCAGACCCAGGCGTTCCGGGATACGTTGCGTACGTTTTACCAGGACTACCTGACGCGGCTGGGCAAGTTTGACCGCGCCAAGCTGGACGAAAACGACCGCATCAGCTACGACATCTTTCAGTACGACCTCAAGCAGCGGGTGGAAGGCTTGAAGCTGAATACCTGGATGATGCCGTTTCAGCAGTTCTGGGGGCTGCCCATCAGCATGGGGCAGTACGGCTCGGGGCAGGGCAACCAGCCGTTCAAAACCGTGAAGGACTACGACAACTGGCTGGGCCGGGTGCGCGGCTTCACGGTGTGGGCCGATTCGGCCATCGGCAACTTCCGGCGCGGCATGAAGGCCGGCGTGGTGCTGCCCAAGGCCTTGGTGGAGAAGATGATTCCGCAGGTGCGCGCCAAGGACATGCAGGTAACCGACGCGACCAAGTCGCTGTTTTACGGCCCCATCACGCGCTTCCCGAAGGACTTTTCGGACGCCGACAAAAAGCGCATTACCGAGGAGTACAAAAAGGCCATTCTCACGGAGATTGTGCCGACTTATAAGAAAATCGGTGATTTTCTGGCCAACGAGTACCTGCCCAAATCCCGCCCCACCAGCGGCATCAACGCCATTCCGGGCGGGCCGGAAATGTACCGCTACTACGCCAGCTACTGGACCACGACCGACAAAACCCCGGCCGAAATTCATGCCCTGGGCCTGCGCGAAGTGGCCCGCCTGCGCGCCGAGATGGAGCGCATGAAAACCCAGTTGGGCTTCAAGGGCACGTTGCGTCAGTTCTTCGAAAGCCTGAAAACCAACCCCAAGGCCATGCCCTTCAAAACGGCCGAAGAAGTACTGGCCGGCTTCCGCAAGATTCAGGCGACCATTGACCCCAGCCTGAAAAAGATGTTCGGCCGCGTGCCGAAGTCGCCGTTCGAGATTCGGGAAACCGAGAAGTTCCGCGAGGCGTCGGCGTCGGCCGAGTACAACCAGGGCTCGCCGGACGGCTCCCGGCCGGGCATTTTCTACGTGCCATTGTCCAAGCCGGCCGAGTACAACGTGACGCAGGGCATGGAGTCGCTGTTTCTGCACGAGGCCATTCCGGGCCACCACTACCAGATTTCCCTGCAGCAGGAAAACACCAGCCTGCCCAAGTTCCGCCAGTTTGCCGGCTACGGCGCCATGACCGAGGGCTGGGCCCTCTACTGCGAAAGCCTGGGCAAGGAGCTCGGCCTCTACAAAGACCCCTACCAATACATTGGCGCCCTGAGCGATGAAATGCTGCGCGCCGTGCGCCTGGTGGTAGACACCGGCCTGCACACCGGCCAGATGACCCGGGAGCAAGCCATTGATTACATGCTGGATAATACGCCCGACAACAAGGAAAACGACACGGCCGCCATCGAGCGCTACATGGCCATTCCGGGCCAGGCGCTGAGCTACAAAATCGGCCAGCTGAAGATTCAGGAGCTGCGCGCCCGCTACGAAAAGCAGCTGGGCAGCAAGTTCTCGCTCAGCAATTTCCATGATGAGCTGCTGAAAGACGGCGTGATGCCGCTGGCCGTGCTCGAAACCAAGATGGACGCTTGGGCAGCGAAGCAGTAGCGAGCACGACTAGTTGAACGTCATGCAGAGCGCAGCGAGGCATCTTGCCCGCCGCCACCAATTCAGTCAATTGGATTAGGTTGAGCGGTAAAGATGCTTCGCTGCGCGCTGCATGACGTTTTTATATCCTGCCTTTCCCTAAGGAAAACTGGACTATTTACAGCCATTTGTGTAGCTTGCCGGCTTACTTACTGGTTGATGAACAGATTTTTTGTTGCCTTACTGGCAATGTGGTGCCTGCTGGCGCACCCGGCAGGCTCCCAAACCTCACCCAACGGGACGGCCACTTCCGCGACTTTGCTGGCCGGCTTATTCAATTCGTACTGGGAAGACCGCGCTCGGTTGTTTCCGCTAATGGCCACGGCGCAGGGCGACAACCGCTACAACGACCGCCTGCCTAACGACCAGACCCGCGCCTTTCGTCAGCAGCAGACGCGCTTCTACCGCCGCTACCTCAATGACCTGCTGAACATTGACCGCGCCCGCCTCTCGGCCGACGACAAGCTCAGCTACGACATCTTTCAGTACGAGATGCGCAGCCGCCTCGAAGGCCTGCGGCTGAATAACTGGATGATGCCGTTTGCGCAGTTTTACAGCCTGCCCACCACGCTCAGCCAGCTGGGGGCGGGCACCGGCGCGCAGCCCTTCAAAACGGTGAAGGACTACGACAACTGGCTGACCCGGGTGGACAAGTTCCCGGTGTGGGCCGACTCGGCCATCGGCAATTTCCGGCAGGGCATGAAGGCGGCCGTGGTGCTGCCTCGTGTGCTGGTGCTGAAAATGGTGCCCCAGCTGCAAGCCCAGGTGACGGCCGATGCCGCTAAAAGCCTGTTTTACGGCCCCATCACGCACCTTCCGGCCAGCTTCTCGGAGGCCGACAAGGCCAGAATCACCAGCGCCTACCAGCAAGCCATCCTTACCGAGGTGGTGCCCACCTATCGCAAGCTGGCCGACTTTCTGAACACCGAATACCTGCCCCAGGCCCGCAGCAGCACCGGCCTGAGCGATGTGCCCGGCGGGGCCGAAATGTACCGCTACGACGTGCGCCTGATGACCACCACCGACCGCACCCCCGACGCCATTTACCTCACCGGTCTGGCCGAGGTAAAGCGCATCCGGGCCGAGATGGAGGCCGTGAAAAAGCAGGTGGGCTTCAAGGGCAGCCTGCCCGGCTTCTTCAGCTACCTGGGTTCCAGCGCCAAGTTCATGCCCTACAAAACGCCGGACGACGTGCTGAACGCCTTCCGCGCCATTCAGGCGCGCATCACGCCCAACCTGCCCAAGCTGTTCGGGCGCACGCCGAAGTCGCCGTTTGAGATTAGGCAGACGGAGGCCTTTCGCGCCGCCACGGCCTCGGCCGAGTACAACCGGGGCACGCCGGACGGCGCGCGGCCGGGCATTTTCTACGTGCCCATTCTCGATGCCACCAAGTTTAACGTGACCTCGGGCATGGAGTCGCTGTTTCTGCACGAAGCCATTCCCGGGCACCACTACCAATTGTCGTTGCAGCAGGAAAATACCAGCCTGCCCAAGTTCCGCCGCTTCGCCTCCTACCCCGCGTTCAGCGAGGGTTGGGCGCTGTACTGCGAAAGCCTGGGCAAGGAGCTGGGCCTCTACACCGACCCTTACCAGCGCATTGGTGCACTGGGCGATGAAATGCACCGCGCCCTGCGCCTGGTGGTAGACGTGGGCATGCACGCCAAAGGCATGAGCCGCGAGCAGGCCATCGACTACATGATGGCCAACGAGCCCATTTCGGAGCAGGCCGCCACGGCCGAAATTGAGCGCTACCTGGCCATGCCCGGCCAGGCGCTAGCCTACAAAACCGGCCAGCTGAAAATCCGGGAGCTACGCACCCGCTACGAAAAGCAGTTGCTCAAGAAATTCAACCTCAAGGCTTTTCACGATGAGATTCTGGCCGGCGGCTCCATGCCCCTGGCGGTACTGGAGCGGCGGATGGACGCCTGGGCCGCCCGGCAGCGGTAGCGTGATGTAGCGCGGACCTGGCAGTCCGCGCCCGCACGATTTTGCGAGTTGTTCGTGTTTCTGCCGGGGCCGCGGACTAAAAGTCCGCGCTACCTTGCTCCTTCTTTCGCATTCCCCGAACCTCGTTTCAATGTCGCAACCCACTTCCCGCCGGCGGCTGACCGGTTTTTTGGCCACGCTCGGCCTGGCCTTCACCCTGCTTCCCCCCCCCGGCATGGCTCAATCCTCAACTCCCGCCGCGTCGGCCACGGCCCGCGCCGACCAGTCACCGCTCCTTCAGCCCTGGGTCGGCCCGCACGGCGGCGTGCCGGCTTTCGACAAGGTAAAAGTTGCTGATTTCAAACCCGCGCTGGAAGCGGCGATGGCTGAGAATCTGGCCGAAATCAACGCCATTGCCACTAACCCGGCGGCCCCGACATTTGAGAACACCATTGTGGCTATGGAGCGCAGCGGGCAGACGCTGACGCGCGTTTCGGCCATTTACGACATCTGGAGCAGCACGCTCAACGATGCCGCCTTCAGCGCCGTGGAAACCGAAATGGCCCCGAAGCTGGCCGCGTTCTATGACCAGATTTCCCAAAATCCGGCCCTGTTCAAGCGCATCGAGGCGGTGTATAAATCGCCCGAAACCAAGAAGCTGACGGCCGAGCAGCAGCGACTGGTAGAAGTTGACTACAAGCAGTTTGTGCGGGCGGGGGCCAAGCTGGATGCCACGGCCAAGGCCCGCGTTTCGGCCATCAACCAAAAGCTGGCGGGGCTGTTCACCAATTTTTCGCAGAATGTGCTGGCCGACGAGGCCGACTCGGTGCTGGTGCTGAAAACCGATAAGGACCTGGGGGGCCTGCCGGCCTCGCTGCGCGATGCGGCCAAAACCACGGCCGGCACCCGCAAGATTGCGGCGGCGGGCGTCATCACCAACACCCGCTCCAGCATCGACCCGTTCCTGACGTACTCGGACCAGCGCCAGCTGCGCGAGAAGGCCTGGCGCATGTTTACGAACCGGGGCGACAACGGCGGCGCGCACGACAACAACACCATCATCACCGAGATTCTGCAGCTGCGGGCCGAGCGCGCCAAGCTGCTGGGCTACCCCACGCACGCCCACCTGCGCCTCGACAACACCATGGCCAAAACCCCGGAGGCGGCCATGGATTTGATGCTGAAAGTATGGACGCCGGCCGTGGCCCGCGAGCACGAGGAAGTGGCCGACATGCTGGCCCTGGCCAAAAAGGAAGGCGCCCCCGCCGGCTTCAAAATCGAGCCCTGGGACTACCGCTACTACGCCGAAAAGGTGCGCAAGGCCCGCTACGACCTCGACCAGAACGAGGTGAAGCAGTACCTGCAGCTCGACAAAATGCGCGAGGGCATGTTTTGGGTGGCCGGCGAGCTGTTCAATTTCGCTTTTGTGCCCGTGACCGACGTGCCCGTGTACCATCCCGATGTGAAGGTGTGGCAGGTGAACGACAAAACCACCGGCAAGCAGTTGGGCCTCTGGTACTTCGACCCCTACGCCCGGCCCGGCAAAAACTCGGGCGCGTGGATGAATGCCTACCGCAACCAGGAGCGTGTGGACAAGCCGGTGACCACCATCGTGTCGAACAACTCCAACTTTGTGAAGGGCAAGGACGGCGAGCCGGTGCTCATTTCCTGGACCGATGCCACCACGCTGTTCCACGAGTTCGGCCACGCCCTGCACGGGCTGTCGAGCAACGTGACGTACCCGACGCTCTCGGGCACCAGCGTGGTACGCGACTACGTGGAATTCCCCTCGCAGCTGCTCGAAAACTGGCTGGCTACCCCGGAAGTGCTCAACAAGTTTGCCCTGCACTACCAGACCGGCAAGCCCATTCCGCAGGCGCTGGTCGACCGCATCAACAAGGCCAGCTCGTTCAACGAAGGCTTTGCCACCACCGAGTTTCTGGCCAGCGCCCTTATTGATATGAAGCTGCACCTCGCCGGGTCGCAGAAGATTGACCCTGACAAGTTTGAGCGCGAAACGCTGGCTGGTCTGGGCATGCCTTCGGAACTGGTGATGCGCCACCGCACGCCTCAGTTTACCCACGTTTTCTCCTCCGATGGCTACTCGGCGGGCTACTACTCCTACCTGTGGTCGGTGGTGCTGGCAGCCGATGCCTTCAGCGCCTTCACTGAGGCTGGCGGGCCTTACGACAAGGCCGTGGCAGCCCGTCTGCGCAAAAACGTGTTTACCGTGGGCAACACCGTGGACCCGGCCGCCGGCTACCGGGCCTTCCGCGGCCGCGACCCAAAGATTGACGCCCTCATGAAGCAGCGCAACTTCCCGCTTGCCCCCGCCAAAACCGGCGGCAAGCTCGGCCCCGGCAAGCCGGTTGATGGACCAAACAAGGTGCCGGTACGGCGCAAGTAGCCGCCCGCTGGCGCCTAACGACAGCTTGGCGCTTCATTACACCCTCGAGAAAGCCCCGCTTTGGGGCTTTCTTTTTGCTTTCTCGCGAAGCCGGCAAGCAACCCATTCGGTCCAAATGCCGACCTTTCGCGCTTAATCATCCCACTCTTTAGCCTGCTCTTCCCAAGCCTATGCATAAGTACGTACCGGCCCTGCTCACGGCCGCGACCTTTTTCGTTTCAGCCGCCGCCTCGGCCCAGCAGCTGCCGGCCCTCACGGCCGAGGACTACGCCCGCGCCGAACGTTTCCTGAGCTATAATACCCAGGCGCTGGTGGACCACAGCGCCGGCCAGCCCAACTGGCTCGCGGGCGACCGGTTCTGGTACCGCACGCTCACGGCGCAGGGCAGCGAGTTCATCCTCGTGGACCCGGCCCGCAAAACCCGCACCGCCGCCTTCGACCAGGCCAAGCTGGCCGCTGCGCTGTCTGCAGCCACTGGCAAAACCTACGAGGCCAGCCGGCTGCCATTCCGCACGCTCACATTTTCGCCCGATGAAAAGACCATTTCCTTCGCTACGGGCGGCAAAAGCTGGAAGTACGACGTGGCCAGCGGCCAGCTGAGCCCCGATGCCACGCCCGCCGCCAAGCCAGGCCCCAATGCGGAAAACGAAATTGTGTCGCCCGACGGCAAGCTCGCCGCCTACATCAAGGACTACAACCTGTGGGTGCGCGACACGAATACCAACCAGACCACCCAGCTCACCACCGACGGTGCCAAGGATTACGGCTACGCCACCGACAACGCCGGCTGGACCACCAGCGACAAGCCGGTGCTGCGCTGGTCGCCCGACTCGCGCAAAATTGCCACCTTCCGGCAGGACCAGCGCAACGTGGGCGACATGTACTTGGTGACCACCAACGTAGGCCATCCCACCCTGAAAAGCTGGAAATACCCGCTGCCCGGCGACAAGGACGTTACCACCATCGAGCGGGTGATTGTGGAGGTGAACGGCCCGAAAGTGGTGCGCTTCCAGATGGCCCCCGACCAGCACCGCGGCTCGCTGTCGGACGATATTTCGAGCAGCGGCACCTTCGACGACGTGGACTGGAGCCCCGACGGCCGCGAACTGGCCTTCGTGTCGACCTCGCGCGACCACAAGGAGGAGAAAATCCGGGTGGCCGATGCTGCCACCGGCGCCGTGCGCGACGTGTTTTCCGAAACCGCTGCCACGCAGTATGAGTCGGGCCAGGGTGCTATCAACTGGCGCTACCTGCCCAAGAGCAAGGAAGTTATCTGGTATTCGGAGCGCGACAACTGGGGCCAGTTGTACCTCTATGACGCCGGCAGCGGCAAGGTGAAGAACCAGATTACCAGGGGCAACTTTGTGGTGACGCAGCTGCTGAAAGTGGACGAAAAGAAACGCCAGCTCTATTTCCTGGCCGATGGCCGCGAGCCCGGTAACCCCTACTTTACGCACCTCTACCGCATCGGCCTCGATGGCAAAAACCTCACGCTGCTCACGCCCGAGGCCGGCAACCACCAGGTGATGCTTTCGCCCTCGGGCAAGTATTTCGTCGACACCTACTCGCAGCCCGATAAGCCGGGCGTGACGGTGCTGCGCGGCACCGATGGCAAGCTGATTTCGACGCTGGAGAAAACCGACATTTCCCGCCTCACCGCCACCGGCTGGAAGGCTCCCACACCCATCACAGTGAAAGCCCAGGACGGCCAGATTGACCTGTACGGGCTGATGTTCACGCCCACCAACCTGGACCCGAACAAGAAGTACCCAATCATCAACTACATCTACCCGGGGCCGCAGGGCGGCGGCGTGGGCAGCTGGTCGTTTGCCTCGGCGCGGAATGACCACCAGGCGCTGGCCGAGCTGGGCTTTGTGGTGGTCGTCATCGAAGGCAGCTGCAACCCGCTGCGCTCCAAGAGCTACCACGATGCCTGCTACGGCAACATGTCCGAAAACACCCTCTCGGACCAGGTGACCGGTATGCGCCAGCTGGCCCAGAAGTACCCGTACATCGACCTGAGCCGGGCCGGCATCTGGGGGCACTCGGGCGGCGGCTACGCCACGGCGGCGGCCATGTTCCGCTACCCGGATTTTTTCAAAGTGGGCATCTCGGAATCGGGCAATCACGAAAACCGCAACTACGAGGACGACTGGGCCGAGCGCTACATTGGCCTGATGAAGACCAACGCCGACGGTACCACCAGCTACGACAACCAGGCCAACGCCGCCTTCGCTAAAAACCTCAAAGGCAAGCTGATGCTGGCCCACGGCCTGATGGACAACAACGTGCCGCCCTACAACACCCTGCTGGTGGTGGAGGCCCTCACCAAAGCCAACAAGAGCTACGACCTGGTGGTGTTTCCGAACGCTCAGCACGGCTATGGCGCCTACTCGCCCTACATGATGCGCCGCCGTTGGGACTATTTCGTGCAGAACCTGGCCGGGGCCACCCCGCCCCACGACTATGAGATGAAGCCCCACGCCGACCCGCGCAACGCAGTGCAATAGGCGGAATAGAGAGTAAAGGGAAGTCATGCTGAGCGCAGTCGAAGCATCTCTACCGCAGTGAGTAATCCATCCGATTGGGTTTACTATTGTGGTAGAGATGCTTCGACTGCGCTCAGCATGACGTTTTTTATTCAATCCCTGCGGCAATGAGAAGCCTCCTGCTCAAAACGGTTCCGACACCTTGGTTTCTCTGGCTGCTGACGCTGCTACTGCTTCAACCCTGCCTCAGCCAGGCCCAGCGCCGCTTCGAGCTGGCCGACATCAGCCGGCTGGTGAACGTGAGCGACCCGCAGCTTTCGCCCGATGGCAAGAGCATTCTGGTCGTGGTGTCGCGCCCCAACCTCGCCACCAACCGCCACGATGCCGAAGTGGCGCTGGTGGACGTAGCCACCGGCCGGCAGCGCGTGTTGGTGGCCGACCGGCCCACCGTGAAGCAGCCGCGCTGGTCGCCCACCGGCGACCGGGTGGCCTTCCTAGCACGTACCGGCGTGGGCAAGGACGCGCACACCCAGCTTTTCGTGCAAAACATGGCCTCCGGTGAAGTTCACCAGCTTACCACGGCCGTGGCCAATGTGCAGCTTTATAGCTGGAGCCCCGATGGCACTTCCCTCGCCTACTCAGCCGCCGATGCGCCGGCCAACGCGGCCGAAATAGCCCGGGGCAACGACAGTTTCGAGGTGGGCAACGGCAGCGTGACCCTTACCGCGCCGCCCGCGCCCGACCACCTGTGGCTGGTTTCGGCCACCGCTGGGCAGCCCGCCCGCCGCCTCACCAGCGGCCCGCTCAGCGTGCCCGACGACTCTTCGGCCCCCTTTACGTGGCACCCCAACGGGCAGACGCTGGCCTGCGTACTCCGCCCCAGCGCTCAGACCGGCGACCAGGAAACCGCCGTGTACACGCTGGACGTGGCCACGGGCTCGATGCGCGAGTTGCCCGGCAGCCCCCACCGCGTCGATTTGCCCGCCTACTCGCCCGATGGCCGCTGGCTGAGCTACCAGACGCCCCGCGAGCCGCCTTATTTCGAGTCGCTGGAATTTGACGTGGTGCCGGCGGCCGGTGGCCCCGCACGCCACCTCTGCCGCCCGCTCGACCGCAACCTGCAACGCGCCATCTGGAGCCCTGACAGCAAAAGCTTATTTGTGGGCGGCAACGATGGGCCCACAGTTTCCATCTGGCAGCTGGGGCTGAATGGCAAAAGCCAAAAGATGAAACTGGGTCCGGTGTCACCCAACGGCAGCTACTGGGTAGAAATGGCAGTAGGCCGCCGCAATGCCGTGGCCCTCACCGCCAACGAGCCGGGCCGCCCGGCTGAATTATACTACCTAGCCTCACCCACGGCTGCCCCGCGCCGCCTCACCGATTTCAACCACGAAACCACTGCGCTGGTCCTGGGCCGTATGGAAGCGGTGGAGTGGCAATCCGACAACCTGCGCCCCGATGGCATCCTCACCTTCCCGCCCGACTTCGACCCTGCCAAAAAATACCCGCTGGTGCTGATGATGCACGGCGGCCCATCGAACGCCTCGCGGGCGGCGTTTTATGGGCTGGGGCAGGCGGTGGCGGCACACGGCTACGTGGTGTTTCAGCCCAACTACCGGGGCAGCGACAATCTGGGCTACGCCTTCCAGCGGGCCATCCGGGATGATGCCGGGGCCGGGCCGGGGCGCGACGTGCTGGCCGGCATTGCCGCTTTGGAGAAGGGGGGATGGGTCGATACCAGCCGCATTGCGCTGTCGGGGGCTTCGTATGGGGGCTTTATGACGGCGTGGCTGATGGGCGAGTCGCGGCGCTGGCGCTGCGCGGTGGCGGCCGCCTCGGTAATTGACTTGCTCGACAGCTACAACCTGAGCGACAACAACATTGCCAATGCCGCGCACTACGGCCCTTCGCCCTGGCTCAGCGCCGACAACCTGGCGCACTACCAGGCGCAGTCGCCCATTTCGCGGGCCACGCGCTGGCGCACGCCCACGCTCATCCTGCACAATGTGGGCGATTTCCGGGTACCCATTGCCAACTCCTACAAGCTCTACCACGCTTTGCAGGACAACCACGTACCGGTGCGCTTCGTGGCCTTCCCGATTTCGGCCCACGTCCCGTCCGACCCCGTGCGGAGCGCCGAGTGGAACCGTCTGTGGCTGGACTGGCTCGACCAGTACCTGAAATGAATCCTGACGTAGAGCCTCTTAACAAACCCTGCTATCCTGAACTTCATCTCGCATGAAAAGACCTTTCCAAGCAGCTGCCCGCCTGCTCCTGACCAGCCTCGCGCTAGCCGCTCCCTTAGCTGTTTCGGCCCAAAAAAAGCCCGCCGCCAAACCGGTCAATGCCGAAAGCGCTATTCGCGAAGCGGACATCAAGCGCGACCTGTTTGCGCTGGCCGATGACCATTTTCGGGGCCGCGAGGGCGGCACACTCGATGAATTGAAAGCCTCGGTATGGCTCGCCGACCAGATTCGGGCCACCGGCATGCTGCCGGCCGGCGACGACGGCACTTACTTCCAGTGGTTCAACCTGCAACGCACCCGCCTGAGCAAGAGCAGTACGCTCCGCATTGGTACCCATGAGATTAAGCTGAACGAGGACGGTGCCGTAACGGCCCCCACCAATGCCAGCATCAACGCGCCGTTGGTGTACGTGGGCACCGCCTCGGCGGCGGAGCTGGCCAAAGTCGACATCAAAGGCAAGGCCGTGGCCGTGCAGATTTCGGGGGCACCAACGGACGGCATCAGCTACCGGCGCTACGTATTCGGCAAGTTTGCCGGGCAGGCGGGCGAGCTGGTGAAGGCCGGCGCGGTGGCGGTGGTATTCGTGTCGGATGCGGCGTCGCAGGCGCTGTACGACCATTGGAGCCACATTTACGAGCGCGGGCGCTACAGCCTGCCCGGCGCGGCCAGCACCAAAGTGGTGAGCACGCCGCCCGTGGTGTGGCTGCCCGCCAGCGCCGCCAGTTGGGTGCAGCAGGCCGGCCAGCAGTTCACCACCGAGCTGAAAGTGGAGAGCTTCCAGTACCCGTCGGTGAACATCGTGGCCAAAATGCCCGGCACTGATGCTCAGTTGAAAAAGGAGTACGTTCTCTTCAGCACCCACCAGGACCACGACGGCGTGCGCGCCCCCGTGGCCGGCGACTCCATCTACAACGGGGCCGACGACAACGCCACCGGCTGCGCGGCCCTGCTGGCCATCATGCGCGCCTTTAAGCAGCAGCCGGGGCGGCGCTCGGCGCTGTTCGTATATCAGGGTTCGGAGGAGCGCGGGCTGATTGGCTCGACCTACTTTTCGGCCCATCCCACGGTGCCGCAGGCCAGCATCGTGGCCGTTTTGAATGCCGAGATGATGGGCCGCAACGCGCCCGACAGCGCCGCCCTGCTGGGCTCGACGCCCCCGCACATGAATTCTTCCGACCTCGTAAAAACCGCGCTGGCGGCCAACCAGGCCGGCCCCCGGTTCAAGCTCGACACTGAGTGGGACAAGCCCACGCACCCCGAAGGTTGGTATTTCCGCTCCGACCACCTGCCCTACGCCCGCCTGGGCATCCCGGCCATCATGTACACCTCGCTGCTGCATGTCGACTACCACACACCGCGCGACGAAGCCCGCCGCATCGACTATGCCAAACTCACGCGCATGACGCAGTGGATGTACCTCACCGGCTGGGCCGTGGCCAACCGTACCGCGCCGCCCGCCCGCGAGCCCGGCTTCAAGCTGGAACGGTAGAATGCTTCGCTTGATGAGGAATGGGGAATTGAGAATGAACAATTTCAGGAACGCCTGCTTAATCCTTCGTTCTCAATTCCCCATTCCTCATTAAGCGAAGCTACCATGCGCCACCTCACCGCCGCCGACATCGCCGGCTTCGACAAAATATACCGCCTCAACCTCGTCAACGGCTTGCCGGGCTTCAAGTCGGCCAACCTGGTGGGCACGGCCTCGGCCGACGGCGTGACCAACCTGGCCGTGTTTAGCTCGGCCTTGCACCTGGGCTCCGACCCGGCACTGCTGGGCATTGTGACGCGGCCCACCACCGTGCCCCGCCACACCTACGCCAACCTTAAAAGCAGCGGCTGCTACACCCTCAACCACGTGCCAGAAGCCCTGGCCGCCCAAGCGCACTACACCTCGGCCAACTTCCCGGACTCGGTTTCGGAGTTTGATGCCTGTGGCTTCACGGCCGAATACCGCGACGGTTTCCCCGCGCCCTACGTGGCCGAAAGCGCCCTCAGCATCGGCCTGCGGCTACTCGAAGAGCACGCCATCAGCAACGGCACGGTACTGCTGGTGGGCACCGTAGAGCACGTGTACCTGCGCGCCGAAGCCCTACGCCCCGACGGCACCCTCGACCTCGTGGCCCTGGGCACGGCCACCATCTCGGGCCTCGATGGCTACCACGCCGTGCAGCCGCCCGTGCGCTTCGGCTACGCCCGCGTGGGGCAGCCGCCGGTGGCGGAGCGCCCGGCGTAAGCCCGCCCGCAATTTCAACGCAAAAAGCCCGCTACCGGAATGGCAGCGGGCTTTTTGCGTTCCGGGCAAACGCCGAAAAACTATTTTTTGGCCTGGGCCTGGTCGGCCGGGGCCATCTGGCCGCTGGCGGTTTGGGGCGAGGAAGCGCTGGCACCGGCCGGGGCCGAATCCAACTGCTCTTTCACGGTACCTTTCTTGATTGCCGTGGCCGAACCGGTGCCCGTGGCGGGCATTGCTTTGGGCTGGTTGTTGATGCTGTCGCGGTCCACGTCCGATTTGTGCCAGCCGGGGGCGTTGGTGAAACCGTGTTTGAACTGCTGGTTTTGGCCGGGGCTCCAGCGGTAATCGCAGGACGAGAGCGAGGCCGCCAGGGCGGTGCCCAGCAACAGGGCCAGGGCGGGACGAGTGGAAAGCTTCATGAAGTAATACTTGGGATTGGTGGTGCAAAGTACGTTGATTTAGGGCGGAAGGCCAACGCAATACCGGCGGCGGCGCTACTTTCGGGCAATACTGCACGTTTCCCGCCCGTCCATGTCCGATTCTGCCCCCAAACTGCCCTCCCGCTTCCGCCGCGCCCTGGGGGCCGTGGGGCGGGCTGCCCTGCTACCCGTGCGCGGGGCCAGCTACGTGGTGCGGGCCGGCCAGGCGCACCAGCATTTTTTCCTGCCCGTGCTCAACGGGGCCCTTGGCGACCAGCTGGCGGCCCGTTTCGACCCGCGCGCCATTCGGATGAGCTTCCGGCGCGGCGGGCAGGACGTGGCCGTGGCCGACCTGCGCCTCACCGAGCCGCACCAGAAAACCGTGGTCTACATCCACGGCCTGATGGGCGACGAGCTCATCTGGCAAACTGGTTTTCAGGACGCGCCCGGCAGCCGCCGCTACGGCCCGCGCCTGGCCGAAGAAACCCGCAGCCGCGCCCTCTACCTACGCTTCAACTCCGGCCTGCACCTTTCCGAAAACGGCCGCGAGCTCAACCGCCTCCTCACCGAACTGGTCGAAACCTACCCCGACGCCATCGGCGAATTGGTGCTGGTGGGCCACAGCATGGGCGGGCTCATTATTCGCTCGGCAGGCTATTACGCTCAGTTAAAAGTTAAGAGTGAAGAGTTAAGAGTTGAGGCAGAAGATGCAGCAGTACCTAATGAATCAACTCCTAACTCTCAACTCTTAACTCCTAACTCCCCTTGGCTGGCCCACCTGCGCTCCATCTTCCTCATCGGGACGCCCAATGATGGCTCGTGGCTTGAGCAGAGTTCGCACTTCACGGCCCGGCTGCTGGAGCGCATCAACCTGTTTCCCACCCGCTTCCTTAGCAAGGCCCTCAACCAGCGCAGCAACGGCATTAAGGACTTGCGCTACTCCATTTTGGTAGACGAAGACTGGCAGGATGCCCACGCCAACGACCTCACGCCGCCACGCACGCCCGTGCCGCCGCTGCCCGGCGTGCAATACCACATTCTGATGGGTTCCTGGCTGCGGGCCACCCGCCCCTCGGCCCTGCGCGAGTATTTTGGCGATGGACTGGTGGGCCACGGCAGTGCCCGCGGCCACGCCACTTTCGGCGATGAAGCCGCCCTGCCCGCCGGGGCCAGCGTGCGCACGGCCGTGTTCAGCCAGCAGCACCACGGCGGTCTGCTCACGCACCCGGAGGTTTTTCAGTACCTCAAACAATGGGCGTGAAACATAAATCTTCCAAAAGCGAAAAAGCCGTATCCCTCTCGAATACGGCTTTTTAACTGACGGTTAAAGTAGACAATCAGGTAGTGGTACCCGTGGTGGTACCGCTGGTGGTAGTGCCCGATGTGGTTCCAGTAGTTGTTGTGCCCGTGGTGGTAGTGCCGGTTGTCGTTGTACCAGTGGTGGTGGTGGTGCCGGTTGTCGTTGTGCCGCTAGTGGTCGTACCAGTGGTGGTTCCGGTGGTCGTGCCATCCGTGGTTGTTCCCGAGGTCGAACCCGAAGTAGTGCCGGCATTTTCTGACGTCGTACAGGAACTGAAGAAGCTAAGCGACGAGCACAGCAGCACGCCAGTCAGTACCGAAATCCATTTGCTTTTCATAGGAGTAAGGAAAAGTGGAAGAATGAAAATTGCCGGAGGCTTTCTTTTATACGGAAGTTAGCAGCGCGATTTATTCGGATTTTCATCCGGATAAATACTTATTCATCAAGAGCTTTTACATCCTTCTGAGTCGGTGCGGACTCTGGCTCGCAGTCGCAAAGCACCTCGCGCACCGGCTTTGCCACCCGGTAGTCAGGCAGCGAAACTTCTTTCATGTACACAATCGAAAGGTGGGTGAGCGGGGCGTGGGCCGGGTTTTCGTGCCAGATGCGCAGCAGGTAGTTGCAGTAGTAAGGCCGCATCCAGGCGTTGCTCACGAAGAGGTAATTCTCGGAATATTTGCGCCACCGGTCGTTCTTGAACAACGACACCACCGCGGCTGGCTTGGCATGGACGATGGGCGCCCCGCCCCGGTTCAGGTCGAGGTGGCGGTTGTCGGCGGTAGTGGCGTCGAAGAGGTACCAGCCGTCATCCTTGAACACTACGGGCGCAAACATGCCCCAGTGCTGGTCGACCCGAAACAGCAGCCCAAACCAGCGCGCCGGGGCCACCATCAGGCGGCCGGCGGGGCGCAGCACGGCCACATCGTCGAGGTTCCACCAGCACACGTAGGCCAGCGTCACGGCCACGAAGGCTTCGCGCACGGCGCGCACCCCCCGCCGGCTGCCGGCCGAAGGCTCGCGGGTTCGCTCCAGACGGAGGCGCCATGGCAGCGGCCAGGCCGGTAGGCGCGGGCGCCAACTGCCGGCCCGTGCCACGTGCGGAGCAGCCCGGCCCGTGAGCCAGTCCAGCGCTGTGGGCGGCAGCATGCCCAACAGCGAAGCCATGTTGATGATAAAAAACAGGCCCACGTAGAGCGTGAGGCTGATGCCGAGGTGAAACCCAAACAGCACGCCCACCACCAGCAGCCGCCACCACTTCACCCCCACCGGCAAAAACAGCGCGAACGGCAGGAGCAGCTCCATGTAATACGTGGCAAAGGTGAGGCCGCGCAGCAGGTCGGGGTGCGGATAGAGCAGGCGCCCGCCGGGCAGCAGCAGCTGGTCGAGGCTAAAGGCATAGTAAAGGGCAGTGCCGGTCTGGGTCCATTCGGGGCCGTTTTTGAGCAGCGCGGTGCACCAATACAGCAGCGCGATTTGCACCACGTAAGCCACCGTGGCGGCGCTGAAATACTCGAGCCGGGCGGGGGTCGGGCGGTTGCGCGCGTCCCAGCTCCACACCCGCCCCCAGGGCAGGAACATGCCCCAGAACAGCAACATCCGCAGCAAGTCATCGCCGCCCTGCCCGATGAGCGGGTTGCGGTTTTGCACCGACACCAGCAGCACCCACGAAGCCACCGTGGCCAGCCGCGTGTGGTAGCCCAGTAGCAGCGCCCCCGCCAGCCCCGCCGCCAGCAAAAACAGCCCCGCCTGCGCTTGCCACAGCCCACTGGCCGCGTGCAGCGAAAACTGATAGGCCGACCACAGATGCTCGTGCAGCGCCGCCAGCGGCAGCACGCCCATGTTGGCGTAGTGCGCCTCCAGGTCGGTGCTGCGAATGGCCAAATCGAGCAATACCACAGCTGCCGTAGCCATGCGCAGCAGCGCCAGCGCCCGCAAATCGAGCACGAACGGCCGGCGCAGCACGCCCCAAAAACCCACGGGACCGGGCGCGGAGGAAGGCGGTGCGGCGTCTGCAAGTAGTGGCGCGGGCGTCAGGGCTTGGTTCATAGTGGAGAATGGCTTGCCGGCATGTGGCCGGCAGCTAATTAACGGCCGGCTCCCGGATTGCGTTAACATTGGCCCGGCCGGCCCGTTTAGCATGGTGGCAATCCTCGCCGCCGCCTTCCATGCCCGATTCCGCTCCCGATACCATCCTGTTCGACGGCGTGTGCAACCTCTGCAACGGCTTTGTGCAGTTCGTCATTCGCCACGACCCGGCGGGCCGCTTCCGCTTCGCGGCCCTGCAAAGCGAGGCGGGCCGGGCCTTGCTGCTGGCTCAGGGCCTCGCGCCGGCCGCCGTCGCGGCCGAGCCGGAATCGGTGCTGCTGCTCAGCGGCGGGCGGCTATACTCACATTCCGCCGCCGTGCTGCGCATTGCCGAGGGGCTGGGCGGCGGGTGGCGGGTGGCAGCGCTGGGCCGGCTGCTGCCCGCCGCCTGGCGCGATGCCGTCTACCGCTTCGTGGCCCGGCACCGCTACCGCTGGTTTGGACGGCAGGAAAGCTGCATGCTGCCGACTCCGGCATTGAAAGCGCGGTTTTTGTGAGGCTACCGCCGAATGCATTACATAAGCATCATGCAAATACGGGCTTAGGACGACTGCTCTAAACGACTAAATATTTTGACTTTTTTCAATAAGTAAATATTTTATATAAACAATATAAATTCATTAATAAGCGAGTTAAAAATGTGTTGACTGACACATTCTTTCGTGTGTAGTGCCGGGGCAAGAGCCGGCCTTTTGATACAGTCACAGAATCATTTCGCTTTCTGACTTGTATTTTGCACCCCGTTACTCCTCATTCGGTGGGGCAGCATGCAATAGTGGTTTTGCACTGTATAATTATTGCACAATGCCCGACTATGCTTGACACATATGAATTTCAGATACGGTAAGGTTTCTTTTGCGCTGGTTGTTTCGCTACTGTTGGGTGCCCGGGTGGGCAGCGCCCAAACCCCGGCTCCGCTGTGGCAGCCCGCCCCGGCTCCGGCCGCCCGCAACGGCAACACCGTCCCGAAAACCGCCGGCAGCTGGTTTGCCCTCGATGCCCCGCAGCTGGCGGCCCGCCTGGCCAGTGCCCCGCCCGAAACCCGCCCCACCGCCGCCGTTACCCTTGAACTGCCCTACCCCGATGGCACGCTGCACCGCTTCGCCCTCACCAAAGTGCCGGTGATGGCCCCGGACCTGGCGGCCCGCTATCCGCAGATTCAGACCTACGCCGGGCACGGCCTCGACGAGCCCACCGCCTCCGTGCGCCTCGAAACATCGCCCGCCGGCCTGCACGCCCAGGTGCTGGACCTCACCAGCGCCCTCAGCATCGACGCCGACCCCGGCACCGCCAACCGCTACCAGAGTCATCCGGAGGCGCTGCCGGAGTTTGCCTGCCAGGCCTTGCCGGTACCTGGCCGGGCGCATCGGCCCACCGGGGGCACGCCGCCCGCGCCACCCGCGCCCTACGGTAGCCAACTGCGTGTGCTGCGCCTGGCCCTGGCCACCACCGGCGAGTTTTATCGCAATTCGGCGCTGGGCAACAATGACCCGGTCACCACCACGGCCCGCCTGGTCACGCTGGTGAATGCTCTGAACGCCGTGTACGAGCGCGAGCTGGCTGTACGCCTTGAGCTGATTGGCAATAACGACCTGCTCATTTACACCGACCCCGCCACCGACCCCTACACGAACAGCAACCCCGGCACCATGATTGATGAAAGCCGCGCTTCCATCAATACCGTGATTGGCAGCGCCAACTACGACATTGGGCACGTGCTGGGCTATTTGTCCGGGGGCTACTCCGGGGTAGCCTACGTGGGCGTGACGTGCTTCGACCCTTACAAGGGCGGTGGGGCCTCCACCGGGGCCACCCCCAGCCTGATGGCCGCCGTGGTGACGCATGAAATGGGCCACCAGCTCGGCTCGGAACACACGTTTAACGGCGACAAAGTGAATTGCAGCGGCGGCAACCGCAGCCCCTCGCTGGCCTATGAGCCAGGCGCGGGCAACACCATCATGTCGTACGACTCACGCTGCGCGCCCGACAACGTGGGGCCGGGCATCAACTACTTCCACGCCGGCAGCCTGAGCGCCATCGCATCTAGCCTGGGCACTGCCTGCGGCAGCTTTACGGCCACCGGCAACCAGCCGCCCAGCGTGAGCGTGCCACCCAGCAACACCTACACCATTCCGCTGGGCACGCCCTTCACCCTCACCGGCAGTGGCACCGACCCCAACGGCGACGCCCTCACCTACTCCTGGGAAGAGCTGGACCTGGGCAACGCCAGCGGCCTGGCCGGCGCGGCCACCGACGCTTCCGGCCCGCCGCTGTTTCGCAGCTTTGCACCCGTGGCCAGCCCGGCCCGCACGTTTCCGAACCTGACCTCGCTATTGGCCAACACGGCTTCACTGGGCGAAATCCTGCCCCAGGTAGCACGTACTCTTAATTTTCGCCTCACGGCCCGCGACAACCACAGCGGCGTGGCGGGCGCCAACGTGACCCTGGCTGTGGCCGCGGCCGGGCCCTTTGCCGTGACGGCCCCCAGTGCGGCCTTCTCGGCGACGGGCGGTAGCAATTATGCCCTTACCTGGAGCGTGCTGGGCACCGACCAAGCCCCGGTGAACTGCACCAATGTGCAGGTACTTTTCTCGACCGATGGCGGCCTGACCTTTCCCACTGTGTTGCTGGCCAGTACGCCCAACGATGGCACCCAATCGGTGCAGCTTCCCAATGTGAATACGAGCCAGGGACGCATCAAAATTCAGGCGCTGAACAACGTGTTTTTCGCCATCAATAATGCCAACATCACCCTAACGGCCTCCCTACCTGTGGAGCTAACGGACTTTACGGCCGAAGCCCACGGGCCCACGGCGCACCTGAACTGGCACACGGCTTCGGAGAAAAACAATGCCGGCTTTGCAATCGAAACTTCCAACGATGGCACGGAATTCCACCGCCTGGGTTGGGTGGCGGGCCAGGGCAGCAGCACGATGCCCCACAGCTATCAGTTCGACGATGCAGCGCTGGCCACCTACCCCGGCCCCACGGTGTATTACCGCCTCCGCCAGCTAGACAACAATGGCCCCGAAAGCCTGTCGCCGGTGCGAGCGGTGGCGGTGACCACCGGGGCGCTGGCCCGGTTGCAGGTGTGGCCCAATCCGGCTTCGGGTACTGTGACGGTAGCGGGCCTGGCGGCCGGCCAGCAGGTGCAGGTGCTCGACCTGGCCGGCCGGGTGCGGCTTGCGGCTACGCAGGCAGGTCGCGGCGCGCTTCAGTTGGAGCTATCGGCCCTGCCCCCCGGCCTGTATGTGGTGCGCGGCAACGGCTCCGCCGTGCGCCTGATGGTGAAGTAGCGGGCCATAGCAGGAACCTTATCAAGGGCGTTTTGACCGGAGCGCCCGGCGGCACTCTGCTTCGTACACCCGGCGGCCCAGGTCGCGCAGGAAGGGGAAGCCGATGGTGTCGTACTCGTATTTATCGTCGTTCAGCACGCCGTCGGCATTCACGTACAGCACCGCGCTAAGCAGGAATTCCACGCCGTGGGCTTCGTCCTGGATGTAGGCATTGTCGATGAGAAAGCCGTAGGCCTGCCCGATTTTATTGAACACGCGCACGCCCGGCGGCAAAGCGGCAATTCCGCCCCCGCCCAGCAGGTATTTGGCGTAGGTATCCGGGAATTGGGCCGGGGCGTAGCGTGGGTGGGCGCTTTCGCGCGGCAGCTGCGCCATGGCGGTGCGCAGCCGGACATAGTCGTCGGGCGCGAGATACAGGCGGCGGGCGGCGGGCACGGTTTCGGGAAACAGCATGGTGCGGAGCAGCCGCTGCTGGTCGGGCAGCGCGAAGGCATTTTTCTGGCTGAAATCCAGCGGGCCGGCCACTTGCTGGTCGCCCTTGATGTAGGCCTGGCCGATGGCTTCGCCGTGCAGGCCCAGCCGGGGCCACGGCCCGGCATAGTAGCCGGCTGGCTGGGCATAGAGCAGCTGCGTGGCCGCCGTGTCGGCGAAGAAGCGGATGGGGTTGGTATGGCGGCTGCCCGGCTCCTGGTCGCCCACCGACAAGCGGTTTACGAGGCGGGTGTGGCGCAGGCCCAGGCGGGCCAGCTCGCGGTTCAACTCTTCGGGCCCAACGAATTCATAGAGCCGGTTGAAGGCGTCGTTATCACTCACCAATAGAATCTTGCGCAGGTAGTTGCCCACAGTGGGCCGGCCGCCGGCGGCGCTGCTGTCGCGCCGCACCCGCGTCTGGCCCGCGAAAGCCGAGTCCGTGAGCATGGGCGAGTCGGGATTCAGTCCGGGGTATTGCGCGCTCAGGGCGCGCAGCTTTTGCAGGGCCAGGGCCACGGCGGCCAGCTTCACGGTGCTGGCCGGGTAGAAGTATTGCCGGGGCCGCACGTGGTAGCGGTAGGTGCGGAAATGCGGCTGCCCCGCCGCATCGCGCCGGATGCGGGTGTAGATAATTTGCAGGCGGTAGTGGTCGGGCCGGGCCAGCACGCGGGCCAGACCCACGGTATCGTGGCGCAGCACCTGGCGCAGGGCATTCGGGCCAAATTGTGCCTCGGCGGGCCGGCTCAGCAGGGCCAGCGCACCCAGTAGCGCCCCGGCAAAAAAGCTCCTCCGCATCAGAAATGGATTTGAGGCGCTTTCCGCAGCCATGCTTCGTCGATGCTCGCGCCCAGGCCGGGACCGGTGGGCATCTCAATCACGCCGCCGGGGCGGTAGCGGAAGCCGCCCACCACGGGGTCTTCCGTGAACATGAGCGGGGTGTCGAAATCGCAGTGGTGAATGGCGGGGTTGCTCAGGGCGAGGTGAGCGGCGGCCGTCATGCCCAGGCGCGATTCGAGGAAGCCGCCCACTTGCAGCGTGAGGCCGGCGGCCTGGCCCAGCTTCGCAATCTTTTGGGCGCGGTGAAAGCCGGAGGATTTGCCCAGCTTGATGTTCAGCATCTGGCAGGCCTGCAGCTGGATGAGACGGGCGGCGTCGTGCTCATCACCGCAGCTTTCGTCGGCCATGATAGGAATGGGCGAGGCGGCCCGCACCCGGCTCAGCTCCATGAAATGCTGGCGCAGGATGGGTTCTTCGCAGTGTTCGATGTTGAACTCGCCCAACGCTTGCAGCACGGCAATGGCGTTATCGGCCGTTTGCCAGCCCTGGTTGGCATCCACGCGCAGCGGGTGCGTAGGGCCGATGCCCGCCCGAATGGCCCGGATGCGGGCCACGTCCTCCTCCAGCGTCCCGCCCAGCTTCACCTTGATGGCCGGGAAGCCTTCGCGCTGAAACTGCTCGGCATCGGCCCGCATCTTCTCGGCCGGACCGAGGCTCACGGTCATGTCGGTGGTGAGAATTTTGTCATTTTTGCCGCCGAGGAATTCGTAAAGTGGCAGGCCGGCGTGCTGGGCGGCGATGTCGTGCAAGGCAATATCGAAGGCACTTTTGATGCTGCTGTTGCCGTAGATGATGCGGTCCAGCTCGGCCAGGCAGCCGGGCAGGTCCAGCGCGTCGCGGCCCTTCAGGGCCGGGGCAAAATACTGGCCCACCATGAAGCCGGTGTCCACGCTCTCGCCGTTGATGGTGAGGAAGGGGCTGCACTCGCCGTAGCCGACGTGGCCAGCGGCCGTGCGCAGCACCACCACGAGGTTTTCCACCGCCAGCAGCGGGCCGAGGGAAATAACAAACGGCTCGCGCAGCGGCACAAGCAGCTTGTAGATACTGATGGCTTGGATGGTGGTGCCGGACATGAAACAACGGGTTAGGCTACGAATAACGGCGCTTGGTCGACACAAAGCAACGCGGAGGCCCCGGGCGGTGGACTGCTGGCCTGCCTGGTCCTTCTTTTGCAGCGCGAAACCGCGTCATGACGAGCGTAGAGACGCATACTTGCATCTTGGCGTTGAACTCTTCAACACCGAGCCGCAAATATGCGTCTCTACCCCAATCGGCTTTTGCAACGGGCTCACACGACCAATTAGATAAATTTCCCTCCGACAATGAATGTATTTCAACGCCGCATCGCCGGCCTTTCGCTGGTGCTGGCCACCCTCAGCACCCCTGCCTTTCTGCCCCATCGCGCCAGCAAGCTCTACGTTTCCGACTACGAGAACGTGCTGGGCACCTCCTTCGAGATGAAGGTGGCGGCCGACGCGGCCCAGCCCGCCGCCCGCGCCGAAACCGCCGCCCTGCACGAAGTCGACCGCCTGAACAAAATCCTCAGCGGCTACGATGCCAACAGCGAGTTCAGCCGTTGGCTGCGGGCCGGGCAAAAGCCGGTGGCCGTATCACCCGAACTGTACGAAGTGCTGGACTTATTCGAGCAGTGGCGGGTGAAAAGCGACGGTGCCCTGGATGCCTCGGCCGAAACCGTGGGCCAGCTCTGGCGCACAGCGGCGAAGCAGAACCGCCAGCCTTCGGAAGCAGAAATCGCCGCCGCTGTGGCCGCCGTACACCAGCAACACTATATCCTGAACACGGAAAACCACACCGCTCAGCGCCTCAGTAGCGCGCCGCTGGTGCTGAACTCCTTCGCCAAGAGCTACATCTTGAACAAAGCCGCCGACGCGGCCCTGGCGACGCCGGGCGTGAATGGCGTGGTGCTCAACATCGGCGGCGACATTCTGGTGCGGGGCGAGCACTCCGAGCAAATCAACGTGAGCAACCCCCGGGCCGATGCCGAAAACGACCTCCCGGTGGCCCAACTGCAGGTGAGCGACAAAACCATTGCCACCAGCGGCGACTACCGCCGCGGCGAGCTCATCGGCGGCCACTGGTATTCGCACATCATCGACCCGCGCACGGGCCGGCCGGCCAGCGAGGTCATCAGCGCCACGGTGGTGGCCGATAAGGCGACCGATGCCGGCGCGCTGGCCACGGCCCTCAACGTGCTGCCGCCTGCCGAAGGCCAGGCCCTGGTGGCCGCCGTGCCCGGCGCCGAGTTCATGCTCCTCACCGCCGACGGCCAGCGCCTGGAAAGCGCCGGCTGGCAGAAGCTGGAGCGCCCCGCCGCCCCGGCCGTGACCAAAGCACCGGCCGCTCCCACCAAAGACAAGCCCTGGGACCCCAATTACGAAGTGGCCCTCAGCCTGGAGCTGGCCACGCCGGAAGGCGGCGGGCGCGTGCACCGGCCCTTCGTGGCCGTGTGGGTGGTCGACAGCAAGAAGAAGCCCGTGCGCCAGCTTGCGCTGTGGTACAACAAGCCCCGCTGGCTGCACGACATGAGCGCCTGGTACGCCGCCTACAATGACCAGTTTGCGGCCGGCAACAACAGCATCAGCTCCACCACCAGCGCCACCCGCCCGGCGGGCAAGTACACCCTGAAATGGGACGGCAAGGACGACCAGGGCACTCCCGTGCCCCAGGGCAGCTACACGCTGATGGTGGAAGTGGCCCGCGAGCACGGCACCCACCAGCTCATGAAGCAGGAAATCAACAGCAAGAAGCCGCAGCATTTCGACCTGCCCGCCAACGAGGAAGTGGCCTCGGCCGCCGTGGACTATCGCAAGAAAACCGATGGCCAGTAGTCCCGCGTCCTTCCCCCAGAAGCCCTTCGGTGCGGCTCCCACCGGGAGCCCGGCCGGCAAGCCGAAATCAGTAGCGAAGAAGCGCACGGCCTCGTGGTCGCGCTGGCTGCACGTCTATTTGTCGATGCTGAGCTTCCTGGTGGTGCTGTTTTTCTCGGTTACGGGCATCACCCTGAACCACGCCGACTGGTTCGACGGGCAGGAGGTGGAAACCAAGCGCACCGGCACCCTGCCCGCCGCCTGGGTGAACGTGCCCGACACGGCCCGCATCAACAAGCTGGCCATTGTGGAGCGGCTGCGCAGCCAATACGCCCTGCGCGGGGCCGTGAGCGAATTTCGGATGGAGGACGAGCAGTGCAGCGTTTCCTTCAAAGGCCCCGGCTACAGCGCCGACGCCTTCATCAACCGCAAGGATGGCACCTTCGAGCTCACGGAATTGCGCCAGGGCTTGGTGGCCGTGCTCAACGACTTGCACAAGGGCCGCGACAGCGGCGCGGGCTGGAGCTGGGTCATCGACCTTTCGGCCGGCTTCCTTACGCTGGTGTCGCTCAGCGGGCTGGTGATGCTGTTTTTCCTGAAGAACAAGCGGGTGCGGGGCCTGCTGGTGGCCGTGGTGGGCGGGGCACTGTGCTACTTGGCCTACGGGCTATTGGTACCGTAGGGCTGGCCCGTAGCGCAAATTATAGTTAGACAAACGGCACAGTAGCGCAAACCACAAGTTTGCGCTACTGTGCGTTATGCGGGCTGCGCATCGGTAGCCGCAGCCCGCCGAAAGAGCAGCGCCGCCCCTGCCCACAGCACCACAAACATGCCCGTCACGCCCAGTACCTGCGCGGTGTTCCAGGCTTCATCGGCTGTGGCCGACCAGGGCCGCCAAATGAGCAGGGCCAGCAGCGGCACTGCCACTTGCGCCAGCGCCGCCGCCGCCATGGTGCGGGCCATGCCCAGCGCCCGGAAGCGCGCCAGCAGCGCCCCAACGGCGGCCACGGCCAGTACCCCGGCGTAGAGCAGGTTGGCCGGGTTGTTTTCGCTGCCGATGAGCCCCACAGCTCCGTTCAGCCAGATGAGGAGGAACCCCGCCGCCAGCGCCAGGCCCACGCCCAGCCGGTAAGCGGTAGTGTTGGCCCGGCTCGCCACCAGCTGGTACATCAGCCCGGTGCCAAACACCAGCCCGCCGGCAAACACAAAGTCGAACAACGTCCAGTTTACTTCTTTCGTGAACTGCATGGCCACCAGCGGAATCAGCAGAAGGAAGACCGTGACCAGCGCCAGGCGCGTGAGGTTTTTGCTTTGCAGAGTCATGAGATTGGGAGGAATAAGGTGAGGTGAAACGCCTGAGTAAAGTCCTGACTAGTATTCTCCCTAAGTGGTGGCTAGCTACACGACAGGAGACGGGTTAGGTTGACTACACAAAGCAAGCAAAAGAACTTTGCATTTCAAAGCTATTTCAAAAAGACATTATTCCGTCCTGGGTTTTGGATGCGGGTAAGCTGTTGGAAAATGCCGCGCTGCTTCCTGTTCCGATGGGAGCCAACGCTCAGGCGCGGCCGGGATGAAAGTTGAGCAAGCCCCGCCTTCGCTTCGGAAGCGCCCACCAGCAAAGACGTGTGCTGAACCCGGGAGGTCGGTTGGGTTTCATTTCATCCCCCGCTCGCCGTGGCTCTGTTGTCCCGACAGCGGATTTATCGCGCTACCACGTCCGCTTTTCTGCTATTTCTAATAACAGCTTAGGCACGGCAACAAATACTCAATCAGGTCGTTGTTTTGATTCCATCCACTTTCAACAACTTTCTTCCGGAATCCCATGAAGCCACTTTACATCATCTGTCTCTGTGCGTCTGCCCTGCTGCTGGGTAGTTGCAATAAGGGTAGCCAAGACCCCGTACCGGTTTCCTCCGCCCCACGCATTGCGGTGCGCTATGTGGTGGATGGAATAGATACAACTTTTACGCTTGTGCAAATACGCACCTATCCTCATGCGAAACCGGACTCCACGGCCTTCTACAAAATACAGGCGATGATGCGATTCTTCGGTCCTCATGACTGGCTGGTACACAAGCTTCCCCCGGGCTACGACCTTACGGCTTCGCTCCTCGTTCCGCCGTGCGGTAGCCGGCGAAAGGTGATGCCTCCGGGCGCGAGCTACACGCTGGAAATTCTGGTAAATGAGCGAGTGCGAAAGTCCGTTAAAATAACCGCCGGCTCAACGATTTACACCCCACCTGTCCAAACCGACATTCGCCTGCAATCCACGGAATTATAGTCTTGCTTGCCGAGTCCACGCTTTCTGGCATGTGCACGCTACGGCCTTTTCGCAATTGCTTGGTTCACGATTATAACCCGCTGTTTCGGAGTGCAATACCGAAGGAGCAGAACCGCCATGCGGGATGCACTGGCCTCCTCCAAGGCTAAGTTTCCGGCGCGGCTGGGCGACCAGCAGGACGCCGCAACTGCCCGGGGACGCGCCGCCGACATGCGCATACGGGCCGGCAATGCCTTTTACGAGGAACCCATCGAACTCTGCGCCCTCAGCAAGGACTTATACGCCACCACCGACGCCCGCAAATACGCCCACTACGTGGTGACCACCCCGGGGCCGCCTCAGACGCAGCGGCCGGGTGGACGGAAACGAAACAGGGCACCCCGTGGGGTGCTCTGTTGTGGTTTTGGAGGGACGGTTGCTGCTGGGACCTTACAATTGGTTACGTAACATTCAAGGAGCGGCGGCATACGGATGGGCGGAAATGCGTAGGGGCATCTCGGCCAGGAGGTCTAAAATCTCTTCCCGCAGTTCGTCGGCAAGGGGGCTGTTTTCATAGCTTGCCTTGGCTTCTTCAGAGCTGAAGACCTCAATATTCCACACCACGTCGGGGTCATCGTCTTCCCGTAGCATAATGAACCGGTCGGATGCCCCGGACTTATGCATTCCGATAGTGGCTAACTCCAGTAGCCGGTCGCCAAAGCCCGGCTTGGCCCGCATCTTAATGATGTATGTGGGCTGATTTTGCAGGAGCGTTGCGGCTTCTTTCATCGTTTATGGAATTTTAAATGGGTTTGCTTAATGGCTGATTAGCCCTGATGGCTTAAGCAACGCAGTGAATGTCTTTCCCAGATAATACCTCAAGAAACCTAAGCGGCCGAAGTAGCTGGCGCAACCTTCCCTTTCCCACCACTGGCGGCACCACGTTCACGCGCACCTCGCCGAAGCCGACGGGCACCACGAGGCGGGGCCGGCGTCTGGTGATGGGGCTTATTTGGGCCGGACACGGTTGGGGCCATCGGCCGGGCGGCCGGAGCGCCGGAAGGCGGCGGTGTCTTTGATGAACGGCGCGCCATAGGCCTTGCCCTTCGGGGCGGCTGCGCCTTTGGGGCGGGGCAGCGGTTTTACCGGCGGGTTTTTGGGTTGGGTGGCGGGGGTGGTTTGCGCCTGAGCGGTCCAGCAGAGACTCAGCAGCGCCACGCCAAGCAGGCAAGCGGATACACTTTTCATAACGGGAGAAAGGATGAATGGCGGAATATACTGCCCCTGACCAGAACCTTCCTTCAATAGCCAACGCCTCGCCCGCCCGCGGCCTACGTGGCGACGGACACGCCCGCCCCGCCCGCCGCCCCGGGGCCGCCCCAGGCGGAGCGGTCGGATGGGCGGGAACGAAACAGGGCACCCCGTGGGGTGCCCTGTTGTGGTTTATTCCTCTTCAATTTGCACAGCCACTTTCTTTTCTTCCAAGTCTGCTATGAGGTCATCCAAAGTATGGTGCTGCCATCCAGTAAAGCTGGGGGCTAAAATGGTGCATAACTCCCCACGTTCATAAAGACGTATTTTCTTTTGGCGAATTCCTTTACCGACAAGTTCTTTCAGGTAAGTGGCTTCCAATTCAGAATAGGATACATGGTGTTCCTGCCATCTTTTTGCGAAGCTGAAAGTGTATAGCACCAGCGAATTATGATTGACCTGAATTTTATAGGTCCGCTTTTTTATAATTAAATACCACCCATACCAAGACATTAATACTTGCCGTAAGAAAGCATAGTGCTTGAAATGAAAACGAGGCTTGGGAGAGAAAAACAAGCACCAGCAAATTCAGAGCGGCAAACTCAATGGCAATTTTATTATAGCTGATTGTATACATCTGATTGGGCAGAACTAGAATTAGCGCGGACCTGTGTTACGCGCCATTGTTTATGAAGCCGGAGCAACATCCCCCTTCCCCGCTCCACTCGGCACCACGTTCACGCGCACCTCGCCGAAGCTGACGGGCACCACGAGGCTGGGCAGGGTGAGGCCCGTTTCCAGCGTGGCATCGGTCACTTTAGCAGCTTGGCCGTCGGCGGTTACTTCGATGGCGCCGGCCACGCCGTGCAGCACCACGCGGTAGGTGGCGTAGCTGGGCGCGTAGTCGCCTTCGATGGCCTGGGTGAGCACGAGGTCGGTGGCGGAGCCGGTGACGGTGAAGCGGCGCACGGTTTTGTGGCCTTCGAGGTAGGCGTAGCCCTCGCCGCCGTCGTCGTAGAGGACGCTCTCGGCGGTGCCGTTTTTGTAGTACACGTGCAGGGTGAGCTCGGTGACGGGGGTTTCGCCCACGTACTGCATCACCGGCTGCATGGGCACCACCGCGCCGGCCTTGATGAAGAGCGGAATGCGGGTGAGGTCGGCCGCCGCCCAGACTTCGCTGCCGCCGGCCTGGGGCGTGTCGGTCCAGTAGTAGAACCAGTCGCCGCGGGGCAGGTACATCCAGCGGCCGTCGGCGCCGGGCTGGGTGATGGGGCACACCAGCAGGTGGTCGCCGAGGCCGAATTCGGCCATGCGCAGGTAGGTTTCGGTGTCGTTCTGGTCGAGGAAGGTGAGCGGGCGCAGCATGGGCGTGCCCTTGGTGGCGTACTGCCAGAAGGCGGTGTACATGTAGGGCAGCAGGCGGTAGCGCAGCTCGATGAAGTGGCGGGCCAGGTCGGTCACGGTGTCGCCGAAGCTCCAGGGCTCCTGGTCGCCGTGGTCGCCGGAGCTGTGGGTGCGGAAGAACGGGTGGAAGGCCCCCAGCGCAATCCAGCGCGCATAAAGCTCGCCGGTGGGCGTATCCACGAAGCCGCCGATGTCGGAGCCGATGAAGCTGAAGCCCGAGATGCTCAGGCGCTGGCACTGGATGTTGGCCAGCCAGAGGTGCTCCCAGCTGGCGATGTTGTCGCCGGTCCAGCCCGAGGAGTAGCGCTGGCCGCCGCTGTAGGTGCTGCGCGTGATGGTGAAGGGCCGGTTGGGGTAGCTGAACTTTTTCACGCCGTCGTTGGTGGCGCGGGCCATCTGCATGCCGTAGATGTTGTGGGCCTTCTGGTGTGAGGCCCAGTGCCCGTCGTACTCGAAGCGCACATCAGGCGGGAAGGTGCCCTTCTCGAACACCGCCGGCTCGTTCATGTCGTTCCACACGCCCTTCACGCCGATGTCCTGAATCAATTCCTGAAACAGCCCCGCCCACCACTCGCGCACCCGCGGCGCGGTGAAATCGGGGAAGTTGCAGAGGCCGGGCCACACCGAGCCCTTCATCAGCGGGCCATCGGCGCGGCGGCAGAAGTAGTCGTTGGCCACGCCCTCCTTGTACACCGAATACTCGGGGTCAATCTTGATGCCGGGGTCGATGATGACGATGGTTTTGAAGCCATCTTCGGCCAACTCCTGCACCATGCGCTTGGGCTCGGGGAAGTGCGCCTTGCTCCACGTGAAGCAGCGGTAGCCCTCCATGTAGTCGATGTCGAGGTAGAGCGCGTCGCAGGGAATCTTGCGGTCGCGCAGGCCGCTCGTGATTTCCTTCACGTTGGCCTCCGGGAAGTAGCTCCATTTGCACTGGTGGTAGCCCAGCGTCCAGAGCGGCGGCAGCTCGGGCGGGCAGGTGAGCAGGGTGTATTCCTGGGTCACCTCCATCAGCGTGGGGCCGTAGATGAAGTAGTAGTTCAGCTCGCCGCCCTGGGCCCAGAAGCTGGTCACGTCGGCGCGCTCGGCCGCGAAGTCGAAGCTGGCCTTAAAGGTGTTATCGAAGAAAATGCCGTGGGCAATTTTCTGGTGCAGCACGTGGTAGAACGGGATGTTCTTATACAGCGGGTCGGAGCCCTTCACGTAGCCGTAGGTATCGGAGCCCCAGTTGGTGAAGCGCTTGCCGCGCAGGTTCATGTTGTCGGGCTTGTCGCCGAGGCCGTAGTAGTGCACGCCGGCGGGCACCTGCTTGCTCATCTTCACGATGTCGTTGCCGGTGTCGTAGTCGTACTCCCAGTGGAAGCCTTTTTCGTCGTCGCTCAGGATGGTACCGGAGCGGTCGAGCACGCGCACTTTCAGGTTTTCCTTCTGAATAATGCAGATGAGGCGGGCCGTGGTGAGGCGGTAGTGGTCGGGCTTTTCGCGGAACTCCACCAGCGCCGGGGCCATGCGGGCTGAGGCATCGGCGGGCACGGCGTAGGAGAAATCAGGGTTCAGCGGCCCGTCGGTGAGGTAGCGGAAGCGCAGGATTTTGTCGCTGAGGACGTGCAGCAGCAGACGCACGCCATTCTGGCAATTGAAGAGGAAGCGGTGGTTATCTAATTCATCAACGCGAATGACTTCGCCGGGATAATGTTCCTGGTGGCTCTTGGCCGCCAGGTCGTTCACCATGTAGTTATTTTCCTGAATGAAATTCATAAGTAGTTTCTAAGCAAAGGGCAAAGGCCGGGCAGCGCAGCGGACAACACCCGTTGGCCGGGCCGATGAGCGACGAATGAAGTTCGCAAGATACTTTTTTCTGGGACTGCCAGGCGGTTTTTTTCGACAAATGCGGCCCCGCTGCCGTAGCATTGGGAGTTGATTCACGGCCGAGCTTCATCCCCAGGCGTTGGCTGATTGAATTTCCTACCCCGCTGTGCCCATAACCCCGCCCGAATTTTCCGTCTTGCTCCTGGCCTGGGACGATGCCGACCCCACCGTGGCCGTGCTCGGCGGGGCGGCCTTGCCCCCCACCCTGCCGCTGGTGTACCAACTGGCCGCACAGCAGCCGGTGCTGGCGGTTTATCCGCACCTGCCGGCAGGTGGGGGCAGAAGTGAGCATGGCACTGCTAACGCACCAGAAACGCCAAAAGCGCCGGCGACAGATGCCTCTGTTGCTGCTTCAGAAACTCCCGTTGCGGCTAATGCCGTGGCGGTTTCGGCCGCTACAGAAGTTGCTGCTGGTGCGGCGGACACCTTAGATTCGGCAGTGGATGGGCCGGGCCTACAAGTTTTGCCTGCGTTGGTTTCGGGAATGAGAGTGGCCGCACCGGCGTTGCAATCGCGCATTATCGGGCTGGCTGAGCTTGAAGCGCCAGTACCGGCCGCGTCCCCCGCCTCGGCAACTCCGACGGCGCCTTCAGCTACTCCGCTCCCTACGCTGCCCGCAACTCCCAGCCGCAGCCAGTGGCCTACGGGCATTCATGCGCCCGCCCTGGCCGGCCAGTGGCAGGCACCGGCCGCACCGTATCTGGGGGCGGGTTCGGGTGGTTTTTTCCCGCCCCCGCCCCCGGCCCCGCCCCAGCCGCTGGCAGTAGCAAAAAGTGCAAGTGCGCCGCAAACGGCGGCAGTACCCGGTTTCAGGCAGCTGAACGGCACTGCTTCTGCCATCGCTGCCATTTCAGTTCCCACTATCAAGCCCCGGCAGAACCCACAGGCCGGCGACCTGAATTTCGACCCCGACCCGGAGCTGCCCGCCGTACAGCACCCCGCCGTTTTTCAGGAAACCACGGAAGAAGTTGGGGCAGGGGAAGCCGCCGATATTTCGGCTCCCGAAGACGACCTCGTGCCCAACATACCCGCTGCTGAGGCGGAAGTACCGGCAGTGGCAGCCCCCGCTCCTATCCCGGCCGAACCCGCCGTGCCCACCGTCCTCAAGCCCCGGCTCGACGGCCTGAATTTTCGCATGATTCAGTACGCCCGGCAGGCGGCGCAGCTGGTGCGGGGCCGCGCCGCCGATTTTGGGGTAATTTATGCGCCCAACTGGCCGGCGTGGCTGGCGGCGCTTGAAATCCGCGCCAGCTCGGGCCGGCCGCTGGTGCTCTACCTCGCCGGCCTGGCTACCGACCTGCCCAACCCCGCCGAACACGGCTACCAACTGGAAATGGAACGCATGGCCATGCGCCGCGCCCGCCTCATCCTGGTGCCCGATGAAGCCCTGCGCCGCCGCCTGCTGGCCTTGTACGAAGACGCCGCCGGCAAAGTGCGCGTGGTAGCGGCCGGCGACGAGGCCGCCGTGCAGCACGCATTGGGCGAAGTAGCCCTGGCCTAAGCGGCCGGTGGCTTCATCGGGGAATGGCTTACTTTGTTGAAACAAGCCTTTTTCAATCCAAAAAATCCGCTCCGTATGCAGCCTGAACACGAATTTGAAGCAGTTTTAGAAGCGGGCTATGGCGACGCGGGCGTGTTCGTCGTGATACCGTTTTCGGTGCCGGAAGTGTATGGCAAGCGCGGCCAGCTGCCGGTACACGTCACCTTCGACGGCTACCCCTACCAGGGCAGTGCCGTGCCCCTCGGCGACGGCCACCACGCCCTGCTCATCCTCAAGCAAATCCGTAAGGCCATCGACAAAACCATCGGCGACACGGTGCGCGTAACCATGCGCCACGACACGGCGGTGCGCAAAATGGAAGCCCCCGCCGACCTCGCCGAGCAGCTGGCCGCCAATCCCAAAGCCGCTGCCTATTTTGACAAGCTGGCCTACACCCACCAGCGCGAGTTCGTGCGCTGGCTGGAAGGCGCCAAGCGCCCCGAAACGCGCGCCCGACGTTTGGCCGAGACGGTGGAGATGCTGGGCCAGGGCCGCAAGCGCCCGTAGCTTTTCCCTTTGTCAACTAGAACGTCATGCAGAGCGCAGCATCTTTATCGGAGGAGTAAACCAGTTGATTGAATTGCGTTGCGCGGTAAAGATGCTTCGCTGCGCTCTGCATGACGGTCCAAAAATCAATATTGTTCAGAACTTCCTCTCGTCAGTTTCCCACCCGTTTTCGTCATGCAAAAGCGCTTCCTGCTGCCCCTCCTGGCCCTGCTGCTCCCAACCCTTTCCAATGCTCAAACCGCCAGCATCGACCGCGTGAACCCCACCAACTGGTGGGTGGGCATGAAGAACCCCAGCGTGCAGGTGCTCATTCACGGCCCTGGCGCGGGCACGCTGGCTTACAGCATCAATTACCCCGGCGTGAAACTGGTGAAAACCAATACGGTTGAAAATCCCAACTATGCCTTTCTTGACCTGACTATTGCTCCCACCGCCAAGCCCGGCAAGGTGCAGATTATCGGCAAAAAAGGCAGCCAGACGGTGACGCAGACCTGGGAAATCCGCGCCCGCGACAAGTCACCAAAGGGTCAGGGCGTGACCGCCGCCGACTTCATCTACCTGGCCATGCCCGACCGGTTTGCCAACGGCGACCCGGCCAACGACAAATTCGCCGACCTGCGCGACCCGAACATGGACCGCGCCAACCCTTTCTTCCGCCACGGCGGCGATTTGCAGGGCGCGGCCCAGCGCATCGGCTACCTCAAAGACCTGGGCGTGACGGCCGTGTGGTTCACGCCGGTGCTGGAAAACAACCAGCCGCTCACCAACGAGGGCGGCACCATGCGCGCCTCCTACCACGGCTACGGCTTCACCGACCAATACAACGTGGACCGCCGCCTGGGCGGCAACGCGGCCTACAAAAGCTACGTGCAGCAGGCCCACGCCGCCGGCCTCAAAGTGGTGCAGGACGCCGTGTACAACCACGTGGGCAACACGCACTGGATTTTGCAGGATTTGCCGATGAAAAGCTGGCTGCACCAGTGGCCTACCTACACCAACACCACCTACCGCTACCAGTCCATCACGGACCCGCACGGTGCGCCTTCCGACCGTAAAGTCACGCTCGATGGCTGGTTCGTGCCCTTCCTGCCCGACCTCAACCAGAGCAACCCCTACGTGGCGAATTACCTGATTGAAAACGCCATCTGGAGCGTGGAGAATTTCGGCATTGATGCCTGGCGCATCGACACGTACATGTATAACGACCAGCCGTTTATGAACCGCTGCAACGCGGCGCTGCTGGCTGAGTACCCGCGGATTCACATCTTCGGCGAGTCGTCGGTGAACAACGTGGTGGACCAGTCTTATTACACAAAAAGCAACATCAATTTCCCGTTCAAGTCGAACCAGCCGGGCACGCTTGATTTCGTCCTCGAAAGCGCCATGCTCGATGCCCTGAAGCAGCCCGTGAGCTACGATGGTGGCGTGCAGCGCTTCTACCAAACCCTGGCCCAGGACGCGGTGTACCAGGACCCCACCAAACTGGTCACCTTCCTCGACAACCACGACCACGACCGGTACCTGTCCGTCATTGGCGACGACCTCGACAAGTATAAAATGGGCCTGACCTGGCTGCTCACCACCCGCGGCATCCCGAGCATGTACTACGGCACCGAAATCCTGATGAAGAATTTCAAAGACCCCACCGATGCCGAGGTGCGCCGCGATTTCCCCGGCGGCTGGCCTGGCGACAAGGAAGACAAATTTACCGCCGCCGGCCGCTCCACCCGCGAAAACGAAGCCTTTGACTTCGTGAAGAAACTAGCCACCTACCGCCGCGACCACAAAGTGTTGCACGACGGCAAGCTGATGCAGTACCTGCCCGAAAACGGCCTCTATGTGTACTTCCGCTACGATGCCAGCGGCACGGTGATGGTGGCGTCGAACACTTCCGACAAGCCGGCCACGCTGCCCACCGCCCGCTTCGTGGAGCGCATGAATGGCTTCACGAAAGCCCGCAATGTGCTGACGGGCGAGAGCCTGAGCAGCATTGCAAGCCTCGCGCTACCCGCCAAAACCGCCGTGGTGTTAGAACTGCTTAAGTAGCCGGCGAAATGGCGCTGCTACGTTTTACGGGCCAACCAATCCGCTCGGCGAAACAGGTAAAACCAGCATTTACGGAGTGTGTATCCTTGTTTGATGGATAAGAAAGGTAAACTCAACGCTATTATCAGCTCCTGTGAACGCGTCTTCGGACGCGGGGCGGCCAGTAGCTGGAAGCATAGTGATTTTGTTGACCTGAGTCGTGAAATCCTGCGTGACACGAAAGTCAACATCAGCCCCAATACGCTTAAACGTATTTTCGGAAAGATTTCAGTAGACGACGACTACTCGCCGCAACAGGCTACGATTGAAGCACTGGATAAATTTGGCGGCTACTCTGCGCAGGAAATCAACCATAACTCGCCTGCCGATACGTCCCGAGTTCAGGCGTTTGTTCCGGCTGTTGAACCGGCTCCGGTTACTGCCCCAGAGCCTAGCACGGCCCACAAAACCTGGAGCTTAAAAGACCACAAAGCCGGGCTACTTCTGACGGCTACTATCCTGGTTATTCTGGGACTGCTAACGTCAAAACTCATCTGGCCTGGCAGCCAGTCTGCGGGCCGAATTCGTCTGACCGATACCGAAGGGACGCTGCCGGCAACTGCCTTTTTCAGCCTACAAGCTCCTCCCCGCAAAGACAGCCTGTTCGTTGATTTTGGCGACAAATCCTCGATGGTTTACGTGATGCCGGGCCAGGAAAACACGGCGCATAACTACTTGTATCCCGGCGTATTTACGGTGAAGTTGCGGACTCGGCAAGACACCGTTTCCACCACCAAGGTATTTGTCCGCTCCAATGGGTGGCTGGGCTTAGGCTTCAATCGTCCGCAGGATTTGCCCAGCCATTACTACGCCTTTCCGGCCGTGAGGACCGGGCCGGACAGCATGTTCCACATTGCTAACCGCGAACTGCACAAGATAGGACTAGACACCACCAGCCAGTTCTTCACCCGGCTTTGCAACTTCACCCCTATCGAGACAAACACAGACAATTTCGTATTTGAAGCCACCTTTAAAAACGAGAGCCAGGGCACTAGAATTTATTGCCGCAGCAGCCAGTTCCAGATAACAGGCTTCAATAATATCCTGCGTTTTAAGCTCGTGAACCCCGGCTGTAGCTACCGGATATTGAATGTGGTGAGCGAGCAGAATTTTCGGGGCAATCAAATAAACCTCTCTCAATTTGTGATTAATCCTGACCAATGGAACACGGTGAAATTGGTCAATAAGAACAAGCACGTTTCATTGTTCGTGAATAACAAATTGCTATTTACAGGCAGCTATAAAAAATCGCTGGGCAAAATAAAGGGGGTATTCCTGGAATTTGAAGGGAATGGCTACATCAAACGCTGCGAACTGACTACTCCCGAAGGAAGTCCCTTGTATCGTTTCTAAAAGGCTATAGAAACGATACGATGGCTGAGTGCTATACGCATCCGGCAGTTTGGCCCTGTTCGCATCACATCCGGGGCATTTTATACCTGGCTGATTGGCCAGGCATAGTTACCACTGAGTTCACACGAAGGATTTTTATTAACACAATCTATTGCATGTCAATGGATTGTACTGTCCATTGTTTTGGACAGACTTTGGTCAAGGGAGCATAGGAGCTTGGGGCAGGGCAATGGATAATTTTGACCATTCTCACTGCGGTATTCAATCGGATTAGCGGCAATTACTCCGCCGGTTTCTCAATTCCCACATCACTTCCTATGCCCACCCCTATATCCCTCGAAAGCCTGTGGCGGATGCCCAGAGCAGCGAAGTTGAAAAAACTGAAGACGGTATTCTTTCTAATTACAATCACGCTTTGCTTCACAAACTCACTTTTTGCCCAAAGCAATAAGCAGGATGTTAGAATAAACCAGCTTTTCAATTTTGGTTGGAAATTCCAAGCGGGCGACGTTTCAAACGCGCAAAACCAGACGTTCGACGACAGCAACTGGCGCAAACTGGATTTGCCCCACGATTTTCAGTTTGAGCAGCCCTGGGATAAAGACGCCAGCCGCGGCCGGGGTTTCAAAGCCATGGGCATCGGCTGGTACCGCAAAACCTTCAAAGCCGACCCCACCTGGAAAGGCAAACGTATTCTGCTCGATTTCGAGGGCATCATGCTCAACGGGAAGGTTTGGCTGAACGGCAAGGAAATCGGGAAAACGGACTACGGCTACCTGGGTTTTGAATCGGATATCGCCGACATTATCAAATATGATGGCGACAACGTAGTGGCGGTGCGGTCCTCGACGGGCGAAAACGGCAACTCCCGCTGGTACACCGGCGGCGGGCTATTTCGGGATGTGCATTTGGTGGTACGAGACAGCGTCTCCATTGCCCGGCACGGCATTTTTATCACCACGCCCAGCATTTCGGCGCAGCAGGCCGAAGTCAGCGTGCAGGTGGAAGTAGCGGGCATTCGGAACAAGCAATACGAACTGGAAATCAACACGAAGCTGTTTTCGCCCGACGGGAAGCAAGTCGCGGAAACGAAAACAATGGCGCCGCAAAAAGCGAAGCTGGCCACCGTTGAGGTTCTCTTGCCAAAGGTTACTGTTGCGAATCCGCAGCTGTGGTCGTGCGAAACGCCTAACCTTTACTCGGCCGAAGTGGCCCTGGTTTTGAACGGGAAAGTGGTTGACAAACTCACGAAACGGTTTGGCATTCGCACCATTGAGTTCTCCAAAGAATTCGGCTTGAAGCTGAATGGCAAGAAAGTTTTTCTGAAAGGCGTGGCCAACCACGACGACTTGGGGGCGGTAGGCGTGGCGGCTTACAAAACATCAATCGCCCGGATGATGGACCGGCTCAAATCCTTCGGCTTCAACCATATCCGCACCTCGCACAATCCTTATTCCGAGTCGTTTTTTGACCTGGCCGATGAAAAGGGCATTCTGGTAGTTGATGAGTTGTATGACAAATGGGGCAGCACCGTGGCTTGGTCCGGCAGCGCGCCCTGGACCGAGCTGTGGTTCAACAGCATGAAGGAGTGGATAAAGCGCGACCGCAACCATCCGTCGGTTATCATGTGGAGCTTCGGCAATGAGCTGCAGTTCCAGGAAGAACGGTGGGGCTTTGCCACCGGGGATTGGGGCCAAACCACCTACCGCATCATGGACGTGGTGGCCAAACGCTACGACCCGACCCGCAAAACCACCGTGGCCATGTACCCGGCCCGGGCGGGCGGGATTATCAAAGCCAACCCGGATTTCAAGGTGAAAGAGAACATTGTTCCGCCCGAACTCGCCACCATCACCGATGTTGCCAGTTTCAACTACGTCTGGAATGATTATCAAGAGTATCTGAAGCACGCACCCAACATGATTATCTACCAGAGTGAGGCGGTAACCAACGAGTTGGCCGCGCCTTTCTTTGGGATGGACCGCGATAAAATGGTGGGCTTGGCGTACTGGGGCGCCATTGAATACTGGGGCGAGTCGGACGGCTGGCCCAAGAAAGGCTGGAATTATTCCTTCTTCAATCAGTCGCTGGAGCCTTTCCCCCAGGCGTGGCTGACCAAAAGCATTTTCCAGGATGAGCCGGTCGTGCACATCGGGGTGGTTGATAACGAGGGCGAATCGAAGCTGTGGAACGACGTGATGGTGGGCCAAAAGGTGATTTCGTCGCACTGGAATCGGCAGGCAGGGAAAACGTACAACCTCTATACCTACACCAATGCCGACGAGGTAGAACTGCTGGTGAACGGCAAATCCATCGGGGTGCAGCAGAACTCGGCCGACGTCACGAAGCGCAATACCATCTTCTGGAAAGACGTGCCCTACACGCCCGGCAAGCTTACCGCCATTGCCCGCAAGGGCGGTAAAGAAGTAGCCCGGCACGAGTTGGAGACGACCGGCAAAGCCGTGGCCTTACAGCTGGAAACGGAAAACGCCGCCTGGAAAGCCGACGGCATGGACCTCCAGTATGTGCGCGTATACGCCGTTGACAGCAAGGGCAATAAGGTGGTGACCACGCCCGGGGAAGTCACGTTTGATGTCAGCGGGGCCGCCCGTCTGATTGCAGTAGACAATGGCAATCACACGAGCGACGACTTATTTGCTGGCAACAAAAAAGCGTTTTACAACGGCTTTGCCATGGCCATTCTACGGGCCGACCAAAAAGCAGGAAGCGTGAAGTTAAAAGTCACTGCGCCAGGTTTGAAGGGGGTTAATAAAATCTTGGCAGTAAAATAGCTTGCCGACCTACAAGCTTATTCAAGAGGGGGCGCTCAACGCTACTTACGAGCCAGTACCAGCGCCACCCGGCTCGGCACATACAGGCTGAGTTGGTGCTCATACGTCTCGTACTCGTAGCCCTCATCGGGCCGGTCGAAGCCGCCGAAACGGCTATTATCCGACGAGAGCACCACGCGGTATTTGCCCTCTTCCGTCACCCAGAAACGGTAGTCAACAAGGCTTTTTTCGACGTGGAAATTCACCACGAATACCAGTCCGGCGCGCTCGAATACCAGCACCTTGTTTTCCTCGTCGTGCTTCAATAAAACGGCCGGGCCAGCGCCCAGCAGGTGGCGAGCTTTGGCCAGGTGAATCATGGCTTTGTCGAACTCGCCGAGCTGGTGGTATTTCAGCTCGGGGTTGTCGCCCAGACTCCACTGGCGGCGGGCGAAATGGTAGCTCCAGTTGTTGCCCTCGCGGGGGAAATCGACCCACTCGGGGTGGCCGAATTCGTTGCCGATGAAGGTGAGGTAGCCCTCGCCGCCGGTGGCCAGCGTGACCAGGCGGATGAGCTTGTGCAGGGCCACGCCGCGGGCCGCGCCGGGGTCGCCGTCCATGACGTGCATGTGGGTGTAGATGCCGGCGTCAATCAGCCAGTGCAGCAGGGTTTTGTCGCCCACCAGGGCCTGGTCGTGGCTTTCGGCGTAGGCAATAGTTTTCTCGCCGGCGCGACGGTTGGTGAGGGTGTGCCAGAGGTCGCCGAGGGGCCAGTTTTCGTCGGGGGTGTGCTTGAGGAGCTTAATCCAGTAATCAGGAATGCCCATGGCCAGGCGGTAATCGAAACCCACGCCGCCTTCCTTGATGGGCCGGCACAGGCCGGGCAGGCCGCTCATGTCCTCGGCCACCAGGATGCTGCCTTTTTTGAACTCATGGGCCAGCGTGGTAGCCAACTGCAGGTACAGAATAGCGTCCTCATCGGCGGCCTCGCCGAAGTAGTTATCGTAGCCCATGAAGGCCACGCCCTCGCCGTGGTGGTGGTAGAGCATGCTGGTCACGCCATCGAAACGAAAGCCGTCGAAGTGGAATTCTTCGAGCCAGTAGCGCAGGTTGGAGAGTAGGAACTGCTGCACCTCGGGGCGGCCGTAGTCGAAGAGCTTGCTGTCCCAGCCGGGGTGGTTGCCGCGCTCGCCTTTGTGGAAGTAGAGGTTGCCGGAGCCGTCGAAATCGGCCAGGCCCTCGGCCTCATTTTTCACGGCGTGGGAGTGCACGATGTCGAGCAGCACGGCAATGCCGCGCCGGTGGGCTTCGTCGATGAGAAACTTCAAATCCTCGGGCGTGCCGAAGCGGGAACTGGCGGCAAACAAATTGGCCACGTGATAGCCGAAGGAGCCGTAGTACGGGTGCTCCATGATGGCCATGAGTTGCACAGTATTATAGCCGTCAGCCTCGATGCGGGGCAGGATATTTTCGGCGAATTCGCGGTAGGTGCCCACGCGGCTTTCCTCGGTGGCCATGCCCACGTGGGCCTCGTAGATGAGTGGCTCCTTAACGGCGGTGGCAAGCTTGAACTTCTGGTCGGTCCAGCGGAATTCGGTTTCGGGCCGCCAGATTTGGCCGGCGAAGTCCTTGGTCTGCTCGTCCTGCACGGCGCGGCGCAGGGTGGCGGGCAGGCGGTCTTTGCCCTGGCCGTTGGCCGCCACGTGCACCTTGAAACGGCTGCCGTGGCGCAGGCGTTGGTCGTATTCCGCATCGGGCAAAAACACCTCCCACACCCCGAAATCCAGCTTTTGCAGTGGGTTGGCGCCACGGTCCCAGCCGTTGAAATCGCCAACCAGCGACAGGTAGTCGGCCCCGGGTGCCCACTCGCGGTACACCCAGCCGCCACGCTTGGCGTCGTGGTTCAGGCCCAGCTGCTGGTGGGCGGTGGCATAGTTCAGCAGCGAGCCGTGGTATTGCTCGATTTCGGCCAAGCGGGCCTGCAGGCGGGCCTGGCGCTGGCGCAGCACCGGCTCGAAGGGCGCGAGCCAGGCGTCGTTTTTCACGAGGGCGAGCGGAGCCGGGCGGCGGGCTTTGGGAGCGGCGGAGGCAGTGGGTTTCGATGCAGCCATGATGCGGGAAGGTTTGGGCCAAATGTAACGCGCCGCCACTGCCGGCTTGGCGGCGGCGGGTGCTCGGCGGCAATTTATACGGACTGGCCGGCAATTTCGGCCCCGCAATAGCAATCCGCTGAAACATGGCGTTATTTTGCCCAATGATGAAATACCGTCTACTGACCATTCCGCTGGCGCTGCTGCTGGCCTGCTCGGCCGAGCGGCCGGTCACGTCCACCTCGCGGGCTTTTGAAGGGTCGCTGGGCACGCCGCCGCCCAAGGCCGCTGCGCCCAAGCTGGCCCGCTACGCCATGGTGGTATCGGCCCACCCTGAAGCGTCCAAAATCGGCACCCTGATTCTCCAGCGCGGCGGCAATGCCTACGATGCGGCTGTGGCCGTGCAGTTTGCCCTGGCCGTGGCCCTGCCCGTGGCCGGCAACATTGGCGGCGGTGGCTTCCTGCTCTACCGCGACCGCAACGGCTCGGCCGGCTCCCTCGATTTCCGCGAAACGGCCCCAGCCGGGGCTTCGCGGGATATGTACCTCGACAAGCAGGGCAACGTGGTGCCCGACCTGAGCACCGCCGGCCCGCTGGCCGTGGGCACGCCCGGCACCGTGGCCGGCATGGTAACCCTGCACAAGCAATTGGGCAAGCTTTCGTGGGCCACGCTGGTGCAGCCGGCCGTGGCGCTCGCCACCCGGGGCTTCCCGCTCACGGCCAAGGAGGCCGCTGGCCTCAACCGCACCCGTGCCGATTTTCAGAAGTATAATCCCGGCAACCCGCCGGCCTACGTGCGCCCCGGTGGCGGCGACTGGCAGCCCGGCGACACCCTGCGCCTGCCCGAGCTGGCCCGCACCCTCACCCGCGTGCGCGACCAGGGCCGCGCCGGCTTCTACAAGGGCGAGACCGCCCGCCTGCTGCTCAGCGAGATGAAGCGCGGCGGCGGCCTCGTGAGCCAGGCCGACCTCGACGCCTACAAAGCCAAGTGGCGTGAGCCCCTGCGCGGCCACTACCGTGATTACGATGTAATTACCATGCCGCCGCCCAGCTCGGGCGGCGTGGCCCTGTTGCAAATGCTGCAAATGCTGGAGCCCATGGACCTGGCCCAGGCCGGCTACCACACGCCCCTGGCCGTGCATTACATCACCGAGGCCGAGCGGCGCGTGTACGCCGACCGCGCCACCTACCTCGGCGACCCGGATTTCGGCTTCGTGCCCGTGCAAAAGCTGCTCGATGTGGACTACAACCGCCAGCGGGCGGCTTCCATGCGTCCCAAGGGCAGGGCCACGGCCAGCAGCGCCGTGGCGGCCGGCGCCAACCTGCCCGGCTACGAGAGCGACGAAACCACCCATTACAGCATCGTGGATGCCCTCGGCAATGCCGTGAGCTGCACCACCACCCTCAATGGGGCCTACGGCAGCAAAGTGGTGGTGCCCGGCGCGGGCTTTTTGCTGAATAATGAGATGGACGACTTCTCGGCCAAGGCCGGCGTGCCCAACTCTTACGGCCTGGTGGGCGGCACCGCCAACGCCATCGCCCCGGGCAAGCGCATGCTCAGCAGCATGACGCCTACCATCCTCACGCGCAACGGCAAAGTGGCGCTGGTGACCGGTACCCCCGGCGGCAGCACCATCATTACCAGCGTATTGCAAAGCATTCTGGGCATCGTGGACTACGGCCTGAACGCCCAGCAGGTGGTGACGGCGCCGCGCCTGCACCACCAGTGGCTGCCCGACCAGATTGAGGTTGAAGCCGGGGCGCTGCTGCCCGTAGCGCAGGACACACTGCGCGCCCGCGGCTATCACGTCAACCCACACCTGCCCTGGGGCCGGCTCGACATCATCCACATCCTGCCCGATGGCACCCTGGAAGGCGGTGCCGACCCGCGCGGCGACGATACGGCGCTGGGGTATTGATTAACGGTTAACGGTTAACGGTTAACGGTTAACGGTTAACGGTTAACGGTTAACGAAAGAACGTCATGCTGAGCGCAGTCGAAGCATCCCTACCGCAGGAGTAAATAATTACTATTGCGGTAGGGATGCTTCGACTGCGCTCAGCATGACGTTCTTGGTTTTGGGTTGCGCTCATCAAACCAGCAACCCAGACACTACTTAGCTAAGCCGCAGCTTAGTGCTGCACCACTTGCGAGGCGGCAATGTGGCGCAGGTTGCCGGCGGCCGCAATCAGCTTCTGGCTGAGCTCGCGGGCTTTGTCGCCTTCGCCGCTGAAGTTGTGGGTGGTGAGGGCGGCTTTGGCCGTCATCTCGCCGAGGTTCTGAAAGGCCTGGGCCATGCCGGCGGCGTTGTTGCCGCTGATGTGGTTGCGCAGGGATTCGAGCTCGGTCACCATGAGGCGAGTGGCGGGCTGGTCGATGCTGCGCAGGTGCTGAATCCAATTTTCGAGGTGGTTCAGGCCCTTGCCCGGGTCAACGTGAAAGCCTGCGTTGTTGACGTCGAACAACAGGCGAATGCTGGATTCTGCTTCGGAGATAAAGCTCATGAAACGAAAAAATAAGGGATGAAAAAGGAACGGGAACGGCCCAGGCGCGCGTCAGCCAGAGGCCGGCGCGCCGTTCGGCGGCCAAAGATAACCGGCGGGGCGGCTAGTTTTCGGTGCCGGGGTGGAGTTCCTGCACGTCGGGGTGGCTGTAGTTGACCACGATGACGGAAAACGGGTGCGGTTCGCCCTCGCGCTTCTCGATGCGGATGGTGCCGGCATCGCGCAGCTTGTTGAGCTGGTCGCGGCGCTCGTAGTCGGGCAGTTCGGGCAGCTCGTCAGTGAGCAGGCGCATGAACGGGCCCAGCCACAGCTCCGTCACGCGGCGCTGCTGCTTGGCTTCGAGCTTCTGAAATTCGGCCAGCATGAAGGCCAGGGTGCGTCGCTCCATATCGGTGGTCAGGCGGCGGACGGGGGCAAATTCGGGCACGTCGTCGCGCGACACAAACGGCCGGGGAGCTGCCGGCACGATGGGCCGCGGGGCGCTGGCCGACGGTACGGGCACTACTTTAGGCAAGGGCACCGCGGCGTCGCCCCCACTATCGGCGCGGGCGGCCAGCGCGGCGGCCGAGGGCACGCCGGCCAGGCCCTGCTCACGCAGGCGGCGGCTTTCCTCAATGGAGCGCTGGCGGTCGGCTCGGCGTTTTTCGAGCTGCTCCACGCGCTCAATCGACAGCAAATCGCGGGCGTCGATGAACTGCGCGGAGCCGATATTCTGGAGCAAATCGCCGGACACGGACTCGCGGAAGCCCGCCACCAGCACCTGCCGGGCCTGCCGGCGCAGGTGCTGCAGCACGGGAATGTAGTCGCGGTCGCCGGCCACAAGCACAAAGGTGCCGATGTCGGGCCGGGTGTACATCACCTCCAGCGCGTCGATGCAAAGCTGCATGTCGGCGGCGTTTTTGTGGTCGGTGCCCAGCACGTTGCGGGTGCTCACGCCCATGAGGTAGAGGGCGCCCTGGGGCGCGGTGGCCAGGCGCTCAAAGTCGGCGTAAGCGTAGCTGATGAGGCTATCGAGGCCCTTGTCGCTGAGCTGCTCGCGCAGGGTGCGCACAATGTCCAGGCAGATGTCGTTGAGGTCGGGCGGGTCGTGAAAGTGGTTTTTCAGGAAGTAATAGACGTTCTCAAAATCGATGAAAACGGCCGCGTAGGGGGATGCTGTCGGTTTGGGCAACATGGTGCTGAAATACTAAGTCCTATCACGAAAAAACAGCGCTGAGGGAAGACCAGAACATTTAAACAACACGCACCCTGTCAGCAATTGCGCCGGCTGTGGCTACCGGCGAAATGCGCCTGACGGGCTGATAAGCGAAGCCGTAGCTTACCAGCTTATCATTTACTTTGAAGGAATAAAGGTACGCAGCCGGGCCACTGGTTTAGCAACCACTGCGGCACTGGGGATGAAACCGCTCCGCTCCCAGACAGTTATCAGCGGGTGCGAAGCCGCAACCACCGGCCCGCATCAGCGGCTGATGCGGCCGCAGTACCTTCGCCGCTCCTCCCCTACTCCTATGCTGCCTTTCGATAGCGCCCGCCTGCATTTTCGCCCCCTCACCGATGCCGACACGGCCGGCATATTCGCGCTCGATTCCGACCCGGCCGTGCACCGCTACCTGGGCGGCATTGGCGGGCACATGGTGAGCGAGCCGGCCCAAAGCCTGGCCATGATTCGCTACATTCAGGAACAGTACACAGCCAACGGCATCGGGCGCTGGGCCGTGGTGCTGCGCGAAACCGGCGAGTTTATGGGCTGGGCCGGGCTGAAGCTGGTAGCTGGGCCCATCAACGGTCAGCGCGATTTCTACGACCTGGGCTACCGGTTTCTGCCGCGCTTCTGGGGCCAGGGCTACGGCTTCGAGGCCGCCCGGGCCTGGCTGGATTATGGATTTGAGGTGCTGCACCTGTCCCGCATCTGCGCTTACGCCGATGCGCACAACGTAGCGTCGCGCCGCATTCTGACCAAAATCGGCTTGCGCGAGGGGCCGGAGTTTCTGGTGGAAGGTATGCCGTGCGTGTGGTACGAGGCAGATGCGCCGCAGCAGGCGTAAGCACCAGACTTTCAGCAAATAGATTAGGTGCGGTAAATGCGCCGCGCCACCAGGTGCACCAGCACCACCCACGCCACGGCCGCCGCCCAGCCCGCCAGCACATCCGAGGGGTTGTGTACGCCCAGGTACATGCGCGCCCAGCCCACGGCCAGCGAAAACAGCGGCATCAGCCATGCCCAGCCGCGCGCCCGGCCGCCCCAGCACAGCAGCACCAGCGCCGTGGCAATGGCCGCCGTGTCCATGGCATGCCCGCTGGGGAAACTGAGCGTGTGCTCGGGCCGGATGCTGGCCCAAAGCGCCGGCCGCGGCCGCGCCACCAAGGGCTTGATAACCTGCGTGAGCAGCATCGACCCGCCCACCGCCGCAAACCACACCCACGCCGCCCGCCACTGCCGCCGTAGCAGCAGCGCCAGCCACACCAGCGCCCCGAGGCCCACCATCGGCCAGGTGTTACCCACGATGGTGAGGAAAACGGCTGCTTTATCGAGCGCCGGCATGGCGTGGTGATGCCAGAATTCGAGGATGGGAACATCCCAGGGCAAGCCGCCGGAGCGCACCACTGCCCAGACCAGCCACCCAAAAATCCCGACTGAAAATAGCAAAACCAACCGCAATGCCCCGGACGGCGGCGTGGAGCTGAAAACGGAACGCGGAGGCGAAAGCATGACGAGGCCGGGCTTAAACGGCGGCAAATAACAACGCGGGGGCTAGGCCGGGGTGCTTCGCGCTTCCAGCGGCGGCGATACCACGGTGGGCAGCCGCCGGTGCAGCGCCTCGCGCCAGAACCGTCGCAACTCGTGAAATTCGGGCGAAAACAGTACGTGCAGCCCCGCCACCCAGCCCACCGAGCCCGTCCAGCCGGCCAACACGTCGGAGGGGTAATGCACGCCCAGGTACATGCGGCTCCAGCCCACGGCCAGGGCAAACAGCGGCCCCAATACCCAGGCCAGCCAGTGGCCGCGGTGCCGCCACAGCAGGAAGCCCAGGGCCGTGGCTACGGCCGCCGCGCCCATGGCGTGCCCGCTCGGGAAACTGTAGTAGAAGGCCGGCTTCAAACTAAGCCACAGGGCGGGCCGGGGCCGGGCAAACAGCACTTTCACGAGCACATTCAGGGCCATGGCCCCGCCCACCGACAGCCCGAAAAACCAGGCCTGCCGGCGAGTGCCCCACACGGCCAACGCCAGCGTGAGAAGCACCGCCAAAATGCCCATCGGCAACGGGTCGCCGGCGGCGGTGAGGGCCAGCGCCAGCTTATCGAGCCCCGGCGTAGCATGGGCGTGCAGAAACTCCAGAATCTGTTTGTCGCCGATGAAGCCACCGGACTCCCAGATGTCCTCGGCCACGTTCACGAACACTACCCAAGGCAGCACCAGGCCGGCCAGCAGGGCCAGCAGCAGCATTTTATGAACTCGCAGGGCGTGGCGCAGGCGCGGCCAGAGCGTGGTGAACATGCAGCCGTATTGTTGGAATTGGTGAATGGTGAACTACGGAGCGAACAGCAAAAGCGCCGCCGTACTGCTTGCTCGCTTACCCGACCTCTACCGCCCAAATTCCAGCACCCGGAACGTGCCGGGCACAATGCTGGGTCGGGGGCGCGGGTTGTCGGTGGTGGGAACCGGCGTGGGGCCGTAATCGGCCGTGACGGTGAAGAGGTGGCCGGTTTTCGGGTCGAGGCTCATGGTGCGGGCACCCCGGGCGGTGGGCACATTGGCTACCACCGAGAATTTATTGGGCGCGTCTTCGTGAATGACCGTGAAGGTGCCCGAGCCGTTGGAGGTGATGATGTTGCGCGTGGCGGGGTCGAAAGCCGCGCCGTCGGTGCCTTTGCCAGTGGGCAGCACGGCGATTTGCTTGCCGGTTTTGCTGTCGGTCACCACCAGCTTTTCGTTGGCGCAGGCGCTGAAGAGGCGGTTGGTTTTGGGGTCGTAGGTCAGGCCGGTGGGTTCTTCGCCGGGAGCCAGCGGGAAGCGGTGGCGCACGGCCAGCGTCCTGGCATCGAAGGCCACGATTTCGCTCTTGTTTTCGAGGTTGACGAAGATGGTGCCGTGGCCGTCGCTCACGCCTTCCTCCACGTCGCCGCCCAGCTCGGCAGTGCCCACTACGGCCCCGGTTTTGGCATCGAGCACGGTGCTTTTGCCGCCATCGTTGCTGAAGATGAACACCCGTTGCGAGAAGGCGTCATACAGCAGCGCGTCGGGCTTGGGGCCGGTGGGAATGGGCGCGCCGATGGGTTTCAGGGTTTTCACATCGAACACAACGCAGGTATTGTTGCGCCCGCAGGTGATGTAGCCGCGATTGGTGCCCGGTACCATTTCAATACCGTGCACACCAGGCGTATCCATGATGGTGCCGATGACCTTGCGGGTCTTCAAATCGACCACTTCCACCCGCGTGCCGTGCGACACGTAGAGGCGCTCGCCGGCGGGATCTGCTTTCAGGTAGTCCCAGCCGCCCTCGCCGCCAATGGCAATGGTGTTGAGCAGATGGTAAGGCACCGTTTGGGCGGGGGCGGCGGGGCCGAAAAAGGTCAGGGCAAAGGGCGCGGCCAGCAGCAGGTTTTTCACGGGAGAAGGGCTTAGGATGAAACCGATGCGGCGAAGGTCGCGGCCGATTCTGTAGCTGGGCTGAAGCAGTTGTTGAAACGAAAAATGGACCGTCATGCGGAGCATTCTGCATGACGGTCTTTTGCATATGACGGCCTTCTTCGTGTGGCTTTCCGAATAATCGCCCCGCCTCTTACCTTGCGCCATGACCTACCCTGCCTCTTTCCGCCCGCTGCGGGCGCTGCTTTTGCCTCTGCTTCTGCTGGGGGCCTGCCAGTCCGGCACTCAGTCGAAGCCCGAAGCGGAAACAGCCGCCGCTACGCCTGCCGCGCCCGATTCGGCGGCCTTCACCATCCGGCATCCGGAGTGGGCGCGCCACGCTACCATCTATCAGGTAAATGTGCGGCAGTACACGCCGCAGGGCACGTTTCGGGCGGCGGAGGCGGACCTGCCGCGCCTGCAACGCATGGGAGTGGGCATCCTGTGGCTGATGCCGATAAACCCCATCGGCCGCAGCCACCGCAAGGGCACGCTGGGCAGCGCCTATTCGGTGCGCGATTACCGCGCCGTGAACCCGGATTTGGGCTCGCTGGCCGATTTGCAGCACTACGTAAACACCGCCCACAGCCTGGGAATGCACGTTATTCTGGACTGGGTGGCCAACCACACGGCCTGGGACAGCAACCTCACCACCGAGCACCCCGACTGGTATACCCGCGACAGCCTCGGCCATTTCCGCCCGCCCGTGGCCGACTGGCAGGACGTCATCGACCTCGATTACAGCAAGCCCGCCCTGCGCCAGTACATGACCGAAACCATGGCCTACTGGGTGAAAACCGCCGGCCTCGACGGGTTCCGCGCCGACGTGGCCGGCTTGGTGCCCACCGATTTCTGGAACAACACGCGGGCCGAGCTGGAGAAGATAAAGCCGGTGTTCATGCTGGCCGAGTGGGACGAGTTGTTCCCGCCCACCTTCATCTCGCGCAAGGAATTCGACCCCAACACCCGCCTGCTCGAAAAGGCTTTCGATGCCACCTACGCCCTGCGCCTGCACGGCCTGCTCGACAGCCTGGGCCGGGGCCAGAAACCTACCACCGAGCTGGCCCACTACTGGGCCGCCGAGCGGAAAATATACCCAACGGGCATCGACCTGATGACCTTCACCAGCACCCACGACATCAACGCCTGGGACGGCAGCGAGTACGAGCGCCTCGGCAAAAATGCCCTGCCCGAAGCCGTGCTCACCATGCTCTGGCCCGGCATCCCGATGCTCTACAACGGCCAGGAAGCGGCCATGAAGCGCCGGCTGCGCTTCTTCGATAAGGACACCATTCCGTGGGGCAATTATCCGCTGCAGGATTTTTACACCACGCTGCTGACGCTGAAAAAGCAGCACCCGGCGTTGGCCAATTTCGATGCTACAGCGAAGTTCGAGCTGCTGGCCAGCCCGCCGCAAACCGTGGTTTTTGAACGAAGCAAGGACAATACGGCCGTGGTAGTAATGGTTAATTTGAGCGATAAGCCGGCCCAGTTGCGGCTGCCCAACGGCTCCCTTTCTTACCAGGCCATTTTCCCTACCACCGGCCACCCCACCGAAGTAGCCGCCGCTGCCGTGGCGCTGCCGTCCCACGGCTTTCAGGTCTGGAAACAAGCGGCCATGAAGTGAGGCTGCGCTAATCAAATGCGGGAGCGGACTGTTCCAACTTGCGTACAATGTCCGGTTCGCCAGCACGGCGGCTTGTTGAGCAGTGCCAACGAAATACCCAAACGGCCTGGTTTTACCTCTGATTGTTTTCAACTCATGACCTCTTCCCTCTTCGATACCGAGCAAATCAACACCCTTATCCGCACGCGGCGCAGCACGTTCATCCCGCAGTTCGCACCCGGCCGGATTATCCCCGATTCTACCATCTGGCAGCTGCTCGAAAACGCCAACTGGGCCCCCAGCCATAAGCAAACCGAACCCTGGCGCTTCACGGTGTTCACGGGCGCGGGCCTCGAAAAGCTGGCCGTGTTTCAGGCCGATTTGTATGAGAAAACCGCCGGCCCGGCCTACAAAGCCGGCAAGCACGCCAACCTGCGCAACAACCCGCCGCAGTGCTCGCACGTCATCGCCATTGCCATGAAGCGCACCGAGACGCGCCTGCCCGAAATTGAGGAGATTGAGGCCGTGGCCTGCGCCGTGCAAAACCTGCACCTCTCGGCCCACGCCTACGGCCTGGGCGGCTACTGGAGCAGCGGCGGCATCACGTACACGGAGGAGGCCAAGGCATTTTTCGGCCTCGAGCCGGAGGATAGGCTGCTGGGATTTTTCCAGCTGGGCTACATCGACGTGCCCTCGGCTCCCGGCCACCGCGGTCCAATTGCCGAGAAAGTTCGTTGGGTGAGCGAGTAGCCGACTTATATGCCGATAGCGGCCGCATTGGCAATACCGAATGCAACTGTGGTCCGTGTAACAGCATCACTCCTCTGTCCAATCCTCAATCCTTTCCATGAAAAGCATCCTCTACAGTGCCTTGGTGCTACTACCAGCACTGGCCCAGGCCCAAACCCAGAATTACGTTCTGAAAGGAACCATAAATGGCCCGACTGACGCCACCCAGGCGTTTCTGCTGTACCCGGTGAACCAGAAAATGCGGGTAGATTCGGTACCCGTTAGCAACGGCCGTTTCGAATTTCGGGGCACCCTGCCCGAGCCGGTACGCGCAAATATCTCCTTCAGCCACCACGGCACGCCCTACAACCAATCGCGCGACGGACGCCGGGAGTTTTTTTATCTGGAAACGGGTACAGTTGCCGTGACGACGCCCGATTCAGCCACTAAAACCACCGTGCGCGGCACGCCGCTCAACGACGAGCACGCCCGCCTCAGCGCCCAGTTGAAGCCGCTGGAGGACCAGTACGGTGCCTTAAAAAAGGTGATTGATGCCCAGCCCGAAGTAGTCCGCCGAAGCCCGGCTTTCGCGCCGCAGCAAGCCAAGCTCGCGGCCATCGAAATCGCGCAGGAAAAGGTCCAGACCGATTACGTGAAGGCACACCCCGATGCCCACTACAGCTTATTCGTCTTATTCGGGTTGCTGCAAAACACCCCCAACGTGGCCCCCTATGCTTCCCTCTATCAGGGCCTGAGCGCCAACGTGCGAAACACCCTCCGGGGCCAACGCATTGCGGAGCAAATCAAGCGTTTGATGACGGTAGCCGTGGGTACTATGGCCCCCGATTTCACCCAAAACACACCTGACAATGTGCCCATAACGCTGAGCAAGCTGCGCGGCAACTACGTGCTGATTGACTTCTGGGCCAGCTGGTGCGGTCCCTGCCGCGCCGAAAACCCCAACGTCATGAAGGCCTACAACGCCTTCAAAGACAAAGGCTTTACCGTTCTGGGCGTGTCGCTCGACAACCAAAAAACCCGCGACGCCTGGGTGCGTGCCATCAAAACCGACGGCCTGACCTGGACGCAGGTTTCGGATTTGAAATCCTGGGATAACGCGGCTGCCCGGGCATACGATGTAAGCGCCATTCCACAGAATTTTCTACTCGACCCGCAAGGCAAAATCGTGGCCATCAACCTGCGTGGCGATGCCCTGCACACCACGCTCGGCAAGCTGCTGAACAAAGCCAACTAAGCCCTCATCTGCCCATGCTGCCCCTGCTCGGCCTGCACCACGTCGCCATTATCTGCTCCGATTACGCGGCCTCAAAGCATTTTTACACCGAAATTCTCGGACTGGAAATCCTCGCCGAAACCTACCGCGCTGAAAGGGTTTCTTACAAGCTGGATTTGGCCCTCAACGGCCAGTACCTCATCGAGCTTTTTTCCTTCCCCAGCCCGCCGCCGCGCCCCAGCTACCCCGAAGCCGCCGGCCTGCGCCACCTCGCCTTCGCCGTGCCCGACGTGGCCGCCGCCATCCGGCATCTCGAAGCGCACGATGTGGCCTGCGAGCCCGTGCGCGTGGATGAGCTTACCGGCCGCCGGTTCACGTTTTTCACCGACCCCGACGGCCTGCCGCTGGAGTTTTATGAGGTGTAGCGGCGCATACTTTCGTCTCGCGTTGAACAGTTATCGTAAAATGGTCCTACCGCGGGTCGTTCAATGACGAGACGCAAGTATGCGCCGCTACCCCGTTCAGGCATCTCCGGGCCACAACCACCGCTCTCAGGCCCGCGTAGCGGAAAACTCCACCGCTTTCCCTGACGATGCTCCACGACCACCCGCACGCCAACCGCTTCACCGTGGCCCACCCCGAATGGGCAGCCCACGCCACCATCTACGAAGTCAACGTCCGCAATTTCACCCCCGAAGGCACTTTTCAGGCCTTTGAGGCGCACTTGCCGCGGCTGGCCGCCATGGGCATCGGCATTGTGTGGCTGATGCCGGTGCATCCCATTGGCGAAGTGGGGCGCAAGGGCACGCTGGGCTCGCCCTACGCCGTGCGCGACTACTTTGCCGTAAATCCGGAATTTGGTACGCTGGATGACCTGCGCCAGTTGGTGCGAGCGGCCCATGCGCTGGGAATGAAGGTGATACTCGACTGGGTGGCCAACCATACCAGCCGCGACAATGCCCTGATTGCCGAGCATCCCAATTGGTACCAGCACGATGCGGCCGGCCAGCTGGTGCCGCCCGTAGCCGACTGGACCGACGTGGTGGCGCTGGATTACACCAACCGCGACATGCGCCACTATATGACCGAAGCACTGGCCTGGTGGATTCGGGAAACCGACATTGACGGCTACCGCTGCGACGTGGCCGGCCTGGTGCCCACCGACTTCTGGGACGAAGCCCGGCCCGTGCTTGATGCCCTCAAGCCGGTGTTTATGCTGGCCGAATGGGACGAGCTGTACCCCTCGGGCGGACTGACCTGGGAGGAATTCGACTCCGACACGCGGCTGCTTGAACAGGCTTTCAACATGGCCTTCGGCCTGCGCCTGCACTACCTGCTCGACCGCATTGCCGAAGGCCACGCCAAGCTGCCCGAAATCGACACCTACCTGGCGGCAGAGCGCGAAAAATACCCGCCCAGCGTGTACTTGATGCACTTCACCAGCAACCACGACGTGAACAGCTGGGACGGCACCGAGTACGAGCGGCTGGGGCCGCTGGCGCAACCCTTCGCCGTGCTCACGGCCCTGCTGCCGGGCATGCCCATGCTGTATTCGGGCCAGGAAGCGGGGCTGAACCGTCGGCTGGAATTCTTTGACCGCGATACCATCGAGTGGGGAAACTTCCCGCTGCAGGACTTCTACACCCGGCTTTTTCAGCTCAAAAAAAGCCACCCCGCGCTGCGCAACGGCGACCGGGCCAGCCACTTGCTGCGCCTGCCCGCGCCGCCCGCCGTGTACAGCTTCTGCCGGACCAAAGACACGGCCGCGGTGCTGTGCGCGGTGAATATCGCTGCTGAAGCGCAGCTGATTCCCGCCGTGCCGGGCCAGTGGCGCGACCTGTTCAGCGACGAAACCCTGACGCTTTTTGCCGGGGAGGAAATCCCGGTGCCGGCGCATGGCTGGCGCGTATTGGTGGCAGAGTCCGCCGCGGGCTAACCTTCGGGGTCGTTTTTCGGTTAGTGAGGCTTATTCCCTGAATCTTCAAACTGCTATGCAAACCCGTGAACTCGGCCGCTCCGGCCTTCAAATTTCGCCCCTGATGCTGGGTGGCAACGTCTTCGGTTGGACTATTGACGAAGCCACGTCCTTCGCCGTGCTTGATGCCTTCGTGGCCAACGGCGGCAATGCCATTGATACCGCCGACGGCTACTCGGTGTGGGTGCCCGGCCACGTGGGCGGCGAGTCGGAAACCATCATAGGCAAGTGGCTGCAGCGGCGCGGCCGGCGCGACGATGTCATCATCGCCACCAAAGTGGGCTGGGAGGTGAATGCCGACAACAAGGGCCTGAAAAAGGACTACATCCTGCGCGCCGTGGAGGGCTCCCTTAAGCGCCTGCAAACCGACTACATCGACCTGTACCAGTCGCACAAAGACGACCCTACCACGCCGGTGGAGGAAACCCTGGAAGCCTACGCCCAGTTGGTGAAAGAGGGCAAGGTGCGCGCCATTGGGGCGTCCAACTTCACGGCGGCCCGCTTGCAGGAGTCGCTGGACGCCAGCGCCAAGCACGGCTTCCCACGCTACGAAACGCTGCAAAACCTCTACAACCTGTACGACCGGGCGGATTTTGAGCAAAACCTCGCCCCGCTCCTGCTCAAAGAGAACATCAGCGCGATTCCCTACTACGGTCTTGCCGCCGGCTTCCTCACCGGCAAGTACCGCGACCAGGCCGACCTGCAAAAAAGCCCCCGCGGCGCCGGCGTCGGCCAGAAATACCTTAATGAAAAGGGCCTTGCCCTGCTCACCGCCCTCGACGCCGTGGCCGACCGCCAGCAGGCCACGCCCGCCCAGGTAGCCCTGGCCTGGCTGATGCAGGCCCCGGCCGTGACGGCGCCCATCGCCAGCGCCACCAGCGTGGGCCAGGTCACGGAACTGCTCGAAGCGACCGAGCTGCGCCTGACGGCCGAGGACCTGGAGACGCTGGAGCAGGACCAGCCGGTGAAGGCGAAAGCGTAGTTTATCTGAACAGTCAACAAGGAATGGTCATGCTGCGCGCAGCATGACCATTCCTTGTTTTGGCCATTTTCCTGCGGTTTCTGATTCTGTCTACTGCGCCGCGTTGTCGAAATACTCGTACTTCCGTGCTACTTCCAAGGGCTGGCCGTCGGCCTCGGCGTAGGGATACACGAAATAGTTGAGCGGCGGGCCGGCTTGCTTAGGAGTCAAGGTTACGTCGCGGCCGCGGGTGAACTCGACGCGGTTTTCGTCGTGGGCACCGAAGAAGTAGGCGCGCTTGTCCGGGTTCTTGGCGGCTTCGGAAGCATCGACGGGCACCCAGCCGGTTTCCGGGGTGAAGAACTCGGCCCAGCAGTGGTAGCCTTTGATTTCGCCGTGGCCGCGCTCGGCCGGCAGCGGTAGCCCGATGCTGAACCGGGCCGGAATGCCCAACGCCCGGCAGTAGCCAATGACGATGGCGTGGAAATCAGTGCAGTTGCCGCGGCGGGCGTCGCAGGCGTAGTAGATGTCGCCGCGGCCCCAGCCCTGGCCGGTTTTGTCGTATTTCACGGTGCTCACCACGTGCTCGTAGATGGCGCGGGCCTTTTCGAGCGGGGTTTTGGCGCCGGCTTTGGCCACCACTTCTTCGGCCTGCTCATGGATGTGCGGGTCGAGCGGCACGAGGCGGTCGGGGGCCAGCCAGCGGGCCAGGTCGGGGTCGGTTTTCTCTTTGGCGGGTTTGGCCGTGGGGGCGTTGGCGCGCAGGTTGAGGTGCTCACGGCGCGTAATCTGGGCCGTGAGCTTCACCACCAGCGGCGCGGTGGGCACGGTGGCGGGCTGCAGGTGCAGCATCTGATTGCCGAAAGCGCCTTTCTCGATTTTGTAGGGCACCGGCGACTCAATTTTCAGGTCTCGGATGTCCTGGTTGGCATCGGGATGCGGCAGCGGCAGCCACAAATTCAGGGTTTTGGTGCCGGCCGGTGGCACGGGCACGGTGGCCGTACTGGTGAGCACGAAAGTGCGGCTACGCGGCACGGCGGCCGGTTGGCCCGGGACACTAAGGCCCGGCAGGTGCGCGGCCGCGCCCAACAGCCCCACCCAAATGGCGGGGGAAATCAACAACGAAACGTTCACGGCAACGAGGCAACAAGTCGCTGCTGGCGGGCGTCGGCCAAGCTGGATTAGAATTGAAAATCAATTCGAACCCGGCGGCCACCGCCACGTGCGATGCCCGCCGACGCGGCACTTGCGACAGTACCCGCCAGTCAGAGCCAACCAGACCCCAGCAGTGTCCTAAAGGTACGATGCGCCCAACCACGGGCGGGGGCCTGCGTACCAGCAACGGCTTCATCCCTGCTTCATCTTCATGCTTTTCCTCGCCGAACCCATCACGCCCTTCGACTGGCAGCGCCTGCTCTGGACGGCCGACGCGCCGCCCAGCTACCTGCTCGAAGTAGCATTCCGCTGCGTGGCCACCTACGTGCTGATGCTGGCCGCCCTGCGCGTAACGGGCCGACGCGGCGTGCGCCAACTCTCCATTTTTGAGCTCAGCATCATCCTCGGCCTCGGCACGGCGGCCGGCGACACGATGCTCTACCACGACACGCCGTTTCTGCCCGTCATCCTCGTTTTTACGATGGTGAGTCTGCTTTATTGGTTTTTCAACCGCCTCACCGAGTGGTTCCCGCGCTTCAGCGACTGGCTCGAAGGCACGCCCGTACTGCTCGTCGAAGAAGGCCGCATCAATATGAAAAACCTCGACAACCTCAATCTCACCCAAAAGGAATTATTCGGCGAGCTGCGGCAGCAGCAGGTGGAGCACCTCGGCCAGGTGCGCCGCGCCTACATGGAGGCCACCGGCAACCTCAGCGCCTATTTTTACGCGCCGGAGGACGCCGCGCCCGGCCTGCCCATCTGGCCCGAATTATTAGCCAAATCGCAGCACCGCGTGGAAGCCGCTGGCCCGCACGCCTGCTGCAAGTGCGGTGAAGTGCGGGAACTGGCCCGGGGCGAGGCCGCCAGCTGCGCGGTGTGTGAGGGCAAGGAATGGGTGCCGGTGTGCGTGGCCAAAAGGGAGGCATAAGCAACGCACTTACCTTCGCGGCATGAAGCCCACCGCCCTACCGGGTACGACCCCGCCGGTTCTCGCCCTGGCCTCGTTTCCCGGGCCGCTGGCCCGCACGCCCTACTACTGCGACCGCCTGGAAAGCCACGTCGTGCGGTTTCCGCACGTGAACGCGCCGCATGGGCACGACTTCTATTTGCTGCTTTACATCACCGAAGGCGCGGGCACGCACACGGTTGATTTGGTGACGTATGAGCTGCGGTCGGGCAGCCTGTTTTTTCTGGCACCGGGGCAGGTGCACCACTGGCACCTGGCCCCCGACACGCGCGGCTTCGTGGTGTTTTTCAGCGCCGATTTCTACCTTTTCCGCTACCCCGGCAGCGGGCTCTACGACTTCCCGTTTTTCGACAGTACGCACCCGCCGGTGCTCTACCTGCCGCCCACCGAAACGGAGATTCGGCCACTTTTCGAGCGCATTTTTGCCGAATACAAGGCCCCGCAGACCAATCAGGCCGAGGTTTTTCGGTCCTACCTACACCTGTGCCTGGAACTGGCGGCCCGGCATTACGCGGCCCCGGCCACGGCCGAAGGTGGCCTCGCCCAGCAGCAAATCCGGCAGTTTGGGGCGCTGCTCAACCAGCACTACCGCACCCACCGTAGCGTGCGCGACTATGCCGCGCTACTGCACCTCACCGCCAACCACCTCAACGCGCTGTGCCGCCGCGTGCTCAACAAAACGGCCAGCGAGCTCATCCACGAGCGGGTCACGACCGAGGCCCGGCGCCTGCTGAGCCACTCGGCGCTGGGCGTGGCGCAGGTGGCCTACGAGCTGGGCTTTGAAGACGCGTCTTACTTCGTGCGCTACTTCCGCAAGTACACCGGTACCACGCCGGAGGCGTTTCGGCAGCAGCGTTGATTTGTCCTGTAAGCCCCCGCAAACGGGCTGCACAGGCGGGGAAAGCACCCGGTAATTTTGGGGTACCAAAGCGGCAGGTGCCGCACCGGCCACTGGCGCATGGGCGCGGGCCGCATTTTCCCGTATAGATTTCGCTATCCATTATGCCTGTCTCCCCCGCCCCCGTTATGGCCGAAACCACCAACACCTACGAACTCGTCGATTCGACGGCTCTGGCTTTGGCCAAGCTGCGCTGCCCGCGCTGCCACCAGGGCAAGCTGTTCAGCTATTCGGCCCTGAACGTGACCAAATTTGCCCAAATGCCCGCGCAGTGCCCCGTGTGCGGCCAGACGTTTGAGCCCGAGCCGGGTTTCTATTTCGGCTCGATGTATATCACCTTCGGCTTCAACGTGGCGATGTTCCTGGTACTGGGCGTGCTGATTTACTACCTGCTGGGCAACCCCGATACGTGGGTGTACGTGGCCATTATCACCGGGGCCACGGTGCTGCTTACGCCGCTCATCCTGCGCTACTCGCGCGCGCTGATGCTGTATTTATTCGGCGGCGCGCAGTACAACCGAAACCTGGCGCGGCGCGGGTAGACCGATGTAGAGACGCGACACTTCGCGTCTCGGCGGCCGCGCTGCTAGAAGTCGTTTGGAGTGAACTGTTCAACGCTGAGACGCGAAGTGTCGCGTCTCTACATCCCCTGAATAAGAAAAGGCCCGCCTGATAATCCAGACGGGCCTTCTCAGCTTTTAACGTTTAATCTTATTTCAGCACCTGAGCCCGCCACACGTTGTTGGCGGGGTTGGCATCGGGCAGCAGCTTGGTGGGGTTGAGCTGCACGCGGGTGAGGGGCGTGGTGGAGTTGTAGCGGAACGTCCAGGTGCCGCTGCGCTGCCACACTTCCACGGGCAGGCGCACACGGGTGGTTTTGCCGCTGGTTTCGGTCACGTCGGCGATGACGGGCATGGCGGCCTGGCCTTTGTTCTCCACGGTGATGAGGGCACCCTGGGCGGGGTCCTGGTTCACGTAGGCCACGGTGGTCACGGCCTGGTCGAGGGTCCAGTTGTTGTACACCCACTCGCGCCAGAACCAGGTCAAATCCTCGCCGCTGGCCTCGTTCATGGTGCGGAAAAAGTCCTTCGGCTGGGGGTGCTTGAAGGCCCAACGCTTGATGTAGGTGCGGAACGCGTAGTCGAACCGCTCCGGCCCCAGAATCTCGGCGCGCAGCAGAAACAGGCCGTAGCCCATCTTGCTGTAAGCCGCGTAGCCGAGGTAGTTGGAGGGCGTCACGTCGGGCACGGTGTAGGGCGGCACGGTGGCCGGGTCCAGGATGTAGCGGATGTTGCCCTGCACCAGCCGCGCGGTGTCATTCAGCCGCTTGGCGTACTCGCCGTTATTGAAAGCATTGCTCGACAAGATGTTGATAAAGGTGTTGAAACCCTCATCCATCCACGGGTACTTACGCTCGTTCGAGCCCACAATCATCGGGAACCAGTTGTGGCCGAACTCGTGGTCTGTCACGCTCCACAGGCTGGCTTTGCGGGATTTGGCCCCGCAGAATACGATGCCCGGGTACTCCATGCCGCCCACCACGCCGGCCACGTTCGTCGCCACCGGGTAGGTGTACTCGTACCACTGCCTCGAGTTGTATTCGATGCTCTTCTTCACGTATTCCGTCGAGCGGTTCCAGGCCGTATCCTGGGCCGCTTCCACCGGGTACAGCGACTGCGCCAGCGACTTACGCCCGCTGGGCAGATTCATCTTGGCCGCATCCCACACAAAGGCCGACGACGCAGCCCAGGCCACATCGCGCGCCCGCTGGCACTTGAAGTGCCAGGTCAGGCGGCCGTTTCGGCCGCCGGGCCGCGAGCCGGCCTGCGTCACCTCATCGGCCGAGCGCACCATTACCGTCTGGTCGGAGCCGGCGGCTTTGGCCAGGCGGCTTTGCTGGGCGCTGGTCAGCACTTCGGTGGGGTTCACCAGCTCGCCCGAGCCGCCCACGAGGTAGTTGGCGGGCACGTTCACGGTGTAGTCGAAGTTGCCGTATTCAAGGTAAAACTCGGCCGTGAGGTAGGGCAGCGTGTTCCACCCTTCCACGTCGTCGTACACGGCCATGCGCGGGTACCACTGCGCCACTTCGAAGATTTCGCCGTTCTTGGTTTGCAGGCGGCCCAGACGGTCGGAGCCGTATTCGGGAATGGTGAAGCCGTAGGCGATGTCGATTTTCAGCTTGTCGCCCTTCGGTTTCAATGCCTCGGGCAGCATGATTTGCATGCGCGTGTCGGTGACGCGGTAGTTGGCCTTCAGCTTCTTGCCGTGCAGCTCAATGGTCACGGTTTGCAGCGAGTCGCCGCCCCGGAAGCCGCGCGAGTTGTTGCCAAACCGCCCGCCGCCCACGGGCGTGATGGCCGCCCCGCGCGAGTCTTCGCGGTACAGGTTCTGGTCGACCTGCAGCCACACGAAGGGCAGCGCATCAGGCGAGTTGTTGGTGTAGGTGATGGCCACGGTGGCTGTCACGCGGGCCGTTTTCTCGTCGAGGCGGGCGTCTATTTTATAGTCGGCGGCGTTCTGCCAATACTGCGCGCCGGGCTGGCCGCCGGCCGTGCGCGTAGGCGTGCTCAGCTGCTCAATGAACGACGGATTGAACAGCGTGCGCGAATCGTAGGCCGGGCCGGTGTTGGGAGCTTGGGCCAGGGCCGGGCCGGCCGCCAGCAGGGCTGCGCCCAGCAGCGCGCCGGGCAGGAAGGTGATTTTCATGCGGAGTATCAGAGGAGAAGTCAGGGAATTAGAACACAAAAGAACGTCATGCAGAGCGTAGCGAAGCATCTTGCCCGCAGTAGTAATTTCAATCGACTGAATTAGCTGCGCGGTAAAGATGCTTCGCTACGCTCTGCATAACGCTCTTACTGGATTACGGCCTTCTCCCCTGGCTACGCGTTGCTCCTACCGCAGCCGCTGTTGCACCAGCTGCATCAGGCCATTCAAATCGGCCGCGTCCATCTCCGGCGCTTCGATGAAAGGCGTGAGCCCGCCATCGTCGCCCAAGGCGAAAGCGGCTGGCAGCGGGTGCCGCGCCCACTGCGCGTAGTCGCGCACGAACTCGTCGCGGTGCAGGAAATCCACCGGCACGGGCAGCGCCTTGATGAACTCGCGCCACTGCGGAAACATGCTGGTAGCCCCGTAGGTGATGGCACAGAGCGAGCACGGGTAGGTGCCGGGCGAGAGGATTTTATGGAACATATCCTTGAGCCCGGCCAGGCGGCCACCGTCGGCATTGTACACGAAAACGAGGCGCTGGGGCAAAACTGACAAGTGGAAAACAGAAAATTATACGTACTAAACGGCAAAGTAAAGCCGCCAGCCGGTTTTCGGACGGCTATTTCTCTGCCCATTGATAGGGCACGTAGTTTTCCCATTGCCACGGCGTGGCCCGGTCGCCGAGCAGCTGCTCCAGCAGGGCTTTGAAGGTTTTATCGGCGTTGGAGCTGTTGCCCATCAGCAGCAGGCCCACCTTGCGGTCGCCGAAGATGACGCTGTGGTTTTCCCAACCATCGTCGTGCCCTTCCTTGAAGTACACATGGCCGTAGGGCGACTCAAACGTGCCCCAGCCCAGCCCGTAGCCCAGCCGGATGGCGCGGTTGCTGTCCGGCGCGGCCACCGCCGCCAGCGGCCCAAACTGCGCCTTGAAGGGAATACGAACCTGCAGGCGCGTCATCTCCCGCTTGGTGACTGGCGCGAGGCCTTTGCCCTGCATCACGGCCGCCATAAACAGCGCGTAGTCGGCCGGCGTGGTTTCCATCGAGCCAGCCGCGCCGGCTTTGGTGCGCTTGCGCTTTTCCAACGGCTGGCCCTGCTCATCGTAGCCCAAAGCATAATTGGCTTCGAAGGCCGGCTGCCACACGTAGCTGGTGTGGCTCATCTGCAAGGGCCCAAACACCCGCGCTTCGCTGAGCTGCACCAGCGACTGACCGGTGATGGTTTCAACCACCAGCTGCAGCAGTTGCAGGCCTTCGCCGGAGTAGCCGTAGCGCGCGCCGGGCTCAAATTTGAATTTTAACTTCTTGTCGGGCTCTATCCAGCGCCAGTTGGGCAGGCCAGTGGTGTGCGCGAGGGCCATGCGCGCCGTGAGGCGCTGCCACCGAGCGTCGCCGGCCAGGTCGTGGTAAGCCTCGTACTCGGGCAGCGGTTGGGGCAGGTATTCGGCCATTGGCTTGTCGAGGTCGAGACGCTTTTCCTGCACCAGTTGCATCACCAGATAGGCAAACACCGCCTTGCTGAGCGAGGCCCCGTACATGGCCGTCTGGGGCTCCAGGGGCGCTTTGGTGGCCAGGTCGCGGTAGCCGTAAGTGTGCAGATAGCGCACCTGGTTATTCTCCAGCAAAACCACGGCCAGCCCCGGCACTTTGGCCGAATCCATAAGCTGCCGCACAGTTTTGTCAATGTCTGCAGGGCGCAGGGTGCGGCCGTCGAGGGTGTGGAAGACGGTCGCTTTCTGGGCTTGAATTGCCGGAGCAGCCAGCAGACTCAGCCCAAGCAGGCACAGCGTTTTTTTCATGGCTGGTTGATGGTCAGCTTGGAATAGGTGTAAGTGGTACCGGGGTTTTTACCGGTCCACATGCGTTTTTTCAGCAGCAGGGTTGAGTTGGACAGCCAGTGGATTTCGGCCGGCTCCCAGGTGGCCGGGTCAACCGATGGTTCTATCTCCCATACTTGTCGCCAATGATGATTTTCAAGGTGAAAAAATCGAATGGAATTAGAATAAGGGGGAAAGCTTATACCAGCAGAAACAGCAGCAAAGCTCTTGAGGTCAAGCGAATAAATAGGTCCGCCGTAAATCGCTATTTGCCGCCCGCTTTTATCAATCAGAATATTGCTAATCCACTCGCCTTGGCGATGCTCAACTACATGGCATTCCAGTTGAAGGCTATAACCATGGTAGTCATACATTTCCCATTCAGGACTTCCTTCATCAACAGGGTTGTCTTTAAAAATCACATTGCCCATATCCGTTGGAATCACAATGCGCCCCCGCACCTTCTTCAGCGGAAAGGTCAACTTCGGCTTGGTCACAACCGCCTGTTTCCTGGCCGCCAGATACGCCGCCTTAGTCAGCGGACTAAACGCGACGCGCGCTTTCGGCGGCGCGGCGGCCGGTAGTTTCAGCAGCAGCGTGAGCAGCAGGAGTAGTGGCTTCATTTTGCTATTTACCGGCCGAATAATTGCCGCAAAATTTCCTTGCGGTAAGGGTTGGTAGCTGGGTTTGCCGTTGCCAGATATTCCGTATTATCGTCTTCCAGGAAAAAGTAAGGGGTGTACCCTTTCACTGAAACCTGTGATACGTGAGCCGTAGAGTCCAGCATGACCCAAAGCATGGGGTAACGGCCCGCCACCGCCACCGGGCGCGAATAGGTAAAAATGGTATTGCGGTCGTGGGCCCGGAAGTCGCCAATGTCGCAGGCATGCACGGCGGTGTCGGCGGTGGCGCGGCGCAGCAGGGCCACAACATCCATCGTGTCGCTTACCTCTGCGTCGACTACGCCCTCCCTACTGGCGGCGCCATGGCAGGTAGCCATATCGTGCGTACCGCTGCCCTTATACGAGTATATAGAGAGCGGACGCCCAAGAATCGCCATCACCTGAGTGGCACTCATGCCGCACCGCACCCGCTCCACATTTGCTGCCGTGACGCCGGGCGGCACATCGCGCCTAACCCAAAAGACTGAACCAAAACTGGCTATCAGCAGCACGAAAAAAAGCACCATCATGCCACTCAGAATATAAGTGAACCATTTTGTCAGGATTCGAAGCCGCATTGCTTAGCCACAAAGTCATTATTGTCAAATCAGGTGATAATATACCGTACTCCAGCTCAGTGGCAGCTACGCGGCCTTCATGAGCGGGCTGAAAGTGACGTGCACGACCGGCAACCAACTCTCTTCAGGAGTTGCGTGAGCAAGCGCTTCCTAAAATAACTTGGGAAAAGAATGCCGCGCCAAGGTAGCACCGGGCGCATCTTTGCGTTCATGCCCAACGCCGCCGCGCCCCTGCCCTACCTCGTGTTCGATTTCGACAGCACCTTCACCCAGGTCGAAGGGCTGGATGAGTTGGCCGACATTGCCCTGGCCGGCCGCCCCGACGCGGCCGAGCGCGTGGCCCAAATCCGGGCCCTCACCGACCAGGGCATGGCCGGAGAAATTGGCTTTCAGGAGTCGCTGGCGAAGCGGCTGGCGCTGCTCGGGGCCAACGAGCGGCACCTAGCCCCGCTCATTGCCCGCCTCAAAACCAAGGTGAGCGAGAGCATTCGGCGCAACGGCGCGTTCTTCCGGCAGTTTGCCGACCGCATTTACGTGGTGAGCAGCGGCTTTCGCGAATTTATCGAGCCGGTGGTGGCCGAGTTCGGTATTTCGGCCAGCCATGTACTGGCCAACACCTTCACGTTTGATGCCGCCGGCAACATCACCGGCTGCGACCCCGGCAACGTGCTGAGCCGCGACGGCGGCAAAATTCGCCAGCTGGTGCTGCTCGATTTGGACGGGCCGGTGTACGTGCTTGGCGATGGATACACCGACTACCAGATTCGCGAAGCCGGACTGGCCCACCGCTTCTACGCTTATACCGAGAACGTTAGCCGTCCCACCGTGGTGGCCCATGCCGACGAAGTGCTGCCCACCTTCGACGAGTTTTTGTACCAACTAAGACTTCCCATGACTTTATCATACCCCAAAAACCGCATCAAAGTCCTCCTGTTGGAGAATCCCGATGCCCGCGCCGCCGAGCTTTTCCGCCAGGAAGGATACCAGGTGGAGGAAGTGAAAGGCGGCCTCGACGAGGACGAGCTCATCGAGCGCATCGAGGGCGTGAGCCTGCTCGGCATCCGCTCGAAAACGCAGGTGACGCAGCGGGTGCTTGATGCGGCTAATCGCCTGATTGGCATTGGCGCGTTTTGCATCGGCACCAACCAGATTGACCTCACGGCGGCCATGAAAAAGGGCGTGGCCGTGTTCAATGCGCCGTTTTCCAACACTCGCTCGGTGGTGGAACTCACGCTGGCCGAACTGATTGTGCTGGCCCGCCGCATTCCCGAAAAGAACCCCAAAATGCACGGCGGCGAGTGGGACAAATCGGCCAGCGGCTCGTTCGAGATTCGCGGCAAAACCCTCGGCATTGTGGGCTACGGCAACATCGGCTCGCAACTGAGCGTGGTGGCCGAGGCTGTGGGCATGAAGGTGATGTACTACGACATGGCCGAGAAGCTACAGCTCGGCAACGCCGTGAAGGCCCGCACCCTCGATGAGTTGCTGGAGCAGTCCGACGTGGTGACGCTGCACATCGACGGCCGCCCCGAGAACGAGAATTTCTTCGGTGAGAAAGAGTTTGCCCGCATGAAAAAGGGCGCGCTGTTTATCAACAACGCCCGCGGCCACGTGGTAGACGTGCCCGCCCTGGCGGCGGCCCTACGCAGCGGCCACCTCGGCGGCGCGGCCGTGGATGTGTTTCCTTACGAGCCCAAAACCAACCACGAGCGTTTCGAAAGCGAGCTGCGCGGCCTGCCCAACGTGCTGCTCACGCCGCACATCGGCGGCAGCACGGCCGAGGCCCAGCGCAACATTGCCGAGTTTGTGCCGGAGCGCATCATGCAGTACATCAACACCGGCAACACCCAGCAGTCGGTCAATTTCCCCAACATTCAGCTGCCTGCGCAGCAGGCGCACCGCCTCATCCACATCCACGCCAACGTGCCGGGCGTGCTGGCCAAAATCAACAACGTGCTGGCCCAGCACCACGTCAACATCCTGGGCCAGTACTTGAAAACCAACGAGCACATCGGCTACGTGATTACGGACATCGACCGGCAGTACGACCAGGAAGTGATTCAGGCCCTGCGCGAGGTAGAGCACACCATCAAGTTCCGCGTGCTGTACTAAAAAACTGTCATTCCGACGCAGGAGAAATCTGAAAGAAACCGTTTGAATCATTCCTCAGATTTCTCCTGCGTCGGACTGACAGCGTTAAACGAAACCGGCCCCGGCTCTCCTTGTGGAGGCCGGGGCCGGTTGTTTTCAGCCAAAGCCGAGGCTTATTGGCGGGTCACTTTGCGGGTGATGCTGCCGCCGGCCGTGGTGAGGCGCAGGACATAGACACCGGCGGGCAGTTCGGGCAGGCCGGCCAGGGCTTGGGGGGCAGCGCCCAGGGCCAGCTTGGTAGCGAACACCGGGCGGCCGGCCAGCGAGAGCAGCGTTACGGTCGTGGCCTGGGGCTCGATGCTGCCGGGCAGGGCCACCGAAAGCTGGTCGGTGAAAGGGTTGGGGTAGGCATCGGCGGTGGCGGGAGCAGTAGCGGCGGCAGCGGTGCGGCTCAGAGTTACTACCGGCGAGTAGTTGGTGGTGCCGTCCAGGTCCACCTGGCGCAGGCGGTAGTAGCGGCGGCTGGCAGCCAGGGCAGTGGCCGAGGCATCGAGGTACTCGTAGTTGTGGGTGCTGGTGCTGTTGCCGGCGGCAGCCAGCTCGGCTACGGCGGTGAAGGCGGTGCCATCGGCCGAGGCTTCAACCACGAAGGTGGCGCTGTTCAATTCCTGGGCGGTGGTCCAGCTCAGGCGGTTGCCGGCGCTGGTGGCCTGGCCGCCGAAGGCGCTGAGCACGACCGGCAGCGGGGCGGTGATGGAAGGAGCAATAGCCGAAGTATTTTGCTCGTAGCGGTACACGGTACCGTTGCCGTTGCCGATAAAGAGGTCGAGCAGGCCGTCGCCGTCGTAGTCGGTCACGGCCGGGGCAGCGTAGCCGCCGCTGTTGCTGAAGTTGGTACCCGAGTTGCCCATGTTGATAATCGTGGCGGCGGTACCGGCCGTGCTCAGGTTCTGCACAAAGGTAAAGGTGAGGGCGTTGACCGAAGTTTGGGTGTAGAGCTGCACGTTGCCGGCGTAGTTGCCCACCAGCATGTCGAGCTTGCCGTCGCCGTCGTAGTCGGTGATGAGCGGCTTGCTCACGTCGCCGGCATCCAGGGTCGTGCCATTGCCCAGCTTGATGGTAGTGGCGGCGCTGAAGCCGGCCGTGGTGGCGTTGGTGGCGGCAAGCTGCTCGTAGCGGTTCAGGTAGCCGTTGTTGCTGCCCACAATGATGTCAATCAGGCCGTCGTTGTCGATGTCGCCCACCGAAGGACGAGCGTAAGAACCGGCGTTGGGCGTGCCCGACGTCGTAACACCGTAGGGGTTGGCAAACAAGGTAGTGCCGGCGCCCATTTTAAAGGCGTTGGTGCCCGTGCTGGCGTTCTGCTCGTAAATCAGCACTTTGCCGTTTTCTTCGCCCACGATGATTTCCTGCAGGCCGTCGCCGTCGAGGTCGCTCACCGTTGGCTTGGCGTAGAGGCCCACATCCACGGTAGCACCGCCCGAAAACAAGGTAATAACCGTGCCCGTGGTGCTGAAAGGCTGGTTGGTGGCCGTCTGCTCGTAGTCAATCATGGTGCCGTCGCCCTGGCCCACCAGCAGCTCCAGCAGGCCATCCTTGTCGAGGTCGGCGGCTACGGGGGTCGAGAAATTGCCGGCAGCGGTGGCGCTGGTAGCGTTGGTGTTTAGCTGGCCATAGTTGCTGCTGGAGGAAGCCCGGTTCACGCCCAAACGGGCGGCGCTCACGGCAGTGCCGGCGGCGGTAGTCAGCCGCACCCGACCCGTGCCCGCAGCGGCCGGTACAATGAAAGTAGCGGTGGTGGCGGGAAACAGGGCGCTGGCGGTAGCACGCACAGCCTGGCCGTTCAGCAGCACCGAGGTGAAGCCCGTGAGGTTGGTGCCGGTGATGGTGACCGTGGCACCGGGGGCAGCCGTGGCCGGCGTTACGCTGCTGATGGTGGGAGCCTGCGCCATGGCGGCAGCGGGCAGCAGCAAACCCAGCGTGGCCAGGCAAAACAGACGAGCGGCGGGAGTAGCGAGCGTAAACATGATACTGATAATGAAGAGGCGTTGCTTTTGTAAGGGCCAGCTTACTTATGGCCGTTTTGATGATACAAAGCTCCTCATCGGACCCGGGCAGTATTTTTTCCTTCGTCTAAACCCGGCCGTTCCTCGGTGAATAGGGCAAGAATTACCGGCGAATGGAAACTGAACTGTAACCAAACAAAAAGTGCATTTCCAGGCTCCCAAAGCCTATTTTTATTCGGCACGCATACTTTATCGGGTGTAATCGACCAGTCATCGGCTCAAAGTGCCCATTGGTCGGCTCGCACCCACCAAATGGACGGGTGCGCCCCCAATAAGCTCGGCGCTGGCCTTACCTTCCGGCCAACGCCGGGCCCTCGCGGCTGCCTGGAAGGGCGCACCGCTGTCTAGCCATCCCTTTTTAACCATTGCTCCTATGCCCCACCGCTACTTACTAGCCTTGCTGCTGTTGCTTCCCGCTCTGGGCCGTGCCCAGGTCACACCCATTGTCAGCGGCTGGCTGGTGAATACCACCGGCGCTACCGGCTACAACAACATCCCGAGCAACGTGCAGCGCGTGCAGTACTCGGCCGCCAACGTGTACATCACCTGCACGGGCATTCCGAGCTACGCCATCGGCGGCTGGCCCAACAACCCCAACACGGCCACCAACCAGAACTTTGTATTCAAGATAACCCGTACCCCTGCGCCCAACACCGGCACGCCCACGGCCACGCCCCTGGGCCACACCGGCATCTGGAGCAACGGCGTGAGCCTCTTCAACGCCAAGGACGCCATGAGCTACAACAACGCGGGGGTGTGGAACCAGAACGCCATTGTGGTGGAAGGCCCCAGCTTCGACTCCTGCCTGGGCCACCCGGCCGGCAACGGCGAGTACCACCACCACCTCAACCCCCGTTGCCTCTACAACGACCACGACAGCAGCCGCCACGCCCCACTCATCGGCTTCGCCCTTGACGGTTACCCCATTTACGGCGCTTACGGCTACGCCAATGCCAACGGCACCGGCCCCATCAAAAGCATGCGCAGCTCGTACCGCGCCCGCAATATCACGGCCCGCACCACGCTACCCGACGGCAGCACGGCCCCCTCGGCCGGTCCGGCCATCAATGCCGCCAAGCCGCTGGGTTACTATGTGGAGGACTTCGAATACGTGGCCGGCCGCGGCGACCTTGACAGTCACAACGGCCGCTTCTGCGTGACGCCGGAGTACCCGGCCGGCACCTACGCCTACTTCGTCACCATCAACAGCCGGTACGAAGGCGCTTATCCCTACACGCCCGGCCCCACCTATTATGGCGTTGTTCCGGCCGGGGCCATCGGGCCGCAGTCGGGCCACGCTGTGGTGAATGAGCCGGTGACGACTTACGTGGTGACGGCTACGTTCCTGGCCGCCGGCCTGCAAGTAAGCGCCTATCCCAACCCGGCCAGCAGCACACTGACGATAGCCCCCGAAGGTGGCGTGGCCAACGACCTGCGCGCCACGCTGTTCAACGCGCTGGGCCAGCCCGTTACAGCTGCGGTGGTCCTGCACCCGTCGGTGCCGGCCGAACTCGATTTGACCGCTGTGGCTGCCGGGGTTTACTACCTTAAGGTGGAAGGTGCGGACGTTGGCGGCACCCAAAAAATTGTGGTGACGCACTAATGCTGTCCGGCCTTAAGTTGGGTTTTTCCGGATGATGTAAAAGCTCATTTCGTGGCGAGCCACAAAGCCCAGGTGCTCATAGAGGCCGATGGCCCGCGCATTGTCGGCTTTTACGTGCAGGAATGGGATGCCGGCGGCCGCCACGATGCGCTGGGCCTGGCGCTGAATGAGCTGAGCGGCATAGCCACGGCCCAGGTAGTTGGGGTGGGTGCACACCGCGCTGATTTCGGCATACGGGGCCGGATTCATGCGCTGTCCGGCCATTGCCACCAGCTCATTTCCTTCAAAAATGCCTTCGTAATGCCCAAACGCAATGGTATTGGGGAAGAACGGACCGGGATTGGTTAGTTTGGTGAGGGCCAGCATGGCGGGCACGTGCTCCGGCCCCAGCGGCGTGGCCAGCGGCCCCGGCAAAGTACTTACAGCCGGCCGCGCCTGCACCATCTGACCTACCTGCATCTGCTGCACCACCTGCCACGGAGCCGGAATGACTACCGGAACCGGGCTAACCACGCCCAGCACGCGCCCCGTGGGCACAAGAGCGTGGAGCACCTCAAAAGCCTGCGACGTGCAGGTTTCAAACCCCGCGAACGGCGACACGGCTTCCGCAAAATACTTCACCTGCGCGGTGCCGTGCGCCAGGGAATCATTGCCCGAAATCAGCGCGTTCCAGACCGGATTATCAAGTACGTGGACCATGGCGTTGAGCATTCGGCAGGGGTATCGAGTAAGTATATGCCGGGCAGCTGAATTCCAGCATCAAAAATACGGGCTCAGCCATTCACAAGCATACCCGGCCCAGGTTGTTATAGCCGCTCGCGCACCTGGCGCAGCACCCGCTCTACTTCGTTGCGCATGTCGCCGCTGTCCACCACGTGGTTGTTGTTCATGAAGGTGAAGGCCACCAGGCGGCCGCTTTTGGTGCGTAGGTAGCCGCACACATTCAGGTTGTTGCTCAGGGTACCGGTTTTGCCCCACACCCAGGGGCCGGCGGCGTCGTGGTAGCGCTTGCGCAGGGTGCCCTGGCCGCCGCCGGCCGCCAGCAGGCTCAGCAGGCGGCGCTCGGGTAGTTCCTGGTGCAGCCGGAGCAGCAGCGCCGTGAGGGTGCGCGGCGTGACGAGGTTGAGGCGCGAGAGGCCGGAGCCATCAACCCAGAAAATGGGGTCGGGCAGGCCGGTGAGCAGGTTTTTGCGGGCGTAGCGAATCACGCGGCCGGTGCTGAGCGAGTCGTGCCGTCCGATTTTGGTGCTGCACATTAGCAGCAACTGCTCGGCTAGGAAGTTGTCGCTCACGCGCAGCATGCGGCGGTAGAGCGAGTCGACGCGCAGCCCGTTGAGGGTCCGAATGGAGTCCAGCCCCGGCCGGGGGCGCCACACAGCCCCGGTGGTGGCGCGGCGCAGCGTGTCGCCCAGCAGCCGCAGCATCAGCCCGCTGCTGGTAACGAACGGGGTTTCATCGACCCACTTTTTGGTGGTGGGCAGCACGTAGAAGCGGTTTTCGTGCAGGGCGCGAATGACGTGGGTGTCCTTGTCCAGGCCGGGCGTGAGCAAATCGGGCGCGGCCGGCCCCACCAGCGGCGCGAAGAAGCGCGGCAGCACCCGTACCCGCGACTGCGCTGCCAGCCCCGGCCGCACGGCTGCCACCCCGCCGTTGCGCACCGGCGCGGGCGGCGTAGCATAAAAACGCACGGTGTTGCCATATATCGGGAAGGCATCGCGCTCGGGCTGGAAGTAGTAGCCGTAGTCGTCCCAGGTCCAGCTGGGGCCGAAGGGGGCCACGCAGGCAATGGCGCAGTAGGCCAGGCTTTTTTCGGGGCGATGCAGCAGGAAATTGAAGGCGCGGCGGCTGGGCACGTCGCCGTGTAGAAGCGTGGGGTCGCCGGTGCCCTGGAAAAATAGCGTGTCATTGCGGCTGAAGTAGCGCAGGCTGGGCAGCGAGTCGCCGAGCAGGTGCAGGCCGGTGTAGAAGCTGAACAGCTTCATGTTGCTGGCCGGCGTGAAATACTTGGTTTCCTGGTAGCCGTAGAACGGCTTGGCGCTGTCGGCATAGGCCAGGCTCAGGCCCACCTGGTGCTGGGCCAGCACTGGCGAGGCCGCCAGCAGCGAATCGAGCCAGGGTAGGCGCGGGCCGGGCTGCGGCGCGGCGGCCACCGGCGGCTTCTCGGGTGCCTGGGCGCAGGCCGATAATTGGGTGGTACCAATAGTAACTAGCAGCAGGAAATAGAGCGGACGTAGCATGGGCCGCAACTTACGCAGCAAACGGGGCTGGGGTGGCTTTTTTGAGGTAGAAATTATGGCTGGCGCAGCCGGCGTGACGGGCCAAAAAATCAAAACCCCTCCCGCCCTGTTGTTGTCAACTTTTCCGTCATCCGCCACAAGCAACCCTTTATTCATGTCCACCAACGCCCTGTTTGCGCCCTTCGCGCTGAAATCACTGCACCTAAAAAACCGCATTGTGATGGCCCCCATGACCCGCGCCTTCTCGCCCAACGGCGTGCCGGGGGCAGATGTGGCCGCCTACTACCGCCGCCGCGCCGAGGGCCAGGTCGGCCTTATCCTCTCCGAAGGCACCGTGGTGGAGCGCCCGGCCTCGTCGAACGACCCCAACATTCCGCATTTCTACGGAGAAGCCGCGCTGGCCGGCTGGCAGCACGTCATCGACGAAGTGCACACCGCCGGGGGCAAAATGGGCCCGCAGCTCTGGCACATGGGCGTGATGGCCGAGCACCGCTCCGGCTGGAAGCCGTCGGAAGCTTTCGAAGGTCCCTCCGGCCTGCTGAAACCCGGCGAGGCCACCGGCAAAACCATGACCGAAAACGACATCACCGACACCATTGCCGCTTTCGGCCGGGCCGCGGCCGATACCCAGCGCCTGGGCTTCGACTGCCTAGAACTGCACGGGGCCCACGGCTACCTCATCGACCAGTTTTTCTGGGCCGGCCTCAACCAGCGCACCGATGCCTACGGCGGCGACGAGCTGACCCAGCGCAGCCGCCTGGCCGTGGAGCTGGTGCAGGAAGTGCGCCGCCAGGTGGGCGAGGATTTCGTCATCAGCCTGCGCCTCTCGCAGTGGAAGCAGCAGGATTATGCCGCCAGGTTGGCCCACACGCCCCGGGAAATGGAAGCGTGGCTCCAGCCGCTGGCCGAGGCCGGCGTCGACATTTTCCACTGCTCGCAGCGCCGCTTCTGGGAGCCCGAGTTCGAAAGCGAAGGCTCGGATTTGAACTTCGCCGGCTGGGTGAAAAAGCTCACCGGCAAAACCACCATCACCGTGGGCTCGGTGGGCTTGTCGGGCGAGTTCCTGGCCGGCTTCGCGGGCGAAGCTTCCCAGCCGCAGGGCATCGAGGAGCTACTGCGCCGGCTCGACCGCAACGAGTTTGACCTCGTGGCCGTGGGCCGCCAGCTGATTGTTGACCCCGACTGGGTGAAGAAAATCGAGCAGGGCCGCCTTGATGAAATGCACGGTTTCAGCCGCGAGGCGCTGCGCACGCTGGTGTAAGAACTGGATAGCACATGCTTTGGCTTGTACCCGTCGTGGTGGCATCGTTCTGCCGCTGCACAAGCCAAAGCGTGTGCTGCAAAACTACCGCTCGATGTGCTTCACCTTGGCCTCGTCCAAATCGAGCTGGGCTTCCTGTTGGCGCAGCACTTCCTCATCGAAGGAGTCGTGGTGGCGCAGGTGCTCTAGGGTTTCGCGCTCCACTTGCAGCACGTCGAGCAATACGCGGTGGTACTGGCGCAGGGCATCCCGGCCTGATTCGTCAACTTCCAGCGAATTGAGGGTGCGGGTGGTGAGGTTGACCTCGGTTTCCATGCGCTGGTGGAGGCGGGCCACCAGCTCGTTGGCCTGCAGCTCGGCGGAATACTGGCGCTGGAGGTGTTTCACGGCGGCGGTGCGCAAGTGCAGGCGCACACCGGCCTCCTGCTCTTCGAGGGGCGTGCGGTCGTCGCGCTCCGCTATTTTGGTGAAGCGGATAATGGCCGGCAGCGTGAGTCCCTGGAGCACCAGCGTTACCAAAATGACCACGAAGGTGATGAACAGAATCAGGTTGCGCTGCGGAAATGCCTGCCCATTGGCCGCCAGCAGCGGCACCGACAGCGCCGAGGCCAGCGACACCACCCCGCGCATGCCCGCCCACCCCAGCACCAACGTGCCCTGCCAGCCCGGACTGGGTTCGCTGGCGCGGATGCTGCGGCTCAGAAAGCGCGGGATAAAAGCCGCCGGGTACATCCACAGCAGCCGAATCATAATTACCAGCCCGCTCATCAGCAGGCCATAGGTAATGGCTTGCTGCAACGAGTAGTTACCCAGTCCCTCCACCGCAATGGGCAGCTGCAAACCGATGAGAATGAACACCAGCCCGTTCAGCACGAAGCTTACGCTGGCCCACACGCTATACGCCTGCAACCGCGTGTTGGCATCGAACACCCGGTGTGAGAGGTGCGAGAGCAGCAGCCCGCCGCTCACCACCGCCAGCACGCCCGAGAAGTGGAATTCCTCGGCCAGCAGGTACATCACGTAGGGTGCCATGAAGGTGAGCGCCGTGTTGATGCTGGGCGTGGTGGGCAGGTATTTATGGATGAGAAAAAAGCCATACGCCACGCCCAGCCCCACCGCCAGCCCCATGCTGCTCGCCAGCAAAAAGCTGGTGGCCGCCTGCTGCCACACAAACGTACCCGAGAGCACCGCCAGCAGCGCAAACCGAAACACAATCAGGCTACTGGCATCGTTAATCAGGCTCTCGCCCTCCAGAATGGCCGTCACCCGCCGGGGCACCTTGATGCCGCGTAGCACCGAAGTGGCCGCCACGGCATCGGGCGGCGAGATGATGCCGCCCAGCAAAAACCCCAGCGCCAGCGTGAACCCCGGAATGACGGCCCGTGCCACGTAGGCCACGATGAGCGAGGTAAACGCCACCAGCCCAAACGCGAGCAGCCCAATGGCCCGCCGCCAGCGCCAGAAGTCGTTCCAGGAAGTATTCCAGGCCGCTTCGTAGAGCAGCGGCGGCAGGAAAATCAGAAAAATGAGGTCGGGCGCGATGGCTACGCGCGGCAGGCCGGGCACAAAGCTCAGTGCCAGCCCGCCCAGTACCAGGAAAATGGGATAGGAAATGCCCAGTTTCTGCCCCAGCATCACCAGCAGAAACACGGCGAAGAGCAGGCCGAGAATGAGGAGTAGGCTTTCGTGCAGCATGGGGCCAGGTTGGGTTCAACAACCCAAAGAAAAGCCAGGCCGCGCAAGTACGTCGGACAAATAAACCACCATGCAGCGCGCAGCGAAGCATCTCTACCGCGAGCGTAACTGATTGCGGTGCGCGATAAAGATGCTTCGCTGCGCGCTGCATGACGGGCGTGGTACATCAGCCGATGACCACACACCGCTCCGTTCACCCGGCATTGCTCCTACCGGTGCCAGAGCTGCCGGCCCGTCGTCGGGCGCTTGGGTCGGTCGAAGAGCACCACGTAGAGTACCCCGAGCAAGGGTACGAGCAGCAGGGCGAATAGCAGGCGCAGGTGCCAGTAATGCACCGGGGCCAGGCCCCAGGATTGGACGAGGTGATTGATGAAATGTGCCATTAATAAATGTACTCATTTCCAATTGGTTTTGCAATCGTTTGCGGAATCGAACCGGTCTTTTTTCTGCTGGCGGCCCCGCGTTGGCGCTTCGCCGCCGCGCAAATTTTCCGGCCTGCCAAATTCAGATGCCGTACTTTTGACTCCCGTCATGCCCGAACGCTCCAACCCCTCCCCCTCCGCGTCGGCTGCGAAATTTATTTTCGTTACCGGCGGCGTCACTTCTTCACTCGGCAAAGGAATTATTTCCGCCTCGCTGGCCAAGCTTTTGCAGGCCCGCGGGTTCCGAGTCACCATCCAGAAGTTCGACCCCTACATCAACATCGACCCCGGTACGCTCAACCCTTACGAGCACGGCGAGTGCTACGTGACCGACGATGGGGCCGAAACCGACCTCGACCTCGGCCACTACGAGCGGTTCCTGAACACGCCGACCTCGCAGGCCAACAACGTCACCACCGGCCGCATCTACGACCACGTCATCCGCCGCGAGCGCGAAGGCGCGTTCCTGGGTAAAACCGTGCAGGTGGTGCCCCACATCACCGACGAAATCAAGCGGCGTATGCTGTTGCTGGGCCAGAACGGCCAGTTCGACGTGGTTATCACCGAAATCGGCGGCTGCATCGGCGACATCGAGAGCCTGCCTTTTGTGGAGGCCGTGCGCCAGCTCCGCTGGGAGTTGCCCGAGTACGACTCGCTGGTCATTCACCTCACACTGCTGCCCTATCTGAAGGCCGCCGGCGAACTCAAAACCAAGCCCACGCAGCACTCGGTGCGCGATTTGCGCGAGGCCGGCCTGCAGCCCGACATCCTCGTCTGCCGCTCCGAGCACCCGATTCCGGCCGAAATGCGCCGCAAAATCGCGCTGTTCTGCAACGTGAAAATCAATTCGGTTATCGAAAGCCTCGATGCCGACAGCATTTACTCGGTGCCCCTGCTGATGCGCAAAGAGGGCTTGGATGAGCGGGTTATCAAGCGCCTGAAACTGACCGGTGGCACCCCGCAGCCCGACCTAGAAGCCTGGAAAGACTTCCTTGGCAAGCTGAAAAACCCGACTGAGGAAGTGACCATTGCCCTCGTGGGCAAGTACGTGGAGCTGCCCGACGCCTACAAATCCATCAACGAAGCCTTCGTGCACGCCGGTGCCCAGAATGAGTGCAAAGTGACGGTGCGCAGCATTCAATCCGACAACATCACGCCCGAAAACATTGCGGGCCTGCTGCATGGCTGCGATGGCGTGCTGGTGGCGCCCGGCTTCGGCGAGCGCGGCTTCGAGGGCAAAATTGTGGCCGTGAAGTACGTGCGGGAGCACAATATTCCGTTCTTCGGCATCTGCCTGGGCATGCAGGTGGCCGTGGTGGAATACGCCCGCAACGTCCTCGGCCTGCTCGACGCCAACTCCACCGAGATGGATTCCCTCACGCCCAACCCCGTGGTGGCCATGATGGAGGAGCAAAAGAACGTGACGCTGAAAGGTGGCACCATGCGCCTCGGCGCCTACGCCTGCGACCTGCGCCGCGGCTCCAAAGCCGCCAAGGCTTACGCCAAAAACCACATCAGCGAGCGCCACCGCCACCGCTACGAGTTCAACAACCAGTACCTAAAGCAGTTCGAAGAATCGGGTCTGCAAGCCACCGGTACCAACCCGGAAACCGGTCTGGTGGAGGTAATTGAGCTGCCCACGCATCCCTGGTTCGTGGCCGGCCAGTTCCATCCCGAGCTGAAAAGCACCGTGGAGCAGCCTCACCCGCTGTTCGTGCGGTTCGTGCGGGCCGCCATTCAGCACCGCAAGGGGTAATCAGGATGACGTCTGTCATTGCGAGTGGAGCGCAGCGGAACGCGGCAATCCGTCCTGTAAATGCGACTAGCCCTGAGATGTGACACCGCCTTGTAATGCCCGGCTCTGAGATGCGATTCAAACGACGCAACCTCACCAAACGAATCTGCTGCAGATAAAATATGGTGCGCGCCTACTACGTCTACCTGCTCACTAATGCCAACCACACCGTGCTCTACCTCGGCGTTACTAATGACCTTACGCGCAGAGTGGCCGAACACAAAGCCGGCGTGCACGAAGGTTTCACCAAGCAATACAACGTGCACAAGTTGGTGCATTTCGAAACTTACTCTGACATCAATGCCACTATTGCTCGCGAGAAACAGCTCAAGGCTGGCTCGCGAGCAAAGAAGCTGGCCTTGATTAATGCTTATAACCCCGCTTGGGAAGAACTGGCAGGATGAAGGTCTTCATTACATCTCAGGGCTGGTTGCATTTACAGGACGGATTGCCGCGTTGCGCTGCGCTCCACTCGCAATGACAGACGACATTCCTCTCATGACAGACGAGGCCCAATAACCCCGTACCTTTGCCCCTTCGCAACCTTTTTTACTAATGGATAGAAATTCAGCAACCGGCCTGTTCCTTATCTCGGCCTTGCTCCTCGTGTACCTGTTCTTCTTCAGCCCGAAGAAAACGGATGAAAAAGCCGCCGGCAAAACTCCGCCCGCAACCACTGCCGCCGCTCAGACTGGCGCCACGCCCGCCGCTCCCACGGCCCTTGCGCCGGAAGCCGCCCTCGACACCACGGCCGGTGCGGCCAAGGACGTGACCCTCGCCAACGAGAACCTGACCATCACCTTCTCGACCCGCGGCGGCCGCGTGACGGCCGTGCGGATGAACAAGTACAAGACGTTCTTCGGCCAGCCGCTCGATTTGTTCGATGCCAAAAGCGCCCGGATGGACACCAAATTCCGGACGGTGGATGGCAAAACCATTAAGTTTTCGGATTTGAATTTCCAGGCCGTGCCGTCGCAAACGGCCGGTGGTTCGACGCTGACCTTCAGCGCACCGGTAGCCGGCGGCAGCATCGTGCAGACCTACTCGCTGCCCGCTAACAGCTTCGAGCTGAAGTACGACCTGCGCCTGCTGGGCCTGGAGCGCACCGTGGCGCAGGAGCCGCTCACCTTCACTTTCGTGGACCAGGTGCGCCAGACCGAGCAGGACCTCAAGCAGAACCGCAACCACACCACCATCAACCACTACCTGGCCGCCGGCGACCAGGGCGCGCTGGCTGAAGCCAGCGAGAAGCCCGAGGAGTACAAGGCCGCCGGCCCCGTGAAATGGGCCGCCCACAAGCACGATTTCTTCGTGGCCGGCCTCATTGCCGACCAGCAGCCTTTCGCGGGCGGCGCCTTCAACGCCGACGTGAACCTGGCCGATTCCACGACCATCAAAACCCTGAGCTCGACGCTGACCATTCCGGTGGCCGAGGTGGAGCAAGGGCGCGGCCAGTACCGTTTCTTCTTCGGCCCAAACTCCTTCAACCTGCTCAAGGCCGTGACGCCGGAGTTTGACCGCAACGTGTACCTCGGCTGGGGCCTGTTCCGCTGGGTGAACCGGTTTGTGGTACTGCCGGTGTTCCACTTCTTGGAACAGTTCATTTCGTCCTACGGCGTTATTATCGCGCTGCTGGTGCTGCTTATCAAGCTGGTAACCTGGCCGCTCACTTACAAAACCTACGAGAGCCAGGCCCGCATGAAAGTGCTGAAGCCGGAGATTGACGAACTGAAAGCCAAGCACGGCGACGACGCCACCAAGGTGCAGCAGGAAACCATGAAGCTGTACCAGGAATTCGGCGTGAGCCCCCTGAGCGGCTGCGTGCCCACCCTGCTCACGCTGCCGATTCTGTTCGCCATGTTCCAGTTCTTCCCGAACGCCATCGAGCTGCGCCAGCAAAGCTTCTTGTGGGCCAAGGACTTGAGCAGCTACGACGTATTCATCAAGCTGCCCTTCTACGTGAAATGGTACGGCGACCACGTTTCGATGTTCACGCTGATGATGACGGCCTCTACCCTGCTCATGACCTGGCAGAGCAACCAGACCAACACGGCCATGCAGGGCCCGATGAAGACATACAGCTACCTGATGCCCATCATCTTCCTGTTCGTACTGAACAGCTTCGCGGCGGGCCTAACCTGGTACTACTTCGTGTCCAACGTCATCACCTTCGCCCAGCAGGCCATCACGAAGACCTTCGTGGACGACACGAAAATCCGCGCCCAACTCGACGCCAACAAAATCAAAAACAAGGACAAGAAGCCCGGCGGCATCCAGGGCCGCATCGCCGAAGCCATGAAAGCCGCGCAGGAGCGCGAGGCCCAGGCCCGCAAGAAGTCGTAGCTACTACAATCCGTTTGTCATCCTGAGCGGAGCGAAGGACCTTATTACCGATGGGATAAGGTCCTTCGCTCCGCTCAGGATGACAGACCATAAAACGGTCATCCTACAAACCAGGCATGGTTTTCGGATGACCGTTTTTTGTGAGCCTATTTTTACGCTCTCACGCTATTTCCCCAACCGCCATGCGCTACTTCTCGCTCCTGCTGCTGCTCAGTTTCTTTAGTCTCAGCTTCGTGCTGCCCGCCAGCGCCCAACATGCGCCCACCAAAAAAGTAAAGGTTAAGAAGGCCAGCAAAAAGTCCGTTGCTACCACCAAAGCCACCACGTCCACGGCCGCCGGCCCAGTTCTCACCTTCGAGCGCACCCCCTGTTACGGGCGCTGCCCGGCCTACATTATGCAGGTATATGCCGATGGCCGCGTGGCTTACGAAGGCCGTCACTCCGTGCCAATGATGGGCAAACATGAACTCAAGCTGCCTGCCAGCGCCGTGGCCGATATGCTGCGTCAGGCCAAGGAAGCGCACTTTGAAACCTTCGAGAAGGAATACCGGAGCGGCGCAACCGACCTACCGAGCACCATCGTCACCATTCGCCAGCCCGACGGTACCCTCAAAAAAGTAACGGCCGAAAACAACGCCCCGGAGAACGTGAAAAATTATTTCACCTACCTCGGCAACCAGTTTGACCAGCTGGCTCAGCTGAACGGCGTAGAGAAATAACTCCGCTAGCTAGCGTTTTCCTTTTGTCTGCGGCTTAAAAACTGCCCGAAATGCTTTGAGCGCCGCCGGGTGGTAAATCGTGGCGTGCGTTTCCTCCGGCATTGCCTCGTAGTGCCAGTTGCCCAGGCGCGTCGCCTGGGACTGGGCCAGCGCCACTAGGTGGCGGGTGGCGACCGTGTCGCCGTGGATGCTGGTGGCCAGGTACACGGTTGCTGCCGGACGGCTTTTTTGCAATAAGGTGCTGGATTGCGCGGCCAACTGGCCGTTGTTCCACCACAGGCTGGGGTCGAAGGCGAGGTAGGTGTTGAAGAGTTTGGGCTCCAGCAAAAGCGTTTCGACCACGAACAGCCCGGCCAGCGACTCGCCCACGATGGCCGTTTCCGACGTAGTTCGATAGCGCTGCTTCACCTGCGGCATCAACTCCTCGCGGATAAACTGCCGGTACGCGGCCGAGCCGCCGACTTTGGGCGCAATCTTTTTATCCTCGGCATTGGTAGTGGGGCCGGTGAGGTCGCGCCGCCGCTGGGTGTTTTCGATGCCCACCAGGATAAATGGCCGCATGGTGCCATTGCCCGTGAGCACCTGCACGAGGCCCGCCACATGCAGAAAATCCTCGGCAATGCCGCCATCGGGCATGTACAGCACCGGCAGCCGGACCGTGGCCGAGTCGGTGTAAGCCGCCGGCAAATACACGTTGATGCGCCGCGTTTCGCCCAGCGCCTTGGATTCGAGCGTGAAGGTTTGGCCGATGGCCAACGGCGTTGCAGCAGTTGGAGTTGTCGTTTGCGCGTGCGCCGGACCCATTGCGGCAGCCGTTAGGAATGCCGCCAATATCATTCGGGAGTACCGCATCATCTGGTTTGTCTTGGTGAAAAGCTATTCCTTACGCACGCGCTCAAGCAGCAGCTGGTTCATGGGGTTTGGGGTGAGGCCGCGCACGTTGTTCTGCGTAAGACGCACTACCTCATCGTAGTACAGGCTAATAACAGGCGATTCTTCCACCACAATCCGGTCCATGGCCTGGTACAGCTTGGTGCGCTTGACCACGTCCTGGGTACGGCGGGCTTCATCGTAGAGCTTATCGTAGGCCGCGCTTTTGAAGTGGGTTTTGTCGGGTCCGGCGGGACTGAAATTAGGGCTGTAGAACAGCGCCAGGTAATTTTCGGCGTCGGGATAATCGCCCAGCCAGCTTTTGGCAAAGAAGGCCACGCGGCCGTTGTCCACCAAGTCCTGCTGCGCAGCAGATTGGTTGATGTCAATCTGCACCTGCACGCCCACATCGGCCCACTGTTTCTGCAAGTACTCGCCTATCTCCTTGCGTTCCAGCACGGTGCTGAGACGCAGCTTCAGCGGGCGCTGCGGCCCGTAGCCGGCGGCGCGCAGCAGCTGGCGCGCCTTCTGCGGCTGGTAGGTGTAGCCGGGCACCTCTTTTTCGGAAAACGAAGGCAGCGCCGTGGGCACGAAGCCCGAGGTGCCGGCGTGGCCCACCCGGTTTAGCAGGTAGGTCAGCATTTCGGGCTTGTTGAGGGCGTAGTTCAGGGCCTGGCGCACACGTTTGTCGCGCAAGGCCCGGCCCTGCACGGCCTGTTCGCCAATCAGATTGGCCGAATCGAGCTGAATGCCCAGATACTCGGTGTTCAGGTACGGCGCTTTCTGCACCGTGAACTTGCCCTTAAAGTCCTCCCGAATAGTGCCGTCGGGGTGCATAATGAGGTCGCGCGAGCCGGCCCGGATGCCCGACAGGAAATCCAGCTTGCCCTGCATAAAGGTCAGAAACTCGGTTTTGCGGTCGGGCAGGAAGCTCACCGCCACGGCGTCCAGGTACGGCAGTTTGTGGCCCTGCCGGTCGGCGCGCCAGTAGTCGGGGTTGCGCTCATACAGCAACACGTTGCCTTCATCCCACAGTTTGAACCGGAACGGCCCCGTGCCCACTGGATGCTCGCGGAAATCTTTACCATACTTTTCCACGGCCTCGTGCGGCACCACGTAGGCATATGGCATGGTGAGGATGCCCAGAAAGGGAATGAACGGCTCCTTTAAATGAATGCGCAGCGTGGAGTCATTCGCCGCCACAAAAGCCGTGTCGCTGATGCTGCCATCAGGCTTCTCCAGCACCTTGCCCCGGAAAATCCAGCCGCCCGAGCTGGCCGTGGCCGGGTCGAGAATGCGCTTGAAGGAATAGACGAAATCCTGGGCCTTCACCTCCCGGCCCTTACCACCACCGGCAAAAACGTCGCTGTTGTGAAACCGAACGCCCGGCCGTAGCACGAATGTGTACGTTTTACCATCGGGCGAAATCGTGTAGCGCCGGGCCAGTGACGGCACCGGCTGCAAGGTCGAATCAAGTTCCACCAGTCCATTGTAGAGCTGCGACACCGCCCAGGTATTGGCTTGGTTGCGGGCAAAAGCCGGGTCGAGCGATGACAGCGCTTCGGGTTGGTTGTAGCGGAATACGCGGCGCTCGTCGGCTGCCGGGCGGGCCGCGTCGTGGCAGCCGGCCAGCGCCAGCGCACCCAGCCAGAATCCAAAAGGTTTAGCCAATAAGCTAGCCCAACGAGCCAAAAAAGGGGCCATGCGAACAGGGAAAGAATGTATCTTTGTGCAATGCTACGGCAAAAGTTATTAGTTTTTAGTTGGCCGTTGTTTGTTATCAGGTAGTAGCCAGAAGGCCGTAAAAAGCCCACTCACTGATGATGAAGCACTGAACGACTAACAACTGACAACGAACAACTGACAACTAGAGAGACTCATGGGAAAAATCATCGCGGTAGCCAATCAGAAAGGCGGGGTGGGCAAAACCACTACCTCCATTAACCTCGCGGCATCCCTGGCCGCCCTGGACTACCGGACCCTGCTCGTCGACGCCGACCCCCAGGCCAACGCTACTTCGGGCGTGGGCTACGACCCCAAGGACATCCAGAACAGCATCTACGAGTGCATGGTGGACGGCATCAACGCCCAGGACATCATCGTGCCCACCAATATTCTGCCCCACCTCGACCTCATGCCCTCTCACATCGACCTGGTGGGCGCCGAGGTGGAGATGATAAACCTGCCCAACCGCGAGGAGAAAATGAAGGAGGCCCTGCGCCCCCTCGCCGCCGAGTACGATTTCATCATCATTGACTGCTCGCCCTCGCTCGGCCTCATCACGGTCAACGCCCTTACGGCCGCGCACTCGGTCATCATCCCGGTACAGTGCGAGTATTTCGCATTGGAAGGTTTGGGTAAGCTCCTGAATACCATCAAAATCATTCAGAGCCGTCTCAACACCGAGCTCGAAATCGAAGGCATCCTGCTCACGATGTACGACGTGCGCCTGCGCCTCTCCAACCAGGTGGTGGAAGAAGTCCGCATGCACTTCCAGCAGCTGGCCTTCGACACCATCATCCCCCGCAACGTGAAGCTGAGCGAGTCGCCCAGCTTCGGCATCCCCGTCATTCTGCACGACGCCGAGAGCAAAGGCTCCATCAGCTACCTCAATCTGGCCCGCGAAATCGTGGAGAAAAACAGCGTGGAAGCCACCGAAGAAACGGCGGAAGACGAGCGGATTTAGGGCTGTATCTTGCTGGGGTTATGATTTTTGAAACAATCGATAACCTGCCTTTTGATAGCCTGATTTCTCGCGAAGCTCACCGAGTAGATGAGTGGAATCACTTAAAGCAGCAGTTACCTTTAGGTACGGTGCTTACGGGAGAAATTTTCGCCCGAACCGTTTTTGGTGTTTTCTTCAATTCAGGACACGGGTTTCCCGTATTAATGAGAATCCCTGACTTTGGAATAATCAAACCGGGCGGCATGATATTTCCTGATGACTATCCTGATTTGAAAAGCACAATTAGTGGCCAATTCTGCGGTTTTGATGACCGTAATCGACAACTGATTGTGTGTCGGTTGGGCATAGAAGTATTCCATGCTGATGACAATGGCTTCTTACGCTGAACACCTGCCACCAGATTTCAGAGTAAGCTACAGCCTCTTCAGTGTCGAAGAAGGCGGGCGTAAGACGCCCCATTTTCAACATATTCGCTGGGATTTCTCTTACGAAGACGAAAGCATAGCTAAGCGTAATCAGCTCTTCATGATTTGGCCGGAGTTTATCACGGCATCCGGCCAAATGTTGCCCGAAGGAGAGCCCATGCCCCAACACGGGCTAGCTGATATGTTTATCATTAATCCAGCTTATCGCGCCTTTCACTGCCTGCACATCAAACGCGGCGTACGGGGCTACTTGCACGAAGGCAGGAGAATTGGGGTCTGTGAAGTCGTTGAGGTACTTGCGCTTCACCAAAATCCAATGTCGTAAATCTTTGTGCAACTCCAGGATATTGGAGACTGATTTTAACCGCAACCGCCCGCGCCAAACTTATCGGCTTGCCCTTCGCCCAACAATCCGTAATTTTGACATCCGTTGCCGCAGGCCTTTTATGGGCGCGGCCGATGAACTATGCCGCTAGAGAAGAACGAAGAGAAATTGCAAGCTGCCCTGGCCGCCGCCGCCGCAGTGAAACGCAAAGGTGGGCTGGGCCGGGGCCTCAACGCCCTGATTGAAGGCAGCTACGAGAAAAAGGGCGACCGGCCCGGCTCCGGCGACCGGCTCGTGTCGCACCCCGTCAACTCGGTGGGCTTCATCGCCGTCGAGCACATCGAGGCCAACCCTTACCAACCCCGCACTCATTTCGACAAGGAGGCGCTGCAGGAACTGGCCGATAGCATTAAAATTCAGGGCATTATCCAGCCCGTGACCCTGCGCCAGCTCGGCACCAACTCCTACCAGCTGATTTCGGGCGAGCGCCGTTTGCAGGCTTCCAAACTGGCGGGTCTGGAGACGATTCCGGCCTACATCCGCAAGGCCGATGACCAGCAGATGCTGGAAATGGCCCTGATTGAGAACATTCAGCGCGAAAACCTGAATGCCATCGAAATTGCCCTCAGCTACCAGCGCCTGCTGAGCGAGTGCAACCTGCGCCAGGAAGAGCTGGGCGACCGCGTGGGCAAGAACCGCACGACCGTGACCAACTACCTGCGCCTGCTGAAGCTGCCGCCCGATGTGCAGATTGGCCTGCGCGACGCCGAAATCAGCATGGGCCATGCCCGCGCCCTCATCGGCCTCGACGACCCCAAGCTGCAGGTGGAACTGTTCCGCAAAACCGTGGCCGAAGAACTCTCCGTGCGCCGCGTGGAAGAATTGGTGCGCAACGGTTTTGGCCGCAACGGCGCCGAGGCCAAGCCCAAAGCCGAGGGCGATGCTACCCCGGCCCCATCGGCCGTGCCGGTGGCCGAAATCCGCCGCGCCGAGCGCCACCTCACCGACCGGTTTGGCTCGCGTGTGCAGGTGCGCCCTACGTCTAAGGGCAACGGCGAAATCAAAATTGCCTTCGATTCGGTGGAGGACATGCAGCGCATCCTGCACATTCTGCAGCCGTCGTAAGCCCGTTGTCCCGCCGGATGCGCAGCCCGGGCCAATAGAACGCGACGACCGTTTCTCGCCCGTCATTGCCCCATGCGCTAAACGCCGGCGTTTCTCGTTAACAGGCTTGCCATGAAAAATCTGTATTCCTACCTCGCGGGGCTGGCCCTGCTGGCCGGCGGGCTGCTGAGCAGTTATCACGCTCAGGCGCAGGTGTTTGGGCCGCCTTCCACCATCACTCCTGCCACGCCCACGACCATTATACCCGATACCACCGAGCGCCGGGAGGTAGTGGTGTCGCCAGCAGCCAAAAAGCAAAAAGCCGCCGCCGACTCGGCCAAGCGCACCGAGCACATGTTCCGGGCCTTTGGCTTCAAGGGCATCCGCCTCACGCGGCCCGGAAAGGCGGCCATGCTGGCGCTGGTGTTGCCCGGCGCGGGCCAGATTTACAACCACCGCTACTGGAAATTGCCCCTCGTGTACGGCGCGCTGGGCGGGGTAATTTATGGCGAATACTATTACCAGAAGCATTACAGCGATTTCGCTTACGCCTATAATGAGGTGACGGCCGGCCGCAAGAAGCTGCTCGACCCGGACTTTAAAAGCGGTGCTAACCTGGTGCGCAGCGTAGACGGCCTCAACAGCGGCGTAATATTTTACCGCGGCTACCGCGACATTTTCTACCTCTATATCGGACTCGCCTACGGCCTGCAAATCGTGGATGCGCTGGTGGATGCCCACCTGCAGGATTTTGACGTGAGCGACGACCTAAGCCTGCACTGGGAGCCCCGAATGATGACCGCACCCGGCCAGACAAATTTCCTGCCCACGACACCGGGCGTTATGTTTGCGCTGCGCGTGAAATAAGCCCTTGGCGGCAGTTTCGCCTTTCTAACTGCTACTTACTGAACTCCGACTACCCTGAAAATGAGAATTCTCCTTATCGGCTACGGCAAAATGGGCCAGACCATTGGCGCACTGGCCGCCCAACGCGGGCACGAAATCGCGGGCATCGTGGACCTGCACGCCAGCCAGTCCATCATTGCCGATTTTACCCCGGAAACCGTTGATGTCGCCATCGAATTCACCCATCCCGATTCGGCTTTTGCCAACGTGATGACCTGCCTGGGCCAGGGCATTCCCGTGGTGTGCGGTTCTACGGGCTGGCTGCATCATTTTGAGGAAGCCCGCGCCTTAACCACCGAGCTGGGCGGCAGCCTCTTCTATGCCTCCAACTACAGCGTGGGCGTGAACCTGTTCTTCCACTTCAACGAGTACATCGCGGCCAAAATGGCCCAGTTCGGGGGCTACGACGTGGCAATGCGCGAAATCCACCACACCCAGAAAATCGACCAGCCCAGCGGTACCGCCCTCACGGCCGCCGAAGGCATCCTGCGCCACTTCCCCGCCAAAACCACCTGGCGCAACGCCCCCGCCGAGATGCCGGCCGAGCTGGCCATCATCAGCGAGCGCACCGGCGACGCGGTGGGCACGCACATCGTTACTTATACTTCTGATGTAGACACCCTGGAGCTGAAGCACGAGGCCCACAGCCGCGAGGGCTTTGCCCTTGGAGCCCTGCTGGCGGCCGAGTGGCTGCCCGGCCGCCCAGGCGTTTTCGGAATGAAAGAGCTGCTGGATTTGTAGTCCTTCCAGCTTTGGCGAGTGGCCATACGCCGGCCTCGCGTTCTGCTGCGTTTCTTTGCCTGATTTTCATTGCCAAGCCCAAGCTTGCTCCCCCATGTCATTGCTCAAAACCGACCCCACTGCCCCGCCCCAGCCGCCCAAAACGAAAACCCGCGAATGGGCCGATTCGCTGATTTTTGCCATCGTGGCCGCCACGCTCATCCGCTGGGCCACATTTGAGGCGTACACCATTCCCTCGCCTAGCATGGAGTCGTCGCTACTGGTGGGTGACTACTTGTTTGTGAGCAAGTTGCACTACGGCCCCATCACGCCCCAAACGCCTTTGCAGGTGCCCCTCACGCACCAAACCCTCTGGGGTACGGGCCTAAAAAGCTACTCTGACCTCATTCAGCTGCCTACCTACCGGCTGCCGGGCTTCTCCGAAATCAAGCGCAATGATGTGGTGGTATTCCACGTGCCCCACGAAACCCAATACCCGGCCGACCTGCGCACCAACTACATCAAGCGCTGCGTAGCCATCGCCGGCGATACCCTCGAAATTAAAGACGGCCAGGTGTTCCTCAACGGGAAACCCGGTGTGACGCCTCCCGGCCTGCAAACCACTTATTTCATGCAGGTTGATAACCCCAATGATGAGGTGCTGGCCGCCCTACGTAGCCAGGGCGTGGTTGATTACGAAGCCCCCGGGGGCCTGCCCCAGGCCGTGCCCGGCCCCACGCAGGGTACTTATGGCTACACCATCAGCTGCACCCAGGCGGCCGCCGACTACTTCAAAAAGCAGCCCTACGTGAAGGCCATGACGGTGCTCCAGCCGCAGGTGCAGCTCTTCCCGGACGTGGCCGATTTCCACGGTTCGGCGGCCATGAGCGCCACTCCGCGCAACTGGAACCTCGACAACTACGGCCCGCTGCCCATCCCCAAGAAGGGCCAGACCATTGCCCTCTCCCCCGCCAACGCCGCCATCTACTACAAAATCGTGGCCCGCTACGAGCACAACGAAGGCATTACCTGGCAGGACGGCATGATTTACCAAAACGGCAAACAGCTCACCAGCTACACCGTGAAGCAGAATTACTATATGATGATGGGCGACAACCGCCACAATTCAGAAGACTCGCGCTTCTGGGGCTTCGTGCCCGAAGACCATGTGGTGGGCAAAGCCGTCCTCATCTGGCTCTCTACGGACCCCAACGCCGACTTCTGGCACAAAATCCGCTGGAGCCGCCTGTTTAATATTATCCATTAATATAACTGGCCTTAATAGACACAAAAAAGCCCGCTCGATAGCGGGCTTTTTTTGTTGAGCACTCAGTCTCTTACCACTTCACCGGCGTCAGCCCGTGCTCTACCAGCCAGGCATTGGCTTTGCTGAACGGCTTGCTGCCGAAAAACCCTTTATCAGCCGCGTAGGGCGATGGATGCACTGATTTTATAACCAAGTGCTTGCGTTCGTCAATCAGCTCCGATTTCTTGCCCGCGTAAGCGCCCCAGAGGATGAACACGACGTGTTTCTTCTCATTGGAAACCTTGCGGATAACTTCGTCGGTAAACTCCTCCCAGCCTTTTTTCTGGTGCGAGGCGGGCTCGCTGGCGCGCACGGTGAGCGTGGCGTTCAGGAGTAGCACGCCTTGTTCGGCCCAGCGGTCGAGGTTGCCGTTGGTGGGGGGCGGCGTGCCGGGAATATCGGCCTGCAGTTCCTTGAAAATATTGACGAGCGAGGGGGGCGTGCGCTGCCCGTCCTGCACCGAAAACGACAGGCCGTGCGCCTGGTTTTTGCCGTGGTACGGGTCCTGGCCCAGAATCACGACTTTGACTTTGTCGAACGGCGTGGCCTCAAAGGCGTGGAAAATCTGGGAGCCCGCCGGGTAAACCGTGGCGGTGGCATATTCACCCTTCACAAACGCAATGAGGCGCTGAAAATACGGTTTTTCGAACTCGTCGGCCAACACGGGCCGCCAGCTTTCGGCTATCTTTACCATTGAAGTTTTTAAGAAAATAAACGGGGTTTGTGAGGCGTTCTGGAGCCAAATTTGCGTAAAACCAATTTTGGCGGGCGGCTGTTACGCCCGCAGCTACCTCTTAGCTCCGCCGACTATGCCCACCACCACTACGCAAGGCGTCACCGTTTCGGTTACGACCAATTACCTGCCCGACTACTCCAGCCCCGGCCAGGAGCATTTCGTATTCGCCTATAAAATCGACATTCGCAACAACAGCGAGTTCACCGTGAAGCTGTTGCGACGACACTGGCACATTCACGACGCCAACGGCGTAGTGCGCGAAGTGGAAGGCGAAGGCGTGGTAGGCCGCCAGCCGGTGCTGGAGCCCGGCGAGGCTCACCAGTACGTGAGCGGCTGCAACCTGAAATCGGGAGTGGGCAAAATGTGCGGCACCTACCTCATGGAGCGTCTGGCCAACGGCCAGGAATTCACGGTCGAAATCCCGGAATTCACGCTTATGGTGCCATACCGCTTGAATTAACAAGCCTCCTTCTATATCCTAAAAAGCGGACGGCGGTGCGACCTTTGCGGCTCGCATTGTTCGTCCGCTTCTTGTTTCAGCTTCTCGCTTACCTCCGCTTCTGGCTTCGTTCGGGCAATGCCCACGGGCTGCACTCGCCGTTTGTGTTCGGCCTCTACACTTCGGCCGTGCGGCACACGGGCTTCTACCGAGCCTACGCGGCTGTGGAGGCGCGGCGCAAGCAACTACTCAACAGCCCGGCCAGCATCAGCGTGACGGATTTGGGGGCGGGTTCGCACACCGGTGCGGGCCGGCAGCGCCGCGTGGCCGACATTGCCCGCACGGCGGCCAAGCCACCGCACCTGGCGCAGCTCCTGTTCCGGCTGGTTAATTACTTCCGGCCGGCCACCATTCTGGAGCTGGGCACTTCCCTGGGACTTACCACGGCCTACCTGGCTGCGGCCGACTCGCGCCACCACGTCACAACCTTCGAGGGCTGCCCCAATGTGGCCGGCATGGCCCGCGAAACTTTTGCGGCCCTCAGTATCAGCAATGTGCGCATCGTGGAGGGCAACATTGACGACACCCTTGCTCCTACCCTGGCGGCCCTACCCGAGCCGGTCGATTTTGCCTTTTTCGACGGCAACCACCGCTACGAGCCGACGCTACGCTATTTCGAGCAGTGCCTGGCCCACCGCACCGATGAATCGGTGTTTGTTTTTGATGATATCCACTGGTCCGAGGAAATGGAACGGGCCTGGGAAGCCATCAAAATCCACCCCGATGTGACGGTGACGGTGGATTTGTTCTACATCGGGCTAGTCTTTTTTCGGAAGAACCAGCCCAAGCAGCATTTTTGGCTGCGGTCGTAGTTCCGGCAGTCGTTACCAATTGGCAATGGTTTTCTGAACCATTGCCGGCCGCTCGGCAGGCGCGGCGCCCCGCATGGCCAGGATGAATTCGGCAAAACGCATGGCATCAACCTGCACGAAGCCCAGTGAGATATTCAATTCCTGAAAGCCCATGCCCTTGCTCAGGCTGGCCAAATTTTGCTTGAATTTGCCTTTGCGGCGGGAAGGCTCAAAGGTCTCATCGACCACCAGGCAAATGAATGGCTGTCCATTCGTCTCGACCAGGTAAAGGTCCCGGATAATTTCCCAGTTGATGAATTCGTGGTGCGTGGTGCGGTCAAACACCCCAAATTCATTTACGATTATCTGCGGGCGACGGTCGAGCAGCTGGAACATGCTAACCGGAATACCGAGACCGAAAAACACAATACTGGGCCAGGCCACCAACCGCGGAGCATCGGCCTGGCCCAGCATAAAGCAGCCCAGCCCGACAAATGCGGCGCAGCCCAGCAGCAATTTCAGGGCTTTCCAACGGGATTTATACAGCCGAAATTCGGTCATGGCCCGACACGTATAGTACTAAGCTTGCAGGCCTTGCGGGTCGATGCCAGGCATTGGGCGCAGGGCATCGCGCACCCGCGTTAGCTTCACCAGCAGCGCTTCGAGCTGGTCGAGCGGCAGCATGTTGGCACCGTCGGACAGGGCCGTGGCGGGCGTGGGGTGGGTTTCGATGAACAGTCCATCGGCTCCCACGGCAATGGCGGCTTTGGCAATGGTTTCGATGAGGGCGGGCTGGCCGCCGGTAACGCCGCTGGCCTGGTTGGGCTGTTGCAGCGAGTGCGTCACGTCCATCACCACAGGCACTTCGAAGCGGCGCATGGTGGGCAGGTTGCGGAAATCGACCACCAGCTCGGAGTAGCCGAAGGAGTTGCCGCGCTCGGTGAGAATAACGTTGGGATTGCCGGCCTGGCGCACCTTGTCCACAGCCCATTTCATGGCCTCCCCGCTCAGGAACTGGCCTTTTTTGATGTTGACGACTTTGCCGGTTTGGGCGGCGGCTACCAGCAAATCGGTCTGCCGACACAGGAAGGCTGGGATTTGCAGCACGTCCACGTACTCCGCCGCCAGTGCGGCTTCGGTCGATTCATGGATGTCCGTCACCGTGGGCACGCCAATTTCACGCCCCACTTTTTGCAGAATGCGCAGCGCCGTTTCGTCGCCGATACCGGTGAACGAGTCCAGCCGCGAGCGGTTGGCCTTGCGATACGAACCCTTGAAGATGTAGGGAATCTGCAGCTTATCCGTCATGTGCTTGATGCGCTCGGCGATGCGCAGGGCCATGTCCTCGCCTTCGATGACGCAGGGGCCGGCCATGAGGAAAAACTGGCCGGAATTGGTGTGGCGGAAGTGCGGGATGGTGTTGGCGAGGGCTTGAAGCATGGGATAGTAGTTAGAAGGGAATGATAAGTATCAGGAACAGGGCTGGTAAGGGCAACAAGCCGGAAACGAGAGTAGCGCCTACTTCTTATTCTGCAAACAAACGCATCAGCCGTGGAGATTTACGGATGAAATATTGAAACACAACCAGTACAATACTGGCTATTGCCAGGGCAGCGTAGGCCGTTATCGTATCGTCGGTGTACAGATGATTTGCGTCCGGCACGTGGTTTCCCGCTGGCTGGACCTGATTTCTTCTCGTCGCCCACAAATAGCCAAAGAACAACGCAGCCAGCGCCTGAGCCACCATAACTGTATTGGCCAAAAATCCGGCAAGCCTTTGCGAAACCTTAAGCATCCAGCCCCACTTTTCTCTTCAAACAAATGAACAGTTCCCGCCCCTGCCGGGGCTTGAGCGAATTGGTAGCGGTTTCGAAATGCCGAAATTCAAAGTACGGCGCGAAATAGGCTTGGTATTCCTCGCGGCTGCCGCCAAATGGCGGCTCCTGCATGGGACCGAAGTCGGTATCGAACAACAGCCCCATAAGCGTGCCGCCGGGCCGCAGCAGGTGGGCGCATTGCCGGGCATAAGCCGGGCGCAGCGCGGGATTGAGGGCGCAGAAAAACGTCTGTTCCACAATTAAATCGTAGGCGAGGTCGTTGGGCAGGGCAAAGAAGTCGGCCAGCAGCAGGTGTTCCCGGGGAAAATCGGGGACGCGGGTGGCCAGGGCATCCAGCGCTTCCGGGGCAATATCGGCCACGAACACCTGCCGGAAACCCAGCTGGTGGAGGTACTCGGCCTCGTAGGCGCGGCCGGCCCCGGGGATGAGGATGCGCGGCTGCGCGGCCACGTCGAGCTGGTCGAAATAGGCGCGCAACGGCGGGGTGATGGTGTGGGCATCCCACCCGTCGCGGCCGGTGGCGTAACGTGCTCGCCAGTAGGCCGCATCGAAGTTCGCAGAAACCGTTTCCATAAGGCCGAAGTATAGAATAAACTTGCCAGGGCAATAAAGTCCCCTATTTTTACGCCCAAAGGTACGCGGCGCACTGCGGCACGGACCTTGATTTTTTTCCGCTTCTCTCGCTTAACTATTCCCGCATGGACCCTAACGAAACCCCCGAACCCCGCTCCAATAACAGCCGCGTCCTCCTCTGGGTAGCCCTCGTGCTGGTCCTCCTGGGTATCAATGGCGTTCTGTTTTACCTCAACCAGCAGAAAGGCCAGCAAAACGAAGTGCTGACCACCGAAGTAAAGGCCAAAGACAGCAAGCTCCAGGAGCAAATCAAGCAATACGAAGCTTTAAAGGCTGATTTTGAGCGCCAAAGCCAGGAGCTGCAAGCTCTGGGCCTGAGCAATGACTCGCTCGAAGCCAAAATCGCCGGCGTGAATGCTGACCTGCTCAAGCTGCGCTCCTTCAAGGCCGGCAGCTTCTCCATCGCCCAGCAAAACCTGTTCAAGCAGCGCGCCCAGAACCTGGAAAGCCAACTGCGTAAGAAAGACGACGACATTGCCCAGCTGAAAAAGGACAACGAGTCGCTCTACACCGAAACCACCACGCTGAAGGAGAAACAGAACAAGCTGTCTGATACCATCAGCACGGTGGTGCGCAGCAACAAAGAGCTGTCGGAGAAAGTATCGGTGGCCTCGCGCCTGCAGGCCGATAACATTCACGTGGCCATCATCACCTCCAAAAACAAGGAGAAGGACGACGACAAGGAGGAATTCAAGGCCAAGCGCGTGGAGAAAATCAAAATCACCGCCAACCTGGCCCGCAACGACGTGTCGCCCAAGGAAACCAAAGCCATCTACCTGCGCATCCTGGAGCCCGATGGCGCGGCCCTCTACAACCTGAGCACCGGCGGCGGCACCTTCACCGTGGACGGCCAGGAGGCTTTCTACACCCAGAAACAAGACGTAGTGTACGACAACACCAAGCAGAAGCTGGAATTCGTGTACGCCAAAGGAGCCGAGTACAAGAAGGGCCTGCACACGGTAGAACTCTACGAAAGCGGCCAGCTAATGGGCAAAACGACCTTCACATTGAAATAGCCTGAACGTTTAGTTAGCAGTGTACAAAAAAAGCCGCTCCAACGAGCGGCTTTTTTTGTACACTGCTAACTAAAGTAGCTTCCCTACTCCACCGCCAGGCGCTGAGCCGGGCCAGCCCCGCGTAGCAAGTAGAGGCCGGCGGGCAGCCCTTCCAGGTCGAGTGTAGCCTCGGGGCTGACCGGGGCGGGGTAGCAGCGCACGGCCTGGCCCAGCGCATCGGTGAGGGTGAGGGGCGCGGGGGCGGTGCCGGCAGGCAGGCGCAGGGTGGCCGCGCCGTGGGTGGGATTGGGGAAGAGCTGCGTGGGGGCCAGCGTGCGGCCGGGGGTGGTGGCCGTCAGGGTGGGGTCGGTGAGGGCGGCGAGGAAGCCGAGATAAGTGGAGTTCGGGTTGGAGAAGGTGAGAGTGCCAAAGCCCGCTATGGGGCTGCGGACACCTCCAACCATGTAAACGCTGGTACCGCTCATGGCCAGTGCGTTGGCTCCATCGTCGTAAAGACCACCCGCCCTATAAGCCCAAGAGAAGTCGCCCGTGCTGCCTGCGTCGTCGATTTTAGCCAAGAACACGTCGGAAGTGCCGTTAGCGCCCGCACAAGCCAGGGCGGTGGAAGCAAAATTTGCTGTAGGGCTATTAAAACTCCCAGCCACGTACACGCTGTTGCTGCTCACAACTAGCGCCCTAGCTTGGTCTGTGGAACTGCCACCAGCCCCTCGCGCCCATACAAAGCCGCCCGTGGTGCCCGCATCTGTGAGCTTAGCCACAAACACATCGGACGAGCCCGCATTGTCTGAATTGGTTAAGGTGGCAGCACCGAATCCCGCCGTGGAACCGGCGAAAGAACCGGCCACGTACACACTGGGGCCGCTCACCGCCAGCGCGTAGGCAAAATCATCGCCCGGGCCGCCGGCCCGTTGCACCCACGCGAAATTGCTTGTGCTGCCGGTATCGATGAGCTTGGCCACGAACACGTCGTACGCGCCCACACTGACCAGCGTAGTAGCACCGAAACTTGCTGTGGAGCCGGTGTAACCGGCCATGTATACATTGGTGCCGCTCACGGCCAGCGCCGCAGCACCGTCGAAACCTGGGCCGCCGGCCTGTTGCGCCCACACAAAGCTGGCCGTGCTGCCCGTATCCGTCAACCTAGCCACGAACGCATCGGCAAAACCCGTACTGGTATTGGTCAGGGTAATGGAGTCGAAACCCATCGTGGGGCCTGTAAAACTCCCCGCCACGTATACGCTGGTGCCGCTCACTGCCAGTGCCCTCGCTTGGTCGTTGCCAGCAATGCCGCCAGCCTGTTGCGCCCACGCAAAGCTGCTTGTGGTGCCCGCATCGGTAAGCTTGGCCACAAACACATCGGATGAACCTGTATTACCGGAATTGGCCAATGTGGCCGCACCAAATACCGCTGTGGAACCGGTAAAAGACCCGGCTATGTACACATTGATACCGCTTACCGTCAGCGCGTAAGCTAAATCATCGCCCGTGCCACCAGCTCTTTGTGCCCACACGAACTGGTTGGTGTTGGGGTTAAACTTGGCTACAAAAACGTCATAGCCTCCGAGGCTGGTGAGCGAGGTATTGCCCAGCACTACCGTATTCATAAAAGTCCCGGCCAGAAATACATTACCAGCCGCATCAACGGCAGTAGCCGATACTGTCGAGTAAGTGTTTGTGGCCGCCGTAGCCGTGGCCACCGCCCGCGCCGACTGCCAGGCCGGAGCCTGAGCCGTCACCGGCAGGCGCAAGGCCAAGAGGAAAAGGACCAGTAGTATGCGAACCAGCGCCGCAGGAAGACAGAAAGAGTAAAATTTAGGCATTGAGGAAAGGAAGTAGCGCAACACGCTGATTATGGGATAATACAAAAATAGGGTGTGGGAAAAAGTCCCCACACCCTATTTTTCAATGAGCAGTAGTCCTAGCCCCTAGCCCGCCGCGCTCGTCTTTTCGAACTCGTCCAGCTTGGCGATAGTGGCCGAGATATTCTCCGCGAACATGGTGATGACTGCGCCTTGCGGGGCCGTTTTCAGGACGTGGTCGATGGCGTCGGACTCCTTTTCGATGTAGGTGATTTTCAGGTCGGGCTTATCAAGGCGCAGGCCGCGCTCCATGATTTCCTTGAGGAACTCGGCCGACTTGCCGCGCAGGTCGCGGTCCTGACGCAGGATGACTTCGTCGAAAATGCGGCCCGCGATGCGGGCGAAGCCCAGCGTGTCCTCGTCGCGGCGGTCGCCGAGGCCCGACACGATGCCGATTTTGCGAGTGGCCGGCGTGGCCTCCATGAACTCAGCAAACTTGGTAATGCCCGCCGTGTTGTGGGCGTAGTCCACCACCACGGCGAATTTGGGGAATTTGTAAACGTTCATGCGGCCCGGCGTTTTCGTGGCCGAGGGCACGAAGGTGCGGAAGGCGGTTTTGATGTCGTCGCTCTCAAAGCCAGCCAGGTAGCCGGCCAGCCCCGCCGCCAGGCAGTTCTCGATGTTGAAGCCCGCGCGGCCCTCAAACGTCACCGGAAACTCGGCAGCCCGGTCGATGCGCAGCTTGTAGCTGTTGCGGTAAATGGTGACGTAGCCTTCCTCGTACACCGCCGCCACGCCGCCGGCCTCCACATGCTCCAGAATGCGCGGGTTCTTTTCATCCATGCTGAACAGCGCCACGCGGCAGTCTACGGTGCGGGCCATGGCATACACCAAGTCGTCGTCGGCATTGAGGACGGCCCAGCCATTTTTGCGCACCGTGCGGGGCAGCACGCCTTTCACGGCCGCCATTTCCTCCACCGTGTAGATGTCGCGCATGCCGAGGTGGTCGGCCGCCACGTTGGTCACCACCGCAATGTCACAGTTATGAAAGCCCAGGCCCGAGCGCAGCATGCCGCCGCGCGCGGTTTCGAGCACGGCGTAGTTCACGGTCGGGTCTTTCAGCACGAACTCGGCGCTTTGGCCGCCGGTGCAGTCGCCCTTTTGCAGCTGCACGCCTTGTATGTAGATGCCGTCGGTGGTGGTAAAGCCCACTTTGTAGCCCTTGCTGGCCACTAGGTGCGCAATAAGGCGCGTGGTGGTCGTCTTGCCGTTGGTGCCCGTCACGGCGATAATCGGAATGCGGGCCGTGCTACCACGCGGGAAGAGCATGTCCACCACGGGCGCGGCCACGTTGCGCGGCAGGCCCTCGGCGGGCGAAATGTGCATCCGGAAGCCCGGCGCGGCATTCACCTCAATCACGGCACCTCGGCTTTCATTCAGCGGCACGGCAATATCCATGGCCATCAGGTCAATTCCGCAGATATCAAGGCCCACGATGCCGGCCACGCGCTCAGCCAGCAGCACATTGTAGGGGTGCATCTGGTCGGTCACGTCGGTGGCAGTGCCGCCGGTGCTGATGTTGGCCGTGCTTTTCAGGTAGATTTCCTCGCCGGCCGGCAGCACCGATTTCAGGCTGAGCTTGCGGGCTTTGAGAATGTCCAGCGTGTGCTTGTCGGCCTTGATGCTGGTGAGCACCTTTTCGTGGCCGATGCCCCGGCGCGGGTCCTTATTCACCTCATCAATCAGCTTCTGAATGCTGCTTTTACCGTCGCCCGTCACAGCGGCTGGGGTGCGCTTAGCGGCGGCAATGAGCTTGCCATTCACCACCAGCAGGCGGAAATCGAAGCCCTCGATAAACTGCTCCACAATCACGGCCCGCGAGTACACCTGCGCGGCTTTCAGGCCCTCGGCAGCATCCTTCCAGTTCATGATGCGAATGGTGGCGCCCTTGCCGTGGTTGCCGTCGAGCGGCTTGGTCACGATGGGGAAGCCCAGCTCGTCAATGGCATCGCGCAGGCCCGCTTCCGAATACACGGTGGTGCCGCGCGGCACGGGCACGCCCGCGTCATTGAGCATGGCCTTGGTGCGGTTCTTATTGCCGGCCACTTCCACGCCCGCGTGCGAGGTCAGGCTGGTGGTAGTGGCCCAGATGCGGCGCTGGTTCACGCCGTAGCCCAGCTGGATAATGCTGCTATTCTTGAGCTGGATGTAAGGAATATTACGCGAAGCAGCCTCGGCCACAATGCTATACGTACTCGGCCCGAAGAATTCGTCTTCCCGAATTTCGTGCAGCTCGGTGATGATGGGCTTCAAGTCCACCTTTTCCTTTTTGCACACGGCTTCCACGATTTCCACGGCCGCTTCGGCGGCGCGGCGGCCGGCCCGCTCCTCCTGGTAGGCGAATACCACGTACTCCACCCCTTCTTCGTGCGCCGGGTAGCTTTTGCCCCAATACACCGGCATGGCGGCCTGCCGCTGCAATTCCAGCGCCACGTGCTGGATAACGTAGCCCAGCGGCTCGCCGTCGTTCAACGCTTCCAGGGTCAGGGGCTGGTGCTTGGCGGCCTGCTTGCCGCTCATGCCGCCCGGCTGCACGGTTTCAATATTCGGAAACAGCTTCATCAACCGCCCGGCAAAGCCCGGCACGGCATTCGACCACTGGCCGGCAAACTCCTGCAAATCAACTTTGGCAACAATGAGTTTGTGGTGTTTTACAGACCAATAGCTCGGCCCGCGCATGGTGCGGAGGTCAACAATCTTCATAAGGGGATGGGTGGTAAAAGACGAGGTTCAGGCGCAAGTACGGCCAATGGCCCAGCTTGGCTACGAAATGTAGGCATAATGCGCTCAAAACCCGCCGCGCGGCCCGCTGCACACGAAAAAAGCCCCATCGGCCGGGTGGCAAATGGGGCTTTTCGCAACAATAATCAGAGGTGACGGGCGGATTCGAACCGCCGTAGGAGGTTTTGCAGACCTCTACCTAGCCACTCGGTCACGTCACCAGTAGTGGTCTTTTGGGAGCGCAAAGGTAGGCAGCCAGTTTGGCCCGGGCAAGGTTTTGGCACAAAAAAAGCCCCGGCACGAATGCCGGGGCTCCTTTCTGCAACTAGGCTAGGCGGTTAGGCTTTGGCTTCGTCGTCTTTTTTGTCGGCAGCGTCGTCACCGGCAACCAGGCCTTTGGCCTTGTCCACCAGGTCGCCGGCTACTTCCGAAGCTTTGTGGAAAGCCTCCGAGTGCGTCACGGCATCAACAGCGTCCGAAGCGGCGTGCTTCACCGTGTCGATAGCAGCAGCGGCAGCACCCGTGATGCTGGCCAGCAGGCCACCTTCTTCAGCAGCGGGAGCAGCTTCGGCGGCGGGAGCAGCCTCAGCTTTCGGAGCGGCTTCGGCCTTGGGAGCCTTGGCAGCGGCGGCGAGCTTCTGCTCACCAGCCTTACGCTCGTTGCCCATCATCTGGTCGCGCAGGGCGCTCAGCGCGTCGAGGTCACCAAGGGTCGACTTCTCTTCCGTTTTCTTCAAGTCGCTGATTTTGCCTTCGCCCTGGGGTTCGCCAGCTTTAGCGTTGGTTTTCTTCTTGAACTTGTTGTTGCGGCTGTCGTCTTCAGCGGCGGCTTCCTTGTTGAATACAGCCGTGTGCGAGAGCACGATGCGGCGGTCATCCTTCGAGAACTCCGTTACGCGGAAGTCGAGCGACTCACCGTTTTCAGCGGTCGTGCCATCTTCTTTCACCAGCGACTTGGGGTAAGCGAAGCCCTCGATGCCGTAAGGCAATTCGAGAACAGCGCCACGCTCCGACTTCTCGGTGATGGTAGCCTTGTGAACCGAGCCGGGGGTGAACACCGTCTGGAAGGTATCCCAGGGGTTTTCTTCCAGTTGCTTGTGACCCAGGGCCAGGCGACGAGCGCCGAGGTCCAGTTCCAGAACAACTACGTCCAGCTTGTCGCCCACCTTCACCATTTCCGATGGGTGCTTGATTTTCTTGGTCCAGCTCAGGTCGGAAACGTGCACGAGGCCGTCCACACCTTCTTCCAGTTCAACGAACAGGCCGAAGTTGGTCAGGTTGCGCACGAGGCCGCTGTGCTTGGTGCCCACGGCGTACTTGTCGGCGAAATCGCCACGGGTCCACGGGTCTTCGGTCAGTTGCTTGATGCCGAGGCTCATCTTGCGGTCTTCGCGGTCGAGCGTCAGAATCTGCGCTTCTACCGTGTCGCCCTGCTTGATGAAGTCCTGCGGGTTGCGCAGGTGCTGGCTCCAGCTCATTTCCGAAACGTGGATGAGGCCTTCCACACCGGGTACCACTTCCATGAAAGCGCCGTAGTCGGCCACGTTCACGATGCGGCCCGATACTTTGGAGCCCGGCTGCAGGTCGGCCGGCAGCGAATCCCACGGGTGGGGCGTCAGCTGCTTCAAGCCCAGCGAAATACGCTTCTTGGCTTCGTCGAAGTCCAGTACCACGATGTTCAGCTTCTGGTCCAGGGTCAGCACTTCGCTCGGGTGAGCGATGCGGCCCCACGAGATGTCCGTGATGTGCAGCAGACCGTCGACACCGCCGAGGTCGATGAACACGCCGAAGTTGGTCATGTTCTTGATGTTGCCTTCCAGAATCTGACCTTTCTCCAGGTTGTTCAGGATAGCCTCACGCTGCTTCTCGAGGTCTTTCTCGATGAGTACTTTGTGCGAAACCACCACGTTGTCGAAAGCGGAGTTGATTTTCACAACTTTCACTTCCATGCGACGGCCAACATAAATGTCGAAGTCGCGGATGGGCTTCACGTCGATTTGCGAGCCGGGCAGGAAGGCTTCTACGCCGTCGAGCTCCATGATGAGGCCGCCTTTGGTACGACGCTTCACTACACCTTCGAGGATGGTATCCAGCTCGAGGGCATCGTAAATAGCCTTCCAGGCCTGCTTGATTTTAGCTTTCTTACGGCTCAGGATGAGCTGGCCGTTGATGTCTTCCTGGTCTTCGATGAACACCTCCACCTCGTCACCGATTTTCAGGTCGGGCAGGTCGCGGAATTCGGTAATGGACACCAGACCATCTGATTTGAAGCCGATGTTCAGGATTACGTCGCGGTCGGTGATGCCAACTACGGTACCCTTCACTACTTCTTCTTCCTGTACGGTTGTCAGCGTGTCGCCGTACATTTTCTCCATCTCAGCGCGCTGGTCCGAAGAATAGTTACCGCCGAAGCCAGTGGCTCCAACGTTGTCCCAATCAAAATCATCAATCAATTCTGCCATAATAGCTTTTGGGTACCTCTTAGATAAACGAGAAGGCCGGTGCCCGGGCCAATTCGCGGTTCTTATTGAACACCTTGCCGTTGTGCAGCAAGGCCCGCCACCCTGGCGGGGCCGCAAAGGTACGGGTTTTCAGGCGGTTTTGCTAGTTGAATTTGGTTACGCTACTCGCGCGGCCACACTCGTTCGAGCGGAAGGCCCAACTGCCATTCTACATAGTCCTGTGGTGGGGTATCAATGTCAATAATGTGTTCGGCTCGAAATGGAACCTCGGCCCCAAAGCATAGATAAACGTTGTCTTCGAATTCAGAGCAGGCCGGCTGATTATCAAGCACGCCGATAAATTCATCGCCAATCTTTTCGCTTACCAACACCCACATTCTTTCACCGCTGATTTCCAATTCACCATTCTCGTTTTCTACTTCAATATCGAATATCAGACGAACGGCCTGCCCCCGCTCTACATTTTGACGTTCGGCCAGTGGTGGAATCCAGAAATCTTCCGGGCTTTTCAGATGGGATGCTTCAGCCGAGCGCAGTTCCCAGAAGTCAGTCTTGATGGTTGGGAATCTCATTCTTTGATTTGAGTAGGTCGTTTCTTGACAAAGGACGCCTATGTGTCAATTCGTACGTATCGAGAGCCACAATCTTAACACCACGCCGCCAAACCCCGCACAATGCCACGCCCGTAAGGAGAATGTATCAATTCATCCAAAACTCCTTTACCTCATGGCTTACATCAAAGCAGGCAACGACACGGCTGGCAATCCAATCAATATTTTCTATGAAGACTGGGGCCAGGGTGCGCCGGTAGTGCTTATCCACGGCTGGCCGCTCGACCATACCATGTGGGAGCATCAGGCGGTGGCGCTGGCCAAGGCCGGCAAGCGCGTGATTGCCTACGACCGGCGCGGGTTCGGCCGCTCGTCGCGCCCGTGGGGCGGCTATGATTACGACACGCTGGCTTCGGACCTGAATGCACTGCTGACCGAATTGAACCTGACCGGCGTGACGCTGGTGGGCTTCTCGATGGGCGGTGGCGAAATTGCCCGCTACATCGGCAACTACGGACAGGCGCGGGTAGCCCGCGTGGCCTTCGTAAGCGCCGTGACGCCCTACATGCTGCAAACCGGCGACAACCCCGACGGCGTGCCGCAAAAGGTGTTCGACCAGATGCACGACGGCATTAAGAAAGACCGGTTTGCCTTCTTGGAAGGCTTTGCCAAAGATTTCTACGGCCAGAGCCTCATCAGCCACCCGGTGAGCCAGGCGGTGCTGAACTGGAACCAGACCGTGACCACGCTGGCCGCCCCCAACGCGACGGACGACTGCGTGACCTCGTTCTCAGGCACCGACTTCCGTGACGACTTGAAAAAAATAACCGTGCCCACGCTGGTGATTCACGGCGACAAGGACCAGACCGTGCCGTTCCCGGTGAGCGGCGATCGCACGGCCAAAATGGTGGCTGGCGCGGAGTTAAAGGTGTACGAAGGTGCACCGCACGGCCTTTTCTTCACTGAGAAGGACAAACTAACGGCTGACCTGCTAGCCTTTATTGGTTAGTATAAGGCTTTCAAAAGCGCGAAAAAGGCCCCGACGCAATTGTATCGGGGCCTTTTTTTGTGCTTCTGTTGTCGTTCAATGACGAGACGCAAATATTGCGTCTCTACGCTGCGCGGCCCATCTGACGGAGGAAGCCGACGTGCGAGGCAATGGCAGTGCGGGTGCGGGCGTAGTTGTTGTACGTTACATCGAACTCGCTGCATACCTGCTGCACAATTTTGCTGATGGCGGGGTAGTGCACGTGCGATATTTTCGGGAACAGGTGATGCTCAATCTGGAAGTTGAGGCCGCCTACCAGCCAGCTAACCAATTTGTTATCGGTAGCAAAGTTGGCGGTGGTGCGTACCTGATGGATGGCCCACTCGTCTTCGAGCTTATGGGTGACGGAGCAAGGCACGGGGAAAGCGGCGTCCTCTACGGTGTGGGCCAGTTGGAACACCATGCTCAACACGAGGCCGGCTACGGCGGTGCTCAGCATAAAGCCGGCGAACCACGGCAGGAAGCCGACCATGTAGATGGGCAGGGCTACGTAGAGCAAGAGGTTCAGCACTTTAAAGCCCCAGAAACTGACGTGCTCGCCGGTGTTCATTGGCTTGAGACCGATGGCGCCAATTTGGCGGGAGAAGTATTTCTGGTAGTCCATGGCAAAAATCCAGGACGTGTAGAGCATGCAGTAAAGCGCCCAGAAGTAGAAGTGCTGGTAGCGGTGCAGCGGGTGCTTGGGCTGGTCAGGCGTCATGCGCATCCAGGGCTGGATGTTGATGTCGTCGTCGTGGCCCTCAATGTTGGTATAGGTATGGTGGATAAGGTTGTGCTTGGAGTTCCACATATAGGGACTGCCACCAAGCACGCCCAGCGTGTAGGCCGCCAGCTTGTTGACCCAGGCGAAGCGCGAGAAGCTGCCGTGGGCACCGTCGTGCATCACGTTGAAGCCAATGGCGGCGATGACGCAGCCCAGCAGCGCGCATTCGAGCAGAGCCCAGCCCCAGGCCGGCGTGAAAAACACCAGATGCACGTAGAGGGCAGCCATCAGGCTCACCAATATCACCCCCTTGAAAATGAGGCTAAAGTCACCTGTCATTCGCTGCCCCGATTCCTCGAAATAGTGATTTATACGGGTTTTGAGCTCGGTATGAAACGAGCGAGTTGCAGCGAACTTGGGGAGGGCCATGGGCAAGATAAGGGGGGAATGAATGTCAAAGGTACCCCTTCCTAACCCTATACGGCTGAACTTAATTCAGGTACGCGTGCCAGTTCTGGTCGATGGTGCCCGCCGAGAGGCGGAGGAAGCCCGCGAGGGTAGGCTTTTTGGGCTGTTGACGAATGACCAAACCCGCTTCATTGGGCGTGTGGTGGCCTTTTGCGTGGTTGCAGCGGGCACAGGCCGTGAGCAGGTTGGTCCACGAAGATTCTCCGCCGCGCGAGCGGGGCACAACGTGGTCGAGCGTGAGATTCTTGGTCGAGCCGCAGTATTGGCACTCGAAATGGTCACGCTTAAAGATATTGTGGCGGCTCAGGGCAATGCCTTTGTAGGGCACGCGCACATAGCGCTGCAAGCGGATGATGCTCGGCTTGGGGTAGGCTTGCGAAATCGTTCGGAGGGTGCCGTCGGACTTAGCTACCATCTCAGCTTTGTCGAGAAACAGGAGCACAAACGCCTTCTGCACGCTGCACAGGGTGATGGCGGTATAGTCGCCATTCAGCACTAACACTTTTTGGTCCATACACGCATTTGGGCTCGGATAACCCGCCGAAAGCTAGCGGTTTCTGAGCAGATAAACAAGCGTGATGGGGTTAAGTTCAGCCCGCCGGTCATTGCGAGTGAAGCGCAGCGGAACGCGGCAATCCGTCCTACTAGAATGCGACAAACCTCGTGATGTGACAAAGCCTTTTTCACCAACAGAAAGCCCCGGCACTGCGCAGGGCCGGGGCTTTCTGGTATAAGAAAATGTCTGGTTTTGACAGGACGGATTGCCGCGTTCCGCTGCGCTTCACTCGCAATGACCGGCGGCCTCCTCCCCTTCTACTCTGGCAACAGGCGCTTTATCAGGCGTAGTTTGTGGCTGTAGCGCTGCCGGTCGCGGTTGTAGATGCCGTTGTGGTCGAGCGGGTCGAGGCGGACTTCGCCGTGGGCGTGCAGAATCTGGCCCTCGTCCATGACCATGCCCACGTGCACGATGCGGCCTTCGGCATTGTCGAAGAAGGCGAGGTCGCCGAATTTGGCCTGGGCCACGAAATGGACGGGGCGGCCGTGGTCAATCTGCTGGCGGGCATCGCGCGGGAGCTGGATGCCGACCAGGCCGTAGAGCTGCTGGCACAGGCCGGAGCAGTCGAGGCCGAAGATGCTTTTGCCGCCCCACACGTAGGGCGCTTTCAGGTGCAGCAGACCCACTTTGCGCAGCAGCAGGGCTTGGCGGGCCGCGTCGGGCGGGGCAGTGGGATTGGTGGCAGTGCCGTTGTAGAAGTAGTCGCGCTCGCCGATGCGCACATTCATGCCATCAAAGAATGGCAGGCGGCAGCCGAGGGTGAGCGGTATTTTGGTGGTGGCATCGCTCACGGCCTGCACCACGTCGAGGGCGCGTGGGTGGTCCTGGGCGCGCCAGGCGGCGTAATACTCGGGCGTAACGGGTGTGTGCTGCTTGAAATCAATCCAGCCCACGTAGTCGTCGGCAGCGAGTTGGACCTGCAGCCAGCTTTCCTGCTTCACCAGAATGTGGTAGCACTCGCCGAAAAGCAGTTGGGTAACGAGTTCGGCCCGGTCGTTGGGCTCGGCGCGGACGGGGACGGCGCTCAGCGCGCAGATGCCGGGATTCAAAATAATGTGAGAATGTGGGTGATGTGGAAATGTGAAATTAATTTCTGTTCACGCTTTCACAGACTGCAAAGATGCTACTGCTGCCTCAAATGAATCTCTTCAATTATCACATTTCCACATTCTTCATATTTATCACATTCTCTCCATGTCGCGCTTCTGGGCTTTTTCCTTGAGGTCGTTGCGCTTGTCGTAGAGCTTTTTGCCCTGGGCGAGGGCGATTTCGATTTTGGCGAAGCCACGGTCAGTCACGAACAAGCGCAGGGGAATGATGGTGAGGCCCTGGTCCACGCTTTTGCCGGCCAACTGCTTGATCTCGCGCTTGTTGAGCAGGAGCTTGCGGGCGCGCATGGCGTCGTGGTTATTGTAAGTACCCAGGGAATAAGGCGCGATGCGGATGCTGTGAATCCAGAGGTCGCCGCGCTGGTCGAAGGTGCAATAGCCGTCGGTGAGGTTGACGTTGCCTTCGCGGATGCTTTTTATTTCGGTGCCCTGCAGCATCACGCCCGCGTCGTACTTGGCCAGGAAGGTGTATTCGTGGCTGGCGCGGCGGTTTTTGATGTTGATGATGACAGGTTTAGCTTCTTTGGACATGTTGGTAATAAATTGTAGCACCTTACGTAAGCGGGTGCTTTGTTCTGGCGGCACGAGCTAAAGCAGGTGCTACACCGCGAACGGGGCGCGAAGCTACGCCTACGTGAGCTTCAGGCGCGGGTTGGGGCTGGTGAGCTGGTCGGCAAATTCGCCGGCTTCGTATTGGAAATGCGCGGTCATAGCCACCATGGCGGCGTTATCGGTGCAAAACTGAAATTCCGGAATGAACACCTGCCAGCCCTGGGCTACGGCTTCGACCTCCAGCGCGGTGCGCAGGCCGGAGTTGGCGGCCACGCCGCCGGCCAGCGCCACTTGGGTAAGGCCGGTATCGGCGGCGGCGCGGCGGAGCTGGCGCAGCAGCGTGGCCACAATGGTGTGCTGGATGCTGGCGCAGAGGTCGGGCAGGTTTTCCTGCACGAAATCGGGGTTGGCGGCCGCTTCCTTTTTCAGGAAATACATCACCGAGGTTTTCAGGCCGCTGAAAGAGAAATCGTAGCCTGGCATGGCCCCCACCGGGAAGGCAAAGCGTTGCGGATTGCCCTGGCGGGCCAGCTTATCCAGGTGCGGGCCGCCGGGGTACGGCAGGCCGAGGAGTTTGGCGGTTTTGTCGAAGGCTTCGCCGGCGGCGTCGTCGATGGTCTGGCCGATGACGTCCATTTCCAGGGCCGACTTCACCACCACCAGCTGCGTATGGCCGCCACTCACGGTGAGGCAGAGAAAGGGAAATTCGGGCTTGGGGTCGCGCAGGAAATGGGCCAGAATGTGGGCGCGCATGTGGTTCACGGCCAGCAGCGGCTTGTCGAGGGCCAGGGCTAACGTTTTGGCGAACATGCCGCCTACTAATAAGGAGCCGAGCAGGCCCGGGCCCTGGGTCACGGCCACGGCGTCGAGGTCGGCTTTGGTGAGGCCGGCTTCGCGGAGGGCGGCCGTGACGACGGGCAGCAGGTGCTGCTGGTGGGCGCGCGAGGCCAGCTCGGGCACCACGCCGCCGTATTGCTCGTGGACTTTCTGGGTGGCCACAACGTTGCTCAGCAGCTGGCCGCCGGCCAGGACGGCCGCGCCGGTGTCGTCGCACGACGACTCGATGGCGAGGATGATGGGATGGTCAGGCATGAATAAAGTTCGGAGTAGCTGATGACGAAAACGGGCGCGACGCGGCAAAAAACCAACCGCCCCGGTGCAGCTGGTCGGGGTAGCGCGCCCGCAAAGTTCGGCCGAAGGAGTTGAACCCCGACCGGGCATTGGCCGTTCCCTTGGCGTGATAGTTGTCTTTTAGCCGACCTTCGGTTGTCTTCAACGACTAAAAAACCGCAACTTTGCGGATTAATCCGCGATTCTCGCATTCACATCTCTCTGGTCCGGTGCGTCGTTTCTTCGCCATTCTGCTAAAAATACTGCTGGGCCTCGTGCTGCTGGTGGTATTGGCCGTGGTGGGGGCGTTGGTGGCGCTGCGCATTCCGAGCGTGCAAACCCGCATTGCGCACGAGGCGGCCGACGTGCTGACGAAGAAGCTGGGCCAGCAGGTCACCATCGGCTCAGTAGATATCCGGCCGTTTTCGCGGGTGCTGCTCGATGCGGTGAGCGTGAAGGACCGGCGCGGTGGCGAGTTGTTCAGCATTGGGCGGGCCGACGCGGACATTGCGCTGTTTTCGGTGTTTGACCCGCGCCACCTGCACATTGCCACGCTCACGCTGAATGAGCCGCGGTTTGAGCTGAAGAACCTGCCCGGCCAGCCCGATTCGACCACCTTCAGCCAGTTCATGGCTTCGGTGAAACGGCTGATTGGGCCATCGAAGGACACCACCAAGTCGGCTCCGTTCGATTTTCAGATAGCCGCCGTGGCGCTGCGCAATGGCCATTTCGCCATTGAAAAAGGCGACGTGCCCCACGCCAAAACCTACGGCCAGAGCATCGACTACGACCATCTTTTGGTCGATAGCATCTACGCCGATATCTCCAAAATCCGGCTCGAAGACACGCTGCGCATGCGCATCAGCCAGTTGCACGCCGTAGAAACGCCCTCGCGAACGCCGCTCCGCGAAATCACGGCGGACATGACTTACGGGCCGCACTTTTGGGAGTTTAAGGATTTGAGCCTGCGCGTGGGCCGCAGCCAAATCAAGGATTATGTGCGGTTTGAGTTCCGGGTGTTCAGCAATTTCACTGACTATAACGACTCGATGAAGACCATTGCGCGGCTGCGCAATTCGAAAGTCTATTCGGATGACATTGCCAAGTTTGCCCCGCAACTGAGCGAAATGCACGAGTCGGTGGCCATTTCGGGCGATGCCTCGGGCTACGTGCGCGACTTCAAGGTGAACGACCTGGACGTGCGCTACGGTAGCGGCACCCACATTGTGGCCAAGCGCGCCCACGCCGACGGCCTGCCCAACTACAAGGAGAGCTTCATCGACCTGCGCCTGCTGCCGTCGGTGGTGGTGGCCGGCGACCTGAAACACTGGCTACCGGCGGCGGCCAATAAGTTTGTGCAGAAGCTGGGCACCGTGAAGCTGCAGGGCCAGATGCTGGGTTTTTATGATGACTTCGTAGCCAACGCCTCCTTCGACACAGCGCTGGGCTTTGTGGCCACGGACGTAAACCTCAAGACCAAAACCGACCTCACGCATGCTACTTACGAGGGCACGGTGCGGTCCAACGCCTTCCAGCTCGGCAAGTTTCTGGACGACGAAAGCATTATCAGGGACGTGACGCTGAACGGCCACGTGGCGGGCACGGGCTTTTTGCCGGCCTTTGCGCAGGGCAAGGCCAAGCTCACGGTGCCGGCCATCTGGCTCAATGGCTACCGCTACCACAACATCGCGTTTGATGGCGACTTCCGGCCGCTGCATTTCAACGGCCACGCGAGCGTGAACGACCCGGCCGTGCGCCTGGTAGCCGACGGCCACATCGACCTGGAGCGCAAGCACGAAAATGTGGATGTCAAGACCAAAATTGACTACGCCAACCTGCGCACGCTGGGCTTGCTGAGCCAGCCGCTGACCGTGAGCACCACGGCCGACGTGCATTTCAAGGGCGTGCAGCTCGATTCGCTCATCGGCTATGCTTACCTGCGCCACTCACGCTTCACCTTGGAAGGCCGCAAGCTCAACCTCGACACACTGGACGTGGTGAGCACCCGCAACCGCCTCAACCAGCGTCGGGTAACGCTGCGCTCCGAAGCGCTGAACGCCAGCCTGGCCGGCACCTTCAACACCTCCGATGTGGTGCGCGACGTGCAGACGCTCATCACCGAGTACCGGCTCAACTTTGAGAGCAACCCCACGGCCACGGCCGAATACTACCGCCGCAAGCGCCAGCGCACGCTACCGGTGTACCAGGTTGATTTGCTGCTGAATCTGAAAAAGGCCAACCCGGTGCTGACGCTGTTTGTGCCCGATTTGCGGGTGGCCGACGGCAGCCGCATCGACGGCTCGTTCCGGAACGGGGCCACGTCGATTTTCCAGCTTGGCGGCCACCTCGACAGCCTACGCTACGGCCCGGTGCGTACGGTGAACGACAACTTCGACTTCCTCACCTCGAAGCTGCCTTACAAGCCCGATATCCTGGCCCAGGCCAGCATCACGAGCGACCGGCAGGTACTGCCGGGGCTGGGTCGCACCGAAAAGTTCATTGTAGAAGGCGTGTGGGACCAGCAGCGCATCAACTTCTCGACCTCGCTGGCCCAGACGGGTACCACCAATAAGGCCACCATCAACGGCTCGCTGGGCTTTTTGGCCCGGGCGGTGGAAGTGATTTTTCGAAAGTCCGATGTGCACCTGCTGGATAAGGACTGGACCATTGCGGAGAATAACTCGGTCAAGATTTCGAACTACGGCAAGGAATTCGACATCAAAAACCTGACGTTCAGCAACGGGGAGCAGTTTGTGGGCGCGCAGGGATTTATCTCGCCCGATGCCAGCCAGCCGCCGTTGCAGCTGCAAATCAAGGATTTCGAGCTGGCCACGCTCAAAAGCCTGACCGGCCAGAACCTCTCGGGCCGCGTAAATGCCCAGGGCACCGTGAGCGGCGTGTACGGCCCGCTGGCCATCAGCAGCACGCTGGGCGTGGACTCGCTGAAGTATGACGGCACGCTGATTGGCCAGGTGGCCGGGCGCGGCGACTGGGACAATGCCGCCGGCAAGCTGCGCGTGAATATGGACGTGGCCCGCGCCGGCCAGTCGGTGCTGACGGTGCTGGGCGACATCGCCCCGAAAGACCAGACCAACCAGTTCAACCTCACCGGTACGCTCAACGATGCGCCCATTGTGCTGGCGCAACCGTTTCTGGGGTCATTGTTCAAGAACCTGGGCGGCACCGGGCGGGGCGAGCTGCGCCTCACGGGCCTGTTTGACGCGCCCAACCTACTCGGCTACGTGGACGTGACCAATGGCCGCCTCACCTTCGGCTACCTGGGCACGACCTACACGTTTGCAGACCGCATCAGCTTCACCAACAAATCGATAGAGTTTCGCAACATCAAGCTGCGCGACGTGCTGGGCAACACCGGCACCGTAGACGGCATCGTGACGCACCACGGCTTCAAGGACATGAGCCTCGACATTGCGGCCAACTTCCGCAAGATGCAGGTGCTCAACACCACGCGCAAGGACAACGAGTTGTATTTCGGTACGGCCTACGCCACCGGCACCGCCCGCGTAACCGGTCCCACCGACGACCTAGACGTGACCGTGCGGGCCAGCAGCGAGGCCGGCACCCGCGTGAGCCTGCCTCTCGATAACGCCGCCAAAGCGGAGAAGGCCGGCTACATTAAGTTCGTGAACAACAACCCAGTGGGTGATACCGTCATCACGAAAAAGGCTGTGGCAATAGCCGCGCAGGACAAAGTGGATTTGTCGGGCATCAAGCTCAACATGAACCTGACCATCACGCCGGAGGCTTACGTGGAGATTTTGCTCGACGAAAGCACGGGCGATGTGATTCGCGGCTCGGCGGCTGGGCAGTTGCGCATGGCCATCGATACGCGCGGCGAATTCAATATGTACGGGCAGGTGGAGATTGTGCGGGGCGCTTACAACTTCACGCTGCAAGGGCTGATTAATAAGGAGTTTGTAGTACGCCCTGGCGGCATCATTTCCTGGAACGGCGACCCGCTGGCCGGCGAGATGAACGTGACGGCGACTTACACGCAGCGCACCTCGCTGGCCCCGGTGCTGGGCTCGGGCTCGTCGGGCAGCGTGGCCGTGGTGCCCGTGACGGCCGTGATGAACCTGACCGGGCCGCTGCTGCTGCCGGCCATCAAGCTCAACCTGGAATTCAACGACACGCCGGGCACGCTGCAAGGCGATTTGGCCGCCTTCACCACCTCGCTGCGCAACGATGAACAGGAGCTCAACCGCCAAGTTTTCAGCCTGCTGGTATTTAAGCAACTTTCGCCACCGGGCTCGTTTGGCAACACCATTTCCATTCGGGGGCAGGACAATACCGCCTTCAAAAGCCTGGGCCAGGTGCTGAGTACCCAGCTTGGCCTGCTCACCTCGCAAATCGACCAGAACCTGGAAATCGATTTTAATATCAACGGCATCACTGCCGAGCAGCTGCAGGCCCTGCAAGTGCGCCTCAGCTATTCGTTCCTGAACGGGCGTTTGCGTGTGACGCGGGAAGGCGGCTTCACCAGCAACTCCAACCTCGTGAATAGCACCACCGGCTCTACTGTGCCCGTAGGCTCTGGCAACACCGCCGGCCAGGCCTCCCTGCTCGGCGACCTCAGCCTAGAATACTACCTGCGGGCCGATGGCAAGTTCCGGGCAAAGCTGCGCTACGAAACCACCCCGCGCGACCTGGAAACCATCAACCAGCCCCGGGCGGGTCTGTCGCTGCTACACACCGAGCAGTTCAACACTTTTGGCGAGCTGTTCACGCGCAAAAATCCCAAGAAGAAGGAGCGCAACACCCAGAAGGCCCGCGAAGGCAAGGAGGTGATGACCGTGGACGACGACCCGCGCACGAATCTATAGAACGTTCTTTTTCCTTGTCCCTTCCGTTACCTTTGCCGGATATGGCTGCCCCAACCACTTCCCATTCGCGCAAGAAAAAGCTCGGCTCCTACCCTACTTTGCTCGTGGTGTTCAGCATTACGCTGGCCTTGGTGGTGATTGGTTTGTTTGGCCTGCTGCTGGTGCATGCCCAAAAGCTGAGCGACGTGGTGCGCGAAAACCTGGAGGTGCAGGTGTACCTCGACCGCGACCTGCCCGAAACGGAGCTGCTGCGCCTGCAGCAAGACCTGGGCCAGCAGCCCTTCGTGGCCGAGCGCAACGGCAAGCCCCAAATCCGCTTTGTAAGCAAGGAAGAAGGCGCCCGCCAGCTGCTGCAAAGCACCGGCGAGGATTTCCGCCAGTTCCTCGGCGACAACCCGCTGCGCGATGCTTACGTGCTCAAAATCAAGCCCGAATTCACTGACACCACACACTTGGGCCAGCTCAACCGCAGCATTTCGGCCCAGCGCGGCGTGTTTGAGGTGCAGTACCCGCAGGATTTGTTCGCCAGCATCAACAACAACCTGACGCGGGTGAGCCTCGTGCTGTTGGGTTTCGCAGCAGTGCTGGTGCTGGTGGTGGTCATCCTGATTAATAATACGATTAAGCTGGCGCTGTTCTCGCAGCGGTTTCTCATCCGGTCCATGCAACTGGTGGGCGCGACGCGGCTCTTTATCCAGCAGCCGTTTTTGCGGCGGGCTACGTGGCAGGGCCTGGCCAGTGGCCTACTGGCCGCCCTGATTCTGGTGGCGCTGCTGCAATACGCCTACCTCGAAGTAGAGCCGCTGCGCCTGTTGCGCGACGACCTGCGCCTCGGCCTGCTACTGCTCGGCGTCATCGTGCTGGGCGTGGTTATCGGCTTTTTCAGCTCGGCCCGCGCCGTGCATAAGTACCTCAAAATGTCGCTCGACGACTTGTATTAACATCTTCAGAACGTTGTGTTTCGACTCCGCTCAGCATGACTTTCTAACCGACAACGAATAACTGACAACCCTATATGCAACCCACCAAACCCGCCTTCCGCTTCGCCTTTGGTCCCCGCAACTACCGCCTGATGTGGGCGGGCCTGGCCCTGCTGGCCGCTGGCTTCATCACCATGATGTTTGGAGATAAGGCCAACTACGGCGAAGATTTCGTGGGCATCACGCTCGGGCCGTTGCTGCTCATCGCCGGGTTTATTGTGGAATTTACGGCCATCATGGTGCGCGATAAATCGGTGGTAGCAGTGGGTGACGCTCCCGCAGTTACGCCGGCTTTCACCACGGAGGCCCCCGTTGTGGCTGCCCCTACTGCCGCCCCGGCTTATAAGCGCCCTTATTAGCGGTTCACGATTGATAGCTAAGGGCAATATCCTTAATCATCAATCATTAACCACTAATAACTAACCGTTAACCACTACCAATGACCTATTGGCACGCGCTGCTCCTCGCCATTGTGGAGGGCATTACCGAGTTTTTGCCCGTTTCCAGCACCGGGCACATGATTATTGCTTCGGCCCTGCTGGGCATTCCGCCCACGCCGTTCTTCAAGCTTTATCTGGTGGTTATTCAGTTGGGCGCCATTCTGTCGGTGTTTGTGGTGTACTACAAGCGCTTTTTCCAGAGTATTGACTTCTATTTGAAACTATTAGTGGCTTTCCTGCCCATTGTGCTGGTGGGGCTGCTGTTCAAAAAACACATCGACGCGCTGCTCGAATCGGTGACCACCGTGGCCGTGATGCTCGTCATTGGCGGCGTGGTGCTGCTGTTCATCGACCGCTGGTTTCCGCAGGAAGACCCGCAGGAAGGTGGCCACCCCGTCACCAATCCCAGCTTCAAGGAAGCCCTGATTATCGGCCTGTTCCAGTGTCTGGCCGTGGTGCCGGGCACCAGTCGCTCGGCAGCCACCATCATCGGCGGCCTCACCCAGAAGCTCACGCGCAAGGCGGCCGCCGAGTTTGCCTTTTTCCTAGCCATGCCCACCATGGCGGCGGCAGCGGTAAAAGACATTTACGATTATTACAAGGATGCCAAAGCGCAGGGCGTGGACGTGGCACAACTGTTTTCGGGTACCGAACTAAAGATGCTGGCGCTGGGCAACGTGGTGGCATTTGTGGTGGCGCTGCTGGCCATCCGGCTGTTCGTGGGCTTTGTGGCCCGGTATGGCTTTCGGGCCTTTGGTGTCTACCGCATCATTGCGGGCGGTATTTTGTTGATTATGTTGGCGTTGAAGCTGCCCTTAAATCTGGTATAATGACGAAAAATCTGGCCGATTTCGACTTTGAAACCGGGGAAGTCCTGCTCCTCGACAAACCCCTGACGTGGACTTCCTTCGATGTGGTGCGCAAGGTGAAGAACACGCTGCGCATCAAGAAAATCGGTCACGCCGGCACCCTCGACCCCTTGGCTACCGGCCTGCTCATCCTCTGCACCGGCAAGAAAACCAAGGAAATCGACCAGATTCAGGCCCAGGAAAAGGAATATACCGGCACCTTCCGCCTCGGCGAAACCACGCCCAGCTTCGACCTGGAAACGGCCGTGGACATGGCCCGCCCCTACGCTCACCTCACCAACGAGCAGATAACGGCCGCCACCGCCCAGTTCACTGGCGTTATCCAGCAGACGCCGCCCATTTTCTCGGCTGTGAAAATCGACGGCAAGCGCGCCTACGAACTGGCCCGCACCGGCCAGGAGGCTGAGATAAAGGCCAAAACGGTTGAAATCAAGACCTTCGAAATCACGCGCATTGCGCTGCCCGAAGTTGATTTCCGGGTGGTGTGCTCCAAAGGCACCTACATCCGCAGCCTGGCCCGCGACCTGGGCGTGGCCCTGGGCTGCGGCGCCCACCTCACGCGCCTGGTGCGTACCCGCATCGGCGAGTTTCGGGTGGAAGATGCTTTTACGCTTGATGCCATTCAGGCGCTTCGCCCGCCCCGGCCCGAGGGCGAAGCCCCCGCCCGCCCGCGCCACGAACGGCCCAATACGGCCCCCAACCGCGCTGGCCTGCAGTATTTTGCCGCGCTCCAGGCCGATGCGCTGGCGGCCAAGCAACACCAAGCCCACGAGGGAGCTTCCGAAGCCAGCCCGGAGTAGCCCCGCTGGCTTATTGCGTAGCTGCCGCGCCTCAGGCCCGTGCCCGCTACCTTCGTAGCGGTTTTTATCCCTTCAAATACGCTTCTCCGGCGCCTTATGCACGTCATCCGCGACCCGGCCCAGTTTCCGTTTCTTGGCAATGCCGTTGTGACCAGCGGCACCTTTGATGGGGTGCACGTGGGGCACCAGCGCATTCTGGCGCGGCTGCGCGAAGTGGCGCAGGCCAGCAGTGCGCCATCGGTGGTGATTACCTACTGGCCGCACCCGCGCCTGGTGCTGGGGCCGCCTCCCTCCCACCCTGAACTGCTGGATTTGCAGCTGCTAAACACGCTGGATGAGCGCATTGCCAAGCTGGCCGAGCGGGGCGTGGACTACCTGCTCATCGTGCCCTTCACCAAGGAATTTGCGCAGTGGACTTCGGAAGAATATATTCAGAACCTGTTGCTGAAAACTGTGGGAGCCAAGCAATTGGTTATTGGCTACGACCATCGTTTTGGCAAAAACCGCGAAGGCGGCTTCGACTATCTTAGCCAGAATGCCGACCGCTACGGCCTGACCGTGGAGGAAATTCCCCGCGAGGACGTAGACGCCGTGGGCGTGAGCAGTACCCGCATCCGGCAGGCATTGCGCCAGGGCGATATCGCCACGGCTAACCGCTACCTGGGCTACCACTACCCGCTCACGGGCCTGGTGGAGCACGGCCAGAAGCTCGGCCGCACCATTGGGTATCCGACGGCTAATCTGGCCGTTCAGGAGCCGTTGAAGTTAGTGCCGGCCCGGGGCATTTACGCGGTGTGGGCCACCACAGCGGCGGGTACGTGGCACCAGGCCATGCTCAGCATTGGGGTGCGGCCCACCATTGGCACTGATTTGGCCCAGACGATTGAGGTGAACCTGCTTGATTTCAACGGCGACTTATACGACCAGCTGCTGACGCTGGAGTTTGTGGCCTGGCTACGGGCCGAAGAAAAATACGACGGCTTGGATGCGCTAACGACCCAACTGGCGTTGGATGAGCAGAACACGCGGGCAGCACTGGCTTAGCCGGCCGTTATTATTTTACCTTATTGCTTCATAATGAGATATTTGCGATTATTGCTGATTTGCTGTTTGCTGGGCATGGGAAGTGCGGCGCAGGCCCAGGGCAAGCTGACCGGCGTAGTACTGGATTCGGTGACGCACGAGCCGCTGGCGTTTTCCAGCGTGTTTCTGGCCAATACCACGCTGGGCGTGACGACGACCGAGCAAGGCAAGTTTGAGTTTCCGAAGGTGCCGGCCGGCACTTACGACGTGGTGGGCTCCTACGTAGGCTACCGCCTAGCCAAGCAGTCGGTGACTATGACTGCGGCTACGCAGCAGATTACGCTGCAGCTGGCCCCTACCGGCAACCAGTTGGGCGAAGTAGTAGTAAAACCGGAGCCCAATAAACCCGAGGAGTATCAGAAATTCGCGCAGCTGTTCCTGGGCGGCAGCACGTTTTCGGCGCAGTGCCACATCAGCAACCCCGATGATGTGCGCGTGTTCTTCGACGACTCGACTAAGACGCTGACCGCGCAGGCCAAGGAATTTGTGCAGATTGACAACGAGGCGCTGGGCTACCGCCTGAAATATTACGGGCTGTATTTCGCGGCCAACGACGAAGACGGCTCGATTTCCTACTACGGCCAGCCGGTGTTTGAGGAGCTGAAGCCGCGCGATGAGCGCCAGCGCAAGCAGTGGATGGCCAACCGCCTCACGGCCTACACGGGCTCTTTCATGCACTTCCTGCGCAGCGTGTACAACAACCGCGTGCAGGCCGAGGGCTTCCTGACCCAGCAAATCATCGTGGGTCCGAACCCACGCTTCGAGCGCGCCGACGAGAAGCGCCGCGCCCTGCTGGCCAGCCGGCCCGACAACAAATTCACGGCCGCCGAGCAGGATTCGCTTGATAAATGGGAGGACATGGCTCCGGTTATCGCCACGCTCAACCAAGCGCCGCTGCCGATTGACAGCATCCGCCGGGTAGGACCGAATGGCAAGCGCACGTTCCTGCGCTTCACGGGCGAGCTGCAGGTGGCGCACTTCGGCGAGGCCCCCGACCCGCTGTACAAGCGGCCGATGTCGCCGCTGGGCTACCCCAAAATTCCGTATCCGGCCAAGCGGCAGGTGTCGCGCCTAAAGCTGCAGGGCCGTGAGGCTGCCATTCAGGCCAACGGCTCGCTGCTGAACCCGCTCGACGTGTATAACGGCGAATACTGGGGTTTTGAGAAAATCGGGGAGTTTCTGCCGTTTGATTACATGCCACCCACGGCATCTACGGCCGCGCCTCGGCAGTAATCAATTGCCTGTTGTAGAGACGCATACTTGCGTCTCGTCGTCCGCGCCGCTTTGCTGGCCGTTCAACGACGAGCCGCAAGTATGCGTCTCTACAGCGTGCCAACTGTTTTTAAATTCTGTCTTTTGTCTGCCCGAATGCGCTTCCCGCTGATGCTTGTGCTACTGCTGGCGCTGCTGGTGCGGCCCGGCGGAGTGCAGGCGCAGGGCCGGCTGAGCGGTGTGGTGCTGGATTCGGTGACGCGCCAGCCGCTGGCATTTGCCAGTGTTTTCTTAGCCAATACCACGCTGGGCGTGACGACGACCGAGCAGGGCCAATTCAATTTCCCCAGCGTGCCTGCTGGGAATTATGACTTGGTGGGCTCTTACGTGGGCTACCGTTTGGCCAAGCAGTCCATTACCGTTGGGCCGGCGGCGCAGCAGCTCACGCTGCAACTGGCTCCCACGGCCAACCGCCTCGCCGAAGTAGTGGTGCGCCCCAATCCTAACCGCGCCAGCGACTACCAGAAATTCACGGAGCTGTTTCTGGGCCGCACCACGTTTTCGCGCCAGTGCCGCATCCGCAACCCCGATGATGTACTAGTCGATTTCGACCCCAACGCCAATGAACTAACCGCCACGGCCATTAACTTCGTGCAGGTTGATAATCAGGCCCTCGGCTACCGCATCAAATATTACGGGCTGCGCTTCAACACCAACTTTACGCAGCACGTCGTCAGCTTCTACGGCCAGCCGGTATTTGAGGAAATGACGGCCCGCAATACCCGCCAGCAGCGCCGCTGGGAGGCGAATCGGGCGGCGGCCTACCACGGCTCGCTCACCCATTTTCTGCGGAGCGTGCGGAACGGACGGGTGGCCGAGGAAGGATTTACGGCCCAGCGCCTGCGCATCGTAGTCAATCCGCGCTTTGCTCAGGCCGACAGCCTACGCCGCCAATTATTGCGGGAGCATCTGAATTCAGTTTTTACGCGCGCCGAGCAGGATTCGATTGGGCACTGGGCAAAAGTACCCCGGGCGTTTTCGCTACTCTACACAAAGCTTTTGCCCGTGGATAGCCTACGCCGCGTGGCAGCCGGGGGCAAGCCGATTTTCCTGCGCTTCCGCGACAACCTGCAGGTGAGCTACTTGCGCGAAGCACCCGACCCGCTTTACCAAATACGCACGGCGCGGCCCGCCAATGCGCCCTTGCCGCCCGCCGACCGGCAGGTGTCGCAGCTGGTGCTGATGATGCGCGAAATCGAGATTCAACCCAACGGCCAATTGACGAACCCGCTGGCCGTATTTACTGACGAATACTGGGGGTTCGAAAAAATGGGTGAATTTTTACCCGTGAATTACCTGCCGCCGGCTCCGGCCGCCTCCCCCAAAACCCACCCATGATAAACAAAACCGTTCCCAACGTGCAAGCTGCCCTGCAGGGCCTCACCGATGGCATGACCCTGATGCTCGGCGGCTTCGGCCTGTGCGGCATCCCCGAAAACTCGATTCAGGAAATTCTGCGCCTCGGCGTAAAAAACCTCACCTGCATCTCGAACAACGCGGGCGTCGATGACTTCGGCATCGGCCTGTTGCTGCAAACCAAGCAGGTGCGCAAGATGATTTCGAGCTACGTGGGCGAAAATGCCGAATTCGAACGCCAGCTGCTGAGCGGCGAGCTGGAAGTGGAGCTGATTCCGCAGGGCACGCTGGCCGAGCGCTGCCGGGCGGGCGGGGCGGGCATCCCGGCCTTTTTTACCCCCGCCGGCTACGGCACCGAGGTGGGCGAAGGCAAGGAAAGCCGCGAGTTCAACGGCAAAATGTACTTGCTGGAAACGGCTTTGCACGCCGATTTTGCCTTCGTGAAAGCCTGGAAGGGCGACACGGCTGGCAACCTCATCTACAAAGGCACTGCCCGCAACTTCAACCCGATGATGGCCACGGCCGGCAAAATCACGGTGGCCGAAGTGGAAGAGCTGGTGCCCGCCGGCGAGCTCGACCCCAACCAGATTCACACGCCGGGCATTTTTGTGCAGCGCATCTACCAGGGCGCGCAGTACGAGAAACGCATTGAGCAGCGCACGGTGCGGGCCTAACCCCTCCCCGGCCGCGCAAAACCTGTTCTTGAGATTAGCCCATGAAAAAGTCCGCCGTTGTCCTGCTGTTGTTGCTGAGCGGCCCCGGCGCGTTTGCCCAGGTAGCCGCGCCGGCTCGCCAAGCACGGCGCTCCACCCCGGCCAATCCGGCGGCGGCTCTTGCTACTGTCGACCCGGCCGGCGCCCGGCGCATCGACCAGCTGCTGACTGAGTACACGGCCGCCGTCCGCGTGCCCGGCGCCATTGCGCTGGTCCTGCGCGATGGCAAGGTGGTGTACCGCAACGCTTTCGGCGTGGCCGACCTTGCCAACCAAACGCCGCTCCGCACCGATGCCATTTTTCGCATCGCCTCCCAGACCAAGGCCCTGACCAGCGTGGGGCTGATGATGCTGTACGACGAAGGCAAATTCCAGCTCGACGCCCCCATTGCGAAGTACCTGCCGGCCTTTGCCAACGCGCAGGTGCTGGCCACTTTTAACCCGAAGGACTCTACCTACACCACGGTATCGGCTAATAGTCCGGTCACCATCCGGCAGCTGTTCACTCACACTTCGGGCATCAGCTACCCGGTGATTGGGACGCGGGAAGCCACGGCCATTTATGCCAAAGCGGGTATTCCGAGCGGCATTGGCACGCCTTCGGGCACGCTGGCTACCTGGATGGACGCGCTGGGCAAGCTGCCGCTGATGCATCAGCCGGGCGAACGGTTCACCTACGGGCTGAGCGTGGACGTGCTGGGCCGCCTGATTGAGGTGCTCTCGGGTCAGTCGCTGGACCAGTACCTGCACAAGCGGCTTTTTGAGCCGCTGGGCATGCAGGACACTTACTTCTACCTGCCCGCCGATAAGCAGGCCCGCCTCGTGGAGCTTTACTCCGAAAACGCCGCGAAACAAACCGTACCCATGCAGCCGCTGGGCCGCATGCGTCCCGATTATCCGAAGGCCAAAGGCACATACTTTTCGGGTGGCGCGGGCCTGTCTTCTACTATCGACGATTACGCCCGGTTTCTGCAAATGATGCTGAACGGCGGCACGTATCAGGGCCGCCAATTGCTCAAGCCCGCCACCATAGCCCTCATCACCCAGAACCAGATGGGTGCTGTGAGCCAGGGCGGCAACAAGTTTGGCCTGGGTTTCAGCATCACCACGCCCGAAAATGCGCGGGTACCGGGCTTGTCGGCCGGCTCCTACGAGTGGGGCGGCATTTTCGGCACCACGTACTGGGTCGACCCGCAGCAGAAGCTGGTGGGCTTGATTTACACCCAGAAATACCCCAACAGCACCGGCCGGGATTTGGCCGGCAAATTCAAAGAAGCGGTGTACGAGTCGTTTGTTCCTAATCAGCAAGCGCCGGCCAGCACGGCTGCGCCAGCCGCCTCGGGCACCCGATAATTTCAGCTTTTTCTCCTAACTCCCACCCACAAAATCCGCGAAATCCGACTAATCCGTCGAATCCGTGGTCCCGAAAACAATGTTAGACAAACACGGCATCGCCCGGCGTATCGCCCAGGAAGTGAAAGACGGCTCCTACGTCAACCTCGGCATCGGCATTCCCACGCTGGTGGCCAACTACATCCCGGCCGGCATCAACGTCGAGCTGCAATCCGAAAACGGCCTGCTCGGCATGGGCCCCTTCCCCACCGAAGACCAGGTCGACCCCGACCTCATCAACGCCGGCAAGCAGACCGTGACCACGCTGCCCGGCTCCAGCATCTTCTCCTCAGCCGATTCGTTCGGCATGATTCGCGGCGAGCACGTCGACCTCACCATCCTCGGTGCCATGGAAGTATCGGAGCGCGGCGACATTGCCAACTGGAAAATCCCCGGCAAAATGGTGAAGGGCATGGGCGGCGCGATGGATTTGGTGGCGTCGGCCAAGAATATCATCGTAGCCATGCAGCACGTAGCCCGCGACGGCTCTTCCAAATTGCTGTCTAACTGCACCTTACCCATCACCGGCCTGCGCTGCGTGAAGAAAATCGTGACCGAGTTGGCCGTCATCGACGTGACGCCCGACGGCTTCGTGCTGCGCGAGCGCGCCCCCGGCGTGACCGTGGAGCAGATTGTGGCCGCCACCGCCGGCAAGCTGGTGGTGCCCGCCGGCGAGGTGCCCGAGATGACCGGTGTGTAGACGTGCTGCGCATCCAACAAAAAGGCCCGGGACTGGATAGTCCCGGGCCTTTTTGTTGGATTGCGTATTACTCGACCACTACGCGACGGGTAAACAGCGGGCGGCCGTCAACTCCCCAAAATCGCAACAGATAAAAACCGGGCGCACAGCCGGTAGTGGAGAGCCGGACAGTGCCATCGGCTTCGGGCGCAATGGCCCGGGCGCTGCGGCCCGGCACCGGCTGGCCCAACACCGTCAGCCATTGTGCCAGTATGGCGGTGGCCGGGGCCGTAGTAGGTAGCTGCACGCTGAGCACCTGGCCCGTCGGCACTGGGTTGGGCCAAAGCACGGACGCTGAAGCGCTTGCGAGCACTGGCCTGGTAAGCAGCGCCAATGCTTCCTGGGCGCAGAGGGTGAACTCGGCCGTGGGGACCAAGTTGTAGGTGCGGGTTGATACGGCCAGGTAGTAGGGTTGTCCCGGCACCAGATTATCAAACAGCACGGTACCCAGGGGCAAGGTGGGCGAGCCCGCCTTGACCTGGCTGCCCTGGCAGCTCACCAGCTGGAGTGCACCGGAACAGCCCGCCGCCGACACCGGTCGGTAGAGCCGGGCCAGGTCCAGGGTCGAATCATCGCAGCGGAGCGTGAACGCCGCGCCAGTGGGCACCACCCGGTACCACACATCCAGCGGGCGAGTATCGCCGCTATTGCAGTTGCTTATCGGCAGCAACAGGCCGGTATTGGTGGTGCTGGTGCTGGCCCAATACGTAGTGCCGCGCACCGAGCCTTGGCACTGCCCGCTCAGGGGTGAAAGCGGTAGAGGCAAAGCCCCACAAGGCTCGTCGTTGCTAATGCGCGGGGAAAGGCACAGGCTAAACTGGCTGCTGGGCTCGGGCGTGACGAGGGTAGTAGTGCACCGCACATAATACGTTTGCCCCGGAACTAGTGTCGCCGAGGCCACACCATAATAGCCGGTCGAGCGGATTCCGGCACTCGTGCCCACACTGTTCAGGACGGTAGCCGTGGAGGCCGTGCCATCCCGCAACTCAATGCTGCCATCCAGTAACGGCTGGGAGAAATTGAACCGTACTACAGCGCTTGCATACGGGCTGGGCGCAATGGCCGGCGGCGCTACAAACGAGAACCACACGTCACGGGTAGCGGGGAAGCCCGACGCGGCCGGCAGGCTCGGCGTAGCTCCATCCAAGGTGTAAACGGTTCCGGTAGTGCAAGGCTCGGCAGTGGGCGACATCACCAATGGCTGGGCCTGCGCGGGGTTATCGTTGGCGGGCGCAGTCCAAGTATGCAGGCTGAGGTCGAAATCGGGCTGGCCGGTGGGCAAGGCCGGCGTACTGCCATAGGCACCGTACACCCGGACCCAGTATTGCAGGCCCACCACCAGATTGCTCAGCAACACCCGGCCGGGCAGGCGCTGCGTGGGGTTGGCCCAATCGGCGCCATTGGCAAAGGTGCAGCCCAGCCGGACTGGCGCGCCCGCGCCCGCAGCACAGGGCGCGAGGCCACCGCTACCACCGGCCAGCACTTCGAGTAGGGCATCGGTGCCCGCGCTTAGCGTGAGCACATGCTGGGCAGCAGTGGCCGTGAACCGGTACCATACATCCTGCGCGGTGGTGGGCGCGGCCGGCGCGGGCGGGTTGGTGCCATTCAGCCAGGTGCAGCCCGTGCCGGGGGCAATGCCCGAGCTGGTGGCTCCGGCCAAGGTGCCGCTAACGCCCACCTGGCCCACCGGCGTAACGGGCAATACCGTTGCCTGGGTGCAGTCGTCGTTGGGCGGAGCTACTTCGGGAGTGGTTATGGTGAGGCGAAAGCGGAGGTCGTCATACAGCACGTACTCGCTGTAGCGGTACACCCGCAGGACGTAGGTGCTGCCCGCCGTGAGGCCAGTCAGAGCCAGGCGGCCTGTGCGGCCCGCCTGCACCTGCACACACTGGGCAGGGTAAGGAGGCTGACTGCCGCAGGTGCTGAGCCATTCCACGCCGCCTTCAAAACCTGGCTCGAAGCGCACCACCACCGCCGGGCCGGGGCTCACAAAGCGGTACCAGACATCGCGCGACGCCAAGGGGCTGCCCGTACAACTGCCGGTGGCGTTGAGGGCATTGACAAGGCTGGCGGTAGCGGCCGCCAGCGTGCCCGCCGTAGCGGTGCCTGGCGCGGCACTTACGGGAAGTGTAATGGCCTGGGCGCAGTTGTCGTTGCCGGGCCGGGCGGGCAGTGCCCCGGTTACGCCCACCCGAAAATCCTCGTAAGCAATGTTGGAGAAAGCCGTGGTGGGGTACACGCGGATAAAGTACGCCTGCCCAACCGTGAGGTTAGTCAGGCGAATGGTGTCATTATCACCGGAGGGCGCTGGCCGCCAGCAGCTCAGCACGCTGGAGGCCGGCCCCACGCCATTGCGCACTTCCACCACGCAGGGCGCAGTGGCCTGGTAAAACCCAATGGCATGGCTGCTCAACGTGGCCCGAAACGCATACCAGACATCGCGCAGACCGCCCACGGGCGATGTCGGCGCAGTGCCGCAAGCTGCCAGCGGGGTTCTCGATGAGGCCGTGGCGTATTGGGTAGAGCCGTAGGCCAGGTTCAACACGTTCAGGTTGGTGAGTACCGGCAGCCAGCGGGCGCTGCTGCCTTCGTCGTTGCTGGGCACCGGCACGGAGCGAAACAGCAGCCGGCCCGAGCGCGACGGGCCGGCCCCCGGCCCACACTCAAGCTCGGTAAGCACTTCGTATTCAATGCCCGGAATCAGGTTGGACAAGTGAGCAGTATCGACGGCGGCCACCGGGGCCACCTGGTCATCGGCGCTGCCAAGCACGAAGCCACGGGGCCCGTAATGCACCCGGTAGATGCCCCCCGAGCTGCTGCTGGTGTTTATGCGGGCATTGTCGCGCCGCAGAATGCCGAGCCGGGGCGTAACCGGCACCGGGCATAGCGGCAGCGTATTGGGTGTGGGCGTAAAGCTATACAGCTGCCCGGTAGCCGGCCGGGCCAGAATTGGGGCTTGCGTGGGGGCATTGAGCGTGGGGGCCGAACCGGCATCACTGAGCAGAATTCGGGTTCCGGCCGTATTGGCCATTCCCAGTAGCCCAATAACGGCCCGGGCATCATTGGAAGCCTGGCTGATGGTGCCTGGGCCAGCATCGTAAGCAAACTCTATCCGGTTGCTGCCCTCGTACAGGCGCACCTGAAACGAAACCACGGCCTGCGACGCCAACCGGTCCCAACGCCAGTCGCGCCACTCAAACACGAACACACGGTTGGGCGCTACGCCCGTGGTTTGGTAGCTGGCCGTGCCACCCTGGCCACTCAAATTGGCCCACAGCGGTGCGACCGTCCACAATCCGGTAGCGTGCAGATAGGGAAAGCTAACCGGGTCTGCGTTGTAGTTAGTATAAACGCCAAAGGCCAACCAGCCATTCGACGACAAATCAACGCTTGTGAAATAGTAGCCGCTGGACGCAAAAATGAACCCCAGCGGAATGCTTCGCACCAGCGCCTCATCGGTTTCGAGCGCCGTAACGCGTTGCGCTCCTGCCCCCAGCGGCACGTAGGCACCAGCCTGCGCCTGAAACTGATAACCATTGAGCAGCTGCGCCCGGCCAGCAAAGCCGTTCAGCAACATTCCCAGCAATAGTAGAAGTATGTAGCGTTTCTGCATAAGCAATAAGTAATACCGCTCGGTCACGGTTTTCAGGAAAGTGGGTTAAAGATATAGCATCAGGTATAGCCCAAAGCGCTACCATTGCATCTGGGCCAAAAACCTTTGTATCAAGCCCTGTTTTTTCGACGAAGAGGCGGTGGAGTGTATCTTCGTGGCCATCCCTTATCTAGCTCTATGCGTCGACTCCTACCCCTTTTGCTACTCACTGCCGCACCAGCGCTAGCCCAGGTTTCGCCGATAATTGACCGGACCGATATGCCGGCCACCACGACTACCGTGGACAGCCTGCGGCTGAGCGTGGCCAGCCCGGCATTACCCAGCACCGTGCCGCCCCTGAGCCGGCGCGGGGCCAACCAAACCTGGAACTACAGCACCCTCACCCCCGCCTCGCAGCGGGTCGAATCATTCGTATCGGTGAGCAGCGTGGCGGCTACCTCGCTCACGTATTCCTTCATTTTCGGGCCTTTGGGGGGGGCCAACCGGGCCACCGTGGCTTCGCCGCAGGCATTGCCGCTGCCCGTGGCCCTGCCCATTCCCATCACCGATTCTTACCAGTTCTACGCCACTTCGCTGGCGGGAGCGGCGCAGCAGGACTTCCGTTCGGTGGGCTTTGGCGCATCGCTCAGCGGCACGGCCATTCCCGTTACGTATGCCAGCGCGGCCCAGCAGGACGTGATTTACCGCTTTCCGCTGAGCTTTGCCAGCCTGCCCGATTCCAGCAATTCCTTCTTTTCAACGCCGGCGGCCGTGGCCACGGTGGGCTACCTGAGCCAGAAGCGCAAGCGCGTGAACACACCCGATGCCTGGGGCACGCTCGTCACGCCTTTCGGCTCGTTCCAGACGGTGCGCGTGGTTACTAAGCTTATTGACCACGACAGCGTGGCTTTCGGTGGCACGGCCGGTCAGGGTTTCGATATTCCGCTGACCCGCGAGTATAAGTGGCTGGCCAAAACCCAGCACGTGCCGCTGCTCACCATCACCACGCGCACCATTGGCGGCACGGAAACCGTGACCGGCGTGGAATACCGCGACATCTACCGCCGCATCATCCGCACGGCCACCCGCGACGCGGCTACCGATGCCGTGCTGACTGCCTCCCCCAACCCTTCCACCATCGGCACGCCGCTCACCCTGACGGTGCCCGCCGGTAGCGGCCCGCTCACGGTATCGGCCACCGATGTGGTGGGCCGGCAGCTGTTTCGGCGCAGCTTCAGCAGCCATTCCGGTACCATTCGCCTTGAGGCCGATGCATTTGGCACCTTCCGGGGGGTGCTGCTCCTGACGGTGCAAACCGCCCAGGGCACCGCCACCCGCCGGCTGGTGCGCGAGTAGCATCGGCGGAACATTGCACCGTTTTGACCGTTTTTCCGTTGAAGTACCCGTTGGCGAACGCCGCCAACGGGTTTTTTTTACGGGTAATTTTGTCGGGCTGAGTCCATGACCGGCCACCGGGCCGGCTCGCGGCCCACTCTCTTTACACAGCGCTTTTCGATTTTATGGCAACTTCTTCCAACGGCAAATCTGCCGCGCCCACGGCCTCCAACGGCAAGGCCACGCCCGGCGGCGCGCACGCCAAAAAAGTGGGCAAGCCCGCCCCGGCCCTAGCGGCCGAGCGCCTCACGCCCACCGCCGTGCCGGCTCACAAGCTGGTGCTGCGCACACTGCGCCGCTCCGATTTCAAGGCCATCAAGGACATCATGGACCAGGTATATTCCAACATGGAAGGCGCGTGGTCGGCCGACGAGTTCAGCGCCCTCATCCGCAAGTTTCCGGAGGGCCAGATTGGTATTGAGGACAACGGCCGGCTGGTGGCCGCCGCCCTGGCCATCATTGTGGACTACGACAAGTACGGCGATAAGCACACCTACGCCAAGATTACGGGCAACGGCAAATTTGACACCCACGATTCGGACGGCGATACGCTCTACGGCGTCGACGTTTTCGTGGACCCCGAATACCGCAGCCTGCGCCTGGGCCGCCGCCTCTACGATGCCCGCAAAGAGCTGTGCGAAAACCTGAACCTGCGCGCCATGGTGGCCGGCGGCCGCATTCCCGGCTACGCCCAGTATGCCAACGAGATGACGCCAGCCAAATACGTGGAAAAGGTGCGCAACAAGGAGCTCACCGACCCCATCCTCACGTTCCAGCTCTCGAACGATTTCTACGTGCGTAAAATCATTCGCGGTTACCTGCCTTACGACTCGGAATCAAAGGCTTACGCCACGCTGCTGGAATGGATTAACGTGTACTACGAGGAGACGGAAAAGCTCATCGGCAACACGAAGTCCAACGTTCGCATCGGCATTGTGCAGTGGCAAATGCGCGCCACCCGCTCGCTGGAAGATTTACTGCAGCAAATCGAATTCTTCGTGGACACCGTGAGCGGCTACAAGGCTGACTGTGTGATGTTTCCGGAGTTTTTCAACGCCCCGCTCATGGCTCTCACCAACGAGGACTCTCCTGCCGTGGCCATCCGGGCCATGGCGGCCTTTACCGAGCCCATCAAGGCCAAGATGATGGAGTTGGCCGTGAGCTACAACATCAACATCGTAGCCGGCTCGATGCCGGTTTATCTGGATGAGAAGCTGCACAACGTGGCCTTCCTATGCCGCCGCGATGGCACTGTGGATGAGCAATATAAGCTACACGTGACGCCCGACGAAGCCAGCTACTGGGGCATGCGCGGCGGCGATAAGCTGAAGTGTTTCGACACGGATTTTGGCAAAATCGGCATTTTGGTGTGCTACGACGTGGAATTCCCGGAACTTTCGCGCATGCTGAGCGACGAGGGCATGAAAATTCTGTTCGTGCCTTTCTGGACCGACACCAAAAACGCCTACCAGCGCGTGCGCCTCTGCGCCCAGGCCCGCGCCATTGAGAATGAGTGCTACGTGGCCATCACCGGCTCGGTGGGCAACCTGCCGCGCGTTGAGAACATGGACATTCAGTATTCGCAGTCAGCCGTGTTCAGCCCGTCGGACTTTGCCTTCCCGCACGATGCCATCGTGGCCGAAGCCACCCCGAACACGGAGATGACGCTCATTGCCGACCTCGACCTGGACCTGCTCAAGGACCTGAATACCAGCGGGGCGGTGCGCAACCTGCGCGACCGTCGCAAGGACCTGTACTCGGTGAGCTGGGTGAAGAAAACCGAGCGCGACGACGAACTGCTGGCCCAGGGCGAGGAGCGCCTGCCTAAAACCAGCTCGCGCCGCAAGGCCATTGCGGCGGGGTAGTGCCACCGTTTCGGCAACTCGCTTCTGATGAAGGAGACAGCAGCCCCTACTGCTGTCTCCTTTTTTATTATACTCCCTGTGATGAAGGCAATTTACTTATTCATTACCCTATTAGTCATCAACTTGCATGCGCGAGGCCAGGCGAGCAAAGCCTACGCGGACAGCGTGCGGCAGGCGTATCACATCCCCGAGCTGGCCTATGCCGTGGTGTCCGCCGATTCGGTTTTGGAGATGCAGACTTTGGGGGTGCAGCGGGTGAATACGGACTTTCAGGCGCGTCCCACTGACCGGTTCCACATTGGCTCGAATACCAAGGCCATTACCGCCTTTCTGGCGGCGGTACTCGTCGAGCAGGGGAAAATAACCTGGGATACGCCCTTTCTGGACCTGTTTCCGGAGTTGAAACCGACCAGCCGAGCTTGCTACCGGCGCATCACGTTGCAGAATCTGCTCACCTTCCGGGGCAAGTTACCAGCTTACACCTACACGTTTGAGCAGCCCACCCAGGCGCAAATCACCGGCGACAATGCCAGCCAGCGGCTATTACTGGCCAAATACTTTCTTGCCCAACCGCCAATGAAGGCCCAAAACGGGCTCACCCCGTCCAATGCCGACTACATTCTGGCGGGCCTGATGCTGGAAAAAGCCTCAGGAAAATCGTACAAAGAGTTGGTAACGAGCTGTGGAAAAGCCTATGGCATCGACTTTGGCTTTGATTATCCTAACCTGGTTAACCCGTTGCAACCGTGGGGACACAACCCCGATGGCCTGCCCCTGCCGCCCGCTGACAATTACAAGCTGAACTGGCTGCTAAGCGCCGGCAATATCAACGTAGCGCTGATTGATTACTTGAAATTCATCAAGTTGCAGTTGAAAGGCCTGAAGGGCGAAGCAGCCATTTTGCCGCCGGCTACCTTTGAAAAACTGTTGTTCGGAATGCCGGTTTTTTCCTTCGGCTGGTTCAATAAAACTGATGCCGACACCCACCACCATGTGGCTTATAATGAGGGTAATGCAGGAGCATTCACCACCCAGGTGCAGCTCATCAAAGAAGCCGACCGGGCGTTCATCCTCTTCACCAATTCTGCCACCAGCGAAACGGCAGCGGGAATGGCCATTTTGCAAACCTATTTACAGGCAAAATACGGCCGCTAGCCAAAGTCCGGCCCTATATCTATCTCAATCATCATTGTTGGTCAGCAACTTATAATACACCGCCGTGGCGTGCGGCTGCCCATCAAAATTGATAAAATAAGCCGGGATAGCGCCCACAAAATGGTAGCCCATCGATTGGTAGAGCTGCTCGGCAATGTCACCCTGGCGGGTATCAAGCACTAGCGTGGTGCGGCCAAGGGTGCGGGCGTGGTCCTCTACAGCCGCCAGCAGTTGCCGGGCCAGACCCTGGCGGCGCGCCCGCCGGTGCACCAGTAGCTTCGATACTTCGGCGCGCAGCAGGGAGTTGGGGCGGGTGGCCAGGTCGAGCTGCACGGTGGCGAGGAGGCCATCGGAACCGGGCTGGCGGGCTACCAGCAGCACGCGGTGCCCGTCCTCAACGGCTTTGATAACACTCTGCCAGTAGTCCTGACTTTCGACGGCAGGCAGTGGCGGCAGGAAGCCGACGGAAGCGCCGGAGTCGACGGCATCGTGCAGCAGCTCGTGGAGTTGGGGTAGCAGCGCCCGGGCGTCGACCGGGCTGAGGGAGGTGATAAGCGGGGTCATAAGGGGCGCAAGAAAACAATTCGGACAGAAACAGGCGGCTAAACGGGCTACTCCTGTGGCGGGATGGGCTTTTGTACGTAAACTGCGCATTCGTTTGCCTTACTGCTCTTCTCACTTACTTCTGTAGAACATCATATGCGCGCTTTCATCACCGGAGCCAACCGGGGCCTGGGCCTCGAACTTACCCGCCAGTACCTGGAGCGCGGCGACCAGGTATTCGCCGCCAGCCGGCAGCCCGCCCAGGCCGCCGAGCTGCAATCGCTGAAGCAACAGTACGCCGACCGCCTCGTGCTGCTGCCCCTCGATGTGACCGATGCGGCTTCCATCGCGGCGGCCGTGCAAACCGTGCAGGCCGCCACCGACGGCCTCGATGTGCTCATCAACAACGCCGGGGTGTACCCGCACGCGGGCTCCGGCGACGCCCACCAGCGCCTGGGCCAGCTCACCCACGACGACGCCATGGAAACCATGCAGGTGAATGCCATTGGGCCGCTGCTGGTGTCGCAGGCGCTGCTGCCGCTGCTGCGCGCCGGGCGCAAGGGGCGCATTCTCAGCATCTCGTCGGGCCAGGGCTCGCTGACGTGGAAAGCCACCGGCGACCCCTACCACTACAGCGCCAGCAAGGCCGCCCTGAACATGTACATGCGCAGCCTGGCGGCCGAAATCGGCCACATGGGCCTGATTTCGGTGCTGGTAGACCCGGGCTGGATGCGCACCGACATGGGCGGCGACCACGCCACCCAGGAGCCCGCCGACTCGGCTCGTGGCATCATTCGCATGGCCGAGCAGCTGCATGCCGAGGAAAACGGCAGCTTCGTGACCTGGCAGGGCAAGCCCGTGCCGTGGTAGCCGCTAAAGGCGCAGCACTGATTCAGAGCCACAACTACGCGGCTTTGGCCTGAAGCAGAGGCCCCGTTGGTAAGACGCGGCTAATTACACCGTTGCATTTCGCCCCCTACTGCCCGCCTGCGGGTGGTGGGGGCTTTTCGTTTTGGGTGATTTGGGGAGTGCGACAGAGTGGACTTTTACGCGGTAACTACCTGAATTAAAATGCCATTAAAATCAATCTGCATTGAGTTGGCCTTCGTAACTCAATGCAGTTCATCAAATCTTCACAAAACACCTATTGTCATGCAACACCGTTCTACTTCGCAATGGCTGGCAGCAGCTACAGCCGGGCTTTTATTGCTGAATGCTGCACCAAGCCACGCCCAAACGGTTTTCGGCCTGCAAACTTCGGCCACCGCTACCAGCCTGGTTACCTTTCAGGCCACGGCCCCGGGTACGTACACGGCCACTACTGCCATCACCGGGCTGGGCACCGGCCAAACCCTGGTGGGCTTGGATAGCCGCCCCAATACCGGCCAGCTGTTTGCACTGGGCTATGCTGCGGCCACCACGCAGGTGCAGCTCTACACCGTGAACGTGACCACCGGCGCGCTCACGGCCGTGGGCTCGCTCCTCACCCTCAACCTGGGCACTAATACTGCCCGCATCGGCTTTGATTTTAACCCGACTGTGGACCGTATTCGGGTGACGGGCTCCAACAACACCAACTTCCGCCTGAACCCCACCAACGGAGCCCTGGCCGCCACCGATACCAACCTGGCCTACGCCACCACCGACCCCAACGCCGCCCAAACGCCCGGCATCGGGGCTGTGGCCTACACCAACAGCTACATCGGGACTTCGGCCACCACGCTCTACAACGTGGACGAAGCCAACTCCCGCCTGACCACCCAAAACCCGCCCAACAACGGCACCCTGAACACGGTGGGCGCACTGGGCTTCGCAAACTTTGGCAGTTCCGACCTGGATATCTACTTCAATACCAGCACAGGCACTAACGTAGCCTACCTCACGGCACTACCCAATGTGACGCCAGGCACCACCAACAGTAGCCTCTACACCGTCAATCTCGCCACGGGTGCCACTACGCTGGTGGGGGCCATAGGCGGCAACCTCACGCCGCCGGTCACAGACATTGCCCTGCAAATCACGCGCACGGTGCCGGCCACCGTGACCGGCAACCTGGCCTACGCTCTGTCGGGCACCAACCTGCTAACCTTTGATACGGCGCTACCGGGCACCATTCGCACCTCGCTGGGCATCACGGGCGTGGCCGCTACCCAAACCCTGGTGGGCCTGGACGTGCGGCCCTTCACCAATACGCTTTTCGCGCTGGGCTACGATGCGGCGCTGGCCACGCCCGGGCTGAATGCGCAGGTGTATTCGATAAGCGCGGTAACGGGTGTGGCCACACCCATTGGCTCGGCTATTCGGCTAGAGCTGGGCACGGGCAAAGTTGGTTTCGACTTCAACCCGACGGTGGACCGCATTCGCGTCACGTCGTCTAACCGCGCCAACTACCGCCTCAACCCCAACGATGGCACCATTGCCGCCACCGATACCCAGCTGGCCTACGCCACCACCGATGTCAATTCCGCTGCCACGCCCAACATCGGGGCTGTGGCCTACACCAACAGCGTGGCCGGCCCCCTTGCCACCGCCACCACCCTCTACAACTACGACCTGAGCCTGAACATCCTCACCACCCAAAACCCACCCAACAACGGCACCCTGAACACGGTGGGCACCTCGGGCATCACGGCCAACGCCACGGCTTCCAGTCTGGATATGGATATTTACTCGCCGGTGGCCGGCACCAACACAGCCTACCTGGTAGCGAACCCCGGCACCACCGCCAACACCAACCTTTACACCGTGAACCTAACCACGGGCGCCACCACGCTGGTGGGAGCCATTGGAAATGGCCTGGCAGCCCGCGACATAGCCGTGGCAGGCCCGGCTGGGGTGAATACGGCCGTGCGCGACCGCACCGACCTGGCCGCGGGGCTGAGCCTCTACCCCAACCCCACCAATGGCCGCACTGCGCTGGGCTTCAATCTGGCCCGCCCCGGCCGGGTCGAATTAAGCGTGGTTGATGCCCTGGGCCGTCGTGTGGCTACTGTGCCTGCGGTGATGCTGCCGGCCGGTCCGCAGGAGCTGCGCTGGGAAGCCGGCACTGCCAAGCCCGGCCTGTATCTGATGCGCCTCATAGTGGATGGCCAGCCCGCCGCCACCCGCCAGCTGGTTGTAGAATAGACCTGCTCAACAGCTTAGCTACTCTCACAGACTTACCTAAGAAAGCCTCGCCGGAATTATTTGGCGGGGCTTTCCTTATTTCCGGGTATCAAATCCTTCTCAAAAAGAACAAGTTTTAGACATTTAAGGACAATGGTTTGCCTGCCATCATCGGGGAACCCCTTGAATGTTGTACTTTTAGTTTTCCGAGCTTCATAACGTTTCATCACTACCTATTTCTTGCCCGTGAGTAAACCTTTTACCTTTCAAAAGCTAAGCTTGGCCCTGCTCGGCCTGCTGCCGCTGTCTGCGCTGCACGCGCAGTCCCTTGCCCCCCAACAGGCCATGGAAAAGGCCCTGGCCGTGCGCAGCCAGTGGGCTGGCCCCGGCTTCGCGCCCGCCGACCTACGCATGAGCAGCGCCTACGCCGATGCCAACGGTCTGGAGCACATGTACGTGCAGCAGCTGTACCAGGGAATTCCGGTGTTTAACAAGATTCAGTCGCTGGCCTTCGTGGGCAGCCGCTTGGCCTCGCATACCGGGGCATTTGTGTCGGCCAAGCAGTTTGCCGGTGTGTCCGCCACGCCAGCCATCACGGCTGCAGTGGCCGTGAGCCGCGCGCTGCAACACCTGGAGCGGCCATTCGCCGCTACCCCGCTCCGCCTCACGGAAGAGAATGGCCCCGAAGCCCGCCAGACCTTCGCCGCCAGCGGCGTGGCCCGGCACGACATTGTGGCCAGCCTGACCTGGGCATTTGATGAGGCCGGCAAGGCCCACCTGACCTGGAACGTGAACATCGACCTGCTCGGCTCGCCCGACTGGTGGAACGTGCGGATAGATGCTGCCTCCGGGGCCTTCGTGAGCAAGGATAACTGGACCGTGAGCGAGGCCGCCGCCCCCCACGCCCGGCCCGCTACTACGGCCGCAAAAGGCGCAGTAGCCGCAGTTGCAAAGACTGCACAGCTTCTGCCCCCGCCGCCTACTACCACCTCGTCATCCTTCCTGGTAATTCCTTTCCCTCGGGAGCGGCCTACCGCCACCAATGGCCTGCAGACCGATACCGACCCGTGGCTGAAAGCCGGGGCCACCAACAACGCCACCACCTACGGCTGGAATTTCGACGGCACTACTAACTATGCCTTCACGCGGGGCAACAACGTGGCGGCCTACGACGACGCCGCTAATACCAACGCGCCGGGCAACTACGCCAACTCGCAAACGACCGCGCCAGCTCTCAGCTTCAACTACACGCCCGACTTCACCCTCGCTCCCGGCGGCACCACCAACCGCAACGCGGCCGTGGTGAACCTGTTCTACTGGAACAACATCATCCACGACATTACCTATCAGTACGGCTTCACGGAGGCCGCCGGCAACTTCCAGGCCGATAACCTGGGCCGGGGCGGCAACGGCAACGACTACGTGAAAGCTGAAGCCCAGGACGGCCTCGGCACTAACAATGCCAACTTCAGCACGCCGGCCGACGGCAGCAGCGGCCGCATGCAGATGTACCTCTGGAGTGCCGCTACCCCGTCTTACTCGCTGATAGTAACGGCCCCCAGCACCGTGGCCGGCAGCTATCCGGCCGTTGAAGGTGGCTTCAGCACCAACAACAGCCTTGCCACGCTGGGTCCCATCTCGGGGCAGCTGGCACTGTACAACGACGCGGGTAACCAAGGCTGCGTGGCAACCACCGCCACGGCGCTTACCGGCAAAATCGCGTTGATTTACCGGGGCAACTGTAATTTCTCGGTGAAAGTGAAAAACGCCCAGCTGGCCGGTGCCACAGCTGCCATTGTGATAAACAATGTGGCCGGTGCTCCTTCGGTAATGGGTGGTAGCGACAATACGGTTACCATTCCTTCGGTGATGATTTCGCAGGCCGATGGTGCCGCTCTGGTAGCCCAGATTACCAACAACATCCAAGTAACGCTGCCCCGTGCGGCGGCTCCCGGCCCAATGCTGGATGGTGACTTCGACAACGGCGTGATGGTGCACGAGTACGGCCACGGCGTGAGCACCCGCCTCACGGGCGGCCCCGCCAACAGCAGCTGCCTCAACAACGCCGAGCAAGGCGGCGAAGGCTGGAGCGACTACCTGGCGCTGATGCTGACCACCGACTGGACCACGGCGGCCCTATCCGACGGCCCCAACGCCCGCCCCGTGGGCACCTACGCCGGTGGCCAGACGGCCACCGGCAGCGGCATCCGCCGCTACCCCTACTCCACCAACCTCACGGTAAACCCGCTGACGTACGCCAACGTGGCCACCAACCCCGAAGTACACGCCATTGGCGAAATCTGGTGCGCGACGCTGTGGGATATGACCTGGAACATCATTCAGCAGCGCGGCCGCATCGAGCCCAACCTGTATAATGGCGCCGCCAACGGCGGCAACAACATTGCCATGCAGCTGGTGTTGCAAGGCATGAAGCTCCAGCCCTGCCAGCCTGGCTTCCTCGACGCCCGCGACGCCATCCTGGCTGCCGATTCGCTGCTCTACCAGGGCCAGTACCACTGCACCATCTGGAACGCGTTTGCCCGCCGCGGCATGGGCTACAGCGCCGTGGAAGGCTCTTCGGGAAGCGCCACCGACCAAACGGCAGCTTTCGACATGCCGCCGCCCGTGACGCTGCAAAAAGTGACGCCGCTGGTTTCCGGCAACACGTTTAGCAACGAGTACAAGCTGGCCTGCAATTGCAGCGTGCCTACAGCCCCTTACACCCTCACCGACGAGCTGCCCACGGGCATGCAGTTTGTGAGCAGCACCACGGGCGGCACGCTCGTAGGCAACAAGGTCACGTTCAGCAACATTACGTTCACGGCTCCGGGCCAGACGCGCACACTGCGCTTCCTGGGCCAGGCCGCGGCCGCCAGCTCCTGCGCCCCGGTTACGCCCGTCAACGACAACCGGGAGGCCAACACGGCGGGCGGTTTCGCTGCTCAGCCCATCACCGGCACTTCCACTTGGGCTACCAGCACCGCACACGCCAACAGCGGCACCACCTCGTGGTGGGCAACGGCCCCGGCCATCCCCACCGATTTCGTGCTGACCTCGACCCCGTTCACGCCCACGGGCCTGTCGGTGCTCTCGTTCTACCACTATTTCGACTTTGAGGGCAGCTACGACGGCGGCACCGTGGAAATATCTACCAACAACGGCACCACCTGGCAGAACCCGGCTACCCTCTGGATTCAGAATGGCTACAACAGCACCTTCGATGCCAGCACCACGGCCCCCGGCCAGAAATGCTTCTCGGGCCGGAGCGTGACGGGTACCGCCGGCTTCATCCGTTCGGCGCTCGACCTGCGCTCCTTCGCGGGCATGCCGATGCTCGTGCGCTTCCGCACCCGCACCGACAACGGCAGCCCCGGCACTTTCGAGGGCTGGTTCGTTGACGATATCCAGGTTATCAATGGCTGCGGCGGCAATCAGGTTGTGGAGCTGCGCAACGGTTCCAACGCCCTGCAAAGCACGCAATCGGTGACGACCTACCTGCTGCCCAACGGGGTATCGGCCCAGAAAGCCAGTTTGGCCCAGGCCAGCGAGTTCACGGCCCAGCCCAACCCCTTTGGCGCGCAGGGCCTGCAGCTCCGCCTGAACCTGCCTTCGGCCCAGCCCAAGATGGACCTCGACCTCTATGACGTGGCCGGCCGCCTGCTGCTGCACCGCACCGTAGACCGTGTGGCCGCTGGCACCAGCACCCTCACTTGGAACGAAGCCGCCGCCCTGCGCGCCGGCCTCTACCTGGTGCGCCTGCAACTGCCCGACGGCAGCGCCACCATGCTGCGCGTAGAGCGGGAATAACCGCCGGTTAGCCCCACACAAAAAAGGCCCGCTGAAATTCAGCGGGCCTTTTTTATGGAATTTATTTCCTAGGCTTAAACGGAACCGTGCACCGCCAGGTGAGCGTGGTCGCGTAGAATGGTTTTCAAAAAAGGACCGTCCTGCAAACTGGTCTGAATGCCGGTGATGGCTTTCACCTTGTTCGCCACCTCATTCAGCAAAAGGTAATTTTCCTGCTTGCTGCCGTGGTATAGCAGCTTGCGAATGAGCGCCACGTCGTGGTCGGACAGCGCGGCGGCCTGCGTAAATACTGGCTGGTAGCCCGCGATGGCCGCCACCTCCCCGGCCAGAGGCGTGGCGTAGCTGGGCCGCTTTTTGAGGCTGATGACGGTGGTGCCAGCTGCGAGGTCGCCCAGGCGCTGCCCCCGGCCGTTGAGCAGGATGGTAATCAGGGCCACCACGCCCGAGGTGGCCACAATTTCGATGGGCCGCAGCAGCCAGCGCAGCAGGTAGTCGCCGAGGCCGGCGCGGGTGCCGTCCAGCCGCACCACGCGCAGGCCAAGGGCTTTTTTGCCCAGCGTCTGGCCGTTGAAAAACACCTCGCAGGCCAGCATGTAGAAAGTGGTGGGCAGCAGGGGTATCACCTGGCCCGCCCGGCCGCCGGGGCTGAGGTGGTACTCGCCGTTGAGTACGCTCCAGGCGATAAACCACACGAAATACAGGCCGTAGTCGATAAGCGAGGCCAGGATGCGGTCGCCAGCGCTGGCAATTTCATACTCCAGGGAAACGTTTTGGGTGGTCTGAATGCGAATGGTACTCATGAGCGGGCCGATAGTAGCAGGATAATGTGGGGGCCAGGATTCGGCCGCGAAAAGTACGGCAAACCCAGGCATATAACCAGCCAGGCAGCGCACGCCGCCGGGCCTCTTTTTTTCTGATATTCTGCTACTATCGCCGCTTTTGCTACCTTTAAGGTCCTATTCCACGCCCCATGCGCGAAGCCCTTTTCCTGCGGCAAAACCAAGCCCGCTGGCAGCAATACGAAACCACGCCCGCCACTAATCCCGACGAGCTGGCCGCCCGCTTCGTAGCCCTGACCGATGACCTGGCCTACGCCCAAACCTTCTACCCGGAGTCGCCCACCACGGCCTACCTCAACACGCTCACGGGCAAGCTGCACCAAGCCATCTACAAGAACAAAGCCGAGGCCCGGGGCCGTTTCGGCCACTTCTGGGCGCGTGAACTGCCGCTGGTGGTGAGCCGCCACCAGGGCGTGCTGGCCTGGACGCTGCTATTTTTTGTGCTGTGCACGGCCTTGGGCGCCCTCTCAGCGGCGTATGACGACACCTTCGTGCGCAGCATTCTCGGCGACGGCTACGTGAACCAGACGCTGGAAAACATTCACCGGGGCGACCCGATGGCCATTTACAAGAGCGACGAGGAAACGTCGATGTTCCTCTTCATCACCTTCAACAACATCAAGGTGGCACTCACGGCTTTTGCCATGGGCATCACAGCGGGGCTGGGCACGGGCGTGGCCCTGTTCTACAACGGACTGATGCTGGGGTCGTTCCAGTATTTTTTCTACAAGCAGCACGTTCTGGCTGCTTCGGTGCTCACCATCTGGATTCACGGCACGCTGGAGATTTCGGCCATTGTACTGGCCGGCGGCGCGGGCTTTGTCATGGCCCGGGGCATCCTGTTTCCGGGCACGCACAGCCGGGCCGAGTCGTTCCGGCACGCGGCCCGCGAGGGCGGTAAGCTGGCGCTGGGGCTGGTACCCATTTTCATGCTGGCCGGCTTTCTGGAAAGCTTTGTGACGCGCCACACCGAGATGCCGGTGGCGGCCAGCGTGGCCATTATCGGCGGCTCGGCGGCGTTCATTCTGTGGTACTTCGGCTGGTATCCGTGGCGGCTGCGGCGGCAGGGCGCGGTGCTGGCCGTACCACCAGCGGCAGTGGGCCGCTAGGCCGGTCATCCTGGGTTTTATTTCCTCCTTTTCATTCTTTTCATGATGCGCTTACCTTTTACCCAGGAATCTGATTTTCGCCAGCAGCGGGATTTTGGCCAGAAGTTCTCGGCCACGTTTGAATTCATCGGCGCCCACTGGCGGGGCCTGGGGCGGGCCTTGCTCTACATTGTGCTGCCGGCGGCGCTGCTGCGGGGCGTGGCGGCCGCCGTGCTGCAACAGCAGATGCTGCAGGAAACGCTGGGTGCGGTGCGCTCCGGCACCCGCTACTCGCCCAACACGGCCGCGCTGGAGCAACTAGCCCTGATGGGCCGCATGACGGGCACGCCCTTGTACTGGCTCAACATATCCGTCAGCTTTGCTTTTGCTACACTGCTGGTGCTCACCGTGTACAGCTACGTGAAGCTCTGCATGCACCCCGCCCCTACGGACAAGCCTATCATGCCGGGCGAGGTGTGGCAGGGAGTGAAGGAGCATTTTCTGGGCTCGTTCCTCTCCTATTTCGGACTGGCGATATTGATTATAATTGGCTTCTTCCTGCTCGCGATACCGGGCATTTACTTGTCCGTCGCGTTCAGCCTGTTTTTTGTGGTGAAGGTGATGGAAGGCAGTGGCTTCGGCGCCACGCTGAGCCGCTGCCTGCAGCTGATTAAGGGCAAGTGGTGGTCGACTTTTGGCCTGCTATTCATCATGTTGTTTATGCTCGGGATTTTGTTTGCGGTGGTGGGGGCCATGGCGGGCGGCCTCACGCTGGGCATGGCGCGCGGCGCGCTGGGCACCGACGGCGCCAACCCAAACTTCAGCGTGCTGCTCATTGTGCTTACCACGCTCGGCGGGGTGCTCAACCTGTTGATTTACCCGCCCATCCTGCTGGCCATTGCCTTCCAGTACTTTAACCTAGTGGAGCGCCGTGACGGCATCGGCCTGCGCCACATGGTGGACCAGCTTGGTCGGCCCCCCGTCCCCGTTCACAACACCGACTACCGGCCTGATGACGAAGGAGAATACTAGCTTTCATTTAGGCCACTGCCCTTACTAACTGGCTGATACCCCATCCTTCTTTCCTACTCCCTTTTTCCTTCGTGGCTGTTTTTTCTTCCTGGTTTCGGGCTTTACTGCTGCTGCTGGTGCTGGCCGCCCCGGCCCGGGCTGCCCGGCCCGATGCGCCCGAACGGCCCACCGCCACCCGGCCCCTGCCGCCCGATGCCGGTCCCGCCCCGCAGCAGCGCCGCCCCGATGCCGCCCGCCTGCGGGAGCTGCGTGGGCAGCGCGAGTTTCAGTACGTGGAGCCCGCCACCCGCGCCGAGCAAAGCGCCTGGAGCCTGTTTTGGGCGCGGGTGTGGCAGACGGTTATCGAGTGGCTGAACAGCCGCAGCTATAGCCATTTTTGGCGCTGGGTGTTCTACGCGCTGTTTCTGGGCGCGGGCGTGTTTGTGGTGCTCAAGTTGCTGCAAATCGACTTCACGGCCCTATTTGGTCGCTCGCCCCGCCGCGCGCCCCTGGCTTACGACACCGTCACCGAGAACATTCACGAAGTGGATTTTGCTACCCGCCTTGCCGAGGCTGAGGCGGCCGGCAACTGGCGGCTGGCCGTGCGCCTGGGTTACCTGCAATTGCTAAAAACGCTGTCGGACCGCGGCCTCATCAACTGGCAGCCCGACAAAACCAACCACGCCTACCTGGCCGAATTGCCGCCCACTAGCTCAATCCGCGACGATTTTCGCGAAATCACCCGGCAGTTCGAGTTTGTGTGGTACGGCGAGCTCGCCCTGTCGGGGCCGCTGTATGAGCGAGTGCGGGCCGGGCAGCGGGCTTTTCAAACACTGGTTAGCAGTGCCGCCCGGCGCGCCGCCTGAGTAATTTCCCCGCCTTATGACCTCGACTTTCCGTTGGTATCTGTTGGGTTTGCTGGCCTTGTTTGGGGCCTACGTGGCGCTGGAATACTACCGGCCCAAGCCGGTGGACTGGCGCCCCACGCTCATCAACAAGGACAAAATTCCCTACGGCACTTACGTGCTGTATGACCAGCTGCCGCGCCTGCTCGGCACCGATTCCGTCCAGACCACGCGCCTGCCCATCTACAACCAGCTTACCGGCGTCTCGCTGGAAGTGACCGACGCGCTGGCCGAATCTCAGACGCGCACCATCACCACCGAATCCCGCCCCGAGCCAGCACCCGACTCGACCGCTACCACCACGCCTAATGCTGGTTCAAAGCATTCAGAAACAAATTCTTCCAGTTCAAATCCTGAAACTGAAACTACTTCTGATTCTACGGCAGCCGCTTCAACCAATGCACCGGCTGCTTCGGAGGAAGACGCTGAGGCCAACGAAATCACGACGGACACCGCTGCCCAAACTAAGGGCGAAGATGCGGACGAGGAGGAGGAACCCGAACGCGACTGGGTAGCTGACCACCTGCGCCACGCCCGCGCCAACTACCTGTTTGTGAACACCGCGTTTGAAGCGGGCAAAGCCGATGCGCACGCCCTGCTGCGCTTCATTGCCAACGGCAACGACGTGTTCATCGTGGCCGAGAATTTTGGCGATTCCACCAGTGCGCTGCTCGACACGCTGGGCGTCCGCACCCGCACCGTGAAGCTGCCCACCCACGCCGGCCCGAGCGGCCTGCCCGTGCCCGACTCAGTGACGGTGCGCTTCACAAATCCCGCCCTGGCCGGACCGCGCTACCGCCTACCCGGCGGCGATGCCAACGTGCGCTTCGTGGTCGATTCGGGCCGCGTGGGCCGCGCCCTGGCCACTGATGCGCAGGGCCGCCCCGTGTTCGTGCGCCTCGACTATGGGCGCGGGCACGTGTACCTGTGCTCGGTGCCCATTGCCTTCACCAACCAGTTTGTGCTGCGGCCCGCCAGCAGCCAATTTTCGGCCACGGCCCTCTCCTACCTGCCCGCCCGGCCCACGTGGTGGGACGAATATCAGAAGCAGGGCCGCCTCGGCGACCAGTCGCTGCTACGCCTCGTGAGCGGCCACGAAGCGCTGAACACGGCCTGGTACCTGCTTATCATCGGCGGAATCCTGTTTGTGTTGGTGGAGGCACGGCGGCGGCAGCGCATCATTCCCACGCTCAAGCCGCTGCCCAATACCACGCTGCTGTTTACGCGCACGGTGGCCAGCCTCTACCGCCAGGGCAGTAGCCACGCGCTGATTGCGGAGAAAAAAGTGGGGCTGTTTATGGATTATCTGCGCACCCATTTCCAGGAAACGAGCCCGGATTTTGGCGATGAGGACTTCCGGGAGCGGCTCAGCCAGAAATCCGGACTCGCCCGACCGCGCGTTGATGAGTTGTTGCGGCTGGTAAATTTCGCCCGCACCGCCCCGCAGATGAACGACCAGCAATTGCTGCAATTAAGCAGGGCGCTGACCGATTTCAAACGCGAAGCCCACCGCTAACCGATGCCTGCCATGCTCACCGTCGCTAAGCTCGCCGTTCTCATCAAGTACCGCTGGGACACCCACGTATTCAAAAAACAAGGTTTACCCGAGGAAAAAGACCTGTTGGCCGACCTTGACTGGTACGCCCTGGCCGAACTCCTACAGGACCTCACGCTTTACCACAAAAATCTCGTTGCGGCCGAATACGCCAAAAAAATTCTTACCGACCTGCGGCAGGTTTGCGCCGACGACGAAACCGCTCAGACCTTACTTGGCTACGCCAGCACTTTGTAGATGGAACCCGAAAACCTCGACCCGACTCCCCACTCGCCCGCCCCGGCATCGCCCGAATCTTACGCGGCTCCGGTGCCCGCCGAAACTGCCAGTGTGACTACCGCCGCGCCCGAAGCGGCCTTCGCCCCGCGCACCGACTTCGCCCGCCTTACGGCCAAGACGGCCGCTATCCGGACGGAAATCGGTAAAATCATTGTGGGCCAGACCGATTTGCTGGAATTGCTGCTCACCGCCGTGCTGGCCGACGGCCACATGCTGCTCGAAGGTGTGCCCGGCGTGGCCAAAACCCTCATGGCCAAGCTGCTGGCCCGCACGCTGGCCGTGCCGTTCAGCCGCATCCAGTTCACCCCCGATTTGATGCCGAGCGACGTGCTGGGCACCTCCGTATTCCGGCAAAATAAGGCCGATTTCGAGTTTCGGCCCGGCCCTATTTTCGCCAGCGTGGTGCTGATTGACGAAATCAACCGCGCGCCGGCCAAGACGCAATCCGCCCTTTTTGAGGTGATGGAAGAGCGCACCGTGACCCAGGACGGCACCACCTACGCCATGCAGGAGCCCTTTCTGGTGCTGGCCACCCAGAACCCCATCGAGCAGGAAGGCACCTACCGCCTGCCCGAGGCCCAGCTCGACCGGTTCCTGTTCAAGCTGCACGTGGGCTACCCCACGCTGGCCGAGGAAGTGCAGATTCTGACCGGCCACCACGACGGCCAGGGCAGCACCAATCTGGAGGCCGTGCAGCCCATCCTGAGCGCCGCCGACCTGGCCCAGCTGCGCCAGCAGGTGCGCCAGCAGCGCGTGGAAGCCAATATTCTGGAATACATCGCCAAGCTGGTGGGCCAGACGCGGGCGCACAAGTCACTGTACCTGGGCGCGTCGCCCCGCGCCTCGCTGGCCCTGCTGAACGGTGCCAAAGCCCTGGCTGCCCTGCGCGGCCGCGACTTCGTGACGCCCGAAGACGTGCAATTCCTGGCCCCCAGCGTGCTGCGCCACCGCATCATGCTCACACCGGAGCGCGAAATGGAAGGCGGCACGCCGGATGAGGTAGTGAAGCAGATTATCCAGAGCGTGGAAGTACCGCGGTAAGCATGAAGTATTCCACCGAGTGGCTCCTTGACCAGCTGGCGCAGGATGCCCGTGTCAAGTACCTGTTCTTCTGGGGTAACCAGCCCAGCAAGGACGGCACCATCACCAAATCCTGCCTGAGCCAGTGGTGGCTGGCCGATTTTGTGGTCGAGGGCATCACCTACCGCTCAACCGAGCATTGGATGATGGCTGAAAAAGCGCGGTTATTTGATGACGATAACATCCTGGCTCAAATTCTAGCCGCCAAAAGCCCGGCCGAAGCCAAAAAGCTGGGCCGTGAAATTCAGAATTTCGAGCCCGAAATATGGGAAGCGCGCAAGGTTGAAATTGTGATAGCCGGCAACCTGCACAAGTTTGGGCAGCATCAGAATCTGGCTAAATTCCTGCTTTCTACCAACGACCGGGTGCTGGTCGAAGCCAGTCCGGTGGATACCATTTGGGGCATTGGGCTGGCCGCCGACTCAGCCGATGTAGTTAACCCGGGCCGCTGGCTGGGGCCAAATCTTCTGGGGTTTGCCCTGATGACTGTGCGCGACGAATTGCGGCGGCGATAACCGGGAACGGCCATCGCGGTTTATGCCTCATCCAGCCCGCATTTCGCCCGGCTGATTTAATCCCCCACTTGCTGCATCATGGACGTTCAACTCATTGATAAAACTGTTCTCATCACCGCTTCTACCGGCGGCATTGGCCTGGAAATGGCCCGCGCCTTCGCCCGCGAAGGGGCCAAAGTAATTATCAACGGCCGCTCCGAAACCAGCGTGACCCAGGCCATTGCCGAGCTGCAGCAGGAGTTTCCGAAAGCGCAGCTGTTGCCCTTGGCTGCTGATAACGGCACGGCGGAAGGCGCTGCCCGCACCATCGCGCAATACCCCGAAGTGGATGTGCTCATCAACAACCTGGGCATTTACGAGGCCACCGATTTCTTTGATACCACCGACGAAGCCTGGCAGCGGCTATTCGAGGTGAACATGATGAGTGGCGTGCGCCTGAGCCGCCACTACCTGCGCGGCATGCTGGCCCGCAACACCGGCCGCATCCTTTTCATCAGCAGCGAATCGGCCCTGAACCCGGCCCCCGAAATGGCCCATTACAGCGCCACCAAGCTCATGCAGCTCTCCATTTCGCGCAGCCTGGCCGAGCTCACCAAAGGCACCGCCGTAACGGTGAACACGCTCATGCCCGGCTCGACGCACACGCCCGGCGTGGAAGAATTCATCCGCCAGGTATTCCCCAATGAAGCCGATTACGCCGCCGCCGAGCGCCGTTTCATGGCCGAAAACCGGCCCACGTCGCTCATTGGCCGTCTCATCCAGCCCAAGGAAATTGCTGATTTTGCCGTGTTTGTGGCCAGTCCGCTGGCCGGGGCTATCAACGGCGCGGCCCTGCGCGTGGACGGCGGCATCGTGCGCAGCGCGGTGTAATGCAGTGTAGTGTAGCGCGGACTTTTAGTCCGCGTCCCCGAACGATTTCGACGGCGTGGGGACGTGGACTAAAAGTCCGCACTACGCTGCGCCGTGGTTTGGTGTGAAATTGCCGAATATTGCCTCTCCCTTCACACTGGCTACCCTTGACGCTCTTTCTTACCTCCCGTTTCTTCCAAATGCTGGCGGCCATTGCCACCGGCTTCGTGGTGGCCTTTTTTCTGCCGTGGCTGCTGGGGCCGATGAAAATTGTGCTTGGCCTGTTTGTGGTGCTGGCCCTGCTTGATGCGCTGCTGCTGTATGCGCCCGTGAAAGGGCAGGCCGCACCGGTATTCGGGCGGCGGGTGCTGGGCGAGAAGCTGGCCAATGGCTCGGACAATGACGTGCGGATTTACCTCGAAAACCGCTACCGGTTTCCCATCCAGACCGAAACGATTGATGAGATTCCGCACCAGTTTCAGCGGCGCGATGTGCTGTTCGAAACGGCCATCAAATCTGGCGAGACGCAGATTATTGATTACCAGCTGCGGCCCACCAAGCGCGGCGAGTACGCGTTTGGGGCGCTGAATATTTACGCCGCCTCGCCGCTGAGGCTGGTGCGGCGGCGGTTTCGCTACGAGCAGGGCAAGGTGGTACCGGTGTACCCTTCTTTCCTCCAAATGCGGCAGTACGAGCTGCTGGCCATCCACAACCGCCTCACGGACGTGGGTGTGAAGCGCATCCGGCGCGTGGGCCACAGCATGGAGTTCGAGCAAATCCGACCCTACGTGGCCGGCGACGACCCGCGCAGCATCAACTGGAAGGGCACCGCTCGCCGGGCCGGCACCGGCGCCCACGATGCGCTGGTGGTGAACCATTTCCAGGACGAACGCGCCCAGCAGGTGTACTGCCTCATCGACAAAGGCCGCGTGATGCGGATGCCGTTTGACGGGTTGAGCTTGCTCGATTACGCCATCAATGCCACGCTGGTGGTCAGCAACATTGCGCTGCTCAAGCACGACAAAGCGGGCCTGCTCACCTTCTCCAACCGCCCCGGCGCGGCGCTGGCTGCCGACCGCCGACCCGGCCACCTGCTGAAGCTCCTGGAAATTCTTTACCGCCAGAAAACCAAGTACCTCGAGACCGATTTCGAGCTGCTCTACGCCACGGTACGGGCCAAAATCAAGCAGCGCAGCTTGCTGATTTTGTTCACCAATTTTGAGACGCTGCACGGCATGCAGCGCCAGCTGCCCTACCTGCGCCGCCTGGCCAAAGACCACCTGCTGCTGGTGGTGTTCTTCGAAAACACCGAGCTGCGGGCCTTCCTCGAAGCCCCGGCCGACACGACCGAAGACGTGTACAACCAGACCATAGCCGAGAAATTCGCCCAGGAAAAGCGCCAGATTGTGCTCGAATTGCAGCGTTACGGCATTTATTCCTTGCTGACTGCGCCAAAGGACTTAACGGCCAACACCATTAATAAGTACCTGGAATTCAAAGCCCGGGGCCTGATATAAATCCCGGATTTGTCGGATAGAGCACGGATTTCACGGTCTTTAGCTCCGCTAACCTCCGGTTGTGGACGACTATTTGTAGGCGACGGAAAAATCATTCTGAACTGAACATGATGCGGAAGGCGGATAAAATGGTGAGCAAAGGGGCAATATGGCTATTAGCACTGCTGGGGTTGCTGACGCGCCCGGCTATGGCTCAAATCGCCCCGACGCTGCTGCCATTGCCTGCCGAAGCCAACTATGGTCAGGGGCGTTTATCACTAAAAACGGCGTTGAAACCGCTGTTGCCAACTCCGGTAGACCCGGCGGTGGCGGATGCGGTGGGGCGCACCATCGGCCGCTTGTCGCCGGCCACGAAAACAGGGGGCCCGGCCACCCTGCAAATCCGCTACGGGCGGGTGGGCCGGCCCGAGCTGTTTGATGAGGAACGGTATTCGCTGCGCGTGACGCCGATGGGCGTGAGCATCGACGCGCCCACCAGCCTGGGCGTGCTGCGGGCGCTGGCCACGCTGGAGCAGTTGCCGCGCACCGATAAGAAAGGCCGCTACCTGCCCGAAGTCGACATCCGCGACCAGCCGCGCTTCGCCTGGCGCGGGCTGCTGATTGACGCGGCGCGGCACTTCATGCCCGTAGCCGTCATCAAGCGCAACCTCGACGGCATGGCGGCCGTGAAGCTGAACGTGCTGCACTGGCACCTCACCGACGACCAGGGCTTCCGCATCGAAAGCAAGGTTTTTCCGCGTTTGCAGACGGTGGGCAGCACCGACGGGCTGTTTTACACTCAGGCCGAGGTACGCGAGGTGGTGGCCTACGCAGCGGCGCGCGGCATACGGGTGGTACCGGAGTTCGACATGCCCAGCCACACCACCAGCTGGATTGTGGCCTACCCACGCCTGAAATCGGCCGACTCAACCTACGCGCCTTACACAAAGTGGCGCACCACCAACGTGGCCATCGACCCCACCCGCGAAACCACCTACACCTTCCTCGATTCGCTGCTGACGGAGATGACGACGTTGTTTCCGGACCCGTATTTCCACGCCGGCGGCGATGAGAACGACGGCCGCAACTGGCGCCGCACGCCGCGCATTGTGGCCTGGATGCAGGCCCACAAAATGGTGAAGGCCGACGGCAAAACCGTGGACAAGCACCAGCTGCAAACCTATTTCAACCGCCGCGTGATGGTGCTGCTGCAACAGCGCGGCAAAACCATGATTGGCTGGGATGAAATCCTCGGCCCCGACTTACCGAAAGAAGCCGTTATCCAAAGCTGGCGCGGCAAAAAGGGCCTGAACGACGCGGCAAAGCTTGGCCATCCGGTACTGCTTTCGAGTGGCTATTATCTGGACTTGAATTTGACCGCGGCCAGTTCCTATATCATGGACCCGCTGCCACCCGACACGCCCCTTACTCCTGCCGAACAAAAGCTGGTGCTGGGCGGTGAGGCCGCCATGTGGGCCGAATACGCTGATTCGGTGGTACTCGATTCGCGCATCTGGCCCCGGGCGGCGGCCGTGGCCGAGCGGCTGTGGTCGCCCCAGGCCGCGACTCAGAGCGTGGCCGATATGTACCGTCGGCTGAACATTCTTTCCCCTCAGCTCGAAACGCTGGGCCTGCGGCACCGCCGGGTACCCGAGCTGCTGCTGAAGCAGATGGCCGGCACCAGCAACGTGGTTCCGCTGCGCACCCTGGCCGAGGTGATTGAGCCGGTGAAGGAATACAAACGCAATTTTCAAGGCTTCAACTACACTACCGACACCCCGCTGAACCGCCTGGTGGACGCCGCGCCGGCCGAGTCGGAAGTGGCGCGCCGCTTCGGCGCACTGGTAGATAGCGTGGTGGCGTTCAAGCCAGCTTCGCCTAACTGGCTACCAGCCTCATTGCGCCAAATTGCCACGTTACGGGCCCAGGCAGTGCGCTGGCAGGCCAATGATGTATTGCTCCAACCCCTGCTCGCTGCCAACCCAAGCCTGACGGAATACGGCCCGCTATCCACCCGACTCGCTGCCGTGGCGACCGTGGTGCTGGAGCGCCTCACGCAGCTGCAAACCGGCCAGGCGCCCTCCGTGGCGTGGCTGGCCGCCACGCGCGCCACGCTGGATGCCGCGCAGGCCCCTGCCGGCCAGGCCGAGCTGGCCGTGGTGAAAGCCGCCCGCAAACTGGCCGGGCTGTAGAGCCGCATCTTTGCATCTTGTCGTTAGCTTCGCTGACCTTCGCTTGAACGGCGACGCTGAACCCGTTATGACGGCACGCCCGACGAGCCGCAAGTATGCGGCTCTACACCATTCTTACTTTGCCTACTTCTTCGTTACGTCTGCTGCTCCCACGCATGGGCATCGTCCTGGCGCTGCTGCCCTTCCTGCTACTCACCGCATTCAATCAGCCGTTTTTCGACGATTTCCGCAACGCGTACTGGATGCGGGAGCACGGCACCTGGGGCGTGCAGTTGTGGCTGTTTCAAACCTGGACCGGGCGCTTCACCACCACCTTCATCATGACGATGCTGAACCCCGTGGCCTACGGCTGGCTGGGCGGCGTGAAAGTGGCCGCAGCCGCGGCGTTTGTTGCGCAGTGGGCCAGCCTGGCGCATTTGCTGCGGGCGCTGGGGCACACGGGTTTGCGAATAGTTAACTCCTGGGGGCAGGCACTGTGGGCGGCGGGGCTGCTGCTGGCGCTGTTCTGCAACGCCGCGCCGTCGCCGTTTTCCTTTCTGTACTGGTTTTGCGGCATCGTGGCCTATCAACTGCCGCTGATGGGACTGCTGAATTTCACGGCCCTGGCTCTGCGAACCGGCTGGGGGCCGGAGGCAGCGCGATGGCGCAACGCGGGCCTGGCCTGCCTGCCGCTGGTGCTGGCCCTCACCGGCAACGAGCTAACGCTGGTGCAGGCCGTGCCCGTGCTGGCGCTGCTGGGCTTTGCAATGCCCAAAGCGTCCCGACCCAAGCTATTGCTGTGGCTTGGCATCGGGGCGGCAGCCGTTGCGCTGGCGGCAGCAGCTCCCGGCAACTGGGCACGCGTGGCCGCCATGGCCCCGCCCGCCGACCCCTACCACGCCTACCGCTGGCTGGTGCTAGGGCCCCGCGCCGCTTATTCGATGGTATTGTTTTTAAGCAAACCGCTAGTTGTATTGAGCACGCTGACGGCTGGGGTGGCCGGCCTGTGGATTGGCCGCCAGCAATTGGCTGACGGCCTAGCTGGCCCGCTTTCCCGCCGGCAATGGGGTGCGGTACTACTGGCTTTTGGCGCCCTGAATTTCATCGGCTTTCTGCTGTTCCGCCATCTTGTGGTTGGGCCGCCGCTGCCCCGGGCTCAGAACGAAATTTTGCTCGTGTTCCTGCTCTCCACGGCTGGGCTGGGGTGGCTGGCGGGACAACAGCTACCGCCTGCTGCTAACGCGGGCAACGCCCGGCAGCTACCGATTCAACTGCTGCTGCTATTGCTCTTCGTCGGCGTGTTCGGAGCCGGCCATACGCCGGAAGCATGGCGAGAGCTAGCCACCAGTGCCGCCCCGTTTGATGCCCAGATGCAAGCCCGTTTTGCCACGCTGCGGGCGGCGCACCGCGCTGGCACCCCACAAGTCGTACTGCCGCCGTTGCGCCTGCGCTACGGCCGGGTACTGGCTCCGCTGCGCCAGTTCAGTTCAGACCTTGAGTTTGATATCGACCTCACACCGGGCTGTGCGGGCAACATCAACGGCGTGATGGAGCGCTACTTCGAGGTGCCCGACGTGTGCTGCGATGCGGCTGCCCCGCTGTTGCCCGCTGCCCAATAACCCCGGGGCAATAGTTCAGATTAGCCCAGTAGCGGCTAACTTGCCTATTATGCAAGCAGAAATTACCCGGGCGCTGGCCAACCTCGACTTTACGGCCATCGACTTTGAAACCGCCAACGAGCGGCGCGACAGCGCCTGCGCCGTGGGCGTGGTACGGGTGCGCGGCGGCCAGATTGTGGAAACCTATGCCACCCTGCTCCGCCCCCGCGTGCTGCGGGTAGACTGGCGCAACCAGCAGGTGCACGGCATCTCGGAAGCCGAGTTGCACCACGCCCCCAGCTTGTCCGACGTGTGGCCCCAACTCCTGCCCTACCTGCACCACCAACCCGTGGTGGCCCACAATTCCGCCTTCGACGTGAGCGTGCTTGAATACAGCTGCCGCGATTTTGGCCTGCCCATTCCCGCTTTCCACGCCCTGTGCTCGGTGAAGCTGGCCAAGGTGTGCTGGCCCCATTTCGAGCGTCATAAGCTCGACCACGTGGCCGGGCAGTTTGGCATTCCCCTCAGCCACCACGATGCGCTGAGCGACGCCCGCGCCTGCGCCGAAATCACGGTGCGCGCCTTCCGCTCCGGCACTTCGCTGCCACTGTGCTTCAAGCAGCGCGAACTCACGGCCGGGCTGGCGGCGCGGGCGGCCAAGCAGCGGATGGCACTGGCCCGCTAGGGTTTCGGCCTTAAAACAGCACCGCTACCTGCATGCGGCCGGTATGCACGGTGTTGAGGTTGCTGGCTTTGCGGCCGTCGTAGGCCAGCGTGATGTTGAGGCCGTTGCTGAGGCGCTGTTCCACGTTCAGGTTCCAGGTGAAGTTGCTGCCGGGGCGCAGGGCGTTGAGGATTTCAATGGCCACCACGGAGTTGAGCGCGGCGGGGTCCACGTCGAACTGTACGCGGGTATAGTGCGTGGCGGCCGAAATGGTGCGCTTGCTCACCTGGCTCAGGCGGGCTTCGAGGCCCAAATCATCGAAGAGGCCGGGGTGGGTTTCGGCCGGCGTGGGCGTGGGCAGCGTGGCCAGGGGCGCATCAAGCGTGTTCTGCTTGAAGGTGTGGGCGTAGGTGCCCGTCAGGCGCAGGGAGGGCGTGGGCTGGTAGCTGATTTCGGGCTGGATGGCATAAATCAGCAGGCGGTAGTTGCGGGCCAGCAGGTAGCTGCTGGTAGCTTCGCGGATGTCGCGCGAGCCCGTGAGCCGGCCCGTGAACGAGGTTGCCAGCGTGCGCCGCAGCAACAGACTCTGAGTGGTGAGGTTGCGCAAATCGGAGCCCTGTGCCAAAAGCGTCTTCTGCTGCGTCTGCTGCACTGTGAATTCGGCCCCAAAAATCGGATTCGACCGATTGAAATACAGCGTATTCCGAAACAGTTGATTGAACGCCAGCAGCTGGTTGTCCTCCTTATCGAAGCTGAAGGGGCTAAGCCGCTTGAGCACCGACGGGTCGGTGGTGCGCCGGTCCACGGTGATGCTGGTGAGCGTGGCGAAGCGCGATACCGCCGCCCGCCAGCCGCCCGCCTCGCGCCAGCCACGCGGGGCAGCCGTGGTGAGGCGGTAGGCCAGCCGGTTGGTGAAGGCGGTGATGTAGTCGGTGGTGGGCAGGTAGACTTTAATATAGGTGCGGTACTGCGCGTCCGGCGTCTGGGCCTCGAAAAACTCGTCTTTGTCTTCGCGGCCGTTGCCGTTCAAGTCGCCGGCGTAGTAGTGCGTGCCCTGCCCGGCCGGCACAGCCAGAAACGAGTAGTCGCGTTTCAATTCGCGGCCGGTGGCTACGCTGTAGTTCAGCTCGGAACGAATCTGGTTTTGCAGCAGGCCGGCGTTGTAGAACACTTGGCCCAGCACCGTGCGGTTGCGCGCCAGGCCTAGGGAGTCAAGGTCGCGGTAGGTACCCAATACCCGGATATCCTGGGTTTTGCCCAGGCGCGAGGCCAGCGTGCCCTGCCAGGTTTGGGCGGTGCCGCGCCGTTGCAGGGCGTTTTGCTCGGCGTTGGGGGTTTGGTCGCGGCGGTAGGTGTAGTCGAGGCGGAACTGGGTGCGGGCCGAGTCGCGGCTCTGAATAAACACGTCGTGCTCATCAAAATAATTGGCCGAGCGAATGGTGTCCGTGGTAGCGGAAGTCACCCGGTTTTTATCGAACCGATAGGCGTAGCCGGGTACGATGCGGCCGCCCACAAAACGCCCCGTGGCCTCGCCCCGCGCCCAGTTGGAATGGAAGCGCCCGGCATCCGAATTCAGCAGAAACAGCGAGCCGCGCATCTCCAGGTTGCCCACTTTCTGGGCTGCGTCCAGCCAGTGCTGCAGGCCGTTCACCTCGCCCGGCCGGAAGCGGCGGCTGAGGCGGTAGTTCACACCATTATTTGCATCTTTATTAATCCCTGCGCTGAAATTGAAGATGTTATCCTCCCGCGCCACCGGGGTAGTGCCGGTGGTGGCCGTGGTGCTCACGTTGCTCCAGTTTCGGTCGAACTCAATATCCCGGTAGCGGTCTATCGGCGAAAAGCGCTTGCCCGTGTACTCGTAGTCAAGCGTGGAGCGCAGGCGGTAATCCTTCAGAACCCCCGTCGCCAAAGCGGTGGGCAGGCGGCGGTCCTGCACGGCGTAGCCGATGTGCATGGCCCCGTCCTGGTCACTTTCGGGCGAGAAGCGGTTGCGGTCGAGGCGCGAGCGGGCCACGTCGGCAAACACCGTCGTACTGCTGTCCAGCTGGTAGCTCACGCCGGCCGTCACCATCTGCTTCAGCAGCGGCGTGGGGACGAGGCGCACCGGGCGGTAGCGGCCCAGGCCCGGCCCCAGGTACTCGTACACGGTGCCGTTGGTGGTGAGGAAGCGCGGATTGGTGCTGCGCTCATAGTCGCCGTTGCCCTGGCCCACATCCGTGAAGCGTACCGTGTAGGAGCCACGCAACGAGTCAATCGGCGAATCGGCCCCCACGTAGGTAAACACCGGCACGCGCTGGCTGCCCACCAGCCGCAGCTCGCGGTGGTACTGCACGATGCGGCGGTCGTAAGCTACCGAATCGCCGCCAGTGGCGGTGGCCACGGCCACGTTGCCGGCCCGGCGCAGGGCGGCGCGCAGGGTATCGTTCAGGTTGAGGTTGGGCGCGTTGTCGGGGTTGTCGGCTTCCTGGTAGAGGTTGGCGTGCACGCTCAGGCGGCCCAGCTGCTGGTAGTGGCTGGCGGCCACCAGCGAGCGGGAATAGTTGAGGTCCGAATACTCGAAATCAATCTTAATGCGCGAGTTGCGGGTGATGAGGTGGCGCGGCGTGAACGTGACTTCGGCCAGGTTATAATCAATGGTGTAATCGGCATCGAAGCCCCGGCTTTGCAGGCGGCCATCCAGATACACCTTCTCCGAATTAGCCAGCACGATGATGAACTGCTCGCCATTTGGCCCGCTCAGCCGGTACGGCCCCTGCACGTTCTCGATGGGCGGCACCTGAATGCTGGCAAACTTGCCCTTCGCCACCCCGCCCGCCACCGACGTGGACGAGCGCCACGCCAGCCCCCGGCGAACCCCGGCGCTGCTCACCGTCTTGCCCGTCACCCCGGCCTGGTCGCCCCCCAGCGGCGCGGCGGTGCCGGGCACCTGCCGGTTGGGGTCCGTGAGCTGGGGTTGGCTGATGGCCGGCGGGTTGAGCGTAGCCGGCGACGGCCCGGCCACGCCGCCGCCCGGCACCTGCCCGGCCACGCCGTTCAGAAACACGGCATTGGCCACGCCCTGCGTCGCCCCGAAGCCGCTCAGGCCCACGATGGGCGGGCCGAAATTGGCCTCCACGGCCGCGCCCTGAATGTTTTTGTAGTAGCGCAGGAAGTAGTCGGGCTTGTTGCGCAGTACCACGTCGCCGGCCGTCAGGTTCCAGTTGGGGTTGGTGAGAGTAATGTAGATTTTATCGAACTGCTGCAGCTGCTGGGTATTGCCTTCGGGCTGGAAGGGCACGTTCTGGTCCGAAATGGCGGCCGTGAGATGGATGTTCTCGGCCAGTTGGCCTTCCAATTGCAGGTTCAGGGCCGAGTTCACAAACACATTCTGGGTGTTGCCAAAGCTCAGCCCCCGGCTCAGGTTGCCCGTCTTACTCACGCCCGGCGTGTTCAGAATCTGCTCCTTCACCGAGAAATCCTCGTACCGCGAAATCACCTGCCGGAAGCCCAGGCTGTCCATCAGGCTACGGGGCCGCCGGAAGCGGGCCGCCGTGAGCCGCAGCGGCAGCACCCGGTAGCATACCAGAATGGAATCGGGCCGCGCCGCGCCGCTGCTGTCGCGTGGCGCGGGCCGCACCCAGCGGTAGCGGTCAGTACGGCCATCATAGTCGGCCCCGCGCCCGTTAATAACCACCGACGACGGCACCACCGTCAGCGAATCCAGCAGCGCGAAGCTGGTCGTGTCGCGGCCCGGCGCGAGGCGTACCCAGCGGCAGCGCCGGGTGCTGGGCGGCGGCGCTTCGCCGGTTTTGATGGGCCGCGCCTGCGCCCGCGCCTCCTGCCTGCCCATGAATAGCGCCGCGACGAGCAGGCCCACCAGGGGGAAGCACAGGCGTAAGCGACGAATCATGCGGTAAAGGTCGGGTTGGGCGGGGCTACAACGTCCGTATTCTGCGGTTTGGTGCCCCGGCGCCAGCAGGCAGGAGTTGGTTTTGCTGCAAGAAACAGCCGCTGAATTCATTTAATCAGCATTAGCCGCCAGCTATTACCTTTCGCATAAGCTTTTGTCTTTCCTTTCCGGCTATGAACTTACCGCTACTATCTTTTGCCCGCTACAGCCGGGCATGCGTCTTTGGTGCTTTGCTGAATGTGTCAGCCGCCAGTTCGGCGGCATGGGCCCAGCCCTTCGCCCCGGCAGCCACCTACCCAACAGTAGCCGGCACCCGGCCATATGGGCTGGCGCTGGGCGACATCAACGGCGATGGGGTACTGGACATTGTAGCCGGCGATAACAATGGCGGCTTGCATACGGCCAGTGTGTTGCTGGGCCAATCAGGCGGTTCTTTTAGTCCACCTACGGCATATCCGGCGGCCTCGGGCTCATTCGGACTGGCTTTAGGGGATATGAACCAGGACGGTCGGCTCGACCTGGTTACGTCGTATGCCGGGCCGTTTGCGGTCGGCGTCCAATTGGGACAAGTGGGTGGATTCGGCGCGACAACTTCCTACCCGACACTGGGAGGCATAAGCCAACAAATTGCGCTGGGCGATGTGAACAACGACGGCCGGCTCGATGCTGTGGTGGCCAACCTTGGCACGAATAACGTGAGCGTGCTGCTGGGCCAGGCGAGTGGCTTTGCCCGCGCCACGCTGTACTCGACCGGGCCAAATAGCCAGCCCTTTTCCGTAGCGCTGGGTGACCTCAATGGCGATGGACGGCTCGACATCGTCACGGGCAATTGCGAATCGGCTACCATCGGCGTCCTCCTTGGGCAGGCCGGCGGGTTTGCGCCAGCCGTGAACTACAGCGCCTTCAAGAGCCGACTTTTCAGCACAGCCATTTACCTGATTGGCATATCCCTGGCCGATGTAGATAGCGACGGTCAGCTCGACGTTGTTGCCACCACCGGCGATACGACCAATACAGCAACCGTGGGCGTGCTTCTGGGCCAGGCCGGCGGGCTGCTTCGCCCCGTCACTCACTATACCGCCCCTGGCTTCGAAGCGGACGGGCTGACCACTGGCGATGTCAATGGCGATGGCTGGGCCGATATTGTGTTGGCTACACCCTGGGGTAATGCCGCCGGAGTGCTGCTGGGCTACCCGGGCGGCTTCAGCCTTCCTTTTATTTACTCGACGGGTGCGGCCAGTTCCCCGTGGGGAGTGGCACTGGCCGATGTCAACAACGATAGTCGTTTAGACATTGTCACCACAAATTCGTCGGCGTCGGTAAGCGTATTGTTGAGTTCACCGCCGCTGGCCCAAACCGTTACCACCACCGCGCCGGGCAGTGGGGCCATCGGCAGCACCATTTCCCTCAATGGCTCCAATTTGCAAGGCGCCGTGGCCGTGGTATTTGATGGCACGAGCAACCGCACCGTCAGCAGCGGCTTTACGGTAAATGCCGCAGGCACGCAGATTACGGGTATTGTGGTACCTGCTGGGGCCATTAGTGGCCGTTTGCGCATCGTTACGCCCAACGGCACCGTCACAAGCAACACGGCATTTACCATCCAAACACCTACAGCATCGCGCCCATCAGCCGATGCTACTTCCATGATGCTCCATCCCAACCCCGCCCAGGCGAGTGCGTTGCTTTCGTTGACGGAAGCGTCTTCGGCCCGGCCGGTGTTACTGCGCGATATGCTCGGCCGCAGTGTGCGCCAGCAGGTTTTGGCGGCGCATACCGGTACGCTGCCGCTCGACCTAACGGGTCTGCCCGCAGGAGTTTACGCGGTGCAGTGCGGCACCGCCACCACGCGCCTCGTGGTAGAATAAGGCAGTCTTTTTCGACTGAGTAATCGACCTCAGCCCGCCAGCGGCAGTTCGATAAAAAACTCTGTGCCCTCCCCCACTTCGGTTTCAAACCAGATTTTGCCCCCGGCGCTCTCGATGCCGCGCTTGGCCACCGCCAGCCCGATGCCCGAACCGCTGGCTTTAGTCGTGAAGTTGGGCACGAAAACCTTCTCGCGCACCTCCTCCGGGATGCCCGCGCCGTTGTCGCGGATGGCCACCCGCACGCCTTTGCCGTCCACGGGTTCCAGGCTCACGTCGATGTGCGGGGCGCGGCCCTCGGGCACGGCCTGGCGGGCATTTATCAGCAGATTGTTGAAGGTGCGCACCAGCAGGTTTTCATCGGCAAACACCACGTAGCGGCCGGTTTCGGCATCGGGCGGCAGGTGCAAGTCCAGCGCACCGTCGTCGGTATCGGGCTGGTGCAGGCCGGCGCAGCGGCGCAGCACGGCGGCCACATCAAGCCGCTCGGGGCGCATGGTGGGCAGGTTGGTGAAGGTGCTGAAGCTGGTGGCAATGTCGCTCAGCACGTCAATCTGGGTGATGAGCGTCTGGCTGATGCGCCCGATGAGCTCCTCAGCATTGGGCCGGCGTTCGGCAATAGCCTTTTGGAGGAATTGCAAACTAAGCTTCATCGGCGTGAGCGGGTTCTTGATTTCGTGGGCCACCTGCCGGGCCATTTCGCGCCAGGCCGCCTCCTTTTCCTGGGCGGCCAGCTCGCGCTTGCTGGCTTCTAGTTTGGTGAGCATGGCGTTGTACTCGCGCACCAGCAGGCCAATTTCGTCGTCGGAACTGCGGTAGTCCAGCAGCTCGTTTTCGCCGGTAAGCGTGGTTTGGGTGAGCTTTTCGGTGATGAGCTTGAGGGGAGCCGTGAGCTGCCGCGCCGCCACATACGCCAGCCCCAGAAACAGCAGAAACATCAGCGTGAAGATGTTCAGAATCGTAGTAAACAACTCCGTCAGCTTGGTATTCAGTGCCTTCTCCGAGTCGAAGAACGGAATGCCCACGTAGCCCAGAATCGGCCCCGTCGGCATGTCCATTTCGTCAGCCGACGAACCATCATCGTCATCAAACGGCGAGTTGACCGAATATTTTACCGCCTTATCAGCGGCTGCTCCTGCCGGCCCATGCCCCAGGGCGTGGCCCGCCAGGTCGGCCACCACTTTTTCGCCCGCACCCGCCCGCACCGGCAGGTATAAGGAATTGAACGACAACGACCCCGCCCGCTCCGTGAGCAGAGCGCGGGGCCGGTTGCGCTCGCGCAGCGCCACCATGGCCTGCGGGTTCACCAACGGCCCCAGCAGGCCGGCGTCGAAAATCAGGGGCTGACTGCTGGCCAGCAGCTCGCCGTGGGCATCATAGAGGTTGAGGTCGGTTTCGGTGAGGGCGGCCACGTTCTTGACCAGCGCGGCCAGTGTGGGCCGGGCCGTGCTGTCGGATAGTAAGTGACGCTGGCGGCGCAGGCTTTCCAATGCCAGTTGCCCGCGCCGCTCGTAGGTGCGGGCCAGGTCGCGCTTATAGGAATCGATAAGCTGGCTGGCTGTGGCCACGCTCACCACCAGCAGCGGCACCACAATGCCCACATTCAGCAGCAGCTGAATGCGCGTGCTGAAGTTGAGCCGGGGCAGCGCCCGGCCGCGCACCAGCAAGCCTACCCCGCCCAGCAACAGCCAGAAAAACATCGAGAGCAAAAACTGAAACGAAAAGTTGGCCAGCCAATCGCCAAGCGAGTACGTGGCCGTGGTCACGACTACCGTCCGGTCTAGCGACCCGCGCACGGCAAAATGGTGAAAGGTTTTGCGCGTGAGGCCCGTAGTATAGAGGCGGGGCTCGGCTAGCAGGGCCGTGGGCAAGCGGTTGGCGTAGTCGAAATCGCCTTCGCTGTACACCAGCCGGCCGTGGTTGTAGCCGGCGTAGCTCAGCTCGGTGGCCAGGCCGGGCTCGAAGAACTTCTGGTCGACCAGTAGCTCCGGCAGCACACTGTAGGAGGTGAGTTTTTTGAGCGTTAACTCCACCCGCACCGACCCAATGGGCAAGCCAATGCCGCTCACGCGCTGCCCCGGCACGGTGATGTGCGCCACGTAGCGCCGCGAGCCAAACGGGTTATCGGACTGCACCAGAAACACGCCGGCCTGCCCGGTGGGCGTGGCCTGGCGCGCCGTGGCCGCGCGGGCTTCGCGCAGGCTGGGCGTGCCTTTGGGGGCGCCCACAGGGTCGCCGGCCGCGTCATACAGCGTGATGGTGCTTTCGTACTTGTCGAAATAGTCGCTCAGGTATTGCCGGGCGATGCGCTCACGTATCGCCTCGGGCCGCCCGAAGGCGGCGGTAAGCGCCCGCCGCACAAATGGGTCACGCGCGATTTTGTGCATCTGCTCACTCAGCAGATATTCCCCCTGAAAATCATTATCAACCAGAAGATTTCCAGCCAGTCGCTGCTTATCAACCAGCACCTGCTTTTCGAAACCCGAATACAGCGCCAACGCTCCGGTGGCCGACGTGAGGGCCAGCAACAGCACCAGCAGCACCGAGGACTGGTAGTTGCTGGTAGTCGGTACTGCCCGCAGGTTCACGGCCCGCACCAGCGCGGCGAATAACAGCAAAACGCCTAGGAGCAGCAGCCACGGCTGTCCCAGGGCTAGCCCTGCCCCCAGCACCGGCAGTGTAGCCAGCGCGGGGGCCAGCAGCAGCACTCGGCGCGGCACGTGCTGCAACAAGGCACCCGCCAGCTGCGTCAGGCCGAATAATCCCACCAGCCACGCCGCCGTGTGCAGCAGCACCGCCAGCGCCAGCACCACCCAGAATCCCGTAATCTGTACGCTCCGGCTTACATCCAGGCTCAGCTGAGAACTGCCAAAAGCCGAGGTGTAATAACTGAATAACAGCCCCAGCCAACCACAAAAAGCGCCCCCTATCACTACTGCGGCCACCACCTGCCGGCCAAGCGTCTGCGGTGCCCGCAGCCGTAGCGGCACCTGAAAATGCCGCCACAAGGCCACGCTTCCCACAGCTACCAGCAAAGCCAGCAGGGAGTCGAGCAGCAAATCGCCCAGCGAGGGTGCCCACCACGCCGCCGCGTACACGCGCGGGTCGAATAACGGCAATTCAATGAACGAATACGGCAGCCCCAGGTACAGCAGCAGCGCCCGCAGCAGCACCAGCGGCACCACCAAGGCCGCCACGGCAGCCATTGGCCGGCCCGCCCGCCACCAGTGCCACGCCAGCAGCAGCCACCCCGCGGCATACAGTAGGCTACCAAGTGCCAGCAACCCCAGCGGCACATATTGCCCCGTGAGCGGGTTCGGCTGCAAGCGCCTGATGGAAAACAGGTAATGTCCATCGGGCGCTTCAAACCGGGCCGGCCCATCGGCGGCGCTATCGGCCACCACCTTCAGCTCCATGCCCCTGAACAGCGCCTGCTCGCCCCCCTCCCGCAGATACCGATTGCTGATGTCGTAGCGCCGCTCCAGCGGTAGATACACCAGAATAAGATACCGGCCGGCCAGGCGCCGCAGTTGCAGAAAGCTCCCCAAGGATGTTTCCACCAGTCGCTCGGAAGCTGTGCCAGCGGCCTCCGCTTCGGGCCGCAGGGTAGCATCGGACCAATAGCGTAGGGTTCCGTTTTCCAGTACGCAGGTGGGGTACGTGGTCTGCGCAATCAGCTTTTGAAAGCTGTAGCCACCGCGAGTCAGCTCGGCGGCTACAGTATCGGCCTCACGGCGGGCCGTAGCCTCGGCGTTGCGCACCAAATGCTGCAGGCGAGCCACATCGGTGCGTTGCACCACGCCCGGGGTTTGCGCGTAGCGGCTGGTCAGGTCCCCCCCTACAAAGCACAGTACAGCCCACAGCAGCAACAGCCAGGGCAGTCGTCGCCATGAGGAAGCTTGCTTTACGGATGAGCCAAAGAAAGGAAGCGGACGCAAAAAAGAGAAGATGAAATCGTTAATCCGACGAAGCGTAGGCGGTCCCAAAGTAAACACGATACCTAGCCACAAAGGCCTATCGTCGAAGCGAGCATTATCAAAATGAAGTGCCTGATTCGAAATAGTCCCGGTTTAAGCGACCCGCAAAATCCAAGCCTAATAAAAAATGCTGCCGTCGGCAGCACTTTTGAAGCTCTTAGTTCTTTTATTTTTAGCGATTTAAGTAGCGCATATCAAAACGCGCGCCTCCAAATCCGTAGAGCATCACGGCCCGCGAGTAGCGGAACAGCACGGGTGTTATGGCCAGCACGGCGGTGGCCACCGTTGCCACATACACCCACAGCGGTGGGTCGTTGGCGAAATAATACAGCAGAAAACCAATCCCCAGCAGCACTGCTGTTGAGAAACCCGAGCTGATGTACATCGCGCCGTAATAAAAACCTGGCTCCGGCTCATATGTCTGCCGACATACCGGGCAGGCTTCGGGCATTTCCATAAACCTGGTACTCAGTGCCGGGTGCGTAAACAGCTTACCCGTATGGCAGCGCGGGCAACGCAGTTCCAGCAATGCCCGTCCCGTGGATGGAATAGCCGTAGTGGGCTGCTCCACTAGGCTTTGGCCGCTTTGGGATGTGTGCGACGGTACCAGAAATAGCCTACTGCACCCATGAGGATATAGGGCACCGTCATCATGTACACGATGCCCTTGTTGAGGCCAGCCACATCATAATCGTCGCGCTCCTGCCGGGCCGCTTCTACCTGCGACTTACACATCGTGCACTGCGCCCGGGCAGCCAGGGGGGCCAAGCTCAGCATCACGCCCAATAGCAGGGCAAAAGCGGCGGCAAAAAAGGGCTTTTTCATAGCTAAATCAACACAAAGATTAAAGCAAAGTTTCTTGGTCTCAGGTATAATACGGCGAAATCATGAAATACACGATGACGCCCGTCACCGACACATACAGCCACACCGGAAAAGTCCAGCGCGCAATAGCCTTATGCTTGGTGTACTGCCCTGTGAGCGCGAAATACAGCGTAAACAGCACCAACCCAACCGTTACCACCGCCAAGCTGATGTGCGTGAGCAGCAGGAAGAAATAAATGGTCCGAATAGCGCCAACCCCACCAAAATGCGTGCTCTCCACCTGCGAATGGTACGCGACATAAGAGAGCAGAAACAGCCCGCCCAAGGCAAAGGCGGTACCCATAGCCGTGCGGTGCGCCAACACATTCTTCTGCCGGATAAAGTAAAATCCTACCAAAAGCGCAACGGCGGTCAGCGAATTCAAGCCGGCATTCACGGCCGGTAGCATATGCAGATAAGCATCGGCGCCGTCAATCTTGAAAATGCCTTTGAAATAGAACAGCACCGCAACCAGCAGTGGTACTACTATTCCCAGGCCACCAAGGATGATTTTGTAGCGCGTATAATCGCCGGGAGCCATCACCGGCGGATGCAGTTGTTCAGTGGGGGTGTTCATAATCGTAAAGCTGCACGGTTACTTCCGTGAGTAAGCGGTCTATTTCGCGGCCGTCGGTGCCATCATAAATGCCCCGCACCCGGCGCTGATTGTCAACCAACAACAGCCGGCCAACGGGGATGTTGGCCGTGTACACGGCTCCCGGCAGGCGCTTAGGGTCGGCAGTCAGGCGAAATTCCTGTTGGGTAAGCCGCTTAAGGGTATCGGGGGCTCCGGTCAGGAAGAACCATTTGCCGGCAATGGTTCCGTACTGCTCGGCCAGTTGGGATAGCGCGGAGGGTTGGTTGGGGGCACCATTCAGCACGAAGGTGACTAGACGTACGCGGGGCTCATGCCGAAATTTCTCCTGCACGCGCAGCAGTTGTCGTGCCACGCGGGCACTAGCCTCATCGGCACCAAAGAACTGGGCGATATAAAGCCCTTTTCCTAGTTCTGCACTGCGCACTTCGCGTCCGTTGGAAGAAGGAAGCTGAAACGGTGCGACTTGGTGGAAAACAGTATCGCGCTGCCACTCCCCGCCGACCTGCGTGGAATCCACGCGGTCAGGCAGGTAAGTTGGCAGCGCGTAACGGTTGGAGCCGAAGCGGAACAGGAACAGAAAGGCCAGTACCGGCACCAATAGCAGCAGCCCCAGCAAAAGGGTTTGGCGGGGCCGCATCCGCTATTTAAACATGTTTTGCAGGACTTCGCCGATGAACGAGCCTTCGGTAATCAGGGCTACCAGCAGCCAAACCAACAGGGCCACCGGCACCAGAATGGTCCAAATCAGACCTTTGGTTTCATGCTTCAAGTGCATGAATTCGCCCACGATGAAGAAGGCTTTCATGATGGTGAGCACGATGAAAATGCTGTTGCGCAGCGTGCTCGGGTGCATCAGGAATACGAAGACGAATTCGACAGCCGTGATGCCAACCAGGATGCCAAATACCCGCCAAATCCAAGCGGTGTTCGGCTTGGCGATTTCGCCCGGCGCGAGGGTATGTTCAGTAGTTGCGTGAGAAGCCATTTGGGGAGAATTATAAATCCTGAATTATAAATCATGAGTCAGGCAGCGTGCCCTTTTCACAATTTATAATTCAAAATTCAAAATTTATAATTGTGATTAAACGAGGTAGAAGAAGGTGAATACGAATACCCACACCAAATCTACAAAGTGCCAGTAGAGGCCAATTTTTTCAATCATCTCGTAGTGGCCACGCTTTTCGAAAGTGCCGTTGGTGGTGGCAATAAAGCACCAAATCAAGAGGCAAACGCCGGAGAATACGTGCGTACCGTGGAAGCCGGTGATGAAGAAGAACAGGTCGGCAAAAAGCACCGGGCCGTATTGGTTCATCGCCAGGTTAGCCCCGTGAAATACAGTGCCGTCGGCCATTACCGTGCCTTCGCTATGGCCGTGGATGAAGTGAGTCCACTCCCACGCCTGACTGCCCAGGAAAGTGGTACCGAACAGGATGGTCCAAAGCAGCCATTTCTGCACATCAGCTTTGTCCATGCGGTGGCCAGCCTCTACGGCCAATACCATGGTAACCGAGCTCAGAATCAGAATCATGGTCATCAAGGCCACGAAACCGAGGGGAACGTTTGCCTCGCCCATGCCGGGGAAGGCGTTGAATACATGGTCAGGAATTGGCCACCAGCGCGTGCTGAACACAAAATCTTTGGCTTCGCCGGTGAAAACCTCGTGCTTATGGCGAATCATGCCATAGGTGGTGAGGAAGGCGGCGAAAGTAAATGCGTCAGAAAGCAGGAAGAACCACATCATCAGCTTGCCGTAGCTCGCTTTGAAGGGTTCGTTGCCGCCATCCCAGTTGCCGGTGCGCGGGGCGTCTTGGGTAGCGGAAGCCGCGGGGTGCGGCAAAGTGGTCGATTGGGCCATAGCAGACAGCGTAACGTCGTTTTAGTGGTTCAAAAGTAAGAACAAATACAGGTACAGCCAAAGCCCGCCCAGGAAGTGCCAGTATAAGGTAGCGTTGCCGATAGATAGCAGAGCACGCGAATGCACCTGATAATTAAGCGTCCGCTTGAGGACTACGGCCAGAAAAATAAGCCCGGTAACCAGGTGAAAAGCGTGCACACCCATCAATACGTATACGAACGAACCGGATGGATTGGCATCAGCGCCCCCGAAATAGGTGTTGCCAGCCACCAAATCGCCGAAGCTGTGGTACTGCCCCACCAGGAACGCCAAGCCCAGTACCAGCGTGATAATCAAGCCGATTTTAACGCGGCTGATTTCGTCCTTACGGGCCGAGAAATAAGCCCATTGCATGCTGGCACTGCTCAGCGCAATCAGGATTGAATTGATGAGCAACGAACCAGGCAATTCAAACTCACGCCAGTTGCCCTCATCACGGCGCACAATGTAGCCGCTGGTGAAAGCCGCAAACATCATTACAATACTGAAAATAAGCAGAATAAGCAGAACACGCTTGGGGTGCCAGCCGAGCCCAACTTCCTTTTCGGATAATGTTTCAGAAGGATTCATAAGCTAATTGTTAGGTATTGATTGTCAATTGTAATTGCTGGTAATCCGGTTCCGCAGAACCCGTTGAAACCTGACTACCGTCTGCTAAATTTTGTCCAGCACCAACGCAATTTGGACGATGGGCAAGTACAAAAACGAGGCAAACATGATGCGTAATGCTGCTTTGCGCGACTGCGTCCGCATGAGCTGCACCGTGAGCAGCAGAAACAGCACCCCGGCCACCACGGCAACCAGCGCCGAAATGCGACCTGAAATGTTGAACTCCAACGGCAACAGGCTCAGCGGAATCAGGAGCAGGGTGTAAGTCATTATCTGGAACGCGGTGCGTAGGTCGCGGTTGCCAGGCGTTGGCAGCATTTTGAATCCAGCCCGCTTATAGTCGTCATCGGCAACCCAGGCAATGGCCCAGAAGTGCGGAAACTGCCACATAAACTGAATTCCGAACAATACCCAAGCTTCCACCCCGATGTAACCAGTGGCCGCCACCCAGCCGATGAGCGGCGGCAAACCGCCCGGGATGGCACCTACAGCCACGCAGATGGGTGAAATCGTCTTCAGCGGCGTATAGATGAAGCCGTAGAGAATGAGTGACAGCAACGACAGACCCGCCGTGAGCGGGTTGAAGAAATACCACAACAGCGCAAACCCGGCCACGCCCAGCAATACGCAGAACACCCACGCCTCTGCTGGCGAAATAATGCCCAGCGGTAATGGACGTTTGGCCGTGCGGGTCATCAGCTTATCCAACTCCCGCTCGTGCACCTGATTAATTATGTTAGCTGAGCCAGTCACGAGCAGTCCACCCAGCATCACCAGCAATGCCCGGCTCCAACTCAGTTCGTGCGCGCCCAGCATATAGCCGATGGCGCTGGAAAACGCTACCGTGAGCGAAAGCCGGAATTTGAGCAGCTGAAAATAGGCGCGGGCCTTAACCATCAATCGTACTAATAATTTCGTCGCCCAGCTCAACTTGAAGGAGCTAGACCCAACGGGGCCGCAAAGTTACGCAACAACCTGCCGGGGTGCATCCGTGGGTGCAATAGTTTCCGGGCTTTTGCGGGCGCGGGTTACCGCCAGCAGCATCAGAAACTGGATGCCGAATAGTACAGTGGCCAATGTGAGATGCACCGGCTGCACCGCTGCCGGCAGCGCAAACGACGCCAGAATGATGCCCGCCAGAATTTCCAGCCCTATAAGAGTGAGCGTAGCGGTAACCAGCTTGCGCAGGCGCTGTTGCGCTAGCTGCCAAAGCTCGTAGCCGACATACACGTTCAGTAGCAATACCGCGGCCGACATTGTGCGATGCAGACTGAATACACTACCGAGCTTACTCACCCAATTTTCGCGCCCTACGTAGTCGGCCGCGGCAGATACGATATCAACCTGTTCTCGTACCTGCGTCCCAAGCACAATCTGCCAGAAGGTAAGCAGCAACGCTGCCCAGAGCCAGATGCTCAAAGCCACAGCGGGCCGTTTTGGTACGGTTGAAGCTCCAATCAGTTCCGCCGTCGGCATTTGCGAAGCAGCATTGCCCTGGCTCCATCGCGCCCGGTCAACTGCGTACAACAGCAACGCTACGATTACCAGCGCCAACGCCATGTGCACCGTCACCATCACAGGCAGCAAATTGGTTGAGACGACCAACGACCCAAGGTAACCTTGCACGCCAGTCAGAAGAAACGAGGCAAAAGCCAACCAAAAGATTGTTCGGTCGCGCCGCCAATAGGGCAACGCGAATACGACAGTGAGAAAAACAAACACACCGATTAGAGCTCCCAATAATCGGTTCACGTACTCAATCCACGTTTTCACCGGGTTGAAATCTGTCTCGATATATTGGGTAGGGTGCGCGAAAATGCTTCCGGCAACCTGGGCAAAACCCATTCGCTGCAACGTGCGGGCCAGTTTTTGATTCTTGGCCACACGTTGCGCAGTATACACCTCCTTATAATTGGCTGGTAACTGACTGGCCTTTGTGGGTGGCACCCAGCTGCCAAAGCATTTGGGCCAATCGGGACAACCCATGCCGCTGCCGGTACTGCGCACCACCCCACCTACCAAAATCAGTAGGTACACGCTCACAACTGTAAGGATACCGACAAACCGGAAACGGCGAACGGCAGCGCTCAGGTGAAAATTATCCATGACGAAAAATGGGCTGTTACTATCGCGGCATATCTGCACAAGACAGCTGGCACATAAAATTGAAGTGGTCAAGTAAAATCCGTGAAACAAAAACGGGCCGCCGATTAGGCGGCCCGCTTCGGGACTTTACCAATTGCATTGGTTAATCAAACACACTCTAACTAGTCAGCCAGTTCCTGCTCATAAGGCAGATTCGATGACTGCGTTTGCGAGTACGGTACGTTCTGAGGAATGAAGTCCACATCCGAGCCAGGCTTGCTGTAATCGTAAGGCCAGCGGTACACAGCCGGAATCTCGCCGGGCCAGTTGCCGTGGCCGGGTTCAACAGGCGTAGTCCATTCCAGCGTAGTCGAGTTCCAAGGGTTCTCGGTAGCACGACGGCCGCGGAATATGCTGTAGAAGAAGTTGAAGATGAAGATGAACTGACCCAGGAAGGCAATGATAGCCGCAATCGAGATGAACTTGTTCATATCAGCGAATTGCGAGAAGGCATCGAAGCCCGTCCAAGCGTAGTAACGACGGGGGAAACCGGCGATACCCACGTAGTGCATAGGCATAAACACCAGGTACACGCCTGCAAACGTCAACCAGAAGTGGATATAGCCAAGCTTCTCATCCATCATACGGCCAAACATCTTCGGGAACCAGTGGTACACACCGCAGAACAGGCCAAAGAATGCCGAACTGCCCATTACCAAGTGGAAGTGAGCAACCACGAAGTAAGTATTGTGCATCTGAATATCGAGGGTAGCGTTGCCGAGGATAATACCCGTCAGACCACCTGAGATAAACAGCGATACAAAACCGATGGCGAACAACATAGCAGCCGTAAAGCGAATGTTGCCGCGCCACAGCGTAGCTAGCCAGTTAAATACTTTCACGCCCGAAGGCACAGCAATAATCAGCGTCAGGAACATGAAAACCGAACCTAGGAAAGGGTTCATACCCGTCACGAACATGTGGTGAGCCCACACTACGAACGACAACAACGAGATGCCAATCAGCGAACCAATCATAGCGCGGTAGCCAAAAATGGGCTTACGAGAATTCGTTGCCAATACTTCCGACACCATACCCATAGCAGGCATGATTACGATGTACACCTCGGGGTGACCCAGGAACCAGAACAAGTGCTGGAACAATACCGGCGAACCACCCTGATTGCTCAAAGCCTGACCAGCAATGTAGATGTCAGAGAGGAAGAACGAGGTACCGAACGAACGGTCGAACACCAACAGCAGAGCTGCCGAGAACAGAACCGGGAATGACAGAATGCCGAGAATAGCCGTCAGGAAGAAAGCCCAGATGGTGAGCGGCAATTTGCTCATGCTCATGCCACGGGTACGCAGGTTGATAACCGTCGTCACGTAGTTGACACCACCCAGCAACTGCGATACGATAAAGAATACCATACTCACCAGCCACAGCGTCATGCCCGTGCCGGAGCCAGGGATTGCCTGCGGCAATGCACTCAGTGGCGGGTAAATTGTCCAGCCAGCTGCAGCCGGACCGGTTTCAATGAACAACGAAGAGAACATAATAACGCTCGACAGGAAGAAGAACCAGTACGAGAGCATGTTCATAAAGCCCGAAGCCATGTCGCGGGCTCCTACTTGCAGCGGAATAAGGAAGTTCGAGAATGTGCCACTCAAACCGGCCGTCAGCACGAAGAATACCATGATGGTACCGTGCATCGTAACCAGCGCGAGGTAGAACTCGGGGTTCAGCTTACCAGCCTGAATCCAGCCGCCGAGGACCGGTTTCAGCCACTCCATTGTGCCTTCGGGCCAGCCGAGCTGCAAACGGAACAAGCTGGACAGAGTGCCACCAAGGATGGCCCAGAACATGCCCGTAATCAGGAATTGCTTGGCAATTTGTTTGTGGTCCTGGCTGAACACGTACTTCCACAGCCAATGCTGGTCGTGGTGTTCGTGGTCGTGGTCGTCGTGGTGCAGGTGGTCGCCGTGCTCGGTTGCCGGCACCGGAGCGGAACCAATACCGCCTTGCGTTTGCACGCCCGGAGAAAGATTGGGTTTGGGTGTCATGTCTGACATAGCGGAATACCGTTAGTAGTTATTAGTAAGAAGCAGCCAAAGGCACGGGAGCCGCTTCTATTTCCTTAGGCGCGGCAGCTACGGGAGTAACCATCGTTTTGGCCTTCTGTTTGAAAGCAGCCAGCACATCCGGGTTCTTCTGAGCGAACGACTGCTGAGCGGCATACCAGTTCTGATAATCATCCGGCTCATCCACAATCACGGTTGCTTTCATAGCGAAGTGGCTACCGCCGCAAACCTGGTTGCAAGCCAGTTCATAGTTAAACTTGGGATTACCCAGTTTAGCGCGCATTTCATCCGTCGTAGTGGTCGGCGTGAACCAGAAGCGGGTCGGCATACCGGGCACAGCGTACATCTGAACGCGGAAATGCGGCATGTAAACAGCGTGCAGTACGTCGCGCGAACGAATCTTAATCAGCACCGGAACGCCCTTCGGAACGTGAATTTCGTTGGTCGTGAAATCGTCCAGCGAAGACTTGTCGCTCAGGTCGAAACCCCACTCGTTCACGGCATCAATCATGCGGTAGTTAATTACCCCAAGCTTCATGTCGCGGCCAGGGTAACGCACCAGCCAGTTGAACTGCTTGCCCATTACCTCAACTACTACCGAGTTTTTCGGAGCAGGACCAGTGATGCGGGTCCAGGCTTTCCAACCGGCGAAAATCAGCGAAGCCATTACGATGGCAGGGATAATCGTCCAGATAACTTCAATGGTATTGTTATGCGCAAAAAAGTAAGCACGACGTCCTTCCTTATGCTGGTACTTATAGGAATACCAAAACAACAGAATCTGAGTGATAGCAAATGCTACTCCGATTACAGCCATTGTAATCCAGAACATTCGTTCCATCTGGTGGCCATGTATCGAGGCAATGGGCGGATTCATTTTGTTGAAATTTTCAACAAATGAGTAGGCAAACCATGCACCACCACCAACTAGAAAAACCAGCATCAGAATAGCATTCACGCTATTGCTCATGCCAATATCGCGGGTGAAGGTGCCCGAGAAAATAGAAGTAAAAATCTGCAGGCGAAACAGTAGGCCGAACACGACCAACAGCAACACCAACACCAGCAAAATGGTAAGAGCAGTCATTGAGTTTTAGTATTGAGTACTAATTATTAAGACCTGAGCGCAAGTTTTTGAACAGCTTGCGCTCAGGTCTTCAATCTAAAGTCTAGGTAGTGTGGTGAACACTCTCGTCGAGGAACGGATGGTTGACAGCAACAAGCGAAGCCGAAGCCAGACGGCGCGTGAACAAGATGAGGAAAACACCCAGGAAAATCGCAGCAATGCCAATCTCAATCAGGAACCCGTTTTCACCACGCAAAGTTGCGGGCATGAGCATCAGATAGAAATCTGACCAGTGTCCTACAAGGATGGCAATGCAGACGATTTTCATAATAATCATCTGGCGCTTGGCATCGCGCGTCATCAAACCCAGGAACGGGAATACGAAGTTGATGACGATGTTGAAGTAGAACAGAAACGTGTAACGGCCTTCAAAGCCACCCAGACGCTGATTGAAATATACCGCTTCTTCAGGAAGGTTAGCGTACCAAATCAGCATGAACTGGGCGAACCATACGTAGGTCCAGAAGATGCTAAAACCGAACATCAGCTTACCCAAATCGTGGAGATGGTTGACGCTCAAAGCGCGGAGGTAACCAGCTTGCTTAAGGAAGATGGCAGTAAGCGCGATAGCAGCGATACCGGATACCCACCACGAAGCGAATACATACCAGCCAAACATGGTGCTGAACCAGTGGGTGTCAACCGACATTACCCAGTCCCAAGCCGACATCGAAGAACTTACAGCATACAACACCAAGAACAAAGCCGAAGCATTGATACTCTTGTGGAACCAAACAGTACCACCGTTCAGGTCTTCCTGCAAAGAGAGCTGACGCAGTTTCCAGCTGAAGTAGGCCCAGATAGCTAGGTAAACGATGGTACGGATGAGGTAGAAAGGCAAGTTCAGGAAACCGCTTTTACCGGCGATGATGGCATCGTAATTCGGGCTGTTCTTATCCATGATGCCCTCGTGGGTCCAGTGGAAGATGTCGTGACGACCAACCAGAAAAACGATTAGCATAATCACACCGCCTGGAATAACCCAAGCGCTGAGGGCTTCCGAAATGCGCTTCACCATTACCGACCAACCAGCGTAGGCTACGTAGTTGATAGCCATGAACACCGTACCGATGGTGGACACGCCGAGGAAAAACAGGTTGCTGTGCCAGAGGCTTACAATCACGCGCTTAATTAGCACAGAATGTCCTTCTTCGTGGGCAGCACCGTGTGCCGCGGCGGCATGGCCGGCAGCTTCGCTGTGCTCGGCAGCCCCCCAACCCAATACTTGGGCAAGGATACCGAGAATAAGTACTACCACACCGGTGACGATGATGGCAATAAAGGTTTTACGGGCGCCATCCGTAACGACGAGCTGTTCAGCCGTGGCGCTTTCGTGGTGCGTCAGAGTTGCCATAGTGCGTTAGTTGGCGGTGCCGTTAGTTGCTTTGGTTTTGCCTTCGCCGGGAGTTTCGGCGCCGGTGCCAGCCTGGGCCTGCCCTACCGGGGCAGTATTGGCGGCATCTTTCGTTTCAGTCGAGTCGCTGGTGACCGTGCTGGTCGGGCCTTTGGCAATCAGCTTGCTGAGTGCGTCAGGGCCTTCGCCACGTTGCAGCACGTGTACGTACATGGCAATTTTCCAACGCTCTTCGGGGTTCACCTGCGAGCCGTGAGGCATCATGCGGTTGCGGCCCCATTCGATGACGTGGAAGATGTGACCATCGTTCATCGTCTTGTAAGCGCCCGTCGAGTAGTTCGGTACGCCTTTGAAAACCTTACCAACCGGACCCTGACCGTCGCCGGCTTCACCGTGGCAGTGCATACAAATGCGCGTGTAGAGCACTTTGCCTTCTTCCAGGTTGGCTTTGGTGTAAGGGAATGGGTTGTGCAGCATCCGCTCAGCCATCCGTACACTGTCCTTCGGGATGTGGTCGAAATAGCTGAGTTTACCACGGGGAATGGTACCGTTGGCGGGAGTGCGCTCATTGATGCCGAACGAGTTCACGGTGTTAAACGTGGTTTGGCGCAACGGCTCGTAGGGGATGGATTCGTACATCTCCGGGGCGTATTCTACGCCGGGGTCGTTTCCGTCGTGGGTGCAGGCCGTGGTGGCCAGTCCCAGGGACAGCAGCAGCGCCGAAACGCGCAGGCTCAGGGTCAGCGGATGCGTCATTAGTTGTTGGTCATTTCTTTTTGGTTGACTTCCGAAGCGCCGTTGTCGCGCAGCAGCTGGGTCAGCCGGGGAAATTGCGAGCTGGTTTCATCCAGTTCGATGGCCATTACGAACTTGTCGTCGGTGGCGCGTACATCCATAACCGGCACTTTGAAGCGCGGATACAGACCCGTAATCGTGAAGAAGGTAATGGCCATGCCGTGGCAGGTAAAGAATACCGTCAACTCGAAGGCTACGGGCACGAAAGCCGGCAGGGAGATGTGCGGCTTACCACCGATAATCATCGGCCAGTCGAAACCGAGCATGTAAATCTGCATCCACAGCGCGAAGGCCAGGCCCGTCATGCCAAAGAAAAAGGCAGCGATGGGCAGGCGCGAGCGTTCGATGCCGAGGGCATCGTCAATCCCGTGAACAGGATAAGGCGAAAACACGTCGTGGATTTTCACGCCGGCGGCGCGCACGTTCTCAACGGCGTGCAGCAGTACATCCTCGTCTTCGAAGATGCCAAGGGCGAAGCGCTTAGTCATGCTGGTTGTAAGTTACGGGAGCCGAAGCAGGAGCCCCGTGGATGGCAGGTTGATGAGCGTGAGCGGCGTGAGCCTTCTCGGGGTTGTAAGTCGGGCCGTTATCAACGGTGTACTTCAGGATGGTTTTCACCTCGGCCATGTTAATCACGGGGAAGAACTTGGCGAAGAGTAGGAACAGCGTGAAGAACAGGCCGAGCGTACCAACGTATAGGCCGATGTCGATAATCGAAGGCGAGAACATGGCCCAGCTCGACGGCAGGTAGTCGCGGTGCAGCGAGGTCACGATGATTACGAAGCGCTCGAACCACATACCGATGTTCACGATGATGGACAGGATGAAGGTGAGATTGATGCTGTAGCGCACGCGGCGGAACCACACCAGCTGCGGCGTAATCACGTTGCAGGTCATCATCGAAGCGTAAGCCCACCAGTAAGGACCAGTAGCGCGGTTGATGAAGGCGTACTGCTCAAACTCAACCTGCGAGTACCAAGCGATGAAGAACTCCGTGATGTAAGCCACACCCACGATGGAGCCGGTTACCATCATGATTTTGTTCATCAGCGCGATGTGCTCGAGCGTGATGTAGTCTTCGAGGCGGAACACCACGCGGGTAATCAGCATCAGGGTAAGCACCATGGCAAAACCTGAGAAGATAGCACCGGCCACGAAGTAGGGCGGGAAGATGGTGGTGTGCCAGCCCGGGACAACCGAGGTAGCAAAGTCCATTGATACAATGGTGTGTACCGAGAGTACGAGGGGAGTCGAAACACCAGCTAGAATCAGCGAAACGGTCTCGTAGCGCGACCAAGCTTTGGCCGAGCCTTTCCAACCGAAGCTCAGCATGGAGTAGCTGAACTTGGCGATGGGGCCTTTGGCACGGTCACGAATAGAAGCAAAGTCAGGAATCAGACCGATGTACCAGAACACCAGCGATACTGTGAAGTAAGTTGAGATGGCGAATACGTCCCAGAGCAGCGGCGAATTGAAGTTAGCCCACAGCGAACCCAGCGTGTTTTGCAGCGGGAAAACGTAGAATGCCAACCAAGGACGGCCCATGTGCAACACCGGGAACATGGCGGCGCAGATTACGGCGAAGATGGTCATTGCCTCGGCGGCGCGGTTGATGGAGCTCCGCCATTTCTGACGGAACAGCAGCAGCACGGCCGAAATCAGCGTACCGGCGTGGCCGATACCTACCCACCACACGAAGTTGGTGATGTCCCAGGCCCAGTTCACGGTCTTGTTCAGGCCCCACTCGCCGATGCCGTACCATACGGTGCGGTACACGGAGTAGAAGAACACCCCCAGAAAGAACAGCGCCACGCTCAGAGCTGCCATCCAACGGAGGTTGGGTTTGGCTTCGACCTGATAGCAGATGTCTTGCGTTACGTCGTGTAACGTCTTACCGCCAGTTACGAGCGGCTCGCGTACGGCTGATACGTGCTGCATAGTTGATATAGATTAAGCGTTTTCTTAAGCTTCTTTGCCGAAGAACTCCGACTCGGAATTCCGAATCTTCGTCAGGTACGTCACGTTCGGCTGCACGTTGATGGAGTCGAGCGAGTGGAAGGCGCGCTCACCATCTTCACGACGGAGGAGCTTGCTGATACGGCTGTTGGGGTCTTTCATATCACCGAACACGATGGCATCGGTGGGGCACGACTGGGCGCAGGCGGTTACAATTTCGCCATCAACTGGACGGCGCTTCTGCTTCTTGGCTTCGAGCTTGCCGAGCTGAATGCGCTGCACGCAGAACGAGCATTTCTCCATCACACCACGGGCACGTACCGTTACGTCCGGGTTCAGCACCATGCGGCCGAGGTCGGTGAACATGTGGCCGTTCACGATTTCGAACTTCTCATTCGAGTAGTACGAGAACCAGTTGAAACGACGCACTTTGTACGGGCAGTTGTTGGCGCAATAGCGCGTGCCGATGCAACGGTTGTAAGTCATCTGGTTAAGACCTTCCGAGCTGTGCGTAGTAGCCAGTACCGGGCACACCGTTTCGCAGGGCGCGTGGTTGCACTGCTGGCACATCATGGGCTGGAAGATAACCTGCGGGTTTTCCGAGGGGTCTTCCATGGCGGCGTAAGTGGCCACCTTGCCTTTGCTTTCGAAATCGGTCTTGTGCGTGTCCGAGCTATAGTAGCGGTCGATACGCATCCAGTGCATTTCGCGGCGGTTGATAACCTGCTGCTTGCCCACTACGGCGGTGTTGTTTTCGGTCTGGCAGCCAATCACGCACGAGCCGCAGCCAATGCACGAGTTAAGGTCCACGGCCATACCCCAGTGGTGGTTGTTGTACTGGTAATCCTGCCACAGCGATACTTTGCTAGGCGCTTCCAAACCGTCAGGCGTGGAAATCTTTTCGTACTCAGTTACTTCCTTGGGGTTCTTTTTGTAGTTAGCCAGCGTGTTTTCCTGCACTACCGGGCGACGGTCCATCAGCGTCTGGTGCGTCTGGGTCTGCGCGATGGGCGAGGTTGCGCTCGTCTTCTCCAGCGTCACCACATTCATGTACTGAATGCCATTAGCCGTCATGGCGAGCGGAGCGGCGTTCTCCCCTACTTTATCGCCAGCTTTGCCAGCCATCGTGCGGCCGTAGCCGAGGGCGATGCTTACCGTGCCATTGGTCTGGCCGGGCTGAATCAGCACGGGCAGTTCAATGCTGTGACCGTTAGCCGTCACTTTCACCACGTCGCCTTGCTCCCACTTGTTGGTAACAGCCATGGCGCGGGGTACGGCTACATAGTTGCCCCAGGTTGCTTTCGAAATCGGGTCGGGCAACTCCTGCAGGAAGGGGTTGTTGGCACCGCAACCATCGGCGCTAAGGCCTACTTTTTCGTAGAGGGCTAGCTCAACGCCATTCGGCTTGGCAGCACCGCTCAGCTGCGAGGCAGCGGCGGCGGCGCTCATAGCCGTCATGGCGGGAGTAGCGGGCAAGGCGGTGCCGGTGGCTACGCCATCGTGCACTACTTTGTCCCAAGCCGCATCCGTGGGGGTGATACCGCGCCAGTTGGCACGCAGGAAGCGATAATAAGTCGTGTTGTTACCAGCCCAATGCAGCAGGCTTTCTTGGGCCTGACGGGTGGTGAACAGCGGCGTAATCACCGGCTGCGACAAGCTGAGGAAGCCAGCTTTAGGCTCAAAGTCGTTCCACGATTCCAGCCAGTGGCTGTCGGGAGCGGCGTACTGGCAGAGGCTGCCGGTTTCGTCCAGACGGTCATTGAGTGAAATGGTCAACGGCACTTTGGCGATGCCCGACTTCACTTTGTCACCCATCGGATGGTTGAACACCGGGTTGGCATTATAGAAAATTACGGCGCCTACGCTACCGTTGTTCATATCATTTACCAGCGCGGCCATGCGGGCATCATCGCCCTGGCGCACGTTGCTCGAAGCAGCGCTGATAGTGGTGCCAGCGTTGCCGAGGGCTTGGTTGATGGCGGTTACCAGCGATTGTACGGCTGGGTCATTCGAACCCGAAACCACGAGGCCGGTGTTACCGCTAGCCTTCAACTCAGCAGCGGCGATTGCCAACTGCTTGCCATAAGGTGCAGAAGTCGAAACGCTGCCACCGCTTACTACAGCGTTATACAGAGCGAGTGCTACGGCACCCACTTCCGAAGGCTTCACCGGGACGCGCACATCGGCGTTGGAGCCGGTGAGCGACATGATGGTTTCGAACTGGAAGTGGCGCGACATGGTGCGCTTGTCCGTGCTCACCTTGCGGTTTACCACGTACTGCTTGGCGTACTCCACAGGCGAAATCCAGGTACCGAGGAAATCGGCGTCGAGACTCACAATGACGTTAGCCTTACTGAAATCGTAACCGGGGACCACGCCACCGTTGGCTTGCAGCAGGCCGGTGGCCGACTGCGCGTCATACATGACGTGGGTAGTATTGGGGTAGCGGGCGGCGAACTCGGCGATGGCCTTCTTCGTGCTCGGGCTGATAATCGTGTGCGACACGATGGCGATGCGGCCCGTGGTGTCCGCCAGCTTCGTGCGGATTTCCTGGTCAACCTGCTTCACCTCGGCCTTCTGGCCTTTGATGGCGAAGTGCTGCAAACGGCCACCGTCGTACAGGCTCAGCACGGCGGCTTGAGCACGAGCCGACAGGCCGCCTTTGGTGATGGGTGACTCAGGGTTGCCTTCCAGTTTAATCGGCCGGCCTTCGCGGGACTTTACCAGAACGGCGTTGTAGTCCGAGCCGGTGAAGTAGGTGGAAGCGTAGAAGTTGGAAATGAGCGGGTCAATTTCCTCGGGCTTGTTCAGGTACGGGATGGCTTTCACCACGGGCGTTTCGCACGAGGCAAGCATGGCAGCACCTACGCCAAAACCCATAAGCTTCAGAAAGTCGCGACGGGGAGCCGAGGTATCGTCCTTGCTCTCGTGGCTTTCCTTAACCGGCATGAACTCGGCAAAGGCCGATTGCATGAACTCCGGGGCGCTTTCCAGTTCCTCAATTCCTTTCCAGTACTTCATTTGGGAGGGTAATCAGTAATCAGTATTGGGTAGTCAGTAGTTAATAACGAGCAGGCTAGAATACTGACTACCCAGTACTCCCTACTGAAATCAGCTTATTATTAGTAGTGGCACTTCGAGCACTCGGTACCGCCGTTCGACGACACGGTGAAGGGAGCACCGGCGTTTTTCGAATCGTGCAGCTTCACGAGGTTGTCGTAGTACTTGTTGTCCTTCGTGTTGAGGGGCATCTCGCGGTGGCAGTTGATGCACCAGCCCATGGTGAGGGCCGAATACTGGTACACCACTTCCATATTCTGGATAGGGCCGTGGCAAGTCTGGCACTGCAGGCCAGCAACTTGCGTGTGCTGCGAGTGGTTGAAGTAAGCCAGGTCAGGCAGGTTGTGAATACGAACCCACTGAATCGGCTGCTTGCGCTCGATGGCGCGGTAGATTTTCTTGATTTCGGGCGACTCCGTCTTAATCTGCGAGTGGCAGTTCATACAGATGTTAGCCGAAGGGATGTTAGCCGACTTGCTCTTGTACACCGAAGTATGGCAGTAGGCGCAGTTAATCTGGTTGGTACCAGCGTGCAGTTTGTGCGAGAAGGCGATGGGCTGGGTGGGCTGGTAGCCCTGATTCAGGCCAACAGCCATTACGCTTTGCACACCTTCATAAAGTAAAACGAGAGCGAAAACGACACCTACAATACCACGCAGTACGGGCGAGCGGTAAAACTTACCCCAGTCGAAGCGCTGCTCCAGAATTTCGATGTCGCGGCCGTCGAGGTCCTTGCGGCCACGCAGCACGTCCTTCATCAGGTTACCAATGATAACGAGCGTTACCACCAGCACAATCAGCACCACTACGAGGACAATCAGCAGGATGTCAACGTACTTGCCAGCACCAGCTTCGGCACCGCCAGCAGCAGCGCCTCCGTCCTTGCCATCAGCAGCCGGAGCGTTTTGAGCAGTTACTCCGCCGCCGCCTTTGCCTTCTTCCGAAGTGATATAAGCTACAATCGAAGTCACTTCCTTGTCCGAAAGGGCGAAGGAGGGCATCTGCTGCTTGTTGAACTTGTTGAAGAGAGCTACGGCATACTCATCGCCGCTGGCTACTACTTTGCTGGAGTTCTTTACCCAAGGCAAAATCCAGGAGATGGGACGGCGCTTGGTGATGCCACCGAGGGCGGGGCCAACTACCTGCTCATTCACGGCGTGGCACTGGGCGCAGTTGCCTTTGAAAAGGGCATCGCCAGCGGCGATGGCAGCGGCATCACCGCCACCGGCGGCCGGAGCAGCAGCGGTTGCGGGTGTAGCGGCAGCAGTGGCACCGGGTGCTACCCCTTCTTTTTTCACGGCGGCGGCATCTTGGGCCGAAGCCTGCTGGATGCCGGCAAACGTGAGCACAAACGCCAGCAACAGATGAGGTAAGGAACGGAGTCGAATGCTATTCATAAGAAAATAGACGGTAAAACGAAACGCTAGGGCATTTCAAGGCCACAAATGTAGGTCAGGAATCGTAGGCGGCAAAAGGAAAATGGCATTTTTGGCGTCTCACTACCCCGCCAAAGCTTATTTAGAATAATACCAAATAACATGTTTCAGTATATTATTGGAGCTTGCTTTTCTCGCATTCAGGAAATTGCAAGCCACTACCCACCACCGCTACTTGTGGTTAGTCGCTCACGGCAGGAAGGGATATTTATAAATTGACAGAGGTTCCTTTCTTGCAATGAGTGTCCTCCGGGCTGATACATTATTGTAATCCGTTGACGAGTGACTTTGTTAGAAGTCGCTTCAATCATGCGTTGGCTTGCACCTATTCTATTATAATAGGTAAACCACGCGGTGCTGGGCTGAAGTGAATGTCATACGGAAGCGGGCCGCGGCTGTGCTGCAGGGAAGTATGTAAAGCCGGCTTGGCAATGTGCCGGAAAGTCAGTACCTTTGCGCCCCAATCAATTTTTTACACCCACAATTCACCCCCATCGTAATGGAACAAAGAAATTACGAGACGGTCTTCATCGTGACTCCCGTATTGAACGAGAGCCAGGTGCAAGAAACGGTCGAGAAGTTCACTCAGGTGCTTAAGGAAAATAGCGCCGCCCTTTTGTCCACCGAAGCCTGGGGCCTGCGCAAGCTGGCTTACCCGATTCAAAAGAAAAGCACAGGCTACTATTTCTGCCTGTCCTACACTGGCGAAGGCAACATCGTGGACGTGCTCGAACTGGCTTTCCGCCGCGACGAGCGTGTTATCCGTTTCCTCACGACCGTGCTCGATAAGCACGCTGTGGAGTACAACGCCCGCCGCCGCAACGGCGAAATGAACCAGCAGAAGGCTGCCAAAGAAACCGAAGCCGTAGCCCAATAATTTAGCAACGACATGGCATCTCCCGCATTCAACCGCAACAACGACCGGTCGGCTATGAACAAGCCGCAGGACACCCGTAAGAAATACTGCCGCTTCAAGAAGAACGGTATTAAGTACGTGGACTACAAAGACCCGAACTTCCTGCTGAAGTTTGTGAACGAGCAGGGCCGCGTGCTGCCCCGTCGTCTCACCGGCACCAGCCTGAAATTCCAGCGCAAAGTGACCCAGGCCATCGCGAAGGCCCGCCACTTGGCTCTGATGCCGTACGTAGCCGACGCCCTGAAATAGACCTTAGACCTGAGAACTGAGGACTGGGGATTTAAGCAAGCATTTGCTTTTGCTGAGTCCTAAGTCCTCCGCTTTCACATCTTAATCAAGACATGGAAATTATCCTCAAAGACGACGTTAAGGGCCTCGGGTACAAGAACGACATCGTGACCGTGAAATCGGGCTACGGTCGCAACTTCCTGTTGCCGCAGGGTCTGGCCATGCTGGCAGACAAGACGAACAAGAAAATCACGGCTGAGAACGTGCGTCAAGCCGCTCACAAAGCCGACAAAATCAAAGGTGACGCCCAAGCTATTGCTGACCAAGTTGGTGGCATGGTATTGGAAATCCCCGCTAAGGTGGGTGAGAGCGGCAAAATCTTCGGTCGCGTAACCACCCTGCAATTGGCCGACGCGCTGAAAGCCAAGGGTGTGGACATCGACCGCAAGCGTTTGTCGTTCGACCAGGAGCCTGCTTCGGCTGGCGACTACACCGCTACGGCTAACCTGCACAAGGAAGTGAAGCACACGATTAATTTCCGCGTTGTAGCCGAGTAGTCTCGGTTCCTTTGCTAGATTGAAAAAGCCCTGCCTGCTGGCGGGGCTTTTTTTATTCCGGTTCTCGGGCCATAGCCCGGTTACGGGCTATTTTTGCTTTAATGTTTAGAACTGAATTGACAATTGCCCCGGCCGCTGGCCAACTGGCGCGCACAGCACATGTGCTCACCATGGGCTCGTGTTTTGCTGACAGCATTGGCTCGCGGCTGGTAGCGAACAAGGTAGAGGCGCGGGTGAATCCATTTGGCACCGTGTTTCAGCCGCTGGCGCTGGTTCGGTTGTTGCGCGCTGCCGCCGGCGAAGACATGGACTGGCAGCGGCATCTAGTACAGGCGCGGGGCCGCTGGCAGAGCTACGACTTGCACGGCAGCATCGGGGCCGATTCGCCGGTGGAACTGCTTCAGTACATTCAGGAAGTGGTGCGGCAAACGGGCGAGTTCCTGCGCAATACGGATGTGGTGATGCTGACGCTGGGGACGGCCTGGGCCTACCGGCTGCGCGAAACCGGTGAACTGGTAAGCAATTGCCACAAACAGCCGAGCGACTTGTTTGTGCGCGAATTGCTGACGCCGGATGAAATCATCAACGCGCTGGCCGAGACGCACGCATATCTGCGACGCATCAATCCTGAGCTGCGCTTTGTGCTGACGGTGAGCCCGGTGCGGCATTTGAAAGACACACTGCAACTGAATGCAGTGAGCAAGTCGGTGCTGCGGCTGGCTACCCACATTGTGAGCGACCTGCTGCCCGACGTGGCCTATTTCCCAGCTTACGAGCTGTTGGTGGACGATTTGCGCGACTACCGCTTTTATGCTTCGGATATGCTGCACCCGTCGGAAGTAGCGGAGGATTATATCTGGGAGAAGTTTGCCCGGGCGTATTTCGATGCTGATTTTGGCCGTTTCCGCAAGGAATGGGCGGCGGTGCGGCAGTCGCTGGGCCACCGGCCACTGCACGAGGGTGCGCCCGAACACCGGCAGTTCCTGGAAAGCACCCGCGAAAAGCTGGAGCAGCTGAGTTTGCGTAAAGTAGACGTGGCCGATGAGCTGCGCACGGTGCGGGCGCGCATTGCGGCCCTGCCGGAGCCGATACAGCCGCTCTTGGTAGCCGAAGAGCTGGAGGACGATGAAGAACGGATTGACATTGGCGAAGGCGCTGAAGTTTCGACAGCGACGCGCGTTGCACCAATTAATGCCGCCGCTGAGCAGCCCACTGGCAGCACCGAAACCGGCCGCCCCCCACGCTTATCGCCGGAAGAATTCCGGGCGCAGCGGGCGGGTCGTTCGGGTCGGCCTGAGCGTGGACGGCGCGATGGCCGAGGCAAAGGCCAGGTGGCCGCTCCTAGCGAAACGGAGGCTTTCCAGGCCGCAAGTTTTGGTGAAGCCGATGAATTCGCGCAGCAGCCTTTCCTAACAAATACTGATGCCGGAGAAGCTGAGTTGATTCCCGTAGCCGCCGCCTCTGAATTTACGGTTGGAGCACCGAATCCGGAACAGGGCGCAGATGCTGCCGAGCAGGAACAAGGACGCAAGAAGAAACGCCGTTCACGAGGTGGAGCCAAGCGCACGGCGCGCAAGCACGCATTGCGTCTCGCGGCTGAGTTGGGCGTAGACCCAAGCCAACTACCGGCTTCGGAAGCGGCTTTGGAAGCGGCAGTTGGTGCATTGCCTGCGGGGCAGAGCATCCGTCCGGAGACGCAGAAATCCAGCGTTATCACCAAATCGCAGCCCGTGAAACGGGGTGGGCGGCGCAACGAGCCGGGCCGCGTTTCTCGCGTAGAGTTGTTTGCCACTCCACCTACCGCCGAAAGTTCGGTTTCGGAAACGCCAATGGTGGATGCGGAAGCATTTACACCCGCTGATTTTGAAGCAGTGGCGATACCGGACGCACTGATTACCAGCGCTGAATCTGACATTGCTATTACTACTTCCCGCAGTAGCCGCAACCGGAAGAAGAAAAAGGCCCGAAAACTAGCTGCAAGCATTGATGACGCCGGTGCTGCAGCTTTAGAAAACATAGTAGCTACGCATCAAACCCTGCCAATAGCCAGCGCGGAGCAGCTTTCCGAGCCATCAGAATTGGTTAGTGAGAACCGCCGCGAGAATACGCGTCAGCCACAGGAACCGGTGGCGGCTTTGCCGATAAGTGGGCAAGCTACGGCTGTCGTTGCGACGACAGAAGTATCGGATGCAGTGGATGCGCCCGTTACAAACCCAGCCCCAGCCAAGCAGACGAGCCGTAAGCGACGGGCTGCAGTTGGCGGCCGAGCGGTGAAGCCGGACGTTGACACGCCGGTAATTCCAATAGCTGACCCGTCGGTAGTCCGGACGCAAGTGGCTGCCGGCCGCATGATGGGCACCTCGGCCTCGCTAGTAGCTTCTGCCCCCGAACCGAAAGCTGTCGCAACCAAAGCAGTAGCCCCAAAGGCTGCAGTAGCTAAGAAGGTTACGGCAAAAGCTAAACTGGCAAAAGTGCCCGTAGCACCAACGCCCGAAGTGCTGGCCATGCCAATGGCGACGGAAGCTTCGTCTGCGGCCACGCCCCCAACGCTGAAGCGTAAGGTGGCAGCAAAAGCAAAGGCCGTCACGGCTCCGGCTTTGCCTAAAATGAAGGCTCCGGTCGTTACTACGGACACGGCCTCAACAGTCGCCAAAGACTCCGTACCGGCTAAGAAGGCAGCTAAATCCGCTCAAAAGTCCGCGGCTCCGGCAGCAGAGCAAAAAGTGGTGGCAGTAGCTAAGGCCGCTGCCAAAAAAGCCGCGCCTAAAGCGGCGACCTCAAAGCCAGCTGCCTCGAAAAAAGCGGTTGTCAAGGCTGGTAAACCGGCTATTGTAACCGAAACGCCAGTTGCTAAATCAGCCGCCAAACCCAAAACACCAAAAAAATCAGCTTAACCTCTGATAAAAGCCCGCTGAAACCCGGCGAGTTGCGTTATTTATTGCCCAAGCCCGGCCTTTTTCGCCGGGTTTGGTGTTTTAGCACCTCCCCTACTCCGCATCCTTATGGCCCACGCTGCTTCGCACACCAACCGTCTCGCCCAGGAAACCAGTCCTTATCTGCAACAGCATGCCCACAACCCCGTGGACTGGTACCCGTGGGGACCGGAGGCGCTGAACCGGGCGCAGACCGAGCAAAAGCCTATTCTGGTCAGCATTGGCTATGCGGCCTGCCACTGGTGCCACGTGATGGAGCGTGAGTCGTTCGAGAACGAAGCGGTGGCGGCGGTGATGAACACGCATTTTGTGTGCATCAAAGTTGACCGCGAGGAGCGGCCCGATGTGGACCAGATTTATATGGATGCCCTGCACGCGATGGGCCTGCAGGGCGGCTGGCCCCTGAATGTGTTTCTGACGGCCGATGCCAAGCCTTTCTACGGCGGCACCTACTTCCCGCAGGGCAACTGGACCAAGCTGCTGACCAATATCGGTCAGGCTTACGCCGGCGAGCACCGCGCCGAGCTGGAACAGTCGGCCGAGCGGTTTATGGAGGTGATTGGCAAGAGCGAACTGGCCAAGTACGGCGGTCACAACCGCAACGAGGCTCAGGAAGCCGACTACGCAGCCTTAGAAGCCATCGGTGTAGCGCCGGAAACCGGCCAGGCCGGCGTTTCCGACGATGAATTCAAGCTGCTGGTGTACAACCTCAGCACGAATTTCGACCGCGAGCGCGGCGGTATGAACCGCGCCCCGAAGTTTCCGATGCCCAGCATCTGGCGGTTTTTATTGCGGGCGCACGCCATCAGCGGCAGCCGGGCAGTGCTGGACCAAGCCGCGCTGACCTTGCGCGAAATGGCCTGGGGCGGTATTTACGACCAAGTGCACGGCGGTTTCGCCCGTTATTCGGTTGATGGCGAATGGCTGGCTCCGCACTTCGAGAAGATGCTGTATGATAACGGCCAAATGGTTAGTCTTTACAGCGAGGCTTATCAGTTGACCAAGGACGAGCTTTTCCGGGAAACGGTGTACGACACCATCGAATTTATCCGGTTGGAACTGACGAATGATGAGGGCGGCTTTTATTCGTCGCTCGATGCTGATAGCGAGGGTGAGGAAGGCAAGTTTTATGTGTTCACGAAGGACGAATTGCGCGAGATTCTGGGCGATGAAGAGCCGCTGTTTTCCGACTACTACAACTGCACGGCCGTGGGCAACTGGGAGCACGGCCGCAACATCCTGCACCGCCGCGAAACCGACGAAGCCTTTGCCGCCGCCCACCAACTGGCCCCCGGCGTGCTGCCGGAAATCGTCGCGGGCTGGAAACAGAAAATCATGGCCGTGCGCGCCACCCGCGTGCGCCCCGGCCTCGACGACAAAGTTCTGACCGGCTGGAATGCCCTCATGCTGCAAGGCCTGACGGATGCCTACCGGGCTTTCGGTGAGCCCGAGTTTCTGGTGATGGCCGAGCATAACGCCCGCTTCATCGAAGCCAATCTGCGCGATGGTGCGGGCTTGTTCCGGACCTGCAAAGACGGCCGGGCCAGCATCAGCGGCTTTCTGGAAGACTACGCGCTGGTCATTCAGGCTTACATCAGCTTGTACGAAGTGACCTTCGCCGAGAAATGGCTGCGCGAGGCCGAAGGACTGACGGAGTATGTGCTGGCCAACTTCTTCGACCCCACCGAAACGCTGTTTTTCTACACCGACAGCCGCGCCGAGCCGCTCATCGCCCGCAAAAAAGAGCTATTCGATAACGTAATTCCGGCCTCAAACTCCATCATGGCGCACAACCTGCGCCGCCTGGGTCGCCACCTCGAAAAGGCCCAATACACCGACCTGGCCGCCGAAATGCTGCGCCAATTGTGCCATCTGGTGGTGAAAGAACCCCAGCACCTCACCAATTGGGCCTCGCTTTATGCGGCACTCTTGCGGCCGGGAGCCGAAATCGCCATTCAAGGCCCCGCGACGGAGGAATTCCGCGAGGAACTTAGCCGGCATTTTTTGTTTGATACGGTGCTGGCCGGCACCGAAGCAGCGTCGGAACTACCGTTGCTGAAGTTGTTGCCCACGCCCACAGACGGCCGCACCGCCCTGCACGTGTGCCGCAACTACGCCTGCCAGGCCCCGGTGTATAGTGTGCCGGACGCGCTGGCGGCGCTCTAGCGGCGGCGTCGCGGTTCGTGCTACGGCCCTGTTATCTTTACTATCCGCCCCTATGCTATACCTGTTTTGAGTCTTACGCTTGATTTTATTGCTCCCGTGGCCGCGCCCTCGGCCGACCGGGTGACATTGTTTGCCGACGTTATTCTGCCCCTGCCCTTGCCCCGGCTCTACACCTACCGGGTGCCGTATGAGCTGAACGACAATGTGGTGATTGGGGGGCGCGTCATTGTGCAATTTGGTGCCAAAAAGACGCTCAGCTGCATTGTGGCGGCCGTGCACGAAACCGCGCCCAAGGATTATCAAGCCAAGTACATCCTCGAATTCATTGATGATGCGCCAGTAGTCACCCAGGCGCAGCTCAAGCTGTTTCGCTGGATGGCCGACTATTATATGTGCACTATCGGCGAGGTGATTAATGCCGCGCTACCGTCGGCGCTGAAGCTCAGCTCGGAGTCGCGCATTCAGCTGCACCCGGGGTTTTCGCGGGAGGAGAACGAGTACCCACTTTCCTCCCAGGAAATGTTGATTGTGGATGCGCTGGGCGTGGTGGAAGACGGCAAAGCCCTGACCTTTACTGAGGTGGGTGACCTGCTCGGCATCACTTCCTTCCATAAAGTCATCAAGTCTTTGATGCACAAGGATGTCATTTTTCTGTTTGAGCACACGGCCGACAAATACGCGCCCAAAGTGGTGAAGAAGGTGCGGCTGGCCCACCATTTCGTGTCCGAAGCCTCGCTGGAACTGCTCTTTGAGCAGCTTGCCAGCAAGCCCAAGCAGCTCGATGTGCTGATGAAGTACCTCCAACGGGTGCCGGTATACCAGAACGAGCACTCCAACCAGCACGGCATCGAGAAAGCGTATCTGGCCAGCAGCCCGCACCTCTCGGCCTCGGCCGTAAACACGCTCATCAAAAACGGCGTGTTGGAGCAGTTTGATGTGATTGTGAGCCGCTTCCCCCTCGAGAACGAAGGTGCCATTCATCTGAATTTCGCCCTCACCGAGGCCCAGACCACGGCACGGGACGAAATCATGGCGCACTTTGGCGAGAAGGAAATCGTGCTGCTGCACGGCGTGACGGGCGCGGGCAAAACCGAGATTTATATCGACCTCATCCGCAAGGCGATGGAAGGCGGCGGACAGGTGCTGTACCTGCTGCCCGAAATTGCCCTCACGGCCCAGATTGTGACGCGCCTCATGCGCGTATTCGGCTCGCGGTTGGGTGTGTACCACTCCAAATTCTCCGACAACGAGCGAGTGGAGGTGTGGAACGGCGTGCTCTCGGGCCGCTTTCAGGTGGTGGTGGGCGTGCGCTCGGCGGTGTTTTTGCCGTTCGATAATTTGTCGCTGATAATAGTCGACGAGGAGCACGAATCGAGCTACAAGCAGTACGACCCCGCCCCGCGCTACAACGCCCGCGAAGTAGCCCTGATGATGGCCAACTTTCAGGGAGCCAAAACCCTGCTGGGCTCGGCCACACCAGCTGTCGAAACCTATTACCAGGCCAAACAGGGCCGCTATGGGCTGGTGAGCCTCACCAAGCGCTTTGGCGAAGCCGGGATGCCGGAAATTGAGCTGGTAGACACCCGCAAGGCCCGCGAGCAGAAAACCATGCACAACCACTTCACTGCCGATTTGCTGGGTGAAGTGGAGCGCACCCTAGGCCGGAAAGAGCAGGTGATTTTGTTCCAGAACCGGCGCGGCTACGCGCCCGTGGTGGCCTGCCAGGACTGCGGCTGGATACCGAAATGCACCAACTGCGCCGTGAGCCTGAGCTACCACAAGCACAGCCACGAGCTGCGCTGCCACTACTGCGGCTACCACGACAGCATGGTGAGCAAATGCCCCGCCTGCGGCTCCCGTGCCGTGAAAACGCAGGGCTTCGGCACCGAAAAAATTGAGGACGACCTCAAAATCATGCTCCCGCAGGCCAACATTCAGCGGATGGATTTGGACACGACCCGCGCCAAAAACAGCTACCAGCAAATCATCGCCGACTTTGAGAAGCAGGCCACCAACGTGCTGGTAGGCACCCAGATGGTGACCAAAGGCCTGGATTTTGCCAACGTAAGCCTCGTGGGCATCATCAACGCCGACAGCATCATTCACTACCCCGATTTCCGGGCGCACGAGCGCGCCTACCAGATGTTTGTGCAGGTGAGCGGACGGGCCGGACGGAAGGGCAAAAAGGGCAAGGTCATCATCCAGACGGCCGACCCCACGCAGGTGATTTTTGACAAGGTCATCCGCAATGACTACATCGAGTTTTACAACTACGAAATCGTGCAGCGGCACGAGCACGGCTACCCGCCCTTCATGCGCGTCATCAAAATGACGGTGAAGCACATCGACCAGAACGTGGGCGAGGCCGCCGCCATTTTATTGACGCAGGAGTTGGTCGACCGTCTGGGCCGGGCCGCCGTGCTGGGGCCGGAAGCGCCCTACATCTTCCGCATTCGCAATTTCTATTTGCAGGAAATCACCATCAAGCTCGACCGGGCCCACACCGTGCTCAAGCAGGCCAAGCAGCTGATTGGTGAAGCCATGGACGTGGTGAAAGACCAAAAGGAGTTCAAACAGGTGCGCCTCGTGGCCGACGTGGACCCCATGTAGGCCGTTAGTCATTCCTCAATGGGAGTACTGCCCATCAAAAAGCCCCGACTGCTTCAATGCAATCGGGGCTTTTTGATGATGAAAAGCGCAAGGGCTTACAGCTCGTCGAGCAGGTACAGGATGATGAGCACGATGCCGATAATGGCCAGAATAAGACCCAACAGGCCGATGATACCGCCAATGGTGCCGCCCACTGCGCCACCAACAATGCCCACCAGCAAGCCAACCAGCAGCAGAATCAGTCCCTGCCGCAGCTTGCCGTCAAGGCGGGCCGTGCTGGCCGTATTATCGTGGCGGTTGAAGGTGGCTTTTTGCGATGCCTTCTCCAGTTTCTTGCTTACCTTATTGAGGGCCACGCGCTGCAGGAAGCTCAATTTGGCGGGGGCAGCGGCGGGCGCGTTGGCTACTACGGTAGCGTTGGTCGCCGGCGTTTCAGCCACCACCGCTTTTGTAACGGGGGCCTTGGCTACCGGAGCCGACTGGGCAACGCGTGCGGCGGGTGCAACTGCCACAGCGGCAGCAGCCGGAGCAACAGGGGTGGCTGCCGGGGCTACATCAACCGTTGCAGGCGTGGCGGCAGCTGGCACGGGCGTAGCTACCCGCGTAACGCCGTGGTAGGAGCTACCCTTGGGCAGCATGGCGTATTCGGAACGGCTGCAGCTACCCAGCGTGAGGGCACAGGCAGCAAGCGCAATCAGTTTGGCGAAGGGAGGAAAAAGGTTCTTCATAGGTATGCGGGTAAGAGAAAAATTGATTGCGCATTCTACGGCAAAAATTACAAATAGGCGATTCTTTGGAATTACTTTATTTGTTCCGCCGATTCTTAAAACCGTTTTCCGGCACGGTTCCCGCTACGTCTCAGCTTGTTTCCAATCGGGCGCTGGCTGAACGTAGCGCAACAAATTGCTGTTGAATAGCCTGTATGTGCTTACTTGCAAACCGTATGAAATACTGTTTTTCTACCTGGCAACGGGCTTTGGGCGTAGTAGGAATAGGGACGGGAGCCGGAGTGCTGGTAATGAGCTGCACGCAGCTACCGGCTGAAACCCGCCCCTCGATGAGTAATGAGCGGCGCATGCAGGCCATGATGGTGGCCGATACCAGCGGCTACGAAATCGCTTCGCCCCGCGACCCCAACGGCATTGGGACCTACTACCTGGGACGGCAGATTGCCCACGTAATGGGCCACGAGGGCGCGAGCTGGCTGGAGCGCAAAGGCCGCCGTCAGGAAGAAGGCACCGACTTATTGTTGAAAGAGCTGAACCTGAAACCCACCGATGTGGTGGCCGATATTGGGGCCGGCACGGGCTTCTTCTCGTTTCAACTAGCCAAAAAGGTCCCCAAAGGCCAGGTGCTGGCTGTTGATATTCAGCCCGAAATGATTGCGGCACTGCAGGAAAACAAGCACCGCCAGAAGGTGACCAACGTGCGCCCGGTGCTGGGCACCACCACCAACCCCGGCCTGCCCGCCGACAGCGTGGACCTGGTGCTGATTGTGGATGCCTACCATGAATTTGACCACCCGCGCGAGATGGGCCGCGCCATTCGACGGGCTTTGCGCCCCGGCACGGGCCGGCTGGCGCTGGTGGAGTACCGGGCCGAAGACCCCACCGTGCCCATCAAGCGCATTCACAAGATGAGCATCGGGCAGGCCCGCAAGGAAATGGCCGCCGTGGGCATGGTTCTGGCCGATTCCATCGAGACGCTGCCGCAGCAGCATCTGCTGCTCTTTAAGAAGCCCTAATAGCACAAGTACCCCGGAATTTTATTTCGGGCCGCCAGAACGTTAATCGTTCAACGGCCCAAAATGGAATTCCAGGGTACAAGTTCTGTCCGACCTTTGCGGGATGAACCCCGACCCGCGCCAGCTTTCCATCCTCGATTTCACCTATCCGCTGCCTGCCGAGCGCATCGCGCCGGAGCCCCTCCCCGACCGCGCCGCCAGCAAGCTGCTGGTGAGCCGCCACGGCCAGCTCACCGATAAAACCTTCCGCGACCTGCCCGGCGAGCTACCGGCCAGCGCACTTCTCGTTTTCAACGATACCCGCGTGGTGCGCGCCCGGCTGCTGGCCCGCCGGCCCACCGGGGGCCAGGTCGAGCTGTTTTGCCTGGAGCCCGTGGCCCCGCACCGCAGCCTGGAGCTGGCGTTGCAGCAAACCGGCCACTGCACCTGGCGCTGCCTGGTGGGCAACGGCCGCCGCTGGAAAGAAGGCCCGGTAACCCTGGACTTCACAGCCGCTGACGGCCAGCCCGCCACACTGCATGCCGAGCGTCGGCTACAGGAAGCCGGCACGGCGCTGATTGACTTCCGCTGGGAGCCGGCGGAGTTGCCGTTTGCCGAGGTGCTGCGCGCGGCCGGCCATTTGCCCCTGCCCCCTTACATCGACCGCCCTGATACGGCCACTGATGCCGTGCGCTACCAGACCGTGTATGCCGCCGCCGAAGGGGCCGTGGCTGCTCCTACTGCCGGCCTCCACTTTACCCCCGAAATACTGGCTGAGCTACAGGAAAAAGGCTTTTCAACGGGCCACGTTACGCTGCACGTGGGCGCGGGTACCTTTCAGCCGGTGAAGGCCGACCACATGGCCGGCCACCCCATGCACACCGAGCCCATTCTGGTCACGGCCGGGCTGCTGCGCCAGCTGCTGGCCCACCGCCCCCGGCCGGTAATCGCAGTAGGCACCACCAGCCTGCGCACCCTGGAAACGCTGTACTGGCTGGGCGTGGGCCTGTTGCATTCCGCAAATGCCGCTACGGAGCCAGCCACATCGGCCGTATCCGAACTGCAGGTATCGCAATGGCAGCCTTACGAAATGGCCGAAGTGGCGGCCCGCATCAGCCCCGAAATGGCCCTGACGGCCCTGCTGCAGCACCTCGAAGCCACCGGCACCGATACGCTGCAAGCCAGCACGCGGCTGCTGATTGCACCGGGCTATGAGTTCCGGTTGGCCAATGGGCTGATTACCAATTTCCATCAGCCGGAAAGCACCTTGCTGCTGCTGGTAGCGGCGCTGCTGGGACCAAACTGGCGGGCAGTATATGAGCACGCCCTGGGCCACGACTACCGATTCTTGAGCTATGGCGATAGTTCATTACTACTGCCCTGAAGCGGCGGAAATCCGGTTTTCAGGCGCCGGTCCAACTGCGGCACATTCCTTGCACCAACCTTTGCAAGTAGGGAGCGTACAAAGCCCTCATAACCCTTTTTCTTCTTTTGACCCCATGAAAAAAGTAACCCTGTTGCTCGCCCTTTCCGCTTTTGCTACTGCTGCTTTTGCGCAAACCACTCCCACCACGGAAGTTAAAACCCGCGACAACGGCACCACCAAAGTGGTAACCAAAACCGGCAAAACCAACGTTGGCCAAGCCCTCGAGAACACGAAAGATGCCGCTGGCAACGTGGCCCACAAAACCGGCCATGCCATGAAGCGTGGTGCTCAGAAAACCGGCCACGCCGTGAAGCATGGTGCCAACAAAGTGAGCGCCAAAACCAAAGAAGGCACCGAAAAAATGGAAGCCAAAACCGAATAGTCCTTTCCAAGAGCTGTTCCTTTCCGCTTTCCAGCAAGAGAAACCCCGGCCCAGGTCGGGGTTTTTTCTTGCCCTGGTGCGAAGGACTGCGGCGTTTACTTGACGCTGGGTTTTTCGCGCAGCTCGTGCAGCACTTTTTCTACCACGCCGCGCCCAAACAGGCTGAGGCCGGAGTTGAGCACGACCAGGGCCGCCGTGCCCGCCATTATCCACCTGGAAGCGGGCTGGCGCTGGTCTTTCAGGCTGCCGGCCCAATGCACCATACTGGCCCCCGCGCCAACGGTGGCCAGCCCCAGGGGGGCAAAAATCAGCCATTTGCTTTTGTGCGTCATCGAAAAAAAAGCTGAGGGTGTAATGATGAGCCAAGGGCGCCGATTCAGCATCTGGGCTGCTATCCGCACGTACCTTTCGGCTTTCTGCTTACGCACCGCGCCGAGCCGTGTTTCGGCCCCGGATTCCGCCTTCGCTTTATGACGCCTTACGAACAACTGCTGCACCTTTCCTTCATCGCCCCCAACGACGTGAAGTACTACCTCACCCCCAATGCTTTGCAGGCCTACGACCTGCTGCGCAAAGCCCCGCCCGCGCAGTTACCCTTCCGGTTCGAGCAGGTGCGGCTGGGCCTGGCCATGAGCCTGCTCAAGCTGGTATCGGAGCTGGGCGACCACGACGAAAGCCGGCAGGTGCTCGATGTGCTGCACCGCGCCCTGAACGAGGCCCGCTCGCCCGAGGATATCGACCGCATCATCGGCCGCGAGGCGCGCCTGTTCGACCGGCTTTACGAAAACCTGTACGTGAACGAAGAAGGCGAAGAGCTGCTCAACCTCTTCGGCCGCACGCTGGATGCCGACGCGCCCGAGCTCCTGGAAGAAATAGCGCAGGAAGGCGTGGACCTGGCCCGCACCCTGGACTTTGGTTCCGACGAGGACGAGTAAACTTAAGCTGCCAACCCCAAATCCTGCTTTCTCATGTTTCTCAGCATTCTTGGTTTTATCATTCTGGTGCTGGGGCTGAATGCCTCCCGCTTCTCTGAGCGGCTGGAGCGGCTGCGCGGCGGCCTCGTTTTCCTGGGCGGTGCGTTTCTGATTCTGGGGCTGGCCCTGAGCACGGTGGTGCAGGTGGGCGTGGGGCAGGTAGGTGTGCAAACGCTGTTTGGGCAGGTGCAAAAGCGCGTGCTGCAACCGGGCTTGAGCATCGTGAACCCATTGGTGGACGTGACGCGCTTCGACACCCGGACGCAGAACTACACCATGTCGGCGCAGCACGGCGAGGGCCAGCAGTCGGGCGACGACGCCATTCGGGTGCTCTCGGCCGACGGGCTGGAAGTGGTGATTGACCTCACCGTGCTCTACCACGTGGTGCCGGCGCAGGCTCCGCACATTCTGGCCACCATTGGCGAGGATTATCAGGACAAAATTGTGCGTTCCATTTCGCGCACCCGCATTCGGGATAATGCCGTTTACTACGATGCCGTGGCGCTTTACTCCACGCGCCGCGAGGAGTTTCAGGCCCGGATTCTGGCCGCCATCGAGAAGGATTTCCGGACCAATGGCCTGCAGCTCGACCAGCTGCTCATCCGCAACATCCAGCTGCCCGAGTCGGTGAAACGCAGCATCGAAAGCAAGATTTCGGCCGAGCAGGACGCCCAGAAAATGCAGTTTGTGCTGCAAAAGGAAAAGCAGGAAGCCGAGCGTAAGCGCGTAGAGGCCCAGGGCATTGCCGACTACCAGCGCATTGTAAACACCGAACTGAGCGACAAGCTCCTGCAGTACGAAACCATCAAGGCCAACCAAGCCATTGCCACCTCGCCCAATGCCAAGGTCATCATCATGGGCGGCGGGCGTGGTGCGGCACCGCAACTGCTGATTGGCGACAAATAACGGTTTTAAGTTTGCGCAAAAAAAGCCCGCTCCAACGCATTGGAGCGGGCTTTTTTGTGCAAGCGACGCAGAATTAGAAGCCGGGGTTTTGTATCAGCAGCTCGTTCAGGTTGATGTCGTGCTGTGGGATGGGCAGAATCAGCTTGGGGTCGTTGGCATTCACGGCCGGCGTGGTGCCGGAAGCCGGCACGATAACCGCATTGGTCCGCTTGAGGTCGTAGATGTGGAAGCCTTCGAAGGCCAGTTCCAGCTGGCGCTCGTGCAGCACGTCTTCGAGCGTAACGGTGGTGAGCGGTGTAGCGCCCGAGCGCGTCCGGATGCGGTTTACGTCGGCCAGGGCATCGGCAGTGTTGCCGGCGCGCACATCGGCTTCGGCCCGGATGAGGTACATCTCGGCCAGGCGAATGATGGGAATGTTCTGGCCGTAGGTGCGGTACTTGATGCTACGCAACCGGCCGGGCCGGGCCCCATCGCCGAGGTAAATGAGCTTGCGCGTGGCCGAAGCGGCCAGCGAGTCGGTGCCGCGAGCATCGCTGTCCTCATACTGCGTGGAGAAAGCGGGCAGGATGCGTACATCGCCCCGGCCCACGCCGCCGTCGCTGGCGAAGTAGGTGGCCAGGCCGTCGTTGGACGTGCCAGCGTTGTTCTGGTCGTTTTGTTGAAGCTCAAACAGGGTTTCGCTGCCGTTGCGGTTGGCGAAGATGGCGGCCACCGAGCCCGCCAGCGACTTCCCGCTGTGGGTAATGACGTCATCGGCGGCAGTGCGGGCGTCTGCGAAGTTGCTCTGCTGCAAGTACACGCGGGCCAGCAGCGCCTCGGCGGCGTAGGTGGTGGCGCGGGTGCCGTTGCTTTCGGGCAGCTTTTGCATAGCAATGGTCAGGTCATTAATTACCTGGGTATAGACTTGCGCCACAGTGGCGCGGGGCAGCTTCACAGTGGCCTGGTCAACCGTAGTGTTGGCCGAGAGTGTGATGGGCACGCCCAGCTGCGCATTCGCGGTGCCGGGCTGGTATTGCTGGCCGTAGAGCCGGACCAAATCAAAATACAACAAGCCGCGCACGAAGCGGGCTTCGCCCTCATACTGCGCCTTCAGGTCGGCATTCGTCACCACGGGCAGGGCGCTGAGCACCAAGTTGGCCTGGTTGATGTCCTCGTAGGCCCGCTGCCAGATGCCGGCGGCCGTGGTATTAAGCGAGGTGAACGACGAGCGGGTGGCAATCTGGCGGTAATTGGTAAACGTGCCATCCCAGCGGATGTAGTTCTCGGGGCCAATGAGCTCGGGCACCAGAATGAGGTCGGTACCGTAGAGGCGCGGGTCGTCGAGCTTGGCGTAGAGGCCCACTACGGCACCGCCCACTTTCTCGGGTGTGGTGAGGGCAACTGACACGTCGATGCCTTGTTGCGGGGCAATGTCCAGCGGGTCTTTGCAACCGGTGAGGCTCAGCCCCAGGGCCAGGGCCAGCACGGCTGGCCGAATAAAGGTATGTTTCATATCGGAGAGGAGGTCAAAAGATTAAAAGCCCAGGTTAACACCGGCCAGGAAGGTTTTGGCCAACGGCGGCGTGTAGAAGTCGTGGCCCAACACCGTGTTGGCATTGTAGAGGCCCGATACTACTTCGGGGTCGTAGCCGGTGTACTTGGTGAAGGTGGCCAGGTTCTGGCCTGTCACGTAGATGCGCACCGATTGCAGGTAGCCTTTCTTCACCAAGTCGGCGGGCAGGTTGTAGCCCAGGGTGATGTTTTTGAGGCGGAAGAACGAGCCGTCCTGAATCCAGCGCGACGAGGTGCCCGTGCCATTGCCTTCGCCGAAGCGGGCCTGCGGAATGTCGGTGATGTCGCCCTTTTTCTGCCAGCGGTTGAGCTGGTCGATGGTCTGGTTATCAAAGAAGTCGCCGTTTACCGACTGGTAAATGCCCGCGCCGTTATAAATGTCGTTGCCAACGGTGAACTGGCCCAGGCCGCTCAGGTCGAAGCCTTTGTAGGACATATTGAGCGTGACGCCGCCGGTGTATTTCGGGTTCGGATTGCCCAACTTCTGGTCGACTGCGTTGGCGTAAACACTGGTTTTCGAGCCATCGGCCGTGTAGTAGAGGGCATCACCATTATCGGGGTCAACACCAGCATATTTTTTACCCCAGAACACACCAATGGGCTCGCCCTGACGCACGCGGCTCAGCGTGTTGCCGCCGGGGATGATTTCATCCTTCAGCGTGGTGATGATGTTGCGGTTGAATGAGATGTTGCCGCCCACGCTCAGCTTAAAGTCGCCATCTAGTACGCGGCCATTCAGGGCCAGTTCCAGGCCGCGGTTGCGCAGCGAGCCGATGTTCTCGGTAATAACGCTGTAACCGCCCGTGTAGGGCAGCTGGCGGTTGAGGAGCAGGCCGGTGGTGGTTTTCTGGTACACGTCGGCTTCGCCGGTGATGCGGTTGTTGAGGAAGGCGAATTCTACCCCCAGGTCCACCTGCTTGGTGTTTTCCCAGGTCAGGTTGAGGTTGCCCAGCGTGTTGAGCGGGGCCGTGCCCGACTGGTCGGCATAAGGCAGCGCAGCGAACAGTGAGCGGGAAGCAAAGTTGGCAATTTCGGCGTTGCCGGTGAGGCCGTAGCTGGCGCGCAGCTTCAGGAAGCTCACCACCGAATTATCCTTCAGGAAGCTTTCTTCCGAAACCACATAGCCCACCGAGCCGGCCCCAAACGTGCCGTATGGGTTGTCCTGCCCGAAACGCGACGAGCCATCGCGGCGGATGCTACCCGACACCAGGAACTTGTTGCGGAACGCGTAGTTGAGACGGCCGAAGTAGGAGATAAACGAGAAGCCCGTGCCGAACGACTGGTTGCCGCTGGTTTTCACGGCGGCGCTGGCAATGCGCGTAAACTCCGGCGTGGGGAAACCGCGGCCTTCGGCGGCCGTCAGCTTGGTATCGGAGCGCTGGTATGAGTAGCCGGCTAAGGCCTCGAAACGGTTGTCATCGCCGAGGTTGAAGCCGTAGGTGGCCGTATTGTTGGTGGTGTAGTTGATTACCTGCGTCTGGGCGCTGTAGGCGTAGCCCGTGGAGCCGCCGTCCTGCGTGCCGGCGCCGCGCACTAGGTCTTCGTTCAGGTTCAGGAAGTCGCCGCCCACTTCGGTGCGCAGCGTCAGGCCCTTCAGCGGCTCCCAGCTCAGGTAGGCGGTGCTGAACGAGCGGAAGTTACCGGCGCGGTTGCTGCCGAGCTGCTGGTCGAGCAGGTTGTTGTAGTAGAGCGTATTGGGGTTCAGCTTGCCCGAGGTGGGGTCGTACACCGGCTGCAAGGGCGGCAGGGCGTTCAGTTGCAGAGGGTTGGCAAAGGCGTTGTCGTCCGAAACCCGGTCGTTCACTGAGCGGGTGAGCGAGAGGTTGATGCCCACTTTCAGCTTTTCGTAGATGCTGTGGTCGAGGTTGAGGCGAATGCTGCCCCGCCGGAAGCGGTTGCCGATGATAATACCCGTCTGGTCGTTGAACGTGCCGCTGAGGTAAAAGCGAGTTTTGGCATCGCCGCCGGCCACGCTCAAATCGTACTGGCTCACCGAGCCGTGGTCGCGGAAAGCCTGGTCGCCCCAGTTCGTATCGGAGGTCGAGTTGTAGTCAATCCCGCCGAAATCGGCGAAAACTGCGGCTACGTCCGGGTAAGCATCCGGGTCGGAGGGGTCGACGTAGCCCGCATTGAGAATGGCTTCGCCGAACAACTCCTTGTATTGCGCCGAGTTCAGGAATTTCCGCTTGCGGGTGGGCGTGCTACGGCCCACGTAGTAGCCCACATTCACTTTGGTCTGGCCCTGGCGGCCTTTTTTGGTGGTCACAATCACCACGCCGTTCGAAGCACGCGAGCCGTAGATGGCCGACGACGAGGCATCCTTGAGGATGGAGATGCTCTCGATGTCGTTCGGGTTGAGGTCGGCCAGCGGGTTGGCGCCGTCGGTGTTGGCCTGCGACTGGTCCTGCGAAGTCACCGGAATGCCGTCAATCACATACAACGGCTGGTTGGAGGCCGTAACCGAGGCCGAGCCACGTACCCGAATCTGCACGCCGGCGCCCAGTTTGCCCGAGCCCTGGCTGATGGCCACGCCCGGCGTCCGGCCCTGAATGGCCTGCTCAAAGCTCACCACCGGCTGGTTTTCCACGTCCTTGGCCGAGAGTTGGGTCACAGAGCCCGTCAAATCAGCTTTGGTCTGCGTGCCGTAGCCCACCACAATGGCTTCGGTAAGTTCGGTGGTGCTGGTGGCCAGCGTCACATTGAGCGTGGTTTGGCTGCCCACGGCCACCGTCTGTGCCTTGTAGCCTACGGAGCTGATTACCAGCGTGGCGTTAGGCTGCACAGTCAGGCTGAAATCACCATTGGCACCGGTGCTGATGCCGTTGGTGGTGCCCTGTTCCAGCACCGTCACGCCGGGAATGCCCCCGCCATCGGTCCCGACTACCCGGCCGCTGATGGCCCGGCTTTGGGCCCAGGCCGAAGCGGAATAGAGGCACGCTGCAAAGAGCAGCAGTAGCCTTAAGTGAGTAATAAGTTTGTGTTTCATGGAAAAGTGGGTAAACTGTTAGAAATGAATAAACCCCCGAATAGCAATTCGGGTAAACCGCAAAAAAAGCTGCCCGGAAATAAGAGACTGGCAATAATTTCTCCTCGTCACTACCAATCTCCTACTACTGGATGCCGAAACGAAAGTAATTACACATCCTGAATTTAACATTTCCGTTAACATTATCCGGCGGCCCTGCCATACTTCCCTACCTTTACCGCGCTATTCCCCGCAGCGCGTAGCCACGAGCGCCGCTGACTTTTTCTTTGCTTCTCAATGCCCACCATTCATTACCTCACCACGGCCGAACCCATTGCCTCCGCCGCCGCGCACTTTGCCACTTTGCCCCGCATCGGCATCGACCTGGAGTTTGATGATATGCGCCACCGTTACGGCCGCCACCTGGCACTTATTCAGGTGTTTGATGGCACCGAGGTGTACCTGATTGACCCCCTGCCCCTGCCCGACATGGCCGTGGATTTGGAGCCGTTGTTCGCGGTGCTCCGCAACCCGGCCGTGGCCAAGGTGTTCCACTCCTGCAAGTCGGATATCCTGTTGCTCGACGAGGTGTTCAGCGTCAATTGCCGCAACATTGTGGACACCAGCGTCCAGTTTACTTTATTGGCCGCCGAGGATAATAATATTTCGCTGGGCCGCCTCATTCAGGCTGAGTTGGGCTTCGAAGTCGACAAAGGCGAGCAGAAATCGAACTGGCTGAAACGCCCCCTCACCGAAGCCCAGAAGGAATACGCCGCCAACGACGTGCTCTACCTCTTCGAGCTTACCGACCGCCTCAGCGCCCGCCTGCAGGAGTTGGGCCGCGCCGATTGGGCTGCCCAGGAAAACCTGGCCCTCGAAGCCGTGCGCTACGGCCGCGACGACCCGCGCCCGTGGTCGCGCAACGCCGCCAAATACAAGATTACCGCGCTGGAAATGCCCATTTTCCGGGAGTTGTACATGCTGCGCGACGCCGTGGCCCGGCAGCTCGACCGCCCGCCCTACCACGTCCTCAGCAACGACCGGCTGGCCGAGCTGGCCCGCAACCCACTCGAAACGGCCCTGCAACTGCGCGGTGCCAACGGCCTGCACCCCGAGCTGAAACGCTCGCCCTACGCCGAGCAGCTCCTCGCCATTGGCACCACGGACCTGGAACCTGATGCCCCGATACCGGCCGACCAGCGCAAGTTCCCATTTCGCCGCCGCCTCAGCGGCCCCGCCGCCGCCCGCGCCGATGCCCGCGAAGCCCTGCTCATGGCCCTCAAAGGCCACCTCGCTACCGACCACGGCAGCACGATGGCCAACATGGTGCTCAGCAACCGCCTCATCGCCGACATCATCGAACTGGGTGCCGAAGCGGCCCTGCGCCCCTGGCAGCAGCAGCTTCTGAAAGACTCGGCGGAGAAGCACGGCGAGGATTACGCCTCAATCGAGCAGCCTTTCTAGACCACGAATTCGCTCGGATTTTTCGGATTTCACGGATTTTGTGACGTACAATCACAGAAAAATATCTCAGGCTGAGTAAAACAAAAAAGGCCACTCGCACGAGTGGCCTTTTCTGTTTTATGAAGTTTTCATTTAAAAATGCGCCGACTACAAAATCCGTGGAATCCGAAAAATCCGAGCGAATCCGTGGTCTAGAATTGCGCTTCCTCCGTGCTGCCCACCAGCGCGGCGGTGCTGGTCTGGTTGCTGGTCACCACGTTCTGCACGGCATCGAAATAGCCGGTGCCCACGAAGGACTGGTGCTTCACGGCCTGGTAGCCTTCCTTCGCCAGCGCAAATTCCCGCTCCTGCAGTTCCGAATAACCGGCCATACCGCGCTGGCGGTAGGCCTGAGCCAGCTCGAACATGCTGGTATTGAGCGCGTGAAAGCCGGCCAGCGTGATAAACTGAAACTTGTAACCCAACGCGGCCAGCTCCTCGCGGAAGGTTTCCATCTGCTCCACGCTCAGCTTCGAGGCCCAGTTGAAGGACGGTGAGCAGTTGTAAGCCAGCAGCTTGCCGGGATATTTGGCATGGATGGCTTCAGCGAATTTGCGAGCGTCGCCCAAATCGGGGTGCGAGGTTTCCATCCAGATGAGGTCGGCGTATGGCGCGTAGGCCAAGCCGCGGGCAATACCGGCCTCCACCCCGCACCGGATGCGGTAGAAGCCTTCGCTGGTGCGCTCGGCTTCCTGCAGGATGAAGGGCTGGTCGCGCGGGTCCACATCGGCCGTGAGCAGGTCGGCCGCGTCGGCATCGGTGCGGGCCACAATTAGGGTGGGCACGCCCAGCACATCGGAGGCCAGCCGGGCGGCCACCAGCTTGTTGATGGCCTCCTGGGTGGGCACCAGCACTTTGCCGCCCAGGTGGCCGCACTTTTTGGCCGATGAGAGTTGGTCTTCAAAATGCACGCCGGCGGCTCCGGCCTCAATCATCATCTTCATCAGTTCAAACGCATTCAGATTGCCGCCGAAGCCGGCCTCCGCATCGGCCACGATGGGCGCGAGGTAATGCACGTCGCTGCGCCCGTCGAGGTGCTGAATCTGGTCGGCCCGCAGCAGGGCGTTGTTGATGCGGCGCACCACGGCCGGCACGCTGTCGACGGGGTACAAGCTCTGGTCGGGGTACATGTGGCCCGCGCCGTTGGCATCGGCCGCCACCTGCCAGCCGCTGAGGTAGATAGCCAGCAAGCCGGCCTGCACTTCCTGCACGGCCTGGTTGCCGGTGAGTGCCCCCAGCCCGGCCACGTACTCGCGGGTGTGCAGCAACTCCCACAGCCGCTCAGCCCCCTGCCGGGCCAGCGAGTACTCGATATGCACGGAGCCTTGCAGCTTCACCACATCCTGGGGCGAGTATGGGCGCTCGATGCCAATCCAGCGGGGGTTGTGAGCCCAGTCGAGGGCAATTTCGGCGGCGCGTTGGGTGTGCGTTTTCATGGGAGTTGGGTTGAATGGTGGACGGTTGGGTTTGGGCAAAGAGGTACCAGGCTGCCTGTTGAGGCAGCTTTTTTGAAGTTCAGAAATGGGGTGTAGCGTGGACGCTGCGAGTCCGCGCCCGAGGGGCATTGTTCGGCTAAAGCGCGGACTCGCAGAGTCCACGCTACATCTCTACGCCAGCTGCTCGTAGGCTGGCACAGTCAGGAATTCGATGAATTTCTCGCTTACAACCAGCTTATCAAAAAGTCGGGCGGCATTCAGGAAATGGCCATTTTCATAGGACTTCTCTCCTACCAGCGCTTTGATTTTCTCCAGTTGCGCGGGCACCAGGGAGCGATATAGCTCGGTGGTCACGGGACGGCCATCGGCCAGCACGGTGCCCGGCGTGTGCAGCCACTGCCACACCTGCGCCCGGCTGATTTCGGCCGTGGCAGCGTCCTCCATCAGGTTGTAAATCGGCACGCAGCCGTTGCCGCCCAGCCAGGAGGCCAGGTACTGAATGGCCACGTCGATGTTCAGTTTCAGGCCCTCTTCAGTGATATTGCCCTCTGGGGCTTTCACCAAATCGGCCGCTGTGATGTGCACGTCGGGACGCTTGTTTTCGATTTGATTGGGGCCGGGCATGAGACGGTTGAAAACTTCCAGCGCCACCGGCACCAAGCCGGGATGCGCCACCCAGGTGCCGTCGTGGCCGTTGGTAGCTTCGCGAATTTTGTCCTGGCGCACCTTATCCAGCGCCGCGTCGTTGGCGGCCGGGTCGTTTTTGATGGGAATCTGGGCGGCCATGCCGCCGATGGCGTGCACGCCCCGGCGGTGGCAGGTTTGCACCACCAGCGCCGAGTAGGCGGCCATAAAGGGCACCGTCATGGTTACCTCAGCGCGGTTGGGCAGCCGGAATTCGGGTTTCAGCCCAAGCCGCTTGATGTAGCTAAAAATGTAGTCCCAACGCCCGCAGTTTAGGCCCGCGCTGTGCTCGCGCAGCTCGTATAGTATTTCATTCAGCTCGAAAGCGGCCGGCAGCGTTTCAATCAGAACCGTGGCTTTGATAACGCATTTGGGCTGTTTCAATGACCATTGGGCGAAACCAAACACGTCGTTCCACAGGCGGGCTTCGAGGTGGCTTTCGAGCTTGGGCAGGTAGAAATAGGGTGCCGTGCCCCGGGCGCACAGCTCGTGCGCGTTGTGGAAATAATAGAGGCCGAAATCCAGCAGCGCGGCGCTGATGGGCTCACCATCCACCAGAATGTGCTTCTCCACCAGGTGCCAGCCGCGCGGGCGCACCATGAGCACGGCGGTTTTCTCGTTCAGCTTATACTCCTTAGTGGGCGTGCTGAGCGAGATGGTGCGGCGCACGGCATCGCGCAGGTTAATCTGGCCCTGCACGACGTTGTCCCAGGTCGGCGCGTTGGAGTCCTCCAGGTCGGCCATGAATACGCTGGCCCCGGAATTCAGCGCGTTGATAATCATTTTGCGCTCCACAGGGCCGGTAATTTCCACGCGGCGGTCGAGCAGGTCCTGAGGCAGCGGGGCCACGGTCCACTCCTGCTCGCGCAGGCGCTGGGTTTCGGGCAGAAAATCCGGGAGAATGCCCGCGGCGAAATCGGCCTGGCGCTCGGCGCGGCGGGCCAACAGCGCCTGCCGGGTATGGTCGAAGCGGCGGTGCAGCTCGGCCACGAAGGCCAGGGCCGAAGGCGTAAGGATTTCGGCAAAAGCCGGCGAGTAGGTGCCGAGAACCTTCACCCGTTCGGGCGTGAGGTAGGTGGGCGTGGGGGCGGGCGCGAGGTCGGTGAAAGTCATAGCTGAGTTAGTTAACAGTGAGCAATGAGTAGCAGAGGCTTGTTTTCGGTGGGGCGGCGCTTGTTGCCGGCAATTCGGAGGAATGCGATAAGCTTGGCTTCACACAAACATACATTGCGAATTTCAATTTATCAGCGAATATTCGCTGATAAATTGAAATTCGCTTAAACCCTGCCTTTAGCTAAGTCGCCGTAGCTTCGTCAAAAGAACCTCTGCGGGGAATAGGGCCATTTTAAGTAGTCAGATATCGCAGGGTTCGATGCCAAAATTTTGTTTACGCTATGCTCAACCACGGCCAGGTCGTTCGTCTCATTTTTGGTCTGAAGCTGCGCGAGCTGCGGCAGGAGCGCAGCCTGAGCCCCGCCGAGCTGGCGCGGGTCTGCGATGTGTCGGTGAGCTATTTGAATGAGATTGAGAAGGGCAAGAAGTACCCCAAGGCGGACAAGATTCTGAGCTTGAGCAAGGCGCTGAATGTGCGCTACGACCAGCTCACCTCGCTGGAGCTGCCGCGCCGGCTGGAGCCCATCGGCGAGCTGCTGAATTCCAAAATGCTGAAGGAATTCCCGCTGGAGATGTACGGGCTGGAGCCGGCCCGCATTATCGAGCTGATTGCCAACGCGCCGGCCCGGATGAATGCCTTTATCAGCACGATTTTCGAGATTGCGCGCAACTACGAGCTGCGCCAGGAGCACCTGTTTCTGGCCGCGCTGCGCTCGTTTCAGGAAATGCACGACAACTACTTCGAGGACCTGGAGCAGGACGTGCGGGCTTTCGTGGGCAGCCACCAGCTGAGCACCGCCGCGCCCTTCGACCTCGGCCAGCTGGAGCGCGTGCTCATGGAAGAATACGGCTACACGCTGGACCGCGAGACGCTGGGCCGGCACACCGTGGCCACCCAGGCGCGGCTGCGGAGCGTGTTTCAACCCAAAACCAAACGCCTGCTGTTGCGGCCGGGGCTGAGCCGGGGCCAGCAGGCTTTCGTGCTGGGCCGCGAGGTGGCCTTCAACTACCTGAAGCTGACCGAGCGGCCTTACGTGAGCAGCAGCCTGCAGGTACGGTCCTTCGATGAGGTGCTGAACAATTTCAAGGCCTCCTATTTTGCCGGGGCTTTGCTGATGGAGGAGGAAAGCCTGCTGCGCGACGTGAAGAAGTTTTTCGGGGCCAAAAACTGGCAGCCCGAGCTGCTGCTGAACCTGATGACGCAGTATGACGTGAGCCCCGAGATGTTTATGCAGCGCCTCACTACGCTGCTGCCGCGCCATTTTGGCCTGCAAAGCTTGTTTTTCCTGCGCTTCGACCAAGCCGATTCGCTGGCGCCCTACGAGCTGACCAAAGAGCTGCACCTGGCCCGCCTGCACAACCCTCACGGCAACGAGCTGAACGAGCATTACTGCCGCCGCTGGGTGAGCCTGCGCCTCATCAGCGAGGCCCGCGCCCTGCCCGTACCCGACACCGCCGACGCGCCCGTAACCGTGGCTGGCGCGCAGAAGTCCCGCTACTTCGGCACCGACGACGAGTACCTGTGCTTCACGCTGGCCCGCGCCGGCACGCCCACCCAGGTGGCCCTGAGCGTGACCGTGGGCCTGCGCTGCGACGACAACCTGAAACAGCACGTCCGCTTCCTGGCCGACCCGGCCCTGCCCTTCCGCATCGTGAACGAAACCTGCGAGCGCTGCCCGATTGAAGATTGTGAGTCGCGCGCGGCGGCCCCCACCGAGATTGTGCGGCTGGCCGAGCGGGCAGCGTTCGAGGCGGCCGTGGCGGAACTAGTGGAAGGCAAGTTTTGATGCGGCGCGGCTATTTAATCGGTGGAGTAGTGCTGGCGTTGCTGCTCGTGGCGGGCTACGTGGGGTGGCGCGTGGCCTACCGCCCCAACGTGGTGGCCTTTCCCGAAGGGCCGGCTTACCTCTACATCCGCACCGGCACGGGCTACGCGGCGGTGCTCGATTCGCTGCAAAAGCACGAGCTGCTTATCGAGCTGGCCACTTTCCGCTGGATGGCCGAGCACCACGACTACCCGCCGCACGTGAAGCCCGGCCGCTACCGGCTCGACCCCGGCATGGGCAACATCGACCTGCTGAAAATGCTGATGCGGGGCCAGCAGGACACGGTTAAGTTTGAGCTGAAGCCCTTTCATTACATTGAGCAGCTGCCGCGCAAGGTGTGCGGCCGGCTCGAAACCGACTCTTTCAAGCTGGAGCTTTTGCTGGGCGATAACCAGGGCCTGCAACGCCGCTACCACCTCGATACCTGCACCATTCGCACCATGTTTATTCCCGGGCAGTACCGGCTGCTATGGAACACCAGCGCGCCGGTTTTCCTCGATTCGGTGGCTGCCCGCTACCGCCGGTTCTGGACGCCGGAGCGCCAGGCCCGGGCCGATTCGCTGAAGATGACCCGCGTGCAGGTGAGCGTGCTGGCCAGCATTGTGCAGCGCGAAACGGCCCAGCCCACTGATAAGCCCCTCATCGCCGCCGTGTACCTCAACCGCCTGCGCAACGGCCAGCCCCTGCAGGCCGACCCTACCCTGCTCTGGCCCTTGCACGGCCTGGGCACCCGCAAGCGCGTGCTCAACGTGGACAAAAAAGTGGACTCGCCCTACAACACCTACCGCCACAAGGGCCTGCCGCCCGGCCCCATTACCACGCCGCTGCCCGGCTCGCTGCTGGCGGTCCTCAAACCGGCCCACAACAAAAACCTCTTCTTCTGCGCCCGCCCCGATGGCAGCGGCTTTTCCGATTTCGCCGAAACCTACGCCCAGCACAAGCTGAATGCCCGCCGCTACCAGCACCGGCTCGACAGTCTGGGGGTGAAGCATTGAATTGGGCAGCCGCTTCGGCTTTTCTGCCCGCACTTATTATTTCCGATATGCAGTCTCATATCGGTGTACAGCACTCAATTTTGCGGTCAGGTCGATGTTTGGAAGGCTTGGCTAGGCATGCCAAACCTTGCGGCACGGGGTTATGCTTTCGTGAGGCCCGGGCCGGGGGCTGGCCTACTACCCGGCGGCTGTGTACATTTGTTTCCCAATTTTCCGCAAAACCGCCCGTATGCGCCAACCTCTTCTTTTCTTGATTCCTGTCTTCTGTGGATTAACGGCTTCGTCGGCCCTGGCCAGCGGCTATGACGGCGGCCCACAGGGTGCCCGCGTGCTGGGGCTGGGCGGGGCCAGCACGGCCTATATCAACAGCATTGCCAGCCTGAGCACCAACCCCGGCCTGCTGGGCCAGTGGGCCGATTCTCTTACCCGCGTGAGCATTGGCGGCATTGGCCAGATACGGCGCGCCTCCTTCGTGGGCCAGGATACCTACCAGCGCACCGACCAGGACCTGGTGGTGCAGCCCGGCGGCTACCTCTACGCCACCCACGCCCTGAATAAGCGTGTGGCCCTGGGCCTGGCCATCACCACGCCCTACGGCTACCACACCAAGTGGCCCAGCACCTGGGAAGGCCGCTCCGTTATTCAGGAAAGCCAGCTTAACACCTACTTTGTGCAGCCCACGGTGGGCATTCGGCTCAACGACAACTTTAGCGCCGGCGTAGGGGTTGTGTATGCCTTTGGCAAATACAGCCAGCGCCGTGCCCTGGGCCAATACGACGACCCGACCGCCCAGACTCAGCTCAGCGCCAGCGGCTCGGGCTTTGGCGTGACGGCCGGCCTGTACGGCCGCAGCGGCGATAACCTGTCCTTCGGCATCAGCTACCGCAGCACCGTGCAGCTGAAAATGAACAACGGCACCCTCACCACCACCGGCGTGCCCACCCGCGATGCCAGCCTGGCCCCCGCCTCCTCAGACTTCACTACCCGCATTAGCATGCCCAGCACGCTATCCGTGGGCATTGCCGACCACATTACCAAGAAGCTGCTGCTCACCTTCGACTTCTCCCTGAGCGGCTGGAGCGCGGTCGATTCGCTGAAGCTGAACGTGGCCGCCACCGGCAGCACCCCCGCCCGCACCCAAAGCAGCGTGCGCCGCTACGAAGACGCGCTGAGCTTCCGCGTGGGCACCGAGTACCAGGTAAGCCCCAAGCTGACCTTACTCGGCGGCTTCCACTACGACGAGACGCCCGTGCGCGACGAGTATATTAACCCCGAATTCCTTGATGCCAACCGGGTGGGCGTATCGGCCGGCCTGAGCTACCAGCTCAGCTCCCGCCTGGCCCTGGAAGGAGCTTATTCCTTCGACTACGGCCAGCTGCGCACCGCCCGCGTTTCCCAGAACGATGAGAAGGTATCCAACGTGGCCGGCACGTACCGCTTGGCGGTTAATACTGCCTCGGTGGGCCTTTCGGTAGCATTCTAAGCCGGTCGACTCCACGTCCCTCATTCTGCATTTTCGATTCCGATTTCCGCGATGAAGCATTTTTCTTTTACGCTGTCGGGCCGCGCTGGCTTTGTGGCCGCCACCGCCCTGCTGCTCAATGCCTGCGCTCCGGCCCAGGACACTCCTACCCCCACCACTGCCATCGACCTGAGCCATTACCTGGCTGTGGGCGACAGCTACACGGCGGGTTTCAGCGCGGGGGGCCTCACCCGCACCAGCCAGCAGTATTCGTTTCCCAACCTGATGGCCCAGCAATTTGCGCTGGCTTCGGGCGGCGGCAGCTTCACGCAGCCCACGCTGGAAGCCGGCACGGGCACGGGCTACCTCAATCTGCTCGATTTCACGGCGGCCGGCCAGCCTCGGGCACGCCGGGTAGCGGGCACGGCCGTGCGCCGCTCCGTGATTGACCCCGCCGCCTGCGGGGGCCCCGATACCGTGCGCCTGTTCACGCGCAGCGCCACGGCCAGCGCATTGCCCCAGAACCTGGGCGTGCCGGGCCTCAAGCTCAGCCAGATTGAAGTGGCCGGCCTCGGCAACGAAACCAACGCCACTCCCGGCGGCGCATTCAACCCCTACTTCGAACGGCTGCTGCCTGCTGCCGACAGCCGTACCTACCTGCAAGCTGTGACGACGGCCGCCAGCTCGGCCACTTTCTTCACCTATTTCCAGGGTTTGGATGAGCTGATGCCCTACATCCGTAGCGGCGGCACCTGCGGTACGGTTTCGACCGCTCTGGCGGAGACAATGAAGCTCAACGCCCGGAAAATCCTCGATGTTCTGGCTGCCAACGGCCGCAAAGGCATCATCATGCGCTTGCCCGACATCAAATCACTGCCGCTGCTGCGCCAGGGCCAGGGCAAAAACGTGGAAGCTCGCCTGCAGGCTTTCTACCACGACAATGCCCTGATTTACATCGAAAGTCCCTTCGTGCCTGGCACCTCGCAGCCCATCACCGACGAAGATTACATTCTGGCTACGGCTCTGCCGCGCGTGGGCCAGCTCACGCCGGTACAGGTGGGTACCAGCGTCCTGATGCTGCCCTACGGCCGCGACGAACGCAACCCAATTCGCAACGCCGATGTGCTGGAGAAAGCCTCCGAGCTCAACGTTCTCACCGGCATTATCAATACCTATAACGGCGGCACCAGCCGGGCGCTGAGCTTGGAAGGATTGGCGAAACTCTACAAGTTGCCCATCATCGACCCAGCTCAGAGCCTGTACACGCTGGATACGGGCTTGCTGTTTACCAATGTGGGCAATTCCGTGGCCATCGGAGGCGTAGTTTACTCGGCCGAGCCCGTGCGGGGCAATTTCTTTTCGCTGGACTTTTACACCCTCACGCCCCGGGGCAATGCCCTGCTGGCCAACACCTGCATCACGGCCATCAACCGAGCCTACCAAGCCAATATCCCGGCAGTTGACGTGAACAAGCTGCCCACTACGGCGCAGTAGTGCGGGCTTAGCCTTTTGCTACTATTGCCCTGAAGCCGCTGGCCGCAGCCCCCGATAGCTCGCTATCGAAGGGCCGCGACCAGCGGCTTCGCTTTTTGCTGATGCGGTGGTTATTGCAGCCGGTACAGCCGCAGGGGCAGCGAATCGGCCTGCGCGGCCTGGCACGCGGCCAGGGTTTGGGCATAGCCCAGCCCTGTGTACTCGGAATGCTCCAGGAACAATAGCGGCCGGTGCAGCGCCGGCTCGGGCCACGCCGCCACCGGCCGCTGCGCGGCCAGCGAATCGAACCGGGCCACGCCCGCCACGTGCCGGTAGCCGTCGAGTAGCACGTACTGCACGCCCTGGCGGCGCAGGGCCGGTAGCTGCCGCTGGTCGGTGACTACGGTCAGGGTTTGTTGATTGTCCAGGTACGGGGTCAGATTCACGCCTACGGTACTGGCTATGTGCGTAGCCCCGTGCTGTTGCAGCCACGTCGCCACCTGCGGGTAGCGCGTGGGCAGCGGCGCGTATAGCTCGCGCTGAATGCGGAACAAATTCTGGCCCACCGCGGCCAGCAGCACCCCGGCCAGCGCCCAGCCGGGCAGCACGCGCCGGCCGCTTAGCACAGCCAGCGCGGCCAGCGGCAGGTAGGCAAACAGCAGCCCCCGGGGCGCTTTCACCACCAGCGACATGCCGGCCAGCAGCAACGTGGCCCACACCAGCAGGTAGGGCATTACCGTCCACTGCCGGGTAGCGGCCCACCCACCGGCCCGCCACTGGCGTAGCACCAGCCACGCCGCCAGCCCCAGCCCCAGCAGCAGCAGCGGCGACTCGAAGCTACCCAGATAGCGCAGGTAATAGGTACTATCGAGGCTCATGGTGGCTTGCCGGCCCGCCAGGTTGGCGGTTTTGGGGAAGGCCACGCGCACGTAGAACGCCAGCCAGCGGTACCACGGCAGGCCCACCAGCCACCCCAGCGCACCAAACAGAATGTAGGGCGTAGCCAGGATGCCCAGTACCCGCCCCCAAGTGCGCGGCTGCCGCCACAGGCCGTCGGCCTGCCACCACTCCAGTACCAAGAGGATGGGAATGGTGAACAGGAATTTATAGTCCACGCTCAGGGCCAGTGCCAGCCACAGGGCCACGCGCGGCAATGCGGCAGGACCGGGCTGCTGTAAGCGCGCAAAATGGCTGCGCAACAGCCCCGCAAATAGCACAAGGTTGAACGAGCTCATGGTAAAATCGCGGCCCGAAAATGTGAGCAGTAGCGAGGTGCCGCCCAGCAGCGAGAGGCCCGCCGTTTCAGGACCGTTGAGGTTGGCTTTGCGGCTCACCCAGGCCACGAAAAACCCCAGCCCGGCCACGCCCAATAGCGCATTGATGGTTTGCAGCACCACAAACCGATGCGCAACCAATGCCACCGGCAGGTAGAAAATGCTGAACCCCGGGCTGCCGTGGTGGAAGAGTTGCGAGAAATCGCCGTGCGCCATCTGCTGGGTTATCTGCCAGTCGCGCACCGAGTCCGAATCGGGTGCGCCGGCCTCCGCCAGCCGCCACAGCCGGCTGATGGCCACCAGCACCAGCGCCCCCAGCAGCCACCAGCGGCGGCTAGCGGAAAAGCGGGCGTTATTTACAGAGTCGGATGGAAACATGAGCAGTGGCGCGGACGGGCGGCGAAGGTCGGCACGGCCGTCGCAACATTCAGCGCAACTTCCGGCTTTACCCATTCCACTCAGAAAAAAATATGCGTCTCGTTATTCAGCGCGTCAGCCAAGCCTCGGTCACCGTCGAGGGCCAGGTTACGGGCCAGATTGGCCCGGGTCTGCTGGTGCTGGCCGGCTTCGCCCCTACCGACAATCAAACCTGCCTCGCCTGGATGTGCCGCAAGCTGGTACAGCTCCGCATTTTCGGCGACGAAAATGGCCAGATGAACCGCAGCGTGCAGGACATCGGCGGACAGGTGCTGGTGGTGAGCCAGTTCACGCTGCTGGCCGATGCGCGCAAGGGCAACCGCCCCAGCTACATCGGGGCCGCCCCGCCCACCGTAGCCGAGCCGCTGTACGAGCAATTTGTGGCAATGGTAGCTGCCGAGTTGGGCCAGCCCGTATCCACCGGCATTTTTGGGGCCGATATGAAAGTCAGCCTGCTCAACGATGGTCCGGTAACCATCGTGCTCGATTCGCCAGCTTAAATCTTACCCGTTTTAATCTTTCCACATGACCCTCGAATCCACATGACCCTCGAAGAAGCCCAGAAAACCGTCGATAGCTGGATTACGACCACGGGCGTGCGCTATTTCAACGAGCTCACCAACATGGCCATCCTCACAGAGGAAGTGGGCGAAGTGGCCCGCCTCATCTCCCGCCAGTACGGCGAGCAGTCATTCAAGGAATCGGATAAGAACCGGGACCTGGGCGACGAACTGGCCGACGTGCTGTTCGTGGTCATCTGCCTCGCCAACCAAACCGGCGTCGACCTCACCGATGCGATGACCCGCAACCTGGCCAAGAAAACCCAGCGCGACAGCCAGCGGCATCAGGATAATGAGAAGCTGAAGTAACCGCTCTCCCTTGTCATCCTGAGCGCCGCGAAGGACCTTATTACGCAAGAAAAATCCAACGTGATAAGGTCCTTCGCGGCGCTCAGGATGACAAAAGGATTATAACGGCATCAGTCGGTCCTCCCGCCACACGGGCAGCACATTAGCATAAGAATCAATCCGTAGGCAGAACTCAAAATCCTTGCTGGCTTCTAGTGAGTTGAGTCGCCGAACATGGGCCGATTGCAGCAAATACGCCGATAAATCGGCCGTACCCTGCTCCCACAGGTTCAGCGCCGCCAGCGTGGCATCGGAGCCGCGCACGTCGAAATCCGCGCTCAACCGCTCGGCCAGCGCCCCGCCGAATACCGTGTCCTCAAGGCAGAACTGACCCTTCCAGCCGGCGCACACCACCAGCACATCGCGCTGCTGGCGGCGGGCAAAATCGGCCACAGCCGCCAGGTTCAGGAAGCTGCCCACCACCACGGCCTCCGCTGCCAGCGAGCGGCGCAGGGCGGCCGTGCCATTGGTGGTGCTGATGGTGAGGGCGCGGCCCCGCACCGGCCGGGCGGCATCGAGAAAGCCGAAAGGCGAGTTGCCCAAATCGAAGCCGGGGGCGGCGAGGCCGTCGCGCTCGGCGGCGGTTAGGCAGCCGTGCTGCTGGCCGTAAGCGCTGCATTCGTCCAGCGAAGCCACCGGGAAAACGTGGGTCACGCCCTCCCCCAGCGCCGTGACAATGGTGCTGGAAGCCCGCAAAATATCCACGATAACGGCCACCTTGCCGCGCAAGTCATACAAGGGCAGCAGCTCAGGCGAGAAGCAAATATCAAGTTTGGGCATAAAATGTAGCGCGGACTTTGTAGTCCGCGTCTCCGCGCAGTGCGCGTATTGGTATAACGACGCGGGGACGCGGACTATAAAGTCCGCACTACGGCTTTACTCCTCCGTGCCTTTGGTGAGCGGCAGCTTGCTCACCGTGGCGGGCATGTTTTTGCCGCGAATCTGCACAAAAATCTGGGTACCGGGGGCCGCCAGCTCGGTTTTCACATAACCCAGGCCGATGCCTTTGCTGAGCGAAGGCGACTGCGTGCCGCTGGTTACATCCCCGATTTTCTGGCCGTCGGCGTCCACCAGCTCGTAGTGGCCACGCGGGATGCCAGGGCCGTCCATCACGAAGCCAACCAGCTTTTTGGTCACGCCGGCTTCCTTTTGCTTTTTGAGGTTTTCGGAATTGGTGAACTCCTTGGTGAACTTGGTAATCCAGCCCAGGCCGGCTTCGAGGGGCGAGGTGGTATCGTCGATGTCGTTGCCGTAGAGGCAGTAGCCCATTTCGAGGCGGAGCGTGTCGCGCGCGCCCAGGCCAATGGGCTTGATGCCGTAGGGCTGGCCAGCGAGCATGATTTTATCCCAAACCATGGCCGCGCTTTCGTTCGGAATGTAGAGCTCGAAGCCGCCCGCGCCGGTGTAGCCGGTGGCCGAAATAATCACATCAGGAGCGCCGGCGAAAGTGCCCTGCACGAAGGAATAGTACGGGATGCTGCTCAAATCCACATCGGTCAGCGACTGCAAAGCGGCCTGCGCCTTCGGTCCCTGCACGGCAAACAGGCTGGTGCGGTCCGAAATATCCTCCATTTCCACGCCCTGCGTGTTGTGGTGCTGAATCCAGTTCCAGTCTTTTTCAATATTGGAAGCATTAACTACCAGCAAGTAGTCCTCGTCGGCCAGCTTGTACACCAGCAGGTCGTCTACGATGCCGCCGTCGTGGTTGGGCAGGCACGAATACTGGGCTTTGCCGTCGGTGAGCTTGCTGGCGTCGTTGCTGGTCACGCGCTGGATGAGGTCGAGGGCCTGGGGGCCGCGCAGCCGAAATTCGCCCATGTGCGACACATCGAACATGCCCACGGCGCGGCGCACGGTGTGGTGCTCGTCGAGGTCAGATGAATAGCGCACCGGCATGTCGTAGCCGGCAAAGGGCACCATTTTGGCACCCAGCTCGCGGTGCTTGCTATCGAGGGTAACGGTTTTCAGGGAAACGGTCATATTAGGAGTGGCTGAGTAGCGGAGTGGCTGAATGAGTGGGAATGCGTTTGGAGCTGCAAAGGTGGGGCAAAAAAGAAAAGCCGCTTCGTTTCGGAAGCGGCTTTTTCAGTTTGTTCCTGTCATCCTGAGCGGAGCGAAGGACCTTATTACATCAGAATAAGTTATTCAAAAGTGATAAGGTCCTTCGCTCCGCTCAGGATGACAGATGGCTACACGGCCACCATCCAGTTGTGCACGTCGGCACCCTCGCCGGTACGGATGGCATCCAGGGCCGCTCCTACGCGCTTCGAGAAGGCGTTGGGGCCCACTTCGGGCAGCTCGTAGTCGTGGCCTTCGTAGCCGATAACGGCAATGGGCGCGATGGTAGCGGCCGTGCCGGCGCCGAAAGCTTCTTCCAGCTTGCCGGCATGCAGGGCTTCCACAATTTCGCGGCTGCTCACCTTGCGCTCTTCCACGGGCATGCCCATGTCGTGGGCCAGCTCCAGCACGCTGCGGCGCGTGATGCCGTCGAGGATGCTGGTACTGAGGGCGGGCGTCACCACGCGGCCGTCAATCACAAAAATGGCGTTCATGGTACCCGATTCTTCCACGTAGCGGTGCTCGGAGGCATCGGTCCAGATAAGCTGGTTGTAGCCCTCCTGCTGGGCCAGCTTGGTGGGGTACATGGCCGCGCCGTAGTTGCCGGCGTTTTTGGCGTAGCCCGCGCCGCCCTCGGCCGAGCGCACGTACTTCTGCTCGAAGCGCACGCGCAACGGCTTGTTATAGTACAAGCCCACGGGGCAGGTGAAAATCACAAATCGGTAGGCCTCCGATGGCCGCACGCCGATGAAGCCATCGGTGGCAAACATGAACGGACGGATGTAGAGCGAGCTGCCAGCACCCGTGGGCACCCAGCCCGCATCGAGCTTGATGAGCTCGCGCAGGCCCTGCATAAACAGCTCTTCCGGAATCGTGGGCATGCACATGCGCTCGGCCGAGGCATTGAGGCGCGCCCAGTTGTCGATGGGGCGGAACAAGGCCACACCGCCGTCGGTCTGGTGGTAGGCCTTCATGCCCTCGAAAATGGCCTGGCCGTAGTGCAGGGCTGAGTTGGCGGGACTCACCGAGAGGTCGCCGTAAGGCAAAATCTGGGCATCCTGCCACTCGCCGTCGCGGTAGTCCACCACAAACATGTGGTCGGAGAATACTTTGCCGAATTCGAGGTGCTCGAAGTCCTGCGAGGCCAGCCGCGAGGCCGTGGTTGGCTGCGTGTGAATCGGAAGCGTGTCTATCATAAAAAGGGCAGTTACGGGGTACGCGTGGGTGGGATTTTCCGAGTACGGAATTAGAGAGGGTGTGGGTAATTATTAAGGCAAAGGTCGGCAGTTGGCCGGAATCAATCGGCTCGCCGGCTTTGTCGAAGCCTGAGCGGGGCGGCCGGGCTTCTTTCTGCATGACGCTCAAAGGGGTTGTTTCGGTTCACAGCCGGGCCTGCCAGGTCACTTCCTCCACGCCCAGCTCGTGGGCCATGGCCCGGCTCAGCACAAACAGGAAATCGGACAGGCGGTTCAGATACACCACCACCAAATCGGCCACAAAAGCATCTTCGGCCAGGTGAATAACGAGGCGCTCGGCGCGGCGGCACACGCAACGCGCTATATGGGCGTGGCTTACGGCGGGATGGCCGCCCGGCAGAATAAAGGCGCGCAGCTCGGGCAAATCGAGGTTGAGGCGGTCTATTTCGTCTTCCAGCAGCGTCACGTCGGCGGCGTGCAGGTCGGGCAGCTTCATTTTCGACTTCTCCGGGTCGGCCGCCAGGGCCGAGCCGATGGTGAACAGCCGGTCCTGGATTTCCTTGAGCAACGGCCGGCGGCCGGCGTTCACGTCCAGGTCGCGCACCAGCCCGAGGTGGGAATTCAATTCATCCACCGTGCCGTAGCACTCAATGCGCAGGCTGCTCTTGGGCACGCGGGTGCCGCCGATGAGGGAGGTAAGGCCTTTGTCGCCGGTTTTGGTGTAGATTTTCATTGGGCTTGATTAGTCTTTCTAAAACGTCATGCAGAGCGCAGCGAAGCATCTTGCCCGCAGTAGCTGACTCAACCGATTGGATTACTTACGGTGAGCAAGACGCTTCGCTATGCTCAGCATGACGTTTTTTTTAATGCCCGACGACGGCGTGCTTCATCACGTCGTGGTTGATTTCATCCGTCTCCACCAGCCCGTCGCGCAGGCGCACGATGCGGTGGGCGTAGCGGGCAATGTCCTCTTCGTGCGTCACCATGATGATGGTGTTGCCCTTGGCATACAGCGCCTCAAACAGGTCCATGATTTCGTGGCTGGTTTTCGAGTCGAGGGCACCGGTGGGCTCATCGGCTAGCAGCACGCTGGGGTTATTCACGAGGGCGCGGGCAATGGCCACGCGCTGGCGCTGGCCGCCCGAAAGCTCGTTGGGGCGATGCGAGGCACGGTCGGCCAGGCCCACCGAGCGCAGGCTTTCCATGGCGCGTTCGGTGCGCTCGCGCTTGCTCAGGCCGGCGTAGATGAGCGGCAGGGCCACGTTATCGAGGGCCGAGGCGCGGGGCAGCAGGTTGAAGCTCTGGAAAACGAAGCCGATTTCCTTGTTGCGCACCTCAGCCAGCTGGTTGTCGCTCATGCGGCTCACGTCCTGCCCATTGAGGATGTACTGGCCCTTGCTGGGCGTATCGAGGCAGCCCACAATGTTCATCAGCGTCGACTTGCCCGAACCCGACGGCCCCATAAACGCCACGTACTCGCCGCGCGCAATCTTGATGGTAACCGAGCGCAGCGCGTTGATTACCTCCGTGCCCATCACGTAGGCTTTGGCGATGTCGGTGGTTTCGATAACGTTCGGATTCATGGAGCAGAGAGCTTATTGCAGAGGTGAGGAAGCGGGCGCTTGGGAGAAAGACGCCCCGGCGGCCGCGCGGGCTGCCTGATGGGCGGCGTACTCCGTTGCTAAAGTAGCATAAGTATCGGGCGGGAGCTGGCGGCGCAGCTGGGCCAGGGCATCGGCGGCGTATTCGGTCAGGCCGGCATCGGCGGCGGCCAGCACATAAGCCCGCAACAGCGGCAGCGACTCCGGGTTTTCGTCGAGGCCGGCGCGCAGGGCTGAGTAGGCGTTTGTATAATCGTGTCGGCGCGTGTAGAACCCAGCAGCTGCCAGGACGGCCGTGGCATTGAACGGGGCTTCGCGCACGATGCGCTGGTAGCTTTTGGCGGCAGCGGCAGCATTGCGCTCCTGTTCAGCCCGCCGTGCCTCCGCCAGCCAGGCCATGCCCACGCGACCGGCTGTATCAGTAGCCAGTGCCGGGCGGCCAGCAGCCAGCAACTGCTGCACCTGCCTCCCCTGCCGCTGCTGGGCCGAATCGGGCGAAGCCAGGAGCCGCGCCGTGGCGGCCCGCACCGAGTCGGCATTACCGCTCAGGGCCAGCGCATACACCCGCATTTCGGCGGCCTGGGGAGCGCCGTGCGAGGCAGCAAAAGCCAGCTGGTCGGCGGCAGTGGCGTATTGGCCCTGCTGAAGCTGCCACAGCGCCAGCAGCTGCTGGAAGTAGGCTGAAGTAGCCGTAGTGCCCGTCGCCAGCGGCAGAAGCAGCTGCCGCGCTACCTGCTCCTGCCCCAGCGCGTGCCGCGCCAGCGCCTGCAGAAAAAGGAGCTGCTCGTAGTAGCTGGAATTAGCCGGCTGTGTGGCCAAGCGGTTCAGCTGGGCCAGCAAGGCGGGCGTGAGCTGGGCTTTGCGCCGGGCCACGTCCCATAGCACCGCGTGGTAGAGCTGGGCAAAAGTGGCTTCGTCCAAAACCTCTACATCGGCGGCCGGGGCGGTGGGCGTGGGCTCCATTGGCGTGGCAGTGCGGAGCTGGAGCAGCGTGAAGTTGCTCATCAGGCCCGGCTCGGTGGTTTTCAGGTTCAGCTGGGCGCTGCGCTTCCGGGCATCGGCCAGCAGGTTCTGGCTCAGCAAAAAGGCCAACTGATTGGTGCGGCTGGCGTAGCTGCCGGGGGCCAGCTGCTCGGCTTTGTCGAGGTAGAAGGCGACGGAATCGGTTATCGTGGTGCGGGTGAAGAGCTGGGCCAAATCGCCGGCCAGCGCCGCACTACGCGGGTGGGCTTTCAGGCCGCCGCGCAGGATGTCCAGGCCTTCGAATAAGTCGTCCGGGTCGTTATAAAGCGTGGCCAGACGGAGTGAAACCTTCTCATCCGGCCCGCGCAGCAGGGCCCGGCGCAGGGAGAGTATTTCGTTGCGGCGCTGCTGGCGGAAGCGGAAGATGGCCGCCCGGCCAAACTCGGCGTGCCGGTTGGCGCGGTACAGCACGTCGCCGCTTTCGGCGTAGTAGCGCTCCGCCAGACCGGCGAGGCTGAGGTCGTCGGGCGCGGCTTCGCTTTGCTGGCGCGTGAGGTCGCCGAGGTTGTTGTACTGGCCGGCCATCACCTGGTTGGCCAGCGGGAAATCCTGGCGCGACTGCACCAGCACTAGGCCCCCTATCGACAAAATATACACCGAATAGAACGGCAGGCGGCGTGGCTCAAACACCACTCGGTACACCCGCAACCGCTGCCGGATGAGCGGTGCAAAGTTCACCAGCACATACAGCAAAAACGGCGCCCCCAGCAGCAGCAGCGCCAGCCCCGTGAAGCTACGGGCCGCCACCAGCAGGGGCGTGTTGGCCGTGGCAAACGCATAGCCCAGCGCCCCGGCCGCGCCCAACACAATTAATGGGTACAGCTGCGCCATTCCCTCAGTATATGGCACCCAGGCCGCGTAGCTAGGCGCCCGCAGCCGCAGGCCCAGCCAACTGGTTACCACGGCCGGCACCAGCAGCACCAGCGGGTCGAGGTTCAGGCCCGGCAGCAATTGCAGCGCGTCATCGTTCCAGACGTAGAGCGCCAGTACGCCCAAGTAGAGCAGGCTAGCCGCCACAAACGGCAACAGGCCAAACCGTCCGCCCGGCTGCTCGGCCTGGGTATTGAACCACAGCAGGGCCCGGATATTTTCCAAGCCCACCCACAACACAAGCAGTGCTACCAGCACCGCGCCGCCCGGCGTAGCATACGCCGCCAGCTGCAGCACGGTATCCACAACGGGCAGCTGGCTTTGGGCGAGCAACAATGCGCTCAGCCCGGCCACTACGGCCCCCATCACCCCGGCCCGCCGCCAGAGCGGCCAGTCCTCGGCAAAAGCGTGCAGGGCGAAACCGATACCGCCTACCAGCCCCAGCATGAGGTACAGGAAATACCGCTCGCTGGTGTTGAAAATACCCAGCGACTCGGTATTCAACGACAGCAGCAGGAAAATAACCGGTATCATGCCCGCTACGAAAGCCATGCGCGCCAGCGTACTCACCACCGCCACCCAGCCCGCCAGCACCACCGCCAGCAGCACCAGGAACACGCCCGCCGCCACGGGCTGCGTAAATGGCCCCGCCACGTCGTGCGTCAGCGTCACGATGAAGCTGCTGGCCTGCACCGGCAGGTGCACCGGGCCGGCCGCCACACTGTCCAGCGTCAGGGGCGTGGCTTCCAGGTGCGCTACTTCGCGCACGGGCAGCGTGCTGTTTTCGCCCGTGAAATAATAAAAGATGGTCAGGCCCACGGCCAGCGCGGCCAGCCAGACCAGCCAGCCGGGCCGCGCCACGGCGCGAGGGCTTACAGATTGCGGCGTCACCAACTATTCCAGCACTTTGGGTACCCGGAAGTAGTCCGAATCCTTGCGGGGTGCGTTGCGCAGGCCGTCCTGATGGCTCACGGTGTTGCGGGCCTCGTCGTCGCGCAACACGTTGATTTCCTGCGAAAGGTGCACCAGTGGCTCCACGCCTGTCGTGTCGAGGCCTTCGAGCTGAGCCACAAAATCGAGGATATTGTTCAGGTCGCCGAGCATTTGCTGCTCGCGGGTTTCGTCAAATTCGAGGCGGGCCAGGTGGGCCAGGCCGCGCAGGGTGCCAAGGTCGGTGCTCATGTTAATTACGAGTTTTGAAGTATGAATTATGAGTTGGTGGACTGCCGCTGCTCAGATGAGGCAACGGCACTCGGCGCGCGCCAGGTACTGGGGCCGGGTTTCACGGCGCCTTCGGGCAGCAAATCGGCGGACAGCTGAGCATACACCCGCGCTTTCAATTCGGGTATGTCGGCCAGGGTGAGGCCGGTAGTAGGAATGGGCGGATGGAAAACGATTTTGAGCCGGTGGTAGCGCACGCGCAGGCCCTTTTCCACATCGGGCATAAACATATGGTTCAGCGGCATGCCCACTGGCACGATGGGCACCCCGGCCTCGATGGCCATCTGAAAGGCTCCATCCAGAAACGGCAGCAATTCCTTGCCCGGGGTGGGCGATATGCGGCCTTCCGCAAAAATGGCGATGCTCTTGCCATCGGCCAGGTTGCGGCGGGCCGCCACCATGGCCCGGCCCCGGCTCACAGCGCTGGCCCGGTCCACGGTGATGTAGACCCGCCCAAAAATGGGACCCCACACCGGCACTCTTGCCAGCGAGGCCTTGCCCATCATGTTCAGGAAGCCCGGGATATACTTGAAGAGCATCATGATGTCGATGTACGAGCCATGATTGGCCACGTACACGCAAGGCTGCGGATTGGGGCCCTGGCTTTCGCGCACCACTTCCACGGGCACGCCCCACATCGTAATGGACAGCCACGACCAAAAGCGGTTTAGCGCGTGCACCACCCTGCCCCCGTCGGGCCGCCGGCTGAAATACCATTGCACCGGGTACGTGAGCACAAACGGCACGATGAACCAGAACGTAGCCCACGTAGTGTAAAGACGATGGCTGAGGTAACGAAGCATATGGCGCATGGCAGCAAAGTTAGGCTAGCCAGCCGGAGTGCATTGCACCAAGGCACCGGGCCGGCCGGCAACGACCTCCCAGACGGCCGCAAAATTCGCTATCAGCAGGCGGCTACGTGCGGGCGGCCAGCACTTTTTCCGCCTTCAGCAGGCCCGCTACGCTGATGCCGTCCGTAATCCGGTCGTCCATCACCATCCGGATGGCTTCGGCCAGCGGTAGCTTCCACAGGCGCAGGTCTTCGGTTTCTTCGGGCTCCAGTTCGCCTTGCGTCAGGTCTTCGGCCAGGTACACAAAGCCTTCCTCATCCGTCACTGAGTTGGACGTGTGCAGACGGGCAATACGCGTCCAGCGGGCCGCCGTGAGGCCGGTTTCCTCCTTCAGCTCGCGTTGGGCCGATTCCAGAATATCTAGCTCTACCAGGCCGCCGCCCATCGGAATTTCCCAGCTGTATTCGTTCAGCGGGTAGCGGTACTGGCCCACCAGCCAGGTATTACCCTCCGCATCGACGGGCACAATGCCCAGCGCCTTGTTCTTCATAGTTACCACGCCGTAGATTCCCTGGCCGCCGCCGGGGTTCCGCACCTGGTCTTCGCGCACCGAAATCCACGGGTTGTGGTACTTGATTTCGCTGCTGAGCGTGTGCCAAGGGTTGTGGGATTCGTCTACGTCGGGGCGGGCTGCGGATTGCATGGCTAAGAACAGGAAAACTATTGAGTAGAAAACGTAAAACTACGCCCCTACCGGCCTTATTGTGACCTTGTCAAAGCCATCGTTCAGCGACGCCAATCCGCCATCCGCCGTGAAAAACATGCCGTTGGCCGCTTAAACGTCCAGATTAATCCATTCGCACTTGCGCTCCCCCCTTTTGGTTTCGTAGCTTTGACCCATAAGTACCCCCGCACGGGCTGGAAATGTGGAAAGGAAGGACCTCTCGTGCGGCGGCGCTCTGGCTGAAAAGGTGGGGTAGACACCTCCAAAGCCAGACCCGCCACTTTAAGGTCGTCACCCTCGGGTGGCGACCTTTTTTTGTGCCCTGATTCTGCCCTACCGCATTTCCAATGGGCAGTTGAGCTTCTGTTGTGCTTAACCCTGACGGGCGGGCTGCCGTACCACCCTCATCTGGCTGCATACATCCCGGCCGGCACCTTCCTCATGGCTCAGCCCAATTCCAAACCCAAGCAAAACCCCACCCCGGAAGACCACGACCCGCTTTTTAACCTGAAGCACGCGCAGGCCGAAGCCGACTTGGCTCAGAATACGCAAGGCTTGGGCCCCGTCACCAACGAATACGTATCGACCGACGAGGACACCGAAATCGACGAAGGCCCCCGCGACAGCCAGGGCCAGCGCCGCGGCGAAAGCACGCCCACGGACCTGGGCAGCACTGCTGGCAGCCACTAATCACCCCGCGGTTACCACGAAGGGAGTGAGAGATGAAAGTAACTTTGCAACGGTTATTTTCCTCCCTCACTCCCTTTTTCGTTGCTAACAGCTACCTACACCGGCCACGCCCTCGAAGCGGGCCTCGACGAAGCGGGCCGGGGCTGCCTGGCGGGCCCGGTTTTCGCGGCGGCCGTCATTCTGCCGCCCGACTTTGCCCCGCAGTTCCTCAATGATTCCAAGCAGCTCAGCGCCAAACGGCGCGACGCCCTGCGGCCCATCATCTGCGACGAAGCTGTAGCGTGGGCAGTGGGTCAGGCCTCTGTAGAAGAAATTACCAGCATCAACATTGCGCAGGCCAGCTACCTGGCCATGCACCGCGCGGTGGCAGCGCTTGGCATTGGGCCAGCGCATCTTTTGGTGGATGGCAACCAGTTTACGCCATTGGCAGGCTTTGCGCACACCTGCATCATTGGCGGCGATGGCCTGTACCGCAACATTGCCGCCGCTTCCATCCTGGCCAAAACCTTTCGGGATGAGCACATGATGACTCTGGCCGACGAATTTCCGGAATACGGCTGGCAGCAGAACGCGGGCTACCCTACCGCCAGCCATCGGGCGGCCATCAGGGCGCATGGCCCTAGCCCTCACCACCGCATGGGGTTTCGGCTGCTATAGGCAATGTTAATCCTTCAGCTTGAGCAGGTCCAGAAACAGGCTGAATCCGTCCACGCTGGTCCCGCCTTCGCCGAAGGTATCAAAGCTCAGGGGCTTGATGATGTAGCCGCTCACGGCCAGTTCCTGCGCTTTCAGGCGGTCCGATTCGAGGTCGGAAGTCGTCATAATGAAGACGTTCAGGTTCACAAACTCGGGGTCGGAACGCAGCACTTCCAGCAGTTCCAGGCCATTCATGCGCGGCATGTTGATGTCGAGCATCACGAGGCTGGGTTTGGCTATTTTGGGTTCACCACCTTCGCCGCGGAGCATGCGGAGGGCGTCACGGCCGTTGCGGGCGTGGATGAGGGGCACGTTGATGTTTTGGCGACGCAGCTCGCGCTGCACGTTCATCACGTCCATCTGGTCGTCTTCCACGAGCAGGATGCTGGGCGTGGGATGGTCGGCGGACATAGGCTTGGCAATTGGCAACAGCGGGAAAATGCCCGCAAATAGCAGCTCGAAGCTGCTATAAAGTAGCGGTTGATACGGTAGAAATGGCTGGTGTGGCTACCGCAGCAGCCACATTTTTGGTTTTGGGCGGGTGCTTGGGCCAGGTAAAAATGAACTTAGCGCCCTGACCTTCGGCCGATTTGACGCTGATGCGGCCGCCCTGCCGCTCCACAATTTTTTTCACGATGGCCAGCCCCACGCCGGTACTTTCAAAGGTATCGCGCTCCGTCAGGGTCTGGAAGATGACAAAAATACGGTCGTGGTATTCCGGGTCAATACCAGGCCCATCATCGGCCACCGAAAACGAATAGAATTCGCCAGCGTCGTCGCAGCCGATGTGCACGGTGCCCGTCGCGGGGTGGTCGTGGTATTTCACCGCATTGCTGATGAGGTTGGTGAACACCTGTTGGAGCTGCACGGCGTTGGTAGTGAGCGTGGGCAGAAAGAAGGGCAGCTCGACCTTGAATCCCTCGGGCAGGTGCAGGCTGTCGATGATTTCGCGCAGCAGCGTGCGTACAAACACCGTCTCGTTGGCCTGCGCTACCCGGCCCACGCGCGCCAGGTCCAGAATGCCGCTGATAAGCTTTTCCATGCGGTGCACCCGTTGGCGCATCATGCCCAGAAACTCGCGGATGTGCGGCGGCAGCGCATCCTTGCCCATGTCTTCCTCAATCCAGCGGGAAGCGCTTTCGATGCCGCGCAGCGGGGCTTTCAAATCGTGCGACACGACGTAGGCAAACTGGTCCAGCTCCTGGTTGCGGCTTTCGAGTTGGTTGATGTTGGCTCCCACGGTGCGCGCCATCACATTGAGGGCGGCCGTTAGTTCGCTTACCTCGTCCTGCTCGTTGTCAACAATCTGGGTATCGTAGTCGCCATCGGCCATGCGCCGGGCCAGGTTCAGCATGCCGCGTAGCCGCCGGGCAAACGTCCGCACGATGTACAGTGCCCACAGCAGCCCCAGCACCAGCGCCATAATGGCCAGCCCCACCGACATCCATTCGGCTCGGGTGATGCTGTCGTTCAGGCGCTGGCGCATGGCCTTGCGCGAGGCCGCTTCCGTCTGCTCAAATTCATTTAGCCGAAACCGGATATTATCCATCAGCTGCTTGCCAGTAAGGGTTTCGGCCAGGCGGTGGTGCGGCATGTTATCCAGGCCGCGCTGCAACGGGTTGCGACGGCGGGCCTCCCGCTTCTCCGAAATCAGCAAATGGCTATAACCCAACCACTGCTGAAAGAGCCGCTGGGTTTGGTCGATTAACTGAACTTGCCCGGGGCTTTCTTCAACCAGCGTACGCAGCTGAGAAAACCGGCCAACCAAGTCGCGCTCTCCCTCATAATAGGTGTCCAAGGTCGCCTCATTGCCGATGAGGACGTAGCCCCTAAACCCGGTTTCCATGTCCACAATGTTCCGCAGCAGGTTCACTGCTTCGTTGGTAACGTGCTGGGAGGATTCTACTTGCCGGGAATTGCGCAGCACCTGGCCCGCCAGTTTATAGGAGAACAGGACAATCACCGAAAACAGCGCCAGCAACAGCACAAATCCGGCAAACAGCTTCGTAGTAAGGGTTATTTTCATGCACTGGTGCGCGGGCGCATCGCTTCGGGTCAGGCCTTGGTACGGAGCTTGGTCTCCATGGTTTGAAGCAGGCTCATCATTTCATCGGCAATCACCTGCAGGGGCGCGTAGCCCGCCCCCGCTTCCTGAACATTGCCAGCGAGGTACAGGTCCATCAGCCGGCTGGCCTCCTTATGAATCAGCACGTGCTGTTGGTCAAACTGCCGAGCTTCGGGCAAGTGCGCGTACACCCCGGCCCCGCGCATACGGGTGGCTATCCACAGACCCAGGCCACATTGCTCGGGGTCCCGCAACAGGCCTTCGCTGCCACCATTGCCAAAGAGAAAGGAGCGCAGCTTGCTCTTGAAATGCACGTGCTTGATGCGGGCGGAATCAAAGTCCTGTTTCAGGTCTTCTGTGGTCATAGGCAAATTTATACCGGTAGGCGAGCGCACAGTGCAAAGCACCTGTCGCAAAACCGGGAGCTGCCCCGGCTAGAGGGGAAATAAAGCCGAGCAACCGGCCAGGGCCTCGTAGTACGCCGCAGGGCCCCGGCCGGTTGCCGCTTTGGAATTCGGTACTTTCGCGGTTCAATCAATTTCCTCGGTGAGCCCACGGCACCGCTGCCGGCCACCTTTCACCATTTCCCCCACCATGACCCAAGACCAGATTAAGGACTTGAAGGGCCGCGCCGAGGCCCTGAGGAGGTATCTTTGACTACGATGCCCGCAAAGAACAATTAGCTGCCTACGAGGCCAAAACCACGGCCCCCGGCTTCTGGGACGACTCCAAAGCCGCCGAAGCCACGCTCCGCGAAATCAAGCCCATTAAGACGTGGACCGATGATTTCGACGCCGTGCAGCAAGCGCTGGCTGATACCGAAGTGCTCTACGACTTCCATAAAGAAGGCGACGTGAGCGAAGCCGAAATGCAGGCCGACTACGACGCCACGCTCAAAAAGCTGGAGGAGTTGGAGTTCAAGCGCATGCTCTCGGACGAGGAGGACCAGCTTTCGGCCATCATCGACATCAACCCCGGCGCCGGCGGCACCGAAAGCCAGGACTGGGCCGAAATGCTCATGCGCATGTACATCATGTGGGCCGAAAGCCACGGCTTTGGGGTGAAGCAAATCAGCTACCAGCCCGGCGAAGGCGCGGGCATTAAGTCGGCGTCCCTCGAAATCGATGGGGACTTCGCCTACGGCTACCTGAAAAGCGAAATCGGCGTGCACCGCTTGGTGCGTATGTCGCCATTCGACAGCAGCGGCCGGCGGCATACGTCCTTCGCCTCCGTGTTTGCCTACCCGGTGATTGATGACACCATCAACATCGAAATCAACCCCGCCGACATCTCCTGGGACACGTTCCGGGCCGGCGGCGCGGGGGGGCAGAACGTGAACAAAGTGGAAACGGCCGTGCGCCTCACCCACGCGCCGTCCGGCATCATCATTGCCGTCCAGATTGAGCGCAGCCAGCTCATGAACAAGGAGCACGCCTTGCGCATGCTCAAATCGCGGCTTTACCAGATTGAGATGGACAAGCGCCACGCCGAGCGCGACAAGGTGGAAGCCACCAAGAAGCGCATCGACTTCGGCTCCCAGATTCGCAACTACGTGCTCCACCCCTACAAGCTCATCAAGGACCTGCGCACCGGCATCGAGCGCACCGATGTACAGAACGTCCTCGATGGGGATTTGGACGAGTTCATCAAAGGGTTTCTGATGCAGAGCTAGAGCAAAGGCGAGCTTACTATTAGCCGATTTTGTGCGACAAAAAAAGGCTGCCCGATTGGGCAGCCTTTTTTACGTTGAACGGAAATCCGTTACTTTTTATCCCAGAAGAGTTTAGTCTCAGCCTTGTCACCACCGATGGCGGAAGCAGCCTGCGAGTAGTTAGCACCGTTGATGTTTTGCTCAACAACCGGGTAGAGCAAACGAACCGGAATACCCGAAACAGCTGCAGCAGGAGGCGTCAGCACGGGGTAATCCAGACGACGCCACGAGGTCCAGGCCTCAACCGGCTGGTTGTACAGAGCCACCCACTCCTGGTAAGCAATACGCTGGATAGGAGTACCGGGAGCCGTAGTGAAAGCCACGTTCGGCTGAGCCAGGTAAGCGGCAGCTTCAGCGGCGGTTCCACCCCACTGCGGCTCCGTAATCGAAGCAGTAACGCCGGCATTGTAGTGCGACTCGGCGGTGGTACCTGCACCTACGTTCCAGCCGCGGAGAGCACCTTCAGCCAGCATCAACTCAACCTGAGCATACGATACAATTACACCAGGCAGCGTCTGACCACGGAGTTTGTTGCCGGGCAGCGAGTTGGTGGATTTGCTGTTCGTCGAGCCGTACGTACCACCGTTGAAGGTGCCCGCGGGGACCGTAGTCGAAGTCACCGGGTTGAAATACTGCTTCAGACGCGGGTCTACAACACCAGTAGCCGGGCCAGAAGTACCCTTCAACTGGTTAACAAAATAGCTGGTACCAGCAAAGTCGGTACGGGCGCTTCTCACCAGGTCCTCATAAAGCGGGTTGGTGTTGGGGAACGTGCCGTTGAAAGTCAAGTCGATAACGTCAGCGTTCGATGCCGGCAGTTTACCAATCGTGGACTCAGCCATGGTCTTTGCCTTAGCACCATCAACATCGGCAATAACGAGAGCCATGCGCAGTTTCATGGCGTAGGCAAACTTGAGCCACAGCGCCGTGCTACCGTTATTAATCAAGTCGTTGGCACCGAGGCCCGTTGCTACGGCCGGGTCAATCTTGCCGATAGCTACGTCAAGCCGCGAAATCAGGTCGTTGTAAACGGTAGCCTGGTCGTCGTACTTGGGCTGCGCCTTGTTATAGTCGAGCGCATCAGTGTAGGGAATGTTTCCGAAAGTCTCTACCAGGTTAGCCCAGGCATAGATTTCCAAAATTTCCGTTACGGCCAAAGCGTTGGTCTTGTTAGCAGCAGGCACCGTCAAGTCGGTAGGAATCGTCGTTTTTGCCTCGCGCAAGTCGCGGATGCAATCACGATACAGAGCTGACCAGTACGCATTTGGAATGTTCCGGGTGTTCTGGTCATAGCGCGACTCAGTCGGGTAGTCCGTAGCCGCCCAATATTGAACGTAGAAGCGGAAAGGATTGAGGTTAACGTTCGTGCTTACGAGCGTCCGAGCCAGCGTGCGTTCAGCATTGGCGATGAATCCCGATGCAAGAGCAGTGGTAGGGGATTTGGGGTCAACGTTATAATTGCTCTCCAGTGACCCTACGCAGGAGGTTGTCAGCATCAATGCTGACGCACCAGCAATAAGAATATTTTTCATGTTTGATTAGAAGCTGAGACGGAGGTTAGCACCGAGCGTGCGGATAGCGGGGAACGAGCCAGTGGAATAGCCTTGGCCGAAGTTACCGGAGCTAGGAGCATCTTCCGGGTCAGCGTAAGGCAGGTTCTTGTTGATAATCCACAGGTTGCGGCCTACGATGGAGATATCAGCACCTTTCACACCACCTACTTTAGCCATGAAAGCTTTCGGCAGTGCGTAAGACAGCGATACTTCACGCAGTTTCACGAAGCTGGCGCTGTATACGAAGGCAGCAGCGGGGTTAACCGTGGTGCCGTAGGCAGTGTAGCCATTAACCGTGCTGTTGTCAGCACGAACCGTGTTAACCGAGCCATCCGACTGAACGCCGGGGAAAATTACACCGCCGCCGTTGGCAATGGTGTTACGCGAAGGGTTGCCCAGGTCGTTGAGACCAGCCGTTACAGGGTACAGACCCGTGTCCAGACCATACGACTGGTCCAGCGAGAAGATTTGACCACCGTTGCGTACGTCAACCAGGAAGTATAACGACAGGCCTTTGTAAGATACCGTGTTCGAAACACCGCCGGTCCAGTTAGCATTGGGGTTAGCAATTACTTCGTTAGCGGTAGCGCTTTTCACGTAGTAGCCATCGGTGCCAACCACACGCTGGCCATCCTTGTAAACGTAGTTGAAACCACGGATGGTGCCGAAGGGCTGACCAACAGTAGCGTTGCTCGACACACCACCCTGGTAGTTAGCCAGTACAATGTTGTCTACGCCATCGGCGAGCGACATTACGCGGTTCTGGTTCTTGGTCCAGTTAGCGTTAATCGTCCAAGTGAAATCGTTGGTTTTAACAGGCGTAACGAAAGCAGTGAGTTCCAGACCACGGTTACGCACATCACCGGCGTTAACGTAGCGGAAGCTGTAGCCGGTAGCGGTCGAGATGTTAATCGGAATAATCTGGTCAATCGAGTTCGACTGGTACACGTTGGCTTCGAAACCCAAGCGGGTGTTCAGGAAAGCCATTTCAAGACCGATTTCGGTGCTCTTCGTACGCTCGGGCTTCAACAGGGGGTTGTTCTTAGTGCTTGGCACCGAGAACAGGGCCACCGAACCGAAAGCGGTAGGCTTGTCGTAAGAGTCAACAATGCTGTAAACAGGAGCACCGGCACCTACTTCAGCGTAGTTTACGCGGGCTTTGCCATACGACAACCACGGAGCGGTTTCTTTTACCAGTTCAGAGAACACAAAACCCAATGCTGCCGAAGGGTAGAAGAAGGTGTTTTTGTTCGTTGGGAGAGTCGAAGACTTGTCCTGACGAGCCGTCAAATCCAAGAACAGCATGTCGCGGAAGCCCAGGGTAGCGCTAGCGAATACACCGTCTACTGCCTGGCGCAGGTCTTGCTCAGCAGGTGGGCTCAAAGCCGATACGCTGTTCGACAGCGAGTACAGCTCGGGAATAACAAGGCCACTGTTGGTGGTAGCGCGGATAGATTTCGTAGCCTGACGACGCATGTTGGCACCCAACAGACCGTTGAAGCTCAGGTCCTCGTTGATTTTAGCTTTGAAGTTACCAATCAGGTCAAAGTTGGCTTCGCGGTAGGTACGGTTGAAGCGGCTGTAGCCAGCTACGTTAACCGAGCCATAAGCCATGCGCTCTTCCTGCAGGTCGTCGTTCGAGTCCAGGGTAACGCGGCCCAGTACGCTAAACCAATCCGTTACCTTGTAGTTAAGGGCAACGTTGCCGAAAGTGCGGTAGCGCGAATCCGTTTCGAAGCTCTTGGCACGGGAGAAGTAAGGGTTGTTCCAGTATTCTGCTTTAGAAGTAGAGCTGGGAGCCGACAGGTTCCAGCTAGCATTCAGACCAGCGTACTCGTACGCCTGCTTTTGCTCTTTCAGGTCAACGTTGGTCTGCCACCACTGACGGAAGTTGGTCATCAGGTTTTCACCGAACGTACCGCTGTAGCCGGTGCCATAACGGCCTTTGCCGTCTACTTCCGAGAAGTTTACCGAAGCACTAGCCGTCAGGCGGCTCGTGAGGTTCAACGTACCAGCGAAGTTGACAGTGTTTTTGTTAACCTGGCTGTTTGGCAGTACACCTTTATCGCGTACGCTGTTGTAGCCGAGTTTGAAGGTACCTTTTTCGTTACCGCCGTCGATGGTGATGCTGTTGTTCAGCGTGCGAGCGGTTTCGAAGAAAGTCGACGGGTCGTTAGCAGCAGCTACCCAAGGCGTAGCCTTGCCGAAGCTCGAAGTACCCGGTAGGAAAGCATTCCACTGGTATACGTTCAGGTTCGGGTCGAAACGCGGGCCAGCTGATGCGTCAGCGTCCAGTTGGTTGTAAGTATCAGGGATACCATCGCCGTTCACGTCATCCGAGTTGAAAGTAGGGCCGTAACCAGCGCCGTACTCCTTCTGGTAAGTAACGAAAGTGCTTTTGTCGATGCGACCACCGGTGATACCAGCGTTGATGGTAACGCCCAGGCCCTGACGGCCTTTCTTAGTGGTGATGAGGATAACGCCGTTACTAGCACGCTCACCGTAGAGAGCGGTAGCAGCTGCACCTTTCAGAATCGTCATGGTGGCGATGTCATCCGGGTTGATGTCGGCGGCAGCGTTGCCGTAGTCATAACCACCACCACCGGTCTGCTGACCCGAGGTGTTGGTGTTGGCGTTGCTGATTGGCACACCATCTACTACGAACAACGGCTGGTTGTTACCAGTGATTGACTTGGTACCGCGAATCAGGATGTTGGTCGAGCCACCCAAGGTGTTGCTCTGACGGATTTGCACACCTGCTACTTTACCCGACAAGCCGTTGATGGCGTTGGGGTTACGAGCGGCCGTTACTTGGCTGCCTTCCACTTGCGTGGCAGCGAAGGGCAACGAGTTACGGGTACGCTCCTGACCGAGGGCGGTCACGACTACTTCACCAAGCTGTTTGGTATCGGCGGCCAGCGAAATGTTGAAAGTAGAATTGGAGCCGATAGGCTGCTCAATGCTGGCGAAACCAACGGAGCTGATGCTAAGGGCCGTGGCGCTTGCCGGCACACTCAGCGAGAAGGAACCATCTGCATTGGTTGATGCACCGATGGTGGTACCTTTTACCAGAACCGTTGCACCGGGCAAGCCTTGCCCGTTAGAACGGTCCGTCACGCGACCCGAGACAGTTCGGTCTTGTGCATTTACCTGCTGCAACAGGCAGGTCATCAGTAAGACGACCATGAAAAAGAAGTGTTTCATGTAGTAATGAAAATGGTGAGTGAATTGAAAAAAAGTGGTAGAAATGAAGAAAAAAGAACTTAATGAGACCAATCTAATGGCAAGGTATTACAAGTTTTTTTGTTACGCCAATATTTCGCGCCCCCCGGTATTCAATATCAATATTAAGTTGATTGAATACATAAACCAACTTTACTAAGATAAGCAAATCTCGCTAAACACTAGGTTTCGGATGCAAGTATTTTGTATTCTGATAGGTTAGGTCCTCAAAAGTTGTGGGCTCATTCCCGGACAGGCGCCCGAAAAGTACGCCCCAACATGAAGTTTAATTTCATCATCGATGCTTCGATATGTCGGACAACATCATAGCGGCATAGCTTGTCCAAGCGCTGTGGATGAAATTAACGAGCAAAATCAGGAGGATTTGATAGTAGTAGATGACATACTGCTTATATATTCAATGCATTAGCTATTAAAGTTAATGTCAATTTATTAACAAAATCATATACAAAACAACTATAACACAATTAAGAAACGGTGTTATCATTCAAATTATTGATTATCAACGATGTCTGATATAAGCAGACCTATAACAATACGCTTATACACTAAAAGTACAACTAAATAACATTATTATAATCACAACAGCCGTCCGCTTACGGATGAAGTGCGCTGGTATAGCCTAGAATGGCCCCTATCAAAAACGCCAACTTAGCCGCTAAAGGGCTGTCAAAGGCAAATATCACAACTCTACTGTGGGGACATTTTCGGTAAATGCCGTACTTTCATCTTTTAAACTGCCACACCCATACTGTTTTCCTCTTTTTTTCACACACCCACTTTTACAACTCAATGAAGAGAATCTTACTATTAAGCCTGCTCTTGCTGCTGACCCTTGCCGGGCGGAGCTGGGCGCAAACGCGGCAGATATCAGGCCGTGTGCTTGACAAAAGCAATAACGAGGGCTTGCCCGGGGTTAGCGTTATCGTGAAAGGCACTACCACGGGCACTGCCACCGACGCAGATGGCCGCTTTGAAATGAATGTGCCCGCCTCGGCTGCTACCCTGCAGTTTAAGTACTTGGGCTACATTACTACCGACCAAGCCATCGGCGCAAGCGGCCCGGTGAATGTCTCCATGGCAGTAGACAACAAGCAGCTGGATGAAGTAACCGTAACAGCTCTTGGCATTTCGCGTGAAAAGCGGGCGCTTGGCTTTGCCGTTTCGGAAGTAAAGGCTGAGCAGATTGTGCAAAAATCTGAGCCCGACCTGCTGCGCACCCTCACGGGCAAGGTTCCCGGGGTGAATATTCTGAGCTCGAGTGGCGTACCGGGTGCTTCTTCCCGCATTACCATTCGGGGCAACACGTCGTTTTTTGGTGACAACCAGCCACTATTTGTAGTGGATGGTGTGCCTTACGATAACACCCAGACGGAATCGGATAGCCCACTGGTAAACGGGGCTTCGTACTCGAGCCGGACCTCCGACGTGGACCCAAACAACATTGCTACCATCAACGTGCTGAAGGGTGCGGCGGCGGCGGCGCTGTATGGCTCACGTGCCGCAGGCGGCGTTATCGTGATTACGACCAAAACCGGCGGTGGCGGCCGTGGTGCCAAAGGCATTCAGATTGGCTACACCACCGGTTACGCCATTGAAAAGGTGGCGGCGCTGCCAAACTATCAGAACAAGTATGGCGCGGGTTCCAACTTCGTGAACTCCGATGCCAACGGCTCCTGGGGTCCCGAGTTTGGGAACACTATTCAGGGCGCTCCGGCTACAATTGCCCACCCGCAGGCCGGCAACCCGGACTTTCCGAACATTCCGGCAGGCACGCGCATTCCGTACCAGGCTTACCCCAACAACGTCAAAGACTTTTTCAACACGGGTCACCTGTACGAAAACTCGGTGTCGCTGAGCTCTACTTCGGATAATTCGACCTTTACGACCATTGTTTCGCGGGCCGACCAGCAGGGCACCATTCCCAACTCGTCGTTTGTGCGCAACAACATCAGCGCGGGCGGCTCTGGCCGGTTTAATAAACTGACTGTTAGCGGCAACGTTGCTTACACCAACACCAACCAGCAGGGTCCTATTGTGGGGGCTAACAACTCGGCTTCCGGCAGCGCTTCGGCTTTTTCCCGCACCCTGTTTCTGACCCGCAGCCTCAACCTGCAGGGCCTCCCCTACCAGGACCCCGTGACCAAAGGCCCCGTATTTGCCTGGTTGACCACCCAAGCCGATAACCCGCTGTGGTCGGTGGAGAATGCCATTTACAAATCGCGCGTAGACCGTGTGGTGGGCAGCCTGGGCCTGTCCTATGCTATCAAGGACTGGCTGACGCTGACTTACACCGGTGGTGTAAACACGTACACCGATATTCGGTCCAGCACCATCCGGCCCGGCTCCCTGGCCAACCGTGGCGTCAGCCAGATTATCGAAGACAACATTCAGAACACCGAATTCGAGCAAACCGCTCTGTTAAACTTCAACAAGAATATCACCGAAGACATCAGCCTGACCGCCAGCATTGGCCAAAACATCAATGCTCGCAAATACGAAGGCAAGTCTTACCTCGGTACCGGCATTATCACGTTTGGCATCGACAACATCGAGAACACCACGGAGAAAAGCACCTACGGCTATGCTTATGCCGAGCGGCACTTGATGGGCCTGCTGGGTAACGCCACGGTGGGCTACAAGAACTTCGCCTTCGTGACCGTAACGGGTCGCAACGACTTCTCGTCGACGCTCAACCGTGACGGTATTGTTGGCAATACGGGCCGCTCGTTTTTTTATCCGAGTGCCGCCGGTTCGCTGGTTCTGAACGAAGCGTTGAACCTGGACTACCGCTGGCTGGATTTGCTGAAAGTTCGGGCCGCCTATGGTAAGGTGGGCCGCGATGCGCCGGCCTACGCCTCGGGCCCCACGGGCTACGTCACCAACCCCAGCGGTTCGCTGCCCTTCAAGGGCGTGCCGGGCATTGGCATCAGCGGGGTGGTAAACAACGCCAAGCTGACCCCAGAATTCACGTCTGAACTGGAGCTGGGCACCGAACTCGCGCTGTTCCGCAACCGCATCTCGTTCAACGGTACTTACTACGACAAACGCTCGACCAACCTGATTGGGGTAATATCCTATCCATCGGCCACCGGCTACGGTGCAGCCCAGACGAACTTTGGCGAAATCACCAACAAGGGCTTCGAAGTAGCCTTTACGGCGGTGCCGGTTGAAGCCGCTGGCTTCCGCTGGAGCAGCACGTTCAACTTCAGCCGCAACCGCAATATCATTGCCAGCACCAACGCCAACGGCGACACACTTATCCTGGGCAATACGTTTGCCGGTCAGGTTCGCTCAGTGCACATTCCCGGCCAGCCTTACGGCGTGCTGCTGGGCACTGCCCCCCTGCGCGATGCCAACGGGGAGTTGTACATCAATCCCTTGGATGGTCGCTTGGTGCTGTCGCCGAAACTCAAGGTTATCGGCAACCCCAACCCCGACTTCCTGATGGGCTTTATCAACCAGTTTACCTACAAAGGCATTACGATGAACGTAGTGGTGGACTACCGCAAGGGCGGCTCGCTGTATTCGACCACGCTGCAAGAGGAACTGGGCCGCGGGGTAACGAAAGACACCGAAGACCGCAACCGGCTGGTGGTGCTCAACGGGGTTCGTTGGGACCCGGTTACCAAGAAAGCCGCTGTTGACGCAAGCGGCGCCGTTATTCGCAACACCACGGCCATTACGGTCAACGACCTGTACTTCTCCAGCGGTGGCGTGGGGGGTGGCGCGGCGTCGAACGGCTACAACGAGCAGTCCGTGTACGACGCCACCACGGTGCGTCTGCGGGAAGTTTCGCTGGGCTACGACCTGCCCAAAGGCTTCCTTGGCAAAACGCCCTTCAGCCTCTTCAACATTTCTGTTTCGGCCCGCAACATCTGGTGGTATTCGCCTAACCTGCCCAAGAACAGCAATTTCGACCCCGAAACCAGCACTTATGGTGCCAGCAACCAGCAGGGCTACGAGTTCACCAACGCACCAACCACCAAGCGCTTCGGCGTGAACGTGCGGGCGAACTTCTAAACATTTGAATTCGGCTTTTTGTCCTATGAAATTTTTGAAATTTTGCCTGGTACTGGCTTCGGCTGGTACGTTGGCCGTAGCCCCGGGCTGCAAAGACTTTTATAACGTCAACGTGAACCCCCTGACGCCAACGGCAGTGGGCTTGTATTCCCTGTTGCCTGTGACGCAGGTAAACATGGCAGAAGCCCTGGGTGATAACATCGGCGGCCTGAGCCAGTACACCATGGCCCTGATGCAGCAGCTGTACAATACCCGCAGCATCGGCAACTTCCAGCAAACCGGTGATTCCTTCAGCGGCGAATGGGCAGTGCTCTACCGCGGCGTACTCATCAACAATGAGCGCATTATCACGCAGGGCACTACCGAGCAGCGCTGGAACTATGTGGGCATTGCCCAGCTCCAGAAGGCCTACGTGTTCAGCCAGATGGTGGACGTGTGGGGCGACATCCCTTATTCGGAAGCCCTGAAGGGCGAAGTAAACCCTGCCCCGCGCTTTGATAAGGACGAGGACATTTACAACGGCACCGCCAGTATTCAGGGCCTGTTTTCGCTGATTGACGAAGGACTTGCCAACCTGGCCAAGACCGGTGCAGTACCAACTAAACCTACTTTGGGCGAAGTTGACCTGATTTATAAAGGCGACCTAGACAAGTGGGCGCGCTTTGGCCGCACTCTCAAGCTGAAGCTGTACAACCAGCTGCGCAAAACCACTGCCGCAGCTACGGTACGGAACCAGGTTGAGCCCCTGCTGAATGGCACCGCCGGACCGCTCATGGCCGAGGAAGTCGGCGACTTTCAGCTTGGCTACCTCAATACGGCCAACCCTGATAACCGCAACCCGGGCTACGTGACCGACTACAATGCAAACCCAGAAAACCGCATCGGTCGGTATTTCTACGAAGGCATGCTGACGCTGAATGACCCGCGCAAACCATATTACTTCTACAACCAGCTGGCCGTTGGTGCCTCGACGACTAACCAGGACTACATCAGCCCCCTGGACCCGCGTTTCGTAACAGTGCGCCCCGGTACATCGAGCCAGTATGCCAGCGTGGCCAGCACGGCGAGTGTTCAAACCGTACAGGGCCTGTACCCCGTAGGCGGCCGCTACGACGATGGCAAGGGTGGCAAAACCGGCACCACTTCGGGCAAGGCGGAAGCGCCCCAGCGCCTGCTCACGTACTACAGCCTCAAATACACCGAAGCTGAGCTGCGCCTGACCGTATATAATGATGTAGCCGCTGCGCGTGCCGCATTCAGCGATGCCCTGCAGGCCTCATTCAACAAAGTGAACGTCATTGCTACGGCTGATGGTAGCCCTGTTATTCCGGCCGCCAGCATCACGACCTACAAAAACAGTGCTTTGGCGCGGTTTGATAACGCGGCCACGGCCGAAGACAAGCTCGAGGTTATCATGTACGAGAAGTACGTGGCAAGTTTTGGCTACGGAGTAGATGTTTACACCGACTTCCGCCGCACGGGCCATCCCACCATTCGAGTATCGCAGGAAGCAGTATCGCTGAGCGCGCCCAACAGCGGCCTGTTGGTTGACGACGGCGCTACTCGGGCCAACGGACCGTTCCCCTTGCGCCTGTACTACCCTACCAACGACCTGACGCTGAACCCCAACTCACCCCGCTCCCAGCGCGACGTGACCGCGCCCATTTTCTGGGACAAATAGGAAGGTGTTCTCCTCTTTTTAACGTCTGACTTCATCTTTGTTGATTCATGAAAAATTATTTTGCCAGTTGCCTGCTGTTGCTCTCGGCAGTTGCTGGGCTGTCGTCTTGCCGCGAAAGCAGCAAGCTTCCCGAGCCTAAAAACGAAAGTGTTCCGCTGATTATCCCGGAAGTAAACGCCGACAAATCATTCTTCCCTTACAGAAGAAGCCAACTGTCCGAACAGATACGAATTGATAGCCTTTCTACGCGGCCAGCCTACTACACCCGGCCCGAGTTTCAGTTTGTCGTGAACCCTTCGCAAGGGTACGCCGAGCTGCAAACCGTTGAGGTGTATAAGAGCTTCCGGCGCGGCGGAGCGTTCGGCCCGCGGGTAAAAGTTGGGGATATCACCAGCTTTCCGGCGACTGTTACCCTCACCAGCCAGGAGGCTCTCAAAGACCTGTATCCTAGTGCTGTGCCCGGCACCCTCGCCGTTCTGGCAAACCCTGCGGTGCTCACATTGAACAACCGGATTATCCGGAACGACGCCATTGTATTCACATTTGAGTACGTGCTGAAAGACGGGCGACGCATCGTCCTCACCCCGGTTTCGGCCGACAATACTCTACTTGCCAGTTCGCTGATTAACGCTCCGTTGGCTGCAATTGCCATCTTCAAGTAGAAACCATCGGCCGGTCATCGCGCAGTGACTGCCCGATGAATCGTATGAGTACCGCAACGGTCATTGCCATTGTAAAAGGCATTGAATGATGCCCTTTACAACGGCAATGAAATTTTAATGAAAAAAGAGTGCCCGGAATCAACCGATTCCGGGCACTCTTTTTTCATTAAAAGCTGCTGTGTAAATGCCTGGATAACGGTGAAATACAGTTTACTACCTTATTGTCACCACACAATCAATTATAGACAATATAGAGACAAGTAATTATTAATCAACACATTTAGCAAATTCAGCAGTCTTTAGCAATATGCTTGCGAATGCAGCAATTTTTATCGCCTGCTGTTGGTCATATGCTAATGGTATGGGAACAATGGCCTATTTTTGATAATCTCAACAGTTCCCCCAATTTTTACCTTTTTTCAATTTTAACCCTTAGTCCATGAAAAAAATCTTACTCATGAGTCTGATGCTCATGTTTACCCTTCTTCACGGAGCGATGGCGCAAACGCGCACCGTTTCGGGGAAGGTAACAGACCAGGTATCAGGTAACGGCTTGCCGGGTGTTACGGTGCTTCTGAAAGGCACCACCAACGGCGTTTCCACCAATGCTGACGGGGCGTATAGCCTGTCGGTACCAGAAAATGGTGGCACTCTGGTATTCAGCTCTGTGGGCATGGTATCGCAGGAGCGTGCCATTGGCAGCAACTCTCAGATATCGCTGGCGCTGGCAACGGATACCAAGCAGCTCAACGAAATTGTGGTGACCGGCTACGGCACCCAGGAGCGCCGCGACCTGACCGGCTCCATCGCGACGGTGCAGGGCGAAGCCATTGCAGATTTGGCCACGCCTAGCTTCGCTCAGCAATTGGCGGGCCGGGCCGCAGGCGTGAACGTGCAGACGCCAACCGGCCTGCTCGGACAACAGCCCCGCATCCAGATTCGGGGCACCAACTCCATCTCGTCAGGCACTTACCCGCTGGTAGTGGTAGACGGACAGCCCATTTTCACGGGCAATACCAGCGCATTCGCCAATGGTTCGAGCGCGCTGGCGGACATCAACCCCAACGACATCGAGTCGTACGAAGTGCTGAAAGATGGCTCTGCAACCGCTATTTACGGCTCGCGGGCTGCCAACGGCGTTATCCTTATTACCACCAAGCGTGGGCGCAAAGGCAAAGCCAACGTTACCTACGACACCTACCTCGGCGTAGCCAAAACCCTGAAGCGCTACGAAGTGCTGGGCGCGGCTGACTTTATCACTATCAGCAACGAAAAGGAGCGCAATGCAGGCGGTCCGGGCACCATCGCGGCTCCTTACAACGACAGCAACGGCAACCCGGTAAGCACCAACTGGCAGGACGAAATCTTCCGCACGGGCTTCCAGCAGAACCATGTGGTATCCGTGTCGGGTGCAACCGACAAAACCAACTACTACTTCTCGGGCGGCTTCACCGACCAGACCGGCGTTATTAAAGCCAACTCGCTGCAGCGTTTCAGCTTCCGTTCCAACCTTGATTCGGAAGTGAAAAGCTGGCTGAAGGTGGGCATGACGCTCGGCCTGAGCCGCACGCAAACCCTGGGCCTGAACACGGCGGTAAATACCTTGTCGGGCAACGTGGCCAACGCGCTGGTGCTGCTGCCCAACGTGCCTGCCCGCAACCCCGATGGCACGCCGTACTCCAATGCCGCCGGGGCCCTGGGCCAGGGCAGCAACAAAGCAGGCATTTCCTTCGCTTATCCCAACATCATTTTCCCGCTCGAAAACAACATTTATCGTTCTTTGAGCTACCGCATTCTGGGCAGCGGCTACCTCGAAGTAGAGCCGGTGAAGCACCTGCGCCTGCGCTCGCAAATGGGTACCGACACCCAGCTGCAAGATGACTTCCAGTACCTGGACCCTCGCCAAGGCGACGGCAAAGGCCCGAATGGGTCGGTGTTCCAGTCGTTCAGCCCCAGCATTCGCTGGAACTTCATCAACACGGCTACCTATAACAACGTCATCGGCGAAAACCACAAAATCAACGTGGTAGTAGGTGCCGAATACCAGAAAACCACTACCTCCTACTACCAGGCGCAGGGTACCGGCCTTTCTGACCGCACCCTGGGCCAGAATGGCATCATCAGCTCCACGATTTCTACCCCTACTGTTTTCGGTGACTTCCTGGAAAACGGCCTGCAATCGTACTTCGGCCGCTTGAACTACTCGTTCAAAGACCGTTACCTGGTTAGCTTCACGCTGCGTTCGGATGAACTCTCGTCGCTGCCGGTGGCCACCCGCCGCCATGCCTATCCCGGTGGGTCGCTGGGCTGGCGCGTATCGGAAGAAGGTTTCTTCAAGAATTCGTCACTGGTTAACGTCTGGAATGACTTCAAAATCCGCGGTTCGTATGCTTCAGTTGGCAACACCAACATTGGCTACTTCCCCTACGTGGGCTACTATCAGCCCGCGCAATACGCTTCGCAGCCGGGCATCAGCTACGGTCAGTTCGGCAACGACCAGCTGAAGTGGGAAACCTCGAAAAAACAGGATTACGGCATTGACCTGGGCTTCTTCAAAGGCCGCCTCAACGTATCAGCCGACTACTACCGCAACGACGTGGATGGCCTGATTCTGGCAGTGCGCACGCCCCTCTCGGTCGGCATCCCCAACAACTCGTCGTACAACGCCAACGTGGGCGCCATGTACAACCAGGGCTTCGAGTTAACGATTGGTACGCAAAACGTTCGCAACGAGAACTTCACCTGGTCGTCCAGCTTCAACTTCTCGACGAACAAGAACCGCGTTACCGCGCTTAGCAACAACGAAGACCTGCTCTTCACTTACAACATCACGCGCGTAGGCGAGTCGGTGGGTTCGCTTTACGGCTACGACTACCGCGGGGTAAACCAGGCCAACGGCAGCCCCATCTACCGTCGTCTTGATGGCGTGCTGGTACAGGGCAGCACCGCGCCATCCGGCACCACGGCCAGCCGCTACTACGTCTACGACCCCGCCAACCCCGGCGCGGCCTTCGTCAACAGCGGCACGGGCGCTAACCTGAGCTCGCTGACGGCTGCCGATAAAATCGTATTGGGCCAGACCAACCCGAGCATCTTCGGTGGCCTCGGCAACAATTTCACCTACAAAGGCTTCGACCTGGATGTGTTTTTCCGCTATAGCCTCGGCAACAAGCTGATGAACATCACGCGCCAGCAAATGCTGCGCACCGACTTCCTCAACAACAGCACCGAAATCCTGACCCGCTGGCAGAACCCCGGCGACCAGACCGATGTGCCCCGCATCGCATCGGGCAACAGCGGCTTTGTGAACCAGGACGGTAGTGGCTCGTCGCGGTTTGTGGAAAGCGGCAATTTCCTGCGCATGCAGAACATCACCCTCGGCTACAATCTGCCCGCACGCATCCTCGGCCCCACTACGCTGAGCCGGGTACGGGTATTCGTACAGGCCCAGAACGTGTTCACCGTAACCAAATACAAGGGTGTTGACCCCGAAGTAAACAACTCCCCCACCTCGAACAACACGACGGGAGTTGACTACAACAGCAACCCGCAGCAGCGGGTGTTCACCGGCGGCGTCAACGTAGCCTTCTAATTTCTAAATCTTGCTATTTTCATGAAGAACATATTCAGCATAATTGCCGGCAGCCGCCAACGGGTCCTGGCAGCGGCATTTACCGCTACTCTAGGCCTGGGAGCTTGCCAGGTGACGGACCTGCAACCGAAAGACGTGCTTTCGGAGTCAGCCGTTTACAACGACCCGGCGCGCATTGCGCTGGCCGTAGCCGGTGTTTATAACTCGGCTCAATCGGGTTTTTACGACCCTTTGAACGGCACAGCCCTAGGGGTTCGCGGCTATCCTTTTGGCGCTGCTTCCATTGACCTGGGCGATGCCCGGGGCGAAGACGTGACCGATATGCTCGGCTTCTTCGGCATTGTGTTTTCGAACACCGTGACGACGGCCAGCCCGAACATCGTCAATATGTGGTCGAACTGCTACGCCCTAGCAAACCAGGCCAACGTTACCATCGAAGGCGTTCGGAAAGCGGCCGCGGCCGGGGTTATCACCGCTGCCGATGCCGCTGTTTACGAAGGCGAGTTGCGTTTTCTGCGGGCGCTGGCCCACCACGAACTGGTGCTGAACTATTCGCGGCCCTTTGCCGAAAATGGCGGCACCAGCCCTGGCGTGCCTTACCGCGATACGCCGGTGAATACCATCGCCGGTCTGGAGCTGTCTAAAACGCAAGGCCGCGGCACCGTGGCCGATGATTACACCAAAATCCTGGCCGACCTTGACTACGCCGAAGCCAACCTGCCGGTAACCCGTACCCTAGCCATTACGCCCGCTCCACCGGCTCCTTCGGTAACGCGGGCCACCAAAGGCGCGGCCATTGCGATGAAGCAAATCATCCGGCTGCATCAGGCCAACTGGACCGAGCTGATTAAGGAAGGCAACAAGCTCATCACGGGCACCACTACCTTCACCAGCCCGGCTCCATTTGGCGGCTCAACGGCACAGTACCAACTGATGGCCACGCAGCGCGCGGCTTTCCCCGGCGGACCAGTTGCCACGGCAGAGAGCATCTTTTCAATTGAAAACAGCACTGCTGACAACACGGGTGTAAACGGCGGCCTGTCGAGCGTGTTTGCCACCACTACCATCAACGGTCGCTCTTTGCTCGGGGTAAGCCCCATTCTCTACAATGCGCCCTTCTTCACCTGTGCGGACCTGCGCCGCACCGCGATGATGGTGGCTAACCCGGCCGCTCCGGCGTGCTACGTTATCAGAAAGTACACCGACCCGGCTAACAACTCTGATTTTGCCCCCATTATCCGGTACGCCGAGGTGATACTGAACCAAGCCGAAGCCCTGGCCCGCACCGGCAACAGCACCCTGGCCCTCAGCATGCTGAATGCCGTACGCAACCGCTCGGTAACCACCGCTGCTGACCAGTTTGCCGCCGGCTCGCTTACCGGCAACGCCTTGGTTCAGGCCATTCTGAACGAGCGCCGCATCGAGTTTGTGGGCGAAGGCAAACGCTGGGGCGACATTTCACGCCTTTCGTCGGAGCCTGCTTTTGCTCCCATTCCAGGGGGCGGCATCCCGGCCAAGTTCTATGGCAACCTGGGCAGCAGCCAAGTGTCGCTGGCACGCTATGCCTGCGGCAACACCGGCTTGCTCACCGGCCAGCTGGTTTCGGCTACGCCGGCCACGGCTACGCAGTTCCTGTGGCCTATCCCGGCCCTGGAGGTTGGCAGCAATCCCACGCTGGCCGCTCAGCAGAATCCTGGATACTAACCCACTGCCTTCGCTTGCTACACACAAAAAATCCCGGCCAATTGGCCGGGATTTTTTATTTATCTAAACAAGTGAGGCTACAAAATGTACTGGCTCAGGTCGCGGTTTTTCACCATATTGCTCAGCCGCTCATCAACCAGACCGGCGGTGATGAGGATGCGGGCATTGGCCCCAATCTTATCCGGCACGTCGTAGAGAATGTCGTTGAGCAGACGGCTCATGACGGTGTGCAAGCGGCGCGCCCCAATATTCTCCACCTCGGCGTTCACCTCGAAGGCAATTTCGGCCACCCGCTCCAGGGCAGCATCTTCGAAGGTCAGCTCCACTTCTTCGGCTTTCAGCAAGGCCTCGTACTGCTTGGTGAGCGCATTTTTGGGGTCTTTGAGAATGCGGACGAAATCTTGCTTGGAGAGGCTTTGCAGCTCGACGCGGATGGGGAAGCGGCCCTGTAGCTCGGGAATGAGGTCTGAGGGCTTGGAGACGTGGAAGGCGCCGGCAGCGATAAACAAGATGTGGTCGGTGTTGACAATGCCGTACTTGGTGTTCACGGCTGAGCCTTCCACGATGGGCAGCAGGTCGCGCTGCACACCCTGGCGGCTCACGTCGGGACCACCGCCGCCGCTTTTGCCGCCGCTGCTGGCCACCTTGTCAATCTCATCGATAAAGATGATGCCGGCGTTTTCGCACTGGCGCACGGCTTCGTCCTTCACTTCGTCCAGGTCGATGAGCTTGGCGGCTTCCTCGTCGAGTAGGAGCTTGCGGGCTTCGGCCACGGTCACCTTGCGCTTGCGGGTTTTCTTGGGCATCATGTTGCCCAGCATGTCCTGCAGGCCTGAGAGGGTGCCTTCATCCATGCCGGGAGGCGCGCCCATCACGCCGATGCTGGGGCCGGCCTGCGCTACCTGGATTTCAATTTTGCGGTCTTCGAGCTCACCGTTTTTGATTTTCTGGCGGAACCGCTCGCGGGTGCGCTCGTTGAGTTCGGCATCGGAATGGGGCATTTCGTCGCCTCCCCCACTGCCGAAACCGAGCCCGGTTTTGGTGCCCGCAGGCTGGGAGATGGCCGGAATCAGGGCATCGAGAATAAGTTCTTCCACGGCATCAGCGGCCTGCGCTTTTACGGCTTCCTGGCGGCGGGCCTTCACGCGGTTGAAGGATTGCTCGGCGAGGTCGCGTACCATGCTTTCCACGTCGCGGCCCACGTAGCCTACTTCGGTGAACTTGCTGGCCTCCACTTTCACAAAGGGCGCGTCGGCGAGGTGGGCCAGGCGGCGGGCAATTTCGGTTTTGCCCACGCCGGTGGCCCCAATCATGAGGATGTTGTTGGGCACTATTTCGGCCTGCATATCGGCCGGAGCGTGTAGGCGGCGCCAGCGGTTGCGCAGGGCAATGGCCACGTGACGCTTGGCCTCGTGCTGGCCGATGATGTACTTATCGAGTTCGGCCACAATCTGGGCCGGGGTCAGGAAATCTTGGTTGAGCATGGGCAGTGTACGGAGGCAGGGAGGGAGAGGATAAAAGAACTGTCATCCCGAGCGAAGCGAAGGGCCCTCTCACGTTTGCGCCGGTTTGATGGTGCAAATGTGAGAGGGCCCTTCGCTTCGCTCGGGATGACAGGCGTTGTTCGTTTCAATTAGACTGTTTACTCCTTCTTTTTAAACAGGGAATTCAAATTGCGCGAAATAGTGAAATACTCGCTGGAGCCAGCCGCCTGCAAGGTAGCGTGGGTGTAGTCAATCTGGAAGGTGCTAATCTTCAGCATCACGCCAAACGATAAGCCGGCGCTGCCGCTGGTGTTCTCAAGGCGCAACTCGCGGCGCTGCAGGTGGTTGTAAGCAGCCCGGAGCTGGAAGCCCTTGCCGAGGATGAGGGCGGCGCTGGCGGTGAAGTGACGAGCCAGGTTGTCGCCGAAGCTTTTGGTCGCCTTTTTCTCGTTGCCGCTAGCATCAAGCTGGCCACGGGCGTTGGGGTCAAGGTACTGAATGTCCCACTGCTGCAGGTGGTGGGCCGTGAGCGAGAAGCGCAGCGGCATGTGCTCGGGCTTCACGGTGGCCCCGATTTGTACGTCGAGCGGCAGCGGGCCGCGCTCGGTGCCGGGGTAGGGCGAGAACTGATAGCCGGCATTTTTCACGGCCAGGCCCGCCGTGAAATCGGCCGTGGGGTGCTTGTACACCACGCCGGCATCGGCCACACCGGCCAGCGAGCGGCTGCCCGCAATGCTGGACACGGCCAGCTTGGTGGTAGCCCCAAACGTGAATTTGCCCTTGGTATAAGAATCCGTCACGCCCACCGTGTACTCATTCACGCTAAATGTACCCAGGCTGTTGCCGGCCGGGTCATAGCTCTCGAAGCTGCCGTAGTTGAGGTAGGTGACACCCACGCCGAAGCGACCGGCTTTCTCGGTATTGAAGACGTAGGCGGCGGTGCTCTGCTTGATATCGGCCAGGTAGGCCACGTAGCTCAGGGCCAGGCGGCCGTCCATGTCGGCGTTGAGCAGGGCCGGGTTGCCGTAGAGCATGGTGGGGTCGTCGGTGCGGGCCGAGACGCTCATCCCTCCCAAGGCCGCCAAATGGGCGCTGGGCGGCAGGTCCAGAAACGGAAATACCGTGCGGCCGCCCAACTGCTGCGCCGCCGCTGGCCGCAGCCCCATCAACCCAATCAGAAGTAAAAAACCGGTAGCCCGGCGCGCGGAAAGCTGCTTCATATAGCTAAGGTACGGAGGAAGGAAAGCCTCCCTGGGGCGATAACGCAACGGCTGGCCTGGAAATTACTTTCGGGCTACTTTTTAGGACACCAAAACGTCATGCTGAGCGGAGCCGAAGCATCTCTACCGCGAGAGTAAATAATTACTTTGGCGGTAGAGATGCTTCGGCTCCGCTCAGCATGACGTTCGGAGAAATTTATTTAGCCCTATTACTGCACCTCCACGCTGGGGCCGGGGGCGGGCACGGGCTCGTCGCGCACGGGCAGCTTCTGGGGGTGCGGCACCAGCTCATCGAGCAGGGCCACGCGCAGCACGTCGTCCACGCGGTCGGCGTAGTGGATAGTGAGGCCTTTGAGGTAGTCCTCCTGAATTTCCTCGATGTCCTTGCGGTTTTTGGGGCAGAGGATAATGTCCTTCATGCCGGCGCGGCGGGCGGCCAGCAGCTTTTCCTTAATGCCGCCCACAGGCAGCACCTTGCCGCGCAGGGTTATTTCGCCGGTCATGGCCAGGTGCGCGCGCACCCGGCGCTGGGTGAATGCCGAGGCCATGCTGGTGAAAATGGCAATGCCTGCGCTGGGGCCGTCCTTCGGCACCGCGCCTTCGGGGAAGTGAATGTGCAGGTCGTACTGCTCAAACAAACGGTAGTCGATGCCAATCTCATCGGCCCGCGAACGCAGGTAGCTGAGGGCTGTAATGGCCGATTCCTTCATCACATCGCCCAACTGGCCGCTCAGCGTGAGCTTACCGCGCCCCCGGCTCAGCAGGCTTTCCACGAACAGGATGTCGCCGCCAACGCTGGTCCAGGCCAGGCCGGTTACCACGCCGGCAGTTTCGTTGTCCTGGTACTGGTCGCGGTCGAAAATGGCCGCGCCGAGGATTTTGCGGATTTCGGCGGGCTCCATGGTGGCGGGCAGGGGCTCCTTGCCGGCCTTGCGGCGGGCCAGGTTGCGCGTCACGGCGGCCAGCTTGCGCTCCAGGCCGCGCACCCCCGATTCCCGGGTGTAGTCGTCGGCCACGCGGTGCAGGGCGGCGTCGGTGATTTTCACTTCGGCCTCACCCAGGCCGTGCTCTTTGAGCTGCTTGGGCCAGAGGTGCTTGCGGGCAATCTGCACCTTCTCCTCCTGCGTGTAGCCGGTCAGGTCGATGATTTCCATGCGGTCGCGCAGGGCCGGCTGGATGGTATCGAGCGAGTTGGCGGTGGCGATGAACAGGACCTTGCTCAGGTCATACTCCACTTCCAGATAATTGTCGGTGAAGGTAGCGTTTTGCTCAGGGTCCAGCACTTCGAGCAGGGCCGAGCTGGGGTCTCCGCGGAAGTCGCTGCTCACTTTGTCAATCTCATCGAGAATAATAACCGGGTTCGAGGCCCCGGCCTTCTTAATCTGGGCGATGATGCGGCCGGGCATGGCGCCCACGTAGGTTTTGCGGTGGCCGCGGATTTCGGCTTCGTCGCGCACGCCGCCGAGGCTCATGCGCACGTATTTGCGGCCCAGGGCCGTGGCAATGCTGCGGCCCAAGCTGGTTTTACCCACGCCGGGAGGCCCGTAGAGGCACAGAATCGGCGCTTTCAAATCCTGCTTCAGCTTGAGCACGGCCAAGTATTCGAGGATGCGCTCCTTCACCTTTTCGAGGCCGAAGTGGTCGGCATCGAGGATTTTCTTGGTTTGCTTGAGGTTGAATTTGTCCTTGGTGTACTCGCCCCACGGCAGGTCGAGCAGAAACTCCACATAGTTCATGTTCACCGAGTAATCGGGAGCCATGGGGTTGGTGCGGGTCAGCTTCTCCATCTCCTTGCGGAAGTGAAGCGCCACAGCTTCGGGCCATTTCTTGGTTTCGGCGCGGGCCTTGAGGCGGTGTACGTCTTCTTCGGAGCCGTCCTGGCCCAGCTCATCCTGCAGGGTTTTGAGCTGCTGGCGCAGGAAGTACTCGCGCTGCTGGGCATCAATGCCAGTGTGCGTTTTGGAACGGATATCCTGCTTGATTTCGAGCAGTTCGGCCTGGCTGAGTAGGGCTTCGAGGAGCAGGCGGGCCTGCTCCTCAGGGTCGGCCAGCTCCAGCAGGCGCTGCTTGGCGGGCAGGTCGAGCTGCACGTTGCTCGACAGGAAGTGCGTGAGGAAAGCCGGCGACTGAATGCCGTCGAGCATGGCCCGGGCTTCCATCGGAATCTCGGGCGTGAGCTCCAGCACCTTGGTCGCGGCCTCGCGCATAGCCTGGAGCAGGCCAAATTCGCCGGGGATTTCGGGGTTCAGCGCCACTTCGGGGAAGTAGCTGACGCGGGCCACGAGCGGCGTGAAGCTCAGCTGCTCTTCTACCGTGAAGCGCACCTGCCCTTGCAGGATGATGGTAATCTGGCCGTCGGGCTGTTCCAGCAGCTTCAGAATGCGGGCCAGAGTGCCCACGGTATGCAGCTCCTCGGCGGTGGGCTCGTCGGCATCGGGGTTGAGCTGGGCCACCACGCCGAGAAGTTTATCGTCGGCGTAGGCTTTGCGCACCAGCTTCACGCTTTTTTTGCGCGTCACGGTCACGGGGAGCACCACGCCGGGAAACAGCACGGTGTTGCGCACCGGCAGGATGGGCAAGGTGGGCGGGGCGTCGTCGCCTTGTAGCAGGTGTTCGGGGTCGGCGGCCATAATGGCAATGGCTTCGGGTTGGGAATTAGCGTCGCTAAGCGTGCGAACCGGAGCCGCAGCGAAAGGATAAAGAGAGGCCAGATGCATGAAAGGAGATAAAGCAGAAGCAACGGCCGCAGGTGCCAGAATGGCAGTTTGGGGCCTTTTGATAGGGAAGATACAAGGTACGGGTTCCCGGCGCGTTTGGGCTTCAAGGGCCGTGCCAGCGGGCCGAAGCCGCCAAAGCGGCGCACCAGCAACGGCGGCGGGCACCAAATATGGCTAATTCCCTAAATTGTTGGCAACTTGCGCAATATTTTATGGTCAAAACTCTACCCATGTCGGCTTTATTACGTCGAAGCTGGTTGCTTTTGCTGCTGAGCGCAGCAGCGTGGCTGCTGGCTGCGCCCGCTGCGCAGGCCCAGCGCCGGCCCACCAAACGTATTCCCGCCGCCGCCTCTCCTTCTGCCGATACCACCAGCGGCGGGGCATCGGCCGCGCCCAAAAAAGCAGCTGCCCCCAAGCCGGCCGCTACGGCACCCAAGCCGTCCATCGCGCCTGGCACCTACCGCGTGCGCGGCCTCAACAGCCGTGTGAGCCGCAAGCTGCACCTGCGGCCGGATGGTACGCCCGACTTTATTTTCATTAACAAATACTCGTTTTTCGAGGACAAGAAGGCGCTGAAAGCCATTGCCAAGGCCGAAAAACGGCGGCAGTACCACCAGACGCGCCTGCTGCTGGAGGACTATGTGGCCAAGTTCGGGCCGGTCAATTTTGAGAAGAACACCAACATGCTCTGGCGACTGGGCCAGCTGCTGGAGCGCGACAGCCAGACCGTGAAGGCCAAGGCCTATTACCGCTTGGCCCTGAAGCACAGCCGCGCCGATACCAAGCGCGTACAGCTCTACTACGACTCGCTGGAACAGAAGAACACCGACCTGTACGTACCCCTGAAAACGTACTACGACCTGGTGGAGTACCGCAAGAACCTCAACACCTTCCACCCGCCCAAAGGCGTGTACACGACCATGGGCGACGCCATCAACAGCAAGGCGGCAGACTATGGCCCGGCGCTGGCGGGCAACGACTCGCTCCTGATTTTCAGCAGCAAGCGCAAGCGGCGCGGGCTGACCGGCGTGGTGGACGAGGACCTGTACCTCTCGCGCCGCGAGGGGGTGAGTTGGAGTGATGCCGAGCCGCTGCCCAAGCCCATCAACTCGCCCAACAACGAGGGCTCGGCCTGCCTGAGCAAGGATGGAAAGACCATTTACTTTGCCCGGTGCGAGTGCGCCACCTGCCACGGCAACTGCGACCTCTACACCGCCACGCGGGGAAAGGACGGCAAATGGAGCGCCCCCAAAAGCCTGGGGCCAATGGTGAACTCGCTGGGCTGGGACTCGCAGCCTACGCTGTCGCAAGGCGAGGACACGCTGTACTTTGCGTCGGACCGGCTGGGTGGGTTTGGATTGTCAGACATTTATTATACCCGCAAGCTGAAAAACGGGCAGTGGAGCCCGGCCGAGAACGTGGGGCCGGTGGTGAACACGCGGGAAAACGAGGTGAGCCCGTTTTACCACCCGCTCTACCACGTGCTGTATTTCAGCTCGCGGGGGCAATTGCTGAATTTTGGCGACTTCGACATCTACAAAACCTACCGCGTGGGCGGGCGCTGGCAGGAGCCCAAAAACATTGGCCCGCTGGTGAACGGCAAGGGCTCGGAGTATTATTTCACAATCGATAGGGAGAGCAAGAACCTGTACTACGCCCGCTCGGAGGCCACGGAAATTAATAATCTGGACCTCTACTCTTTCCCGCTGCCGATGGAGGCGCAGCCGCTGGCCACCACCCGGGTGGAAGGCACGCTGCTGGATTCGGTGAACAGCAAGCCGCTGAAGGGCATCGTGAGCATTATTGATACCGATAATGGCGTGGAGGTGGCCAGCAAGTTTATCCGGCCCGATGGCACGTTTGACTTTGAGCTGATTGAGGGCTCGCACTACGCGATGCTGATTCAGAGCAACGACTTTTTCTCGGTGGAAAAGCAGTTTGCGCTGAAAGGCGACACGGTGATGACGCTGCTCACCAACAGCATCGACTACAAGCTGCCGCTCATTTTCAAGAACCTGGAGTTTGAGGCGGGCAAGGCCAACGTGCTGCCCAGCATGCACACCACGCTGGACCGCATTGCGCTGTTTCTGGTAGACCATCCCACGTTCCGGCTCAGCATTTCGGGCCACACCGACACCAGCGGCGACCCCGACGTGAACGAGAAGCTCTCGCAGGACCGGGCCGAGGAAATCCGCAAGTACATCGAACGCAAGGGCAAGCTGGCCCCCAACCGCATCGAAAGTTTCGGCTACGGTTCCAGCCACCCGCTCAAGGACGAGGTGACCGAGGCCGACGCCAAGGTGAACCGCCGCGTGGAGTTCAAGCTCATCAAGCCCGAAAGCGGCGACAAACCCGCCGACGGCGGCGGGGCCTGGAAGTAGTATTTCCCCTACTCTACCGCTTCAATCCGAACCGTTTTGCCGTTGAAAACGGCCTCCTCCCCAGCTCGCAGACCCTTGAGGGCCACGGCCATGGGCGCGGCCACCGATACTGCGAATACATCCGTCCCCTCCAGCTTGCCAGCACTGATGCTAATGTAGAACCGGCCCAAGCTGGTGCTTACCAAGGCCCCAGGGCGCACGGTGTCGCAGGGGGCATCGGGGCTGATGCGGGCGAGCTCGGCTTGCAGCTGCTGGGCCTGCTGCATGTGGGCGGCGTTGCGGTCGCGCTCGGCGTTGGCCATTTCGCGGCCGGTTTCATACTTATCGCCGGCGCTGCTCTTGGTTTCGGAGGAGGAGGATTCCTGGGCGGCCTGCATGGCGGTGCGGGCGGCGCTGATGCGCTGCTCGATGAAGGCGTGGCAGGCGGCGTGGAGGGCGGGTTTGGTCATTTGGCGTGGATTACAATCCAGGAAATCTTGCCGGTTTTGATTGTAATCGGCACGTCTTCTCCATAATGATTGGGGCGTTGTGGGCCTAAATCTGGTTGGTTGAGAAACCCATATTCGATGGCAGCACCCTTTTTGGTGGCTATTTGAATATTATCGGAAGACATAGCATCGGGAGCGGTCCGGATGGTTGGAACTGCCTTTAGCAGTGCTTCGGAGGTGCTCCCTACATGGATGCCATTCTTCATAACGTAAGCCGGATGGAGCGCAATAAGCACTGCAACGTCTTTTCTGTAAACCATGCGGTTCGGGAATGTATCGTAGCTGGTATAGTAGAGGAAGAGCTTTGACTTGCCTTTACTCACAATTATTGCATCTGGCTTATCAGGAAACTCATCGTAGCCATACGAGCCGAAATAGGCGGGCGTGAATGTGTAGCCGCTATACAGCTTCCGCAATTCCGTGACCGGCATTCCAATCCGGGCTTTGCCCACCGAGGTTTCGGTAATGGTTGGCACATCAGGAAAAGCAGCAGGCGGCGCTTGGCTGATGCTGCCGGAGAGCAGCAGCCAGCAGCTGAAGAGGCTGAGAAACTTGCGCATGGGGCTAAGTTAAAACGAATCCAGCGCGGCCCGCACCTTCTCGGTCCACTGTCCATCATCCGGCGCTACTACCAGCACCCGAAAGCCGTGCCGCTCCCCTTCCAGCCGCACGCCTTCGGAGTCGTCAAGCAGCAGGTCGATGCCGAAGCTGGGCGGGTGCTTGGTGCAGCGGGCGCGGGCTTCGCGGTCGTGCCGCTGCTGGTTCACCACGCCATCGAGCCGGATGCCGTGCATCCAGAAGAGGCGGCGAATACGCCAAGCGCTGCGGTAAGATGTAGTGTATACCCATATTTCCCAGCCGCATTGGCGGCAATGGTCGGCGAGTTCTTTGATGCCGTGGCGCAAGCCCTCATTGCCCAGCACCCGGGCCAGCAGGCGGCGTTGAGGCTTTTCGAGCGGAAAATCGTGGCCGCAGCGGATGAGGGTATTGTCGAGGTCGAAGGCGAGGCGCATGACGGGTAATTATCTTACGTTCAACAATCCCTCAGCCACCTTCCTATCGTTCCCCAGGCGTGGCACCTTGTTCTGCCCGCCCAGCCGGCCCAGGCTTTTCATGTAGCGCTGGAAGGCCCCGGCGGGCAGCGGCGTGAGCTGTAGCGGCACGAGGATGTTGCCCCGGCGCAGGTCGTCGTAGTAGGTATTGCGGCGGCGCAGGGCGGTATCGAGGGCGGCGGCGAAGGCGGCGGGGTCGTGCGGGGCGCGGGCAAACTCCACCAGCCACTCGTGGCGCGAGGGCGTGGCGGGGTCGTCGCTCACGAGCGGGGCCACGGTAAATTCGGTGACTTCGACCTCGGGCGTCCGGGCCATGACTTCGCGCAGGGCCTGCTCCACCTCCTCCCCTATCACGTGCTCGCCGAAGGCCGACAGGAAGTGCTTGATGCGGCCCGTGACCACCACGCGGTGCGGCCGCAGGCTCACGAAGCGCACCGTGTCACCGATACTGTAGCCCCACAGGCCGGCGTTGGAGGTGAGGACGACGGCGTAGTTGCGGTCCAGTTCCACATCGGCAATGGTGAGGCGGGGGGCGTCGGGCTCGAAAAAACGCTCGGCGGGAATGAATTCGTAGAAGATGCCGCTGTTCAGCAACAGTAGCAACCCCGGGTTGCCGGGCTCGTCCTGGAAGGCCAGGAAGCCTTCGGAAGCCGGGAATAATTCGATGCTGTCCACCGGCCGGCCAATGCTTTCGAAGAGCTTGGCGCGGTAGGGCTCGAAGTTGACCCCGCCGTAGACGAACAGGTTGAAATCGGGGAAAATGTCCTTGATGGGCCGGCCGGTGCGGGCCGTGAGGCGGTCGAAATACATCTGCACCCAAGGCGGAATGCCGGAAATGAGCGTCATTTTCTCGCCCAGCGTCTCGTCCACGATGCGCTCCAGCTTGGTTTCCCAGTCTTCGATGATGTTGGTGGCGTAGCTGGGCAACTGATTGCGACGCAGGTAGGCGGGCACGTGGTGGTTGGCAATGCCCGAGAGCCGGCCGGTGCGGATGCCATGGTGCATTTCCAGCTCCGGCGAGCCGGACAGGAATATCAACTTGCCATCGAGAAACCGGCTGCGGCCGGTGCGGTAGATGTAGTACAGCAGCGCATCCCGCGCCCCGTCGATGTGGTTGGGAATGCTATCCTTCGTAATGGGGATGTACTTGGTACCGGAGGTGGTGCCGCTGGTTTTGGCCAGATACAGCGGCCGGCCGGGCCAGAGCACGTCGGCCTCGCCGGCCTGGGTGCGGTCGAAGTACGGCTTTAGCGCCTCATAGTCGCGCACGGGCACCTGCCGGGCTAGGTCGGCGGGCGTGCGGACGCCGCCCAGCTCGTGCGCCCGGCCGAAGGCGGTGCCGGCCGCCGTGGTCGTGAGTTTCGTCAGCAGTTCCCGCTGAGTGGTTTCGGGGCGGTGCTGCCAGCGGGCGTAGCGGCGGGCAATGTAGCGGGCCAGGGGTTGGCTCAGGGTGGCTTTCAATCCCATTTATTCCGAAAGTAAAAGGCCGTTGGAAGGGCTGCGAAGGTACGTTGGCCGAGGTCGGCCGGCGCGGCCGGGGCAACCTGCGTAGCTTGCCAGCGTTAAGCTTTGGGACCGGCCGTTCCGACGGTCAAGGCTCATCCACCAATTCACCAACCCATCAATCCACCTCATCATGGCAGACCATGCAGGCAAAGCCGTCTGGAACGGCGACATCAAAGGCAGCGGCACCCTCAGCACCGACAGCGGCCTTCTCAACGCGCCCTACTCGGTAGGCAGCCGCTTCGAAGGCAAGCCCGGCACCAACCCCGAAGAGCTCATCGGCGCGGCCCACGCCGGCTGCTACACCATGTACCTGACCAGTGTGCTCACCAAACACGGCCACACGGTAGAAAGCATCACCACCACCAGCACCGTGACGATGAACCCCAACAACGGCCACCCCATCATCGAGCACATCCACCTCCGCACCGAGGGCCACGTCACCGGCGGCAACATCAATGCCGACGACTTTCAGAAGCACGCCGAAGATGCCAAGGAAAACTGCCCGGTATCAAAAGTGCTGAGCGCCGTGCCCAAAATGACGCTGGAAGCGAAATTTGTGGGCTAGATTTCTTGGCCTGAACAGGCAGTATTGCGTGATGCAGAGCGCAGCGAAGCATCTTTACCGCAGTCAGTAACCAATTTTACTGACTGCGGTAAAGATGCTTCGCTGCGCTCTGCATCACGTTCGTGCTTTTGCTGACTCTCCGTTCTTTTCGGTCACTGGCAACCGACAACTAACAACTAGCAACTAAATTTGTCCCTATGCCCACTGGTACCACCCGCATCCGCCTCCGCCCCGCCAACAATTCCCGCGTCCCGTTCTGGGGCCAGCTCGCCATCGGCCTGTTTTGGCTGGCCTACGTGCTGTTTGGCATTCTGAGCAATACCGGTGCGACGGACTACCACTTCCTGCACTGGGTATTTCTGGTGTTCACGTTCGTGTATCTGGGCTACGTGCTGGTGAATAATGCCCCTATTTTTGGCACCCAGAGCTACCTCGAATTCACCCCCGGCTACATCGTACACAAAAACGGCCTGTTTCGCCCCAAACAGGTATTCGCCGCCGAAAACATTGCTGCGCTGGAGCTGAAGCCCGCCGCATTGCGCGTGCGCCAGAAAGACGGCGAAATCTACGCCCTCAACCTGCGCGAAGTGAAAGGCAAACGCCGCAAGTTGAGTTTCCGTGAGCAGGTCCGTGAGTTCGCCGCCAAGCACAGCCTGCCTTTGCAGGAAGTGAGTCCGACGGCGGCCGCTTAACCTATTTCTCTGAACGAAAAGAGGCTCCAGACGCAGTGTCTGGAGCCTCTTTTTTTGCGCTATTCAGAGTCGCAAGCCCTATTTCTTGGCAAATTTCTTCCGCAGCTCCTCCACCTGGTCGCGGAATTTCTTGTCCGAATCCACCAGGTCTGACACGGTTTGTACCGAATGCATCACCGTGGTATGGTCGCGGCCACCAAAATGGAAACCAATGGTTTTCAGCGTATGGGCTGTGTGGTGCTTGGCAAAGTACATGGCGACCTGCCGGGCCGTTACCACTTCTTTTTTGCGGGTTTTATCCTTCAGCAAATCGACTGAAATGCTGAAATACGCGGCTACGGTCTTCTGGATGAAGTCGAGGTTGACCTCGGCCTCCACTTCCTCGATGATGTGGCGCAGGGCCTGCTTAACCATTTCCAGGTCGATGTCGCGGCGGCTCAGGCTGCTCTGCGCCACCAGCGAGGCGATAACGCCTTCCAGCTCGCGCACGTTGGTGTGCACCGAATTAGCCAGATAATCAACCACATGGTCCGGCGGAATATCAATGCCGTCCTGCTCCATCTTGTTGCGGATGATGGCCACGCGCGTCTCGAAATCCGGGCTCTGCACGTCGGCCGTCAGGCCCCACTTGAAGCGGTTCAGCAACCGGTCCTCCAGGCCCAGCAGGTCCTTGGGCGGCCGGTCAGAGGTCATCACAATCTGCTTGCCCGACTGGTGCAAGTGGTTGAAGATGTGGAAGAACATCTCCTGCGTCTTGCCCTTATTAGCCAGAAACTGCACGTCGTCCAGAATCAGCGCATCGACCTGCAGGTAGAAGTTCGCAAAGTCCTGCACCTGCGCGCGCTGCACGCTGTCGATGAACTGGTTGGTGAACTTCTCGGCCGACACATACAGCACGAACCGCTCGGGCGCGGTGGCCTTGATGTGGTTGCCAATGGCCTGCACAAGGTGGGTTTTGCCCAGGCCCACGCCGCCGTACACCATCAGCGGGTTGAAGCTGGTGGTGCCGGGCTTGTTGGCCACGGCGAGGCCGGCCGAGCGGGCCAGGCGGTTGCAGTCGCCCTCGATGTAGTTGTCGAACGTGTACGAGCCGTTGAGCTGCGACGGCACCAGGTTGCCGTCCATCGGCCGGGCCTGGTCGAAGGGGTTGCGGGGCGGGGCCAGCGTGTCAGCCCCGGCAGCATTGGCGAAATTGCTGCCGCGCGGTGTGGTGCGCACGGCTCCCGAGTTGACGTAGCGGGCCGAGGCGGCGCGGGCACTGCCGGCCAGCGGATTGGCGGCCAAGTGGTTGCCAACGGACGTGCCGGGCATGGGCTGGGGCGCGTCGCGCGGGTCGGGGGCGGCCTGCTTGCGGGTGGGCGGCAGGTGCAGGGCACGAGGCGGCGTCTGGTCGTTGCCCTGGTCCACCACCACGCTGTATTCGAGGCGGCCTTCGGAGCCTAGCTGCTGGTAGAGGGCGCGGCGCAGCTCGTCCACGTAGTGCTCCTCCAGCCAGTCGTAGAAATAGGCACTCGGCACCTGAATGGTGAGCACGTTGCCCTTCAGCTCGACCGGCACAATGGGCTGGAACCAAGTTCTAAAGCTCTGCTCCCCGATTTCCGCCGAGATGCTGCGCAAGCAGCCAGCCCAAACCGTGCGAAAATCCTTGAGCATTTGAACGTTTGAAAGGAAACCGGCCACAAACCGGGAGCAAAAAGAAGACCGAAATCAAGCGCCCGTGGGAGGCGTTATTTTTTAGAGGGGGACAAAATTGTGGAAAACTTCGCAGTTAAAAAAGCCGAAATGGGCTTGTTTATGTCGTGCTTTTAGCAGGCCGCCTGAACTGGCAGCACAGCGGCGCTTGCTAACCCAGCACGCTTATTTTTTGTTGAAAATTCATAATCCAACCGGCCCAAATTGATGCCCGACCAGCCCACCTGATTAATGAGTGTGGAGTGGCCGTCGGGACTGGCGATGGGCTCGGGGGCATCCATGAACGTGTGGGTGTGCCCGCCCAGTATGAGGTCGATGCCGGAAACCTGCGCGGCCAGCTTGCGGTCGTCGAGTTTGGCCTCGGTGTACTTGTAGCCGAGGTGCGAAAGGCAGATAACCAGGTCGCATTTCTCGGGACCGCGCAGCTGGGCCACCATTTCCTTGGCTTTGGCCACGGGGTCGAGGTAAACGGTTTGGCCGAAGTTTTTGTCGGCGACCAAGCCGCTCAGCTCGATGCCAATGCCGAATACGCCCACGCGGATGCCCTGCTTGTCGAACACCTTGTAGGGCGCGAAGCGGCCCGCCAGCGGGGTTTTCGAGAAATCGTAGTTGGCAATAAGGAAGGGGAAGGTAGCGTGGGGCAGCTGGCGCTGGAGGCCATCAAGGCCGTTGTCGAAGTCGTGGTTGCCGAGGGTGCTGGCGTCGTAGCCCATCTGGCTCATGAGCTTGTATTCCAGCTCGCCGCCGAAGAAGTTGAAGTAGGGCGTGCCCTGGAAGATGTCGCCGGAGTCGAGCAGCAGCACATTGGGCTCCTTGGCCCGGATGTCCTTGATAAGCGCGGCGCGGCGGGCCATGCCGCCCAGCCCGGCCCACTGCCCGCCATTGTCGGGAAAAGGCTCGATGCGCGAGTGCATGTCGTTGGTGTGCAGGATGGTGAGCTTAAACGGCGCCTTGGCAGTAGCGGCAGCTTCGGCCGAATTGGCCAGGCCGCCCAGCACGGTGAGGCCGGCGGTGCCGAGGAGGGAGTTGCGGAGGAATTCGCGGCGTTGCATGATGGTTCGACAGTTAGCAGCTGGCAGTTAGTTGGCTTTAACCCGGCCTTCGACACGGGCCGTGATGGGCTGGCCGGCTTTGGTGAGGACGCGGATGTGGTCGGCAATGGCGGTGCGGAGCAGCACGTTGGTGTGGCGTGGCGTGAGGGCTTTAAAGAATGAGAGGTTGTCGCCGCCAGTGGCCAGATAGTCGGAAATGGCAATGGTATAAGTGCGGTTTTCGTTCACATCGAAAGGCTTGCCGCCGATGCGAATGTCCTTGGGCATGCCGTCGAAGGTGACGCTATAAGTAGCGCCGGATACCGCCATTTTGATGTGGGCGGCGTAGTCGAACAACTGCTGCACCACCGGGCCGGGGGCGTCGAGCACCACCAGCTCGTTTTCAAACGGCATCAATTCAAACACCGAGCCTAGCGTGACGGGGCCAGCCGCGAAGCCGGCGCGTAGGCCGCCGTTGGTCATCACGCCTAGGTCCATGGGCTGCTTGAGTTCGGCGCTGGCGCGCTCGCGCTGCAAGTCGGCCACGAAGTTGGATAGTGGGTTTTCGCCGGGCGCTTTGGTGAGAGGGGCCGGGGCGGTGCCCAGCACCTCGGTCATCTGGGCCGTCACTTTGTCGTGGTAGGGCGCAATGAGGGCAGCCACGGCAGGGTCCTCGGCCTGGGTTTTGCCCACGACCTGGCTCGTGGTGGGGGCGAAGTGCGCCGTGGGTGCGTAGGCGGCCCGCTGGCAGGCGCTGGTGGTCAGCAGGGCGGCCGCCAGCCAGGTGGTGGCCCGGCGCAGAGCAGGTTGCGTTGACAAATCAGGATGGAGAAAGCTCATGGATGATGGACGTGTAAGCCGGCGGTCAGGTATGTGGAAATCGAGTAGCCGCCCGTGTCTGCAGGGTGTTGCCCACGGATTGCAAAAATACTTTACTCAGATGAATGCAGGCTTTTACCCCTCAGGTAAGTACCCGCTGGGTTGGTGAACTAGCGGCCCAGATTGTAACCGAGCAGGAAATAAATTGTCTGGGCACCGGTCAACTGGTTAGCGGCCCGCGAACTACTATCGAGCTGGTTGTAACGGGCTTCCAGCTGAAGCGAACCCGGTCCGGCCGGTATGAGCACCCCCAAGGCACCCGTAGCCCCGAAGCCAAAATTCCGCGTTTCTATTTCGCGGGAAGTGGTGGTGGTGCCTACGCCGCCCAGCTTCTGGTTCGTTTCTACAATGAGGGCTTGATGCGAATCGAGCAGCGTTGAAACTTCAGCGCCTACCTGCACATAGGGGCGCACCATGCCGTTGGGCAGGGTGTAGCGGAGCATCAGGGGGACGCGTACCGTTTGCAGCGCGATTTGCGCATTGCGGCTGCTGCTAAGGTTGGTTACCACGCCATTGTTGCGCTGGTACTGGCCTTCGTAAAGCTGTTTCTGGTAGAGCAGTTCGATGCGCAGGGCCAGCCGCTCGTTGAAGCTAGCCGGATTAAGAAGCAGTCCTGCCCCGAAAACTGGCCGTGTACCCGATTTCAAATCCACTTTGCCCTCATCATCGAGCGTGGTAGTAGCGCTTTGCACGCCCGCTACCAGACCGAAGTGGACTTTGGTTTTCCGGGCCGTGGCCACCGTCGAGGCTTGGCCGGGAGCACAGGAATTGTAGCGGTTGAAGATGGCGACGAGCTGCGATTCCTTTAACTCGGCTTTAATCAGCATGGGTTGCACCACCGGGCAATCGATGAAAGCCTTGCTCAGCACTTGGCGAAACGGGTAGCTCTTTTGCTGCACCAATACATCGTTCACGGTCACGTTTTGGATGATTTGGACCACCTCGGCTACCGGCCCGTCGGTGGTTCGGAAGAAGTAGCGGCTATTTCCTCCTTCGTCAACATAGGAATAGAGCTTGGCTTTGCCCTGCACCAGTTGCTGCATAAACAACGTGGTGGGCGAGGACGACAGAGCCGCCCCGCCGGGAGCCGTAGTGAGGCCGCCCGGCAGTTGGCAGGCTTCGTAGCGGGCCCCGCCTTGCAGCCCGTAGGCCTTCAGTTCGGTAGGAGTGTATTGGGTAGTCGCTGCGCCGGCATTGGCCCGAAATACACAGAGCAGGCCCATTCGCTGCTGGCCCCGAACATCAACTTCACCTCGCAGGCTATCGCCGGCGGGCCGCACGATGTAGCCGGGGCGAAAGTTTCTCTGGGCCTGCGCTGGATGCGCTGCTACCACTGACAACAATAAAAAAGAGAACAGTGTGATGTACTGCTTGAACATAAACCCGAGGTTAAAAGGGGGTAGAAAAAATATCCGGAATGAAAACCAGGGTCAAAGCTACGCCCGTTACCAACCATTACACCCATGCAATGGCCTGATTCGGCCTGGCGCAGGTGTGCGGGCGGGAACTATCGTGAAACCAGAATTTATTAAACGGAGACCTGAGCGGCGAGCCTGCGGGCCTTCACTGTGGCAAAACAGGAAGCGGCAAGTAATGAGGCTAAGCCAAAACGGCAACAGGCCGCGGCATGAAAACGGGCATGAAACGCCCCGATTATTTGGTCAAACCGTAGCTCAGCAGTGCAAAATAACGCTGCTGCGAGCTTTTGATGCCCGACGCATTTATCAGGCCAGAGCTGCTTTCAGCCCGCAGCTCCAGGGCCAGGGTCCTGCCGGCGATGGCTGGCAGAAGTGCCCCCAGACTGCCCGCCAGCCCTATTTCGTAGCTCATCAGGCTGCCGGCCGCGTCCTCCAAGGGTTTAGCGGTGTCGTATTCGACGGTGCCGGCGCTGTTGGCGCGGCCCAGCTGCACTGCCGTATCGAAGCGCAGGCGTTGGGCATAGCTCACGCCGGCCTGCGCAAAGGGCCGCACCTTGCCCGTAGGGTAGGTGTAGCGTAGCAGCAGCGGCACCCGCAGATACGTCAGGTTGAGCCGGACCTGCTCGTAGGTGCTGGGGCCATAGTTGATTCCCCCGATGAATGCATCGCTGTAGCGTTGGTTCTCAACCAACATTTCTGCCCGCAAGCTCAGCTTCTCGCTAATTGAGGCGAATGGGACAGTCAAGCCGAGCCCGACGACGGGCCGGGTACTCACAAAATTCCCCTTCTCCAGGAAGCTGGCCCCGGTCACCGATAAACGGCTTGTTTCCATTCCGGCCACCACCCCCAGCCGCACCCGCTCGCCGGAGCGGGCCATTGAGCGCATGGGAGCAGGTGCGCCCGCCGGGGTCCGGCAGGCATTGTAGCGCTGCACAATGCCCGTGAGGGCGCTGGCAGTGAAAGGCACACTGGCTACTGCTATCTGCACGGCCGGACAGTCGGCCATGAGCCCCGTGAGCACGCCCCGGTACAGGCCGGCGCGGAGATAGGCGCGGGTTAGGTAATCGGAGCCGGGGTTGCGGCGCGGAATGAGTTCGGTAATTGGGCGGGAAGCATCCGGCGTTGCCGAAGCAACAAAAAACCGGTCGACGCCCGTGTGGCTGCGCATCTGGTACAGGTTGAGCGGCCCCGAAGCCAGCACCTCCATAAACACCAGTCGAGGCGGCGGGGTGGCCTGGTATTGCACGCTGTCGATGGCCGCCAGCAGCTGCGTGCGGTAGTGCCGCCCGCTCGCAAACCCATAGCCCCGCAGCTGAGCAGCGGTGTAGGACACCACCTCGGCGCCTGCCGTTGGCCGGAAGCGGCAGAGCTCGGCACTGCGCACTCCGCCGCGGTAGTCGGCCAGGCCGCGCACAGTATCGCCCTTGAGGGGCAGAATGTAGCCTGTCCGAAAATCAGACTGGGCCTGCACCACCGTGGTGCAGCCCAGCCAACAAATACTCAGCAGGAGGTAGAATAGCTTTGAAGGCATAAGGAGCGGGTTGGCAAGTAAAAAGGAATTAAAAAGAGCGCGACAAAGCTACTGCGCCGGCCCAGGTTGGCGGGCGGGCAGGACGGAGCCCGATGGCTTTGGGGGACATGCGGTATCTTTCGGCCTGTTTTGGCTAAGGCGCGTAGTGGCAGAACCCACCCCTTCTACCGACCCCAAAACCGCTTTCCTCTTATGTCCGATACCCTCACGGCCGCGCCCGTTTCCTTCGCCGAATTCCCGGCTGTCACCACCGCCGAATGGCAGGCCCGCCTCACCCGCGAGCTCAAAGGCCAGGACCCGGCCACGCTGCGCTGGCCCCTGCCCGACGGCTTCAGCCTGGAGCCCTTTTACCACCGCGAAGCCCTCGCGGCGCTGGGCGGACCGCCCGCACCCCTGCCCCACCCCCTCGCGCCCTGGCTCAACGTACCGGCCCTGACTGTGCCGACCGGCACCGACGGCCGCGCCCAGATTGACCAGGCGGCCAATGCCCTGGCCAACGGGGCCGACGGCATCCACTTCATTATTCATGACGTGCCGGCGCTGGCCGTGCACTACCTGGCCGAGCAGCTGCCCCTGGCCCGCACCTTCGTGGGCTACACCGTGCTGGCCGCGCCCGATGAACTCCTGAGCCAGCTGGTGGAGGCCGCGCCCGGCACCGCCCTGCGCGGCTTCCTGCGCTTTGCCCCCGGCCCCGTGCCCGAGGGTGCCGAGCTGGCCGACTACCGCGCCGCCCTGCGCCGCTGCGTGCGCCTGACCACGGGCATGCCCGATTTCCGTGCGCTGGCCGTGAATGGGGCCTTTTTCGGCAACCGGGGCGCTACCGCCACCCAGCAGATTGCCTTCAGCCTGAACACTGCCGCGGCCCTGCTGGCCGAGTTGCCCGACGCCGACACCACGGCCGCTGAAGTAGCCGCCGCCATGCACCTGCACATCGCCGTGATGCCCGGGTATTTTCTTGAAATTGCCAAGCTGCGCGCCCTGCGTCGGCTGTGGGCCACGCTGCTGCACGGCTTCGGCCTGCCGGCCGAGCTGAACGCGAACCTGCGCATCCACGCCATGACGGCCACCTGGACGCAAACCACCCTCGACGCCCACACCAACCTGCTGCGCCACACCACCGAGGCCATGAGCGCCGTGCTGGGCGGGGCCGATTCGCTGGCCGTGGCCCCGTTCGACTGCCTGTTTGCCGAGGCCAATGAGTTTTCGGCCCGGCTGGCGCGCAACCTCTCGGTGCTGCTGCGCGAAGAGGCCGGCCTGGGCCGCGTGCAGGACCCCGCCGCCGGCTCCTACTACCTCGAAACCCTCACCGACCAGCTGGCCCAGGAGGCCTGGACGCTGTTTCAGCGCACCGAAGCACAGGGCGGGCTGCCGGCCGTGCGCGGCCAACTCATCGAAGACATCAAGGCCGTGGCCACGGAAACCTTCCGGCGCATTGCCAGCGGCCAGCAGGTGATTGTGGGCACCAACCGCTTCCAGAACAAGAACGAGCAGTTCCATTTCCACCCCAAGAAGCTGCTGCGCTCCGCCGATTTCGACGTAACGCGCGCCGCCTACCCCACCGAGGTGCTGCGCCTGGCCACGGCCATGCACTTCGAGCGCCGCGACCGCAAGAGCAAGCGCGCCGCCGTGGTCCTGCTGGGGGCCAACACCAACCAGATTATCCTGGAAAACTTCCTCCAGACGCTGCAGGAGCACGAGCGGCCCGAGCTGGCGGCCAGCCACCCGGCCGGCACGCTGTCGCTGCTCTACTCCTCGGCCGAGGAAGCGACGCTGATGTACGCCACCCTGGACCAATTCCAGAAATTCGCCCGCTTCATCTACCAGATTCCGACCGAGAAGCAGCACTTCGTCCCGCCGGCTTTGCTCAGCTCCGACCTGGCCACCATGCACGAGGCCGTGCGCGTGTTCGGCTTCCAGGAAATGAAGGTGCAGGGCTATACCACCGAAGAAGTACTGGCCCGTTTGCAAGGGCGCCAGTAATCAAAGGCCGGTAATATCAACCGAACGTCATGCTTCGCTGCGCTCTGCATGACGTTTCTACATCTCAGAATTCCCCACCCATGAAGCCCGACTTCTCTTCGATTCCCTACAACGCTGCCCCGGCCCCCGCCGCCCCCGCTGCGCCCGAAACGGCGGCCACGCTCACGCCCGAGGGCATTGCCATCAAGCCCGTGTACGGCCCCGAGGATGTGGCCCACCTCGACCACCTGGGCTTTGGCGCGGGGCAGGCGCCTTACCTGCGCGGCCCCTACGCCAGCATGTACACCCAAAACCCGTGGACCATCCGGCAGTACGCCGGCTTCAGCACGGCCGAGGAATCGAACGCCTTTTATCGCCGCAACCTGGCCGGCGGGCAGAAAGGGCTGAGCGTGGCCTTCGACCTGGCCACCCACCGGGGCTATGACTCCGACCACCCCCGCGTGCAGGGCGACGTGGGCAAAGCCGGTGTGGCCATCGACTCGGTGGAGGACATGAAAATCCTCTTCGACCAGATTCCGCTCGGCGAAATGTCGGTGTCGATGACCATGAACGGGGCCGTGCTGCCCGTGCTGGCCTTCTACATTGTGGCGGCCGAGGAGCAGGGCGTGCCGCCCGAAAAGCTGCAAGGCACCATTCAGAACGACATTCTGAAGGAGTTCATGGTGCGCAACACCTACATCTACCCGCCCGCGCCGAGCATGCGCATCATCGCCGACATCTTCAGCTACACGGCGGCCAGGATGCCCAAGTTCAACTCCATTTCCATCTCGGGCTACCACATGCAGGAAGCCGGCGCGACCGCCGATTTGGAGCTGGCCTACACCCTGGCCGACGGCCTGGAATACGTGCGCGCCGGCCTCGCGGCGGGCATGAAGATTGACGAATTTGCCCCGCGCCTGAGCTTCTTCTGGGCCATCGGCATGAACCACTTCATGGAGATTGCCAAGCTGCGCGCCGGCCGCCTACTCTGGGCCAAGCTCATCAACCAGTTCAACCCCACCAACCCCAAAAGCCTGGCCCTGCGCACCCACTGCCAGACCTCGGGCTACTCCCTCACCGAGCAGGACCCCTACAACAACGTGGCCCGCACCGCCATCGAGGCCCTCGCGGCCGTGCTCGGCGGCACCCAGAGCCTGCACACCAACGCCCTCGACGAGGCCATTGCCCTGCCCACCGATTTCTCGGCCCGCATCGCCCGCAACACCCAGCTCTACCTCCAGCACGAAACCGACGTGACCAAAGTGGTAGACCCCTGGGGCGGCAGCTACTACGTCGAAACCCTCACCCACGAGCTGGCCGACCGCGCCTGGGCCCTCATCCAGGAAGTGGAAGGGCTGGGCGGCATGGCCAAGGCCATCGAAACCGGCCTGCCCAAGCTGCGCATCGAGGAAGCCGCCGCCCGCAAGCAGGCCCGCATCGACTCGGGCAAGGAAATCATCGTGGGCGTGAACAAGTACCAGACCACCGAGAAAACGGAGGTCGAAGTGCTCGACATCGACAACGACGCCGTGCGCGAAAGCCAGATTGCCCGCCTCAAAACCATCCGCGCCACCCGCGACAACGTGGCCGTGAAAGTGGCCCTCGCCGCCCTCACCGAAGCCGCCGGCGTGCGCCTCGCCGACCTGGCCGCCGATGCCGAAAAGGACGCCCACAACCTCCTCGCCCTGGCCGTGACCGCCGCCCGCGCCCGCGCCACCCTCGGCGAAATCTCCGATGCCCTCGAAGCGCAGTTTGGCCGCCACCAGGCCACCACGCGCACCGTGGCCGGCGTCTATTCGCAGGAGATGAGCCACAACGCCGCCTTCGAGCAAGCCCGCGCGGCGGCCGAGGACTTTGCCCGCCGCGAAGGCCGCCGCCCCCGCATGCTGGTGGCCAAAATGGGCCAGGACGGCCACGACCGCGGCGCCAAAATCATCGCCACCAGCTTCGCCGATGTCGGCTTCGACGTCGACATTGCCCCCCTCTTCCAAACCCCCGCCGAAGTAGCCCGCCAGGCCGCCGACAACGACGTGCACGTCGTGGGCGTGAGCAGCCTCGCCGCCGGCCACAAAACCCTGCTCCCCCAGCTGCTGGCGGAGCTGCGGCAGCTCGGCCGCGAAGACATCCTGGTCATCGCCGGCGGCGTCATCCCCGCCCAGGACTACCAGTTCCTCTACGATGCCGGCGTGGCCGGTGTGTACGGCCCCGGCACGGTCATCGCCACCGCCGCGCTGGAGATTCTGGCGAAGCTGGGGGAGTAAACTCGTTTACTTTTAACTCAATTTTTCTATTACAACCTCATCCAACATTAGACCTCAGAAATGAATTTGCTCGAAATAAAAGACATCTTAAAGAACAATCTTTCTGGCCTAGTATACCAATCGGATTATTTATCTAATAATACGGGAGCCTACTTATACCAAGTAAGAAACCTTCACCAATTAAGGAAAAGCTTACTAAACATATCGAGCATCCCTTACATAAGTAAAGAAATTGAAGCATTAAAAAATTCATGGCTGTTCAAGTCGAATGAAGACACATTGCAAGCTGAGTCTTCTGACAACAGTAAGGTTTCGACCCTGATTGATAAGATAAAAATTAAACTCGATGTGTTATCAAGCATAGTTGACGAAAATAATTTCAATAATAGAGAAGAAATTATATACATTAAACTCCCAGAAGTAACATCATTTGAGGATTTAGCTAAAGTTGCGACGGACTTAAAGAAAGGAATAGAAATGCCACTCCTTGAGTCGCGGGAGGGCAATGTGGATATACTTACAGCTGAAAGCGGTTCCATCTGGCTAGTAGTTTCTTTAGGAACTGCATCAGCAGTCAACATAATTGCCGGTATTTGCTGGGCTGCTGCTGTTATAAGGAAGAAACAAGCAGAAGCGAAAATATTCGAGCAACATGCAAAAACACTAGAGCTCAAGAATGAAGCTTTGGACGTTCTAGTAGAAGCTCAGAGAACCCAAATAGGTAATATCCTCACCAATGAAGCTGAGGCAATTGCTAACAAGCATTTCGACCATAAGGAACCTGAGACAATAGAAAGATTAAAGCTTTCCATTACCACAATCGCAGATTTAATTGATAGGGGGGCAAAAGTAATTCCTTCTTCATCTGAGCCAGAAACAACGAAGTTATTCCCAGACTATAACAGCTTAAGCCTAATTGAATCTAGTATTAAGCAATTGATGCAAAACGGAAGATAGAATTCACCTATTATGTCTTCTACCGTAGCAAGCAGTTAAGTTTCTCGATAGATACTGTTGAAAACCACGCAAAGGCCCGCCCCACCCGGCGGGCCTTCTTTTTGCCCGATGCCCCCTTCCGGGCCACCGATGAGGGTTTCCGGGGTCCCGATGCCGGTTTCCGAGCCGCTGATGATGCTTTCCGGGGCTCCGATACCGGTTTCCGGCCTTCCGATGGGAGTTTCCGCCGTTCCGATGATGATTTCCGGCATTCCGACAATGATTTCCGCCGGCGGAAACCGTTGTCGGAACGGCGGAAACCGTCATCGGAATGCCTACCTTGGTCGCTCACTTTTCCCCTTTCATTTTATACCATGCAAAGAGCTACCGCAGTGCTTCGGCACTACTCCCAACCCGATGCCATGATGCGCCAGGACATGCGCACCATGCACGAACACTACACCACCAATCAGGCGGCTTTCCTGGCCTTCAACCCTGAGTTTGACGCGGCTTTTGGTACCGATTGGCTGGCCGCCATCGACGCGGCCGATGCTGCCCCCGACCGCACCGTGCGCACCGGCGAGCTGATGGAGGACACCGCCGAAGTGGAGGACGTGATGGGCCGCGCCCAGGCCGCCGCCCAAACCCTGTTTTACTACGTGGGCCGCGCCTATCCGCACAACGCCGGCCGGCTGGCCACCTACGGCCGCAGCACCTACGAAGCCGCCCGCAAGCAGCACGATAAAATGCGCACGCTGCTGCAAACCGCCTTCACCTCGGCTACCCGCGACAAAGTGACCCTGGCCGCCAAAGGCTACACCGCCGCCCAACTGGCCACGCTGGGCTCCCTCGTTACAGAGCTGGCCGACACGAACACCACCCAGGAGGTGAAAAAAGGCACCAATACCGAAGGCCGCGACCACTACGTGACCACCCAAAACCTGGCCTACGGCTTCGGCCAGGAGGTGAGCGCGGCGGCCAAGGTGCTCTTCGCCGCCGATGCGGCCACCCTTAAGCTGTTTCGGCTGAGCGGCCCCGCCGCCCCGGTGCTGGAGCACCACGAAGTGACGCTGGCCCCCGGCGCACGGGACTACATCACCTTCGACACGCCCCTGCTGCCCACCTCCCGCCTGCACCTGCGCCTGGCCGTGCCCAAGCCCAACCAGGACGCCGTGGTGGGCCGCATGGTGGCCGGCAGCGCCGGCCCCACCCAAACCGTGACCCTGACCACCGACCAAAGCGAAATGGATGTGCTGGCCCCCGACCTCGGCCCCGCCGGCCAGGTCTTCCGCATCCAAAACGGCAGCGACGACACCCTACGCATCGAAATCGGGCTGCTGAAATAAGCCGCCCTTGTTCAACAAAAAAGGCCCGGATGCTATATCCGGGCCTTTTTTTGTGGGGGATTGAGCAGCGTCTCGGCATCGTTCGGCGACTCCGAACCCGCGCCTAGCGCACCAGCAGCGGGGCGGTGGCGGGCTGGCCGTTGCCCAGCGTAGCCCGCAGCTGGTAGAGCCCGGGAGCCAGCCCGGTTAGTGACACCGGGCAGTCGCCGGCCGTGGCGGGCAGCGCCTGCTGGCGCACGGGGCGGCCCACGGCATCGAGCACGGCCAGCTGGCCGCCGCCCACCGGCAGCCGCAGCGTGACGGTGCCGCTGGCCGGGTTGGGATAAGCCGCCAGCACCAGCCCCGCCGCCGCCGGGCGGGCCGCCGTGAGCACATCACCGGGAGAGAGCGTGGCCACAAAGGCATCGGCCCGGCCCGCGGCGGCCGTGGTGGACAGCGCCCCGAACGCGACGGTGCCCACTGCCGAACCCACGACGTGCATCCGGCCGCTGGCATCGGCCGCGATGCCAGCGGCGGTGGCGGTGTTGGTGCCGCTGCCCACGGTTTGGGTGGCCCACACCGGGTTGCCCTGGCCATCGTAGCGCACCACGAAGGCCTGCGGCCCCGCAGTAGCCGAGAGCCGGGTGGTGCCCACCATGGCAGTGCCCGTGCACTGGCCCGTGACGAAGCAGCCGCCGCGCCCGTCAAACGCCACGCCGCCGATGAAGCTGATGCCTGTCGCATACATGCCGGTGCCCGTGAAGAGCGGCCCAATGGACTGCGACCATACCGGCACGCCCTGGGCGCTGAGCTGGTCGACGAATAGCGTGCTGCCCTGGGGGCCGCCGGGGGTGTCCACGTACCCGCTGCTGCTGCCCACCACGGGATTGCCGGCGGCATCTACGGCCACGGCATTGGCCATCGCACCGTAGAGGCCGCCAACCCGCCGCACCCAGGCGGGGGTGCCGGTGGCATCGAGCTTGCAGAGAAAGGCAAAGTAAAACCCGTTGGTAGGGCCCAGGGTCAGCGTCCCGAAGGTGGCCGTGTTGGAAATTGCGCCCGCGACGTAGGCGTTGCCGGCCCCGTCCAGCGCCAGGGCTGTTTCGATGGGGAAACCCAATTGGGCCGTGGCTACCCGCCGGGCCTGCAGCATGGTGCCGGCCGGCGAGAACTTGTAGTAGCACATGCCGGAGCCCGCCAGGGGCGCCCCGCCAAAGGCAGCGGCGGTGTCCGAATAGCCGGCCACGGCCACGTTGCCGCTGGCATCGGTGGCGATGCTGGTGGCCAGGGTGCCGTTGCCGCCCTGGCGCACCCACTGCATGGTGCCTTGGGGGTCGAATTTCGCCAGGTACGAATCGGAGTTAGTCCCCGTCGGGGTGAGGGTGGTGCCGCTGAAGGTGACGGCGGAAGCAAACGTACCCGCCAGGTAAGCATTGCCGGCCGCATCGGTGGCCACATGGATGTTGTAGGCACTGCCGCCGCCATCGAGCTGGGTGGCCCACAGCACCGCTCCGGCCGCGCTGTACTTGGCCAGGAACTGGTGCGCGGAGCCGGCCCCCGGCGTGAGCGTGAACGTGCCCAACGTAAGCGGGCCCACAAATTCGCCGGTGATGTAGCGGCTGCCATCGGCGGCCAGCGCAATGCTGCGGCCCGCGCCGTAGCTGGTGGCGTTGGGCGAGGAAGTGCGCTGCACGGTGTCCCAGGTGGGGGCCGTTTGGGCCTGCGCCCCCTGTGTGCTTAGAACAATGGCCGCGAATAAGCCGACCCATCCCCGAAAAGCAGTAGAATTTTTCATGCTGTTGGATATAGTGGAAAAGAAGTAATGCCCGCAACTGCTGACTGCTATCACAGATGCTGCGTCCGGGCCTTTTTTGTTGAAACGAACCCGCGCCTAGCGCACCAGCAGCGGGGCCGTGGCGGGCTGGCCGTTGCCCAAGGTGGCGCGCAGCTGGTAGAGGCCGGGGGCCAGCCCGGTTAGCGGCACCGGACAGTCGCCGGCCGTGGCGGGCAGCGCCTGCTGGCGCACGGGGCGGCCCAGCGCATCGAGCACGGCCAGCTGGCCGCCGCCCACCGGCAGCCGCAGCGTGACGGTGCCGCTGGCCGGGTTGGGATAAGCCGCCAGCACCAGCCCCGCCGCCACCGGGCGGGCAGCGGTAAGCACGCTGCCGGCCGTGAGCTTGGCCAGCAGCACATCGGACGAGCCCGTGCTGGACGTCGTGACCAGGGCCCCGAACGCGACGGTGCCCCCCGCCGAGCCCGTGAGGTAGGCATTGCCGGCCGCATCGGTTCCGATGCCGTTGGCACTGGAACCATCGGTGCCGGGGGTGGCAGGAGTCCCCACGCCCTGGCTGGCCCACACGGCATTGCCCTGGCCGTCGTAGCGCACCACAAACAGCTCCGGGTTGAGGGCGTAGAGGGTGGTGGGCCCGAAGGTGGCCGTGCCGCGCAGGCGGCCGGCGAGGTAGCAGCCGCCGCGCCCGTCGTAGGCCACGCCGAAGGCCAGGCTGGGGCCGGAATTGGTGCCCGGGCCGTTGGCCGCGCCGCTGGGGTTGATGCGCCGCTCCCACAGCGGTGCGCCCTGGGGCGTGAAGCGGGCCAGGTACAGGGTGCTGCCGAAGGGGGGGCCAATTCCGCCGCCGGGCTCCGCATATTCGCTGCTGGCACACACCACGGCCGAGCCGCTGGCATCCACGGCCACGCCGCCGGCGGCGTCTTCGGCGGCCCCGCCCAGCGACGCGGCCCAGACGGGCGTGCCGGTGGCATCGAGCTTGCACAGGTAAACGTCTTGGGAGCCCAGCAGGCTGGTCACCGTGGCGGCCCCGAACTGCGCGGTGCCGCTGAACGCTCCCACGAGGTAGGCATTGCCGGCCGCATCCAGGGTCAGCTCCCGGGTGTTATCGAGCCAGGGGCCGGTACCGATGAAGCGGCTTTGCAGGATGCCGCCGGCCGGGGAGAACTTGTAGTAGAACACGCCCGTGCCCGCCAGGGCCGGCCCGCCAAACGCGACGGCCGTGAAGGCGTAGCCGACCACGACCACGTTGCCGCTGGCATCGGTGGCCAGGCTGCCGGCGGAGGTGCCGGCCCCGCCCTGACGCACCCACTGCGGCTGACCCTGGGCATCGAACTTGGCCAGGAAGGAATCGTTGGCCGCGCTGGTGAGGGTGGTGCCGCCCACCGTGACGCTGCTAATGAAAGGACCCGCGATAAAGGCATTGCCCGCCCCATCTACTGCCACGCGGCAGTTGAGGGAAGTGGCTACGCTGCCCTCCACCGAGCGCGCCCAGAGCACGGTGCCGGTGGCGCTGTACTTGGCCAGAAAAAAGTGCGCCGCCCCGGAGCCGGCCGTGAGCACGGTGGTGCCCAGCGTGAGGGTGCCGCTATAGCTGCCAGTGGCATAACAGCTGCCATCGGCCGCCACGGCCAGGCCAAGCGCGCCGCCAAAGCTGCCATTGGGCGAAGTGCTGCGCTGGACACTGGCCCAGGTGGGGTCGGTTTGGGCGCGGGCAGCGGGCGCGGCCAGCAGGCCGGCGGCCACCAGCATTCCCAGGCGGGCCCAACGGGCCCGAAAAACAGTAGCATTACGCATAAGTAATTGGGCAGATGGGGGAAATGTGAAAAGGACCCCACCTGCTTCCAAATGTAGGCAACCGGCGGCAATGCATCCGGCAACCGCTGTAGCTACATCAAAAATCAAATATATTATTTATATGATTCTATAAAATTCCTTTCTATGTTTAAGGTAGAATCGTGTCGCCCGGCCCTGGTGGTGCCGCCGGGCCGTTGGCTGTGCTGCTGAAGGAAACCCTAAGAGCAAGGCGGGGCGGTCTACCAATCATTCCCTCTCATTTTTCCACAATTCCCACAACCCCGCTACCCTATGAAACACTTCCTTCTCTCCGTTTTTCTATTTGTGAGCCTGGGGGCCTGGGCTCAGCCCACCGCCTGGACGTATGCCTTGCCCGCCCCCGCCGGCGTGGCCGCCGTAGCCGCCGCTGCCGACGGCACCACCTACGTCACGGGCAGCTTCGTGGGCGGCGCCACGCAGCTGGGCGGCACCACCATCAGCAGCAGCCTGCCCGGCCGCTGCCTCTACATTGCCAAGCTGAGCCCCCAGGGCCAGGTGCTGCGCGTGACCAAGCTGGAAGGGGCCGAAGAAGGCAGCAACACCACCGGCATTGCCGTGGATGACGACGGCAATACCTACGTCAGCGGCCGGCTGCACGGCACCATCACCTACACCGGGGGCCAGACGGTGGGGGCCATTGCCGAGAATTTTGGCTACACCGTGATGCTGGTGAAGTGCGGGGCCAACGGCCGCGTGCGCTGGGTGAAACAGGCCCACGGCAGCCAGGGCGGGGCCTACGGGGCCAGCCACGGCATGGGCGTGGCCGTGGACCGGGCCGGCAACAGCTACATCAGCGGCGATGTGACGGGCGGCTACGTGGTGGCCGACGCCCTCTACCTCGGGTCGCATCGGCGCGACGGCATTTTGGCGAGCTACGACCGCAACGGCCAGGTGCGCTGGGCCCGGGCGCTGACGAGCATTCGGGGGTCGTCGGGCTCCAGCTTTGCGCTGGGCGTGGCCGTGGATGATGCCGGGCATTGCTACCTCAGCGGCCACAGCGGCGGCGGCTGGCGGCTGGATGGCGTGACGGTAACCAACCCCGTAGAATCCGACTACCTGGCGCTGTTCGACTCGGGCACCGGGCAGGTGCAGTGGGGCCGGAACGTGCCCAGCAATACCTGGGGCGGGGCCCTGGCCATTGATAAACGGGGCGATGCCTGCATCGGCGGGGATTTCGTGGGCATGGCCGACTTCGGCAACGGCCTCACCCTCACCAGCACCGCTCCTACTGGCTACGTGGCCCGCTACGATGCGACCGGCGACGTAGACTGGGCCACGGCCGTGAATACCTCGGTAAAAGGGGTGGTGGTCGACCAGCAGTCGCGGAAGGTATTCGTGACGGGCAGCGCCGGGCCGCAGGCTTACCTGACCCGCCTCAATGCCAACGGCCGCGTGCAATGGCAGGAGCTGGTGGGCGGCCCCGGCACCAGCGGCGGCAGCGGCATTGCCATCGATGACGAGAACAATGTGTACACCACCGGCTCCTTCACGGGCAGCTGCCACTTCGGGGCGCTGGCCCGCAGCAACGCGGCCACGCAAGGCTACCTGGCCCGCTACGGCAGCCGCCAGCCCGGCCGTAGCGGAGGCCACGACGACAGCTTTCGCACCCCGGCCCTGAACCTCTTCCCCAACCCCGCCCAAAACCAGCTCACGCTGCGGCTCAACGGCCAGGCCGAGGCCGGCCAGGCCACGCTGTACGACCACCAAGGCACCCCGGTGGCCAGCCGCACCATTCAGCCCGCCGCTGCCGATATTCATTTCGACACCTCGGCCCTGCCCGATGGCCTGTACGTGCTGCGGGTAGCGGCCCAGGGCAAAACCACCACCCAGCAGGTGACGGTGCAGCATTAGCGCAACGCGGGCCTTACCTTGTGCGCCCCGGCCGGCTGATGCAGCGGGCCGGGGCGTCACTTTTTTCCGCGTTGCTATGCACCTGCTCAGCCAACTGCTCATCGGCCTGGTGGCCCTCATTCACGCCTACATTCTGTGGCTGGAAATGTTTGCCTGGACCACCCGGGGCCCCAAAACCTTCCGTTCGCTGCGCCCCGAGCTATTTGCGCCCACCAAAGTGCTGGCCGCCAACCAGGGCCTCTACAACGGCTTCCTGGCCGCCGGCCTCGTTTGGGCGCTGCTGATAACGGACCCGGCCTGGCACCGCAACGTGGGCGCGTTTTTTCTGGGCTGCGTGGCCGTGGCCGGCATCTACGGCGCATTCACAGCCGGGAAACAAATTCTGCTGGTGCAAACCGTGCCCGCGCTGCTGGCCCTCGCGGCCCTGCAAATGGCCTGATTGGGCCGCCCGCGTTAGTCGCGTGAGCGAAACAGGAACGGTACCGACATGGTGCGGGCCACGCGCACGGGCTTGCCGGCGACCAGGCCGGGCGTCCACCAGGGCATGAGGCGAATCACGCGCAGGGCTTCTTCGTCAAAGCCGTGGCCGCAGCCCTTGGCTACTTCCGCGTCCACGATACGGCCCTGCTGGTCTACCACAAAGCTCACGTACACCGTGCCCGAGAGGCCCTGCTTAAGGGCTTCTTCGGGGAAATGGGCCGTTTGGCGCACGAAGGCGTAGTAGGCCGACTCCCCGCCCGGGAAGGACGGCAGCACCTCCGAAAACTTGAGCACCGTGGCGGCGTTGGTGGCCTCTGGCTCGGGGGCCGGGGCCACGGGCACCGGGCCGGCCGGCGGGGCCACAGCTTTGGTGAGCGACTGCATCTTGACGGTCAGCGAATTGCCGGCGGCGACGGCCAGCGTCTGGTCGCGGTAGCCCTGGCACTTGAACAGCAGCACGGACTTGGTGCCGGTGAGGGCCAGCAGGAAGTCGCCGGCGGCGTTGGTGCTGGTGGCTTGGGGAGTGCCCTGCACCGCCACGAACACGCCCGGCAGCGGCACCCCTACTTCGTTGGTAACGCGGCCCGCCACGGCCGGAGCCGCCAAAGCGGTGGCCGGGCCGGAGTTGAATTTCGAAGCCGGCGACGAGCCGGCAGCCAGCAATTGCGTAACGACAAGCAGAGTAGAGAGCAGCATAAGCGGTGGGATTTTGGTGAAGCGAATGATTGTTTGCAAAGCAGGTGCGCGTGAAAATTTCTTGATAAGCTCAGCCGCAATCGTTTTCAGCCCAAAACGGCGAATGAACGGCTCAAACAGACTATAATCCGTTTATATCAATTGGTTTTTTCCGAGCGAAAGGTCAATAAATCACAGAAGACAAACGTTTGCTCATCTTACTTAATTTATAAATAAGACCAAACCGGCGAATAGCTGCCGTTTGCCAGCTGCATCAATTTAAAGGCAAATAAAAGACAAAACATATACAAATCAAACCAATAGCCTCGTCCGTACATTTCAGCAGTTCAAATAATATTCATAATCTCCGGTTAAATCCAGCCATATTTACAAATGCACTATTTCAAGTAGCAATTCCTACCGAGCCGGTTATACGAATTGCCGGGCGATGATTGCGACGCCCCTACGAAAAAACCCCGCCACCACGCCGGTGGGCATGGTTGGCGGGGCCGGAGCGGCTGGTGCCGCGTTGGGTACGGGAAATTCTGTTGGGACTACTGGGCCTCCTGCGCCTCGCCACCCAGCAGGGCCCAGGCTTGTGCGTTGCCCTGCTGGCCGGCCAGGTGCAGGGCGGTGAGGCCCCGTGCGTCGGCGATGGTGCGGTCGGCCCCGGCATCAAGGAGCAGTTGCACCAGCTCGTTGCGGCCAAACATGGTGGCAAACATGAGGGCCGTGCCGCCGTTGGCGTTTTGCAGGTTTAGGCCGGCCCCGTGGGCAATGAGCTGCCGGGCAATGCCGGGGTAGCCTTTGAAGCTGACGCCCATCAGGGCGGTGTTGCCGCTGACGTCCTGCGCGTTGGGGTTGGCGCCGGCATCGAGCAGGAAGGCGGTGGCATCGGGGTGGTTGTCGTAGGCCGCCAGAATGAGGGGCGTAAAGCCTTTGGGGTTGGCCGCATCAACGGCGAGGCCGGCGGCCAGCAGGTCGCGCAGGGCGGGCACATCGCCGCGCCGGGCGGCATCAAACAGCAGGTCTTGGGAAGGGGCAGCGGTAAAATCCATGAACGGCAGGAATCAATAAAGAATGGGATATGAAACGGGCAGCGGGGCCGGGCGGGCACCCCGGCTCTCGCTTACGGATTGCGGCGGCATTTGATATGAGGCACAGGACTGGCAGCGGGGCTTCGGCCTTAGAAACAGAGCAGCACCACAAGCGTCAGAATGGTCAGCAGCCCGCCCACGGCAGCGGTATTCACGTAGGTTTCGGGCGAATGGCCGGGCCAGGCCCCCACAGCTGCTACGCCCGCCAGCAGCAGTGGCAGCAGGAAAAAAACGCCGTAGATGGTGCCGCCGTAGGGCTGAAAAGGGGCCGGGCCGTCGGGCGATGCGGGCGCGCTGATGCGCTGCACAATGCCCAGGATGGGCGTTTGCCACACGGTAATGGCCTGGCCGGTGCGCACGCGGTGGCCGATGGCGCTGGGCAGCCGGAAGGTGGTGTGCGCCGTGTGCACGCGGTAGGCCACCTCAGGGGCCGACAGCGCCGAAGGCACCGACACCGGAAAGCGGCTCTGCACGGTTTCGTGGGCGTATTGGCGCAGCGGCAGGGCCCAGTCGAGGCCCAGCAGCAGGCAGCAGGCCAGCAGCGCCACGTTGAGGCTGCGGGCGATGCGGGCGTAGTGGTGCCAGCGCGCCTCGGCGGCGTAGTGTTGAGGCGGCAGCGCAGCTTCGGCAGGCTGCTGGGCCAGCAGCACATCGTAGGCCAGGCGGCGGCGCGGGTGGCCAATGATGCCGTAGCCGGCCTCTACCTCGGCAAGACGGACCTGCATGGCGGGGTCGGCGGCCAGGCGGCGCAGGCGGGTGCGCTGGGCAAGGTAGGCCTGCTCTATTTGCCCGGCCGTAGCCGTGAGGCTCACGCCCAAGACGCGGTAATAATTCTGCATAACCCAAAGCACGACAAGGCTCTAAAGTACGTGGCCGGCCGCAATTGCGGAAACGCGGCGGGCCGGACGCTATTGCCCGGTGCGCGCCAGGGCCGTACTTCGCGGCATCATGAACGCCCCCCCTGCTGCCTCTGCTCTCTCCCACTGCCCGGTTGCCACGGCCGGCAGCGGGCCTCTGCCGGCGGCCTGGAGTATGCTGGAAGTGGCTCAGGTGCGCGGCAAGTCGCGGCTCATCGCCTGCAAAAACATTCAGCCGCTAAAAATTCTGCAGCCGGCGTCGCCCAGCAGCGCCAGCCACGTGGTGCTGAGCAGCTACGGCGGCGGCCTCGTGGCGGGCGACGTTATCCGGCTGCGCATCACGGGGCGGGCCAACTCGCGGCTTATCATCACCACGCAGGCCAGCACCCGGGTTTTTCGCTCGATTGACGGGGCTGTGGCCGAGCAGCATACTTTGGGCGAGCTGGCCGAAAACGCCCTCGCCGTCGTTTTCCCCGACCCAGTGGTATTGCAGGCCGAAAGCCGCTACCGGCAGGTGCAGGAGTGGCAGCTGCAGCCCACTTCCCTGCTGCTGTTGGTCGATTGGTTTCACTCCGGCCGCATGGACCAGGGCGAGCGGTTTGCCTTCACCTCCCTGCATTCGGAATTGCGCGTGCGGGTGGCCGGCCGGCTGGTGGTGTTGGACCGGTTTGGGTTTGAGCCGGCCGAAAATATTGCCACCTCACCGGCCAATTTTGCGGGGTATCAGACCTTCTTCTCGGTGTTTCTGGTGGGCAGCCCCGATGATGCGCGCTACCAGCATCTGGCCGCGATGCTGGCGCGGCAGAAGATGCCCGGCAGCACGGGGCCACACTTCAATATCAACAACCAGGAATGTATGATTTCAGTGACGCGGGCGCGGGACAATGTGTGGATGCTACGGGCCGCCGCACACAGCCGCATGGCCCTGCAGCCGCTGTGCGAGCAGCTTCTGGCGGCGCTGGCAGATGAGGCACTGCTGGGGTACAATCCGCTGGCGCGAAAGTATTAGCGCCGGTCCTCACGCACGGCGGCCAGCGCCCGTGCTTTCGCCGCTTTGATGTGGGCAATGATGTCGTCCAGCCCGTGTCCGTCGATGGCGCGGGCGAATAGGAACGGGCCTTCGCCACGCATCTTCTTCGAGTCGCGCTCCATCACCCCAAGGTCGGCTTTAATGAGGTCTTTGAGGTCGATTTTATTGATGATGAGCAGGTCCGACTGCGTGATGCCGGGGCCGCCCTTGCGGGGAATTTTGTCGCCGCCCGACACATCGATTACGTAGATGGAATAGTCGACCAGCTCGCGGCTGAAGTGGGCGGCCAGGTTGTCGCCGCCGCTCTCCACGAAGAGGTAGTCGAGGCCGTAATCGAAGCGCTGCATGAGGCCTTCGAGGGCATCCATGTTCAGCGAAATATCCTCCCGAATAGCGGCGTGGGGGCAGCCGCCGGTTTCCACGCCCACGATGCGGTCTTCGCTCAGGGCACTGTTGCGAATGAGAAATTCGGCGTCCTCGCGGGTGAAAATGTCATTCGTCACCACGCCCAATTCGAACTCGTGGCGCAGGCGCTCGCAGAGGGCTTTCAGCAAGGCCGTTTTGCCCGTGCCCACCGGCCCACCAATGCCCACTGTAAAGGCCCGTTTGCGGAAATTGCGGTAGCTGGGCAAGCGGCGGGTTTCGCGCTCGTTGAAGTCGCCGGGGGATTCGTACGCTTCGTGCTGGTGGCCGTGGAGGAGCAGGGCGAGTTTTTCGACAAAAGCCATGAGTAGTAGCGCGGACTTTGTAGTCCGCGAATGAGTGGTATGATATGGACTCGCGGACTACAAAGTCCGCGCTACTTAGTTCTGGAAAAGTTTGGAGTAAATGTCTTCGTGCAACACCTGTGCAGTATCTAACAAAAACGCCGAACGTGTGGCCTCGCCATACTCCTTCCTCGCCTGCACCGCGAGAATATGCTCAAACACTGCATAGAAATCGTGCTGTAACTGGTGCCCCTCCAGCGGCCCCAGAAACCCGAGGCGAATGGCGGCGCTAAGCTGGTCGCGCAGCAGCATGTGCAGGTACATAGCCTGTAATTCCTTTAGCTCGAAGCCCACCCGCTGCAAGGCCAGCGTGAAAACCAGCGTGAAATGCGGCGGAATATTTTGGCTTGTGAACCACTGGGTGATGGTTTCCAACTCGGCTTCCGGGTAGAACGTGGCTAGCAATTTCAGCCAATTGCGGCCCTGCACGGCGCTGGCTTTGTGGAGGCTGGGGACAAGTAGCTGTGCATCATATTCTTCAGCTACGGTTTGGAATTCGGGGCTTTTTTCGGTGAGGTAGAAGGTGGAATTGATGAAGGGTAATTCCGCGCTGCCCGCCTGCTGCAAATAGGAATACAGATAATTGCGCAGCGCAAATGGCGTGTTGACCAGCCCGAAGGTGATGCTGCTTTCCAAGCCGTAGGAGTACGCGAAAGAGCCGGTGGGAATGGCCGAATCGACGAGATGCAGGAGGCGGGCGAATTGCATGGCATGTAGCGCAGACTTTGTAGTCCGCGAGTGGGATTGGTTGACTCGCGGACTACAAAGTCCGCGCTACGTCCTAGAACAGATTATACAACTGCGCCAGCGGCAGCACCTCGGCCGGCTCGCAAGTCAGGTGCACGCCATCCACCATCACCCGGTACGTCTCGGGGTCCACCGAAATGTTGGGCAGGTAGTCATTCAAAGCCATGTCTTTCTTCCCAATATTCCGGCAGTTTTTCACCGCCACCACCTGCTTCGTTAAGCCATAATTGGCCCGTACTCTTTCAACAGAAGCACCCGACACAAATACCATCGACGACTTCCCAATAGCTCCGCCCAGCGCGCCGAACATGGGGCGCGAGAACGAGGGCTGCGGCGTGGGAATGGAGGCGTTGGCGTCGCCCATCTGGGACTGGGCGATGATACCGCCTTTGAGTATCATTTCGGGGCGGGCGCCGAAAAAGGCGGGTTTCCAGAGCACCAAGTCGGCCAGCTTGCCGATTTCGACGGAGCCGACTTCGTGCGAAATGCCGTGGGCGCGGGCCGGGTTGATGGTGTACTTGGCCACGTAGCGGCGCACGCGGAAGTTGTCGGCGGCGCTGGCGGCGTCTTCGGGCAGGGGGCCGCGCTGCTGCTTCATTTTGTGGGCCGTTTGCCAGGTGCGGGTGATGACCTCGCCCACCCGGCCCATGGCCTGCGAATCGGAGCTGATGATGCTGAGCGCGCCCAGGTCGTGCAGGATGTCTTCGGCGGCAATGGTTTCGCCCCGGATGCGGCTTTCGGCGAAGGCCACGTCTTCGGGAATGTTGCGGTCGAGGTGGTGGCAGACCATGAGCATGTCGAGGTGCTCGTCGATGGTGTTCACCGTGAAGGGCCGCGTGGGGTTAGTGCTCGACGGGATGACGTTCGGCTCGCCGCAGATTTTGATGATGTCGGGCGCGTGGCCGCCACCGGCGCCTTCGGTGTGGTAGGAATGGATGGTGCGGCCCTTAAACGCGGCCGTGCTGGTTTCCACGAAGCCGCTCTCGTTCAGCGTATCGGTGTGGATGCAGACCTGCACGTCGTATTCCTCGGCAATGCTCAGGCACATGTCGATGGCTGCCGGGGTGGTGCCCCAGTCCTCGTGCAGCTTGAAGCCCAGCGCCCCGGCCTCGGCCTGCTCGCGCAGCCCCTCGGGCTTGGAGGCGTTGCCTTTGCCCAGAAACCCGAAGTTGAGCGGGTAGGCCTCGGTGGCCTTCAGCATGGTTTCGAGGTAAAAGGCGCCGGGCGTGCAGGTGGTGGCGTTGGTGCCCGCCGCCGGCCCGGTGCCGCCCCCAATCATGGTCGTCACGCCGGAGGCCAGCGCCTCGGGAATCTGCTGGGGGCTGATGAAATGGATGTGGCAGTCGATGCCGCCGGCGGTGAGCAGCTGGCCTTCGCCGGCAATGACTTCGGTGGTGACGCCCACCACCATGCCGGGCGTGACGCCGGGCATGAGGTGCGGGTTGCCGGCCTTGCCGATGCCTACGATGCGGCCGCCCTTGATGCCGATGTCGGCCTTGAAAATGCCGGTGTAGTCGACCACCAGCGCATTGGTAATCACGAGGTCCAGCGCGTCGGCCGGGCCGATGCCGGCGGCTTGGCCCATGCCGTCGCGCAGCACCTTGCCGCCGCCGAACTTGCATTCCTCGCCGTACACGCAGTAGTCGCGCTCGACTTCAATCAGCAGGCCGGTATCGCCGAGGCGCACCCGGTCGCCGGTGGTGGGGCCGTACATGTCGGCATACGCGCGACGGGAGATGGGGAGGGACATAGTAATTATCTAGTTTTCTAATTTCCAACTTAGCAACTTAGAATAAATCACACATTTAGTTCGCGCCAAGTAACTCTGCCGTTTTCAACTGCATCCCTAATTAGCTTTTGGCGCTTACTTAAAGTTGATTTACCTGTCTTTATTTCTAGTATATGAATATTGACAACATCTTCGTTTTCAATTCCCTCAAACACAATCATATCAATTGGACTTCCAATAAATCTAGCTTCCTTAGGATTAAATGGAAAGTTTTGATGAAAAGGAATCAAATGTTCAGTGACTTTCCCTAGAATCACGGATTGGCTTCGATTGATTGCATCCTGCCGATAAAACATCTCATACTTCATTTTCCATGACTCTAAATCAGCAAGAGCAGTCTTAGAAGCTATTTCACCTAAAACAACTCGCAGACCTTCAATTTCCATCTTTTTAAATTCATCAAATTGCTGGCTTGCTAGCAATGGTATAGTGCTGTAAGATTCATTGAGTTTAACTTGTGCAAGTTCCACTTCTTTCTTGAGCAAATCCTCCTTTAATCGGAAGGAGTTTAGCAGAACTTCCTCTATTGCCTTTACTTCTTTACCAAAAGATTCCTCTTTCAATTGCATCGAAAGCAGTAATGATTTTATTTCACCATTAAAGTATTCTTCTTTGGCCTGCATAGATTTTAGCAATGCATCTTCCCTAAGCTTTGTATTGGCTAATTCTTTACCTCTGAAATAATAAAGCAGAAAAAGCACAGTAATTGCTAATGCAATTACAAATTGCAACAAGACACCTGTTTCCATAATGATAAGTAGATAGTTCTACTGTTTCTCAAAGCTACTCAGCGCCTGCTGCTTCTTGCCAGCCTCATCCAGCTTCCCATCAATGAGCCCATTGCCGCCGTACACGATGCGCTCGCCGGCCAGGGCCACCAGGCGCACGCGCTTGCGCTCGCCGGGCTCGAAGCGCACCGCCGTGCCGGCCGGGATGTTGAGGCGGAAACCGTAGGCGGCGGCGCGGTCGAAGTGCAGCGCCGCGTTGGTTTCGAAGAAGGGATAGTGCGAGCCGACCTGCACGGGCCGGTCGCCCATGTTCACGACGTCCACGTCTACCGTGGCGCGGCTTTCGTTGAGGATGATTTCGGCCGGGTGCAGCTGGTATTCGCCGGGCTGGGGGTGGCTGGCGTTGGCGGGCGCGGCGGCGGGGGCCGGGGCTTTGCTGAGGCCGGAGCCGTAGAGGGCCAGGGCGGCATCGCCGGTTTCGCGGCAGATGGGGTGGTGCACGGTCACGAGCTTGGTGCCGTCGGGAAAGGTGCCTTCGATTTGGACTTCGTGGAGCATGTCGGCCACGCCGGGCAGCACGTCGGCCAGGCCCAGCAGCTGCTTGCCCTTGTCCATGAGCACGGCCACCCGCTCACCGTCGCGGATGAACTCGAGCAGCTGCGTGGCGATGAGGGCCAGGGCCTCGGGGTAGTTCAGGAGCAGGCCGCGGGCGTAGCGTTTCTGGGCCACGAAACCGGCTTGGTGGAGAACGAGCTTGTCGAGGTCTTTGGGGGAGAGGTGCATCTGTTGGATTGTTGAATGGGTGGATTGTTGAATGGTTGAATTGGGTGGTTTTGCGAGGTTATGAATTGAATAGCCTGGCTTTAGTGACAATTCAACTGTCCAACCATTCAACAATCCCCACATTCACCCATCCATCAGTCACTTCTTCAATTTTTCATTGGTGTAGCTTATCAGCCAGTTAATCAATTTTGGGAGGCGCTGAAATTCAGTAAAGAGCTGCTGATACTCTTCAGGTATGAGTAACCCGCGAACTTTTGCCTTTTCGTTCCAGTCGAGGCATTCAAACAGAGAGCCGTAGGCAATTCGATAGAACCTGATTTTATCTTTTTTGCTGTAGCGTCCGAAGCCTTCTGCAATGTTCGCCGAAATGCTATCAACGGCCCGAACGAACTGCTCGCCTAAGGTCCGCTGCGCCATCGGTGGCCACTTCCCCACCATCAGCCAGATTTGGTTGCTGAGCGCAAAGCTGACGCGGTAGCATTCGATGTCGCCGAGCCGCAGGTATTTCTTCGGTGGCTCTGCAGCTGAATCCAAAACGGTTTCTTCCATAGCTCAAGATTCAACATTTTAACCACTTGCCAACCCACCCAATTCAACCATCCACCAATCTACCCATTCGACAATCCAACCATTCACCCATTCAGCACTCCAACTATCATCCAGCCACCGTAGCCAATGCACAGCAGCGAGGACAAAGTAACTGTGCTCAGTTTCAGCACCCGACTGATTTTCATGCGCTTGGTGAAGGGCACGCTGCACAAACCGGCCACGATGAACATGCCCAGAATGGAGCCGATACCGAACACCGCGAAGTAGAGCACACTCAGCCACGGGTCGCGGATTTCGCTCATCACCAGCAACACCAGCGCGCCGCTGCCGGCCAGACCGTGGAGCAGGCCCACGGCGTAGGCGGCGTGGGAAGGCGAGGCGCCGGGCCGCACCTTGGCGGGCGGGCGGCGCTGCTCCAGCAGTCGGCTGATGCCCATGATGATGAGCATAAGGCCCACTGCGGCCTCGAAGTAGCCGGAGGTGAGGAAGGTGACGCGGCCCAGCAGGATGATAGCGCCGACGATAACCAACGTGGTGGTGTGGCCCAGGCCCCAGTAGATGCCGTCGCGCAGGGCTTCGGCCAGGGTGTCGCGGCGCGAAATGAGGTTGCCCACGGCCAGCAGGTGGTCAGGTTCGAATGCGTGACCCATTCCGGCTACAGAAGCGAATAAAATGGGCAGTAGACCTTGCATTTAGTGGGGAGTTCGAGGAGAAATAGTCGTTGAAAACGTTTGGAGCACCAAAATTCCAGGGCAGGTCGGATTTTTTCGAAAAAGTAACCCAAACTTCTTGGATTAGCTGCTGAATCTGGAAAAAGCGCCCGTAACTTGGAATCCTGTGCTGCCTGGTGAAGCGCTTTCAACAGCTATGGGTCGTGTTGGTAGCCGATTTTGATATTGTACAAACCATATACACAATCCACTAACCATCAATAATTTATTTCCCGATACCACGAAGTGGAAATAGTAAAGCTGCTGCTATAACCATTTTGCCAGCCAGCGGCGGGACGTTTCTTGTAAACGACTGCCTGCTGCTGGCTGATTTTACGCCGGCCCTTGCTAATGCTCCCGCTCAACGGCGGCCCCTCCCCTATGACTTTCAACGCCCCTACGCCATCCCCCGACGCTCCGCAGGGCCTGTACCGCCCCGAATTTGAGCACGATGCCTGCGGGACCGGTTTCATCACCTACCTCAACGGCCGCAAAACGCACCAGACTATCGGCGACGCGCTGACTATGCTGGAAAACATGGAACACCGTGGCGCCTGCGGCTGCGATTCCGACTCCGGCGACGGAGCCGGGCTGCTCATTCAGATTCCGCACTGGTTTCTGCTGGAAGAGTGCGTGACGCTGAATATCCGCCTGCCCGAGCCCGGCAGCTACGGCGTGGGTTTCGCCTATTTGCCCAAGGATACTCAACTACGCGAAGCGTGCCGCGAGGTGATAAATGGCGCGGCGGCGCGGCTGGGGTTTCCGCTGCTGGGCTACCGGCCCGTGCCGGTGAACCCGACCGGCATCGGCCCCACGGCGCTGGCCGCCGAGCCGGTGATGGAGCAGGTATTCTTTGGCCGCCCGGCCGGCATTACGAATTCCGATGATTTTGAGCGCAAGCTCTACGTGCTGCGTCGCCTGATTTTCAAGACGGTGCGCGAGACGGTGACGGCCGCGATGGACGTGTTCTACTTCGCCTCGCTCTCGTGCAAAACCATCGTGTACAAGGGCCAGCTGACCACCTACCAGGTGCGCGGTTACTTCCCCGACCTCAGCGACGAGCGGGTGATGTCGGCGTTCGGGCTGGTGCACTCGCGGTTTTCGACCAACACGTTTCCGAGCTGGAAGCTGGCCCAGCCGTTTCGGTTTTTGGCGCATAATGGGGAGATTAATACGCTGCGGGGCAACCTGAACTGGTTTTATGCGGGGTTGCGCAGCTACGTGTCGCCGTACTTTTCGGCCGAGGAAATGGACATGCTGCTGCCGGTGGTCGATGCCGGTCAGTCGGACTCGGCCTGCTTGGATAACGTGGTGGAAATCCTGCTGCACTCGGGCCGCCCGCTGCCGCACGTGATGATGATGCTCGTGCCCGAAGCCTGGGACGGCAACACCCAGATGGACCCGCTCAAAAAGGACTTCTACGAGTTCCACGCCACGTTTATGGAGCCCTGGGACGGCCCCGCGGCCCTGCTGTTCACCGACGGCAAGCTCATCGGCGCCATGCTGGACCGCAACGGCCTGCGCCCCCTGCGCTACCTCGAAACCACCGACGGCCGCGTGCTGGTGGCCTCCGAGGCCGGCGTGCTGGGCATCGACCCTGCCACGGTGGTGCAGAAAGGCCGCCTCCAGCCCGGCAAAATGCTGCTGGTGGACACCGTGGCCGGCCGCATCATCACCGACGAGGAGCTGAAGGCCCAGGCCGCCGGCCGCCAGCCCTACGGCGCGTGGCTGAACGAGTACCAGATTCGGCTGGAAGAATTGCCCGAGCCGCGCCAGGTGTTCACGGAACTGGCCGCCGATTCGGTGTTCAAGTACCATCAGGTGTTCGGCTACACCCGCGAGGATATCGATGTGCTCATCACGCCAATGGCCCTAGACGCGAAGGAACCCATCGGCTCGATGGGCGTGGACGTGCCGCTGGCGGTGCTTTCCGACCAGCCGCAGCACCTGAGCAGCTACTTCAAGCAGTTTTTCGCGCAGGTCACCAACCCGCCCATCGACCCCATTCGGGAGCGGCTGGTGATGAGTTTGGCCACGTTTCTAGGCAATAATGGCAACATTCTGGACGAGGACAAGCACCACTGTCACTGCGTGGCGCTGCGGCAGCCCATTCTCTCGAACCTGGAACTGGAAAAGCTGCGCAGCATAGATACGGGCCTGTTCAATGCCAAGACCTTGCTGACTTACTTCAAGGCCGACGAGCAGCCCGGGGCGCTGGAACGCGGCCTCGCCCGCCTCTGCCGCTACGCCGAGGATGCGGTGAACGACGGCTACGAAGTCCTGATTTTGTCGGACCGCGGCGTGGATTCGCTGCACGCGCCCATCCCGTCGCTGCTGGCCGTTTCGGCGGTGCATCACCACCTTATCAAGCTCGGCTGTCGGGGCACGGTGGGCCTGGTAGTGGAGGCCGGCGACGTGTGGGAAGTGCACCATTTCGCCTGTTTGCTGTCGTTTGGGGCCACGGCCATCAACCCGTATTTAGCGCTGGCCACCATCCGGACCATGCACGAGGCGGACCAGTTCAACACCAATCTGGACCATGAGCAGTTGAATTACAACTACATCAAAGCCGTGTGCGACGGACTGCTGAAGATTTTCTCGAAGATGGGAATTTCGACCCTGCAGAGCTACCACGGCGCGCAGGTGTTCGAAATTCTGGGGCTGAACCAGGCCGTGGTGGATGCCTATTTCTGCGGCGCGGTCACGCGCATCGGCGGGCTGGGGCTGGATGAAATAGCCCGCGAAACGCTCTACAAGCACTTCCAGGGCTTCAAATCGACCACTCCCGAGGAGCAGACGCTGCTGCCCGACGGCGGCCTCTACCACTGGCGGCGGCGCGGCGAAGCGCATATGTTCAACCCCGAAACCGTGCACCTGCTGCAACTGGCGACGCGGACGAATAACTACGCCACCTATCAGCGCTACGCGAAGCTGATTAATGAGCAGCCGGAGCGCATGTTCACCCTGCGCGGCCTGCTGGATTTCGCCCACCACCGCGACCCGATTTCGCTGGACGAAGTGGAGCCGGCCGAGGGCATCATGCGGCGGTTTGCGACGGGTGCTATGTCGTTTGGCTCGATTTCGCACGAGGCGCACAGCACCCTGGCCATTGCCATGAACCGCATCGGGGGCAAAAGCAACACCGGCGAGGGTGGCGAAGACCCCATGCGCTACGAAGTCATGGAAAACGGTGATTCCATGCGCTCGGCCATCAAGCAGGTGGCGTCAGCGCGTTTCGGCGTCACGGCCCACTACCTCACCAACGCCGACGAGCTGCAAATCAAGATGGCCCAGGGCGCCAAGCCCGGCGAGGGCGGCCAGCTCCCCGGCCACAAGGTGGACGAGTGGATTGCCAAAGTGCGCCACGCCACGCCCGGCGTCGGCCTGATTTCGCCCCCGCCCCACCACGACATCTACTCCATCGAAGACCTGGCCCAGCTGATTTTCGACCTGAAGAATGCCAACCGCGCCGCCCGCATCAACGTGAAGCTGGTGAGCAAGGCGGGCGTGGGCACCATCGCGGCCGGCGTGGCCAAGGCCCACGCCGACGTGATTCTGATTGCCGGCTACGACGGCGGCACGGGTGCCTCGCCCATCAGCTCCATCAAGCACGCCGGCCTGCCCTGGGAGCTGGGCCTGGCCGAAGCGCACCAAACCCTGGTGCAAAACCAACTCCGCAGCCGCGTGGTACTACAAGCCGACGGCCAGCTGAAAACCGGCCGCGACCTGGCCGTAGCCGCCCTGCTCGGAGCCGAGGAGTGGGGCGTGGCCACCGCCGCGCTGGTGGCCGGCGGCTGCGTGATGATGCGCAAATGCCACCTCAACACCTGTCCCGTGGGTGTGGCCACCCAGGACCCGGAATTGCGCAAGCTCTTCACCGGCCAGCCCGAGCACATCGTAAACCTGTTCCGCTTCTTGGCCGAGGAGCTGCGCGAAATCATGGCCGAGCTGGGTTTCCGCACCATCAATGAGATGGTGGGCCGGCCCGAATTCCTGAAAGTGCGCGAGGGCATCACCCACTGGAAAGCCCGGCATTTGGACCTATCCGGCATGCTGCATCCGGCCGCCAATATCTCCGGCGGTACGCTCTACAACAGCGAGCAGCAGGACCACGGCATCCGCGGCATCCTGGACTGGCAGCTGCTCGACCACGCCCAACCTGCCCTGAATGAGCAGACGCCGGTTTTCGCCGAGTTCGAAGTGCAGAACATCGACCGCACCATCGGCACCCTGCTTTCCAATGAAATTGCCAAACGCTACCACGCCGCCGGCCTGCCCGACAACACCATCAACTACCGCTTCCGCGGCTCGGCGGGCCAGAGCTTCGGCGCGTTCAGCGTGCGCGGCTTGAACTTTGCTCTCGAAGGCGAGGCCAACGACTACGTGGGCAAGGGCCTGAGCGGCGCGCAACTGGCCATCTTCCCCTCCCCCGCCGCCCATTTCGTGCCCGAGCAAAACATCATCATCGGCAACGTGGCGCTGTACGGCGCCACCTCCGGCGCGCTGTTCGTGCGCGGCCAGGCCGGCGAGCGGTTCGCCGTGCGCAACTCCGGCGCCACCGCCGTGGTGGAAGGCGTAGGCGACCACGGCTGCGAGTACATGACCGGCGGCCGCGCCCTCATTCTGGGCCAGACGGGCCGCAACTTCGCCGCCGGCATGAGCGGCGGCATCGCCTGGGTGTACGACCCTGACGGTCTGTTCCCGCAGAACTGCAACCCCGAAATGGTAGAGCTAGACCCACTCGACGCCGACGACGAAGACCAGATTCAGGAGCTGCTACGGAAACACGTGGAGCTGACGGGCAGCCAGGTGGCGGCATTTCTGCTGGGCAACTGGCAGGAGGAAGCCGGGAAGTTCGTGAAGGTGTTCCCGAGCGAGTATAAGAAGGTGCTGCAAAAAGCGCGCTTTGCGGAGGTGGGGTGAGAATATTAGTCAGAACGATGTAGAGACGCGACACTTCGCGTCTCCTCGCTGAACGACCGGAACCGCGCCTGATAAAACCTATTCTAAACGACATCAGCAACGACGAGACGCGAAGTGTCGCGTCTCTACATCGTTCTGACAATCCGACACCGACTAATGCCTAACCCCACCGGTTTCAAAGAATTCTCCCGCGAGTTGCCGCCCAAAGCCGCGCCGCAGGAGCGCGTGGCCCACAACCACGAATTCGTCGGCACTTATTCCGAAGGGCAGCTCACCCAACAGGCGGCCCGCTGCATGGATTGCGGCATTCCGTTCTGCCATTCGGGCTGCCCGCTGGGCAATATTATTCCCGAATTTAACGATGCTGTGCGCGAGGAGAAATGGGAAGATGCCTACCAGATTCTCAGTGCCACCAACAACTTCCCGGAGTTCACCGGCCGCATCTGCCCCGCGCCGTGCGAGGCGGCGTGCGTGCTCAGCATCCACAGCAGCCCGGTGGCCATTGAGGAAATCGAGAAGCACATCATCGAAATTGCCTTCGCAAAGGGCTACGTGCAGCCCACGGCCCCAGTCCTGAAATCGGGCAAGACGGTGGCCGTGGTGGGCTCCGGCCCGGCGGGTCTGGCCGCGGCGGCGCAGCTGGCGCGGGCCGGCCACACCGTCACGGTGTTCGAGCGCGATGACCGGCCGGGCGGCCTGCTCCGTTACGGCATCCCCGATTTCAAGCTCGATAAATGGGTCATCGACCGCCGCATCGACCTGCTGAAGGAGGACGGCGTCATCTTCCGCTGCCTCACCGAAATCGGCCGCGACATGTCGTTGGCCCAGCTCACCCGCGACTTCCACGCCGTGGTGCTGGCCGGCGGCGCCAGCGTCCCGCGCGACCTGGATATTCCCGGCCGCGAGCTGCCCGGCATCCATTTCGCCATGGACTACCTCACCCAGCACAACCGCCGGGTGAGCGAGCTGGACCTGCCCGACGCGCCCATCTGGGTAGAAGGCGAGGACGTGGTAGTCATTGGCAGCGGCGACACGGGCTCCGACTGCGTGGGCACGGCCAACCGCCAGCGGGCGCAGAGCGTCACGCAGTTTGCCCTCATGCACCAGCCCGGCGCCGAGCGCCCCGCCCACACGCCCTGGCCGCTGGAGCCGCACATTTTCCGCAGCAGCACCTCGCACGAAGAAGGCTGCCAGCGCTACTGGGGCATCAATACCAAGGAATTTCTGGCCGATGAGGCCGGCCGGCTCCGGGCCCTGCGCGTGAGCGACGTGACCTGGGAAACCGACGTCATGGGCCGCCGCATTCGCTTCGAGGAGGTGCCCGATTCCGACCGCGAAATCCCCTGCCAGCGCGTGCTGCTGGCCCTGGGCTTCACCGGCCCCCGCGTAGAAGGCCTCCTCAACGAGTTGGAAATCGACCTCGACCCGCGCGGCAACGTGCTGGCCGACGAAAAGACCTTCGTCACGAACCAGCCCAACGTCTTCGTGGCCGGCGACATGCGCCGCGGCCAGTCGCTGGTCGTCTGGGCCATTTCGGAAGGCCGCGAAGCCGCCCGGCAGGTGGATTTATTGCTGACGGGCAAGACCGCGCTACCGAGCAAAAATGCCGTGGGGATGTTTGCGTGAGGAATACGCTCCGATACTTAACTTAAGCTGAATACTTGTTGTGAAGAATTTCAATTTCTTTGCTATACAAGGCCATATCGTTATCATCAACACCTATGCTCAACGATATATTAAGCTTAATATCAGTGGCACCGCTCTCAACGTCGGCTTTTGCAGTGGCAAATCTATTTCTCAACTCCGCAGGAAACTCGCCCGTGCTTTTAATTGCTGAATTTGCTAGTTTCGCTAATTTATCTCGATAATCCTTGCAGTCATCTTGTACAGACGTGCAATTAATTTCAATCGACCAGTTGATTAGTTCTTCATATATTTTTGCATATGTTCTCGCCACATAATACAGACCACTTAAATCAGATGCTTGACCTGGCGCTCCTATAAAGTCCATAAATGCTCTGTTAATCAGCTCTGACAATGAGCCAATTAAGTTCATTAGGGCTTTCAAACGGCTCGAAGACCAGTCTGCAATTGCTTCATGCCCATTCACAACTGACTTTACACCATACCGAATATTGTATTTGTAGTCATTGAGAACAGATTCTTTCTTCTGCATCTCATCAATCAAAGCTTGCGCAAAGAACTCATATTCATATAATGTCTCCTTATCCAAGAGGATTTTAAGAGAATCATCCGAAATATCAAGTTTGAATATACTAGGAACTTGTCTTTCATATTTGCTGCGTATCCTCAGCGCATTTTTGAATAAATATGAAAATTGAATCTTAAGAATCGAAACTATATCTTGAGCTTTTTCAAATTCAAAAGTCCATAACTGTGAATTATCTCGAATATCACTAACAAATTCAAATATCTTAGTTGAATGTACAAACTTTGAGAAGTCCGCATCTTTATTTGCTTTCCAAAACGAAAGTGCAGAAATCGTCTTCTTATCAACAAATACAAATACTGGTATTCCTTTTTGCTTGGCAGTGAGGAATTCAGTATTAGTAATCGACTTGCCAGTTTCAATTATGTAACCGTACCGGCTACCCACAATAAGCACTAAAACATCGGCATTTTCTTTAACCGCGTTAATACAGTTTTTTACGGTGCTGTCTTGTGGATTAATTGGAAAGTTATCAAATTCTGAAAGAACAGGTGTATGCCCACTTGACTCAATAAAATCAGATAAATCCGCTCTGATTTGAGAAAGGTCGTAGCAAGTAGAACTTACAAAAACATTGAGCCTGTTCATTTTTAGAATTTTAAGATAAGATGGTTCTGTTCCACCAAGTCCCCGAATATACAGTGCTTAGTCCTCTTCAGCACATCAACCCGCCCGCTCCTCCCCCGCCACGATATACAGTGGGTCTTCCTCCACGTTCACATCAATAAGCGCCCCGGCGTTGCTCAGTAGCTGGCGGCAATCAGGGCTGAGGTGGCGCAGGTGCAGGGTTTTGCCGGCGCGGTGGTAGCGCTCGGTCAGCTTGTGGAGGGCGTCGATAGCGGACATGTCGGCCACGCGGCTGTCGCGGAAGTCGATGATGACTTCGGCGGGGTCGGTGGCCACGTCGAACTTCTCGCCGAAGGCCTGTACTGAGCCGAAGAAGAGCGGGCCGTAGATTTCGTAGTGTTTGGCGCCGGCCGCGTCGAGGTGGTGGCGGGCGCGGATGCGCTTGGCGTTTTCCCAGGCAAAGGCCAGCGCCGACACGATGACGCCCAGCAGCACGGCCAGCGCCAGGTTCTGCGAAATGGCCGTGACGAGCGTGACGAGCAGCATCACCCCCACGTCGATGCGGGGCATGCGGCGCAGGATGCGCAGGCTGGCCCACTCAAACGTGCCGATGACGACCATGAACATCACGCCCACCAGCGCGGCCAGCGGCAGCCGCTCGATGACGGGTGCGCCCACCACCACGAACAGCGCCAGCGCCACCGCCGCCACCACGCCCGACAGTCGCCCGCGCCCGCGAGATTCGAGGTTAACCATCGTCTGGCCAATCATGGCGCAGCCGCCCATGCCGCCCGTCAGGCCCGAGGCGATGTTGGCCAGGCCCTGGGCCACGCAGTCCTGGTTGCCGCGGCCGCGAGTATCGGTCATTTCATCCACCACGGTGAGGGTGAGCAGGCTTTCGGTGAGGCCCACCAGCGCCATGATGAAGGCGTAGGGTAGTACCAGCGCCAGCGTGGCCCAGCTCAGCGGCACCTGCGGCAGGTGCAGCGTGGGCAGCCCGCCCGCGATGGAGGCAATGTCGCCCACCGCCTTGGTTTGCAGCCCGCCAAAAATCACGAGCGCCGACGTCACCACAATGGCCACCAGCGAGGCCGGCACCGCCTTCGTGAGGCGCGGTAGCAGGTACACAATGGCCATCGTGAGGGCCACCAGCCCCACCATCAGCAGCAGCGCGTTGCCGGTGAGCCAGTGCTCGGCCCCGGCCGCGTCGCGCACCTTGAACTGCTCCAGCTGAGCCATGAAGATGATGACAGCCAAGCCATTCACGAAGCCGTACACCACCGGCTGCGGTACCAGCCGGATGAATTTGCCCAGCTTCAGCAGCCCGATGGCAATTTGAATCAGGCCCATCAGCGCCACGGCCAGGAACAGGTACTCGGGCCCGTGCTGCTCCACCAGCGCCACGATAACCACCGCCACCGAGCCCGCCGCGCCCGAAATCATGCCCGGCCGCCCACCGAAAATACTCGTGATAAGGCAGATGATAAACGCCGACCCAATGCCCACCAGCGGGCTGATGTGGGCCAGCAGCGCGAAGGCCACCACCTCCGGCACCAGGGCCAGCGCGGTGGTCAGGCCGGCCAGAATTTCGTTTTTAGGATTGACTTTGTATTGCGAGAAATGCGCGGAAAGTGAAGGCATCAATAAGCGGAGAAAAAGGCAAAAGAAAAGCCGCACGCTTCCGGTGGGAAGCGGCGGCGCAAGGGTTTCGGGCCTATTCTCAGGGTGGGGTGAGCTGGAAAATAACGCGGGGGAAGGACGATGAAGCGGCCCGCAAAGGTACGGCCGATGCGAGTTTAGGAAACCCAACGGCCGTCATGATTCGCGGTGCGCTGCCTGACGGCCGTTGGGTTTCCAGTCATGCTAATCAGTAATTTCATTGCTGCTGAACAGGCCCACCAAATATCCTAGCGCCCCCGGCGCGTGGAGCGCCGCGGTCTGTTCCAGCGTTTCCTGCGCTACGGCGGAGGCGCGCTGACGCATTTGCTGCTCGTAGTGCGCAATGGTGGCCTGCTCGTCAGGGAATTGGCCGTTGGTGAGGCATTCGCTCAGCTCCAGCGCATCCAGCATGGCCATGTTCACGCCTTCGCCGGCGTAGGGCGGCATGAGGTGGGCGGCGTCGCCGAGGAGCGTAAGGTTGGGCTGGGCGGGCCATGTTTGGTCCAGCGGCATGCAATACTGCGGGCGGGGCACGCACGGCTTTTCCTGCTGCTCAAACAACTCCTCCCAGATGCCATCCCAGCCCGCAAACTCCCGTCGGAACCAGGCCCGTACCTGCGCGGTGTTGGCAAAGTCGATACCGCTGGTGCGGGCCCAGGTTTCAGCCGTTTTACAGCCGGTGTAAAAATTCAGGCTGCCGTCGCCTTTTGCGCTTACCACCAGGGTTTTGGAATCATCCAGCGCGAATACTTTTCCGCCCTGCGCCAGCGCGTGGAGGCGGGGTGCGTGGCGCGCCGAATCGGCCACGCTGCCTTCCACTATCGTCACACCCGAGTAAAATGGCTTGATGGGCGTGAGCAGCGGGCGAATCCGGGAATTAGCGCCGTCGGCCCCGATGAGGATGTCGGCCGTGGCCGTCGCGCCGCTTTGGAAGGTCAGCTGCCAGCCCGCGCCCAGCAGCTGCACCGAAGCCAGCTGACGGTCCCATACCACCGTGCCGGGCAGCAGCGAATCCAGCAGCAGGTCGCGCAGCGGGCCGCGGTCGATTTCAGGCCGGAAAGAAGCATCGCCGAAGGTGGCATGGCCCTCCTCGTGTTCGTCGAGCACCACGGTGGCGTGCTTGTCGGTCAGGCGCAGCTTGTCGGCCCCCGGCCGGTAGCGGGCCTTGAACTCTTCCAGCAGGCCGGCGGCGCGCAGGGCGGCCAGGCCCGATTCGTGGTGCAGGTCCAGCGTGCCGCCCTGCACCCGAACGGTGCGGTTCTGGTCTCGTTCGTACACCTTCACCGCGGCTCCCTTTAGCTGAAGCAGGCGGGCCAGCGTGAGGCCGCCGGGGCCACCGCCCACGATGGCTACTTGTTTGTTTTGCAATAACATATCCGAACAATTTTTAAGATGCGGAACAAAATTATTGCTTCGGCAAAGCGGATAATTGTATAAATCGGTCGTCTTGGTTGCGGGCCAGTTCTTTGGGCACTACCCCGGCGTATTTTTTGATTTCCCGAATAAAATGGGCCTGGTCAGTGAAGTTTTCCTCGGGGAACAGCCGACCCGCTTTCAGGTGCCGAAACGAGGCCCGAAACCGGAGAATACTGCTGTACGCTTTCAGCGAAAGACCAAACTGCTGCGTGAAGTACCGGTTGATTTGCCGGCTGCTCCAGCCGGCTGCTTCAGCCATAGCCTCTACCGTTAAGGTGCCGTTGGTGGCGTAGAGCTGGTCGCACAAAATCTGTTTCCGGGCATCAATTTTAGCGGGCAGCAACTGCTCGATGTGAGCCGATGCTTTGGCGCAGAAACCGTCGAAGTCAAGCAAATCAGCCTCGCTGAGGCCCAGGTAATCGGGAGCTAGCTGACAGCCGCTTTCCAACAAATCGGCCAGCCCCACCGGCAGCAGGTATTCCGCCGCCAGCAGTTTCCAGCTGATAGCAAACACCGTCCGGTGCGGCGGAATAACCTGCGCGCTGGGCTGTGTGTCCAGCCCGCGCAGCGTCACTTGGTAGGGCGCGGTGGCAGAGCGGGAAAAGAACACATCAACGCGACCATCGGGGATGAGGACCATGTTTTGCGCCGTCTGAGCGTGGCTGGTCAGCATCCAGAAGCTTTCCACAAATGCGGCCAGCACGGCTGGTGGTCTCACTTCCCGGTATTCGATGTCGCTGAAAGGCATGCCTGATAAGACGGATAAAGCAATTTTTTCCTTCACGCGCCTTACCAGGCCACGGAGCTTTCGCCGGAAGAATCTGCCGCCGGTTCCAGCCCCAATCCGGCCTAGAACACCGCTTTCACAATCTTAAACCGCGGTGCAGTAGCACTATAGGGATACAGCACATAAGCATCGGAGCCGCGCTTGGTGATGGTGGTGGGGCTGACTGCGCCCGTGGCAAAGCTACCTGTGGAGGCCGTGTTGGCCCAGGCATCGGCGGTGGTCATGCGGTACACGGTGCCCTGGCTGCCGGCCACTACCAGCAGCGTATTGTTATCGAATAGCAGCAGGCCGTCGGCTCCGGTGAGGTTTTGCGATTTGGCGACCGTGGTGAAACCGGCGGGGTTGCTGATGGGCACTTTGAACAGGGTGCCGTCGCTGGTTTTGGCCGTGAGCAGGTAGCCATCGGGGTGGTACACGATGCCATTCAGGCCAAAGCCGGTGCCGCCGCTCAGCTGCGCGTTTTCCAGAAACACGCTGGCATTGCCCTGCAAATCCACTTTGTAGATGATGGGCGACATGCTGTCGGTGATGTAGGCGTTGCCGTCTTTGTCCACGGCAATGTCGTTGGCGAAATGCATCTGCGAGGACCGCAGCGCACCCAAATCGACAAAGCTGGTGAGCGCGCCGGTGCTGGTGTTGAAGATGGCCAGCGCAGCCAGCTTGCCCTTTGTGGGCGCGTTCACCACGCTGGGGTTGAAGCCGTTATCAGACACAGCGGCCAGCAGGCGCTGGCGGCCGGCATCGAGGTTGAGGCCGATGGTGGAAATGAGTCTATTATTGGAAATCGACTGATTATCCTTGCCAAACTCCGTGTAAGTACTGTCGTCGCGCACGGTGCCGACGGTGCCTTTGGCGCGGGAGCTGACGTAGAAGCGCTTGTTGGCCTCATCCCACTGAATGCCTTCGGGGTAGATGCCGGCCTGCCGCACGGAGATTTGGGCGGGCGCGGCGGGTACCGCAATCGGCTCGGAGTCTTTGGAGCAGCCGGGCAGCAGTGTCAGTAGGCCCGCCGCCAGGGCCGTCAGGCGCGCAAAATGGGGCAGCGCAACGCGCGAGGCAGAGTTCGAAAAGGGGTTATTAATCATAACAAGCAAGAATAGTGGTCAATGAATGAGCTATTTGCTTGTACGAACCCAATCCGGCCACGGCTGACCATAAAGGGGTTATTCAGATGAAAAGCGGATTAAAAGCGCGTTAAAATCAGCGCTAATGCTGAGGCAGCAAATGACAAATTGCCTCTGTCCCTACCCTATCGCCCGCTGCACCCACGGCTTCAGGCCCGGCACGCGGGCCAGGCGCACAGCCGCATTAACCAGCCACGCTTTATCGCTAAGAAAGCGCATCAGGCGGTAGCTTTTGGCCAGCTTCCGGCCGATTTTATGGGCTACCTGCGCATCGTATTCCCGCATGAAGTCGGCGCTGAAATCCTGCTTGGCGAAGCAGGCCGCCGCCTGCGCCCCGGCCAGAATGCCGCTCTGAATAGCCGTATCGATGCCGTGGCCCTGCAAAGGGTCAATCAGCGAGGCTGCATCGCCGCACAGCATGAACCGGTTGCCGCTGATGCTTCGCTCCCGCCCGCCGCCCAACGGCAGACCGAAACCCACAATCGGCCCCAACTGCCTGGCCCCGGCAAAACGGCCGGCCAACTCGGGGTGCGTGGCCAGCATGCGCGTCATCACTTCCTTGAGGTCGACTTTGTGCTTCGCTACTACTTCGGACAACATACCCAGCCCCACGTTGTAGCGCCCCGCGCCCACCGGAAACAGCCAGACGTAGCCCGCCAGATAGTCGCTGCTGAGGAAAAACTCGGTGGTGCCGCTGCTGGCCCCGGCCACGTTTTCGTAGTAGGCCCGCACGCCGGCGCAGTGGTGGGCGCGGTCGAGCGGCGCGGGCAGCAGCTTGCGGCCCACGGCGGAGTTGGCCCCATCGCAGCCGATGACCAGTTGGGCGGTGATTTCGCGGCCGTCGGTGGTGGTCAGGCGGGCGTGGCCGGGCTCAATCTGGATGGTTTTGAGGCCGGTATTTTCGAGAATTTCGGTGGTGGAATGCTGGCGCACCAGCTCCAGCAGCGCCGCATCAAACGTTTCGCGGGGGCTGTTGAAGCTGGGCAGCTTCCATTGCAGCGTGAGGCTGGCGCCGCTGGGGGCCACGAGGCGGGAATCGCGCACATCATCGCGCGGCTGGAGCTGCCAGAGGGCCTCCACAAACGCGGGGTCGAGCTGGCGCAGGGCTTTGAAAGCGTGGCCAGGAACGGCATCGCCGCACACTTTATCGCGGGGAAATTGGGACTTGTCGAGCAAGGCCACACGCAGGCCGCTGTGGCGCAGGGCCAGGGAGCAGGCCGTGCCCGCCGGCCCGGCCCCGACGACGGCCACGTCGTAATCAAATGAAGAAGAAACCGGCACGAGGCCAAAGGTAGCAGCCGCGTCCGGCCGGTGGGCCGCCATGCGGGCTGCCCTGCCACATTTTCGGTGGTTTTTCGTACATTCATCTGCACTTCATTCTTTGGCCTTGACTACTCTACCGAACATTCTGCTTCCGGCCGATGACGCGGCCCGATTGCAGGCCCTCAGCCGCTACCAACTGCTGGACGCGCACCGCGAGCAAATCCTCGATGATGTGGTGGCCGCCACCGCCCACCTCTTCCGGGTTTCCAACGCCATGCTCACCATGGTGGAAGGCACCACGGTGCTGCTCAAAGCGCCCTACAACCTACCCGTGCCAATTGAACGCCTGCCGCGTGAGCAAAGCCTGTGCTCGGCCACCATCCTGCAAAACGAGACGGCCGTGTTTGAAGACCTCAATCAGAAGAGCGCGCCGGGCGTCGATATTTCGTTGATTCTGCAGCTGGGGCTGCATTTCTACGCCGGCCACAACCTGCGCACAGACGACGGCTACAACATCGGCACACTCTGCCTCTTCGATGGGCCGCCCCGCCACTTCCCGTCTGCCGAGCGCCACCTGCTGAGCCAGCTGGCTGCCCTGGTGATGCACCTGCTGGAACTACGCCGCGTCATGGGGCCACATTCCGGCCTCACGGCGCTGCTGTGGGGCACCATCTACCGCAGCATGAGCGAGCAGCTGGCGGTGCTCAGCAACCTGGCCCGGCACGCGGTACCGCCCGATGGCCCGCTCGCGCCGGCCGTGGCGCAGGAGGCGAGCAGTATCGTGGCCAACCTCGACCAGCTGGTGGCCAGCACCCTGCGCCGCAAGTAGCCGCACCAGTGCCAGCGGCCGAAGAATTATTCCGGGCCGGCCGGGGTTGAGGTTGAAAATCGCCGCCGCATCCCGGAGCAGTTACGCAACCCTAGTCCACTGCCCGGGGTACATGCAGTACCTGATAGCTCGGCGGTACCGGCATCCGCCGCCCGGCCAGCCAGCACCATTTGCTTCTTCCTGGCCGCGCCCCCTTACCTATTTTATTTTGGTTGATAATTCTACTTCCCTGATACCGGCCAACGACGCGGCTCGTCTCCACGCGCTCGAAGGCTACCACTTGCTGGACGCACGCAGCGAAAAAGTGCTGGATGATGTGGTGGCCGCCACTGCCCGGCTCTTCGGCGTTTCCAACGCCATGCTCTCCATTGTGGAAAAGGACGAAGTGCTGGTGAAAGCGCCCTACAACCTGCCGGTGGCCATCGAGCGGGTGCCGCGCGGGCAAAGCATGTGCTCGGCCACCATTTTGCAGGACGAAACGGCGGTGTATGAAAACATGAACCTGGCCAGCGCCCCTGGCGTTGACATTTCCCTGCTTCAGCAGCTGGGCTTGAGCTTTTATGCCGGTCACAACCTGCGCACCCCCGAGGGCTATAACATCGGCTCGCTGTGCGTGTACGACGGCCCACCCCGGCAGTTTTCGCCCATCGAGCGCGAACTGCTGGCCACTTTGGCCGGCCTGGTGATGCGCCTATTGGAGCTGCGCCGCACCCTGGGCGCGCACGCCGACAGCACCGCCGTGCTCTGGAACCCCGTGTACCAGGCCATTGGCGGGCAGCTTTCCCGCCTCAGCGCCCTGGCCGAGCGCACCACGCCCCCCAGTGGTCCCGCCCAGCTCACGGAGAGCGTGGTGGCCGAGGTAAAATCCATTGCGGGCGTGGTCGACCAGTTTGTGACGGCCACCCTCAAGCGGGTGTAGGCCCATGAGCGCGGGGGCAGCGTACTTTTGCGCCGTTTCCGTGTTTGCATCATTATGCTTGAAGAAAAGAAGGTAAAAACGCTGGCGCTGCTCGGCGCAACGGGCTCCATTGGCACGCAGGCGCTGGAAGTGGTGCGGCAGCAGCCGGGCCGGTTCCGGGTAGCGGTGCTTAGCGCGCAACGGCAGTGGGAATTGCTGGCGCAGCAGGCCCGCGAGTTTCGGCCCGCCGCCGTGGTTATCGGCGATGAAAGCTGCTACCAATCCCTGAAAGCGGCCCTCGCCGACCAGCCCGAAACCGAAGTGCTGGCTGGCCCCGCCGCCCTGGCCGAGGTGGTGACGCGCCCCGAAATCGACATCGTGCTCACTGCCCTCATGGGCTACGCCGGACTGCTGCCCACGGTGGCCGCCATCCGGGCCGGCAAGGACATTGCCCTCGCCAACAAGGAAACCTTGGTGGTGGCCGGCGAGCTGATTACCAGCCTCATCCGGCAGCACAACGTGCGCCTGCTGCCCGTCGATTCGGAGCACTCGGCCATTTTCCAGTGCCTGGTGGGCGAGGAAGCCAACCGCATCGAGAAAATCATTCTCACGGCCTCGGGTGGCCCGTTCCGGGGCCGCACGGCCCAGCAGATGGAGGCAGTGACCAAGGCCCAGGCCCTGAAGCACCCGAACTGGGAAATGGGCGCGAAAATCACCATCGATTCGGCCTCGCTCATGAACAAGGGCCTCGAAGTCATCGAAGCCAAATGGCTGTTCGGCCTGACCAATGAGCAGATTGACGTGGTGGTGCACCCCCAGAGCATCGTGCATTCGCTGGTGCAGTTCGAGGATGGCTCGCTAAAAGCCCAACTCGGCCTGCCCGACATGAAGCTGCCCATTCAGTACGCGCTGGGCTACCCGCAGCGGCTGGCCAATACCTTCCCACGCTTCTCCTTTCTCGACTACCCCACCCTCACCTTCGAAGCGCCCGACCGGGCCGCATTCCCCAACCTGGAGTTGGCCTTCGGGGCCATGCGGCGGGGCGGCAACGCGCCCTGCATCCTCAATGCCGCCAACGAAGTGGCCGTGGCCGCATTTTTGCGGGAGCAAGTCGGCTTCCGTCAAATGTCAGACCTCGTGGCTGAGTGCCTGGCGCGGGTATCGTACCTTGCAGAGCCGATATTGGCCGACTTGGTGGCTACCGACGCGGAAACGCGCAGGTTGGCCGAAAGCCTAGTCTGACCACTTTTGTCATGCTGACGAATGAAGCATCTTATCACGGCTGCTTTCGTCGGATTTACTCATACATGTAGCGCAAGCGTGATAAGGCCCTTCGACCTCGTTTAATGCGCGACATGCTCACGATAACAGATTAATTAAAATTCCCCTTGGCTATCCTCACCATGATTGGCCAGCTTGTGCTGGCACTTTCTATCCTCGTTGGCTTGCACGAATTCGGCCATTTCGCCTTCGCCAAGCTCTTTAAAATCCGGGTCGATAAGTTCTACATCTTCTTCGACTTTCTGTTTCCGATGCCCAACGTGGCCAACTTCGCGCTGGTCAAGAAGAAGATTGGCGAGACGGAGTACGGCATTGGCTGGTTCCCACTGGGCGGCTACGTGCAGATTCACGGCATGATTGACGAGACGCAGGACGCCTCGGCCCTGGCCGGCCCGCCGCAGCCCGACGAGTTCCGCGGCAAGCCCGCCTGGCAGCGTCTGCTGGTGATGCTCGGCGGCATTATCATGAACGTGATTCTGGGCATCATCATCTTCGGGGCGATGACGTTTCACTACGGCGACACGTTTCTGCCGGCTTCGGAGGCCCGCTACGGCATCCTGCCCAACGGCCTGGGCCGCGAAATCGGCTTCCGCACCGGCGATAAAATCGTAAAAATCAACGGCCGCCCATTTGATGAATTTGATGATGTGTACAAGCCCGAGGTCATCATGGGCGACAATTCTTACTACACCGTGGAGCGCAACGGGCAGCTGGAAGACATCAAAATCCCGAAGAACTTCCTCGACAAATTCGGTAAGCAAAGTGCCGACAGCCTGCTCGTGCGTCCCCGCGAAACCTTCGCCGTGGACCGCGTGACGCCCGGTGGCAACGCCGCCAAAGCCGGCCTGCAGGTAGGCGACGTGATTACGAACGTGGCCGGCCAGCCGGTGCAGTTTTTCGACGAACTCCAAGCCGTACTGCTGGCCAACAAGGACAAGACCGTACCCGTGCAGGTGCAGCGCGGCGGCCAGCCCCTCACGCTGAATATTGCCGTGACCAGCTCGGGCCGCATCGGCTTCGAGCGCAAATCGACTTTGCAGCTCGGTACCCGCAAGTACACGCTGGCCGAGTCCATTCCGCAGGGCGTGAGCAAGGCCTTTGGGGTGATTGGCCTGCAGGCGCGGGCCTTCGGCAAAATTTTCAAGGGCGAGGCGTCGGCCTCAGAAAGCCTGGGTGGGCCGGTTGAAATCGCGCAGCAATTTGGCGGCATCTGGGATTGGCAGCACTTCTGGGGCCTGGCCGGCGGCCTGAGCATGGTGCTGGCGTTTATGAACCTGCTCCCCATTCCGGCCCTCGATGGCGGCCACGTGGTGTTCCTGCTCTACGAAATGATTCTGCGCCGCAAGCCGTCGGATAAGTTTCTGGAAGGTGCCCAGCGCGTGGGCACGGTCCTGATTCTGGCCCTGATGGCGTACGTCATCGTGTTCAAGCAGGTGATGAAGCTGTTCCACTAAACGGAACCGATAGGTTATCCAGAACGTCATGCTGCGCGAAGTCGAAGCATGACGTTCTTTTTTTTTCACTCAATCAGTTTCTCGCCCATGCGCCTGCTCACCCTTCTCGCGGCTGCGCTGCTGCTTTTTCCGCTGGCCGGGGCCGCGCCGGCGTTCCACGCCTACCACTCCACCATCACGGAGCTGCGCTACAACGCGGCCAAAAAGCAGCTGGAAATCTCAGTCAAAGTCTTCGTTGATGACTTCGAGAAGGCGCTTTCGCAGGGCCAGCCCACCCGCGTGAACCTCACCGACGCCGGCCCGCGCCCGCTGGTGCTGGCCGACGCCTACTTCCAGCGCACCCTGCAGGTGAGCGTGACGAGCGGCAAGCCGCTGCTGCTGCAAGTACTGGGCATGCAGGCCGAAAACGACGGCTGCTGGTTCTACTGCAAAGTGCCCCTGCCCGGCCCGGTCACGGCCGTGAAGCTGCGCCAAGCCGTGCTGCTCGACACCTTTGCCGACCAGATGAATATTGTGAACATCGAAGCCAACGGCAAGAAGCAAAGCGCCCTCTTCCGCGCCGGCCACGAGGAGGAAACCATCGGCTGGTGACGTAGCGCGGACTTTTAGTCCGCGCATGGCATCGTTGAACTCGCGAACTAAATGTCCGCGCTACGCCTCTATTGCGCCGCGCAGGAACTGGCAGAACGGCACCATCGCCGCAAACACGTCCACGACATGGGCCCGAAAATCGGCGTGGCTCAGCACATCGGCATCGCTCAGCTGGTGCGTGGCAGTGAAGCTTTTATGCTTGAGCAGTTCGATTTCGGGATGGTCGACGGAATAGGCGGCGGGAGACTTTTTGAGCTTGTCGCCGCTCATGGTGCCAAAGTAGCGCTGGAAATCCGGCGCGGCCAGAATGGCTTTTAGCTTATCAGCGTTGTAGTCGATTTCCTGACGGATGGCGGCCAGCTGCGTTTTATCGGGCATATAGAAACCGCCGCCGATGAGCGTATTACCGTTCGGGCCAATTTGGACATAATACCCGGGCGTTTCGATATCCTTGCCGCTGGCAGTGAAATAGGCCGAAAAGTGGGTTTTGTACGGGTCCTTGTTGTTGCTGAACCGCACGTCGCGGTAGATGCGGAAGATGCTTTTGCGGCCTTCGGGGCCGGCGATGCCCGGGTCCAGCTTGGCTAGTTCCTGATACCAGAATTCGGCATCTTCCTCAAATTGCTTGCGAAGCTGGTCGTAAGTGGCCTTGCGCTCCTGAAACCAGGGCCGCTCGTTGTTTTTGGTGAGGGCGGTGAGGAAGGCGAAGAGGGGTTTGAGCTGCATAGCTTGAGAAGTGTAGTCAGTCAGACTCCCCTCCTTGATAAGGAGGGGATGTTTCAGCGAAAGCTGAAACGGGGGTGGTTGTGGCGTGTGAGAGTCGTTGAACAGCTTCGGCAGGCTTTCGTTCGGGATTCTCTTAATGTGATAACCACCCCAGCTGCCGCGAAGCGGCAGCGTCCCCTCCCTGGTAAGGAGGGGAGTTTTTATTCAATCATCCTCCCCTTCCTCCTCGTGCTCGGTCTTGGCCTCGCGCAGAAAAGCAGCGCGGCGCGGAGCAGGCATGTGGCTGTTTTCGCCCCGAATGGCCTGCCAGATGTTCTCGTTGAAAGCCAGGTCCGGCGCGGCGTCTTCGCGGGTCATGTCAAACTTGAGGGAGCGGCGGGCGGGGGCGTTGAAGGCGGTGTTGCGCACGTCCTGCGGCGTGGTGGCGGGGCGCAGGGTGTAGGGTTTGAAATCGGGCTTGACCGTGAAGCAGGCCCAGAGCGGCAGGGCGGCGGCATCGTACTGGCTCATGGGCGGCAGGCCGAGGATGAGCTCCAGCGTGCGCAACATGCCGGAGGTGGTGTAGGCGGTGTGCACCACGGCGTGGCGGCGGATGTAGGGCCCCACGAGGTAGGCCGTGGAGCGGTGCGCGTCGATGTGGTCAGGGCCGTTCTGGGCGTCGTCTTCCACTATCATCACCACTGATTCTTTCCAGACGGCGCTTTTCGAGAGGTGCTCGATGAGGCGGCCGAGGGCCAGGTCGTTGTCGGCGGCGTAGCTCAGGGGGCTGAGTTCGCCCTTGCGGGCGCCGTAGGTGTGGTCGTTGGGCAGGCGGATGATGCTGAGGTCGGGCAGCTGGTTGGCGGCCACGAGGCGGTCGAAATCCTGCTCCCAGATTTGCTCGCGGTCCACGTCGCGCACGTGTAGGTCGAAGCCGGCGTAGGGCTCGCAAAAGTGGCCCTGGAGGGCCGGCACGCTGGCTTTGCCCTTGTACACAAACTCGCCGTAGCTGCGGAAGCTGCGGCCTGCCCGGCGGCAATAGTCCCACAGGAAGCCGTCTTTGGGCTCGGCCACTTCGCCCCGGTTGCCTTCGAAATCGTAGTTGCCGCCCCGGCCGCTGTAGCTGACCGGCCAGTTTTTCTCTACATAATCGGTGGCATAGGCGGCCGTGCTCCAGTTGTGGCCGTCGGCACTTACCTCGGCATCCACGTAGAAATTATCGAGCAGCACAAACTCCCGGGTGAGGGCGTGGTGGTTGGGCGTTACTTTTTCGGGGAAGAGACAGAGGCTGGCATCACCGTTGCCGGCGGGCAAATCACCCAAAACCTGGTCATAGGTGCGGTTTTCCTTGATGATGTAGAAGACGTGCTTGATGGGCGAGGCCCCGCCCACGCGCTGGGGCACGGGGCTGCCGGCGGGCACATCGGGCGCGGCCTCGCGGGTTTTGGTGAAGGGCGTGTTGGCATAAACCTGGGCTGAGAAAGCAGCCAGGGCTTTTTCGTCGGGCACGGGCAGGCGCGAGAGCGAGCCCAGCAGCAGCCCGCCGATGTAGCCTTTGCCCTTTTCGCCGTCGTCGCGCACCGGGTTGGGGCCGTCGGGGTTGGGCTTGGAAGTGCTGCCTTTGCCGTTAGCAATCAGGAGCTGGTTGCCAACCACACGCACTGCCGTGGGGTACCAGCCCGTGGGGATAAAGCCCAGCGGCCGGCTGACGCGGGGCTCGCGCACGTCGAATACGGCCAGGCAGTTGTTGTCGGCATTGGCGATAAAAAGCTGGCTGTCGTCGGCGCTCAGGGCCAGGCCGTCGGGCGTGCTGCCGGCGGGCGAGGCGGGAAACAGGGCCGTGTTCAGGGTCTCGGTGACGAGGCCGGCGCGGGTATCGATGACGGAAACCGAGTTGCTGTTGGCGTTAGCCACGAAGAGGCGGCCATCGCGGGTCAGGGCAAGGTCGTTGGGGTGACTTTCGACGGGAATCGAGGCCAGTAATTGCTGCTTTTCGGTGTCGTAAATCGCCACCGCGTGGCCGCCCCAGAGGGTGATATAAAGCCGCGAGCCGTCGGGGCTGAGCAGGGCACCGTAAGCCTCGGCCGGCAGCCGGAGGATGTGCAGGATACGGCGCGTTTTCAGGTCGAAGGTGTAGAGCGAATTGTCCTCCCGCGTCACGGCGTAGAGCGCGTTGCGACGGCCATCGACGGCGAGGCCGGCCACGCCGATTTTCTGCTTCGGCCACTTCTGGCCCAGCACGTAGGCACTGTCGGGCTGGAGTTTTTGGCCTTCGATGCGGAAGCAGTGAATGCGGTTGTGCTGTCCGCCGGAGGCGTAGAGCGTGCGGCCATCGGGCGCGAAAGCGAGGCCGGCCCAGGCGGCCGGCACTTCCTTGGTATCGAGCAACTGTCCGGTGGCGGCGTCGAGGAGCTGCACCGAGTTTTCGCCCCAGCCGGCGTTCACTACGGCGGCCAGGCGGCCATCGGGGCTGGTTTGCAGGCTCAGGGGCAGGTCGCCGAGGGGCGTGGTGGTGCCGGCAGGGCTGAGCTTCCAGCCGTTGGAAAGCTGCGTCTGGCTGGTGCCGGCGATGGGGCCGGGCAGCACACCGGGCGCTTCGGGCGCGGCCTTGGTGCTGGGGTTGCCGGAGCAGCCAAGCAGGGCCAAAAGCGACAGCAAGGGCACGAAACGCGGGTATTTGATGGAAATCAGCATAAGCAGGCGGCCGGACGGAGCAACACCCGCGCCGGCCAACGCGAAGGTAGCGGGTGGGCTCCGCTGCGCCCATTATGCGGGCGTTACCGATGCAGCGCCGAAAGTTTTACCGTTGGGTTAAAATAGAAACTCCTGAATGCCGTTGTAGGCGCATTCCTCTTCATTCCGGTCCGTTTTATGCTGCGTCGACTCTCGTGCTGCGTGCTGTTGGTATTGCCCGTTTTTCAGCTGCTGGCCCAGTCCTGCACCCCTCCTGCTGAGGGCTTGCCAGGCACGAATTCGGCGGATTTCTGGCGACAGCAACGGCAGTTTCCGCGCGTGCGGGCGGCCGAAGCGGCTACCGGCCCGGCTGTGGCCAATCTGCTGCGCACCCACTACCTCGACCCGCACCGGCTGGAAATTATGTTTCGCATGGTGAAAACGCGGGTGGAGCTGGAAGTGTGGGCGCGCAACCGGGGTGGCGGGCCGTTTGAGCTGCTGCAAGCCTACCCGCTGGCGGCCACTTCGGGTTCGCTCGGCCCCAAGCGCCGGGCCGGCGACTACCAGGTGCCGGAGGGCTTCTACGAAATCGACCGCTTCAACCCCAAGAGCAACTTCCACCTCTCGCTGGGCCTCAACTACCCCAACGCTGCGGATTTGGCGCTGGGCGAGCCCAACCCCGGCGGCGACATTTTCATCCACGGCGGCGCGGCCAGCATTGGCTGCATGCCCATTACCGATGCCGGCATCGAGGAAGTGTACCTACTGGCCGTCACGGCCCGGGCGGCCGGGCAGGCGGTGATTCCGGTGCACATTTTCCCGTTTCCAATCACGGAGGTTGAGTTGGCCAAACACGCCACGAGCCCGCACCTGGCCTTTTGGCGCGGGCTGATGCCGGGCTACGCGTATTTTGAAAAGCACCACGAGCCGGCGGAGCTGATGCAACTGGCCGCGAAGTAGCGCGAACTTTCGCGGGGCAGCATTTCGGTTATGGTTCGCGCTGCTACCTTGCCGCCGTGCCGCGCTTATTCCTGCTCTTTCTGGTTTTAATTGCCCTGTTCAACGTCAGCCGCGTGCTGCGCGAGCCCCGCCCGGATGCCGACCGGCCCATGGATTTCCGTACCTGCTACGTGGGCCAGGCCGTGCTGCGCCAGGGCCAGAACCCCTACAACGATGCCACGCTCAAAAGCGGCTGGCAGCGCATCATTCGGCAGGAAAACATCCGCAGCCGCACCCAACCGGGCCTGCCCAACCTGCCCTTTCTTTACCCGCCGTGGGCGGCGGGGCTATTTGGGCTCACCATCGGCCGGCTGCCCTATTCGCTAGCGTGGCCGTTGTGGTACGCGCTGGCCCTGCTAAGCCTGGTGCTGCTGGCAAAGCTGTGGCCCAAAGCGCTGCGCGTCAAAAAGCCTGATACCCTGCCGTGGTGGCAGTTTCTGCTGGCGGCGGTGGCGCTGAAAGGCACGGTACCGGCCCTGCTCACCGGCCAGCCCACGTTTGCGGCGCTGGCGCTGGGCGTGGGGGCGCTGGCGGTGGGCCGCGGGATGCAGCCTGCTGCTGCTGGCAACGACACTATAATTGAACAACCGGCGACAGTCATTTCCGAAGCTGCACCAGTCTCACAAATTGCGGGCACAAAACCGCTTTGGCAATCAATTCTGGCCGGGATTCTGCTGGGCCTGGCTGCTTTCAAAGTCACGCTGCTCCTACCGTTTGCCGCGTGGTTTCTCTGGAAAAAGCAGTGGCTGACGCTGGCCGTGGCCGCCGCCGTAGTGGCGCTACTGAGTGCGGTGGCATTCTGTTGGGCCGATTATCCAGCCGATTTATTGCCCACCTACCACAACCTGGTGGCCCAGGTCCGCGCCCAATCCTTCGACCCTGCCGACCCTGACTATCCCCTCACCCAGGGCCTGACGCTGCGCCTGGAGCTGGGCAACGTGCTGGAATGGCTGCGCCCTGGCAGCAGTCCCTGGCATGCGGTACTGCACGGGGCACTATGGCTGGCCGCCGGGCTGCGGCTGCTGTGGCTCCGGCGGCAGCAGGTGTTGCTGACTGACTGGCAGCTGTTTCTGGTGCTGAGTACGCTCACGCTGCTCACCACCTACCACTTGTATTACGATGCCATTCTGCTGCTGCCGCTGCTGCTTTTTGGTCGTTTCCTGTCGCGCCGGTGGCAGTGGGGGCTGCTGGTGTTAATGCTGCCTTTGCTGCTACCGCTCAATGGATTTGCGTTGGCGCTGGGCAACCCGGCGGGGCTGCATTTCCTGTATTTCCTGCCGCCGCTGGGGTTGCTGGGCGTACTGTTGCTGCTGCTGGCGCGCCCAGTTAGGCTGGCAGAGGATTTGCCGGGCCGCTTGTAATGCTACACCACCCGGCACGGTTTTTTCGTTAACTCCGCATTACCAATTGCCTCCATTGCCCATGAAACGCCTTTTGCTTGCCCTGCTGCCGCTGCTGCTCACCCTGGCGGCCCGTGCCCAGCGCCCCACCGACATCTGGTATTTCGGCCAGCAGGCCGGCCTCACCTTTGCCGATAGCAACACGCCCAAGCCCCTGAACGACGGCAAGATGAGCACCTACGAGGGCTGCGCCGTGGCCACCACTGCCAAGGGCGAGCTGCTCTTCTACACCAACGGCGAAACCGTGTGGAACCGCAAGCACCAGCCCATGCCCAACGGCCGCAAGCTGATGGGCAGCGGCAGCAGCACCCAGTCGGCCCTCATCGTGCCCGACCCCGGCTCGGGCAACGTGTTCTACATCTTCACGGTAGCGCCGCAGGGCACGCCCAACGGCCTGCGCTACTCCATAGTAGACATGACCCGCGACGACGGCTTCGGCGACCTGCCCCGGGTGAACCTGCTGCTCATTCAGCCGGTGGCCGAAAAGCTGGCCGCCGTGCGCCACGCCAACGGCCGCGACACCTGGGTGGTGGCCCACCGCTGGAACTCCAACGCCTTCGTGAGCTACCTCGTCACGGCCGATGGCGTATCGGCCAAGCCGCTGATGAGCAACGTGGGCAGCATGAACGCCGGCCCCGGCCGCAACGCCATTGGCGCGCTCAAATTCTCGCCCGATGGCAAGCACCTGGCGGCCGCTCTCTGGCGCGAAACCAACAAGTTTGAAATCTATGATTTTGACCGCAATACCGGCAAGGTGAGCAACCCGCGCAGCTTCGGGCCTTTTGCCGAGGCGTATGGCGTGGAGTTTTCGCCCGATGGCACGAAGGTGTACGGCACCTGCAACGGCACCGGCGGCGGCGAAACTCAAATCTGGCAGTTCGACCTCAAAACGAAGGATAAAACGCTGGTTGGCAAGTCGGCCAACCGCAAAATCGGGGCGCTCCAGCTCGGGCCGGATGGCCGCATCTACGTGGCCCGCGAGGACAACCCCAACCTCGGCGTTATCGAGCAGCCCAACGCCCTGGGCAAGGACTGCAAGTACGTAGACGAAGGCCTGAAGCTGGGTGGCCGCCGCAGCAAGCTGGGTTTGCCGGCGTTTGTAGTGGTGCCGAATTAGAAGGGTAAGGCTGTCATCCTGAGCGCAGCGAAGGCCCTTCTCACGCCCGCATGATTCGGAACAACGTGAGAAGGTCCTTCGCTGCGCTCAGGATGACAGTCCCACCTCAATCCACCGGCTACTCGCTGGCTCCAATCTTGAAACGCAGCACGCCGAAAGCCACCGAGCTATACGGCGAGTCTTCGCTGAACAGACCCACCACGTCGCGGGTGCTGATGCCGGCTTCCCAGATGGGTGACACGATGGTGAGGCCCAGCGGCAGGCTCTTGCCGTAGCCCGCGCCGCCGGTGAAGCCGCTGCTCAGTTTCAGCCAGTTGAGGGGTTTGTAGTCGACGCCCAAGCCGACGAAAGTGGTGGTGAGGTTGCCGGCCACCTTGTTGAGGGGCGCGGTGACGTCGAGGCCGGCTTCGAAGAATTTGTTGATGCGGATGCCGCCGCCCAGGCGCAGCTTGGCGGGCAGGGCGGCCGTGCGCTCCTTGGCCGTGGTGTAGGTGAAGAGGTTTTGCTTGTCGGTATCGAACTGCGAGCTGATTTCCTTGAACACGTTGTAGGTCTGCACACCGGTGGAGGCCGTTTGTTGGAGCTTCTGGTCGGAGGCTTCGAGCACGTTGCCGGTCCAGGTCATCGAGCCCATATCGGTCACGGATGCGCCGAAACGGAATATTTTGCCGATTTCGGCCGATACGCCAGCGTCGAAGCCGTTGCCGTGGCCCACCGGTTTCAGGCCCGAGCCCGACTCGTAGTTGAAGTTGGACGCGTTGGTAGCCAGCGCGCCGTAGTCCACATCGAACACCGGCGAGAGCGACGTGTAGGCCGTCAGGTTGCCGCCGCTCACCCGAATATCGGCAATGCCGATGCCCTGAATGTAGCGGTAGCCGGCGCCCAACGACACCTTAAGGCCATCATTATGAAACACCTGAATGCCGTAGGCCACGTTAAATTCGTTGGTGACGGCCGCCTGAATGCTGGTGCCATCCAGCACCGTGGAAATGAGCGGCGCATTGGCCGCCGTGGGCGTGGGCGTGCCGCTGGTATTGGGCGTGGGGTAATACTGCTTCACCACGGCGGCGTTCTGGCCATTGATGATGATGTCGGCGGCGTTGCGGTTGAGGGCCAGGTGGCCACCGATGCGCTGCCGGCTGCTGAAAGCCAGCCCGCCCAGGCCGTTGGGCAGCGTTACGGCAAAGCCAAACAGGTTGGTGTCGAGGTTCAGGTTGAGCACGTTGTCGCCGCTGAGCTGGTCGACCAGGGTGGCTTTTTCGGCGGGGCCGATGCTCTGGCTGCCGTCGTAGAGAATGTGCTTGAAGGTGGTTTTGCTCAGCGACTGCGACCCGATGCCCGCCCCCACTTCGCCGATGGTGAAGGCGACGCGGAAGTTGGTGCTGCGGCCCAGGTTGGCGGGGTTGATGCCGATGGCCTGGTAGTCGGTGGCAAAGGTGTTGATAACGCCGCCCCGGCCCGTGGCCGAGAAGTTGCTGAGCTCATTTTGGGCGAAGGCGGTGGCGGGCAGGGCGAGCCCGGCGGCCAGTGATAAGAGACAGTAAGGGACTTTCATGCAGAATTACGCTAAGGGGTGGCGAGGATGCGGACGCAAAGAACCCAGCGCCGGCCCGCCCGCCCAACTGCAGTCGGCCAGCGCGCCGGTAGCGTCGACTATTCGCGCCTCATGGCCGTACTGATTGTCGAAACGCCCGTTCTTTGCATTTGCAAGCTAACGCCAACCGCCCAAACATTGCCACCCAAACGCCTTTCCGCCGCCGAATACGCCGCTGGCATCCGGGCCGGCTCCCGCACGGTGCTGGGCCGCGCCATTACCCTCGTCGAAAGCACGCTGCCCAGCGACCACGCCCTGGCCCAGGAAGTGCTGCAGGCGGTGCTGCCGCACACCGGGCGCAGCTTGCGGGTGGGCATCACGGGCGTGCCGGGCGTGGGCAAAAGCACATTTATTGAGGCGTTGGGCCGGTTTTTGGTCGAAACCAAGGGGCTGAAGCTGGCCGTGCTGGCCGTGGACCCCAGCAGCCAGCGCGGCGGCGGCAGCATTCTGGGGGATAAGACGCGGATGCCCTGGCTTTCGGCCCAGCCAGCGGCGTTCATCCGCCCTTCCCCCGCCGGCAGCAGCCTGGGCGGGGTGGCGCGGGCCACGCGCGAGGCTCTGCTGCTGTGCGAAGCAGCAGGCCACGACGTCATTATTGTGGAAACGGTGGGCGTGGGCCAGTCCGAAACCACGGTGCACGGCTTGGTCGATTTCTTCCTGCTGCTGATGCTGGCCGGGGCCGGCGACGAACTGCAGGGTGTGAAGCGCGGCATCATGGAAATGGCCGACGCCCTGTGCATTACCAAAGCCGACCACGGCAACGAGCAGGCCGCCCGCCGCGCCAAAGTGGACTACCAAAGCGCGCTGCACCTGTTTCCGGCGCCGCCGTCGGGGCAGGTGGTGCCGGTGTTGCTCACCTCGGCGGTGGACGGCACGGGCATTGGGGAGGTGTGGGAGGTGATTGAAAACTATGCCGCCGCCACCCGCGCCAGTGGCTATTTCGGGCAGCGGCGGCAGCAGCAGCAGTTGCAGTGGCTGCACCAAAGCATCGCGCAGGCCCTGGAATCGCGCTTTTATGCCGATGCCAGGGTGCGGGAGCGGCTGCCGGCGGTGCAGGCGGCCGTGGCCGCCGGCCAGCTCACGCCCTTCGCGGCGGCCGAGGAGTTGCTGGGACTGTAGCGGGCCAGGGGCGGCTTAGAGGGCGGCCAGGCCGTTTTCGACGCGGTGCGTGGTGGTTTCGCGCACGGCGATGGTGGCCGCGCCGGGCACTTTGTTCTCGACCTGGATGGTGTAGCGGTAACGGTCGGGCCCCACGCGGAGGGTGAGGGCGTAGCGGCCGCTGGGCAGCGTGTTGAACTTGAGCCGGGTGCCGTAGGCGGGCAGGCGGTGGGTTTCGTTGAGGATGGTGGTGGCGGTGCCAAGGTTTTCGACCCGCATGGAGATGGGCCGGCTGAAGGCGTTGTAGATGCGGACACGCAGGCTGGCGGCATCGGGCTGGGTGACCTGCACGGGCTGCGGCTGCTGGGCCTGAGCGGCGAAACCAACCACGGTGGACAGGGCGAGAATGGCGGGGCGGAAGTGAGCGGAGAAGTTCATGTTAACAAGCGAAAAAAGGTGGAGAATGGATGTGGTGTCCCACGGCCGGTGTCCGGTTCCGAACGGTTGCGACCCGGGGGCACTATACTAACTCCCATCACTATGCCATTTTTTCAACTCATTAAAAATCAAAATCATATCTCAATAAACCGCTGCTTAGAAACGCAAAAAACCGTTCAAAGCCGGGCAGGTGCCCGATTCCGAACGGTTCGTGTGGTGTCGGGGCGTGAAGGGCCGCTTATATCTCGTAGAAGAGTGAGGTGGCGGGCTCGCGGCGCTGGTCGAGTGTTTCGCGGATGAAACCGGTTTTGAGGTGCTCGTAGAGCGAGTGGCGGTCGACCACGGCGGCGATGCCCTGGGCCAGCAAGCCGCCGAGCAGCAGCTGGAAGATGGCCCCGTGGCGGTCCGTCATTTCGAGCACCAAGATGGCGGCCGTGAAGGGCGAACGCACCACGCCGGTCAGAAAGCCCACCATGCTCACCAGAATGAGCAGGTTGCGGTCGGGCACGGCCACGCCCAGCACCTGCCCGATGCCATCGCCCAGCAAGGCGCCGGCGCTGAGGGAGGTGGCAAACACGCCGCCCGCGCCCCCGCTGCTGTAGCTCAGGGCCATGCCCACGAAGCGCGCCGGGAACAGGTACCACGCCGTGAGGCCGTCGTTCTGAAACAGCAGCCGGTTGATGATGGGCTTGCCGGTGCCCACGCCATCCACACCCACGGCGTAGGCTAGGGCGGCCAGCAGCAGCCCGCAGCCCAGCACCCAGCCGGCCTGGGCGGGCAGCGAAACGAAGCGTTTGCGAAAATTCCCCAGCCAGAGCAGGGTTTTGGCAAACACGGCCCCGGCCAGCCCGCACAGCACGGCCACCAGCATAATGGTGGCCGTGAACCAGCCGCCAGGCGAGGTGATTTTGGGGTAGCCGAGGTACAAGTACGGCCCCAGAAACTGCTGCGCTGTAAGCCCGGCGATGATAACGGCCGTGAACACGGCCATGCGGAAGCGCGACAGGTGAATCTGGGTCAGCTCCTCCACCACGAACACGATGCCGCCCAGGGGCGTATTGAAAGCCGCCGCCAAGCCCGCCGCGCCGCCCGTAACCAGGGCAATCTGGCGCGAGAGCTGGGGCCAGCTGGCGGGTTGGAGGCGGTTGATAGCCCGGAAAATGGCGGCCGAAATCTGAATGGTGGGTCCCTCGCGGCCGATGACGCCGCCGCCCAGCAGCAGAATCACGCTGCTCAGCACCTTCACGATGGCCACGCGCAGGCCCAGTAGGTGCACCGTGCGGGTGTGGTGAATGGGGTTCGATAGCTCGATGCCGGCCATGACCTGCGGGATGCCGCTGCCCCGCGCCGCCGGCGCCCACCGCTGCACCACCAGCCAGGCCAGCAAAAAGGCCAGCGGCGTGAGCCCAAATGCCAGCAACGGCTGCTGCCGCAGCCAGCTGAAGCTAAGCTGCTCGGCCCAAACGAATAGCTTTTCGTAGCCCACGGCCATCAAACCTACCAGAAACGAGGCTAGCCAGAACGGCAGACTTTGCAGAATCAGCTTGCGCACCCGCTCGGTGTAGAGGCGGCGAATAATGCGTTGGTCGAGCCAGGTGAGGGTTTGTTGGTACAGCGAGGGGGCTTCGGGCACGGGGAGCAGCGGATGGTACGCGGGCAAAGGTCCGGACCAGTCCATGAACAACGCGTTAGCTACGCGGCCGGAAGGGGCCGGGGCCGACGTTAAATGCCTCGGCTGCGGCCCCTATTTCTGATTGTCCGTAGCTTGCCGGGCCTTTCCCACCGCTTTTCTGCCACGCATGAAGTTTTTTCTGCTGCTGCTTTTTCTAAGTTCTTTCGGCAGTGCCCGGGCCAGCCAGCCGGAGTCAGCGGTGCATCTACAGGTGCGGGTTACGCCCGCTACGCACGCCTTCACCTGCCGCTATACCCTCACGGTGCCGGCCGGCGACACTGCCACCACCCTGGCCCTCAACCTGGACCGCCGCTTTCGCATCGTGCGCGTGCAGGCCCCACAGGCCCGACAGCAGCGCGTGGCGCGGGTGTTTTATCCCTTCTTCGGTGACACCATGCAATGTGTGCAGGTGCGCTACGCGGCCCGCAGCCACCGGGCCCGGCGCATCACGCTCACCTATTCCGGGGTGCTGACCGAGAAGTTTTTTACGGCGCAGGTAATGGAGCTCAGCGGGCACACGGGCTGGCTGCCGTTTCGACCGCGGCGCGAGTACGAGCCGGTGCGCTATGCGCTGGAGGTGCACACGCCGCCCGGCTACGCGGTGCTGAGCACCACGGCTTCGCGCCGGCACGGGCCCGAGCGCTGGACGTTTCGGGGGCGCACCAGTGCCATTGAAATCACGGCGCTGGTGGGGCCGCATTTTGCGCGCAGCCAGGCGCGGGCGCGGCCGTTGGTGGGCGTGGCCAAGGCCGGCCCGGCGCTGGCGCGGCCCGATTCGGTGCTGCTGCGCCAGACGGCGGGCATTATCGGCTTCTATAACCGCACCATCGGGCGGCAGGACTCCATTGGGCACTTCACGGTTTTTCTGCCGGGCACCAACCGCGACGCCTTCGGACTGCTGGCCAATGCCACGGTCATCACCTATTCAGAATTCAACACCGCCGACCGCGGCGATTTGCTGATTCTGGCCCACGAAATCAGCCACAAGTGGTGGGGGTATGGCTCGGTGCACGACGATAACGACTGGCTAAACGAGGCCTTCGCCACGTATTCGAGCCTGCTCTACCTGCAAACCAGCGGCGACACCGCCGGCTACCGCACCGAGCTGGCCAAACGCGCTGCTACCATCGCCGGCACCCCGCCCCTGCTGGGTTTCGACCGCACCAAATACGACTACCCGATGTATCGCCGCGTCATCTACAACAAGGGCACGCTGATATTGGCGTCCCTGCACGCCCGCTTGGGCACGGGGCCATTTGTAGAAGTGCTGGCGGCCACAGCGGCCCGGCAGGTGAGCACCACGGCCGCATTTCTGGAAGTGGTGGCCCAAACCGCCGGGCCAGATGCGCGGGCGTGGCTACTGGCGGAGATTAGTCGTTAGTTGACAATAATTAAGAATTCTTTCAACCCTATTTCAACAAATGAATCCTTCATTTCCAATAATCATTCTCAGCTTTATAAGCTTGCTCGGAGCATCATCTTGTAGTCACATTAGAACTGGCGAAAACCTGTCAAATGCTGAAATTAATTACATCCAAGAGCTCGGTATTTTAGACAAAAAGGAGCGAATTATTTTGTTTGAAACCCATGCAGGAAAATTAGGAAGCCTCAAGACATCTGGAAGTTATTTCACAGATAAGCGAATCGCCTCCTATTGGATAGATGACAGAAACAAACAAAAGACATCTATTAACTCCGCCTACTACGCTGAAATCGACACCATCAAAACCGTGGATTTGTCACAGGATTTGACAGCAGCATCTTATTTGTCGATTGTAAAAAATAATGGGCAAACATTCAATGTATTCATCAGCCCGAATCAGGAAGAAACGTTAGCATTTTTCAATACAGCCATCAACGAATGGCAGAAACACAAACAGCCAAAATAACTGCTGCTACCCACGCCGCGGGCGTAGGGCCAGGTAATCCAGATAATACAGCACTTTCACCGACACCGAATTATTGTGCGGGGTGTTGATGGTGTTATTCAGGTTGTCGAAATAGAGAGGCGTGGCGGCGTTGGCTTCGAAAAAGGACGCACCGGCGTTTTTCCAGACGATGCTGACCTGGGAGCCGGGCGCGAACCACCAGGAATAGACGGCGTCGATGTTGAAGGCGTTGAAGGTGTTGTCGCGGTTGCGGGTGTAGGCGGGTTCGGGGGTTTCGACGCCGTCGGGGTGCAGGCGGGAGAAGTCGCGGTAGTGCACGTTGCTCACGTAGTGCCGCAGCCGGATGTTGAACGACATCCGGTTGGTGAAGGTGTAGGTGGCCGTGGCGGTGTTGGTGAAGGTGGTGACGTGGCGGCGGCCCAGCAGCACGTCGCCCTGGTCGCCGCCGAAGCGGCGAAACACGGGCGCATCGGTGGAGTCGGAAGTATCGAGGCCACCGGCGTAGCCAATCTGGTTGCGGCGCAGCTCGTAGCTGATGGAGTACACGAAGCTGAGCTGGTTGCTGGCGCGGTAGCGCGGGCCCAGGCTTAGGGCGTAGGTATTGCGGCCGGGGCGGTTGCCGTCGGCGCTGAAGAAGCGGGCCCCGTAATTGAGGTCCCAGGCAAATTTCTTGCGGTAATCGGAAGAGAAAAAGCCATTGACGCCAAAATTGGCGGGTTTGCGCACGTAGTATTTGCCCAGCGGCGCGCGGCGCGGGTCGAAGTAGTCGCGGGTGAGGGGCGCGGCGTCGAGGTTGATGCCGGTGGTGAGGAAGTTTTTGGTGAAAGTGGTGTTGCCGCCCAGGTACACGCCCATGTCCTGGTAGAGCATGGGGCGCTCCAGCAGTGAGTAGGCCACGGTGCCGTAGGTGTAGAGCTTGTTGACCTTCCAGAAGGGCGTGTAGATGTTGTAGCTGGCGTTGGCCGACTGCGAGATGTTGTTGTTGGCGAAGAGCAGGCCCAGGTCGTTGGGGTTGTAGGAGTGCGACTCGATGCCGTGGTCGATGTTCCAGGTGAATTTGCCCGAGATTTTGCCGTAGTTCAGGTAGTATTTGTAGCCGTCGCGGTCCGAAACCTCGTCCTGTAGGCCGAAGGCTTTGCCCCGGCGGTTGGAGTACACCACGCGGCCGTTGATGGCGTAGGAGTTGGCTTTGTTGGCGAATTTGAAGAGGCCGCCGGTCACGTTGGCGTCGTAGGTGGCGCCGGCCCGCGTCACGTTGGTGTTCACCAGGCTAACGTAGGAGTTGTTTTTGAGGCTCTGGTCGAGCACCACGATGTTGTAGTTGCTCAGCGGCTGGGTGAGGATGTCGCGCCGCTGGCCGGTGGTACTGTCCTGCACGGTGGCGTACACGTCGTTGCTCACGGCGTTGAAAATGCCCACGCCCAGGCCCTTGCTGGTGCGCCCCGATACTTTGGTGGCGTTGAGCAGGCGCGTGATGCCGGGGTTTTGCACGATGAACTCGCCGGCGTGGCGCTTGCCGTCCTGGTCGGTGGTGCCGGTGCGCAGCTGGTCGCCCACGCTGCCAAAGCCCAGCGGCTGCGCCCCCACCCGCCGCGAGTAGAACAGCCCGCCTTTGTTGAACAGCTCGGTGCCTTCGGTGAAAAAGCCCCGGTTTTCGTTGTACTGCACCTCGAAGGGCGAGAGGTTGAGCACCTGATTGTCGCTCTGCACCTGGCCAAAATCGGGCACCAGCGTGGCATCCAGGGTGAAGCTTTCGTTGATGCCCCACTTCACGTCGGCCCCGCCGTTGAAGGTGGTGGTGGTGTTCTGCTTGCCCTGCTCGTTGTAGGGGTAGTGGTTTACGTAGGCCGACACGTAGGGCGTGAGCGAGAGGCGCAGCGGCGGCTTAAGGTCGCGCAGGCCGGTGAGCTCGCCCCACTGGTTCACGAAGCCGTCGACCTGTGGTTTCACTTCATTCCAGAAAAACTTCTGGCGGGAGCTGCGCCGCTGCCGGCCAAAGTTCAGTCCCCACACCTGCTCGGTGGCCTTGCTGAAGCGGATGGCGGAGTAAGGAATGCGGATTTCGGCAATCCAGTCGTTGCCGCGCAGGGCGGTGCGCGAGTCCCACACGGCGTTCCAGGAGCCGTCCTCGCCGTTGGTGGGCGACTGCCGGGCATCAAGCTGCACCCCGCCCGAAGTCAGGATGAACTCGTAGCCGTTCAGGTGGTCGTTGTAGGTATCGAAAAACACTCCGAACCAGTCCGAATTGCCAATATTGTCCCTCGCGCTCAACTCCCGAAAAATGGAATCCTGCGACACGTCGTGCATGATGGCCCCCACGTAAATCGCGGCGTCGTCGTAGAGCACGCGCACTTCGGTGGGGTGTTTTTCGATGGGGCCGGGCGTGGGCTCCAGCTCGTAGAAATTGGTGGCGATGGGGGCCGACTGCCACACAGCTTCGTCAAGCAGGCCGTCGAGCTTGGGCGGGGTGCTGATGCGCGTGGCCTGGAGCTGGCGCTTGGGAGCGGGGCGGGCGGCATCGGTAGCGGCGGACGCGGCGGCTGGCGCTTTCTGGGCCCGGGCCACCCCAATGAATAGACTCAGCCAACAAAGCAGTAAAAAACAACGCATAGTATTCGTCCGAAAAGAATGGCTTTCGGAGGGGCCAAGAGATGCGAAATGAGGTAGGATAGTTGCTTGCAGGCAGCCAGATTGGCGGATGATTCAGGAAAAAGCGGGCATAAAAAAGCCGGTTTCTCCTGAGAAAAACCGGCTTTTTTGCGCTTCCTTCTCCCCTATTCCTGGGTCGAAATCGACATATTAAATTTCTTATCCTCGGCGTGGCCGGTGAGCTTGCGGTACTTAGCCGCCAGCTCGTCCGACTGCTTTTTGCCGTTCACCGTCAGCCCCGAGTTGTTGAGCTGGAACTGAAGGTTTTTCTCGGTGACGCCGAGAATGCCATCCTTGCGCAGCTCATTCCGCAGCTCTTCCGTGTCGACGCGGGGAGGGGCCGGGGGCGCGGGCGGGGCCGGCATATCCATCATCGGCGGGGCCGGCGGCGCGGCCAACGGAGCCAGGGGCGCGCGCGGCGGCCGGGGCGGGCGCGGCCCGGGGCTCATATTGAAGCTGGAATCGTTGCGGCCGTTGCGGCGAATGACCATCACGTCGTTGCCGCTCAGCGCGCGGCCGTTGGCTTCGGCGTAGAGCTTCAGGTACTTGTCGCGCACTTTGGAGGACTGGTCTTTGCCGTTCACCGTCATGCTGGTGGGCGTGAGGCGCAGCTGGAAATTATCCTTATCCTTGATGAGCCCATCCTTTTGCAGCTGGTCAATCAGGCCCTCGTTGAGCTTGCGGTCACGGTCGGCACGGTCGCGGTCACGGTCGGCCCGGCGGCGGTCGCGGTCGGCCTGGGCGCGGTCACGGTCGGCTTGGCGGCGGTCCCGTTCGGCCAGGAGGCGGTCGTTGTCGGCGCGGTCACGGTCCCGTTCGGCCATTGCCCGGTCCCGGTCGGTCTGCTCCAGGTCCTGCATTTCCTCCTGCGACTCGCGGATGCGCTCCTTGATTTCCTGCCGGCGCTCCTGTATTTCCTGCTGATGCTCCTGCATGAGCTGGTTGTGCTCCAGCATCAGCTTTTGGTGCACCCGCATTTCGGGGTCCTGGTCGCCATTCATGCGCAGCTGCCGGCTCGAGGAGGCTGTACTCTCGGCCTGTTTCAGCTGCACGCGCACTTTCTCCAGCTCTCGGTTGATTTCCTTGCGTTGGGTGGCGCTCAGGCCCTTAGTGGCGGCGGCAGTGCGCAGGCCGCGCTCGGCCCCGCGCAGGGCATCCAGGGTAGCGCGGCTGGTTTCGGGGTCTTGGCCGCCGTTGAGGGTTTTCAGGCGGTACACGCGGTTTACCGACCCACCGGGGGCCATCCGGAACGCGCCATCCATCGGCCCGTTCATACCCGGGAAATCGAACTGAAAATTCCGGTTGAAGTTGCGGTTGAATTCCTTCTCCGCCTCCACTTTCCGCCGCAGGTTGCGCTCCATGTGCCGCTCCATGTCGCCGCCATCGGTGCGGAACGCAAAGCCGCGCATGTCAGGAGCCGGAGCAATCTGAATGATTTCAACCTGCTGGCCCTTATTCTTTTTGGGCTTACCAATGGCAGACTCCACGCGTTGGCCGTTCACCACGAGGTCCGTCAGGCGGCCTTTTTTATCCTTGGTCACCACCACCGTGCCGGGGTTGCCGGCGAAGGGCATCGGCCCCATTTCCTGGCCGTTGATGATAACGCGGCGCTGCTCACGCTTCCGGCGCGGGGGGCGGCCGTCTTCGTTCCGCAAATCCTCATCAGCCGGGCCCGCCCCGTCCTTGATAACCGTGATTTCGCGGCGCACCTCAGTAGGCTGGCCGGGCGAAGTCGCGGTGGTCGTGTTGGTGGTAGTCGTGGTGGAGGTGTGCTTGTTGGTATCGGCTACGCCGGCGGCTTTGGCGGGCGGCGTGGGGCCGGTTTGCCAATCAAACGCCGCCGGCTTGGCTACGTGGTTGGTATCGGCCAGTGGGCCGGCCAGGGCCACGCTGCCGCCCAGCAGGCCCAGCCCGCCCAGCACCAGCGCACCGGCCATCAGGCCTTCGGCCATGGTGGGGGCGGCGGGGCGGCGCTGCACCAGGCGGCGCACCCGCATCAGCAGGGCCCCGGGCCGGTTCATAGCGGCTAAGGCAAGGCGTGGGGCCGTGGGCACCACGGCGCTCTGGCTCCATTCGGCCAGGGCGGTGAGGGCGCGGGCCAGCCGGAGCGGGTCGCCGCCCACGAGGGCCGTGGCGGTGTCGTCGCAGCAGTTTTCGCGCTCGGTGCGCACGCAGCTGGCCATAAACCACACGGCCGGGTGGTAGAAAAACAGCACTTCGGCCACGGTTTGCAGTAGGTTCACGAGGTAATCGCGGCGCAGCACGTGGGCCAGCTCATGCGCCAGAATAGCTTCCAGACAAGCCGGCGATAAGCCCGCCACCGTGCCCAGCGGCAGCAGAATCACGGGCCGCAAGTGGCCCACCACCAGCGGTACTTGCACCAGTGCCGATTCCAGCAGCGCCACCGGCCGCTTCACGCCGCTGCGAGCAGCCAGCGCGGCCAGCCGCTCCTGCCACAGGGCCGGCAGCGGGCGCACGCGGTAGTTCCGCAGCCGCTGCACATATAGCAGGCCGCCCAACATGCGCAGGCTCATGGCCAGCAGGCCCAGCAGCCACGCCACCACCAGCAGCGGCAGGTTTTTATCGAAATACCGCAGGCCCGTAGCCAGCCAAGCGGGCCTGGCCGAGTGGGCCACTGAGCTGACGGCAGGAGCTGCCGCCTGACGCAATTGCACAGCATTGGTGACGGTTGTCACCGCTTTTTCTGCTCCTTTCGAAGCCACCGAAATGCCCGTTGCCGAAGACTCAGCCTGCTTCATTGGCACAAGCTGTTGCGTTTTAACGGTGCCCGGGCGCAACAGCACGTCTTGTGCTGGGTTCGAAGTAAAATACAGCCCGAACGTGATGCCGGCCAGCGCCACCACCACGCCCAGCGCCCCGGCCGAGGCCGCGTAGCGCACCTCGGCCCGCTGGCGGCGCAGCAGCAGCAGCGCCCCGGCCAGCACGGCCGCCACCAGCGCGCCCTGCCACAGCGAGTGCAGCAAGGTCCAGCCCAGCGCCCGCGTAAGGGCGGGCGAAACGAATTGCTCAAGCGTGGTCATCGTCGTCAGAATTAGGGGTGGAGTTTTGGATTTCAATGTCGTTCAGCAGGCGGCGGATTTGCGCCAGCTCGTCGGCCGAAGTCTGGCGGCTGCCCAGGGCCTGCATCACCAGCTTCAGGGCCGAGCCGCCGAAAGTGGCGTCCACGAACTTGTCGAGGAGCAGGCCCTGGGTTTCCTGCTCGCGCACCGCGGCGCGGTACACATGGCTGCGGTCGGCATCGTCGCGCCGCACCAGCGCCTTTTCCAGCATCAGCTGCAAAATCTTGAGCGTGGTGGTGTAGCCCACCTCCGCTTGGCGGCGCTGGCTCAGGTGGTCGTTGATGGCCCGCACGGTGGCGGGGCCGTGCTGCCAGAGCACGTGCAGGATTTCCAGCTCGGAATCCGTAGGTTTGGGGGGCGGTGCTTTGCTCATGTCGAAAGATACGAGTTTACTACGAATTATTTCGTAGGATGAGGCAAAGATTATACGAATACCTTCGTAGTTGCAAGATATATCTACGAATTATTTCGTATTTACGCCTTGAATAATGGTAATTAACTGTTAAACAGTTAATTAATTTTCAGCCAAAGGTATGTGGTTTGGTTTGCACTGTCCAACGGGAGACGCAAGTATGCGTCTCTACAGCGGGCAATAGTTAGCTCTCCTGCTGCCGTCGTTTCGTCAGCGTGACGCGGGCGCGATGGCAGATGCCGCCCAGCGGCGGGTTGAACTTGCTGACGCTGATTTTCACCTTGCGCACGCCGGGCAGCTCGGCCGTGATGCGGTCGAGCACGCGGTGGGCTACATGTTCCAGCAAGCGGGCGGGGGCGCGCATTTCCTCGGCCACGAGGCGGTACAATACCTCGTAATTCACCGTCTGCTGCAGCTTATCGGACTCGCCAGCGGCCAGCAAATCGGTTTTGATGTAGAGGTCGACGCCGTATTTGTTGCCGATTTTCTGCTCCTCATCATAGTAGCCGTGGAAGGCGAAAAACTCCAGCCCTTCGAGTGCAATTTGGCCCATGTGGTGGATTTGGGGGGTTCGTGAATTGGTGGATGCGCGCCGCGTGTGCATCGGCAAGCGACCGTGACTCTGGCCGCCCCGATGAAGGCGTTGCTGCAAAGGTTGCCCCATAAAACAGGAAAGCCCGCCCTCAAGGGGCAGGCTTTCCTGTTTCTTTTATCGATTGCTGCATCTGCGCAATCCGTCAACTCAGCGGGCTAGATTTCGTCGAAAAATGACTTCTCCCCCACCGCAGCTTCGGCCGGAGCGGCGGCCGCCATGCCGGGCTGGCCGGGGTGCGTCACGGGCGAGGGCTGGTTGATTTCGGGGTGGTTGGGCGCCACCGGCTGGATATCGGGCGAGGGCGGCTGCACGTAGGGCGGGTTGGGCTCGGGCACCTGCGAAGGCGCGGGCGGGTCGATGTGCGGAGCGGGCGAGATGCCGGGGTTTTCGGCCGGGGCACCGGGGCGCTCAATTTCGGGGTGCGGGTTCTGGGCGGGCGCGCCGGGGTCGGGCTGCTGGCCGGGCTTGGGGTTGTAGCCGGTGGTTTGGGCGGCGCGCTCCAACGCCTCTTCGGCCCGGCCCAACGACGTGGGCGCGAAAGCAGCAGGCGTGGCGGCAGCAACAGCCGAGGCCGATGAAACGGCGGAAGAGGAAGTGACTTGCATGGCGGCAGGGGTTTCGGGCGTGGGTTCGGCGGCGGCTTCCTTGGGCCGCTCTACCTGTACGCGGGCCGCGCGCGAAAGGATGGCCGCCGTGCCGCCTTTGGGCCGGTTGCGGGCTTTTTCCACTTTTTCCAACGCATCGGAGGCCAGGTGGTGCAGGTCGCGCACAAGGCCGTCGAGCTGCTGCTCGAGGCGCTGGCACTCCTGGCCCAGGCCGCCTACTTCGCGCTGCATGTCGGACACCGTTTTTTCGGCCTGCTGATAAGCGCCGTCCACCACTTCGCGGGCGCGCTGGCGGGCTTCGCTCAGGATGCTTTCGGCCTGAAACTGGGCTTCGCGGATGCGCAGGTCGGCGTCGCGCTGGGCCTGCTCGGTGATGTTGTTACCGGTGTCTTCGGCCGTTTTCAGGGTGCGGTAGAGGCTGCTTTCCACTTCGCGCATCTTCTGCACGTCCTGCTGGGCGTGTTCGAGTTTGAGGCGCAGCTCGCGGTTTTCGTCGCCCATGCGCTCCCACTGCTGCGAAATAGTGGTCAGGAAGGCCTGCACCTCGTCCTTATCAATCCCGCGAAAGGATTTTTCAAACGTTTTCTGGCGGATATCGAGGGCGGTAAGTTTCATTGTTGCAAGGAGGGATGAAGAATGAGGAATGAAGAATTAACGCGAGGGAAAAACAGTGGGAAACAGCCTGAATTGGCTTAATTCCTCATTTTTCATTCCTCATTCCTCATTCCTCATTACCAATTGCCAGACGGCAAGGCTGCGGTCGTCGCTACACGAAACTAGCCGGTTTTGGTTGCCCGGCCAAACCAGCCGGTTCACCGACGTGCCGTGTCCGGCTGAGCGGGCGCGGTCGAGCACGCGCAGCAGCGTGAGCGTGGCCGCGTCCCAGAGCTTGATGCTCTTATCGAGGCTACACGAGGCCAGGTAGCGGCCATCGGGGCTAAAGGCCAGGTGGTTGATGGTGTACATGTGGGCCGGCACGGTATCGGCTAGGGCGTAGCCAGCAGCCACGTCCCAGCGCCGAATCTGGGCATCGCGGCCAGCCGTGAGCAGGTGCGCGCCATCGGGCGAAAAGGCCACCGAAAACACCGAATTGGTGCTTTCGCCCAGGGTGTACTTGGTTTCCAGCGAATCCAGGTCCAGCACGCGGGTCAGGTGGTCAGAGCTGCCGATGACCAGCTCGCCGCGCTCTTCGTGCAGGACCAGCGTGCGCAGACTTTTGTCGGTGATGCGCAACAGTTTTTCCAGCCGGAAATCGGGCAGACGCAACACGGCCAGGGTGCCATCGGCCAGACCGGCATATACCCGCTGCCGGCTGGCCGAAACCACAATTTCGAAGATGGCCACCGGCGGCAGCGCCGTGGCGTGCGCCAGTTGTTTTTGGCCTAAATCAATGGCCTGAATGCCCTGGAAGTTGTGCCCCAGCACCAATAAATCGAGTTCTGGCAGGTGGCGCAGGGCATACACCGAATTCTCGACGCGGGCCAGCAGCTCGCCGTCGCGCTCAGGCTCGGCGGCATCCCAGCCTACTACCATGCCATCAGCACTGCCGGAAAAAACGCGGCTGGCGGGGCCGCCCGTAAGGGCGTACACGGCATCGCGGTGGCCGGCGAGGGTGGCAATTCGGGTAACGGGCGGGCGGAATATTTCGGACATACGGACGCTGCAAAGGTAGCTTTGTTTGGAAGTGGGGCCGCTTGAAAGTGGTGCCATTTGTCATCCTGAGCGCAGCGAAGGACCTTATCACGTTTGCGCCGGTTAGACTATTGCAAACCATTCGCTTGTGATAAGGTCCTTCGCTGCGCTCAGGATGACAGATACTTCCCGCTCCTCTACTTACTAATCCCACCATGCCCCTGCACTCCATCCAGCGCCTCTCCCCTACCGCCGTGCTGGGGCTTTGGCACCTCACCGAAACACCTGAGGACCTGTGGGCCACCCTGCCCAATGCAGATGCGTACCAGGCGCTGCTGCCCGCTACCGCCGATGCGAAGCGTCAGGCGCAGTGGCTGGCCGGCCGCCAGCTGGCCCACGCGCTGTTCGGGGAATTGCCCACGCCCCTGCCGTCCGAAACCCTGGTGCAGAACGACGCCACCGGCCGCCCCTGGCTGGCCGGCGCGCCCGCCGATGCGGTGGTGTCGCTATCGCATTCCGGCGAATGGGCGGCGGCTGTGCTGGCCCAGGGCGGTCGGGCCGGGGTCGACATCGAGCTTATCCGCGACAAAGCCCAGCGGCTGGCCGGAAAATTTCTGGCTGAAAATGAGTGGGCGCACGCCCGCGCCGCCACCGCCGAGGTAGCTGCCGACACGCATTATACCCTGCTCTGGAGCGCCAAAGAATCCCTGTACAAGCTGGCCGCCCAACGCGGCATTATCTTTCGCCAACAGTTGCTGCTTCAGGAATTTAATCCGCAAACATCCGGTGAAATCCCCGCTACGTTAGTGCTGGGCGGGGCCGAGACGCGGCACCGCATTTGCTATACCCAACCCGCACCCGGCTACGTGCTCACGTATTGCCACGAACCCGCCGGGTAGCCGCGAGCATGTTGCGCCGCGCCGTTTTGTCTTACCTTACCGCCATGTCTTTCCGTCGCATTTCTATTCTGACCGCCGTGGCCCTGTTGGCCGTCACGCTCGCCGTGGGCGTAGCCCGCGCCCAAGGCGGCGGCACCGTCACCGATTTCACCCTGAAAACCGCCGCCAATGCCGACGTGGCCCTGAAAAGCTACGCTCAGAACAAGGCTGTGGTGGTGGTGTTTCTGAACCCGGCCTGCGCCTTTTCGCGCCTCTACCAGGAGCGGCTGGCCTCGCTTAGCAGCACTTACCGCGGCCGGGGCGTGCAGTTTCTGTTCATCAACGTGCCCATCAACCTCGATGCGCCCGGCACCGCCGCCCCCGGCGAAGTCGAGCTTCCCACCCTCACCGATGCCAGCCAGCAGGTGGCCGGCCTGCTCGGCGTAACCAAAACCGCCGAGGCTGTGGTGCTGGAGCCAGCCGGCAACGGTTTCGCCATCCGCTACCGCGGCGCAATTGATGATAACCCACAGGTAGCCAGCAGCGTGCAGCAACCTTATTTGAAACAGGTGCTCGATAACGTGCTGGCCGGCCGCCCCGCCGGCGTGGCCGACAAGCGTGCCGCCGGGTGTTTGATTAAGCGGTAAGATGTCGCCTGTCATTGCCGGTAATCGGCTGTCATTGCGAGCGAAGCGCGGCAATCCGTCCTTCAAATGCGACCAACCCTGAGATGTGACAAAGCTCGTTTTACGATAGAAAGCCCCAATACTGCGAAGTATCGAGGCTTTCTGGTAGAAGGAAATGCCTGATTTTGACAGGACGGATTGCCGCGCTTCGCTCGCAATGACAGACGACTAATTATTGCGCCGAAAACCGGAAAGCCGCCGGTGTAAGCCCCGTTTTGCTTTTGAAAAGCCGCGTAAAATACTGCGGATACTCGAACCCCAGTTGAAACGCGGTTTCGTTGATGGTGAGCGAGGTGGTGAGCAGCAGGCGCTTGGCTTTCTCGATGAGGGCTTGGTGGAGGTGCTGCTGGGTGGTTTGGCCGGTGAGGGTGCGCAGCATGTCGCTGAGGTAGGCGGGCGATACGTGCAGGGCATCGGCAAAGTGCTGCACGGTGGGCAGCGGCTGCTCGGTATCGACGGCGAAGTAGCTGGTTAGCTGCGTTTCGAAGCGGCTGAGCAGGTCGTGCTCGGGGCTGCGGCGGGTGAGGAACTGGCGGTGGTAGAAGCGGTTGGCGTAATTGAGCAGCACGTCGAGCTGCGACACTAGCACGTCCTGGCTAAAGGCATCGATGGGCCGGTTGTACTCGGCCCGAATGTTATCCAGCAGCGCATCCAGGGCCGTTTCTTCCTGGGCCGAGAGGTGCAAGGCCTCGTGCACGGCGTAGGAAAAGAAGCCGTAACCGGTAATTTTCTGGCCCAGCGGATACTTGCGGAGCAGGTCGGGGTGAAACACCACCATCCAGCCGCTGATTTGGGAGATATCCAGCGTGGCATCGATGGCAAACACCTGCCCGGGCGCCTGGAAACCCATCACGCCCTCGCCAAAATCGTAGGACTGATGGCCGTAGTGCACCTTGCCCTTCAGGTTTTTCTTGACCCAAACGGTGTAGAAGTGCTGGAGCACCGGCGTCAGCTTGGCGGGCAGCACGTTGCCCCGGGTCTGCTCCAAGTCGATGATGGTAAGCAGCGGATGGGCCGGCGCCGGCAGCCCGCACAGGCGGGTGTAGTCCGTGACGGTTTCCAGCACGCGGATTTCGGCGGGCGGCTGTTTCATGGATGGTTTTGTTTTCTTCTGTCATCCTGAGCGCAGCGAAGGACCTTCTTACGGCTGCGCCAGTCTAATCCAATGCCAACTATTCAGCCGTGAGAAGGTCCTTCGCTCCGCTCAGGATGACAGACTATTTATACACTTGCCGCAACTTCAAACGGCAGCTGCTGCTTCAGAAACGTTAGAATCTCGGCCTGCAACTCGCCCTGAAACTGCATCCGGTCGAACCCCGGCGGGTCCTGCGAAGGGGGGAATGTCGGGCCGGTACGTTCCGGCGGAAACGGGCTGAAAAAGGAATAATGGCCGGCATTCGCAACAATGCGGTGCTGCACCTGCTGGCGGTCGGGCACGCCATTTAGCACGATTTGGGCATGGAAATCGGGCGTCCATTCATCTTTTTCGCCCATCATGAGCAGAATGGGCACCCGCACGTTTCGCAGCGCCGCCGCCGCCCGGTACCAGACGGTGGCCGGGGCCAGCAGCACCAGTGCCCGCACCCGCGCATCGGCCACCACGGGGATGGGTTGCGGCGTGCCATCGGCATGCTCGTGTGGGAGCGAGCCCGGCAAGCCACCGGCCAGGGCCAGCGCCGTGTAGCCGCCCAGCGAGTGCCCAATCACGGCCACCCAGTCAGGCCGCACAGCCGCGCCAAACCCCGACAGCAGCCCATCAATGGCCAAGCTGAGGTGGCGCGGCCGGGCCGCGAGGTTATCGGGCGTGTTGTGCCAGGAGTTGTCGTCGCGGTGGTTGGCGTGGTGGCGCGGCAGGCCCACCACGAAGCCGTGGCGGGCCAGAAAATGCGCCAGCAGGCGGTGGGTGAGCGGCGTGCCGCCGGTGCCGTGCGAAATCAGCACCAGCGGAAACGGGCCAGGCGCGATGGGCGCATCCAGCGCAACATCAAGGGTGTAGGGGCCGATGGCTTCGGGGTGGCCGGGCGTGCGGCTGGGGTACAGCACCAGCAGCGGGAAAGTCAGGTTCAGTTCGGCATCAACTATTTCCAGGGTGCGGCAGCCTACGAAGTTGGTCATAAATGCGGGGTTAATTCGGGTGCAAGTACCGCCGAAAGCACGAGTACCCCGAAATGTCAATTCGGGGTACCCGTGCTTTTAAAACCCTTCCGGGTACGCTGCGCCCGCCGGACTGCCCACCGGCATAATGGCTTCCAGCTCGGTCAGCTCCGTCGGGCTCAACACGATGCCAGCGGCGGCTACGTTCTGCTCCAGGTACTTGCGGCGCTTGGTACCGGGAATGGCCACCACGCCCTGCGCCAGCACCCAGGCCAGGGCCAGCTGCGCGGCGGTCACGCCTTTGGCCTGGGCCAGGGCTTGCAGCTTCTCCACCAGCGCCAGGTTTTTGTAGAAGTTCGCGCCCTGGTAGCGCGGAAACCAGCGGCGCGAGTCGTTGGGCTCGAAGTCGTCGGGCGTTTTGATATCGCCCGACAAAAAGCCCCGGCCCAGCGGCGAGTAGCCCACGAAACCGATGCCCAGGTCGCGGGCGGCCTGCAGCGCGCCGGTTTCCTCCACGCCCCTATCGAAGAGCGAATACTCGGTTTGCAGGGCCGTGATGGGGTGCACGGCGTGCGCCCGGCGCAGGATGTCGCCCGACACTTCGCTCAGGCCCAGAAAACGCACTTTGCCTTCCTCCACGAAGCGGCTCATCATGCCCACGCTGTCTTCGATGGGGGTGTTCGGGTCGAGGCGGTGGAGGTAGTAGAGGTCCACGTAATCGGTGCCCAGGTTACGCAGCGAGCGTTCGATGGATTTGCGGGCGTACTCGGGCCGGCCGTTCAGCTTGCCGGTGAACTTCTCCCCGTCGCTCACCTCGAAGCCGAATTTGGTGGCCAGAATAATGTCGGCGCGGCGGCCGGGCAGCACCTTGGCCACCAGCCGCTCATTCAGCATGGGGCCGTAGAGGTCGGCGGTGTCGAGCAGGTTCACGCCCAGTTCCAGGGCGCGGTGCAGGGTGGCCAAGCTTTCGGTTTCATCGGCCTCGCCGTACACGCTCATGCCGTCGATGCCGGCCGTCATGCCCATGCAGCCCAGGCCTTCCACAGGCACTTCCAGGCCCTGGCTGCCGAGGGCGACGCGTTTGATTTCAGTTGTCGTGTTGCGATTGGTTTTGAGGATTTTTGGTATCTCAAAGGTCCGTGGCGAGTGCGTGTCTGGGCCTACACAAAACGCCGCTTCTGCAACACAAAACGCAGTAGGGTGCGGGGCTTGCCCCCGCCCATCGTTGGTGCCGACATAACAGCTGTTCAACGACGGGCGGGGGCAAGCCCCGCACCCTACTCCTTTTTTCTACTACTCCAGAATGCTCAGCAGCACCGCTACTTCGGCCGCTTTCACTGGCTCCTGCAGGCGCTCGAAGCTCATTTGCAGGTTGCGCATGGCGCGGCGCACGATATCGAGGTGCGAGCAGGGCTCGTAGAAAATGGGGTTTGAGGTGATGTTGAGCTGCGACACGTAATGCTCAATATCGGTGCGCGAGAGCACCAGGCCGCGGTTGTAGCAATTGATGTAGAACGGCTCGGCCCCCGGCAGCTCGGGACGGAAAGTGAGCACAAACAAATTGGGCAGGTTCACCCCGAACACCGGCAAATTGAGGCGCTGCGCCACCAGCAGGTAAATCACGCACAGCGTGAGTGGATTGCCGCGCTTGGTTTCAATCACGCGCTGCAGCATGGAGTTGGCTGGCGAGTGGAAGTGCTGGGTATTGGCCGCGAACTTGTGCTGCCGGAACATCACGTAATTCAGGGTTTGCACCTGGTCGGCGGGGTGCATTTCGGGGCGCAGGGCGGTCCAGGCCTCGAAGCGGAGCTGCTCGATGGCGCGGTTCAGGGCCTGGTAATCGGCGTCGGGGTACTGGTAAGTGTTCAGCAGCCACATGCCTTCGAGCAGGTCGGTAGCGCCGGCTTCGCGCCACACTTTGAGGCGCTGCTGCAAACCCTCAAACTGCAGGTGGTGAATTAAGTCCTCGAGCCGGTGCTGCTGCTGGCTATCAAGCGTTTCCTCCCACGACTCCTCCAGAAAAGGGATGATGCTCTCGCCCAGGTTCTGAATTTTGTCCTGGATTTGCGGCGCGATTTCCGGGTCGTCGAGCAGCGAGATTAGGGCTTTTATTTCTTTGTTGGTCATGGATGCGAAACGGCCGCCGCTAGGGTTGCAGGGCCAAATTTAACACCCCGAGCGGGGTTTGGGTTTCTGTAGCGCGGACTTTGTAGTCCGCGTCCCCACGCCGATTTGATGATGAACGTTCAGGGACGTGGACTGCAAAGTCCGCGCTACAGTCTACCGAAACAGGTTCGTTTTCGCCACTTCCAGCAGCTCGCTGCCGCGCCCGTTCATCAGCGCTTTCAGCGCATACAGGCCAAAGCCCGCCGCCTGCTTCGCCTCGATGCTGGGCGGCATGCTCAGTTCCTGGCGCTTCACCACGGCATCCACCAGCGCGGGGCCATCGTGGGCCAGGGCTTGGCGCAGCACACTTTCCAGGTCGGCAGGGTCGCTCACGCGGAAGCCTTTGAGGCCGGCAGCGGTGGCCAGCGCGCCGAAATCGGGGTTGTCGAGCTCAGTGCCGTACTCGATGATGCCGGCAGCCTTCATTTCCAACTCCACGAAGCTGAGCGCGGAGTTGTTGAAGACAATGATTTTGACCGGGATTTTGTGCTGGCGGATGGTCAGCAGTTCGCTTAATAACATAGCAAGGCCACCATCACCGCACATGGCGATGACCTGCCGGCCGGGCTCTACCAGGGCTGCGCCGTAGGCCTGCGATACGGCGTTGGCCATGCTGCCGTGCACAAACGAGCCGATGAGCCGGCGCTGGCCATTCATGTGCAGGTAGCGGGCGGCCCAGATGGTGGGCGTGCCCACATCGCAGGTGAAAATGGCGTTTTCGGCGGCTATTTCGTCCAGCAGGCGGGCTACGTGCTGGGGGTGCAGGCTGGTATCGCCGGCGTCGCCGGTGGCCAACTCGGCGAGGTGAGCGTCGTCCTCACGGTGGCGTTTTTGGGCTTCTTCGAGGTGGGCGCGGTCGGTGCGGGACGTGAGGTGGGGCAGCAGCTGGCGCAGGGTTTCGGCCACGTCGCCGGCCAAGCCGATTTCGACGCGGGTGCGCCGGCCGATGTTTTCGGGCCGGATATCGACCTGCACCACGCGGGCTTTCTCGGGGTAAAACTGGCGGTACGGGAAGTCGGTGCCGAGCATCAGGATGGTGTCGGCATCCATCAGGGCGTGGTAGGCGGCGGGCATGCCCAGCAGGCCCGTCAGGCCCACGTCGTAGGGGTTGCCGGGCTCCACGTGCTCCTTGCCGCGCAGGGCGTGCACCACGGGCGCTTGCAGCGCGGCGGCGGTGTGCACCAGCTCATCGAGCGCCCCGGCGCAACCGATGCCGGCCAGAATCGTGACCTTTTCGCCTGCGTTCAATACCTCAGCAGCTTGCTGAATATCGGCCTCCGACGGGCGCAGGGCGCTGCGGCGGCCGTGGGTGGGCAGCAGGGTTTCGGGGGCTTCAATTTCCAGATAGGCCACATCGCCGGGCAGCACCACCACGGCCACGCCGCGCTGGCCCAGGGCGGCGGCCACGGCGCTTTCGATGGTGCGCACGGCCTGCTCGGGCACCGAAATCAGCTCGCAGTAGTGGCTGCATTCGCGGAACAGGCGCTCGGGGTGGGTTTCCTGAAAGTAGCCGGTCCCGATTTCCACGTTGGGAATCTGGGCGGCGAGGGCCAGCACCGGCACGCGGCTGCGGTGGCAGTCATACAAGCCGTTGATGAGGTGGGTATTGCCGGGGCCGCAGGAGCCGGCGCACACGGCCAGGTCGCCGGTGAGGTGGGCTTCGGCTCCGGCGGCGAAGGCCCCGCCCTCTTCGTGCCGCACGGCAACGAATTCGATGTCGGAGCGGGTGCGAATGTTGTCGGTGATGCCGTTGAGCGAGTCGCCCACCACGCCGAAGACGCGCTTGACGCCGGCGGCAACGAGGGTATCGACAATAATGGCGGCTACGGATTTTTTGGGCATATTTTTCTGCATTAGGTTCAGGGACTCTACGCAAAAACAGAAGGCCCGGCAGTATTTGCCGGGCCTTTTTATCAGCAGCGGGATTAACCAAAGACGCCGCCAGGCTCCTAATCTTGCTGCGAGGGCAGTTGCTCGGTGGCCGGCACGGCCGAGCGGCGCGCCAGCTTGTAGGTCACGGCCAGCACGAGGTTGTTTTTGGCCGAGTTTATCTGCGGAATGAACTGGCCCGCCCTGTAGGCCGGCAGGTTGTAGTTGGCTTGGTTCACGAAGCCCAATTGCAGGATGAGGCGCGCCGTGGGCTGGTAGCCCAGGCCGCCGTACACGCGGTTGCGCTCAAACACCGGCCCTTTCGGATTGAGAAAAATCTCGTCGTAAGCCGACAGAAACCACGTGCCCGCCGCAATGGTCGGCTTATTCAGAGGGTAGAACGCGTTGAGCCGGTAGCGCAGCCGCTGCCGAAACGCGCTGCTGTCGTTGCGAAAGTCCAGCCAGCGCTGCTCGATGCGGTAGCGGTGTTCCAGCTTCAGGCGCTTGGTTATTTGTGTGAGCGTGAGCTGTTCCCACAGGCGCTTTTCCACGTTCAAGGGGCCGGCGCTCAGGTCCTGATAGTCGGCCGTGACGTAGCGGCCACCGCCCACCAGCACCGAGAAGTTGGGGTCGATATCGTAGCTCACGCCCGCTTTCAGCTCGTGGTAGAAATACTGGCTGAACAGGCCGTTGGTGCGGGCCTGGGCCTCCGCGTAGCCGCCCAGCTTGTGTTCGGCCGTGCCCGGAAGTATCAGCGTGCCGATAAACCAGGTGCCCCAGGGCTGGGTGGGGTTGGCCTGGGCCCGGGCCGCCAGCGGGCCCGCCAGCAGCAGCGGCAGCAAGCCGGCAAAAACGTGTTTATTCATGCAGAATCCCCGGCCCGGAATTATCGCCGCCGCCTCGGATGGGTAAAGATATCAGCCGGGTAGCCGGCCGGGAGGCAAGCCGTTTTAATTACCCGGCGCTCCCGTCCAGCTGCCCAACCGCGAAGTAGCGCCGCCGCCACGCCACCACCAGCCCCGCCGCCCCCGGTAGCATGCACACGCCCAGCCACAGCAGCATATTATAGCCATCGGTAAAAGCCCGGTAGCCGGCCGTGAAGATGAACAGCCCCGCCCCCACCACTTCCCACAGCCGGCTCTCGAACAGTGGCGACGTGGTTTCGGGCACAGCCGGCAGGTTCAGGACCACGCGCAGGCGGTTCCAGTCCCAGGCCAACAGCAGCAGGCCCGCCAGCAGCATAAGCCCGGTGATGATGGGCGTGCCCCGAAAGTCGTAGGACACGGTGATGACGAAAATATTGGCCATGATGCTCATGTAGGCCAGTGCCCCCAGCAGGGCAAAGCGCTGCGTGAGCAGCAGCAGCCCCGCCAGCAGCTGCGCCCAGCCAATAAACTGCCAGTACAGCCCCGATTGGTACATCATCTCGAAAAAGTGGCCGACGCTGTGCGCCTCCGCCGTATCCGAAATCTGGGTGAAGCGGTGCCCCTTGATTTTAATCAGACTGGCAAACACGAACGCGCCGCCCACCAGGTACCGGGTGTAGATAACGGCTAGCTGCAGCAGCAGCGAGTGTTTCAGGGTTTGGCGGGTCATGGCCACGGGCAACTTATTTCTGTCCCAGCCCCTGGGCCGCCGCGCCGCCAAAGGTGACCGTGGCACTGTCCGAAAACTGGTAGCGCAGCTGTGGAATCCGCGTTTTCAGGGCCAGCCGGCTTTGGTGATTGATGGCCAAATCGGCCGCCTGGATGTTGTTGTTACCGGCTACTTCCAGGGTCGACGCACTGCCCGCCGCCCCGGCCACCGCGCGGAGCTGGCGCAGGTTATTGCTTTCCAGCGTCACGGTGCCGGCCCAGCGCTGGTTCACGCGCAGGCTGTCCTGGTTGAAATTGCGTACCACCACCTCCCCGCCGGGGCTGTTTTGGTGGTCTTTGCGCTGGGCCGCCGGGTACGGCGCGTCCGTGGTCAGCTGTTGCAGCTGCGGGCAGTGAATAATCACATGCGGCTGGCCGCCCAGGAAATGCTCTTCCTTAGGGTCGGTGAGCGTCACGGCCAGCGTGCGGCCGTGCTGGCGGATGCGCACGTATTCGGTGGCCTCCTTATTCACCCACACGCCGGCCGGGCCGGCTTCAACTTTCACCCGGAAGTACAGGCCCGCCGGCACCTCCACAGCATCGAAGCCGGTGCTGGCTTGCTGGGTGAAGTTGTGCAGCGGGTCTTTGTAGTGGCCGGTGCGGTACTCCGCGCGCAGGGCGGCATCGTAGGTAGCCAGGGAGCCGAGCACCAGGGCCACGGCAGCCACTAAAAGCTTATTGCTGGTTTTCATCAGGAAGGGACGGTGATGGGTTGGGACTGGGCACTTTTGAATTCCTCGTAGCGGCGCTGTACCTCGGGCAGGCCGATGCCGAGCAGCAGCATGGTGCCGAAAACTTCCGGCAATTCCTGGTTCAGAAACCGTTCGCGGCGGGCGGCCTGCACCTGCTGCACCGCGGCCGGGGCCACAAAAAAGCCGATGCCGCGCTTGTTGTACAGCACCTCCTGGCTTTGCAGCAGCTCGTAGGTGCGCATCACCGTGTTGGGGTTCACCTGCAAGTCGCCGGCAAGCTCGCGCACCGACGGAATCTTGCTATCCGGCGGCCACTTGCCGCGCAGTATCAGTTCGCTCACGTACCCGGCTATCTGCAGGTAAATGGCCTCGTTGTCTTTGAATTCCATGATTCTCCTCCCTTAAATCTGCTTCTCCGCTACCCGCAGGTAGGCCGCGGCCCAGGCCAGCAGCATCACGCCCACCGGCACCAGCAGAAACCAGCTGTTCTGCGTCGGCTCCAGGTTCACCGAATACCACTCCTGCCCATCCCGAAAGCCCATGCCCGCGAAGGGCAGCACCCCGTCCAGTTTGCGCCCGGCCAGGCCTTGCACCACCTGCATGTTGGCCAGCGACACCAGCACCCCGCCCAGCAGCAGGCTGAATGCCGTGCGGACAAACTGCTGCTTCTGGAAGAAAATGCTTCCCCACAAAAACACCGCATTCACCACCGCGTAGCCCACCAGCGACCAGTACAGCTTGCTCTCGTTCGAAAACAGCCGCACCATCTCCGGCGTTCTGCCGTGCCAGTCCTCCAGGTTCACCACCAGCGCATCAAGCAGGTAGAAGCAGCCCACGTACACCGCAATGAACAGCGGCACCGAATAGAGCCAGCCCACCAGGAACTTCTCCCAGTGCGAGGCCGGCAGCATCAGCGCCGCCGTGGCCTGCTTCCGGCTGCCGTAAAGCGAGAAAACCGTGCTGGAGAAAATGGACCCGGCCGCCAGCAGCCCCATCACAAAAATGACGCCCTGCATATCCGGACTCACCGGCTGGCTCGACGAAACGGCCACGAACCCCAGCACCAGCCCAATGCCGCCCAGCAGCACCCCCGTGGCCAGCAGATAGCCGCCCGCCTGCTCCGTGGTGTGCTTACTAAACAAGCGCCCGAAGCGCGAAAAACTAAAGAGCTGGCTCATGAATGGGTTGCTTTTGAGATAAGTAAGAAGCCAGCGCCGGGGCCTCGCCCACCAGCGCATTAAATAGTATTTCCAAATCGATGCGGCCCGGCACCCCGCCGTGGTTGGGCCGAATGACCTGCGCCCCCCGCACCGATTCTTCGGCGTAGAGGTCGGCACCGCTCGTCTCCCGCACCGTGGCAAACGTCAGCCGCTCGGCCAGTTCACCGAGGTCGGTATTGAGCACGATGCGCTGGCCGTGCAGCACCACCACCGTATCAATCAGGCTCTCCAAATCGCGCACTTGGTGGGTCGAGATTATCAGGCAGCGCTCCTCGGTGAGGGCCGAAGCCACAATTTTGCGGAACTGCGCCTTGCTCGGAATGTCCAGCCCGTTGGTGGGCTCGTCCATCACCAGCAGGCTGGTGTTGGCGGCCAGCGCAAAGGCAATCATAAACTTCTTCTGCTGCCCGAAGCTCAGCGCCGTGAGCGCCGCCTGGGCCGGCACTTCAAACTCGCTGAGGTAGTGCGCCAGCGCCTCGTGGTCGAATTTGGGGTAGAAACCGGCCGTTTGCTCCACGAATTTGGCGGCCGTCACGGTCGGCACATAAATTTCCTCGGGCAGAAAAAACAGGTCGGCCAGCACGGCCGGCAGCCGCCGCGCCGCCGGCTGCCCCAGCACCTCGCAGGTGCCGCCGTCCGGAAACACCAGCCCCACCATGTTCTTGAGCAGCGTGGACTTGCCCGCGCCGTTCTTGCCCAGCAGGCCGTAAATGTGCCCGCGCTCCAGCGTCAGGTCGAGGTGTTGGAAGAGCGGGTGTTTGCGGGAGTACCCAAAGCGGAGGTTGCGGATGCGGACCATTGGCGTGCTTGTCTAGTGTATTATTGTTCTAGTACACTGCAAACATAAAGTGCGAAAACTCAATCCAGCAAATTTTATTTTCGACCCAATAAAAAAAGCCCATTCCTGTTAAGGAATCGGCTTTTTTTATCGAAAAATGTTGCTCAACTAAAAGTTGGCCAGGATATTATTGCGCCGCTCATCATACTGCGCTTCCGTAATGATGCCTTTTTGCAGCAGGCTTTTCAGGTGCCGCAGTTCAACCAGCGTGTGGTTGGGCGTGGAAGTGCCGGCGGGGGTTGCCGCCGCCTCGGCGGCCGGGGCCATGCTCTGGGCGCATTGGCTACAGGTATCGCCGAGCACCAGATGGCCGTGTTGGCAATACTTTTTTTCCATGATTTATAGCTATATGGCTGAACTTTAAATATCCAACCGTTACCCTAATAGATGCAAAGGCCAAAAAATTCTTTTTCTTCGAATATCCTTGCTAACTTTATTGCTGTGCCGCGCCTCCCCCTACCCATTCAGGCTGCCCTGCGCGAGGCCGTTGCGGCCCGCTTCGGCCAGCCGTTGCGCTACCCCAGCCACTGCGATGCCCTTGAGCTGGAGCTGCAGCAAAACGCTGCTACTGCTGGCCGCCGCCTGAGCCCCAGCACCCTGCGGCGGTTCTTCGGGCTGGTCGACAAGGAGGGCGGCTACCACCTGCACACCCTCGACACCCTGGCGCGCTACGCGGGCCACGCCGACTTTGCCGCCTTTGGCCAATCGGTGTCGGGGCTGGCGATGCAGGAAACCACCGCCCCAAACGCGGCCACCGACATTCCGGAGCTGCTGGCCATGGAGCAGTTGGCTTACCCCGAACGCCTGCTGCTGGGCTATTTCCTGGGGCGCATCACGCGGCCGTCGCAGCCCGGGGGCGCGGCCGCTCCGCTCGCGCTGCAACTGGCCACGCACCCGGCGGGCCAGGAATTCTACGTGGAATCGTTCGTGGACCTGGCCCACCTCACCGGCGCGTTTGGCGAAGTGCTGACCACGTATCTGCAACACAAGCACACGCCCGAGGCCCAGCTATTTGGCAATGCAGCGCTGTTTCTGGCCGAATTTCTGGCCGAGGACGAGCCGGCCTGGCGCCGGCGGCTGGCCGTGGTGCGGGCCCTGCCCACGACGCCCGAAGTGCACGCCTTCCCCCAGGGCCGGCGGGCATTTGCCGAAATAGTGACGGCCTGGTACGACGCCCCCGACCACGTGGTGCCGGCTGACCTACTAGCTAACATCCGGCAGGAGGCCGCCACAGTGCCGCGCACGCAGGTGCCTCAGGCACCGCTGCCGGCCTTCTACAACTTATTTCCGGCCGGCTACCACTTTTTTGTGGCCGAGGGGCTATTCCTCACGGGACAGTTTCCGGCGCTGCTTGACTGGATGAGCTTTACCAACAGCGAGTTCCCCGAACTGGCCCGGCTGGAAACCAACGTGTTCGACCAGCTCATGCGCGCCTTCCAGGCCGTGGCCGAGTTGCGCACCGGGCTCATCAGCGCCCGGGCCCCGCACTTGCATACGCTTTTCAACCTGGAAACCAATAGCTGGCTGCTCGACTATTTCCAGGTGCACATTTGGCTGGTCGAGTTGCACTTCGCCGTCGGCACCGATGCGGCCGAAGAAACCCGGCTGCGCAGCCACATCAGGGAATTTGCCGCACTGTACGGCATGCCGTTTTTTGAACGGATAGCTGAGGGGATAGTTTGAAGTAGCCCAACTGACGCGAATTTGGCGCAAAAAAAGCCGCTGTTTAGGCGGCTTCTTTTAAAGGGTGAACTACTCCTAAGTCTGCTACGTGGTCGACCAGTTCCTCTTCCAAGTCGTAGTCATTCTGTAAGCCCAACCAAAACGTAGGAGAGTTGCCGAAGTAGCCCCCGGCCGCAGAGCCATACCGGCCGAGATGCGGTGCTTGCCTTTCAGAATAGCCGCCACGCGGGTTTGGGGAATGCGCAGGTCCTGCGCCAAGCGGGAGGCCGTGATGTTGAATTCACTTAAGAAATTCCTCCTGTAGGATTTCGCCGGGGTGGATGCTGAGAAGACGTTCGACACCGATTTATTGATAATCAACACTTTCAACTTCGGTGGCTTGGCCGGTGCTCTGTTAGCGCTTTATAAGCCGGCCAGCCGTTATGGTTGAACCAGCACCCGGCTAACCGCTGGCTGTGCTTCCGGCAACAACAGCTGGCACTGGTACCAACCCGGAATTGAGGGCGCCGGAAAAGTCATTTCCTCGCTGCCCAGGTGCTGAAGATGCTGTCGGTATACCTCCCGTCCCAGCGCATCGCGCAGGACCAAGGCCGTGGGGTGTTGGCCGACATTCCACCGCACATGAACGGGTTGGGTTGGTTCGACCGGGCAGGGCCACGTGGCTACCCGGCTTGGGGTAGCTGCCGCAACCGCTGTGACCACATTGGTGGCCAGCCGGGCCACGTATGGCTGCTCGGCGGGTGGGTTGGGGTGCAGGAGCGTGCTCTGGCCGAAGGTGGCATCGCCCAAAGCGTATCCTACCGTGTAGAGAACACCCGCAGGGTCGGCCGCGAGGGCATTCATCACGAGCCGGTTGGAGCTGCTGGCTTGCTGCATCCACTGCCAGTTGCCGGCAGCATCCAGGCCAGCAACGTACTGGTCAAAAGGCCCAACCGCTGTTCTGGACAACGTGCCGAGGCCGAGCGTACCCGAAAAATTGCCCATGATGAACACCTTCTGACCGGTGGCGTCGAGGGCAATGCCTTTGCTGAACACACTATTCCCACTTGTGCTAGCCATTGGATTGGCCCATAGCCAGTTGCCCGCCGCATCCAGCTTCGCAACGTAGCCCCGTGCGCTGCCCGTGAGCGTGGTGCTGCCAAACGTAGCCGGCCCCGAATACCAACCGGTCAGGTAGACGTTGCCGGCACCATCGACGGCTAGCGCGCGGCACTCATCGGTGCCGTTGCCGCCCGCCTGCCGGGCCCACAACCACGCGCCGGCCGCGCTCAGCTTAGCCACAAAAATATCATTGGACGTGCCCGTTGCCGTGAGCGTGGTGCTGCCAAAGGAGGCCGGCCCCGTGAAGCTACCCGTCAGGTAGAGGGCCCCGGCCGCGTCCAGGCCCAGCGACCAGCCGTAACTATTGGCGGCCGTGGTGGCGGGGTTGCCCGCCGCGCAGCGGCTCCATTGCCAGGTTCCGGTGGCGGCATCGAGCGCGGCCACGAAAATGTCGGCAAAGCCCAGCGTGGCCTGCACCGCAGGGGTGTTGCCAAACGTGGCCTGGTCGCGAATCTGGCCGGCCACGAACACCAGGCCGCTTGCGTTCACGGCAATGGCGCGGCCCACATCGAGGCTGTAGCCGCCGCCGCCCGCCGCCCACAGCCACGCGCCCCCCGGGCTGAGTTTGGCGACGAACACATCGTTGCTGCTGTTACTCGCTTGGAGGGTGGTCGGGCCAAAGGTCAGCGGCCCATCGAAATTGCCGGTTACGTAAACATTGCCGGCGGCATCCAGCGCCAGGGCTTGCCCCGCCCCGCGCCCCCAGCTGCTCACAGTGGTTACCCACTGGTAGGTGCCGCTGGCATTTAGTTTGGCCACGTAGGGCTGGTTGGTTTGAGCGGGACTTGTCAGGGTGAAGGAGCCAAATTGGGCCGTTCCCTGAAACGAGCCCGTCACGTACGAATTGCCATTGGCATCGGCAACCACGCCAAAGCTTTGGGTTTGTGTGGCCGGGGTGCCGCCAATGCGCCGGGCCCAGTCCCAGGATTGCGTGTTTTGGCCTACCGCGTGCCCCGCGCTGGCCACCAGAAAAATCAGAGCCAGCCAACTGCCGGCCAGCCATCGGTGCCTGCCCGGTGTGGGTAAAGAATGTATCATCATGGAAAAGGAAAGCGGTTCGCAATAAGCAAGGTACAACGCCCTGTCATTGCGAACCGCTTGCTTCTCACCAGGAGGCCTGTGGCAAGTTAGAAACTATGTTTCTCTAAAGTCATAGAAGGCGCGGCGGGTTGATGGCCTACGATATTCCTAAAATCTTAATTTATCGCCTTTTTTTAGCGTGAACAAAATCAGCTACCAGCTTTTCACGAGTTGCAAATGAAATGCACTGACTCGTTGTCACAGTGGTATACCTGGCGTACATCCCTTTGTATAAGCTATACGAAAGGTCATTGGCAGGATAGTAGTAACTGCTGTCCTTATCGTTATAGCCTAAATCAGCGTTATCATCCAGCACATTCCGTGCTTGTACGTTTTTGATTTTCGTCCCAAACACAATAACATTTTCTTTCGGCATAAATGCTCTAGCACAGTTGCTATTATCTTGTAGGATAAGAACTGTATCGACCTTCACTTCCCCTTTTTCTACACTCGTAACTTTCAAAAGGATGTCGAAGCCTAAATACTTGGCATTGGGGTGCCTTTTCTGAGGATTGATACTTTTTATTGGCTGACCCACCAAGACTAAGTCTGATTCATTATACAGTTCTTCCAACTGGGCATTCGTCTCAAACCATTTACAGTTACAGGCAAATGAAACAAGTATACCGAACACTAACAGGAGTTTACTTGCCGCTGTAGATTTCATAGGAATTTCGTTTTAGTCATCCCTCACACCTGAATCACCCCCACGTTGTAAGCCTTATCAATCGGCGCGTGGTTGGCGGCGGCAATGCCTTCGGAAATAACTTTCCGCGTTTCCAGCGGGTCAATCACGGCATCGACCCAGAGGCGGGCTGCGGCATAATAGGGCGATAGTTGCTCTTCGTAACGGGCCTTGATGCGGTCGAGCAGCTCCTTTTCGGCTTCGGGGGTGATGACTTCCCCTTTGGCTTTGAGGGAGGCCACCTGAATTTGCAGGAGGGTGTTAGCGGCGGCCGCGCCGCTCATTACGGCCAGTTGGGCGGTGGGCCAGGCCACGATGAGGCGCGGGTCGTAGGCCTTGCCGCACATGGCGTAGTTGCCGGCCCCGTAGCTGTTGCCCACTATGACCGTGAACTTGGGCACCACCGAGTTGCTCATGGCATTCACCATCTTGGCGCCGTCCTTGATGATGCCGCCCTGCTCCGATTGGCTGCCCACCATGAAGCCCGACACGTCGTGCAGAAACACCAGCGGGATGCGCTTCTGGTTGCAATTCATGATGAAGCGCGCCGCCTTGTCGGCCGAGTCGGAGTAGATGACGCCGCCCATCTGCATGCCGGTTTTCTTGCTCTTCACGATTTTGCGCTGGTTGGCCACAATGCCCACGGCCCAGCCATCGATGCGCGCCAAGCCGCAGATGAGCGTCTGGCCATACAGGTCTTTGTAGGGTTCAAACTCCGAGTTGTCGACCAGCCGGTTGATGATGTCCATCATATCATAGGGCTTCACGCGGTCCGAGGGCAGCAGGCCGTAGATTTCCTGCTCATCCTGCGCCGGTTTGGCCGGCGTGCTGCGGCTGAAACCGGCCGACGCCTGCCCGCCCATCTTATCGAAGATGTTGCGAATGTGGGTCAGGCATTCCTCATCGGTGTCGAACTTGTAGTCCGTCACGCCCGAGATTTCGGAGTGCATGCTCGCGCCGCCCAGCGCCTCGTTATCAATGGTTTCGCCAATGGCGGATTTCACCAGGTACGAGCCGGCCAGAAACACCGAGCCCGTGCCGTTCACAATCATGGCTTCGTCGGACATAATGGGTAGGTAGGCCCCACCGGCCACGCAGGGGCCCATAATGGCCGAAATTTGCACGATGCCCATGCTGCTCATCACCGCGTTGTTACGGAAGATGCGGCCGAAATGCTCCTTATCGGGGAAAATCTCGTCCTGCATGGGCAGGTACACCCCGGCCGAATCGACGAGGTAAATAATCGGCAGCTTGTTTTCGATGCTGATTTCCTGGGCGCGCAGGTTCTTTTTGGCGGTGATGGGGAACCACGCGCCGGCTTTCACGGTGGCATCGTTGGCCACTACCACACACTGCCGCCCCGCCACGTAGCCGATGACTACGACCACACCGCCGCCGGGGCAGCCGCCTTCTTCCTTGTACATCCCTTCGCCGGCAAAAGCGCCGATTTCCACCTGCGCTGCGCCCTTATCCAACAGGTAATCAATTCGCTCGCGGGCGGTAAGCTTGCCTTTGGCTTTGTGGGCCGCGATGCGCTTTTCGCCGCCGCCGAGGGCTACTTTTTGAAACTTCTGGCTGAGGTTGAAGCTGAGTTGCTTGACTTGGTCTTCGTTGCGGTTGAACTCGACGTTCATAAGGAAAGCGGGTGGGAATTTGGTGGGATGGGCACAAAAAAATCCGCCCGGGGGCGGATTTCAAAGGTACGGCGGGTTTGAATGTTGGGCCGGTTATCAACTAACAGCTTTGTTACTTCAGCGACGAGGTTTCCACTTTCTTCACTTCCGTTTTAATGCTGCCGTCGGCCTCCTTCTTGGTTTCTACCTTGCTCTTATCCTTGCCACCGCCGAACACCGAGAAGTGCACGTAGCGCTTGGGGTTGGCCTTGAGGTCGGTGAGCAATTCGTTGGAGCTGGCCGTGGTGGCGGCCAGGTTGTTGTAGAGCGTGGAGTCGTGCAACAGCTTGCCCATCGAGCCTTTCTGGTCGCTGAGAGCAGTATTTAGGCTTTGCACCGTGGTTTGAGCATCGGCCAGGGTCGAATTGAGGCGGCGCAGGGCGGGGCCTACGGGCGCGGCCTTCAGCGAGTCGGAGAGCTGTGAGAAATTCACCGCAATCTTATCGAGCTTGCCGGTGGTCTTGTTCAGGGCGGTGCTCATCTGGGCCAGGTTGCGGGTGATGAGCGCCACGTTGGCCTGGTTGGCAATGATGAGCTTTTGCAGGGCCTCGGTGCTGGCGCGCGCGCCTTGCAACGTGCCCTGGATATTGGTCTGGGCATCCTTGTTCAGAAAGCCATTGATGTGGGCCAGTGTGGCGCCCACGGTATCGAGCACAGGCAGGGCCTTGGCCTGAAAGGCATCGGCAATGCTGGAAGGCGTGACGGTCCGGATTTCTTCGCCGCCGGTGTAGTTCTTCGAGTTTTTGCCGAGGGTGAGGGTAATGGCTTTCGAGCCCAGCAGCGAGCCGCCCAGGCTGGCCGTGGTGGAGTCGCCCACCACCACGCCCTTGTCCAGCTCCAGCGCCACGCGCACCGAGTTGCCTTTGTCGGGCTGCAGCTCCATGCTTTTCACCTGGCCTACCTTAATGCCGTTGAGGGCCACCATCGCGCCCACGTTCAGGCCATCAACGCGGGGATAAGTAGCGTAATAGGTATGGTCGGAGGAAAGCACGTTGCTGCCACGCAGGAAATTATAGCCGATAACAAGAGCGGCAATGGCGACGATGGCGAGAAGCGCCACTTTTATTTCTTTAGACACAGGGGTAATAATTGGATGAGAACGGAAGGGAGGCGAAAGCGAACTGCGGATACTTACGACGGAAATGCGACGGCTGGTCGCTGGGTGGGCAGCTCAACGCCCGGGTGCCCCGCTTGCCTACCCGCCCTCCAGCTCGCGTTTGTATTCGCGGAAGGCGCGGTAGATGCCTGCGGCCATATACGATTGATTGGCTTTATCGTTGAGGTAACGCTCTTCGGCCGGATTAGTTAGAAAGCCCGATTCGATGAGCACCGAGGGCATGGTGGATTTCCAGAGCACCAGAAAGCCGGCCTGCTTCACGCCGCGGCTGGGGCGGCTCACGCTGGTGCGCAGCTGCCGGTCTACGCGCTGGGCAAAGCGCAGGCTGTTGGTGATGTAAGCCGACTGGAACAGTGAGAATAGAATATGCGACTGCGGCGAGCGGGGGTCGAAACCGTCGTAACGGGTTTTGTAGTCCTTTTCCTGCAGAATTACCGAGTTTTCGCGCTGGGCCACGCCCAGATTGGCGGTGCTTTTGTGCAGGCCCATGGTCCACACTTCGGTGCCGTGGCTCTGGCTGGGGCCGGCATTGCAGTGGATGGAAATGAACAGGTCGGCGTGGTTGCGGTTGGCAATGGCAGCGCGCTCATCGAGCTCGATAAACACGTTGGTTTTGCGCGTGTAAATCACCTTCACGTCAGGCATATTTTCCTCAATCTGCTTGCCCAGGGCCAGGATGAGGCTCAGGGCCACATCGGCTTCGCGGGCGCTGGCTCCGGCGCAGCCCCGGTCTTTGCCGCCGTGGCCGGCATCGAGCACCACCGTGCGCAGGCGGTAGCGGTAGGGCGCATTAACATTAATAGGAGCGGCTGAGAGCGCTGAATCGGGGGCGATGCGGGCGGAGTCGGCCGGGGTTTGGGCCTCCGCTTTCCACTCGCCGCTGCCGGCGCCCAGCAATAGCAAAGCGGCACTGGCCAGGATGACAATAATCCGCACGTTGTTCGTTGAAGGGGCGGTAGCGACCTGCTACCTTTGTAGAAGCCCCAAAAGTAAACGATTTAACTGCTACTATACTTTGCCTGTTTGGTTTGGCCTTCGTTCCGAAGCTGATTTCCGGCCCGCGCCGCGCCGCCGCACCGGCTTTTTATGGGCCTACCCTGCCCTGTCCGGCCTCCTTTTTTTACTGCTGACGGGCCTGCCCGGCACCGCCTGGGGCCAGACCGGCACGCCCGCCCAGCCCAAGCCCAAAACCGCGCACAAGGCGAAAGTACAGGCCCGTAAGGCGCGGGTGAAGGCCATTTTGGCCGCGCCCACCAGCCAGGGCGACACTACCACCGTGGCCCGCCCCAAAGCCATTCCGGCGGCCAAGCCCGGCCAGCGCGCCGGCTCGGCCCCTACCCCGCCGGTGCGTAATATATCCGTAGACCCGCGCGACCCCGTGGGGCCGCCCCCGCCCGGCGTGCGCAACACCGGCCAGGCCCGCATTCCCGGCGCATCGCGCAAGCCCGTGCCCGATACGCTGGCCCGCCCCAGCGGCCTCAACTCGCCCACCGACACCAGCGGGCTGGTGAACGGCGTGCGCCGCACCAACGACTCGCTGAAAGTAGCGGCCCGGCCCAAGGGTCAGATTGAAACGACCATTAATTACAAAGCGCAGGACTCCATTCAGTTCGATGTGACGCAAAAGGTGGCGCGGCTGTACAATAAGTCGAGCGTGACGTATGGCGACACCGACCTGAAGGCCTACCTCATCACCATCAACTACGGCACTAATACAATGCAGGCCGACGGCCGGCTCGACTCGCTGAAGCACAAGCTGGAAGGCCGGCCCGTGCTCAAGGACAAGGGCGGCCTGTACACGGCCGGCAGCATTGCCTACAATTTCAAGAGCAAAAAGGCCAAGGTGACCGAGGCCGTGACCACCCAGGGCGAAGGCTACGTGAGTGCTTCCACCATCAAGCGCATGCCCAACGGCGACATCAACGGCCTGCTGGGGCGCTACACCACCTGCAACCTGGAGCACCCGCACTTCTACATTCAGGCCAAGAAGATGAAGGTGATTCCGGGCGAGAAAGTGGTGACCGGGCCGTTCAACCTCGTCATTGGCGACATTCCCACGCCGCTGGGCTTCCTGTTTGGCTTCTTCCCGACGCCAAATAAGAGCCGGGGCTCGGGCGTGCTCATTCCCACCTTCGGGCAGGCCGCCGACCGGGGCTACTACCTCACCAACGGCGGCTACTACTTCGCCCCAAACGACTACATCGGCATTCGCCTCACCGGCGACATCTACGCCGGCAACGCCCAGACCTGGGGCGGCTTCGGAGCTACTGCCGATTTTTCGTACCTGAAACGCTACACCTACCAGGGCAATTTCAACTTCCGCTTCTCGAACCGGCCGCTCAACCCCATCCTGGCCACCGACGCCCTCACGACCACGCCGGTCTACATCAAGCCGCCGTCGTCCAACTCGTTTTGGGTGACCTGGAACCACACGCCGGTGCCCAAGCCCGGCGGCGGCCGCTTCACGGCCAGCGTGAACGCCGGCACCAGCAGCTTCAACAAGGTGAACAGCCTGGATGCCCGCCGCTACCTGTCCACGCAGTTCAGTTCCAGCGTCGGCTACTCGAAGCAGATTCGGAACTCGCCCTGGAACTACGACATCAAAGTGAGCCAGAGCCAGGGCACCGACGGCAAAATGACTTTCGTGCTGCCCGACGTCAGCGTGGGCCTGGCGCGCCAGTACCCCTACCAGTGGTTCGGCATTCAGCCGGGCGCGGGCGGCAAGCTGGGCGCCAGCACCTACGAGCAGTTCACCTTCAGCTACAACCTCACGGCCCGCAACGAGCTGAGCAACGTACTCCCGGCCCGCAGCCTGAGCAACGGCCTGCCGCTGCTGGGCGGCACCAGCACGGAAACCAATATCCCGATAAGTTTCGCCAACATCGGCCGGCTGCTGGCCAACTCCCGCAACGGCATTCAGCACCAGTTTGGCATCGGGCTGGGGTCTTACTCGCTGGGGCCGCACCTCAAGCTGAGCCCGTCGGTGTCGTACAGCGAAGTATGGTTTACCCAGAAGCTCAACTACAGCTATAGCCCCGTGGCCCAGGCCGTGCGCATCGACACCACGCACGGCTTCAACCGCGTCTACGGCTATTCGGCGGCCCTGAGCCTGAACACCACGTTCTACGGCACCATCGTGCGCAAAGGCACGCATAAAATTCAGGCCATTCGGCACAAAGCCACGCCCAGCCTGAACTACGCCTACGCCCCGCCTCTGGACAAGAACACCGACGTGTATCCATTGGGTGCCAATGTATTGAATGGCTACACCAACCAGTTCGGCCAGACCTTATACGCCAATAACCCCACCGACGCGGCGTTCCTTAATAGTTACGCTTTCAACAACTACAGCAACTTCCTGTACTCGGTGCCGGGCGGCTCGCGGCAGAGTCAGGTTTCCTTCAGCCTGCAAAACTCGGTGGAGATGAAGGTGCGCGACTCCAAAGACACCACCGGCCTTAACCCCTTCAAGAAAGTGAGCCTAATTGACGGGCTTGATTTCAACATCGGCTACAATTTCGCCGCCCTGCCCGGCGTCCAGAAACTCACGCCGCTGAACGTGATTTTCCGTACCCAGGTCGCCAAGAAGCTTAGCCTCAACAGCGGGGCCAGCTTCGAGGCGTACCAGCGCGACAGCCAGGGCCGGCCCCTCGACAAATTCCTCTTTGAGGCCAACCCACGCAAGCTGCTGCGCCTGGCCACAGCCACTTTTCAGACCAACTATACATTCAACCCCGCCAGCGGCAAGAAGAAAAGCGCGGTGCCCCGCGCCGTGGCCCCGGCCAACAATCCTAGCCTGGGCGCGGTGGGTCCCAATTACTACGCCGACTACGTCGATTTCGATATTCCGTGGGAGCTCAATGTATCGTACTCGGCTGGCTACTCCACCAGCACCGTGCCCCTCACGTCGGCTAGCACACGCCCGCCCCTGCTGGCCCTCAACACCATTCGGGCCGACGGTTCCATCAAGCTCACCGAAAACCTGCGCTTCACCACCGGCTTCGGGTATGATTTTACCAGCGCGGCCGTAACGTTTCCCACCGTGTCGTTCTTCCGCGACCTGCACTGCTGGCAGATTAACGGCACCTGGATTCCCTTCGGCCAGCTCAAAGGCTACAACTTCACCATCGCAGCCAAGAGCAGCCTGCTCCAGGACCTCAAGCTGAATCGCAACCGCTACGCGCAGTACCAGTAGGCCCGAGCCAGTTGACGCATTTCCTTTTCAGCCCCTGCGCTTCGGCCAGGGGCTTTTTGCTGGGCGCCCGGCGCGGGCTAACGAAATTGTTGCCAGCTTTGCCCCGCCAAACGGCCTTTTATCTCGCAAACCTGCCTGCCCGCCATGTCTCAGCACAAGGAAGTCAAACTCATCACCACCCACCAGATGCTCGCCATGAAGGAGCGGGGGGAAAAAATATCCATGCTCACGGCCTACGACTACTCGATGGCCCAGATTCTCGACGGCGCGGGCGTCGACGTGCTGCTCGTGGGCGACTCGGCCTCCAACGTCATGGCCGGCCACGAAACCACCCTGCCCATCACCCTCGACCAGATGATATACCACGCCCAGAGCGTGGTGCGCGCCGTGAAGCGGGCCTTCGTGGTGGTCGATATGCCCTTCGGCTCCTACCAGGGCAACTCCTCCGAAGCGCTGCGCTCGGCCATTCGCATCATGAAGGAATCGGGGGGCCACGGCATCAAGCTCGAAGGCGGGGCCGAGATTAAGGACAGCATCACGCGCATTCTCACGGCCGGCATCCCGGTCATGGGTCACCTCGGCCTCACGCCGCAGTCCATCTACAAGTTCGGCACCTACAGCGTGCGTGCCAAGGAAGAAGCCGAAGCCCAGAAGCTGCTCGAAGATGCCCGCCTGCTCCAGGAAATCGGCTGCTTTGGGTTGGTGCTGGAAAAAATTCCTGCCGCCCTGGCCAAGCAAGTGGCCGAAGAGCTCACCATTCCCGTCATTGGCATCGGGGCCGGCCCCGATGTGGACGGCCAGGTGCTGGTGGTGCACGACCTGCTGGGCATTACCAAGGAGTTCAAGCCCCGTTTTCTGCGCCGCTACGCCGAGCTGCACGATGTGATGACCGAAGCCGTGCAGCACTACGTGGCCGACGTGAAAAGCCGCGAGTTCCCAAGCAAGGAGGAGGGATATTAATTACCGATTATCATCCTGAATGCAATGAAGGACCTTCTCACGCCCGAACAAATCGTTCAGCCGTGATAGGGTCCTTCATTGCATTCAGGATGACAGTCATTACCCGCGTACTCCCGCCCAGGTTCGTATCTTCGTTGCACTAAAAGCAAGAGCGGAGCGCCCGGTGAGTGTGGTCTGATGACGTGCGGAAGCCCCCGAGGGGTCCTGGCCCGCTCCTGCTGACACTCAACATCCCGCCCGTTCCCGCCGCGTGAATCGTCCCAACCTCTGGTCCGAAGGCAGAGAAATTCTGTTCGAAGACAACCATCTTCTCGTCATCAACAAGCCCGCCGGCATCCTCGTGCAGGGCGATGCCACCGGCGACGAGCCCCTCTCTAAAAAAGCCGCCGAGTACCTGCGCTTCAAGTACAAGAAGCCCGGCGAGGCCTTCGTAGGCGTGTGCCACCGCATCGACCGGCCGGTATCAGGCATCGTCATTCTGGCCAAAACCAGCAAGGCGCTGAGCCGCCTGAACGAGATGTTTCGGGACGACAAGATTCACAAAACCTACTGGGCCCTCACCGGCCGGCCGCCCGTGCCCGAAAGCGGCACCCTGGTGCACTGGCTGGTGAAGGACACCGTGCGCAACGTCACCAAAGCCTATCCCGAAAAGCACAGCCAGGGCCTGCGCTCCGAGCTGAGCTACGAGCTGCTGGGCCCGGCCGGCAACCGTTACCTGCTGCAAGTGAACCCCGTGACCGGCCGCCCGCACCAGATTAGGACCCAGCTGGCCACCGGCCTCGGCACCCCCATCATTGGCGACGTGAAATACGGTTTCATTGCTCCCCTGCCCGACGTGAGCATTGCCCTGCACGCCCGCCAGCTGCAGTTGCAGCACCCCGTCACGAAAGAGCTGATGACCTTTGTGGCTCCCCTGCCCGATGCCCCGCACTGGGACGCCGCCCGCGAGTTTTATAAGTAGCCCATTGTCATTCTATGCATTCTGCGATTAAAGCAGAGACGAAGAATGACAGTTGCACACTCGCTGGGATACGTGCAAGATTTTGGCCTTTCCGAACCGAAAATCCTGCTGCCTCCACCCCGGCCGTAATTTTGTATCGTTGCTGCTGAACCTAAGCCAAGCCCTTTTGCTTGTGCGGTCAGCGCCCCTATTTTCAGCTTTTTATGGCTATTCTGATTTTTTTCGTTGCCCATTATTATTTGTCACTGTTCACGCAGACGTTCTACCTGCACCGTTACGCGGCGCATAAGATGTTTACCATGAACAAGTTCTGGGAGAAGTTCTTCTTCCTGTTCACTTACCTCTGCCAGGGTAGCAGCTTCCTCTCGCCCCGGGCCTACGCGCTGCTGCACCGCATGCACCACGCCTACTCCGACACCGAACTGGACCCACACTCGCCCCACTTCTCGAACAACGCGTTTGATATGATGTGGAAGACCAAGGTGATTTACAACGACGTGGTAAACCACAACCACGCCGGGGCTGAGCGTTTCGAAGGCGACATTCCGGAGTGGAACTGGCTCGATAAATTTGGCGGCACCGTGTACTCGCGCCTCGGCTGGGGCACGGCTTATGTACTGTTCTATATCAACTTCGCCACGGCTTGGTGGCAGTACCTGCTGCTCCCCATCCACTTCCTGATGGGCCCCATCCACGGTGCCATCGTGAACTGGGGCGGCCACAAATACGGCTACCAGAACTTCGACAACCGCGACAAATCGCGCAACACGCTAGCGCTGGACTTCCTGGCTTTTGGCGAACTATTCCAGAACAACCACCACAAGCTGCCCATGCGCGTCAACTTCGGCGTGAAGTGGTGGGAGTTCGACCCCACCTACGTCGCCATCTGGGGCCTCGATAAAGTGGGCATCATCAAGGTGAAGCGCAAAAACATGAACCTTAGCGCCATTTCCAAGCTGGCCAATAAGCCCAAACGCGAAGCGGTGGCCGCGTAGCGGAATTGCCAAAGCGGAAAATCAAATTGGGGGGAAAGAAGATTTGTCGTTCATTTACGGCTTCATCTTCTTTCCCCCCTTTCTTTTTTATGAAAAAATTGGTTCTCTTTCCAGCGGTTATCCTTCTTGCCGCACTTTCCTCCGCATTTCGCCCGGCTCCTCCCGCCGATGGCACGGCAACTGTCTGCATCTACCGGGGCGGCCAGTTCATGGGAGCCTTGGCTAACTACGCCGTCTACATCAATGGCGAAAAAATCTGCAAACTGAGCAACGAGCGGTACATTGAGTACCAGGCAAAGCCCGGCACACTGAGCATTATGGCCAAAAACGGTGGGGTTGAAGTATTCAAAAAGGAAACCGGTCTGGAACTGACCGTTGAGGCTGGGCACAAATACTACGTGCGCGGCGACATCAAAACCAGCATCACCCGGGCACGCATGGAGCTGTCGGAAGTAACCGAAAACACCGCCAAGCGCGACATGGCCAAGCTTACGCCCGACAACTGCCAGCAGACCACCAGCAAATAGCGGCCGATGTTGCACCGCGTTTTTTCGCACTTGCGTTAGCTAATGCCCTGAACAAACGCTACCTTTGCACTCCCAATTTCGGGAAACCCTCACCCGACGGACGAGTTCCGTCACACAACCCCACCGGTTTATGGCAGTTAAAATCCGCCTCGCCCGCCGTGGCCGCAAAAAGGCCGCGACTTACGACATCGTAGTAGCTGACGCCCGCGCCCCCCGCGATGGCCGTTTCATCGAGAAAATCGGCACCTACAACCCCCAAACCAACCCCGCTACCATCAACTACGACGCCGACCGCGCGTTCTACTGGATGATGACCGGCGCTCAGCCCACCGACACCGTTCGGGCCATGCTCAGCTACCGCGGCGTGCTCTACCGTCGTCACCTGCAGCTGGGTGTTGACAAGGGTGCCATCACCCAGGAAGTTGCTGACCAGCGTTTCAGCGCCTGGAAAGAGGAGAAAGACGCCAAAATCGAAGGCAAGCGCACTGGCCTCGTTGATGCCAAGGCTACCGCCAAGAAAGCTGCTTTCGATGCCGAAACCAAGGTAAAAGAGGCTCGCGCCGAAGCTCAGCGTCAGAAAGCCGCTGCGCTGCTGGCTGCTAACGCCCCCGCTCCGGCTGCTGACGAGGCTACCGAGGCTCCGGCCGAAGAAGCTACCGAAGCTGCTGCCGAGTAGTTTTTAGGTACCTGAAAACCGAAAGCGTTTGGGAGTTGTGAGCCGGACCGGCTGGCAACCCCCAAACGCTTTTTCGTTATCCCCCTTCCCTGTCATGACGCTCGACGAAACCTATCAGCTCGGCTACCTCATCAAAACCCACGGCCTGCGCGGCCACCTGGTAGCGCACTTCGACGTGGACGATGTTTCGGCCTACACCAAGCTCAAAACGGTGTACCTCACCCTGGCCGGTGCCCCCACCAAGCTGGTGGAGCACCAAATCGAAAAAGTGCAGCCCCAGTCCGGCAACAAAGTACTCATCAAGCTGCGCGGTATCGACCGCATTGAAGAAGCCGAGCCCCTGCGCGGCTCCCAGCTGCACCTCCCCCTGGCCGCCCTGCCCGAGCTGGAAGAAGACCAGTTCTACTTCCACGACGTCATCGGCTTCACGGTGGTTGATTCAACCCTGGGCACGCTGGGTACTGTGGAGAATTTCTACGAGCTGCCCCAGCAGGACATGCTGGCCATGCGCTATCAGGGCCAGGAAGTGCTGATTCCGGTAGTGGATGAGCTAATCAGCCACGCCGACCATGCCAAAAAGGAGATTTACGTGAACCTGCCCGACGGCCTGCTCGACGTGTACCTCAAGCCCAGCACCCGCCAGCAGGACGAAGCGGAGTAGCGCGGACTTTGTAGTCCGCGAGTGACTGAACGCCGAATAAATTGACCGATTCGAGGACTACAAAGTCCACGCTACCCTCATCATGAGAATCGACATCCTTACCTGCCTGCCGGAATTGCTGGTCAGTCCCTTCGCCCATTCCATCGTGAAGCGGGCGCAGGACAAGGGCCTGGCCGAAATTCATGTGCACCAGCTGCGCGACAAAGCCATCAACAAACACGGTCAGATTGATGATTTCGTGTTTGGCGGGGGCGCGGGCATGGTGCTACGCGTCGAGCCCATCGCCGCGTGGATGGACGAGCTGATGGCCCAGCGTACCTACGACGCCATCATCTACCTCACGCCCGATGGCGAAACCCTGCGCCAGCCGCTGGCCAACCGCCTCTCGCTGATGCAGAACATCATCATGCTCTGTGGCCACTATAAAGGCATCGACGAGCGCATCCGCCAGACGTACATCACCCATGAAATTAGCGTGGGCGACTACGTGCTGAGCGGCGGCGAGCTCGGCGCGGCCATTCTGGTCGATACCGTGGTACGGTTGCTGCCGGGCGTGCTGGGCAACGAAGAATCGGCCCTTTCCGATTCTTTTCAGGACGACTTGCTGGCCCCGCCTATCTATACCCGGCCGGCGGAGTGGCGCGGGCAGGCCGTACCGGAAATCCTGCTTTCGGGCAATACTCCCAAAATTGAGGAGTGGCGGCACGACCAGGCCCTGGCCCGTACCCAGCAGCGCCGGCCCGATTTGTTGTCGTAGAACATGCTTTAGCTTGTTCCTTCCACGAATTAACAGCAAATCAGGGAACAAGCTAAAGCATGTTCTACAAACCCCTTGCTATCATCACCGGAAAGCGCTATCTTTGCGCTCCGTTTCGATAAAATACTAATTCCCGACGGCGGCGCCGTCTTTCGCAATTTTCTCAGCCATGAGCGTACTACTTGACTTTATCCAGGCCGAATCGCAGGAGCGCCGCGCCAGCTTCCCCCAGTTCGCCGCCGGCGACACGATTAACGTGCACGTGAAAATCCGCGAGGGTGCCAAGGAGCGCATTCAGCAGTTCCAGGGCGTTGTGCTTCAGCGTCGTAACCCCAGCTCCAACGGCGAAACCTTCACCGTTCGCAAGATTTCGAACCAAATCGGCACTGAGCGTATCTTCCCCCTGCTGTCGCCTAACATCGAGAAAATCGAGGTTGTGCGTCGCGGTAAAGTACGTCGCGCCCGTCTGTTCTACCTGCGTGGCCTCTCGGGCAAGCAGGCTCGTATCAAAGAGCGTCGCTTGAACGTAATTGCCAAGGCTCCCGTAGCTTAAAGCATTGCCACAACCTTCGGGTTGTTAATAATAAAAAGCCGGCCCCACGCGTGGGGCCGGCTTTTTTGGGTTTGAATAGCGCCTGTTGACGCTAAACGGATACGCTAGTCGTGCGACGACATATCCTGCGGCACCGTGCCATCGGGCGTAGCCGAGCCGCCTTTCAGCTGCGAAGCCACGGCCGACAGCGTTTCGCCGAGCTTGGCTACGCGCGGGGCAGTGTTGCCTTCTGCAAAATTGGCGGCCTGGGTGGTGTTGGTGCCCAGCCGGGCCAGCAATGGGGCAATCACACTAACGTCGAGCGAGCCACTGCCAAAGTGCGCCTTCAGGGCCTGCAGGTCGACTACCAACTGGTGAAAGGCGGGGTTGTTGGCAGCTTTCAAATCTTCAATCCAGCGCTGAAGCTGATTGTCCAGGCCGGCACGGTCGGTAACTTCGGAGAGGTCGCCGGCGAGGAGGTGGATGGCGCTATCGAGGTGTACCTGGTTTTGAACTTCGGTCTTTTCCATGGGTGGGTTGTCTTGGGTTGAATTAATAGGGCAGTTGCTACTGCCTTTATTGCCAACGCAGTTGAGCCGACAGGGTTGGCTGATGGGCAAACAAAAAGCCCTGCCGATGAGGGCAGGGCTTTTTGTTGATTAGCATATTGGTCAGGCGACGCCAGCCGACACATTACTCAATTTTATTCAGGCGGTCCTTCACGGCTTCGAGGGCCACGCGCATGTTCACAATGTCGCCACGGGCAGCTTCCTGCTCTTTCAGGTTGGTGTCGATGAGGTTGTTGAACTGCTGAAGCTCGGCGGCGTTGGCAGCCAGCATCTGCTGGATTTCAATTTTGCGGGCCTTGTTCTTCTCGATGTCCTTCTTGATGGTGTTGGCTTTCTCGATAACGGCCATGTGGTTGTTTTGCGAGGCAACCAGGGCGCGCTCGGCTTCCGAAATCTGCGACACCAGGTCTTCGCGGTACATCATGCGGGCGAAGTCCTTCAGGTACTTCTCGGCCGATTTCCACTGCACGGGGGTCGATTCTTTGCCGAGGTAGGCGTTGCCGAGGTCAATGCTCCACCACACGGTGGTGCCGGTGGGCGTAGCGTCAACCTTGCTGATAACGCGAATCGGGTTGGGTGCAATTTCTTCGACAATCACACCGTCGAGCGTAATCACGCCTTTGTTGTTCTTCAGCTTGCTGCCGAATTTATCGCCTAACTGCTTGAGCCAGGCGGCTTCCACGCGGCGGTTATCGAGCTGCATGCTCACCTGCTGGCCTTTGCGGGGGATGCTGTTGATTGATTTATCGGCTTCATCAACAGGGGATTTCTGGGCATAGCTACCCAGCGTGGCCAGGCATATCAGGATTAGAACTAGTACGCTTCGTTTCATGGGAATAAAAACTTATGAAAGCATTAAAAATGGTCGGTCAGAAAGCCGTTGCTAGGGGTACCGTTGTCCGGCTTTTCAAATTTAGGACCTTTATTCTATGCAACTTCTGATGGACCCTACTTTTTTCAGAATAATGCCGTTTTTGTTGATTTATTCATATCAGGGCCACATTAAATTCTACAAAAGTTTATTATTGCCACCCGCCGACCTCAGAATACTACCAGTGCGGGGCCGGGCAACGCAACAAAGTATCGCAATCTGAGGTTCTAGCCGCCTATGCTGATAACCGTTTGCCGCACCGAGCATTTCAACGCTGCCCACCGCTTGCATAATCCTGCCTGGGACGATGCCCACAACCAGCGGGTGTTTGGCAAGTGCAACAACCCGCATTTTCACGGCCACAACTACAACCTGACCGTGCGGCTGACCGGCGAAATCGACCCGGAAACCGGCTACGTGTATGACCTGAAGCGGCTGAGCGACCTCATCAAGCACGAGGTGCTTAACCGCTACGACCACCGCAACCTGAACCTGGATACGGAAGAGTTCCGGCATCTGAACCCCACGGCCGAAAACATCGCCGTGGTAATTTGGCAGCGCCTGCGCCCGCATCTGGACGCGGCCCTGGCCCTATCGGTCACGCTCTACGAGACGGACCGTAACTTTGTGGAATATCATGGATAACCTTTCCGGACCGGTTCCGGCCACCGACGCCCATTTGCCTGCGGGCCTGCGCACTCCTCTTCGCGATGATGCCTTCGTGCGCTCTGATGAGGACAAGATTACGGCCATCAGCGGCCATTTTGAGGCCATTATGCGTGAACTGGGCCTCGACCTGACCGACGACAGCCTGGCCGGCACGCCGCGCCGTGTGGCCAAAATGTACGTGCAGGAATGGTTCAAGGGCCTTGACCCGAAGAACCGGCCGGATGTGCGCATGTTTGACAACCGCTACGACTATCACCAGCTGCTGGTGGAGCGCGACATCACGTTGTTTTCGTGCTGCGAGCACCATTTTGTGCCCATTATTGGGAAGGCGCACGTGGCGTATTTGCCGGGTAGCCACGTGGTGGGGCTGAGCAAGCTCAACCGCGTGGTGCAGTACTACGCCCGCCGGCCGCAGGTGCAGGAGCGCCTGACGCGCCAGATTGCCGAGGAGCTGAAGCAGAGCCTGGGCACCGACGACGTGGCCGTGCTCATTGAAGCCGACCACCTGTGCGTGATGAGCCGGGGCGTGAACGACACCAGCAGCTCGACGCTGACCAGCGAATATGGCGGGCGTTTTGCTCAGGACGAAGCACTGCGGCGGGAGTTTCTGCGGCAGATTGGAAAATAGATTAGATGGGTTTGATAGGCTGCTATTCGGGCTAAGTGGCCGGGGTGGCGGCGGTGAAGAAGGGCGGTTTTACTTTTGTTTGAAATAGCTAGCCATGACCGATACTTCCGCTCGCAAAGTCCTCATTACCGGCGGCACCGGCCTCATTGGCACGCGCCTGGCCGAAATGCTGATTGACAGCGGCTACGAGGTGGCCTTGCTGAGCCGCGAGCCGGCCAAGAGCAGCCACTTCCGCAGCTTCCGGTGGGACCCGCAGGCAGGCACGATTGACGAGGCGGCCATTCCGTATGCCGACTACATCGTGAGCCTGGCCGGGGCCAGCGTGGCCGATGGCAAGTGGACCGACGAGCGCAAGCGCGAGATTATGGCCAGCCGGCTGGGCGGCCTGGCCCTGCTGGCCCGCGAGCTGGCCAAGCCCGGCCACCACGTGCAAGCCGTGATTTCGGCCTCGGCGGTGGGGATTTACGGGGATGCGGGCGACAAGCTGGTGACCGAGGAAACACCCCCGGCGCTGCCCACCAACGACTTTCTGGCCGATGTCTCGAACCAATGGGAGCTGGCGGCGGCGCCCATTGCGGCGCTGGGTATTCGGACAGTGATTCCGCGCATTGGCGTGGTATTGAGCACGGAAGGCGGGGCCTTACCCCAGATTGCCCGGCCGGTGAAGCTGGGCGCGGGCGCGGCGCTGGGCAGCGGCAAGCAATACATGTCCTGGATTCACCTCGACGACTTGTGCCGCCTGTTCATCGCCATGCTGGAAGACCCTGCCTGGCACGGCACCTACAATGCGGTGGCCCCCTACCCTGCCACCAACCAGGCCTTCACCGAAGTGCTGGCCGAGGTGCTACACCGGCCGCTGATTCTGCCCAAGGTGCCGGCTTTCGGTCTGAAGCTGGCCATGGGCGAGATGAGTGAAATCGTGCTGGCCTCGCAGAACGTGAGCGCCCAGAAGGTGCTGGCGCAGGGCTTCACCTACGAGTATCCGGAGCTGCGCGGGGCGCTGGAGGCGCTGTACGGGGCGGAGTAGGGCTGTTGCCAGCCGATGGCTCCGGCATGGCGCCTGATGATTCCGGAAACGCATCCGATGGTTCCGCAAGCTGGCTGATGCATCCGGTAAGGTGTCCGATGCATCGCCTAAATAAAGCTAGCTTGCCTCTCTATGGCTTCTAAACCAAACTTTATCATCGTGAAACCGCCGCTTTCTCAAGCTGCATTTCTGCAATCCTTGGTCGAGCAATTTCCTGAACTTGCCTCAGATGTACTAGACGAGGACTATGCTGGCTTGATTCACCTGCAAATGGGCTGTATGGCGAGGTATGCGAACCAACTCATCAAACAGGCAAGGTTCGATACACTGGAAAGGCTTTTTAGTTTTTTCCAAAGCACCATTGAGAAGGTGGATAGCTCGACGGAAAATGCGCTCTACGTTTCGTTTTTGGAACACGTAGAAATGAATGGGGATGATGAGAAGTCAAAAGCTGCTCACAAGCTTCTGCAACCTAAGTACCTGCAGATATGGCGTGAGTTGCAGGGCTAAAAAACGCCTTTACACCTAGCGCCCGCCCTTTACGCTATCCGGGATGCTGCCGCCGTTGTTCATCTGCTCCAGCAGGTTGTCGGCGGCGATGGTGTCCACGGCCTCGGCGCGGCGGCGGCTGGGCTCCTCGGGCGACACGCAGTTATACTTCTTGACGATTTTGACGGTGGGCTGGGGGAAGTGGCCGGGCGTGTAGCCGAGGTCCTTGTCCTTGTAAATCTTCTCCATGAACTTGCCGAAGATGGGCAGGGCCGTGCGGCCGCCTTCGCCCTGCTGCGAGCCGGTGAAGTGGATGCTGCGGTCTTCGCCGCCCACCCACACGCCGGTCATCAGGTCCTTGGTCATGCCCATGTACCAGCCGTCGGAGTAGTTGGAGGTGGTGCCGGTTTTGCCGCCGATTTGGTTGTCGTTGTGCCAGAGGTCGTAGTCCCAGAGGGCCTGGGAGGTGCCGCCGGGCTCTTCCATGCCGCCGCGCAGCATGTAGGTCATCAGCCAGGCGGTTTCGGCCGGGATGGCGCGGTGCTGCACCGGGTCGAATTGTTTGATGACGTTGCCGTTGCGGTCCTCGATGCGGGTGACGAGGCGCGGGTCGGAGCGGAAGCCGGTGTTCATGAACGTGCTGTAGGCGTCCACCATTTCGTACACGCTCACGTCGCCAGCCGAGCCGAGGCCGATGCTGGGCACGGCCAGCAGCGGCGAGGTGATGCCGACTTTGTGGGCGTATTTGGCCACGTTGTCCCAGCCCACTTTCTCGGTTAGCTGGGCCGTCACGGAGTTCACGGAGCGGGCCATGGCGTGGCGCAGCGTCATGTTGATGCCGGTGTATTCGCGGGTCACGTTGTCAGGCTTCCACTCCATGGGCTTGCCGTTTTCGACGTAGTTGATGGTCACGCGCTGGTCGCGGATGCGGTCGCAGGGCGAGTAGCCGTTGTCGAGGGCCGTGAGGTACACGAAGGGCTTGAACGTGGAGCCGGCCTGGCGCTTGCCCTGCTTCACGTGGTCGTACTTGAAGAAGCGGTAGTCGAGCCCGCCCACCCAGGCCTTGATGTGGCCGGTGAAGGGGTCCATGCACATCATGCCCGATTGCAGGAAGTGCTTGTAGTAGGCCAGCGAATCGAGCGGCGACATCACCAGCGTGGTGTCATTGTCGTCGTGCTTCCAGGTGAAGACCTTCATCGGCCGCTTGGCATTCAGGGCCGAATCCAGGCGCTGGGGCTGGTTTTTGTAGTGGTTGGCGAGGGTTTTGTAGCTCTCCGTGCGTTTCATCTGGGTCAGGATGAAATCGGGAATGACGTTGCCTTCGTCGTCCACCCACGGGTCTTTGCCCTTGTTGCGCCAGAAGTTGTCGAACTGGCGTTGCAGGGCTTTCATGCGCTCGTGCAGGGCCTCCTCGGCGTGCGCCTGCATCCGCGAATCGATGCTGAGGTAGATTTTGAGGCCGTCGCGGTACATGTCGTGGCCCGTGCTGTCGCACCACGCATCCACAAACTGGCTGATGGCGCTGCGGAAGTAGGTATCGGGCCCGTCGATGTGCTTTTCGACGTGGTAATCGAGCACGATGGGCGTGGCTTTGAGGGCTGTGATTTCGGCCTTGGGCAGCACGCCGGCCTGGGCCATGCGGTCGAGCACCACGTTGCGGCGGCGCAGCGCGGCGGCCGGGTGGAACTTGGGATTGTAGGCCGTGGGGTTGTTGAGTACGCCCACCAGCATGGCGGCCTGCTCGGGCTTAAGGCTATCCGGCGAGGTGTTAAAGAAGGTTTTGGCCGCTACTTTAATGCCGAACGCGCTGGAGCCGTACTCCACGGTGTTGAGGTACATCCGCAGAATTTCCTCCTTGGTATAGCGCTGCTCCAGGTCCACGGCTGTGAGCCATTCCTTGGTTTTGGCCACGATGGTGCTCACCACCGGAATGTATCCCAGCGCGCCCCGGCTCTGCTGCCGGCGGATTTTGTAGAGGTTTTTGGCCAGCTGCTGGGTGATGGTGGAGCCGCCGCGCTTCTCGCCGCGCAACGACGAAAACACCCCGCCTACCACGGCCTCCAAGTCGATGCCTGAATGCTTGTAGAAGCGCACGTCCTCGGTGGCAATAAGTGCCTTGATGAGCACGGGCGACATCTTATTGAGCGGCACCGGCGAGCGGTTTTCACGGAAATACTTGCCAATCAGAACCCCGTCCGACGTATAGATTTCCGAGGCTTGCTCTACTTTGGGGTTCTCCAAATCGGCCAGGCTGGGCGACTTGCCGAAGAGGAACATGAAATTGGTGCTCACCAGAAACGGGTACACCAAAAACAGAATGACGACGAAGCCGAACAGCACCCAGGCCCAGCTGGTCACCCGCAGCGGCCAACGGCGGCGCGGCGGCTTGGATTTAGCACCGGAAGAAGAAGCAGAAGGAGACGTTTTGAGGTCGGCCATGCGAGGCGGCAAGTGGGTGACGGGGATTGAGTCCCGCCGCGAAGAACGGCAAATATACCAGACCCTCGCCCCAATAGTCCGGATTAAGCGCCCGATAAAGCAAATCGGGCGACGTACTCCAGCCCAGTATTAGTGGCGCTGCCGGGCCGTCAGAATGGCCTTGTGGTGCACGTTGCGCTGGGCCTTGACGCGGCGGCGCTGCCAGCGCCAGCCCAACTCGCCCAATGCCAGCAGGATAATGCCCAGGCCCAGGAAGTAACTCCAGTGCAGCAGGCGAATCTGGCCCCGCGTGGGCGAATCCAGCTCTTGAAACAGCAGCAGGCCCCACAGCTCATCAATCAGCGTGAAGCCCCACACGGCCGCCGCAAAAACGCGGCCCACGCGTCCCAGCGCCAGCTGCCAGTGCAGCAAATACAGCACCACGCCGGGCAGCGCCGACAGCAGCACCAGCGGCGCGGCCTTCACCAGCGGCAGGCCCAGGAAGATGATGCTCAGCGTTTCCTTGAGAACCTGCGCGCCGGCCAGGGCCCGGCCAAAGCGCGAGAGTTTCGGAACGACAGGCAGGGGGTGCAAGTGAGAAGTGGGCATAGGGCGGGACAATGCAGAGCGGATAATTGGCCCCCAAGATACTGAGCTTCGGCTAGTAACGCCGCGCCATGGTGCGCGAAGCCTGACAGCGCCACGTGAGGACGATAATCAACAGTCCTTTTACGGAATCGAGCAACAAGTTGTCGGGTTTGCCGAAGGCAAAATAAATGCCCGCGCCGATGCCTATCCACCACACGCCCAGCAGGTAGCACCAGGTAGCGAAGCCGGGCCGGCGCCGGGCCACCTGCACCACGGCCACGGCCGCCACCAGCGACACAAACAGCAGCAGCCACGCCACGATGTAGGCCAGAAACGTGGTATCAGGGCCATACGTCACCCCAAACTGCTTTAGGGTGAAAGCCGGTGCGAAAAACGCGCCCCCCGTCAGCGCCAGCTCAATGAGCAGGGCGATGATGAGCACAGTCAGAAGCAGCTTACGGGCCATGTATAAAGGCGATGATGATGCCGTAGCGGGCCGTTCTCAGGATGGGAAGCCCAACGGGCCGCCAAGCTAAACAATATTCTCTAATAAATCATTATTTCAAGTTTTGAGGTTCGCACCTGAATCAGTACTCAGCAGCCGTAAGCGCTTATTTGAGGTTTAAAAACAGCTTTTGTCAGGGCATATGGCCTGTTGGTCGAATTCGGTTTTTTACATAATCCCCTGATTTGGCAATACCGAAAAACTATTCTCATCGGTAGGACGCGCCTGCCGAACTGCGGCTAATCCATCCTAATGCTTCCTAAGCTGAAGCAGGTGAACAGGACAAACACTACTATCAACAGAACCACCGCCCCATAAATAGGCAGTATCGCACCCCACATCAACAGCCGCATCCAGCCAGGGCCGCGATAATCCCGCAGCCACGCCATCAACATATTAATTACCTGAACACCGATGGCCTGTAGCAGGAGCCCCAGCACAATGCAGCTCCATTCCTGAACTCTATAGTGGTGCGGCCATATTTCCATCCGAAAAATGATGCTCAGGCCTACTATGATGGTGGCTGCCGCCGTGAGCCACAGCCGGGGCGGCACCACAGGCCACGGCGGCAGCCAATTCCGGTTGTATAAGCTCATGATTACGCGAGAAAAGGCCGCTCCTACTGCCTCGACCACAGCAGCATGAGCTGGGTGAAGGCCAGCAGCAGCAGCGCCAGCAGCACAATGGTGGCCGGCAGTACGCCGCGCACCAGCCGCCGCCAGCGGGCATCGGGCGAGGCGGCGCGCTCCTGCCAAGCCAGCAGCAGGCCCAATGCGGCCACATCGCCTATGCAGAACAGGATGCCGAAAAACGTGAGAGCGAATTGAGGAAGCATTACAAGAATTATAAAGTTGTTGATAATCAGATTAGACACTCCAGGATTTCCCGTCGTCCAGCCAGCTGAACAGCGTTAGAATCACAATGCCCAGGTCCAGCAGCAGCCAGGCCATCAGGATTAGCCTCAGCACGAGGAGCCAGCTAAAGGCCACGACGGTGGTCCAATCGCCCCATCTGGCTTGTTGAAACAAAGCGTTTGAGCCGGCAAACGCCCGTGAGAGAAACACCTTTGAGCCGAGCACGACGACAATGGCGAGCGGCGTAAGCAGCGCCGTGGTGCCGCAGGAGCGGCAATTGGCATCCTTCACCTCCATCACCCAATACCAGAATGCGGCGCAGGGCAGCAGGCAGGCGGCAGTCCAGATGAGGCTGCCGCCCAGCCAGCGCATCAGGCCCGAAGGCGGGGCCGTGTGGATGAGCTTATTCATGGCCGCCCAGCTGTTGGTAAGCCTGCCAATCGGCGTAGGTGAAGCCCTGCCAGCCGGTTTGGGCCTTGTGGTGCGCCCGCCAGTTGGCCACGGCCACGTTGAGTTGCTGCTGCGCAGCAGCGGCCGGGATGGTGGTAGCGTTGCCGTACTCATCCTCAGTAGTGAGGTGGGCGGCATCGAGCCGGCTGCGATGGGCCACCAGCGTGGGCAGTGTGCGGCCGGGCATGGCCAGCAGAAAGCCCACGTCGATGCTGCGGAAACGGGGCTGAAAGTTGTACTCGGCAATCCAGACCTCCCAGTTGCCGGCGGCCAACAGCAGTAGCACCGCGTACACGGCCAGCGAATTGAGGCGAATGAGGCTGTAGGCCGAGCGGCGCTGCCAAATTTTCAGCAGCACCGTGGCTAGCCCGAAAAACACCAGCAGCAGGAAGAAGCACACACCGATGCGCTTATAGGCAATGCCGCTATTGAGGATATAGTAGTAGTTGCGCAGGCCCACCGACACGGCCAGTATGGCATTTTGCACTACCCAGACGGTGGCGCCCCAGCGCAGCCACGGCAGGCCCGGCTGGTAGAAGTTCAGGTTGCGGCGGAAGAACCACAGCACGATGCCCATGGCGAGCAGGATGCTGAAAATGAGAACGTACGTGCCTTCGTGCACGAACTGGGCAAGGTCGAATCCCGGCGCGGGCTCAAACCCAAACCAGAGCCAATTGATATCGATGGCATTCACCGCCAGCAGCAGCACGTTCACCAGCCCAAACACGGCAGCGGCAGCCAGAAACTCCTTGCGCAAATCGAGCATCCGGGTGCTGCGGAAGCTAAAATCGGGACGGCGCACGCCGAAGGAGGCCACCCGGTCGCGCTGTCGCCGAACGAACTCCCCAAAGCGCGACTCGTGGTCGGCGAAGTAGTAGACCGGCACCGCCACGACCACCCCGGCCGTCGCCACAAAGCCCAGCGCGATGAACAGCAGGTGACCAATGGAAATATCGGGCAGCAGCAGCCCCAGCCACTCGCCGAGATGCGCCAGCACCTGGCCACTCAGGGCCTCGTAGCGCGGGTTGGCCACCGCGAAGAGTAGGTGAAAAGCCCCCAAAATACCCAGCGGCACCAGAAATAAGCGACCGTAGAACCAGCTTCGGCGCACGCCGGCCCCGGTGTTGCGCGGGGCACGTATGCTTTGCAACACCCGCAGCCAGGCCTGTGCCAAGCTATTGGCCGCCGTGAGCAGGGCGTAAAGCACCAGTTTCAGGTGCGGCTGGTTCACGTAGCCCAGCAGCAGCAGCACCGAGGCCATGCAGGCCAGCGCCGCCGCCCCGGAGCCATACACCGCCATCATGGCGGCCCCAAACAGGCTGCCGCCCACCATCAGCCAGAAGTAGCCCGAACGCCGCACCGCCGCGTGGCGCGGCAGCATCAGTAGCTGCGCCACCACGATAAAAACCGTGAACACCACCATGTTCACGCCGCCGCCTTCGCGCCAGAACAGCCAGTCGAACAGCACCACGCCCAGCGGCAGCAGCACTTTTTGGATGGTTGAAATCGAAGTCGCAGGTGCGGATTGCAGCGGAACTGCGTCCGAATCTTCGGACAAGGGAAAGACAGGATTCATTGGGAATTAACTAAATAGGTGATGCGAATGAGTAGGAAATGCCCTTGCCAACCGGTGGCAGGCAAGCGGAGGCGCGGTCTAGTGTGGCAGCACAGGCAGCGGCAGGAAAGTGGCCGGGTCAGCCGGCTCCAGGGGCGGGTTTAGTGCGGTGGGGTCGGCACTTTTGCGCACCTTGCTCAGAATAGCTTCGAGCAGCGGGCGCATCGCGTCGAGGTGGCGCGATTTGATGAGGAAATTCCAGAGAGGCTCGAATTTTTTCCAGCCGCCGGCGTAGACAAAGTGCTTGAGCTGGTGGCGCAGCGTATCGTGCACCAGACTGGCTTTGGTGATGTTGGCCCAGGAATAGAAGTCGCGGTAGGCCTGGTTGTAGCCGTCTTTGAGCTGGCGGGCGGTGAGGTGCGGGCCGGGGCGGCACACCACGGTGCGGGTGTCGTACTCGTTCCAGCGGCGGTGCAGCAGGCGGTTTTCAGCCTCCATGCGCTGGAAAAGCGTCGTGCCGGGGTAGGGCGTGGCAATGTGAAACGTGGCCGTGGTGATGCCCTGGCCCACGGCCCAGTCCACGGTGCGCGAGAAAACGTCGGGCCGGTCATCATCGAGCCCAAACACGAAGCTGCCGTTCACCATGATGCCCAAATCGTGCAGCCGCCGGATGGCCGCCGCGTAGTCGCGGCCCAGGTTCTGAGGCTTGTTGCTGGTTTTCAGGTTGACGGGGCTCAGCGTTTCGAAGCCCACAAACAGGCTGCGCAAACCCGCTTGGGCGGCCTTTTCCAGCAGGCCATTGTCGCGCAGAATGCTATCTACCGTGGCCGCGCCCTGAAACAGCCGCCCCATGCCGCGCATCCCCTCAAACAGGCCCGTGGCGAAGCGCGTGTGGCCCAGCAAATGGTCGTCGAGGAAGTAGAGGTGGCGGCCCGGCAGGCGGTCAATTTCGGCCAGGGCATCGTCCACGGTTTGAGTGTAGAAGCTTTTGCCACCCTGAAAAAAGGCGTCCTTGTAGCAGAAATCGCAGTGGTGCGGGCAGCCCCGCGTCACCACGATGGAGTTGGGCACGAGGTAGCGCTCCCGCTTAATCAGCTCGCGCCGGATGGGCGGAATGCCCGCCAGCGTGCGCCCCGCCCCCGACACGTAGCGCGGCCGGGCCCACCCCGCCTGCCAGTCCCGCAAAAACTCCGGAAATATCTCCTCGCCCGGCCCCAGAAAAATGCTGTCGGCGTGGGGCGCGGCCTCGTCGGGCAGGCTGGTTACGTGCAGGCCGCCCAAACACACGTAGGCCCCGCGGGCGCGGTAGTGGTCGGCCAGCGCATAGGCACGGTAGGCGTTGGTGATGTACACTTGGATGATGACGAGGTCGGGTGCATCATCCAGCCGCAACGCTTCCACGTGCTCATCCTGCAAGTCCGCTTCCCAATCGGCCGGCAGGTAGGCCGCCAGCGTGGCCAGCCCCAGCGGCGGAAACAGCGAGTACTTTATCGGCCGCCAATAGGGGTTGGTGGCTTCCGTAAGGGCGGGCAGGATGAGCTTTACGCGCATGTTAAAGAACTTTGAATTACAAAGTATAAATGCAAAAAAAAGAGCCTCTATGGCTTCTTTTCCAAAAAATCAGGGCCGCAGCAGCTTCTCCAGTGTAGCCAGGTGCTGCTGGAACGCGGCCTTGCCGGCGGCAGTAGCAGTGTAGGTAGTGTTGGGTTTTTTGCCCACAAATTGCTTGCTCACCAGCACGTATTCGGCTTTTTCGAGGGCCGCAACGTGGCTGGCGAGGTTGCCATCGGTGAGGTCAAGTGCTTCTTTCAAGTCGTTGAAGCTCACCGAATCATTGGCCAGCAGCACGGCCATCACGCCCAGCCGCACGCGGTGGTCAAATGCCTTGTTGAGGGTATGAATGAGGTGCTTCACCGGAATACTAAGGGTTATTGGGCCGTTGCGCCCGGCCGCTCGTAGCGGTTGTACATCAGCAGGCCGTAGCCGATGTGGCCCAGGCCAAAGCCGAGTGCAAAGTAAAGCAGGCCCCAGCCGGGTTGCAGCATGGCCAGCAGCCCCAGCACTATTTGGGTGAGCCCCAGCCAGCGGATTTCGTCCAGCGTGTACTTGCTGGCGTTGAGCAGCGCCAGGCCGTAGAACACCAGCAGGCCCGGTATCACCATGCCCGCATCACCGCCCAGGTACAGCCGCAGGCAAAACAGCCCGCCCGCCACCAGCGGCACCGCCAGGGCCACGGCCACCCGGCGCGCCGGGCCGCTCCACAGCGTCTGGCCGGCGCGGCGGGTACGGCGCTGGGTGAAGAAAAATGCAACCAGCAGCGCCGCCCCAATCACGCTGCCCGCCAGCAGCAGCAAAAACGGCAGCGCCGCCTGCCGCTCGGGCGCGGTGCTGGCCACCAGGTGCGAGTAGCCGGCCGGGCCGTATTCGCTGGGGTATTGGCTTTGCAGGTAGAAGTGCCCGGCCGCCGCGCCCAGCAGCGCCACCACGCCCGCCCCTACCCCGCTCAGGCCGGAAAGCGACAAAAAGCGCGAGCTGCGCTCCATGATAGCGCGGATTTCGGTGAGCTGGGCAAGCGGGTCGGGAGCAGCGGCAGGCTTCATAACCATAGAAGTACTTTGTATTGCAAAGTTAAGTCGGGCAATTGAATTTCGCGTTATTATGGTGAAATAATTCTTTCGAAATGCCTCCCGTCACCAACTCGTCATTGGCCTTCACACACTGGGGCCGGTCTACTGCGCTGGGTTTTGTGTATTTGTTGCCAAGCGCGGTTGTTGCGGTCTTGGCTTACCTTCTGTGGGGCCGCGACGGCTACCCGTCCGCGGAGTTGCCTTTAAGCACCAGGCTTGTTTCCGCGGGATTCATGCTGGTCCCATATGCGCTGGGAACTGTGTTCTGGGGCAGCATTTTTCTGGGTATTCCGGCCGTTTTGGTGGGACTGCTGAGAATATGGCCCATGAGTTGGCTGTTCAAATACTGCCTTAACGACCCGGTGGGCCCGGACATGACGGGCTTTCTACTTGGCACCTTCATTATTTTTGAGGCACCGGTGGTCGCGCTCATGCTTTTCGTCAACGGCTGGCCCCGCGGGTATTCTATTGGCAATGGAATGATTTGCCAGCTTGCCAGCCTGCCGTGGCTTTGCGCCTCGCTTCGAACCGCTTACACCATGATGCGGACGCAAATCGCCTTGTTGAACGAGTTGCAACCGTAAGAAAATGAAGCTCCGCCTGCGTCTGTTCGAGGTTGAGGATTTGTCTTGGTTTCCGGCCGTCATTCGGGCCGGGATGATGGACTACCTGCGGTTCATGATTTCGGCGCTGGGCACCTACCGGCCCATCGCGCCGCTGCTGGCCGAGGGCCTCGCCCGCACCGCCCAAACCCGCGTGCTGGAACTGGGTGCCGGGGCCGGAGGCGGCACCGAAACCGTGCTGGCTGCCCTGCACGCCCTGGGCCAGCCCGCCACCATCACACTCACCGACCTCTACCCCCAGCCCGGCGCCTGGGCCGATATTGCCCGCCGCACCAATGGCGCCATTGGCTTCGAGCCCACATCGGTTAATGCTTTGGCCGTGCCCGCGCAGCTGCCGGGCTTTCGCACCATTTTTTCGGCTTTCCACCATTTCCCGCCCGACGCGGCCACCGCCATGCTGCGCGATGCCGTTCGGGCCGGCACCGGCATCGGCGTATTTGAGGGCGCGGGCAAGCACTGGGCCGAACTGCTGCTGGCCCTCACGGTACTGCCCGTGGCGCAACTGTTGCTCACGCCGTTTTTCCAACCCTTCCGCCTCAGTCGGCTGGTTTTCACTTATCTGATTCCGCTCATTCCGCTCTGCACCATCTGGGATGGGACGGTGTCGCTGCTGCGCATGTACTCTACTGATGAGTTGCTGGCCCTGGCCCATGCGGCCGACCCGGCAGCTGCTTTCACCTGGCAAGCGGGCAAAAAGCGCCACTGGTGGGGGCCGCAGGTCACGTATCTGGTGGGTTGGCCGCATGGGCCAGGGCCAGCAAAAACCGAATAAACCTAAGCGGCAGCTGTTTCTATTACAGCTTTTGCCCACCTTTGTGGCCGCCGGCGCCGTTGGTTACTCATAACTCATAAACAATTGCTTACCGCTTACAGAAAGGCGCTGCCACTGCTGCGCATCCCATTTTCAGTTTACCTTATGCCCGTGTTCTGGTTTGGGCTGAGCGCCTTGCGCGGGCCGTGGAGCGAGTGGCGGGCCGTGGGCGTGTTTGTGGTGCTGCACCTGCTAGCCTACCCGGCGTCCAACGGCTACAACTCCTATTACGACAAGGACGAAGGCAGCATTGGCGGCCTGAAAGCGCCGCCCAAAGTCACGCCCGAGCTGCTGCACCTAGTTTGGTTGTTCGATGCGCTGGCCGTGGCGGGGGCGGCGCTGCTCTCGCTGCCATTTGGAGTGCTGGTGGTAGTGTATTTGCTGGTGTCGAAAGCGTATAGCTACGAGGGCATTCGCCTGAAAAAATACCCGCTGCTGAGCACGCTGGTGGTGGTGGTTTTCCAGGGGGCCTTCACGTTGTTGATGACGCAGGTGGGCGTGGGAGCCACGTCGGAGCAGCTTTTCGAGAAAACCAATTTGCTGCTGGCGCTGGTCAGCACGCTGTTTTTGTGCGGCTCCTACCCGCTCACCCAGGTATATCAGCACGAGGAAGATGCCCGGCGCGGCGACCGCACCCTGAGCCTGCGGCTGGGCATTCGGGGCACGTTCATCTTTGCGGCAATCGGGCTGCTGGCGGGCGCGGCGGCGCTGGGGCTGGCCTACTGGCTGCGGCAGGAAATCCGCCCGCTGCTGATTTTTCTGGTGGCTACCGGGCCGGTGGTGGCGCTGTTCGGCCGCTGGGCCTGGGCCGTGTGGCACGACGAACGCGCGGCTGATTTTGAGCACACTATGCGCATGAATCAGGTGTCGTCGCTGTGCTTAAGCGCGGCCTTTATCGCCATGCTGCTCTGGCATTGAGCCCCGGCGGAAGGACGGCAGTAACTCAGGCGGCCCCTCGCCGCGTATCAATGGGCATTTCACTTCAACGTGCCGTTATCATGCGTACCACCCGCCTCTTCCTGTTGCTGCCGCTGCTGGCCGCCTGCAATTCCACTCCTTCGGCTGTGAATGAAGGTTCGGTTTCCCGCATGGCCGACCGCCAAGGGCCGGATAGCACCGCCCCCGCGCCCGCAGCTACCGGCACCACCGCCCTGCCCGCCCCCGACACCGCCCACACCAAAGCCGTTTCGGCGGTGAGCGATACGCTGCGCGTGGCGCGACTGGCGCACAATTTCAGCCGTCCCAAAGGTCCGGCCGACAAATTTCAGCTGGTCTTTCGCGGCCCGTCCATCCTCGAAGGCACCGGCGAATTCACCATCACCGACCCCGACGGCCAGGTTATTTTCCGCGAAATGCTGACCGAGCCCGACCTCGAAGCCGCCCTGGTGTATGAGATGAAAGGCCCCACTGCTACCCGCGCCGAGCGCGAAACCTTCGTGTTGCGGCGTATCGACCGGTTTTTCTTGCCCAAGCAGTTCCACACGCCAGCCGTAGCGGCCAAAGCCGCGCTTCCGGACGGAGTCGAAAACCTCGACCGCGCTACTTGGAATGACTTTCAAAATCGGCCCGACGCCATTGGGTTCGAGTACCTGAAAGGCAAGGAGGACAGCCACCAGATTGCGTGGTCGCCCCTAAAAAAGCAGACCGTGCGGGTGCGCTAACGCCCCGACTCCTGCAGCAATAGCTGCTCCAGCCCCGCTCGCAGCTGCTCAAAAGGCTGGTAGCCCCGGGCCAGCACGTAGCCCTGCTCCCCTATCCGCACCACCGCCGTGGGGAAGCCCTGCACGCCAATGCGGGCCACGGCCGCAAACTCCTGCCGGGCGGCCGTGGCCGTTTCGGGCGCGGCAAAGCGGCGCAGAAACTCCGCCTCATCCACCCCAAACGGGGCCAGCAGCGGCGCGTAAGTGGCGGCGGCGTTCAAATCCTGACCATCACGAAAAAAAGCCGTTTGCACAGCGTGGGCGAAGGCTACGGTGCGGGCCGGGTCCTGCGTGAGGTGGCGAAACGCTACGATGGCCCGGCTCGGCGGCTCCGAGTCGTGGTGGTACGTGCCGGCCTCGCCCAGCGCCTTGAACGGCTCGCCAAACTCCACGCCGGTCACGTCTTCCACTTGGACTAAAGATTGGCGGATGTAGTCCCAGCTCTCCCCAATTGGGCCGGCATCGGCATCCCGCACCATGCCGCCGCACAGCACCGACACATCAACGCGCCCCGCAAACTCCCGCTGCACCTGATTAATAACCGGGCTCATGCCGTAGCACCAGCCGCACAGTGGGTCGTGAACGTAGAGCAATTCGGGCAGTTGAACGATGGGTTCGGGATTCATACGCGTTTTTTTTCTGTCAAAAATAGGGCCCTATTGCTAGCCCGGCGGTTTGTATGGATTAGGCAAAACTTATTTTTCGCGCTGGTGAATTTATTCTTTCGACTAACAGTTTGCCCCGTGATACCTAGCGCTATTCAAGTGGACAATTTTTATACGTCCATTTATTTTTATTGACGATTACTATTCTACCGATAGCCCGTTGCAGCAATGCAACGGGCTTTTTCGGGCTCGATTTCATAAATTGAATTATTTTTATAAATTGAATAATTTAGGAAATCAACCCATACTTTAAGCCATCAAAAAAGGCCCGCTGCATTGCTGCAACGGGCCTTTCTGGTTGTTAGAAAAACACCTTACTAACCGTTCATGGCCAGCAGGAATTCTTCGTTGTCCTTGGTGCCTTTGATGCGGTCCTTGAGGAATTCCATGGCCTCGGTGGCCGTCATGTCCGACATAAACTTGCGGAGCACCCATACGCGGTTCAGCTCGTCCTTGCTCATCAGCAGGTCTTCGCGGCGGGTGCCGGAAGCCGGAATGTCGATGGCCGGGAACACGCGCTTGTTGGCCAGCTTGCGGTCCAGCTGCAGTTCCATGTTGCCGGTGCCCTTGAATTCCTCGAAAATCACCTCGTCCATTTTGGAGCCGGTTTCGATGAGGGCCGTAGCGATGATGGTGAGTGAGCCGCCGCCTTCCACGTTGCGGGCCGCGCCGAAGAAACGCTTGGGCTTTTGGAGCGCGCCAGCATCAATACCACCCGAGAGGATGCGCGACGAGCTGGGCTGTACCGTGTTGTAAGCCCGGGCGAGGCGGGTAATGGAGTCGAGCAGAATCACCACGTCGTGGCCGCACTCCACGAGGCGACGAGCCTTGTCGAGGGCCATTTCGGCGATTTTCACGTGGCGGTCGGCCGTTTCGTCGAAGGTCGAGCTGAGCACTTCGGCCTTCACGGTGCGGGCCATGTCGGTCACTTCCTCGGGGCGCTCGTCGATGAGCAGCACCATGAGGTAGACCTCGGGGTGGTTCTCGGCAATGGCGTTGGCGATTTCCTGGAGCAGCACCGTTTTACCAGTCTTAGGCTGGGCCACGATGAGGCCGCGCTGGCCCTTGCCGATGGGCGCAAACAAATCGAGCACGCGGGTGCTGATTTGGCTGGGCTTGGTGGTCAGCTTCATGCGGTGGTCGGCAAAAAGCGGGGTGAGGTGGCTGAACGGCACCCGGTCGCGGACTTCCTCCACGGTGCGGCCGTTCATGCTTTCCACGCTTACCAGGGCGAAATACTTCTCGCCCTCGCGCGGCGGCCGGATGCTGCACACCACCGTGTCGCCGGCCTTCATGGCAAACTGCTTCACCTGCTGCGGCGACACGTACACGTCGTCGGGCGAGCTGAGGTAGTTGTAGTAAGGCGAGCGCAGGAAGCCGTAGCCGCCGTCGGGCATCAACTCAAACGTGCCGCCGCCGGGCACCACCAAATCCAGGTCTTGGCGCTGGGGGCGCTGGTTTTGTTGATTTTGGTTTTGACCCTGGTTCTGGCCCTGGTCGGTGCGGGGCGAGCCGTCGGGGTTTTGCTGGCGCTGCTGGCGTTGCAGGTCGCGCTGGGCGTAGCGCTCCTCGCGGGTCAGGTTGCGGTTGTTGTTATTGTTGTTGCCTTCGCCGCGGGGCTGGTCGTTGCGCGGCTGGTCCTGGCGGGGCTCACGGTCCTGACGGGGCTGGTCGTTGCGCGGCGGCTGATTATCGCGGTTTTCGCGGGGCTGCTGGTCCTGACGGGGCGTGCGGGACTGGTCCTGACGGGGTTCGCGCACCTCCCGATTGTCGCGCTCGAAACGGTCGGCGCGGTTCTCGCGGCGGTCACCAAAGCCATTGCCACCGAACTCGCGGCGGCCGTTGGGGTTGCCCTCGCGGGTATCGGCGGTGGTTTCGGTAGCCGGTGCGGCAGCGGCGGCAGCTTCGTTAGCAGCTTTTTCGGCAGCCATTTCGGCGGCGCGCTGCTCGGTGATGGGCCGGCCGGCGCGGTCAACGCGCTCCCGACGGGGACGGTCTGTACGCGGCGTCGCGGCGGTGCTCTGGTCAGCGGCAGTGGCAGCTGGGGCGGCGGCTTCTGCAGCAGTGGTGACAGCAGGCGCCTGAGCCAGCGTGGCACCGGTAGCTTCGGAGGGCGCAACCAGGGCCAGTCCCTCGATAGAATCCAATATCTCAACCGTAGGAGCCGGGGCAGCAGCTACCGCCACTGTCGGCTCTTCAGCCACTGCAACGGCGGCTTCGCGGCGTGGCTCGCGGGCGGGGCGGGCGTTCTGGGCCTTGGCGGTGGGCGGCGCCACATCGGAAAAAGGCTGTTCGTCCGTGCTGGGGGCAGCGCGGCGGGTGGCGGTGCGGGCAGGCCGGGCGGAGTTGGCAGCGGGTGCCGCGGCGGCAACTACCGGAGCAGCAGCGGCCGGGGCAGAGGCCGTTTCGGCGGCGCTGGGGGTGAGGGCCTGCTGGTCGAGGATTTTGTAAATCAAATCCTGCTTGCTGAGCCGTTTAAAGTTGCCGACGTTTAGCTTTTCGGCAATTTCCTTGAGGTCGGACAGCAACCGGTCCTTCAGCTCGTTAATGGTGTGCATAATGGGAATAAAGGGGGGACATCTGGCTGTAAAGCGCGGGGGGCTGGCTGCCCGCTGAGGCCCGCTGGGGGCACAAAAAAGCCAGCTACGGCACGGCGGCAAGGCCGCTGGAAATATTAATTCGCGGGGTCCGAACGGGCTTCTAGTGAGCTACGCACGGCGCGAGATGAATACGCAAGAAAATGAGGTGCAGAATGGGCCGCTGGAAATTCAGCAAACAGACGGACCAGCGACGGGCACTACAGGCCCGCGGGCCCGACCAGGGCGGCCGGTTGCTCCCGCAATGTTAGCGCATTACGGACAAACTGCCAAATCGGGTGCCTCCCGAATAGCATTTGAACGCGGGACGCGGCAAAATAAGTTGCGCGCCGCGCCAAAGCTTTCGTAGCCAAGGCGGTGGTGAGGTCGGTTTTTACTTACGACCTTTGCCGGGCTTACCCCAACCTGCCTCATGCTGCAACTTTCCGTTCTCCGCGACCAGACCGACCTTGTGCTGGCCGGCCTCGCCAAAAAACGCTACGCCACCGGCCCCGCCGACGTGGCCGCCATCCTCGACCTCGACCAGCGCCGCCGCCAGCTCCAGACCAGCCACGATTCGGCCCAGGCCGAAGCCAACAAGCTCGCCCAGCAAATCGGCGGCCTGATGAAATCCGGCGACAAAGCCGGGGCCGAAACCCTCAAAGCCCGCACCGCTGAGCTCAAGCAGCACACCCAAAGCGCCGCCGCCGAGCTGGCTCAGGTGGAAAAAGAGCAGCAGCAGCTCCTCTACAAGCTGCCCAACCTGCCCCACGCCAGCGTGCCCGAAGGCCGCGCCGCCGCCGATAACGAAACCGTGCGCGAGCACGGCGCCAAGCCCGAGCTCGGCCCCGATGCCGTGCCGCACTGGGACCTTATTAAGAAGTACGACATCATTGACTTCGAGCTGGGCGTGAAAATTACCGGCGCAGGCTTTCCTGTTTATAAAGGACAGGGGGCTCGCCTGCAGCGCGCACTCATCAACTTTTTCCTGGATGAGGCCCGGGCTGCCGGCTACACCGAGATGCAGCCACCCATTCTGGTGAACGAGGCCAGTGGCTACGGCACCGGCCAGCTCCCCGACAAGGAAGGCCAGATGTACCACGACGCCAAGGACGACCTCTACCTCATCCCCACGGCCGAGGTGCCGCTGACGAATATTTACCGCGACGAGATTATTCCGGTGGAAAAGCTGCCCGTGCGCATCACCGGCCACACGCCCTGCTTCCGCCGCGAGGCCGGCTCGTGGGGTGCCGACGTGCGCGGCCTCAACCGCCTGCACCAGTTCGACAAGGTGGAAATCGTGCAAATCACGGAGCCGGAGCATAGCTACGCCGCCCTCGATACCATGGTGGCCCACATCGAAGGCCTGCTGCAAAAACTGGAGCTGCCCTACCGCGTGCTGCGCCTCTGCGGCGGCGATATGGGCTTCACCAGCGCCCTGACGTATGATTTGGAGGTGTGGAGCGCCGCCCAGGGCCGTTGGCTGGAGGTGAGCTCGGCCTCGAACTTCGAGACGTACCAGGCCAACCGCCTCAAGTGCCGTTACCGGGCCGACGGCGGCAAAACCCAACTGCTGCACACGCTGAATGGCTCAGCGCTGGCGCTTCCGCGTATCGTGGCCGCGCTGCTGGAAAACAACCAGACGGCGGACGGCATCAAGCTGCCGGCGGTGTTGCATTCGTACTGCGGGTTTGAGAAGATTATTGAAAAACCCGTAAATACCATCCCTGACATGCTGAAGGCGAAAAACAAAAAAGACTACACCAAGTACCTATTTGATGGGACACTTCACAATAAGGGGCAATTGGTTAACGCCGTTATTGCCAAGTATGTCTACAAGAATCCTTCAGTAAGCATTGGAAAGCTATTTGAAATTTTCCCAGCTTCCATTCAAGGCTCTTGGGGAGTTTTTACTATAAAAGAACAAGCTGAAAGTGTTAACAATGGCATCACGAAAAAAGGCACACCAGCTAAACCCAGATATAAGACTAAGCCCAACGACCTCATCAAGGTTGGGCAGGTTGAAATAGCTACTTCGGACCAGTGGAATACAGAAAATATTTCTGCTTTCATCGAGGCAGCTACCAAAGTAGGCTTTGATATAACCCCAGACTCTATTGTGGAAACTCTGTAGCATTACTATGAGCATGTAAAAGGAATAGGCCCAGCTATTATCATAGCTGGGCCTATTCCTTTTTGTTGAATCCCAGTATTAACACTAATACTCCGCCATATCCTCATCCAGATAGCACCAGAGCCACCGCTCGCCGGGCTCGGCCGATGATACGACCGGGTGTTGGCTGGCGTGGAAGTGCTTGGTGGCGTGCTTGTTTCGGGAAGAGTCGCAGCAGCCAACGTGGCCGCACTGCTGGCAGACGCGCAGGTGCACCCACGTATCCCCGAGGGCCACGCATTCGGGGCAAGCGTATTCGGGGGCGGTTTTGAGGCTGGTGAGGGCCGTGAGGTGCTGGCAGGGTTCGGTTTCGGGCATGATGGAAGCGGGTTTGGGGAAGGCAGCTGACCGGCCGGAACTGCCCGGTTCATGAAATATAGCAATTCTTTTTGCGAGCCAAACGGCGAAACCGTCGAGCCACTGCTCAAAACCGGCGATTCGGCAGCGGCGGCGGGAATGTTAGGGAGCAGTTTTGGGTAATCAATCTGCAACCCGATTCCTTAACCGCCTAGCCCCTATCATCATGGAAAGAAAACACTTTTTGAAAAGCCTCCTGATGGGCACTGCTTCAGTACCTGTGCTGCTATCGGCCTGCAGCAAGGACACGGTGACGCCTACTTCCAGCACTACTAGCGGCACCACGGGAAGTACGGGCACCACCGGCACCGGCTCGGGCAGCTGCGCGGTGGCTCCCACCGAAACCGAAGGGCCTTTCCCCACCAAAGTGCCGTCCTCATACGTGCGCAGCGATATCCGCGACGGCAAGACGGGCTATCAGTTGGATATCAGCATCAACCTAACCAACAGCAACAGCAGCTGCGCCGCCCTGGTGGGCGCGCTGGTTGATATCTGGCACTGCGACGCCGAGGGCAACTATTCGGAATACGGCGGCTCGGGCATGCAGGCCACCAACTACCAGTCGGTGCATTTCCTGCGCGGCCGGCAGGTGACGGATGCCAGCGGACAGGTGAAATTCACGAGCATTTTCCCGGGCTGGTATTCGGGCCGCGCCACGCACATCCACGTGCACGTGTATTCGGCCACCGGCACTTCGCTGAAAGTCACGCAGATTGCCTTCCCCGAAGGCACCGGCACGGCCGTAGCGGCAGTAAATGGCTACGCCAAAGGCCTGAGCGGCTACACTTCTAATGCGAACGACAACGTATTTAGCGACGGTGTGGCGCAGGAGCTGGCCACGGTGACGGGCAGCACGGCGGCGGGTTTTCAACTGGCGTTTTCGATGGGCGTGCCGGCTTAGAGTGGCTGTAGGGTGCGGGGCTTGTCCCCGCCCGCCGTCTGCGCTGCTCTATTTATTTACATCGTTCAACGACGGGCGGGGGCAAGCCCCGCACCCTACCCAATGCCCGACCGCCTCATTACGCTGTGCTACCGCAAAATCATCGACGCTACCGCCACCCGTTCCTGGGACCAGTTGGTGTGGGCCGACAGCTACGCTGAATTCCGGCTGCAGGCGCAGAATTTTAACCCCGGCAATAAGTACCGCTCGTTTGGCGAAATCCTGCACTTTGTGCCGGGGGCCGAGCGGCTGCATTTCCTGGTGAGCGGGGCCGTGACGGGCTACGTGCAACAGCTCAATGAACGCCTGCCCGACATTACCGACAACCTGGGGCGGCAGTTTCTGCGGTTCAAACGATTTCAATTCGAGCTGATTAATTCTGATTTGCAGGATAAGAGCAAGCACCAGGTCGCGGTCAATTTCGTATCGGAGCCGCTGCGCTGGCACGATACCGTGGGCACGTTTATGGTGGTGTCGGAAGCATCGGCAGCGGCGGAGGTTGCTACCGAAACGTTGACGCATCTGGTGCCGCTCCAGCCGTTTCTCAGCATTTACTCCATCCTCACGCCCGCTCCCGATGATACCGCAAACGCCGGGTAAAATCTTTCTGGCCGATGAGCGCGGGCTGGCCGAATCGGACCGGTTCCGGCGCTATAGCACGTTCAGTTTCGGGCCGTTTGCGCACCCGCACAAGGGGCCGTTTGGCCGGCTTTACGGGCTCAATGAGGAAACCATGGCTGGTGGCCACGCGCTGGAATTCACGGTAGAAGAGGCCTCGCACGTCCTCATCATTCCCATTACGGGGGCGGTGGCACTAACTGTTTCGGGCCAGCTAACCACCGTGGACGTGGAGGAAATCACGGTGCTGACGCTACCCGCCGGTAGCACGCTCTACGTGCGAAACCCTTACGATACCGAGTTGGTGAGCTTCCTGCACCTCTGGCAGCTGGCCGATGCGCCCGCGGCTGCGAGCAACGAGCAGCGCGACAGTTTCAACAGTGCAGCTATCCAGAATCAGCTTGCGCGACTATTGCCAGCGGCAGTTTGTTCGCTGCCATTTACGGTGAGCCTGGGCCGTTTTGATGGTCGTCAGGAAGCGGTTTATCAATTGGAAAATCCAGCCAACAGCCTGTTTGTGTTTGTTTTGGCCGGCGCTTTCGAGGTTGAAAGTCGGCTGCTGCACGAAAAAGACGGCTTGGCCTTGTGGGACGTGTCCGAAATCGAGCTGGAAGCCCTGAGCAACGATGCCCTGATTCTCGTGCTGGAATTGGCCCCGCGGGCGGCCTGAGCTAGCGCCCGTCGCGCGCCGGGGGTAATTCCAGGTTCAGCGTTTGCTCGCGCATACACTTGAAATGGCCTTGCGGGCACTTGGCAAACCCGATTTTGGAGCACGGCCGGCAACTCAGCCCTTTCACCTCTAGCACTTTGAATTCGGTATGGTAGGGGTACATGCCAAAGGCAGGCACGGTATTGCCCCACACACTGAAAATCTCCTTGCCGAAAGCGGCTGCAATGTGCATCAGGCCGGTGTCGTGGCTCACCACAAAATCGGCCTGCCGCAGCAGCGAGGCCGATTGGTGCAGCGAGTATCGCCCGCAGCCTTGGTGGATTGGTGGATTTTTCTGGCTTACGGCTGCAATCAGCGCCTCCGCTACGGCGGCATCTTCGGGGCCGCCGAGCAGCATAATGGGGCGCGGGGCCAGCTTATGGCACAGTTCCACCAGCTTGTCCAGCGGCAGGCGCTTGGTGGCGTGTTGCGCGCCGATGGCTATAGCCACGTAGCCGTGCTGGAAATCAGCAGGCAGCGTGGTCAGGTCCACTTCCTGGCCGGCGGGGATGAAATAATCGAGGCCCTGGCCGTCGTCTTTCACGCCCAGCGGCGCAGCGGCGGCCAGGTAGCGCTGCACAATGTGTACGCGCGGCAGCTTATCAATCTTGAAATTGACTAACAGCCACTTCTGCCAATTCAGTTTGTCGAAACTGCTGGATTTCACGCCCAGTCGCAGCTTAATGAGGCGGGTGCGCAGGTTGTTGTGCAGGTCAACGATGTAGTCGAACCGCTCAGCTTTCAGGGCTTCCACCAGCTCGCCCAGACTGCCGGTGAGGCAATGAATTTTGGTGACGTAAGGATTGGGCTCAAGCAGGCTGCGGTAGCCGGGCTTGGTAGCAAAGTGCACCTCCGCGCCCGGCACCTGCTGCGCCAGCGCGCGCACCACGGGCGTGGTGAGGACGATGTCGCCGATGGAAGAAAAGCGGAGAACGAGGATTTTCACGCTATTCAAACAACGACTTTTTATACTCCAGCGGCGGCTTGATGGCGGCTTTACGGGCTTCGAAATAGGCCGCTACTTCCTCCACCGACTTGGCATTGAACGTCATCTCCTTCGTGAGATGGCCTTTGCGGCCCATCAGTACGCCGTAGCGCATGTCCTCGTAGCCGTTGGTGTGGTGGGCATCGGGGTTGATGCTGAGCTGCACGCCCTGGTCCAGCGCGTAGCGCACCCAGCGCCAGTCGAGGTCGAGCCGCCAGGGGTTGGCGTTGATTTCGATGATGACGTTGTGCTGAGCGCAGGCGTCGATGACAGCTTTGTAGTTGATGGGGTAGCCCTGGCGGCGCAGCAGCAGGCGGCCGGTGGGGTGGCCCAGCATGGTGGTGTAAGGGTTTTCGATGGCGCGGAGCAGACGGCCAGTAGCCTTGGCCTCGTCCATTTTCAGATTGGAATGGACGCTGGCCACAATGAAATCGAAGCTGGCCAGCACATCATTCGGGTAGTCGAGGGAGCCGTCGCCCAGAATGTCGCTTTCGATGCCTTTGAAGATGCGGAACGGGGCCAGCTCGGCGTTCAGCTGGTCGATTTCCTGGTGCTGCTGGCGCACGCGCTCCACGCTCAGGCCGTTGGCGTAGTGGGCGGCTTGGCTGTGGTCGCACAGACCCAGGTATTCGTAGTTGTGGTCGCGCAGCCAGGTAGCCATTTCTCGGATGCTGTGGTTTCCGTCGGACCAGGTGCTGTGGTTGTGCAGGGAGCCACGCAGGTCGCCGTCTTCGAGCAGATGGGGCAGTTTTTTATCGGCGGCGAGGGCAATTTCGCCCAAGCCTTCGCGCAACTCGGGCACGATGAATTGCAGGCCGGCTTTCTCGTAAAGGGCTTCTTCCTGCTGGAATTTCTCGCGCCGCGCCCACTGGCGCAGGGTGGAATTGTGGAGTTGCGGGTTGGTGGGTTGTGGAATAGGCTCGCTCAGATGCGCCTCAGCGGCCGAATTCAGGAAAACCTGAGTAGTGAAATCCTCCGGCTTCACCAGCAGCACTTCGACTTGCACCCCTGATTCGGTGGCCGTGCCGCGCCACGCGAATGGCCCCGAGCGGCGTGGGTTGGGCGTGAGGCCGGCCGTGGTATTCAGCACCTCGTGCGCTTTGGCCGGGTTGTCGGTGGCGGCCACCAGGCGCACGGTTTCCACGGTTTCGAGGCGGCGGCGGATTTCGCCAGCTACGGCTACCTGCTCGGTTTTCAGGCCATCGCGCAGCAGCTGGGCCAAGTCGTTGCCCAGCTTTTCGGCCTGCGGATAGAGAAGCTTGCCCTTGCTCTGGCCCGCAAATTCCAGCGCTTCGAGGATACTGTCCTGGGTCTTTTTACCGAAGCCTTTGAGCTTGCTTACCTGGTCGGTTTCGGCGGCTTCGCGCAGCTGCTCAATGGTTTCGATGCCCAGCTCACGCCACAGGCTGCGGATTTTCTTCGGGCCAATGCCCTTGATGCCCAGCATTTCGACCACGCCGGGCGGCGTCACTTCCAGCAGGCGTTGCAGGTCGGAGAAAGTGCCGGTATCGAGCAGCTCGGCCACTTTGGCGGCGGCGGTTTTGCTCAGGCCGGTGCGGTCGGGCAGGCCGGAGCGCTCTACTTCCGAAACCGGGAAGCTCAGCGCGTCGAGGGCGTTGGCCGTGCCTTCGATGGCGCGGATTTTGAACGGATTTTCGTCGTGCAGCTCCATGAGCTGGGCGGCCAGCTTGAAGGCACGGGTCAGGGCGCGGTTATCCACGGGGAAGGGGCTTTGGGGGCACGAAGGTAGTTTATCCAAGGGGCTTACGTGGCACGGCCGCGGGCGGCCAATTGGCTTGATAAGGCCGTGCCCGGCCGGCAAGCAGTACCTTGGCCGCCGGGCCGGGAGCGCGAAACAGCCCGCTCAACCGGTTCCATCGCCATGTTCAAACCGTCTTTTCCCGGCCGCCTGCTGCTGGCCCCGCTCCTGCTGGCCGCTGCCTGCAAGCACCACAAGCCGGCCGTCGTCACCTCCTCCCCCGCTTCCATGAAGCAGCTGGAAGGCACCTGGCTGGCCTCGCACGAAGAAAACCGGGGCGACACGCTGGTGTACCGACCCAACACCTACAGATTCCCACCGACGCGGGGCCGCACGGGCTTCGCCATCAAGTCCTTCGGTCGGTTCGAGCAGTTCGACATCGCGCCCACCGACGGCCTGACCGGCCACCCCGGCACTTGGACTGCCACCGGCGATACCCGCCTCATCATCCACCTCACCGACGGCCACGAGCCCAACTACACACTGGAAATCCTGTCGTTGAATAAAAAGGTACTGAAGCTGCGCCGAGTGAAATAAGGCATTTGCACACTAAATCAGCCCTTTCGGTGATGCGCAGGCGCTAGGGGCACCGGCATTTCACGGCATATTCATTTCCTGGCAGGAGTTTTGGCATAAGGCGGTGAGCGAAATGCTCTGGGCTCCGCGCTTCAACTTCCGGCCTTGCCCGTCGTAGAAACCGGTGAAGCAGGAGCGGCTTTTTTGCAGTCTCTCACTTTTTACGTGTCTATTCCTATGTCATTCGTCCCTTCTTTTAGCTCCGTGCGGGCCTTTGCTCTTGGCCTGGCCCTCATCAGCCTGGCCCCGGCCCACGCCCAGAAAACCACGGTTAAGACCAAAACCAGTAAGGTTAAAACCAAAACCAGCGCGGCACTCACGCCCCCCGTGAGCGAACCCAAAGAGGTGGCCGCCGCTGCCGTGCCGATGGAGCCTATTCCAAAATCGCCCGGCGTATCGGCCCCGCAGGTAGTGAAAACCGAGCTGCCTGCCGAATGGATTTCTGACCTCGCCGCGGCCCAGGCCCAGGCCAAAGCCACCAACCGGCCCATTCTGGCCGTTTTTTCGGGCTCCGACTGGTGCAAGCCCTGCATCATGTACGAGCAGGAAGTATTTGCCAAGCCTGAGTTTATGGCTTACGCCAAGGACAAGCTGGTGCTGGCCCACTTCGATTTTCCGCGCCTGAAAAAGAACCAGCCCACCGCCGTGCAGCTTAAGTTGAACGAAGCCGCCGCCTCCCAGCTCAATAAGGAAGGCGACTTCCCGCTGGCTGTCGTCATTGCGCCCGATGGCAAGGTGCTGGCCAAAACCGGCTACATTGCCGGCGGCCCGGCGGCCTTCGAGGCCTACCTGAAAAAGGTGGTGCCCACGCTTTAAGCAGTCATGCGCACGCATTTAAAACCTGCAGTTGCCATTTGGGCGCTGCTGGTCCTGCTGTTTGCAGCGGGGGCCGGCAGCGCCCAAACGGTTTCGGCCCCGCGCCACACCTTCACGCGCAGCGCCCACCTCATGGGCTCGCATTTCACGTTCACGGTGGTGGCCGAGGATGATTCAGCCGGGCAACGGGCCTTGCGGGCGGGTTTGGGCGAAGTGAAGCGCATCGACCGGCTGATGTCGTTCTGGGATTCCACCTCCGAAGTGGTGCGGATAAACCGGGCCGCGGGCGTGCGGCCGGTGGCCGTATCGCCCGAAACCTTTGACTTGATTACCCGCACCCTGAACCTGTCGCGGCTTAGCGGCGGCGCGTTCGACATCACCTTCGCCAGCGCCGACAAGCTGTATAAGTTCGACCGGCAGGCCCACCCCGCCCTGCCCGATTCGGCGGCTATTAGGGCGTCGGTGCGGCGCATTGGCTGGCAGAAAATCCAGATGGATGCTGCCAAGCACACGGTCTATCTGCCCGAGAAAGGCATGCGCATCAATTTGGCGGGTATTCTGCAGGGCTACGGCCTGCGCCGCGCCAAGCAGGTGCTCGACAAAATGGGCATCAAAGGCGGGCTGATGAATGGCTCGGGCGACATTTATTGCTGGGGCCGGCAGGCCGACGGCTCGCTCTGGCGCGTGGCAATTGGCGACCCTGACCACCCCAATAGCGTGGCCGCCTGGGTCGACGTGACCGACATGGCCGTGGTGACGGCCGGCAACTACGAGCAGTATTTCACGGTGAACGGGCAGGTGTACGGCCACATCATCAACCCGCACACCGGCTACCCGTCCATTGGGCTGCGCTCGGTCACCATCCTCTGCCCCGACGTGGAACTCGCCGATGGATTGGACGAAGTCGTCTTTGTGAAAGGCCCAACCGCCGGTTTGGCTTTCATCAACAGCCTGAAGGGCGTTGATTGCACGCTGATAACCGACGATAACCGCACGTTGGCCTCACGGGGCATGACGTTGAACTACTACCACGGCGCAACTCCGGCCGCCCGCCCCTGATTTTTCGTACTCAATAACTGTGAAAAGAATAGCCTTATCTACGCACCCCCGCCTGGCGCTGGGGCTGCTACTGCTGCCCTTGGGAGCAGCGCTGCCCAGTTGTGTTTCGGTGAAAGCCTACCAGAAAGTGTACCTCAACGACGAGGACATGAAGCTGGCCAGCAAAACCGTAGAAACGCCCGAAACCAATTTTGAAAGCTACCGCGAGGGAGCCGGCGGGGCCAATGGCGGCAAAGTAGGCGGCGGCTGCGGCTGTAATTAATCACTCCGTATCAGCCCGATTTCGTGAAAAAGTTACTATTCGTTCTGCTTGCCCTGAGTGCCCTGGCCGCCCCGGCCCAGGCCCAAACCGGCACCACGCAAAACCCGAACCGCATCGACGGCTACGGCGCGCCCGTGAGCCCCTCGGTGCCGGTGAGCCGCGCGGCCGATGAGGCCACCATCGACATCATCGGCGGCTATTACCAGCAGGACGGCAGCCACGGCGCGGTGGAAGGCGGCCGCGGCACGCAGCAGCTCACCGACGTGCCCCCGGCCATTATCGTGAACGTGCCGCTGGATACCGTGAGCCGCCTGACGGTGAACGTAGGCGCCGATTTCTACGCCTCCGCTTCGACCGACCGTATCGACTTTGCACTGAGCACGCCCTCGGCGCACGACGTGCGCTACCACGGCGATTTCGGCTACAGCCGCGAGCAGAAAGCCAAGGGCACCATCTGGGGCGTGGGCACGGGTGTATCGAAAGAATATGACTACCTGTCGTTCAACCTGGCCGGCTCGTTTTCCAAAACCTCGCAGGACGGCAACCGCCAGCTGAGCCTGGCGGGCCAGGTGTTTTTCGACCGCGTGACGCTTATTCAACCGTTGGAGCTGCGGGAGGGCTACACAACCGGCTCGACTACCAACCGCGGCGAAAAAAACTACGGCTCCGACACGCGCCAGACCTACAACTTCACCGCCACCTACTCGCAGGTACTCGCCAAGCGCTTGCAGGCGGCCATCAGCACCGAGCTGGTGTCGCAGAATGGCTTGCTGAGCACGCCGTTCCACCGGGTGTATTTCCGGGATAATACGACGGAGCTGAACAAAGCGCCCACCAGCCTGGACAACAGCTTCTCGCCCCGCGTGGCCACAGCTGCCCGCATCGAGAACCTACCCCGTGCCCGTTTTAAGTACCCGGTGAGTTTGCGGCTGAATTACTACGCCACCGACCTGGTGCAGGTGCGCGCCTTTTACCGCTTCTACAACGACAATTTCGGCATTACCGCCCACACGTTCGAGTTGGAGCTGCCCGTGAAAATCACGCCGTTTTTCGTGGCTTACCCTTTCTATCGCTACCACACCCAGACGGCTGCCAAGTATTTCGCGCCCTTCATGGAGCACTCCATCAGCGACACGTATTACACTTCCGATTACGACCTGTCGGCTTTCTCGGCCAACAAAGTGGGCCTGGGGCTGCGCTACTCGCCGGTGTATGGCATCGGCCGCTTCCATGTGCCGGGCAAGAATGCGCAGGGCCTGCCCCGCGTCATGCGCTTCAAATCCCTGGATTTGCGCTACGCCAACTACCAGCAAACCGGCTCAACCATCTATACCGCTGCCAATCGGGCCGACCTGAAAGCCAACATCATCAGCTTCGATTTGGGCTTTGCGCTCTAAAAACCGGGGCGTTTGCACCCGGTTTTATTTTCTTTGTGGTGTGTAAACCAACGGCCGGCCGGCATCAATGCCTGTGCCGGCCGTTTGCGTACCGCGTCATTCGTTCAGTCACTCTCACTCAGTCACTCTTTTGAAACACTGGCTCGTTAAATCGGAACCCGAAGCCTACTCCTGGGCCACCTTCGTGCAGGAAGACGGCACCGCCTGGACCGGCGTGCGCAACTACCAGGCCCGCAACAACCTCAACCTGATGCAGCCCGGCGACCTCGTGCTCTTCTACCACAGCGTAAGTGAGAAAGCCATTGTGGGCCTGGCTGAAGTGGCCGCCCTGGCCATTCCCGATGCGACGGCGGAGGCCGGCTCGCCCTGGGTGGCCGTGCCGCTACGACCGGTGCAGCTGCTGGCGCGCCCCGTGGGCCTGGCCCAGCTCAAGGCCGATGCGCGGCTGGGCGAGCTGGCCCTCATCCGGCAGTCGCGGCTGTCGGTGCTGCCGGTGCGGCCCGAGGAGTTCGATGCCATTCTGGAATTAGGGACCGAATAATCGGCTGCGCCGCCAGACAAAACGCAGAATTCGGTTGTAACTTTAAAGCAGTAGCCACGCGTTAGAAACGGGTACCTTCACAGTTGTTTTTTTACGGCGCACGGGCATGAAACTTTGCTACCTTTTGCTGCTTTCACTGGCGACGCTGGCCGCCCCGGCAGCGGTGCGCGCCCAGCCCAAACTGCCGCTGCCCGCCAATGCGCCCCGCCAGCCGGCCCGCACCGAGCTGCCGCTGGAGCGCCACGAGAGCGAAGTGCACGTGCAGCCCCTGGCCGCCGATAGCACCGTGGTGCTGCTGCTGGGCCGTGACCGACCGCTGTCGAGCAAAACCAAGTTCGCGTTTCAGCAATACGACCGCGACCTGCACCTGCGCCAGGAGCTACCCCTGGAAATTGCCGAAGAGTTTGACTTTGCCCGCCTGTGCGCCGAGGGCACCACGGTGTACGCCCTGTTCACCTCGCACAACACCCCTGGCCGGCTGCTGGTAGCCGCTTTCGATGGCCGCGTCAGCCAGACCCGCACCCAGACCTTCGACACCAAGCTCAGCCGCGAGGTGGTGGAGCTGAAAGCGCTGGACGGCCGGCTGTTTGCCACCGTGCTGCTCAACGACCAGCAGCACGTGACGGCCCTGCTGCTCGACGTGGCCACCGGCCAGATGCAGTACCTGCCTTCGGTGTACGAGCCGCTGCCCACCCAGCTTACCTTCGTGGCCGATGCCGCCAGCCAGCGGGCCGAGTACGTGCTGAGCCAGACCAACGGCCGCAAAAGCCGCCTGCTCCTCAAGCAGCTCACCGAAAAAGGGCAGCTCTTGAGTTCCGAGTTTGTGCAGGCCGAGAGCGAACGCAGCCTCATCACCGCCCAGCTCACGCCCCCGCAGGACACCACCGCCCGCCTGCTCATGGGCACCTACTCGCTCCGCGACCCCACCTACGCGCAAGGCCTGTTTGCCACCGACCTGCGCGGGGGTGCCAACACCGGCGCCAAGCCGCCGCTCCGGTTCTACGATTTCCTGCACCTCAAGCACTTCTTCGATTACCTCAAGCCCAGCCGCCAGGCCCGGCTGCGGCTGCGCACCGAGCGCCGCCTGGCCCGCTCGGTGCCGCCCCTGCGCTGGCACTACCGGCTGCTGCTGCACGAGCTGCTGCCCCAGCCCAACGGTGGCTACGTGCTGGTGGCCGAAGTGTACTACCCGCACTACCGCTACAACAGCTACGGCAGCTACACCGGCCCGCTCTACAGCGGCATTGGCAACCAGTATGGCTCGCCTTACGGCAGCGCCCGCATTTTCGATGGCTACGAAACCACCCACGCGCTGGTGTGCGGGTTCGACCGCGCCGGCAACCTCATCTGGGACAATACCTTCGTGGTGGAAAATCTGCGGCGCTCCGAGCTTGAAGAAGCCGTGCGCCTGCAGACCCTGCCCGATGGCCGCCTGGTGCTGGCCTACCTCGACGAAGACAAGCTGCGCTACAAAGTGGTACGCGGAGCCGAGTCGTCGCCCAACGACCAGCAGGTGCCCATCCAAATTGGGGCCGGCCCCGCCGATAACGGGGCCGAGCACGCTACCGAAACTTCCCAGGCCGACCTGCTGCCCTGGTTCGGCAGCCGCTTTGTGGCCACCGGCTACCAGCACGTGCGCGTGGAGCACGGCAAAGACCGGGACGTGTTTTTCCTTAATTCGGTGGTGTTTTAAGGTGCGATAAGTTGGGTTATTTGGCTTGCGAATAACCGTGGCGTGGGTTTGGTGCGTACAACGCACCTATCTTCTCGTCACTTTTGCCGCATGCTTACAAAACTCCGCTTCCCTGTCCTCATCCTGTTTATGCTGCTGGCCGGCTGCCGCGCCGGTGGCCCCGGCTCGCCGGCTCGCACCGTTTCCTCGTTTTTCTCGAAATACGAAGGCCGCGAAGGCTTCAAAACCACGGAATGGTCGGCCGACCTGCTCCAGCGCCTGGCCCTGGTGAAAGCCGCCAAGCTCCTCGGCGGCTCCGACCTCACCAATGCCATTACCGGCATTCGCTCGGCCAAAGTCATCAGCTTCGCGCCCACCACTACCTCGGCCAAAGAGCTGGCCAGCCAGGGCCTGCGCAGCGAAGCTGCCGGCATTCTGCAAAATAATAAGTATGACCCGCTCACCACCGCCGGCTTTGGCGGCAGCAACTACGCCGTATCCACCCGCGGCTCGGGCAACAGCATTTCGGAATTTGCCGCCCTCGGCAGCCTGCCCGACGTAGCCGATTCCTTCGTGCTGGTGTCGGTGCAAGGCAATTTCACCAGCTCCCAGGTAGCGGCGCTGAGCAAGTACCTGCCGCAGATTGTGCAGGCCACCAGCAAGTAGATAGATTAGTTTTTTCAAACATCTGTCATCCTGAGCGGAGCGAAGGACCTTATCACGTCAGAGCAATTTGTGCGAACGTGATAAGGTCCTTCGCTCCGCTCAGGATGACAGGCGTTTTGGATTACTAAACAGCGTCGAAATAAAAGCAGGATGCCCGGCTGAACCTTCGCTCAGCCGGGCATTCTGCGTTTACTTCATTCTTCTATCGGCCCTGCGCCATCAGGGCTTCAATTTCCTCCGCTTTAATCGGAATATTGGCCATTAAATCTTCGTTGCCGTTGGCCGTGATGAGAATGTCATTCTCCAGGCGAATGCCTAGGCCTTCCTCGGGGATGTAGATGCCGGGTTCGCAGGTGTATACCATGCCCGCCTCGAAGGTGCGGTACTTGTAGCCCACGTCGTGCACGTCGAGGCCAAGGTAGTGGCTGGTGCCGTGCATGAAATACTTCTTGTAGAGCGGCGCGGCCGGGTCCTGGTTCTTCACGTCGGCAGCATTTAGCAGGTCCAGCTTGATGAGCTGCTGCTCCATGAACTCGCCCACGGCCTGGTGGTAGGCTTCGATTTCGCCGCCGGGCACGAGGCGGGTTTTGGCAAAATCCATCACAGATAGCACGGCATCGTACACCTGGCGCTGGCGCGGCGTGAACTTGCCGTTCACGGGAATCGAGCGCGAAAGGTCGGCAGCATAGTTGGCGTACTCCGCCCCGAAGTCGAGCAGAATTACTTCGCCGTCCTGGCACTGGTTGTCGTTGGTGGTGTAGTGCAGCACGCAGGCATTCTTGCCGCTGGCCACGATGCTGCCGTAAGCCGGCCCGCGGCTGCGGTTGCGCATGAACTCGTGCACGATTTCGGCCTCAATCTCAAACTCCCACACGCCCGGCTTCACAAAGCCCAGCAAGCGCCGAAACCCCTTCTCCGTAATATTACACGCCTCGCGCATCACCCGGATTTCCTCGGGGCTCTTGATGGCGCGCAGCTGGTGCATCAGGCGCGCCGCCCGGCGGTAGGTGTGCAGCGGGTACTGCGCCTGCAGGCTCTTGATGAAGCGGGCATCGCGCGTTTCCACCTCCACCACGGCCCGGATGTGCTCATTCGAGGGCAGGTACACATTCTCGGCCTCGTTCATGAGCGCAGGCAACACCGATTTGAAGCTATCCAGCCACATAATGGTCGGGATGCCGGAGTTCTGGCGGGCCTCCTCCTTCGTCAGCTTATATCCCTCCCAGATGAGAATGTGCTCCGACGTTTCCTTCAAAAACAGGATTTCGCGGTGCTGCGGCAGCCGCGCATCCGGAAAAATCACGAGGATGCTTTCCTCCTGGTCCACGCCGGACAGGTAGAACAAGTCGTTGCTCTGGCGGAAGGCCATGGTGCCGTCGGCATTGGTCGGCATGATGTCGTTGCTCTGAAAAATGGCCAGCGACGCCGGCGGCAGCAGCTCGCGAAAGCGGCGGCGGTTTTCAATAAAAAGCTCGGGGGCAAGGGGAGCGTAACGCATGGGCAAGAGTTGAGTTGGAATGGGGCCGCAAGTTAGGTAGTCGGCGGCCGGCACGGGCCACCGCCCCGACCGGCTTCGAACGAAAGCAAAAAGTAAAAAAGCCCTTGCTCGTCGTGAGCAAGGGCTTTTCAAATTCGTAACTGCCAGACCTTACATTTTGGTGGTGGTCTTTTTCACGGTCGTTTTGTTGGCTTTGTAGCGCATATCGGGCGTGCCGTCGGCCTTCAGGGGGCCGGTGCTCATCTTGGTGGTTTTGGTCGACTTATTTTCCGAGTAGCGCATGTCGGGCGTGCCATCGGCCTTCATTTTGGTGGTGCTGGTCGAAGTCGACGACTTGGTCATGCCCGAAGGCGTGGTCATCGTGCTCGATTTGCTCATCGTGCCCGAGCCCTTGGTCATGGTGGTCGACTTGGTCATGCCCGCCGGGTTGCTCATCGTCGACGATTTTACCGTCGTCTTGGTAGCCGGGGCCTGCATGGTTTTGGTCGTCGTCATTTTCGACGAGCTGCTCATCTGGGTCGTGGCCGGAGTGGCCGTTTGGGCCTGGGCCACCGAGCCGCCGAGCATGCTGAGGGAAACGAGGAATCCGAGAATGCGTTTCATGGGAGTAAGGGTAAGCTGAAGAGTGAGAGAATGCGCCTCCTACGCGGTTTCGCCCCGCGTGGTTGGATGGCAATGTAGCTATTTTTTCATATCTCGTGCCAACTTCATTTTCCTTCTACAGTATGGGTTAAACCTTGCCCGCCGTCCGGCCTCCAACCCCCATCTTTTCCCCATTATTATTCCGTATTCCCATGAAAAAGTCTTTGTTTTCGCTGCTGGCCGCCGCTAGCCTGCTGGCTGTTTCCTATACTTCCGTGGCCCAAGTCGTCACGCCCGGCATCAACGCCCGCCAGCGCAATGAGCGCGCCCGCATCCGCCAGGGCGTGGCCACCGGCGAACTCACCCGCCCCGAAGCCGCCCGCCTCAAAGGCCGCGAAGCCGAAATCCGCCAGGATAAGCGCGCTGCCCGCGCCGACGGCATCGTGACCCGCGACGAGCGCCAGGACATCCGCAAGGATGAAAACCAGGCCAGCCGCGCCATTTACCGCCAGAAGCACGACGGCCAGGTACGGCCCCGCGCCGTGCGCTAGCCCGCTGTCCTATCGCCTCTTGTCAGGTTGCAAAAATCCCTGCATCCATTATCGGATGCAGGGATTTTTTATGAATTATTGTTGAGTTTTTAAATTTAATATTACTTTAGTGCACACAAAAGCACTGTCGACTGGAATCCGTCGGTTCATTCTCTCACTTTCTGCTACCTAGCATATGAAGCACTTTCTTTACGCTGTCCTAACTATCAGCTCTTTGTTGCTAATCGGGTCAACTTCGGCCAATGCAGCGCCCACCCGCCACAGCCTCAACGACACGCCTGCCGATGTGCAGCGCAAAGCCGCTGCCCGCGAGCAAAAGGCCGCCACCCGCGAAAAAGCTGTCGCCGCCAGAAAAGCTTCCAAACTGCAGCGCCTGACCGTCAAATCCCGCAAAGTCACCAACAAGCTGCAGCGGGCCATGCTCGTCATTCTCGGCCTCGAAGAAAGCAAAGCGGTTACCTCACCGGCCCGCCTCCAGCGCCAGCTTCACGCCCACCAAAAGCAGCTGAAGCATCGGGCGCGCATGGCTGCCCGCGCCCACCGGCACCGCGCCCACGACTAGCCCGCGCTGCACTCAACGTTTTAGAAAAGCCCCTTCTCAGCACTGAGAAGGGGCTTTTTGTTGTCCGGGAGTTTCGGCTACTGCGTGCAATTCTTCATGCTCGCTTCATAAAAATTAAAAATTCACAACAAATTCATTAGGAATAATTTGCTATTTAGTTTTACTATATATATTTTTATTATAGGCCTAAGCGACGAGTAAAGCTGTGCTCGCTCCCCATACCAGACAGAGCACCACCTAGGCATTGCCAACATTTTCCATCTTTTTACCCATTGCCATGAATACGCACAGTTACAAGTTGTTGGTGGCCGGAGGGCTGTTGCTCTTATGTTCCGGTTTTGTGCCCGCTGCTCCTCGGGCCGCCTCGTCTTTCGACGATACTCCGGCCGAAATTCAGCGCAAGGCAGCACGAGAGCGCGCCGTGGCGGCCAAAAAGGCGGTTCTGGTAAGCCGCACCAACACTCGTACCACTCGCAGGTCGACGGCCAAGATAAACCGTGCCGTCCTCATTCTGCTCGGCCTGGAGGCCAACCGAAAAGTTACCTCCCCCGCCAAGCTGGAATGGCACATGCACCAGCACCAGAAGCAGCTGAAACGGCAGGCCCTGCATGCTTCGCAGGCCCGCAAACGGCGCTGCAACCGCACGCTGAACTAGCGCCCAGCCTAGCCATTAAGCATTAAAAAAGCCCCTTGCCATATCGGCAAGGGGCTTTTTTTGCTACAAAGAACAGCAAAATTACGCCGTCACCTGAGCTTCTAGTTTTTGGGCGAGTACGTGCTTGGGCACGGCGCCTACTTGTTTATCAACGATTTGGCCATTCTTGAAGACCAGCAGCGTAGGAATGCTACGGATACCGAACTTCATGGAAGTCTGAGGATTAGCATCTACGTCAACTTTGCCGACCACGACTTTGCCTTCGTATTCGCCGGCCAACTCTTCTACTACGGGGCCTACCATGCGGCAGGGACCGCACCATTCGGCCCAGAAATCGACCAATACAGGCTTGTCGCCGTTGATGATTTCGTCAAAGTTGGCGTCGGTTATCTCAATTGCTTTGTGTCCCATTTCAATTTGGGTTGGGGTTAATAAGAATAGTCTGGCGTATACGGCCAACGGGGTCGCAAGGTAGCAGATTGGATGGTAAAACAGCGGAGCCTGGGGAAAGTTCAGGAATGGTTGGTAGGCCCGGTGAAGGACCTAATTTTCTATCTGAACGCGCTGCATAACGGGATTTTTCCCAAAAACCCACCGGCGCTGCATCCCTAAATCAGCGTGCAAACCTCCATGTCCAGCTCCTTCATCTTTTCAATAAAGGCCTTGGGGTCAATCTGAAAGCGGCGCGAGAACATATCCACCGCCAGGTGCTCGTGCGGCTCCACAAACTGGATTTCGAGGCGCTTGCCGCCGGGCGCGTGCTCAATAGCTTCCTCCAGCCGGTCGAGCATGGGGGCGGTCACGGTGCGCAGGTCGAGACGCACGCGGACGCCTTTGCTGCGCTTTTCGGCCACATCGGCCAGCGGCTCCATGGTCAGGATGCGCAGGTCCCACTGGTCTTGGGTGTGGCGGCGCAGCTCCTGCTTGAGCTTGACGTACATGGGCGGCACCTGCTCGTTGGGGTAGTTGCGCGGGTTGATGAGGGGCGCAAATTTGGTGTAGTCGTCGCGGAACAGGGCCGGGTTGATGCTCGTCTCGTAGTCTTCCAGGGTGAATGTGCAGAAGGGCTGGCCGGTTTTCGTGGTTTTAAATAGCACGTTGTTAATCAGACCAGCTACCGCAATTTCCTTGTTCTTGATTTCGTCTACTTTCTCCAGGCCGCAGGTGCAATAGGCATCCAGTTCCAGCTTGTAGGCGTCGAGCGGGTGGCCCGAGAGGTAGAAGCCCACCACTTCCTTTTCGCGGCGCAGCTGCTCGGTTTTGCTCCAGGGCTCCATCTCGTGAATTTTGGGCATGGGCGCAGCCACCGCGCCGAAAGCACCCGCACCAAAGAGGCTGTGCTGGGCCGACTCTTTGGCCGCCGCGTGTTGCTGGCCCACGCGCATGGCCTTTTCGATGAGGTTCTGGTCGCCGGCGGGGGCGTCCAAGTAGAGGCGGCGGTGCTTGTCGAAACCATCAAAAGCGCCGGCCTGAGCCAGGCTTTCAAAGGTTTTCTTGTTCACCGTGCGCAGGTTCACGCGCTTGGCGAAGTCGAAAATATCGGAGTATGGCCCCGCTTTTTCGCGCTCCTGCACCATGCTTTCCACGGCGAGTTCGCCCGCGCCCTTCACGGCGCCCATGCCGAAGCGGATGGCGCCCTCCTGGTTCACGTTGAACTTCAGGAGGCTTTCATTCACATCGGGGCCCAGCACGGGCACGCCCTGCTTGCGGGCTTCCTCAATGAAGAAGGTCACCTTCTTGATGTCGCCCATGTTGTTGGTGAGCACGGCGGCCATGTACTCGGCCGGGTAGTTAGCCTTCAGGTAACCAGTCTGATAAGCCACCACGGAGTAAGCCGCCGAGTGCGAACGGTTGAAGCCGTACTCCGCGAATTTCTCCATCACGTCGAACACTTCGTTGGCTTTCTTGGCCACGATGCCGTGAATATTCTTGGCACCTTCGATGAACTTCTCGCGCTCCAGGGCCATCTTTTTCATGTCCTTCTTACCCATGGCGCGGCGCAGCAAGTCGGCCCCGCCGAGGGAATAGCCGGCCAGAATCTGGGCCGTCTGCATAATCTGCTCCTGGTACACCATGATGCCCTGGCTGTACTCCAGGATGGGTTTCAGCAGCTCGTGCGGGTACTCCACTTCCTCGCGGCCGTGCTTGCGGTTGATGAAGTTCGGGATGAACTGCATCGGGCCGGGCCGGTAGAGTGCGTTCATAGCAATCAGGTCCTCGATGTTGGTTGGCTTCAAGTCCTTGAGGTACTGGCGCATACCTTCAGATTCGAACTGGAACGTGCCGATGGTATCGCCGCGCTGGTAGAGCGCGTAGGTCTTTTCATCATCGAGCGGGATTTCGTCGATGTCAATTTTTACGCCGTGGTTGCGCTCAATCAGGCGCATGGCATCCACGATGACCGTCAGAGTTTTGAGGCCCAGAAAGTCCATCTTCAACATGCCGGCCGATTCAATCACCTTGCCGTCGAACTGCGTGATGAGCAGGTCCGAGTCTTTCGAGGTTGAAACCGGGATGTACTTCGTAATGTCGTCGGGCGCGATGATGACGCCGGCCGCGTGGATGCCGGTGTTGCGCACCGAGCCTTCGAGCTGCGTGGCGAGGCGCAGAATCTGGCCCTTCAGGTTTTCGGGGCTTTCGTCGCGCCGAATCATGTCGAGCTCCTGGTTTTCGGCGAAGGCGCCGGCCAGGGTGGTGCCAGGCTTATCGGGCACCATCTTGGTGAGGTCGTTGGTGTGCGGCAGCGGCAATTCCATGGCGCGCGCCACGTCCTTAATGGACGATTTGGCGGCCATGGTGCCGAAGGTGATAATCTGGGCCACCTGCGTTTTGCCGTATTTATTCACCACGTAGTCAATGACTTTCTGACGGTTCACGTCGTCAAAGTCAATGTCGATATCAGGCATCGACACGCGCTCCGGGTTGAGAAAACGCTCGAACAGCAGCGAGTACTTGATGGGGTCGATGTTGGTGATACCCACGCAGTAGGCCACGGCCGAACCGGCGGCCGAACCCCGGCCGGGGCCCACCGCCACGCCGATGTTGCGGCCGTGGTTGATGAAGTCCTGCGTAATCAGAAAGTAGCCCGCGAAACCCATCGTCTGGATGATGCGCAACTCATAATCAAGCCGTTCCTCCACTTCGGGCGTGCGCTCGGAGTAGCGCGGCGGCTTGCTCATCGTCACGACGCCCTTGCCGGCGCTGGGGCCGAAGGCGCCCACGTAAGTCAGCTCGCGCAGGAATTCGTCGGCGTTGGCGAAGGGCGCGGGAATGGGGAAGTTGGGCAACAGGATGTCGCGCGCCAGCTTCGGGGGCGTGATTTTATCGACAATCTCATTGGTGTTGTCGATGCTCTCGGGCACGTCGGCGAACAGGTCGTTCATCTGCGCCTGCGTCTTGAAGAAGAACTGGTCGTTGGCGAAGCCGAAGCGGGTGTGCGGCTTGGGCTTCTGCAATTCCTCGTCGATGCGGCGGAGCTGGCGCTGGGCCTTTTCGTCGCGGCTGTGGTCGCGGCGCAGGTTGTCGAGCAGGTCGTACTTCACCTCGCCCCCGCTGGTCATCAGGGTGTAGTAGTTGGTGCGAATATCACCGACCGGGATGCTGTTCTCCTCGCCGGTGTTCACGCACAGCAGCAGGTCGTGGGCAGCGTAGTCGGTCTGGTCGACGTAGTGCGAGTCGTTGGTGCAGATGACCTTGACGTTGTATTTCTTGGCAAAGCCCAGCAAAATCTGGTTCACGTCTTCCTGGCTTTTGCCGGTACCGTCGAAATTCATCAGGCCGTGGCGCTGAATTTCGATGTAGTAGTCGTCGCCGAACAAATCGAGCCACCACTTCAGCTTTTCTTCGGCCTCAGCCTCGGTGCCGAAAAGAATGGTTTGCGGAATCTCGGCCCCGATGCAGCACGACGTGGCAATCAGGCCCTCGTGGTACTTCACCAGCAGTTCCTTGTCGATGCGCGGAAACTTGGAGTACACGCCCTCGATGAAGCTCAGCGAGCAGAGCTTGGCCAGGTTGTGGTAGCCGGCCTGGTCTTTGGCCAGCAGCAGCTGGTGGTGGCGGGTGTCACGCTCGCCCTTTTCACGGCTGAAGGCCTTTTTGTGACGGTCTTCCACCAGGTAGAACTCGCAGCCCACGATGGGCTTCACGTTGTACTTGTTGGCCTCGGCCACGAAGTTGAACGCGCCGAACATGTTGCCGTGGTCGGTGAGAGCCACGGCGGGCATGCCGTCCTTCTGGGCCTTCTTCATCAGGGCCGAAATGCTGGCCTGGCCGTCGAGCAGCGAGTATTGCGTGTGCGAGTGAAGGTGCGAGAAAACGGGCATAAGACAGGGCGTTGGGAACGGGCTAATCGTAAAGATACCCCCGGCTGGCGGGCATTGCCAAACCCCATTTCCCTGCTGCCTGATTCCCTGACTGCTGCGTTTTTTGCGGCTCGTGAGCCGGCAGTCCACCCACTTTTCGGGCTATTTTATTTCGTATCAGCTTGCACGCGTAGCACTTCGCCCAACTTCACCGAGGCATCGGGTTTGTTGTTCCAGGCTTGCAAGTCGGCGATGGTGACCTGATAACGCTTTGCGATGCTATACAGGGTTTCGCCCTTCACAACAGTGTGCTGGGTAGCCGTTTGGGTAGCTGGTGCGGATGGAGTTGCAGTTGCTGCCGAAGTTGCTGGGACACCTTTTTTGGGTACTTTGGGCACGTACAGTAGCGCCGGATTTATTTGCCCGGAATTGTGGGCGGCCGGTACCGGCGCGGGCGTGGTAGCCGGAGCAGGTTTTGGCGCAACTTTAGCGGCTGGCGCGGGCTGTTGTTCGGCAGCTTTCAACGTCAGCACCTGGCCCGTTACCAAGCCATAAGGCGGGGCAAGCTGATTGATGGCAATCAACGTAGCTGGTGAAATATTATAGAGCCGGCCCACGGAATAAACTGTTTCGCGGGCTTCCACGCGGTGGGTCGCATCAGCGGGAATGGCGCGCACGGCTGCAGTGGCGGGCTTTGGCGTGGCCGCAGCAGCGGTAGGCATCGCAGCAGCTTCTGGTTTTGGCACAACGACAACCGGAGCAGAAACAGCGGGCGCAGCCACTTTCGCCGGAGCCGGCTTTGGCACATATACCGGCGCTGTGGGTGCGTTTACTGGCTTGGCAACCACCGCCGGGCGGCTAACCGCAGGTACCGCCACGGTCGAGTCGGGCTGGCGCGGCTCATCGGTCAGGGGCGCGGGGGCCGGGGCAGCGGCGGGCGGCGGCAGATAGGTTCTTTTGGCGAAAGACGGCTGCGTGGGAGCAGCTACCGGAGCCGGTCGGGCCGGCGTTGGTGCGGTGCGAACGGGAGCCGGGGCTGGCGCAACGGCCGCTGGGGCTACCGGCGCGGGCGCTGCAGCCGGCACCGTAGCGGCCGTTGTGGTGGCCGTTTCCAAGGCTTCGCCCCAGCCATCGGTGCTTTCCGTGCTCACGCGCTTGGTTTTGCCGGTGTCGCTTTTGACTTTGATTTTAACCTTGACTTTGCCGTCATTGCCCGATTCGGTGCGGCGGGCGGCCACGGCTTCATTGGCCTTGTCGACGAGGTTATCCGTTTCGGTTTCGGCGGCCGTGGTGGCTACGCTGGGGCGTTCCAGAGCTGCGCCTTCGGGCTGGGTGCGGTATTCGATGGCCGTTTCGCGGGGACGGGTGTGCTGAAGCCACAGCACCCGGCCGGGCCGCAGCTCCTCGACGCGGGCCATGCGGTTTTTGCTGTAAATGGCCTTCTGGCGGATGCCGTACTTCTGGGCCACGTCGAAAATCCGCTCGCCGGGCTGCAGAACGTGGTATTCCACGGCGGCCACGTCGCGCTTTTTCTCCAGGAAATACGGCCGGCCGGTCACGACTTGGTCGAAGGCCGACAATTCGTTGTGCTTGAGAAATTCGCCCAGACGCTGATGGCCCCGTTTGGCCAGGTCGGCCATGGTTTCGCCGGGCAGGGCAATGAGGGCGCGCAGGTTGTTGAGACGTACTTCGGCGGTATTGGCGGCCACAATGGGCGCGTTCAGGAGCTGGCCGCGGCTTTGCAGGCGCTGGTTGGCCACGATGCCGGCGGCCTGGGTGATGTCGCCCACTGGCACGATGAGCGTGTAGGCTTTATCAGAAGGCACGGCGGCGGCCAGCAGCCAGTGGTTGTGGGTGGCCAGCGCGGCCGAATCGACGTGCAGCGTGAGGGCCTGGTCGTAAAGGCTCTGGCCGGCCACAGCGGGAAACTCCTGGAGCAGCAGCTTCGGCTTGGGGTTGAGGCCGCAGGCGGGTTCGAAGGCCACTTTCTGGGCCAGGAACATCAGCACGTAGGGCGACGTGGCCTCGGTGATGGCCATTTCGGTGGCGTCGAAATCGGTGGGCAGGGTGTAGGGTTTCACGCCGGCCGGGCCGGTGTAGTAGCTCAGCAGTGCGTTGAGCCAGTTGTGCAGGTTGGTGTTGCTGCGGGTGAGGTAGCGGGCGGCGGCGCGGGTGCTGGTGGTGAGGTGCTGGCGTTCGTCCACGGCGCTGTTCACGGTGAGGCCCAGGCCGGTGGCTGTTTCCTGCTTGAGCTGCCAGTAGCCCACGGCCTCGTGGTTGCTGCGCGCATTGCCCAGCAGGGCGCTTTCCTGCAGGGCGAGGTAGCGGAAATCGAGCGGCACTCCTTCCTCCTTCAGCACCCGGTCGATGATGGGAAACGAGGCATCGGCCAAATCGACCCGGGCCTGAAACGAGGGCTGGTGGCGGCACAGGCCGTCGGCTTTTTGCTGCACGAGGCGCTGGGCTTCTTCGCTAAGAACGAGGTGAATGCCGGCCACGTCCATGGCGGCGGGCACGTCGGGGTGCGGGCGCGGCGCCAGCGGCTGCGCGGCCAGTGTGCCCGTAAACGCCATTATTACCCCCAGCAGCAGAATCGAATTTCGCATAAATAATCCCCGGTCGGCAGCGGCAACCGCAGCAGCATTCGACCCGGAAGCTACAAAGAACCTGATTTTCGGGGGAAATTCAGCCTGACACTAACCGAGAGGCCCGCCGCAGGCCATTGGGCGGCAAACTCTGCACCAGCGCCGTAGTTGTAGCAGCGAAAAAACTGTTTCAGCCTATGCAAACCCTCAGCAGCCAGCAGCCCGTCCCGATTTACCCATTCGAGCGGGACGAAGTAACCGGCAGCAAACTATTCACCCTGCTGCGCTCGGAGGGCGAGTTGACTTATGAGGAAAACCTGCTCATCCCGCACCGCAAGGCCTATTATCTGCTGGTATTTGTGAAGCACAACCGCGGCCGACATTGGGTGGACATGAAGTCCTACGACCGGAAAGACAACACGCTGTACTTCTCCACCCCTAACCAGGTGCTGGTAAAAGAGGCCCCCACGCCCTTTTGGGGCACGCGCCTCACGTTTACGAAGGAGTTTCTGGCCTTGCAGCAAAACGCGGCGCTGCGCGAACTGCCGCTCATTCAGAACCCCTACAACGGGCACGAACTGCTGCTAACCGAAGCCGACGGCACTTTTGTGGAGGAAATGCTGGCGAAGCTGGAAGCCGAGTACGCCCGCCCCGGCGAGTGGCAGCACCGCATGCTGAGCGCCTACCTCACGGTGCTACTCACGCATCTGAGCCGCTTGTACAGGGAGCAGTTTACGGACGAAGAGCTGTCGGCCGACCAGCAACTGCTGCGGACTTTCCAGGCCCGAATCGAGACCAACTACCGCGAGCTGCATGAGGTAGGCGCGTATGCGGCCCAACTCCATATTTCAGCCGGCCACCTGAGCGAGGTGGTGAAAGCGCAGAGTGGTAAGCCTGCTATCAAGCACGTGCACGAACGGCTGGTGCTCGAAGCCCGGCGGCTGCTTTTCTACACCCAGCATTCGCTCAAGGAAATTGCGTTTGACCTCGGCTTTTCGGATGCGTCTTACTTCAACCGCTTTTTCAAGCGCGAAACCGGCGCCACGCCGGCTGAGTACCGCGCCACCATCCGTAAAATGTACCAGTAATACCGCGGAATGGGTGCCAGCCTCGCCAATCGGGCCCAATAATTTTGTGCTGTTAATCAACTGGAAATCATTGACCATGAAAACCGCACTCATTACCGGGGCCAACAAAAGCATTGGCTTTGAAACCGCTCGGCAGCTCTTGCAGCAGGGCTACTATGTGTACCTCGGCAGCCGCGACCTTGACAAAGGCCAGCAAGCTGTCGACCAGCTAAAGGCCGAAGGCTTCGCCCAGGTCGAACCTCTGCAAATCGACGTCACCGACAGCATTTCCATCAAAGCCGCCCGCGCAACAGTGGGCCAGAAAACGCCCATCCTCGACGTACTCATCAACAACGCGGGCATTCTGGGCGGCATGTCACAGCCGGCCGTTAGCAGCGACATCAGCATGATTAAGGAGGTGTTCGAAACGAATGTATTCGGCGTAATTGCCGTGACGCAGGCCTTTCTCGACCTGCTGCGGCAGTCGCCCGCGCCGCGCATCGTAAACGTGACCTCGGGCCTGGGCTCCCTCACGCTGCACAACGACCCGTCGTGGAAATACTACGCCGTGAAAGGGGCCGCCTACCAGCCATCCAAAGCTGCCCTGAATGCCTACACCATCATGCTGGCTTATGAACTGCGCGACACGCCCTTCAAAGTGAATGCCGTGGACCCGGGCTACACCGCCACCGATTTCAACCACCACAGCGGCCCCGGCAACGTGGCCGATGCCGCCGCCCGCGTCGTGAAAGCCGCCGTGCTGGGCCCGGATGGCCCCACCAGCCAGTTTTTCAGCGATGACAATGCGCCGGAGACGGGCATCAGCCCGTGGTAAAAACTACGAGAAAGCGCTTTTGAATTGAGTGAAGCTGCTTAAAGCGTCTGTCATCCTGAGCGCAGCGAAGGACCTTATCACGCTCAAACAATAGCTGTTCTGGCGTGATAAGGTCCTTCGCTGCGCTCAGGATGACAGACGCTTTGGCTATCTGAACCCTTCAAAAAATAACCCGCTTACTGTGGGCCTCCCCCACCGCCGGGCGGTGGGCCGCCGCCCCCATCGGGCCGACCACCGCTGCCATCCGGGCGGCCAAAACCCCGGCCTTCGCCGCGCCCGCCACCCTCGCCTTGTGTGGGTGCTATCACATTGCCGCTGCGGATGTTATAGGTAAACATGAGCATGACGTAGCGCTGGAGGATGGTGGTTTGCACGTCCTCGTAGTAGGCGTCGGTCACGTTGCGCTGGATGCTGCGGTTCTGGCCCAGCAAATCGAAGGCGTACACACGGATTTCGCCGCGCTGGCCGGGGAACAGCTTCTTGCCAATGCTGGCGTTCCAGAGCAGGTACTGTTGGTTGTAGCCGGCTGAGAGGCCCGAATAGGCCTGATGCAGCAGGTCGGTGGCAATGTTGATGCCGGGGCCCACAATCCAGTTCAGGCGGAAGCGCGACACTTGCGAAAAGTAGTTGGTGTTGAGCCGCGTCTGGAGCGTGTTGATAACGAAGTTCTTGTTCGACGTGGTCGAGGCCGTGAAATCGAGGTTGGCGCTGATGTTGGAGCTCAGCGTGAGGCCGGCCCCAAAGGTGGGCACGCGGGCGTAGTTCAGGCCGCCGTTTACCAGGCCCGGGGTTTGAGTGAAGCCGGCGTTGGCGCTCAGGTTCACGTTGGTTTTGATGGCCTTGATGGGCTGGCCGTAGCTCACCAGCGAGCGCACCGTGTACTGCTGGCTGAGGTTGGTGGGCTGGATGAGCTGGCCGCCGGCGGGCAGGCGCACGGCGGGCGCGCCCTCGGGCGTCACAATGGTGTCGCGGGCGGCCACGATGGTGCGGTTGGAAATCGGGTTCTGGGTGTAAGCGCCCGACAGCAGCGCGAAAAAGTTGCTCGACACCTCAGGGTTCGAGGCCGAGTAGCGGATATTGACCGAGTGCTGAAATTCCTGGCGCAGCGTGGGGTTGCCGATGGTGAGCTGCAGGGGGTTGGAGTTGTTCACCACGGCCTGCAACTGGCTCACACTGGGCGCGTTGGTGTTGGTACGGTACATCAGGCGCAGGTTCTTCTGCTTCGTGAAGCGGTAGTTGAGCATGGCGTTGGGCAGCACGTTCACGAAGTAGTAGCGCCCGATGCTGGGGCGTGGAAACTGCGCGTCGCTGTACAGCTCCGAATACTGCCCGGCCAGCCCAAGGCTAGCCTGGTACTTGGGCGTGATGTGCCGGTAGGTAAGCCCACCCGACTGCGTCAGGTAGTAGTTCTGAAACACGTTGCTCAGGCCATCGTTCTGCTGGCGCGTGTCGCCGGTGAGGATGTCGTAGGTGTATTTGCTGGAGTTGTTGGGCGCGTAGTTGATGGCGTAATTCCCTTGCAACACATCCTGCTTGGTCAGGGCTTCCGTCAGTGAAAGGTTAGCGTTGATGCTGCCGCCGTGCTGCGTGAGGTCGCTGGCTTGGTTGAGGTTGTTGAGGCGCGAACCGGTATCGGTGGTTTGCAGCGTGGTGTTGCTGTTGCGCTGCGTGTAGGTACCCCCGATGCTGAGGCTGGCCGTGCGGCCGGCTTTGGCGAAGCGGTGGCGCAGCAGCAGGTCGCCACCGGTGTTCAGGCCCTTGTTGTTGGAGCCGTAGAGGCTGTTGATTTTGCTTTGCGTCGTGTCGGCGCGGCGCGTGAGGCCGTCCACGGTGCTGTTGGCGTCGTTCAGTTGGTAGCTGAAACGCGGACGGAACAGGATGGAATTAGCCGAGTCAATCTTGTGCTCCAACCGCATATTGAAACGCTGGTTGGTGTTGATGCTGCCCGTAGTGGCATTCTGGGTATAAGTGGTACCAGCCGGCAGCACGTATTGCCGGTTAGTATTGCTGTTCAACGTATTATCAGCCCTATTAAAGAAATAGCTGGCCGAGAGGTCCGTCTTTTTGTTCCACGAATTTGAGTAGTTCAGGCCCACGGCGTTGGTTTTGGTGATGCCGCCGCTCTGGTTCACCAGGAAGTCGCCGGCGTTGCCGCCGTTGCCCTGGCCGCCACCGCCTCCCCCACCGCCGCGCTGGCCGCCGCGCCCACCGCCGCCCTGGTTCGAGTTGCCCACCACGCCCAGCAAATCCTCGGTGCCGAAGTTCTGCTCGTTCACGTTGTTGCTCTGGGCCAGCACCGACATCCGCTCATTGCCATTGAACTTGTTCACGTTGCCGCTCGCCTTGTAGCGGTCCGGCCCCGCGCCGGCCACCACCCGCCCAAAGGTGCCGTTGCGGAACTCCACCTTGGTCACGATGTTGATGGTCTTGGTCGTGTTGCCGTCGTCGAAGCCCGAAAAGCGGCTCTGCTCGCTGCGCTGGTCAAATACCTCAATCTTGTCCACCATTTCGGCGGGCAGGTTTTTGAGCACCGCATCCGGGTCGTTACCGAAGAAGGGTTTGCCGTCAACTAGTACCTGCTGCACGTTTTCGCCCTGGGCCTGCACCTTGCCATCGGTGCCGCGGCTCACGCCGGGCAGCTTGTCGATGAGGTCGCCGGTGGTGGCGTCGGGGTTGGTTTTGAAAGCTTTGGCATTGAACTGCGTGGTGTCGCCCTTCTGCACCGATTGCGCGGCGGCCCCCGTCACCACCACGCCTTTCAGCTGCACGCCGCCGGCTTGCAGCGCCAGCGTGCCCAGCTGCACGGGCGCACCCGCCACGGTCACATTCTGACGGATTTTCTGGTAACCCACAAAGGAAGCATCAATCACATAGCGCCCGGCGGCCACGTTATCGAACTGAAACCGGCCGTCGGCATCGGCCGCTGCGCCGCTTTTGGCCGAGTCGGGCAGGTGAATCAACAGCACGTTGGCCCCGATGAGGGCCGATTGGTCCTTGCCGTCCGTCACGCGCCCGCTCACGGTGGTGGGGGCCTGCGCCCGAGCCGCCTGCAACCCAATCAGCAGGAAAAAGAAGACCGAAAAATACCGCATAGACTTGGTTGAATTACTGTAGAGGTGTCTGACGGTATTCCAGGGTCGAAGGTTGGCCGGGGCCGGCCGCCGTCACTTCTTGCGCAGCAGCAGCAGGCCATCGCGCAGGGGCAGAAAAACCGGCTCTACCCGCGCGTCCCGAGCCATTTTGTCATTGAAAGCCCGTACCAAGGGCGTGTCTTTGTCACCCGATTTCAATTCGTGCGCGGGCAGCACCTTGCCGCCCCACAGCACATTATCAACGATGAGCAGCCCGCCGGGCCGCACCTGGTCAATCACCGCTTCAAAATACGCGTCGTTATTCCGCTTGTCGGCGTCAATAAAGACCAAATCCCACAGTTCATCGACCAGGCCCGGCAAAACGTCGAGCGCCGCGCCGATGTGCAGCCGCACCTGCTCCGTGTGGCCGGCCGCCGCCACGTAGCGCCGGATGCGCGCCTCCTTTTCGGGGTCAATTTCGATGGTGTGCAGCAGGCCGTTATCGGCCAGGCCTTCAGCCAGGCACAGGGTGGCATACCCGCAAAACGTCCCGATTTCGAGGATGCGGCGCGGGCGGGCCAGGTGGCTGAGCATGCTCAGTAGCCGGCCCTGCAGCGGGCCGCTGCTCATGCGCGGCATCAGGAGCTGCAAGTGGGTTTCGCGGGTGAGCTGGGCGAGGAGCGGCGGCTCGGGCGCAGTATGCTGCTCGGCGTAGAGGTCGGTGGGGTCGTTATGCATTGGTATTAACGGGTAGAGCCGCAATATTTTGCGGCTCGTCGTTGCTGATGTTGTTCAATTCGCGCGGTTTGTGAGGTCCCGGTCGTTCAGCGACGAGCCGCAAAATGTTGCAACTCTACTCCATAATTAATGGCCGCAGCCGGAATACGAAAACCTGAAAGCCTGATTTACCAGGCCCGTAGCTGGAGCCCACCACTCGGTATAAGCCCTCGTAGCGGTACACCTCAGGCCCGCCATCTTCGGCCGGCACTTTGCGCATCACCCGCACCGGCAGGCCGGTTTCCACGCTTTTCAGTAATGCCAGGATGCCGGTGGTGGCTACCTGGTCACTGATTTGATGGCCGGTTTTGGGGTCGCGGCCGCCGTTGCCGGAATAGCGGATTTCGTCTTCGCTGAAGTCGTCTTCCTCGTACTGGCCGGCCAGCACGATGCTTTCCGCGCCCAGTACCGGGGTGCCGCACACGCCCGCCCGGCGCGGCCGATGCACGCCGGTTAAGGACAGCTCGATGCGGTTGCGGAACGTGTCGCCCGGCCGGTAGCTGCCCACATGACCAAAAACGGGCTGCGCCATTATTTCCCTTCCGGCACGTATTGCAGCACACTCAGATGCTCCTCGGTCAGCACTTCGTTGGCCATATCGCGCAGTTCGGCGGCCGAAATCTTCTCGATTTTCTGGAAAATCTCGCTCAGCGGCTCCACGCGGCCCAGGTCCAGGGTGCTTTTGCCGAGGAGCTGCATCAGGCCGCCGTTGCTTTCCTCGCTCATAGCCAGCTGGCCCATGAGCTGATGCTTGGCCGTGTGGAGTTGATTAGTAGTCAGCTCTTTTTCGCGTAGCAGCTTCAGCTCCTTCTGTACCAGGCCCAGCGTGCGCTTCACCTGCTTGCCCTCGGTGCCGAAGTAGATGCCGAACAAGCCGGTATCGGTGTAGGGCGAATACGTGCTGTCGATGGTGTACACAAGGCCGTATTTCTCGCGCACGGCCAGGTTGAGACGCGAGTTCATGCCCGGACCGCCCAGGATGTTGTTCAGCATGAAAAACGGGATGCGGCGGGCATCGTTCAGCGAATACGCCGGGCCGCCTACCAGGCAATGCGCCTGCGAGATGGGCCGGGTTTCGGTCTGCGTTTTGCGCTCGTAGCTGCCTACCGGGCGGCGCGTGCGCGGGCCCAGCCGGGCTGGCAGCGGGGCCAGGAATTTATCGGCCAGCTTTTTCACCGCCTCAAACGGCAGGTTGCTCACCGAGCTGAAGACCAGCCGGTCAGTCCGCATCTGCTCCTGCAGAAAGGCATGGAAATCAGCCGTCTGGAAACGGCTCACGCTCTCGCGGGTGCCCAGAATGTTCACGCCCAGCGGGTGGTCGCCAAACACAACGGTATCAAAATCGTCGATGATGGCATCTTCCGGGGCATCCTGGTACATGCTCATTTCCTCCAGAATAACGCCCCGCTCCTTCTCCACCTCGCGGCCGGGAAACACAGAGTTGAACGTCAAATCGGTCAGCAGCTCAAATGCCCGCTCGAAGTGCGTACTCAGCAGCGAAGCGTAAAAACAGATTTTTTCCTTGGTGGTGTAAGCATTCAGCTCGCCGCCCACGGTTTCGAGGCGATTGAGGATGTGGAACGACTTGCGTTTTTCGGTGCCTTTGAAGGCCATGTGCTCCCAGAAGTGGGCCAGGCCCTGCTGGTGCGGCGCCTCATCGCGCGAACCGATGTCGAGCAAAAACCCGCAATGCGCTATTTTAGTATGCAGTACCTGCTTGTGTAAGAGGCGGATACCATTGGGATATTCGTGAATGTGATAATCGAGCATAAGTAAAGCAAAGGTACCGTAGCGCGGACTTTGTAGTCCGCGTTCCAGAACGATGTCGTTGAAGACGGCCGGGCGGCGCGGACTACAAAGTCCGCGCTACATCAACCGGCAAGGTGGCCAGTAGTTGTTCCACCTCAATGCTGTAGGCGCAGCGAAAGTGCCCCAACGGGCAGGCCGCGTGCCCGTGCAGCCCACACGGCCGGCAGGCCAGTTTCTCCTTAGTCTCCACAACGAAAGAAGCTGGCGACAACGGCCCAAACCCAAACGCCGGCACGGTGCTGCAAAAAACCGCCGTAACCGGCGCGCCCACAGCCGAGCACAGGTGCATGGGCGCCGAGTCGTTCACGTAATTCATCAATGCCCCGCGCATGAGGGCGGCCGAAGCCAGTAGGCCGATTTTACTAGCAATGCTGGTCACGTTGGCGCGGCCGCTGGCGGCCGCCAGCCGTTCGCAGGCGGCCACGTCGGGCGGGCCGCCCAGCAAGTACACCCGCACATTCTGGGGCAGGGTGGACAATAATTCCAGCCACTTGGCTTCCGGGTATTGCTTCGTAAACCAAACCGAAGTCGGGGCCAAGCAGATGTAGGGGCCGGCCGTGGCATAATGCGCAACCGCCGCTTCATCCGCCGCCGAGGGATATAGCCGGGGCGGCACCAACGGCGTGGGCACGGCATCGGTGAGCAGGCGCAGGTTGCGCGTCACTTCGTGCGTACCGTCGCCAATCTGGTGCGGTACGCGACGTGTGAAGAAGCGGCTCAGCGGGTTTTTGGCGAAGCCGATGCGCTCCCGGGCTTTTGAAAATGCGGTGAGAAAGCCCGTGCTGGCGAAGCGCTGCAAGGTCACTACGCGGCCATACTGCGCGGCCCGAATCTGGCCCAGCAAGTCCCACAGCGCGGCGTATTTGCGGTGCTTCTTGTCCCAAACCAGCACGTTGCGCACGTGCGGATGGCCGGCCAGCAGGCCTTCGTTGCCACGCCGCACCAGCACATCGACGGGTGTGGCGGGCTCGGTCTGGTGCAGGTATTCCAGCAGCGCCGTCATCAGAATTACGTCGCCGATGAAGGCGGTTTGGATGAGCAGCGTGGCGGGCGGGGCAGGGGTCGTGGACACGGCGCAAAATTACGGCAGTTTCGGGCTGCGGGTGATATGCATGCCAACCCGCTACCTTTCCGCAAATAATCCAAACGAATAATTTATCGGCGGCTGTAATAACAAAGTCTGCCCGCCGATTCAGTTGCCACCATTCCTTTTTTGCTTCCTTCCCCTTTCTGTATGCTTCTAGCCCTTACTGTTTCCATTTTCTACGGCTTTCTGGGTGTGCTGGCGGCGCTGCTGTTCGTGCTGCTGCTGGCCAAATCCCTGCTCGGCATCGTCGTTATCGGCGAATTGCAGGTGGGCATCGTGGCTAAGAAATTCTCGCGCCGCAACCTGGCCCCGGGCCGCCTCGTGGCTTTGGAGGGCGAGGCCGGCTTCCAGGCCGACACGCTGGCGCCCGGCTGGCACTTCTTCCTGTGGCCTTGGCAGTATTCGGTCACCAAAGATTTTGTGGTGATTGTGCCGCAGGGCGAAATCGGCCTCGTAGTGGCCAACGGCGGCGAGCCCATCCCGCCCAGCCACATTCTGGCCCGCGAAGTCGACTGCGACAACTACCAGGATGCCCGCGCCTTCCTCACCAAGGGCGGCGAGAAGGGCCGGCAAATCGGCATGCTCACGGCTGGCACCTACCGCATCAACACGGCCCTGTTCACGGTCATCACCCAGCGCAACGCGGCCACCATGGGCATGCGGCCTGAAGAGCTGTTCATCTACCGCGTGGCTCCCGATGCGGTGGGCATCGTCACCACGCTCGACGGCGTCCCCATCACGCCCGGCGAAATTGCCGGCCCGGTTATCCCCAATCACAACAACTTTCAGGATGCCCAGTCCTTCCTGGCGGCCGGCGGCAGCCGCGGCCTACAGGAGCAAATTCTGCTCTCCGGCTCCTGGAACCTGAACCCCTGGTTTGCCCGCGTCGAGCAGGTACCCATGACGGAAATTCCCATCGGCCACGTCGGCGTGGTCATTTCCTTCGTGGGTAAGCCGGCCATCGACGTCAGCGGGGCCGATTTTACCCACGGCAACCTCGTTGAGGTGGGACACAAGGGCATCTGGGCCACGCCGCTTTACCCCGGCCGCCAACCCCTCAACACCCACATTATGAAGGTAGAGCTGATTCCGACCACTAACATTGTGCTCAACTGGGCCGTGCGCACCGAAGCCCACCACTACGACGACCACCTGAGCAGCATCACGGTGCGCTCGCGCGACGGCTTCTCTTTCAACCTCGACGTGGCCCAGATTATCCACGTCGCCGCACTGGATGCGCCCCGCGTCATCTCCCGCGTGGGCTCGATGAAAAACCTGGTCGACCACGTATTAGAGCCCATCGTGGGCAACTACTTCCGCAATTCCAGCCAGGAATTCACCGTGCTCGACTACCTCACCAACCGCGCCGAGCGGCAGCGCGAAGCGTCGGCTTTCATCCGCACCGCGCTGCTCGACTACAACGTGCAGGCCGTCGATACGCTCATCGGCGACATTGCGCCGCCCGCCCAGCTCATGACCACCCAAACCGACCGCAAACTGGCCGAGGAGCAGCGCAAAACCTACGAAGTGCAGCAGGCCGCCCAAACCCAGCGTCAGGCCCTGGTGCGCGAAACCAGCATCGCCGACATCCAAAACTCCCTCGTCCAGAGTGAGCAAGGCGTAAACATTGCCGAGCTCAACGCCAACGCCCAGGTGAAAAAAGTGCGCGGCGAAGCCGAAGCTGCCAAACTGCGCGCCGGCGGCGAGGCCGAAAGCACCCGCCTCCGCGCCATTGCCGACTCCGAAGCCACCCGCCTGCGCGGCGTGGGCGAGGCCGAGGCCATCCGCGCCATCGGCAATGCCAAGGCCGAAGCCTACCGCGTGGGGGTCGAAAGCCTCGGCACCCGCGAGTTCACCGGCCTGCAGCTGATGCAGATTATCGGCGACCGGCAGGTGAAAATTGTGCCCGAAGTGCAGGCCAACGGCGGTGGTACCAGCGCGGGCGGCGGCCTCGTGGAGGCACTCATCGGCCTATTGGCCCAGCAGCAAACGGCACAGTTGGGCAACCCCGCCCCGGCTCCGACCGTGGCACCCGCCTCTCCTGAAAAGCCAACGCCCCCTTCCGAGTAAATTCTCCGACACATAAACGGCCACCAGCGCCGCACCAAACAGGTATTTGGTGCGGCGCTGGTGGCCTTTTCGCAACCAGCCGGTGCAGCTACGTGAGCTGCGTGGGCCGGTTTACTACTTCTTCCAGCGAAATGAGGGTTTCGGTGCGCTCGATGCCGTCAATCGGCTGAATACGGTCGTGGAGCACGTCGCGCAGGTGCTGCGTGTCGCGGCACACCAAGCGGGCAAATACGCCATACGCGCCGGTGGTGAAGTTAATGCTCACCACCTCCGGTATTTCGCGCAGCTGTTGCACCACGCTGGTGTACACCGAGCTTTTCAGCAGGTAGATGCCCAGGAAGGCACTTACGCCGTAGCCCAGCTTTTGGTAATCGATGCGCAGGGTTGCGCCCTGCACAATGCCAAGCTCCTCCAGCCGGGCCATTCGCACGTGCACGGTGCCGCCCGAAACGTTGACTTTTCGGGCGATTTCGGTGTACGGCATCTTCGCATCCTGAATCAATAAGTTCAGAATATTCCGGTCGGTGTCATCAAGTTCGTAATTTCTGGCCATTTTTTGCGGAAAGGAATTAGAGAGTGTGTTGAATTAAACGCTAAAAATTAAATTTATTGCAAAGTTCCCGTTAAATGAAAGAATTATTTGCATCATCTAACCAGACATCTTACATTTGTTACAATCCTAGGCAGAAGGCCACGGTGCTAAGAAGGAACCTGACAGCGTTTGGAGCAGGGCCGATACCTCGGCAATGTTACGCGCTAAGTTCTTCACAAAAGGATACTTCCTTTTGTTACGCTCGTGGTTGGATACGGAGGAGAAGAGGGGAAAACGAGGCCGCGCATCTGGGTGGGTGCGCTCCTCACACTTGTAAGAGGCGGCCTCTGGGTGGGGGCCGCCTCTTCGTGCTTTAAATCGTTTGGGGTTGGTTTCTACTACCGCCACGAACCTAGTCAACTGATTTTCAGCGGGCCGCCACGGGGCCGCGCTGATTGCGGAACTGCTTGGAGCCCGCTTGCAAAAAGGTGCTGAATTGCGCCACGTCGGGCTCATAGGCAATAGGCGTCACCAAGGGCTTATTGGTTGCATCGTCGGCATCAAGAATTACATAATATGGCTGCGCGTTGATGCCGTAGCGCGTTATCTGCAGGTCAGCATTCTGCTTACCGAGGGTGGTTTTCAGCTGTTTGTCGTGGGTGGAGGTGTACCACTCGTTCTGAGGCAGTTCGGTTTTATCGTCCACGTACAGGGCCACCACCACGTAGTCGTTGCGGAGCTGAGTGAGCACCTGCGGGTCGCTCCACACTGTTGCTTCCATCTTGCGGCAGTTCACGCAGGCGTGGCCGGTGAAGTCAACAAAAATGGGCTTGTGCTGCAGCCGGGCCACGCGCTTGGCCTGCTCCAGGTCGAAGTAGCCGTTGAGGTTGTGGGGCAGTTCCAGGAAATCGCCGAAACGGGGAGCTTCCTGAGCGACAGCGGCGCCGGTGGCGACGGCGGGCGCGGAGTTGCTCTCGGCCGAGGCCAGCGAGAAATCGTGCTTGCTCTGGGGTGGCAGGTAGCCGGCCAGCAGCGGCAGCGGCGCGCCAAACAGGCCCGGCACCAGGTACACGGTGAAGGCGAAGGCCAGCACGGCCATCAGCAGGCGGCCCACGCTGAGGTGGTCAATTGGCGAGTCGTGCGAGAGGCGGAACTTGCCCAGCAGGTAGAAGCCCAGCAGCGCCGAAAGCACAATCCAGAGCACAATGTACACGTCGCGGTTGAGCAGGTGCCAGTGGTAAGCCAGGTCGGCAGTGCTCAGGAATTTGAGGGCCAGCATCAGCTCAATGAAGCCGAGCACGACTTTCACCGTGTTCAACCAGCCGCCGGAGCGGGGCAGACTTTTCAGCCACGAGGGGAAGATGGCAAACAGCGTGAACGGCAGCGCAAACGCCAGCGAGAAGCCCAGCATGCCCACAATGGGCGTAATCCGCTCGCCCCGGGCGGCCATGCTCAGAATGCTGCCCACTATGGGCGCGGTGCACGAAAACGACACTACCACCAGCGTGAGGGCCATGAAAAAGATGCCAGCCCAGCCTCCCTTATCGGCCTGTGCATCCACGGTATTCACAATCTGGTGCGGCAGCGTGATTTCAAACAAGCCCAGAAACGAGAGGCCGAAGACCACGAAAACCACGAAGAAAATCAGGTTCGGAATCCAGTGCGTGGCAATGAGATTCGGCCCGTCCTCGCCCAGCAGTACCGATACGAGCACGCCCATCAATACGTAAATGCCAATAATGCTGGCCCCGTAAACGAGGGCCTTGAAGATGCCGCGCTGGCGGCTGTCGTTGCCGCTGGTGAAGAGCGAAACCGTCATCGGCACCATCGGGAACACGCAGGGCGTGATGAGCGCGGCGAGGCCAAAGGTGAAGGCCAGCAGCGCGAAAGCCCACAGGCCGCCGGCCTTGTTCACGGGGTCGGCGTTGAGCGCAACATCAGCCACGGCGGGCGCAGGGGCGGCTTTATTTTCAGCTGAGGCGCTGGCGGCGGGCTGGGCGGGCGCGGGCGTAGCGGCTACCTGAGCAGCAGCCGTGTCGCGGGCCGGGGCCGGCGTGGCGGCAGGCGCAGCAGCTACTTCCGTTTTAGCAGGAAGAGTAGCGGGCGTCACGGCGCCGGTGGCTTTGGCGGGCGCGGCGGCACCGGTCACGGTCAATGGGCCGAATTTCAGGGTTTCGCTGCCGGGCACGCATTTGCCGTCCACGCTGGTGCAGCTTTGGTAGTCGGCATCGGCCGAGACGGTGAGCGGGCCGGGCTGCAGGACTTTGATGCGCTGGCGCATCTGGCCGGTTTTTTCCCAAAAGGCCACTTCGCCCTTGAACACCTCGTCCTGCTCGTGGTGCGACTTGACGGCTTGTAGCTTGCCCACCACCTCATAGGCCGGGCTGGGCTTGAACTTGAGCGTGAATACCACCGGGCCGACTTCGTCGCTGAAATCGGAGGCGTAGAGGTGCCACTTGTCGTCGATGCGGGCGTTGATGATGAGCTCGACCTCCTCGCCCACTTTGGCGGTGGGCTTGCTCAGGGCGGTGCTCAGGTGGGTGGGCGTGAGAATCTGGGCGGTGGCCGGCCCCATCAGGCCCAGCCAGAGCAGCACCGCAGTCAGTATCCGAAAATTCTTCATGGGTAATTGAATGACGCGTTGTCGTTGGCCACGCCTGGCTTCCACTTAACCGGAAAAGGCGGGCTCTCGTTGCAATTGCCCCGGTTGGGGGCCACGGGTAGTCGCCGCAACCAGCCAGAGCTTACACCCGGTTCGGGCCCCAAAATTAGGTTGTGCTACATGACAAACCGGTGAGTTAAAAGTTCAGCACGCCAACCACCTGCGCCAAACTGCGTACTTTTGGGCTACAAAGGCCCTCAGACCGAACGCGTCGCGGGGGCCGCCGACATGGGTTTACAAATACTTCTGACCGTCTTACTCGTCTTAGTAAACGGATTTTTCGTGGCCGCCGAATTCTCGCTGATTCGCGTGCGCCTCTCACAGCTCGAGATTAAAGCCAAGGAGGGCAGCCGGCTGGCCGGCCAGGCTCTGGGTGTGCTGCACCGGCTCTACGACTACCTTTCGGCCACGCAATTGGGCGTTACCATTGCCTCGCTGCTCCTGGGTGCGGTGGGCGAAGAGCTGTTCACCGAGATTTTTCTGGGGTTTCTGCCGCGCCTGGGGCTGCCCATTTCGGCCCTCACGGCGCACAGCCTGGCCGTGGGTATGGGGCTGATTGTGCTGACGTTTATGCACGTGCTGTTCGGCGAGCTGTTTCCGAAGGCGCTGGCCATTCAGCGGCCCGAAGCGGTGAGCCTGGCCCTCGTGCTGCCGTTGCGCGGCTTCTACTTCATTACCCGGCCCCTCACCTGGTTCCTCTCTAAAGCCTCGAACCTGATGCTGGGCGCGGTAGGCATTCAGAACGTACACGGCACCGAGGCTCACACCTCCGACGAGTTGCGCCTGCTGCTGGACCAGAGCAAGGAAAGCGGCGAGATTCAGGATTCCGAGCACGAGCTCATCGAGAACGTGTTTCAGTTCAACGACCGCATGGTGAAGCAGATTATGGTGCCCCGCACCAAGCTCTCAGCCCTGGACGTGAACGCGCCCGCCGATACCATCCTCGACCTCGTGTTCAGCGAAGGCTTTTCGCGCATGCCGGTGTACGAGGGCAACATCGACAACATCGTGGGCGTGCTCAACGTGAAGGACCTGCTGCCCATCATCCGACGCGGCGAGGCCGTGGAGCTGGCGCGCATCATGCGCCCGCCCTACTTCGTGCCCGAAACCAAGAAAATCAACCGCTTGCTGCGCCAGTTTCAGCGCAAGCACATTGTGATGGCCATCGTGAGCGACGAGTTTGGCGGCGTGTCGGGCATCGTCACCATCGAGGACATCATGGAAGAACTGGTGGGCGAAATCCAGGACGAGTACGACAACGAGGTGCCCGTGGTGGAGAAAGTGGCCGAAGACGAGTACCGCGTGAACCCCGCCACCGCCATCCCCGACGCCAACGAATTCCTCCCCTACCCCCTGCCCGAGGGCGACGACTACGAAACCGTGGGCGGCCTGCTCAACGTCATCTACGGCAGCATCCCGGAAGTGGGCGACGTGGCCGTGCTCGACCCCTACGAGTTCCGGGTGCTGCAACGCTCGCGCCGCGCCGTGGAGCTGGTGCAGCTCCGCGTGACCACGCCCGCCGAGCGCGAAGCCCCGCGCGGCGAGCTCAGCGACGAGGTGTAAATCCGGTTTCAACCAAAAGCAAAAAGCCCGTCTGAGTCGTCAGACGGGCTTTTTGCTTTTGGTTGAAACTCCTTTATTTCTGTAGCCAGCTAGCATAAGTCTGGTAATTGGCGGCGGTGCGCTTCAGGCCCTCCCGCTGGGCTTCCGTTACGGGTTTAATCTTTTTGGCGGGCACCCCGGCATAGAGAAAGCCTGGCTCGCACACGAAATTCTCCAGCACCACGGCCCCGGCCGCGATGATGCAGCCGGGGCCCACCACGGCGTGGTCCATCACGATGGCTCCCATGCCGATGAGCACATCATCCTCCACGGTGCAGCCGTGCACCAGCGCCCGGTGCCCGATGCTCACACGGCTGCCGATGGTCAGCGGGGCTTTTTGGTAAGTACAGTGCAGCACCGCGCCGTCCTGAATATTGGTTTCGTCGCCGATGCGGATGCTATGCACGTCGCCGCGAATCACGGCCGTGAACCAGACGGTGCAGTTATTCCCCAGCACCACATCGCCAATGATGGTGGCGTTGTCGGCAACGTAGCAGGTGGCAGGAATGGTGGGCGTGATGCCGTGAACGGGGAGGATGAGGGCGGGCATGGAGTTGGGAGGTGTAGAGACACATACCTGCGTCTCGTCGTTGAACGAGGACGCATGGGTGATACTTGAACGGCGCGAACGACGAGACGCAAATATGCGTCTCTACACTCCAATCAGCCGCTTCCAGGTTCCCTTTTCCCAGTTATACTTGAGCGTGCTGGGCAGCGCCTGCCAGAAATACTTACTGGTTTCGACCGCGAAGCTGGGCTGCATGTAGCAGTTGATGGTGCAGCCCTCGCAGGCGGGCAGGCGGCCTTCGAGGGCGGCCAGGCGCTGGGTTTCGGAGGAATTATATAACTCGTATAGTTTCCCGTCGATGGGAAATTTCTGCTCGCCGAGGTGGTAGCAGGGCAGCACCAGCTCGTTGCTGGGCGAGATGACCAGCGTGGTGCTGGCGGCCCGGCACACGGGCGCGGCCACATGGTTGCCACCGTCGCGCCGCAGCTCGATAAAGGCTTCGTTCAGGTACACGCCCTTGCGCTTGCCGAAGGCCGAGAGGTAGTCCAGCTCCTCGGGCGTGAGCTGCTCGCCCGTTTCCACGTCGCCGTATTCGAAGGCAGGGTTGAGGATGAGGACGAGGCCGTTGGGCTGGGTGATGTCGCGGTACACGGCCTCCAAATCAGCCAGGTTTTTGCGGAAGACGGTGAAGAGAATGTCCGGCCGCTCGCCCAGCGCTTTGGCTACGCGAATGCTTTCGAGCACGAAATCATAGCAGGCCACGCCCCGGCCCAGGTCGTGGGTGTCGCGGTCGGCCGAGTCGAGCGAGAAGTGCAGCATGTCGACCTTGCCACGCAGCTTCTCGGCGTTTTTGGGGTAGAGCAGGCCGTTGGTGGTGACGGTAGTGATGAAGCCCAGCTCCCGCGCCAGCCCCAGAAACTCGGGCAGCTGGCGGTGCAGCAGCGGCTCGCCGCCGGTGAAATCAATCACCGACACGCCCAGCCGCTTGAGGTCGCGCAGGTTGCGGTCCACGTCTTCGAGCGTGATGTAGGGCGAGGGCTTCTCCCAGATGTCGCAAAATGCGCACTTCGCATTGCAGCGGTACGTGACGTAATAATTGCAGAGAACGGGGTGCTTGACGAGGCGCATGGCGGTAGCGCGGACTTTTAGTCCGCGCATGAACTGTTATTCAACCGCGCACTACCTAGCGCACGCCTGAATAGTTTTCAACTCGCGGACTAAAAGTCCGCGCTACAAAGCTAATGCGGCAGCTTGCCCCAGGCGACGGGGTCCCATTGCGTGGGCGTCGCAGCCAGTGCTTCGGCCGTAGCTTCCCCAAAATGCTCCTGGTAGTAGTTGCAGAAGCCCTTAAGCGGGCAGCGGGCGCAATTGGGCTTCAGGAAAAAGCAAATCTGCTGCCCGTGCCAGTAGTTATGCTTGTGGAAGTTGAACAGCGTTTCGGCATCGGCCGGTAGCAAAGCCAGCAGCACGCTATGGGCCTTCTCCACCGACACCTTCGGCCCCAGAAAGCCCACCCGCTGCGCCACCCGGTGCACGTGCGTATCCACCGGCAGCACCGGCTTGTGGTAGTTGAACAGCAGCACCAGCGAAGCCGTTTTCAGGCCGATGCCGGGCATATCGGTGAGCCAGGCCATGCCCTTGTCGGTGGGCCAGTCGGCCAGAAAATCCAGGTCGAACGGCCCGCTCGTTTCGGCCCGGATGCGGCGCAGAATTTCCTGAATGCGCGGCGCCTGCGTATCGGGCCAGCGCGTGGTCCGGATGGCGTGGGCCAACTCCGGCGTGGGCGCGGCCTCCACCCCGGCCCAGTCGCCGAAGGCTTCCAGCATGCGGTCGTAGGCCAGCTCTTCGTCGGCGTGGGTGGTACGGTGCGACAGGACCGTGGAAATGAGCTCACGCATGGGCGTGCGGCGCGGCTCGGGCGGCAGGTGGCCGTAGAAATGGTCGAGAATCTGGTGGTCGGCCCAGGCTTTTTCGGCGGCGGGCGAGGCGTAGGTAGTCTGAACCACGGATTGAACGGATTTTTTGGATTACACGGATTTTGTGGACGGTTTCCGTCCGCACTGGCCCAGCGGCGGAACACCAGCCAGAAAAGCCAGTACGCAAAAAGGCCGCCCGAAGGCGGCCTTTTATTCAAAACGAAAATTCAAAAGAATCGACTACAAAATCCGTGTAATCCGAAAAATCCGTCGAATCCGTGGTCCTTACAGCTGGCCTTTTTTGGCGGCCTTCTGCATTTTTTCGTTGGCGAAGATGGCTACTTCTACGCGACGGTTAGCAGCTTTGCCAGCGGCGGTGCTGTTGTCGCCCACGGGCTGGCTCGAACCGTAGCCTTTGGCCGTGATACGGGCAGCATCCACGCCCTGGCCCTGGATTTCATTCGACACCGCCTGAGCGCGACGCTCCGACAAGGGCTGGTTGATGGCATCCGAACCCGAGCTGTCGGTGTGGCCTTCGATTACAACGTTGGTGTCAGCGTATTTTTTCAGCGTGGTGGCCAGCTGGTCGATGTTGCCGGCAGCTTCCGGGGTCAGGCTCGACGAGTTGGTGCCGAACAGGATGCCCGAAGCGAAGGTGATTTTGATGCCTTCGCCCACACGCTCCACGGTAGCGCCTTCGAGGTCGCGGCGCAGCTCAGCTGCGGCTTTGTCCATTTTGCGGCCGATGAGGGCACCAGCGGTACCACCTACCACGGCACCAATGATGGCGCCTTTAGCCGTGCCCGACTTACCGCCAATCAAGCGACCAGCTACGCCACCGGCTACCGCGCCACCCAGGCCACCAATGATGCCGCCTTTGAGGGTTTTGCTCATGCCTTTCGGCTTATCCGTCGAAACAGTGGTAGTTTGGGCTTGCGCAAAGTTGTTTACCAGCAGCAGCAGGGCGAACAGGAACGCAAGGGAGGAACGGAGAAATTTCATGTTTGAAAAAGGGTTTGGATAAGAAATGCCGGCCCGAAAGCACAGCTCGTGAATTGGCCGGCAAGTACGCCATTTGCAACCACCTTGCCAAACTCTGCGAGGCCGGCAGGTCTTTTGGCCCGTCCAACCCGGCGGATGGCTCGTTTAGCCATAAAAAAAGGCCCCGCCGGGTGGCAGGGCCTTTTTTAACACGTTGGCGCAACGGCGTTGCGCGTCCAAAATTACTTCTTGTTGTGGTAAGCGTTGTAGCGGGCCGGGTCTTTTTTCTTGTCCTTGTTGCGGCCAATCAGGCCGCCACCCACTACGCCGGCGGCACCGCCAATCAGGGCACCCTTGCCACCACCCAGTACGGCACCAGTCACGGCACCCGCGCCGCCACCAATGGCCGCGCCTTTGGCCTTATTGCTCCAACCTTTTTTAGGAGTCTGAGCCTGAACATTGGAACCGGCTAATACGAAGAACATTAAAAGCAAAGCGAATATTACGCGCAGGGATTTCATGATTCGGGAGGTTAAAGTTAATGGGAGGGATTACGGGATTTCAACGCACATAAAACCGGAAGGGTTGCTAATAAAACGGAAAACCTTGCCCGGCTTTTCAGGCCAAAAACAAAAAAAGGCCGCCCCCAGTGGAGACGGCCTTCTTAAAGAGTTGCGGCAAACAGTGCCGGGCTTATTCTGATTACAGACGGCCTTGCTCGGCAGCCTTTTTCATCTTCTCGTTGGCGTAGATGGCAACTTCTACGCGACGGTTGGCTTGCTTGCCTTCGGGCGTGGTGTTGTCGCCCACGGGCTGGGTCGAACCGTAGCCTTGGGTGGTGATGCGGCTCGAAGCCACACCTTTGGCGATGGTCGAGTTAGCCACCGACTGGGCCCGGCGCTCCGAGAGGGGCTGGTTGATGGCATCCGAACCCGAGTTGTCGGTGTGGCCTTCAATCAGCACGTTGGTATCAGGGTATTTCTGGAGCACGGCAGCCATCTTGGTGATGTCGGCTTCCGAAGCCGGCCGCAGGGTAGCCGAGTTGGTGTCGAAGAGAATGCCCGAATCGAAGGTGATTTTGATGCCTTCGCCCACGCGCTCTACGCGGGCACCTTTCATGTCGGTTTGCAGCTCAGCGGCGGCCTTGTCCATTTTGCGACCGATAATGGCACCCGTGGTACCACCAGCCGCAGCACCTACGATAGCACCGATGGCCGTGCCCTTGCCGCCGCCCAGCAGGCCGCCTACCACACCGCCCAGTACGGCACCACCGCCGGCACCCAGCAGGCCACCTTTGGCCGTTTTGCTCATGCCGGTTTTGCGGGCTCCGGTGCCGTTGTTAGTCGAGAGGTCGGGCTGGGTGGTGCTGGCTTGCTGCGAAGTGGCGCAGGAGCTGAACAGCAGCACGAAAGCCATCAGAACAGAAAGAAGGGATTTGGAGGTGTTCATGTGAAAATGAGGGATTGGTGAAGTTGTTTTCGACCCTTATACGGAAAAACCCGTCTCTAGGCTAGAAACGGGTTTTTCAAGAAGTGTGCCGAAAACGAAAAAGGCCTTCCCTTTATTGCTGGGCGGCCTTGGTGGTGGCACGGCGCGGCGCAGGAGCGTTGGCAGCAACGGCCGGCGCGGGCTGCAACATGCCCAGCAAATCGGCCAGGCGCTGCTTAAGCTCGCGGCGGTCCACGATGAAATCGAGAAAGCCATGCTCCAGCACGAACTCGGCGCTCTGGAAGCCCTTGGGCAGGTCCTTGCCGATGGTTTCCTTGATAACGCGCGGCCCGGCAAAGCCGATAAGCGCACCGGGCTCGGCAATGTTAAAGTCGCCCAGCATGGCAAACGAGGCCGTGACGCCACCCGTGGTCGGGTCGGTCAGCAGGCTCACGTAGGGTACGCCGGCTTCGCTTAGCAGGGCCAGCTTGGCCGAGGTTTTGGCCATTTGCATGAGCGAGTAGCCGGCCTCCATCATACGGGCACCGCCGGAGCGCGAAATCATCAGGAACGGCGTGCGGTTCTGGCGGGCGAAGTCGATGGCGCGGGCAATTTTCTCGCCCACCACCGAGCCCATCGAGCCGCCGATAAACTTGAAATCCATGGCCGCCACCACCAGCGGCTGGCCGGCGCTGAGGCCGTGGGCGGTGCGCACGGCGTCTTTCAGGCCGGTGCTGCGCTCGGTGGCCACAATGCGCTTGGGGTACTCTTTGGTATCGACGAAATGCAGCGGGTCGCCGGAGGTGAGATTGGCATCGAGCTCCGTGAATTCGCCTTGGTCGAAGAGAAATTCGAAGTAGTCGGCGGCGTCGATGCGGTCGTGGTGGTTGCAGTTGCCGCACACGTATAGCAGGCGCTTGTGCTCGGCCATGGTGGCCACCGTTTTACATTCCGGACACTTGTACCAGAGGCCGTCGGGCGTCTCTTTTTTCTGGTCGGTGGGGGTCACAATGCCCTTTTCTACGCGCTTGAACCAGGCCATTTTTTAGTTGCTAGGAGCTGAGGGCCGGAGCCCGACAGCTGATATTTTTTTGGAAGAAGAGCCGCAAGCTTCGGGCTTGCAAAGACTAATACAGGGCGTCAAAGATAAGCCATAACTAACGCCTGTTTTTGCAAAGAAAGCGGCCGACGCGTACGCCGAGCATCGGACCCGGGCTACGCCAGGGTGATGCGGCCGTCGAGATATACGTCCTGAATGGCGTTAAGTAACGCCACGCCCTCCGCAAAAGGCCGCTGGAAGGCTTTGCGGCCCGATATGAGCCCCTGTCCGCCGGCGCGCTTGTTGATGATGGCGGTGCGAATGGCTTCCTCGCGGTCGGTGGCGCCGTGGCTTTCGCCGCCCGAGTTGATGAGGCCGATGCGGCCGGCGTAGCAATTCAGCACCTGGTAGCGCGTCAGGTCGATGGGATGGTCGGTGCTGAGCGTGTCGTACATGGCCGGAAAGGTTTTGCCGAATTTCAGGGCGGAGAAGCCGCCGTTGTTTTCGGGCAGCTTCTGCTTGATGATGTCGGCGCCCATGGTCACGCCCAGGTGGTTGGCCTGGCCGGTGAGGTCGGCGGCGACGTGGAAGTCTTTATCGGCCGTCTTGAAGGCATTGTTGCGCGTGTAGCACCACAGCACGGTGGCCAGGCCCAGCGCGTGCGCTTCCTCGAAGGCGGCAGCTACTTCGGTAATCTGGCGGTTGCTTTCGGCCGAGCCAAAATACACGGTGGCCCCTACGGCGGTAGCGCCCAGGTCCCAGGCCTGCCGCACCGAGCCGAACATAATCTGGTCGAACTTATTGGGATAAGTCAGCAGTTCGTTGTGGTTGATTTTGACCAGGAACGGAATTTTGTGGGCATACTTCCGGGCCACCGTGCCGAAGGTGCCAAAGGTGGTGGCCACGGCGTTGCAGCCGCCTTCCACGGCCAGGCGCAGGATGTTTTCGGGGTCGAAATACATCGGATTGGGCCCGAAGGCGGAGCCGGCGGTGTGCTCGATGCCCTGGTCGACGGGCAGGATGCTGACGTAGCCGGTGCCGCCCAGTCGGCCGTGCCCGTAAATGGCCCCGAGGCTGCGCAGCACCTGCAGCGAGCGGCTGCCGGGCACAAAGCAGCGGTCCAGAAAATCGGAGCCGGGCGCGTGCAGCAAGTCCTTTTTCACCACGCATTGGTGGGAAAGCAGGGCTTCGTTTTCGGGGCTTAAGGAGATGGAGTCAGCCATGAGCAAGCGCGGATGCAGGCCGCGCCGGGCGGGCACGTACCCAAGTGGGAAGCAAGCAAATATAAACCGAAAATGCAGGCCAGAAGCGGTTTCCGAAGGATTGAGCGCGGGTTAAGCGCTACCTTGCCTTGCCAACGCAGCCGGACAGTCCGGCCGTGAAAGGCGCGGTACTTCACCCCACTCTTCTCCGTGAAATCCCTCTCCCCTGCCCTGTTGGGCCTTTGCCTGCTGGCCGCCCCGGTGCTGAACAGCTGCGTGACGGCCAAGAAATACGACGACCTCAGCGCCCGCCAAAAAGCCGATGCTGAGGGCAAAGCCGCCGCCGAGCGCCAGTACCGCGGCGCTACCGCCGAGCTGCAAAAAGCCTCCGACGAACTGGCCCAGCTGCGCCTCACCCAAAAGCGCCTCGTGACCGACTCGGCCGAAACCGGCGCGGCCTACCGCAAAACCCGCAGCCTCTACAACGAGCTGAACAGCAGCTACGACAAGCTCCTCAAGAACAGCGACCGGGAGCTGGCCAACAAGTCCTCTGACTACAACAAAGTCGCCAAAGACCTGGCCCGCCGCGAAGCCGAGCTGGGCGACCTGGAAACCACCCTCCAGAAAAGCAAGGCCAACAACGACCGCCTCGCCGCCGACCTGCAGGCCCGCGAAGTGCGCCTCGCCGAGCTCACCAAAGCCCTGGCCGACAAAGACAAAGCCGTGGACGACCTGAAAGCTCGCGTGAGCAAGGCCCTGCTCAGCTTCAATAGCAGCGACTTGCAGGTGAAGCTGAAGGACGGCAAGGTGTACGTGTCGCTCTCGGAGCAATTGCTGTTTAAATCGGGCTCGACGAAAGTGGACCCCAAGGGCCAGGAGGCGCTGAAAAAGCTGGCCACCGTGCTCCAGGAGCAGAAAGACGTGAACGTGGTGGTAGAAGGCCACACCGACAACGTGCCCATCCTGCGCGGCACGGCGGGCATGACCGATAACTGGGACCTGAGCGCCCTGCGCGCCACCGAAATTGCGCGTTTGCTCACTACGGCAGGCGTTTCGCCGGAGCGCGTTACGGCGTCGGGCCGCAGCCAGTACGTGCCCGTGGCGGCCAACGACTCGCCGGCCAATAAGGCCATGAATCGCCGCACCGAAATTATTCTCACGCCCAAGCTCAACGACCTGTTTCAGATTCTGGACAGTAACTCAAGCACACCGGCCACCCCGGCGGCAGGAGGCAAATAGATTTTTGCTTTCAACGGACACATTTTCAACTGGTTTAGCATACCTTCGCAAGGTCTCCGGAAACGCCGGAGGCCTTGTTTGGTAACTACCCTTTTCCAATTTGAGCATGTGTCCCTCCTTCCTTTCCCGCAGTCTCGCCATTATCGCTTGTTTGCTGGGCAGCTTCTCGGCTGCGCATGCTTCCCACGTTCTGGGCGCAGAGCTGACCTACGAATACGTGGGCACCGCCGCCAATCCCAACCAATACCACGTCACGGCCCGGCTTTTTCAAGACCTGAATTCGCCGGTGGAGGACGTACAAATGGAGCTGACCTGTGGCAAGAACGGATGCGCGGCAACGTTGCCCGGCAGTTTCACTACTTCACTGGTGCGCACGGGGGTTGTGGTAGCACCCCGGGCCTGCGCCAACTCCGAATTCCCCTTCCAAATCACCACTTTAGAAGGCCTGGTTCAGCTGGCACCCGCCCGCTGGACGCTAAGCATCAATTGCTCGAACCGGTCAGACGGGGTGGCCAACGTGGCCCAGTCGATACAGATGAGCACCTATGTGCAGGCGCTGCTGGATAACACCACGGGGCTGACCAATTTTTCGCCCCGCTTCACCACTTCCCAACTGCTGCACCTCACCAGCACGCAGCCGCAGCACTACAGCCTGAGCGCCTTCGACAGCGAAGGCGATTCGCTGGCCTACCAGTTGGTGCAACCCTTGGCCAACCCAACGACAATTGCCCCCTGTGGCCAACCTACGGTGGGAACCATTGCCCCCCACTTTCAACTCAATGCCACCACGGGCGAGCTTCTGACGGTGGCGGGCCCTACGCAGCAGGGACGTTATGCCCTGGCGGCGCGGGTCGACGAGTACCGGCGGGTAGGCGGGGCCTGGCAGCAAATCGGCAGCATCACGCGCGACATGACGTATCTGGTGTCAATTGGCACGAATCAGGTGCCGGCGTTTACCCGCGTGACTCTGGCCAGCAACCCCACCGGCCAGCTGCTGGGCCAAACCATTCGCGTCAATCCGGGCCAAACCCTGGTGCTCACGCTCACGGCCGCCGACCCCGACGCCGGGCAAACGGTAACGCTGGGCAGTAACGCGCCTGGCATCGTGCCCGGCACTACGTTTCAGGACCTAGGCAATGGCCAGGGACAGCTTACCTGGCAAGTACCGGCCACGCTGCCACCGGGCCATTATGTGCTGCCCATAACGGCTAACGATAATGCGTGCCCGGCCCCTGGTTTCGGCGTAGTGACGGTGCCTGTGCTGGTTACGCAGCAGGTATTGGCCACCCACGCCCGGCAAGCGTTGGCGCAACCGCCCTTCCCGGTGCCGTTTCAGGATGAAGTGCGGTTTCAACTCACGGGGCAGGGCCGCCAAACCGTGCTTATTACTGATGAAATGGGCCGGGCAGTAGCGCAAATCACCACCGCTACGGACGGCAGCGTGGTGTGGCGACCCACTGCCAGCGTGGCTGCGGGCCTCTACCTCGCCCGCAACCTGGGTGGCACTCAGATAGCCCGCCTGTCTTACAATGGCCGGTAGTAACAACTCTGCTTCTACAAAAAAGGCCGCCCCATGTTTGGGGCAGCCTTTTTCAGCAAATTCAGACTGAGGCTACAACAACAGCGGCACGTTCATACGGCCGAAGCAGAACATGCCACCGGCCCCAAACGGGCTGGGGCCGGAGGGAAAACAGCCCTGCTTCTTAGCATCGTCACTTAGGCTATCGCTCCCACCAGCGCGAGTTGAAGGGACCGGCGGCCACATCCACGCGCTGGCCGGGAGCGGGCAGCAGCAGCGGCACCTCGGGGCCGGCCGCTTCGAGCAGGCGCTGCACGGGCTGCTGCCAGGCATGAAAAGCCAGGTTGAACGTGCCCCAGTGCAGCGGCAGCAGCGGGCCGCCGCCCAGCAGCCGGTGGGCCGTGAGGGCGTGGTCGGGGCCCATGTGAATGTCGGCCCACTCGGGGTCGGAAGCGCCGATTTCCAGCATCGTTAAATCGAACGGCCCGTAGGCCTCCCCTATCTGCCGGAAGCCTTCCTCGAAGGGACCGGAGTCGCCGCCGAAAAATACCTTGTGCGTGGGACCCAGCAGGCACCACGAGGCCCAGAGGGTATCGTTGCGGGTGAGGCCCCGGCCCGAGAAATGGCGGGCCGGCGTGGCCGCCAGCGTGAAATCATCGTTCAATTGGGCGGTTTCCCACCAGCTCAGTTCGGTGATGTTGGCGGCGGGCACGCCCCAGCGGCGCAGGTGCGCGCCCACACCCAGCGGGCAGAAAAACGGCACGCCCGTGCGCCCAAGCACCCGAATGGCAGCCGAATCGAGGTGGTCGTAATGGTCGTGCGAGAGGATGACGGCCTCCAGCTTCGGCAGCTTATCCAGGGGCAGCGGCGGCGCGAAAAACCGCTTCGGCCCCATCAGTTGCGAGGGCGACACCCGCTCGCTCCACACCGGGTCGGTGAGGAAGCGGCGGCCGTCGATTTCGAGCAGCATGCTGCTGTGGCCCAGCCATGTGGCCCGCAGCGCATCGGCCGGTACGGGGGCGGCCAGGGCGGCGGCATCGGCCGGGAAAGGACCGAGCGGCTTTTTGGGCTCCCGCTCGGCTTTTTCAAACAGCCAGCGCTTCATCAGCGCGCCGTAGCCGGAGGGCGGGCTGACGCTGGTAGGCACGGCGTTTTGATAGATTTTGCCGTGGCGAACGGCTTGCAGGCGGGCGGGGGCTACTGGTTTCATCGAGGGCGTAGACGCAGCCGGCAGCGCAATATTTGATGCAGTGCCCGGAAAGCTCGTTTTGATAGACCGGGTTAAAAATCAGCTTTCACGCCCAGCGCCAACGTCAGCAGTTGGCCGAAGCCCAGGCCGCCGTTGCGGTTGTTGAGGTAGCTGGCCAGGTACAAATCATTGCTGCCCAGCTCATAATACACCGACACTTTGCGTGGCTGCCCGGTGGCCGCCACGGGCGGGGCCAGAAATGTGACCCGGCTGCCCAGCAACGGGCCGTAGCGGGTATCGGTCGAAAACCAGTAGTAGTCGCTGGCATACTGGCCCTTCAGCTCGTCATTAATCGTGCCGTGGGTGTAGCTGAAATACGCGCCCACCGTAAGCGGCACCACCTGGAACTTCTCGCCCACCGGCAGATGAAACGGCGAGTACATGAACTTCAGCGAAGCCAGGCTGAGCGTAGAGCCGGCATAATGCTTGGGCACGTAGCCGATGAGAATATCGGTTTCGAGATGGGTTTTCGAGAATTCGTAGCCGGCTCCGGCGGCCACCATGCCCAGGCCGCCGCCGGTTTGCAGGGCCAAGTGAGTGGGGCGGTACCAGGGCCGCTCGGCGCGGCGGGCGGCGGGCACAGGTTTGGCCGGAGCCGTGCCGGCGGTATCGGGCGGGGTGCTGGCGGTGGCGCACAGGCCAGTCAGCAACAGGGCGGGAAGGAACAGCTTTTTCATTAGAAGGCGACCCGTTTGATGCGAAACTGCTTGTCGCCCCACACGGTGACGACCATGTAGTGGCGCTCCGAAAAAGCGTCGGAATTGACGTAAGTCACACCGTCGTTGTAGGGCTGTGTGATGCTAGAGGAATGGTTGTGGCCGTTCATCTCGAATACGAGGTTTGAGGCTTCGCGCAGGGCCTGCACGTAGGGCTGGCGCAGGGCGGGGTCGAAGTCGTCGTTGGTAGGCGGTACGTGCGAAATCACCACCTGCCGCCGGGCTCCGTCGTGGTTGCTAAGCTGGGGTCGCAGCCAACCCAAATCGGGGGCCGTACCGTCGAAATTATACTCGCGGCCGTTGGTATCCAGCATGATAAACTTGGTGTTACCGTACACGAACGAGTAGTTGAAAGCCCCAAAAATGTGCTGGTACGTGGGGCGGCCGTTGCCCACCAAATCGTGGTTGCCGATGACTGTGACGTAGGGCACCGTGAGGCGGCGCAGCTTCTCGTCCACCCACTGCATCTCGCGGGCCAGGCCGAAGTCGGAAATGTCGCCGGCCACCACCAGGAACTGGATGCCAGGCTGCTGGTTCACGCTGGCCACCAGCGCTTCGGCCTCGTCGTAGAACTGCTGCGAGTCGCCGGTGAAGACGAAGCGCAGGGTGTCGCCGGCGGGCAGCGGGCGGGCGGCCAGCTTGGCCAGGTTTTTCTCGGTGAGGTTGGTGAATTCTTCGGGGACGCGGTGGTCGTTGGGGCTGAACTCAATCAGGTTACACCCCGCTAAGCCCAGTAGCGCGAGGCCGGGCAGCACGCGCCCCCAGCGGCGCAAATTAGTAAAGGGAAACATACACATAGAACCGGCTAAAGCCTGGCCAATAAAAACAGAATCCAAACAGAATTGCTCCTTAAACCCCTTCCATAGGGTTAGGGTTGGGGGTTAATCCGCTTTTAATGCTTTAGTGCTGGCGCTTCCAAGCCAGTGGACGGCCCTTATTGCAGCTGCAATTGCACCACGGGCAGCACCCGCTCGGCCCACTGCCGCATCTGGGCCTGGGAGTAGTGCAGGCCGTCGCGGGTGAACTGGCTACGGTCGGGCGCGGCGGCGCGGGTCAGGGCCGTGATGTCGACGTAGGCCACGCCGGCCTGGCGGCACTCGTCCTGCGCCACGGCGTTGAACTGGTCTATTTCCCGGCCAATTGCGGCCACATCGCCGCCCTGCTGCTGCCCAAACGGCGACTGCCCCCAATCGGGAATCGAGAGCACCACCACCCGCCCGGCCCGCCCGCCCGCAAAGCCGATGGCCTGGTGCAGCAGCGCCCGAAACTCGGGGCGGTACCGGGCCACACCCTGGCCGCGGTACTGGTTGTTCACCCCAATCAGCAGCGACACCAACCCGTAAGTGGAGGCTGGATGGGCGTCGGCGATGGCAGCCTGCAGCTCGGCGGTGGTCCAGCCGGTGCGGGCAATGATGGTGGGCTCCTGTAGGGCCAGGCCCTGCTGCCGGGCCAGGGCGGCCAGCTGCACGGGCCAGCGGGCCGCCTCCGCCTCGCCCTCGCCGATGGTGTACGAATCGCCCAGCGCCAGAAATGATACACCGGAAGCCGCCACGCCGGGAGCCGGCGGAGGCGACACAGCGCAGCTGCTGCAGCAAAATATGAGAAAAGAAACCAGCAGCGGGCGCAGCGACAGCATAAGCAATTGGGAGGTGACCGGCCCACTTACGCCGCGCCGCCGCCCGCAGATTGCCGGCCCGTGCTGGCGCCTGGCCTCCTACCCCATCACGGCCACCATGCGCAGGGCGGCCAGGACCAGATTTTCATCGCCGGCCACCTGAGCCCGCTCCCGGGCCTCGGCCGCGCCCAGGCCCTTGGTGAACAGCTGCCAGGCATCGGCCGGGGCCAGCGTGAGGGTGGCGGCCGGCGCGGCGGCTCCGGGCGGCTGCAAGTGCCAGCCCTCGGCGGCGCGGTTCAGTTCCCATACGCCGCCCGCATTCCCGCTGATAACTACCCGAACCACGGTGCCCACCGGCGCGGCCACCGCCCGGTAGGCGTGGGGCAACCCGCGCATCATTGTTTCGATGAACGGCCGGAACAGCGCCGGCTCCATCAGCGGCGCGGACTGGCCCAAGGCCTCGCGGATTTGCTGCTGGTGGTGCCACTTCTCGGTGTAGTCGCGGGCAATGTGGAACCAGTTCAGCGACTCACTTTCGCCGGCCCAGCCCACCGGCCACGGCGCGGGCCCCCACGGGTCGAGCGTGTTCAGGTACGCCGTGTATTCGGCCCCCGACTGCGCCAGCCAGTCAATCAATACCGCCGGGCTGAGGCGGCGGGCAGCCCGCACCCAGTCGGCATTCAGCCGGTTGAGGTAGGCCACCATACCGGTATAGGAAAAATCATTCGGCGCTTCGCCAAAGTAGCCGTCGCGCAGCATGGAGAGCGTGCGCAAGTTGCCATCGAGCAGGTGGGCGGCAATGTCTTTCACCGTCCACTGGCGGGCCAGGGTGGGGCGCTGCCAGTCGGCGGGCGTGAGGCTTTGCAGCAGTTCCAGCAGCAGGTGGTCCAGCTCGGGGAAGAGCGGCAGGGTTTCGATGGGCAATGCTTGGGACATAATCGAGCAGCTCGGCAGGAGGCTATTTTATTTCAAAAACAACGTCGTATATCGCCTTGACATTGATTTTACGCAGGTTCGGCTTCTCGTCTTCCACCGCCGAGCCTTGGCTGCTAACGCTGCCCAGCTCCATCAGTTTGTACCGCCCTTGCAGCCACTCGGGGCGCGGGCTGCCCGGTACCACTTCCACTATTGCCAGTACTGCACCGAGCTGTTGGCCGGCTGCTTTGGCCGCTATGGCCGCTTTTTGGCGGGCGTTGGTTACGGCCTGCGTCATCAAATCAGCCCGCACAGCCTCCAGACGAGCATTTTGCAGATGCACCAGGCGCACGTTATCGGCTCCGGCCTGCACCAGCTGCGGCAGCAGTGTATTGAGCAATTGCGGGCGCTCCAGCGTGAGACGATAGGTTTTTATCAGGGCCACTGTGGCATTGTTTACCTTGGAAAACCCGCCATAGCCACTGGCATTCAGGTCCTCCAGCACCAGCTTCTCGGGCGCGATGCCGGCCTGCTTCAGCACCAATTGCAGCGCCTGCTCCTGTTCCTGATTGCGGCCGCTCTCCTTCACATTGTCCGAAAAGCGGTAGGTAAGCAGCAAATCCAGCTTTTCGGGGTCCAACTCCTGCTCGGCGGTGCCGCGCACCAGGATGGTATGCGGGGGCACGGGCGGGGCAACCTGCGCAACAACCGGCTGCGCCAGCGGCAGCAGCAACAACAAAAACAGATGACGCATGCGGAAAAGAGGAAAAGTGGTTGGACGGCTAAATGTAAAAACGCCGGGCCGCCCGCAAAGGCAGCCCGGCGTTTCCAACGCTCTTTTGGCAAAAACCAGTATGGTTACCCAATGGCCTGGGCCAAATCGGCAATCAAGTCCTCGGCATCCTCAATGCCCACGCTCAGGCGGATGAGCGAGTCGCTGAGGCCCGATTTGCGGCGCTGCTCGGCCGGGATGCTGGCGTGTGTCATAGTGGCAGGGTGGCCGCTGAGGCTTTCCACGCCGCCCAGGCTTTCGGCCAGGGTGAAATACTGGAACTTCTCCAGCACGGCAATGGCGTCTTCCTGCTTATCGCCTTTCAGAATAAAGGAAAGCATGCCGCCGAAATCGCGCATCTGCTTGGCAGCCACGGCATGGTTGGGGTGGTTTTCGAAACCGGGCCAGTACACTTTTTCCACTTTGGGGTGCTGGCGCAGGTACTCGGCCACGGCGCGGCCATTTTCGCAGTGCCGCTGCATGCGAATGTGCAGGGTTTTGAGGCCGCGCAGCACCAAGAAGCAGTCCTGGGGGCCGGGCGTGCCGCCGCAGGCGTTCTGGTAGAAGCTCAGGCGCTCGTGCAGCTCGTCGTCGTTCACCACCAGCGCCCCCATCACGGTATCGGAGTGGCCAGCCATGTACTTGGTCAGCGAATACATCACGATATCCGCGCCCAAATCCATCGGGGTTTGCAGGTAGGGCGTGCTGAAGGTGTTGTCCACGGCCAGCAGTGCGCCGGCTTCTTTAGCCACGGCGGAGGCAGCGGCAATGTCGATGATGTTGAGCAGCGGGTTGGTGGGCGTCTCGACCCAGATGAGCTTGGTTTTTTCGCTCACCACGGCCTTCACCGCTTCCATGTCGTGCATGGGCACGAAATGGAATTTGATGCCGAACGGCTCATACACTTTGGTGAAGAGGCGGTAGCTGCCGCCGTAGAGGTCGTTGGTCGAAATCACCTCGTCGCCGGGCTTGAGCAGCTTCATCACGCAGTCGATGGCGGCCATGCCCGAGGCGAAGGCGATGCCGTGCTTGCCGTTATCGAGCGCGGCCACGGCGGCTTGCAACTGCGAACGGGTGGGATTGTGGGTGCGCGAGTACTCGAAGCCCATGTTTTTGCCGGGCGACGTTTGCACGTAGGTCGAGGTCTGGTAGATGGGCGTCATGATGGCCCCGGTGGCGGGGTCCGGATGCACGCCGGCGTGAATGGCTTTGGTGGCGAATTTCATGGGTGGGCTGTGAGAGTTGAAGGGCCGCGCGGGCCGGCAGCAAAGGTCGGCGAATAATCGGAAACGGCCGGGGCGCCCGCCGCGCATTCCGTGCCTATCTTGCTTGCTGATTTTTTCAACCCTTTTCACATTCACGTATTTGCAATCCTTCTGCATGAAGCATTTTCTACTGGCCCTGGCTACCCTCGTGCTGCCCCTGGCAGCCCAGGCCACCCCAAAACCCCTGCCCACGGCCGCCGACTCGGCCGCCCGCCGCACCTTTCTCCTCGACTCGCTCAACCACTCCCTGCACTACCAGCAGGGCCACGTCACGCTGCCCGGCGGCATCAGTGAGATTGAGGTGCCCAACGGGTTCCGCTACCTCGACTCGGCCCAGAGCCGCACGGTGCTCACCCGCTATTGGCATAACCCCGACGGCACGTCGCTGGGCATGCTCTTTCCCAGCAAGATGAACCCGCTGGATGAGAACAGCTGGGCCTACGTCATCGAATACGACCCCTCGGGCCACGTGAAGGACGACGATGCCGACGACATCAACTACGATGACCTGCTGAAGGAGATGCGCGAAGACATGGTGGACGCCAACAAGGAGCGCACCGCCGCCGGCTATGAGCCCGTGGCGCTGGTGGGCTGGGCGTCCTCGCCTTACTACGACAAGGCCACCCACACCCTGCACTGGGCCAAAACCCTGAAATTCGGCGACAGCCCCGATAACACCCTGAACTACAATGTGCGCGTGCTGGGCCGCAAGGGCGTCCTTATTCTAAATGCCGTGGGCTCCGAGCAGCAGCTGGGCGACATCAAGGCCAGCATTCCGGGCCTGCTCAATGCCGTGAGCTTCGCCAAAGGCCAGCAGTACACCGACTTTAATTCAGGCCTCGACGAAGTAGCCGCCTACGGCATTGGCGGGCTCATTGCGGGCAAGGTGCTGGCCAAAGTGGGCCTGTTTGCCGTGCTGCTGAAGTTCTGGAAGCTGGGTTTGCTGGCGCTGAGCGGGGCTTGGGCGGGCATCAAACGCTTCTTCACCGGCAAAGGCAAGAAGGCGGAGCTGGCCCCGGCCGGCGGCCCCGCCCCCGACGACGAACCCACCGAAGAAACCCCCGAGGCGTAATTTTTTCGCCGCTCCCCGGCTTTCCGCCGTACTTGCAGGCCGAAGTCCCGCTGCCAATTGGCGGGGTTTCGGCCTTCTTTATGTTTCGACTGCTGCGCGAGCTTTTCCAGAAAAACTTCTCCACGCTGCTCACCATGTTTTTACTGGTGGCGGTGCCGCTGCTGGGCTCGGCCTCGCTGCTGACGCTGCTCTATGAAAAGCAGGATTTGCTGCAGCACCTCAGCGCCGGGCAGGCGGTGCTCTATTTCGTGGTCATTGCTTTTACGATGGCGTTTGCCCTCACCCCGACTACGTTCGTGGCCATCGTGACGGGCTACTACTTTGGCTGGGCCGGGCTGCCGGGCATGGTGCTGGCCTACGCGCTGGCCGCCGCCATCGGCTACGAGCTGGCCAAACGCATCGACCACGGCAAGCTGCGGCACTTCCTCCACCTCTTCCCCAAAGCCGAGGCCGTACTGGGCGAGCTGCAGAACCAGAGCTGGCAGCTCATCCTGCTCACGCGCCTCTCGCCGGTGCTGCCCTTCGCGCTCATGACGTTTGTGCTGGCCATTGTGGGTGTGCCGCGCAAGCGGTTTTTGGCGGCTTCGGTCCTGGGCATGCTGCCGCGCAGCCTGTTCTTCTACTGGCTGGGCACCGTGGTGGCAGGCCACATGGATGAAATGGTTGCGTTGTTGCGTCATCCTGAGCAAGGCAAACTCAGCCAATTCGTGTTGATAGGCTTGGTAGCAGCGTCGCTCTACGGCTTATACGTCGTGTTCAACCGCGCTTTAAAACGCGCATTGAGCAAAGGCACCGCTGAAAATTCCTGAAAAATCTCCGGCTGATTATTAGCCACTTGCTGCTGCCCATGCATTTTTCTTCCGGTAAAAAGTGCGCCTGGCTTGCACCGCCGCTTTTTCTCCTCTTACCTTTGTGCTCCCAACACGGGAAAAGGGTTGTGTAGCTCAATTGGATAGAGCATCTGACTACGAATCAGAAGGTTTAAGGTTCGACTCCTTACACGACCACAAAAAAGGCCCTCAGCACACGCTGAGGGCCTTTTTTTATTGCTGATGGTGGCGGCAGCAGGCCGCTTGGCTCGGCTCATGCCAGCAGAACTCTACAGCTCCATTACAACGACAGTTCGGAGCTAACCATCTCACGGCCATGAACTACATCATGCCGCGCCATGATACAAGTCATTTTAGGGAAAAGTGTTAACGCGGAATTTTGGTCTGCCGGGCTGATGGCACTCAGTTGCTACGCGTGGTAATTCGGCGAAGTATTTTGGTCGTTAGATATCGATTGACAACCTGTTAGCCCAATTACCACCCATCTGCCTGCCTGCTGGTTCTCGTTTCCCGCTTCAGCCATGGCCGCCCCCGATACCCTGCTTAGTACCCCGCCGCGGACAGTTACGGAACGCTGGATGCAGCAGCTGCAGGACGAGCTTTGCCGCCAGTTGGCCCTGCTGGATGGCAGCGGCGTAGAATTTGAGCGCGACGACTGGGAGCACGCCACCGGGCACGGCAGCACCCGGGTGCTGCAGCAGGGCGATGTGCTTGAGAAAGGCGGGGTGGCCTTCTCGGTATTTTGGGGTGCGCTGGCGGCAGAAACTGCGCGTCAGTTGCACCTGCCCGGCCCCACCTGCTTCCTGGCCCGGCTGCACGCGGTGCAGTTTCCGCGCAACCCGTGGGTGCCCATCCTGCATTTGAGCGTGCAGTATGTGGAGGCGGAAAACGGGGAAGGCTGGTTTGGCGGCAGCCTGGATTTGACGCCGGTGTACGTGGACCGGGCGCAGGCGCAGTGGTTTCATGCCCAGCTGGCGGCCCTGTGCCGGGCCCATAATGCCGACTATTACGCTCGTTTCAAGCCGGCGGCCGACACCTACTTCTACCTGCCCCACCGCCAGACCACGCTGGGCATTGGCGGCCTGTATTTCGACCGCCTCGTGCTGGGTAAAGACGGCTCGTTTGCCCAGCTCTTTGCCTTTGTCCGGCAGCTGGGCCTCACCTACACCCGGCTGTATAACGTGCTGGTGCACCAGAATGCCGACCGGCCCTACAACACACTCAACAAACGCTGGCAAGTGGTGCGCTGGGGGCATTACGCCGAGTTCAGCCTCCTGCTCGACCGCGATACCCGCCTGGGGCTGGCTACTGGTGTTCCGCTCAAAAACACCCTGTTGGGGCTGCCGCCCCAGGCCGAATGGCCCAGCCAGCTGCGCCGGGAGGCCAACCCGGCCGAAGCACAGAGCCAGCAGTGGCTGCGCCCGAGCGTGGACTGGCTGGCCCCGAATCCGGAGCCGCCGGAAGGCGCGATGGCTGCTTCTTAACCCGCTTATTTCCTCCTGCCATGCGCGCGCAAATCTGGTTGCCCTGGGTGCTGGCCGCCCTGCCCTGGGCCGGCTGCGAAACTCACCGGGCTGGCGAAGAAACCGACGCGCCCAGCCGGGCGGTGCCCGTGGCCACCCCGCTGCCCCCCGACACCAGTGGCCGGGCTCGCCGCCCCCTCCCGCCGGCCCTACCCCTCGACACGGAAGTAGCCGACGCCTGGACGCGCCTGCAAACCGCCTTACAGCGGCACGATGCCGCGCAACTTAACCCGCTCATCGACCCCGCACTAGGCTTGTGGGTGGTGGCGGATGGCGACACGGGCGTGGTTATCACGCGGGTGGCGGCGGGGGCGGCGCTGCGCAAGGCCATTGCCCGCGAGCCGCTGTTGCGCCTGGAGCACCGGCTTTCGGCATGCGCCGCGCTATTGGCGGTGGCCCAGTTTCCGGAAATTGACTGCGGCGAGTACGGCCACGGGCGCTCCGGCTTTGCGCGGGATGGCTGCTTTGCCGGGCCTGCTGCCGACTTTCAGGCCCTAGATATGTGGTCCCGCGCCCGGCTGGTGGGCGGCACCGCAGCCCAGGGCCGGGCGGCGCAGGCGCGGGTGGGGCGCACGGTGCTTCACACGCGCAGTGGCTGGCGGTTCCATTTTGCCCAGGCGCCGGGCGCGGGCGGGCGCTGGTACCTGGTGTTCGTCGACCTGCGCGCGCCCTGTATCAGCTGAAGCGGAGCGGTTGGCGCGCCCGGGGTTCCATGACCATAATCAGGGGCCTGCACTGATTGGCATCATGCCCAGCAGCAGAGGCCAGCAGGAACTTTGGTCTACCTGCAATAGGCGATGCCACGGCTGGTGGCGCAGGTGAAATAAATGATAACGTCGCCGGCCCCAACGGCTGCTAATCCGGAACGGACGGGCAGTCTGCGGTGGCTGCCCACCGCCGGCAATGGCCGCAGCGCCGATGCGCCAGGCTGCCGCCGCGCTGGCCCCGGGCTTTTGGTAACTACCACTGGCTTTTCACTGCAATTAACGCCCTTGTTATATGAAACCGGCTTTTGTTGTCCTCACCGATTTATCGGCCGCCGCCGCCGATGCGCAAGCCTACGCGGCCCGGCTGGTCGCCCGCCTGCACGGCCGCTTGGTGCTGCTGCACGTGTACCAGAGCCTGGACCCGTTGCGCGACCCCGAAGAACTGGTATTGACCACCGCCGCTGAGCTGGCCGGCCGCCAGAAAGTGCAGGCCGACTTGCAGCAGCAGGTGCGCCAACTCCCCGTGCCCGCCGAGGCCGAGCTGTCGTTTGACCCGCTGGCCGCGGCCCTGGCCAATGCGGTGCGCCGCCACCATCCGCTGCTGCTGGCCATGGGCCGCGCCGCGCACCCCGGCCGGCTCGAACGCCTGCTGCCCCACGAAGTGGAGCCCATACTACAGGCCGCGCACTACCCCTTGCTGCTGGTGCCCGAGGGCTGGGCCGAAACTGAGCTGCCGCAGCGCGTGCTGGTAGCCGCCGATGGGCGCGCCTTTACGCTGTCCGCCCCGGCCCTGGCCCTGAAGGAGCTCCTGAGTGCCTTGCAGCCCACCACTGCCGTGGGGCACGTGGCCCACGAAACGCACGGCCCTTCGCACGGCGACGTGGCCCTGAAATCGGTGCAGAGCACGCAGCTATTCGGGCATCTCACCAACAACAGCCTATACGAAGTGCGCGAGGAAACCCCGACTGACGGCATTCTGCACGCAGCAGCGGAGCTTAATAGTCAGCTGATTGTAATGCTGGCCCGGCCTCACACCTTCTTCGGCGGGGTTTTCCACCGCAGCGTAACGGCGCAGGTGCTGCACCGCAGCCCCGTGCCTGTGCTGGTGCTGCCCACCGTGGCCTGATGCCGCGCCACCCTAACGTTCTGCCCCATGCTTACGCCCGTAACGCCCCACCATCATCAGCCGCAACCCACGGAAGCGCATGCAGTAAAAGCGCCAGCCCTTACGCTGATTGTGCTGACCAGTTTTTTTCCGGAAAGCCGCCGGGCGCTGCGGTTTGCTGCGGAGCTGGCCGGCCCGCTGGCGGCCCCGCTGGTGCTGCTACACATCGATGCGATGGCCGCGCAGTACCCCAACGAGCCCGTGGACACCACGCCCGCCGACCGCCGCGAGCTGCGCCACGACCTGCAGCAGCTTGCCGATGAGCTGCCCCGGCCGGCCACCATCGAGCTGGCCAGTGGCATGCTGAGCCGCGTGCTGGCCGACGTGGCCCAGCGCCACGCCCCGGCCCTGTTTGTGCTGGGCCGCCCCGCCGATGAGCAAGCCGATTTCGAGTTGAGCGAGGCCATCGTGGCCGAGTTGCGCGCCGCCCACCTGCCCCTGCTGCTGGTGCCCGAAGTGTACGCCGGCCCCGACCTGCCCCAGCACCTGGCCGTAGCCGCCGACGACGAGCCCTTTGCCCTGCACGCCGGGGCCCGGGCCGCCCAGCTCCTGCTGCGCCAGCTGATGCCCGGTCAGGTAACGGTGGTGGCCGCCTCGCCCTTGCAGGACGATAACGTGTGCGCCGCCGCCCTGCATCACGTGCGTAGCAGCGGCCTGCTGCCCACGCCCGGGCCGGAGCCCACCGTAGAGGGCTTTTACGCTACCCAAACCGAACAGGGCCTACTGCACGCCATTGCCACCACGCAGGCCGACTGGCTGGTGCTGCTGGCTCACCCGCGCCGCTACCTCGACCAGCTGCTGCACCACAGCATCACGAAACGCATGCTGCACTGGAGCCCGGTGCCGGTGCTGGTGGTGCCCTCCCAAACGTCCCGCAGCCGTGCACCCAAACGGCCCTCGCAGTTGGATAATGGCTTCCTCATTTAGCAGTCAATATCAACTATCCAGCTGCTATTAAACACCTTAAAGCATGGAATCAATCACCACTTCCGCCCCCACAATGGCGATAGCCGAAACCTCGGCCGCCCCCCACGCGCCAGCGCTCACGGCCTCGGTGGCCGAGCGGTTGGCGCAGCTCCTGAGCTCGTCGGTTAATGCCCAAACCATTTACGGCACGCCCGTGGAGCGCGACGGCGTGACGGTGATTCCCGTGGCGCAGGCGGCGTATGGCTTCGGCGGAGGCAGCGGCACCGGCCCCAACGCGCAGGGCGGCACCGGGGGCGGCGGGGGCGTGCGCCTCAAGCCCGTGGGCTTCATCGAGCTGAGCAAAGGCCGCAGCCGCTTCCGGCCCATCCGGCGCTCGGTGGTGCCGCTGGTGGCCGTGAGTGGGCTGATGGCGTTGCTACTGCTGCGCGCCGTGCCCAAGCTGCTGCCGGCCCGGTAGCCGCCAGGGGGTACGATTCGGCCTCGGCTCCTGCCGGGGCCGCGCCTTGAAAACGACCGCCGCCAGGGATGAAGCAACGGCCAAGATTGAAATCAGGCCCGGCCCTGATTCTCATCATACTGCGCGCCCAATGGTTTTCCTACTTTTAAGAAGCCGCCTGTAGGCCGTTGCGTAATGGCCGATTTCCACTCATTTCTAACGCCCATTTTCCAATGAAAACCGCCGCGCATCGAGAGCCGCAAAAGATGACCGGACATACCCAGCTCCACCTGACCGGACTGGGTGCTAAATATGCCCGCAAGCTGGAAAAACCGCTGGCCAACGCGTTGCGGAAGCTCAGTCGGAAGCTCACCAAGGCACTGGATAAGAACCGTAGGGCTACCCACAAGTCGACCCGTGCGGCGGCCAGATTCCTAGTAAAGCAGCTGTATAAAGCCTTTGAGCGGCGCAGCGCAGGCCCGGCCCTGCGGCCGGCCTGATACGGGCTACGTCTTCGGCAAGCCGGCTCAGGCAACGCAGCTGCGGCCGGTGGTGGAAACGACCCGAAGCAGATGGGCCTTTCCCGCGCCGCGCCCAATGCTGTGATATAAATCAAGCGGTAAGCTGATTGTATTCAATGATATGCCCACCGTAGCAGCGGAAATTTGCGAGGAGGTTGCCGCGCACGGCCGCATCGGTCCCACACGGCCACTTATCCCCTCAAATTCCCGTAAGCTCATGGAAACCGTTGAACACCCAACCCAGACCGGCACCCAGGAAAATGTAGCGGATGCCGACATCACGGCGGCCATGGAAACGCTGTTTCTCAGCAGCCGGGGCGTAACGGCGCACCTCATCGACGTGACCACCCTGCATGGCGTGGTGGAGCTCACCGGCTTCACCGACAGCCTCTTATCGAAGCAGCGAGCCCGAGACATTGCCCTGGCCGTGCGGGGCGTGCGCAGCGTGGTCGACGAGCTGGAAATCCGCACGCCGGAGCTGCCCGACCCCGAGTTGCGCCGCGACGTGGAGCGCGCCCTGGCCCACGACCCCGCCACCAGCGACTTCAAGGTGAGCTGCGCCGTGGCCAACGGCACCGTGACCGTGAGCGGCGTGGTGCAAACCTGGCAGGAGAAGCAACTGGTGCTGCGCGTGTTGCGCGGTGTGCGGGGCGTGCGCCGCCTCGATACCGACAACCTGAAAGTACGCGGCGGCGAAATCATGAATTCCGACGCGGAAATCTCCACCGAAATCCGCGAGGTGCTGGACTGGGATATTCGGGTAAACAGCGCCCTGGTGGAGGTGCACACCACCGATAAGCAGGTGGAGCTGTCGGGCACGGTGGGCTCGGCGGCCGAGAAGGAGCGCATCATCGACGTGGCATACCAGGCCGGGGCGGCCCGCGTGGACGCCCATGACTTGTTTGTGGCCTACTGGGCCGTGGTGGGCGATTTGCGGCGCGAAAAGTTTGCCCACCGCTCCGACGAGGAGATTGCCAAAGCCGTGCGCGACACCTTCCGCTACGACCCGCGGGTGCTGTCCTACGAGCCCGCCGTGACGGTGCACGACGGCTACGTCACCCTCACCGGCACGGTGAGCAACCTGCGCGCCAAGCTCGATGCCGAGCAGGACGCCCGCCACGTGGTAGGCGTGTGGGACGTGCAGAACCGCCTGAAAGTGCGCCCGCCCCACCCCCTGCCCGATGCCGTAATCCGGCAAAACGTGAAGGACGCGCTGGCCCGCGACCCCTACGTGGGCGATTTCGACTTCATGGTGCTGGTGTATAACGGCAAAGTGTACCTGGACGGGCGCGTGGGCAACCACTTCGAGCAGGAGCACGCCGCCGACGTGGCCGCCGGCATCACCGGCGTGGCCGAAGTAGCCAACCGACTGGAAGTAACCGGTACTACCTGCGCCACCGGGCTGCGGCCCTACGGCCGGCCCGTCGCCGGCCTGCACCCCACCCCCCTCGCCGACCCCGACCACGCCCTGGCCGAGCGCATTCGGCGGCGGCATTACTGGTCGGCCGGCCTCTACCACCAGGACGTGCACGTGAAAGTGGAAAACGGCGTGGCCATCCTCTCGGGCACGGTCGACACCTGGTTCGACCGCGAGCAGGCCGGTTTTGAGGCTTATGAGGCGGGGGCCCGCTTCGTGAATAATGAACTGCAGGTGCGCACACCCGTGCACGCTTAATTCCGGGTTTTCACCGTTGCTTTTCCCCGCTTGCTATGTCGCCCTGCCTGGTTGTCCTCACCGATTTCTTCGCCGTTTCCAACCGGGCGCTTTCCTACGCGGCGGGACTGGCCGTGCCTTTGAAAGCACATTTGCTACTGCTGCACGCCCAGCACGACCGCCTGCTGGCCCCCGACGAATTTGGGGCCTACCACACCTGGGCCGGCGAGGAAAGAACGTTTCATGAGCTGAAAAAGCTGGCCGCCGCCCAGTCCGTGCCTACCGAAGTGGCGTTCTCCGATTATTCCATTGCCGACATCGTGCACGAAGTAATCGGGGAGCGGGAATTGCTGGCCGTGGTGCTGGGCCAGCCCGGGTTCGAAGGGGCCCCGCGCGGGCTGGTGGCCCGCACGGCGATGGGGCTGCTGCGCCACGCGGCCTGCCCGCTGCTGGTAGTGCCGGCCATGGGCTGGGACAAGTTTCCGCCCCGCCGCCTGCTGCTGGCCGCCGATGGCGACCCGTTCAACCTCGGCCCGCAGCACCACACCATCTACCGCCTGCTGCGCGCCCTGCACGCCACCCTGGAAGTGGTGCACATCACCGACGACGAGCACGCCCGCCCCACCGCCAGCGCCCTGCTCGCTACCATCACCCAAAACGACCTCGTGGAAGACCCCGCGGAAACACCCCTGCACCTGCACGAGCGCTACCACGCCCGCGTAGCCAGCGGCGTACTGGCCGAAGCCGCCCAATTGGAGGCCGATATGCTGGTGGTAGTGGCCCGGCACCACAGCGTCATGGGCAGCCTGTTTCATCGCAGCGTCACGGCCCAGCTCATTCAGGAAAGCCCGATTCCGGTGCTGGTGCTGCCGGCGGAGGACTGAAGGGCAATGTAGCTGAGCAGTTGGACGCGTGGTAAAGAAACGGTTATGCTGAGCGGAGCCGAAGCATCTCTACCACTTCGCTGCAGAAGCATTGATTACTAATGCGGTAGAGATGCTTCGACTCCGCTCAGCATGACGCGTTATCAACTCCCCTTTTACTCACTCACCTTTTTCTGTTGATTTCCTCTCATGGCACCCTCCATTCTGGTACTCGCCAATGTGTCGGCCTCCGCCGAGCGGGCTGCCCGCTACGCCGCCAGGCTCGGCGCGCCCCTGCACGCCAATATCATCTTGCTCAATCTACTCGCTCTCAACACTTACCCGGTGATGCTGACGCCGGAGCTGGCCGAAATAGAAACCCGCGAAGCCGCCCTGGAGCGCAATGAGCGGCTGGAGGGCCTGTGGTCGATTGCGCGGCAGCTGCCCGGCCTGGCCGTGGTGGAAGAAGCGTCGGGGCCCATGTTTGATGCCGTGACCACGGCCGTGCGGCAGCACCAGTCCCTGCTGCTGGTGATGGGCCTGAGCCCCGAGCACGGCCTGCTCGACCACCTGCTGCACAACCAGATACTGCCCGTGCTGCGCGCCACGCACCTGCCCCTGCTGCTGGTGCCCGAGGCCGCGCCGCCGCCCGCTTTGCCCCGCCGCGTGCTGCTGGCCCTCGACTCCGACCCCTTCACGCCCAATGCGGCGGCCCGGCACCTGGCCCCGCTGCTGGCCGCCTGCCCGGCCACCTTCACCATCGCGCACCTGGCCGATGAGGACGAGTTGCCCGAATACTCCAACCAGCTGGTGCGGGCCGAAATGCGAGCCAGCATGCTCCTGCCCGAAAATGCGCCGGTTGAGCTGTACCAGATAACGAATCAGTCGGCCGCCGACGGCATTCTGCAAGCCAGCTTCGACACCCAGGCCGATTTGGTGGTACTTATTGCCCGGCCACGCAGCTTCCTGGGGCGGTTGTTTCACCGCAGCGTCACGGCCCAGGTCATCAGCCGCAGCCACAAGCCGCTGCTGCTGCTCCCCGCCGAGGAAGCGGACTAGGCCCGGCCACCTATCCAGTTACTTTAGTCCCGCATTATCCACCCCTATTTCTATATTTATCATGAAAGCGAAACGCAAATCCGCCAAGCCCGCCGCCAACGAGCCAGCCACCCACGCCCACGCCGGCACCCCCCACTACGCCGCTTTCGGCGATGAAACCGCTAAGCCAACGCCCGCCGACCCGGCCCGCGAGGCGGCCGCCGAACTCATCGCCAAAGGCGGCCCCGAAACCAAGCTCCACGCCGCCTACGCCGCCGAAGACCCCCGCTACGCCGGCGGCGACGTGTTCGACCTCAACAACGAGCAAACGGGTTTATAAGCCAGCATTTCAGCCCGAACAACCCCGGCGCACGCCCGTAAAACCGGAGCGTCCTTTCCCCTGTGTACTAGCCGGCACGCCGCGTGCAGTTAGCCGTGAATGAAGACTCGTTGCTGAACCAGACCGGCTTGTTGACCCGCTTTGCCGGGCGGTTTTTTCGCGAGCTGTTCCGGCCGCGTTTCGAGTGGGCCGAGATGGTGCGGCAGTGCTTCGCGGTGGGGTACCAGTCGCTGCTGCTGGTGGGCGTCACGGGGTTTATTATGGGCCTGGTCATCACCATGCGGCTGCGGCCCACCATGGTGCAGTTCGGGGCCGAGTCGTGGATTCCGACCATGGTGGGCATCACCATCATCCGCGAGATGGGGCCCATCATCACGGGCCTGATGGTGGCCGGCAAGGTCAGCTCCAACATCGGAGCCGAGCTGGGCTCAATGCGCGTGACCGAGCAGATTGACGCCATGGAAGTATCGGGCACCAATCCGTTTAAGTATTTGGTGGTGACGCGGGTGGTGGCCACCACGCTCATGGTGCCGGTGCTCTCCATCCTGGCCGATGCCATCAGCCTGGGCGGCGCTTACCTGGGCGTGCGGCTGCACGGCGACACCTCCGTGTCGCTTTTTGCCAACGATGTTATCAACAAGCTCACCCTGGCCGCGGTGGCAGAGTCCTTGGTGAAATGCGTCTGCTTCGGCTTCGCCATTGGCTTGGTGGGCTGCTACAAAGGCTACTACGCCACGGAGGGCACCGAAGGCGTGGGCCGGGCGGCCAATTCCGCCGTGGTCGTGGCTTCACTCGTCGTCTTCGTGCTCGATTTGCTGACGGTGCAAATGAGCACCATCCTGGGCATTGACAAGTGATTGGCGGACTGGCGGGTCCGTGGATTAGCGGATTGATTTCCACGGCACTTTCATCGCTCGTTCAGGCACGGAACCACCGCGGCTCCGGGCGCTACGCCACGGCGGGCAGCACCAGCACGGGCACGGGGCTGTGGCGCAGCAAATCGGCCGTTACATCGTGGTGAAAGATGTTGCCGGGGAAGAGATGAGGGCGGGGCATCACCACAAGCAGGTCGGCATCCACCTCATTCACGGCCTGCAGCAAGCCTGCCACCGGGCCCATTTCGCGCTCTTCGTACACGCTATTGCCGTCCAGCGGGCCGAAAAGGCCGGTTTCGCGCACGGTTTGCAGGGCTTCGGCGGCGCGGGAGGGGCCGTGGGCATGGGCCGCAATGTGTACTACCGTGGTGGTGGGGCGCAGCCGGGCCAGCAGCGGGGCCAGGTCCTGGGTGGCGGCCGTCAGGGCCAGGGGCGCGCCATCGGCAGCCACTACCAGGTGGTGCGGGAGCTCCGGCCGGGGCCATTCTTCGGGCACCAGCAACACCGGAATGTGGGTGGCTCCCAGGGTCGCGGCCTTGTGCGACTGCGTGAGCAAATGTGCAAACCAGGCGTGGGCGTGGGCCCGGCCCAGCACCAGCAGCTGCGGGTAGCGGTGGGCCAGCAGGTGGTGCAGGGCATCGCTCATGGGTGGTTCCATCAGCTCAACCTCGGCGGGCACGGGCAGCCGCTGGGCCTCGCGGGTTAGCTCGGCCAGCACGGCCTCCCGACTGACCCGATGCCGGGTGTGCGTCCCAGACTGGCCGAAAGCCGGCCCGGAGGGAAAATCCGCGGAACTCATCGCGTGGTCTTCGAAAACGTGCAGCAGTAGCAGCTGCCCGTCTACCAGCGTGGCCAGGCGGGTGGTGTAGGCGAGGGCGGCCTCCGCCGCCGCCGAAAAATCGGTCATCACAACAAACGTCGGTTGCATAGTGGCAGGGGAAATGGCCCGCGCCGGGCGGTGTTGAAAACCAGCTTGCACGTGGGCAAAAGCGTCGATTCCGGGGCGCTACCGGGGCTGCGCCCACGCTGAATGGCTTGGCAGCAAGGATGTAAAGCTGCACCGGTTTCGGACGGAAAACCATGATTTACATCAGGTGCCGGGCCATTCCTTCGAATGGACTCAAGGAGCTAAGCATCTGCCCGTTAGTCATGCCGACTATCATTTGAAGAGCATGACGAAGCCCTGCTTTTTGGCTGACGCTCGTCATCGCCTTCCGCTCAGGCAGCGGCTATAATGCGTCAGACAACCGGCATTTGACGGTGGCCGCCCGGCTGCCCAAACCGGCCCCCAATAGAACCTCATCTACAATCCTTCCCCCGATGCCGCCATGATGCCCGCCACCAGCTACACCGTTCAGCTCACGCTGCCCGACATCATTCTGCCGGGCCAGCTCGAAATTCCCAGCCAGGCCACGGGGCTGGTCATATTTTCGCACGGCAGCGGCAGCAGCCGGCTGAGCCCGCGCAACCGCTACGTGGCCCGCCACCTGCGCGATGCCGGCCTGGCCACTCTGCTCTTCGACCTGCTCACCCCGGCCGAAGACGAAGCTACCGCCACCCGCTTCGACATTCCCCTGCTCACGCACCGCCTGCTGAATGCCACGCACTGGGCCCGCGAACAGCCGGTGCTGGCCAAGCTGCCGCTGGGCTTGTTTGGGGCCAGCACCGGGGCCGCCTCGGCGCTGGGCGCGGCCGCCGAGCTGGGCCCGCGGGTGCGCGCCGTGGTGGCCCGCGGCGGCCGGCCCGATTTGGTGCTGCCCCTGCTGCCCAGCGTATCGGCCCCCACGCTGCTGCTCGTGGGCGGCAACGATACCGAAGTCATCGCCCTCAACAAAAAAGCCCAGCTGGCCCTGGGGCCGCCCAGCGAGCTGTGCCTCATCCCGGGCGCGGGGCATTTGTTTGAAGAGCCCGGCACGCTGGAGGCCGTGGCCGCCGCCGCCACGGCCTGGTACCAGCGCTATTTGGGCTGATTTTTTTTGGACTGTGCTGTTTGCTGCCTTTTGCCATGGAAACCCCGTTTGCCAACCGCCAGGATGCCGCCCGGCTGCTTGCCCGGCAGCTGCTGCACCTGCGCGGGCAGCACGGCGTGGTGCTGGCCGTGCCCCGGGGCGCGCTGCCCATGGGCACCATCATCGCGCAGGCGTTGGGCTGGCCCCTCGATGTGGTATTGACCAAAAAGCTGGGCCACCCCAATAATCCCGAATTTGCCATCGGGGCGGTGAGCGAGCACGGCTACGTGCTCAGCCCCGATGCGCAGCTGACCGGCGCTTACCTCACCCGGCAGGTGGCCGCTATCCAGGCTGCGCTGAAGGCCCGGCGGCAGGCCTACCAGGGCTACCGCCCGCCCCTGCTGCTGGCGGGCCGCCCGGTGGTGCTGGTAGACGACGGCGTGGCCACCGGCCAAACCCTGCTCGCCACCATTGCACTGGTGCGGGAGCAGCAGCCGGCCCGCATTATTGTGGCCGTGCCGGTGGCGCCCCCGGAGGCGCTGCGGCGCTTGCAGCAGGCCGCCGACGAGGTGGTATGCCTGCTGACCCCGTCGGATTTCAGGGCCGTCGGGCACTACTACCGGGATTTTCGGGAAGTGACCGATGCGGAGGCGCTGGCGGCATTGCACGCGGCCCAGCGCCCGGCCGCCTGAGCCGGACCACCGCCCGCCCAGCGCCACATGATTATAATCAAGCCCGGCCGTGATTAGCGTCAATTTCCTTGTTTGGGCAGCATTCTACCTTTGCGCTGAGCACTCACTCCTACTGCGGGCGGGAAGCACCGGGCTTTCTGCTCGCAGTTTTGAGAGAGGTGGATACGATGGTGTTGGCTGCTGATTGCTCAGTGAATTGGCAGTTGTTGATGGGTAGATATCCTGGCCTGCGTCACCGCTGCGCTGCGGCGGACGGCCCCAATCCTTTTCATGCCGTGCTAACCTCCTGGCTTACCGATTGCCACACCCAGACCCAGAGCCGGTGCTTCGTGCGCCAGTTCGCCCGGCGGGTGGCGAGCGACCCGCTCCTCGGCCCCACCTTTCCCGGCCAGCACCACACGCCGGCCGACTGCGAATACGTGTGGTGGGAGCAGGCCCTGACCGGCAGCCTCTACACCGGCCGGCCGCTGCACCGGGAGGCCACGCCGCCCTTCACGCCCGCCCAAATCGGGCGCTGGTGCACCCTGCTCGAAGAGAGCCTGTACGAAGCCTTCGGCGGGCCGGTGGCCACCGAGCTGAAGGGCCACGTGCTCAATCTGGCCACTATGCTGGCCCACTGGCAGTTCAGCCAGTGCGACGACACTGGAGAAAGCCGCCCCTCAGAAGCACTGTCGGCTGCCTGACAGTGGTTTATATGATTCGTGATTAAATGAAAATGGGGGCGGACCAACAAAGAATTTGTGGGCAATGGCGGTGCGGGTTAACTCTCTCGCGCCGCTGATTCGGTTTCGTGTGGTTTGCATGGCCGTTGCCCCCGCTCAGCCATGCCAACTGCCACCACCCTACAACCCAGGCCCACTGCCCCGCCCGAGCAGCCCGATGCGGCACCACCGCTGTGGCCCTCTGATGTGCCGCGGCCCGTACTCGGCGCTCCCCCGCTCGACGATGCCCCGCTCGCGCTCGACGATTCCCTGACCGAGGCCGCCGGAATGGCCCGCAACGACGACGCGCTGGGGCCCTACGCCGGCTCATTCTAACCTTTTTCCGTGTCCGCCATGCTGCCCGCTGCCCTGCTTGTGCTCCCCGATATCTTCCCTGGCGGTGGCCAGGCCCTGCCGTATGCCGCCAGCCTGGCCGAGGCGCTACAGGCCGGCTTGTTGCTGCTGCACGTGCGGCAGGACGAGTTGCTGACGCCCGAAGAACACCCCGGCCTGCACACGCCACGGCGCGAGCGGCAGTCCCTGGCGGCCCTGCAAACCCTGGCCAGCAAGCAGCGCGTGCCCACCGAAACCGTCAGCATCGAGGAGTTTTTGCCCGAGGCGGTGGGCAAAATTGTGCAGCAGCACCAGCCCCTGGCCCTGGTGCTGAGCTGCCCCAACGCGGGGGCGGTACCGCCCGAAATAGTGACCGGCACGGCGCTGGATTTGCTGCGCCACATCAGCTGCCCGCTGCTGGTGCTGCCGTCCGGCGGTGCGCCCGCGTTTGTGCCGCGCCGCCTGGCGCTGGCCGTCGATGGCCACGATTTTACCCTGCCCAACTACCCGCACATTGTGCCGCAGCTGCTAACCCTGCCGGGGGCCACCCTCGCCATTGTGTACGCAACGGACCAGCAAGACCCGGGCGCGCAGGCCGGGCATCGGGCGCTGCACTCGGTGCGCCGCAGCGGCCTGGCCGCCGTGCCGGAAGGCACCTGGGCCCACATCACCTACCACCCGGACACGGCCCTGGGCATTTTGCAGGGAGCCGCCGAACGGCAGGCCGACCTGCTGGTGGTGGTGGCCCGGCACCACAGCCTGTGGGGCAGCCTGTTCCACCGCAGCATCACCGGCCAGCTGATTGAGGCCCGGGCCATTCCGCTGCTGCTGTTGCCGGCGCTGGACTGACTAGGGCATGCACTGGCGCTGCACCCGGCTCGGCCGGTGTTTTTTCAGGTGGCTATGGTGGCGGTTCCAGGCGGAGCCCGCGCCGGGAATTAAGCTGAGCTTTATTGCATTGTTAATATATTTATGATTATTGCAAAAACGTAAGGCCCCAGCCTGCGTTTGCATATGCCGGCCACGCTATACCGCAATCCGCTGACGGACATCCTCTTTGAGCAAAGCAAGGAGTTTGTGGGGCTGTACCATGTCGAACGGGGCTGGTTCACGCACGTCAACTCGGCGGGCTACCGCCTGCTGGGCTACCCCTCGGCCCAGGCCCTCTACGACGAGCCCACCCGCACGCTGCGCGCCCAGCCCCTGCCCCCGACCGAATGGGCCGCGCTCCGGGAGCGGGTGCTGCGCGAGGGCTCGCACGAGTTTGAAGCCGAAATGCGCCGGCAGTCGGGCGAGCTGTTTTGGGCCCGGGTCGAGCTTACCAGCCTCGTGGTTGAGCAGCAGACGTATTTTCTCGTGCGCCTCACCGACACCACACCCCTGCACGTGGCCGAGCATCGGCTGGCCGAAAGCATGGGCCGCTTCGAGGCCGTGGTGAGCCACGCCACCATCGGAATTGTGATGTGCAACCGGGCCGGCGACATTGTGCTGGCCAACGACAAGGCCCACCAGCTGTTTGGCTACCAGAACGATGAGCTGACTCATCAACGCATCGAGGTGCTGGTGCCCGAAGCCATGGCCCACTACCGCGAACAGCTGCGCGAGTCCTTCGATGCCCGCCCCGAAATGCGGGCCACGGGCCAGAGCAGTAACCTGCTGGCCCGCCGCCAGGACGGTTCCAAATTCCCCGTGGAAGTCAGCCTGAGCTATTTCCGGCTCGAAGAGGAGCTGTTTGTGGTGGCTTATGTCATCGACATCACCTTCAAGAAAGAGGCCGAGCGTGAGCTGCGGGCCCAGCACCAACGCATAGCCCGCCTCAATGCCGAGCTGGAGCAAAAAGTAGCCGAACGCACCCACACCTTGGCCGATACCCTGCGCCAGCTGGAGCAGCGCACCCACGAGCTCGCCCAGGCCCTGGCCCAGGAGCAGGAGCTGGGCGAGCTCAAGACGCGCTTTGTGGCCATGGCCTCGCACGAGTTTCGCACCCCGCTCACGGCCGTGCTCACCTCGGTGGCGCTGCTCGAAAAATATGCCGGCCCCGAGCAGCAGGACAAGCGCCAGCGGCATTACGACCGCATCCGGACCTCGGTGATGCACCTGACCGACATACTGGAGGAATTTCTGTCGGTGGGCAAGATGGAGGAAGGCCGCCTGGAGGCCCACCCCACCCGGCTGGAGCTGGCCCCGCTGGTGCACGAAACCGTGGCCGAAGTGGACGGCCTGCGCAAGCCCGGCCAGCGCATTGTGTTGCAGCTGCCGCCCCTGCCGCCGCTGTGGCAGGATGCGTCGCTGCTGCGCAAAGTGCTGGTCAATCTGCTTTCCAACGCCCTCAAGTATTCGCACGAAAACACCACCGTTACGGTGCAGGCAACTGCTCAGGAGCACTCGTTCCGCCTTGTGGTGCAGGACCAGGGCATGGGCATCGCCCGCGACGACCAGACGCGGTTGTTCCAGCGGTTTTACCGGGCCCGCAACGCGGCCAACACGCCCGGCACCGGCCTGGGCCTCTACATCGTGGCCAAGTACCTGGAGCTGATGGGCGGCACCATTTCCTTACAGAGCGAGCTGCACGTGGGCACCACCGTCACCATCACCCTGCCCTATGAAAACCATCCTGCTGATTGAGGACAACGACATCCTGCGCGAGAATACGGCCGAGATTCTGGAGCTGGCCGGCTACGCCGTGCTCACGGCCGAAAACGGCAAGGTGGGCGTGGAAAAAGCCCTGGCCACCAAGCCCGATTTGGTGGTGTGCGACATCATGATGCCGGTGCTGGACGGCTACGGCGTGCTGCACATCTTCAACCAGAACCCGCAGCTGGCCGGCGTGCCCTTCATTTTCCTCACCGCCAAAACCGAACGCGGCGACCAGCGCCGCGGCATGGAGCTCGGCGCCGACGACTACCTCACCAAGCCTTTTGAGGAAACCGAGCTGCTGAGCGCCATTAGCAGCCGTCTCCACCGCTTCGGCAAGCTGCAGGCCGACTACGACCTGCGCGCTTCCGAGGGCCTGGGCCGCTTCCTGGACGATGCCAGCGCCATCGGCGACCTGCACAGCCTCACCCTCGACCGCCGCCCGCACGCGCTGCGCAAAAAGCAGGTGCTCTATGCCGAAGACGAGGAGGCCAGCCGGCTCTATTTTGTGGAGAGCGGACGGGTGAAAACCGTGCGCCGCACCGCCGGCGGCAAGGAATTAATCACGGGCGTGTATGGCCCCGGCGAATTTTTTGGCTACCTGCCCCTGCTCCAGCACCGGCCGCACAGCGACTCGGCCGTGGTGCTCGATGATGCCCAGGTGCTCTACATTCCGCAGAAGGATTTTGAGCTGCTGCTCCATTCGCACCCCGATGTGGGGAAGCAGTTTATCCGGCTGCTGGCCGGCCAAGTGGAGGAGCGGGAACAGCAGTTGCTGGGTATGGCCTACGACTCGCTGCGCCGCCGCGTGGCCCGCACACTGCTGCGCCTGCAGGAGCAGGCCGGCGATGGCACGGCCGCCATCCGGTTCTCGCGCGATGACTTGGCCGCCGTGGTGGGCACCACCCCGGAATCGTTGATTCGGACCCTGAGCGAGTTTAAGCAGGACGGGCTGATTGAGCTCACGCCCAAAAGCATTCACGTGCTTCAGCCCGAAAAACTGCACTCGCCCAACTGGTAGCAGCCGGTGGGAGCACCTCAGCCAGCAAACCTGACAGGAATCAGTCGACAAGGTGATACCTGTCAGGGCGGTATTGGCGCACAGGCAGGAGCTTTGCCCCACCAGCTGGGGCAGTCTGGCCGGGTTTGCAGGCTCCGGCGCCCGGGTTGCCGGGCGGGCTTATCGCAGTTTCCATTACCGATTAAGTGCATTGCGCAGCCATGAAACAGCAGGCTATTTCGTCATCGGCTTTTGCGCCGCGCCCGGGGGTTGAGAATTGGATGCGGCAGTTTCAGGACTGGCTGTGTCATCGGTTGGAGATGGCAGATGGCGGCAGCCGGTTTGTGCACGAAGAATGGACGCACCCCGGCGGGGGCGGGGGCATCACGGCGGCCCTCCAGCACGGGGCCGTACTGGAGAAGGCGGGCGTATCGTTTTCGGCCGTGTGGGACCAGCTGAGCGAGCCGATGGCCCGCCAACTACGCGTGAAAGACAGGCACTACTATACTGCCGACGTGAACGTGGGCCTGCATCCGCACAGCCCCATGGTGCCCATCTCGCACCTCAACGTACGCTACTTCGAAGCCCGCACGGGCGAGGCCTGGTTTGCCGGCAGCCTGGACCTGACCCCGATTTACGTGGATGTGGTGCAGGCCCGCTGGTTTCACGAGCAGATTCGGGCCATGTGCCAGCGCCACGATACCGGCTACTATCCACGCTTCAAGGCCGGGGCCGATGCGCATTTCTACCTGCCCCACCGGGGCGAAACGCGGGGCGTGGGCGGCCTGTTCTTCGAGCAGCTTGTGGTGGAGCGCGATGGCCTGTTTGAGGAGCTGCTGGCCTTTGTGCAGGACGTGGGCGAGGTATTCGGCCGCACCTACGGCACCCTCATGCGCCAGAATGCCCACCTGCCCTACTCCGCCCCCGAGAAGCACTGGCAGCAGCAGCGCCGCGCCCGCTGCGCCGAGTTCAACCTGACCGTGGACTGCCCCGGCCGCTCCGAGCTGGCCGCCCACGGCCCGCAGCAGTTCGCCCTCGGCCTGCCCCCACGGGCCGAGTGGCACCACAGCCCCGCCCCCGCCCCGGGCTCGGCCGAAGCCCGGACCCAGCAATGGCTGCGCCCCGGCGTGGACTGGCTAACGCCCACCGGCGCGGCCTGAGCCCGCCAGCCGTTGGCTCCGCCTTCATCCTACTCCATATCAACCCCTAAGCTCATGTCCCTGGTAGCCACTCTCACCCTGAACCCGGCCCTGGACACGAGCACCTCCGTGGCGGGCATCGTGTCCGACCAGAAACTGCACTGCGCCACCCCCAAAACCGAAGCGGGCGGCGGCGGCATCAACGTGTCGCGCGGCCTGCACCGGCTGGGCACGCCGTCGGTGGCCGTGTACCCGGCCGGCGGGCACACCGGCGCGCTGCTCGAAGCGCTGCTCACGGCCGAAGGCATTGCCTCCTGCGTGATTCCGACCCAAAGCGCGGTGCGCGAAAACTTTGTGGTGGTGGATACCGCCTCCCACCAGCAGTTCCGGTTTGACATGCCCGGCGCGCCCCTCACCGATGCTGAGCAACTACAGATATTAGAGGCGCTGCACCGGCTATCACCCCTGCCCGACTTTGTGGTGCTGAGCGGCAGCCTGCCGCCCGGCATGCCGCCCGAATTTCTGGCCCGGGTGGCCCGGCAGGCGCGCGAGGCGGGCAGCAAGGTGGTGGCCGATACCACCGGGCCGGCCATGCTGGCCGTTATCGAGGCCGGGGCCTACCTCATCAAGCCCAACCTGGGCGAGCTGAGCCAGTTGGCCGGGGTGCCCGAGCTGGACAATGCCGGCGTGGTAGCCACCGCCCGGCAACTAATCGGTGCGGGCCACTGCGAAATCGTGATAGTGTCGATGGGCCAGCAAGGAGCCTGCCTCGTGACCTGCGACTTCGAAGACCACATTGCAGCCCCGGTTGTGAAGCGGCGCAGCACTGTGGGCGCCGGCGATAGCATGGTGGCCGGCATCGTGCACGCGCTGGTGCACGGGCAGTCACTGCGCGAGGCCGTGCGCCTGGGCGTAGCCTGCGGCACGGCCGCCACCATGAACCCCGGCACCGAGCTGTTCCACCCCGCCGACGTGGAAAGGCTTTATCATTGCCTGCTGCAAGCCATGCCCGCGCCACACGCCGCCGCCTGAGCAACGGCGGCTTCGCGCCGGTCCTACGGGTACTCATCGGCCACCATTTCCTCGGCTTTCACCATGTTGGCCATGCCGTTGAGCAGGGCATCGGGGGTGAAGGAAATGCTGTCGATGCCCTGCTCGACCAGGAAGCGGGCGAAGGCCGGGTAGTCGCTCGGGGCCTGGCCGCAGAGGCCAATGGGCCGCCCGTGCGCCTTGGCGGCGTGGATGACCTGGGCCAGCAGCCGCGTCACGGCCTCGTTGCGCTCATCAAAGAGCCCGCTCACAATGGCCGAATCCCGGTCCAGCCCCAGCGTTAGCTGCGTTAAGTCGTTGGAGCCGATGGAAAAGCCGTCGAACACCGTGGCAAATTCCTCGGCTAGGATGACATTGCTCGGAATTTCGGCCATCACGTAGATTTCCAGGTTATCGACTCCCTGGCGCAGGCCGTAATCGGCCATCAGGGCCACTACGCGCTGGCCCTCTTCCACGGTGCGGCAGAAGGGAATCATGGCCTTGATGTTGGTCAGGCCCATGTCGTGGCGCACGCGCTTCAGGGCCTCGCACTCCAGCCGGAATCCCTCGCGGTATTGCGGGCTGTAGTAGCGCGACGCGCCCCGGAAACCCAGCATCGGGTTTTCCTCGGCGGGCTCAAACTGCTTTCCACCCAGCAAATTGGCGTACTCGTTGGTTTTGAAATCACTCATCCGCACGATGACTTCGCGCGGGTAGAAGGCCGCCGCCACGAAGCCCAGCGCCTGCGCCAGCTGCTCGATGAAATACTCGGGCTTGCTGGAATAATTGGCCGTCAGGGCCGTGATTTCCTCGCGGGCTTTCGCATCGGTCAGCTGGTCGAACGCCACCAGCGCCATAGGGTGCACCCGAATGGCGTTGCTGATGATGAATTCCATGCGCAGCAGGCCCACGCCCTGGCTGGGGTAGCGCGCCAGCGTGAGGGCCCGGTCAGGGTCGGCCAGAATCAGCATCGGCTTGGTGTGGGGCTGGGCAAGGTGTTCCAGGTCGATTTCGGCTTCCTCCCAGGCCAGCGCGCCCTCGTAGATGTGGCCTTCGTCGCCCTCGGCGCACGAGACGGTAATGCGCTGCCCGTCTTGGATTTTCAGCGTCGCATCGAGCGTGCCCACCACGGCCGACAGGCCCAACTCCCGCGCCACAATGGCCGCGTGGCTGGTGCGCCCACCCTGATTCGTCACGATGACGGACGCCTTCCGCAGCACCGCGTTCCAGTCCGGGCTGGTGCTGTTCGTGACCAGAATTTCGCCCGCCTGCAGGCGGTGGCCCTCGGCCGGCGAGGCGATGATGCGCGCCACGCCCGACACAATCTGGCTGCCCACGGCCTTGCCGGTGGCCAGCAGCGGGCCTGTTTCGGTGAGATGGTACTCGTGCAGGCGCAGCGCCCGCTGGCCGTGGTGAATGGTTTCGGGCCGGGCCTGCACGATGAATAAGGCATTGCTGAGGCCGTCCTTAGCCCATTCGATGTCCATGGGCATGCCGTAGTGCTCCTCAATCAGCAGGCACCAGCGGCCCAGCTGCTCGGCTTCGGCATCGGTGAGCACGAACTGGGCGCGGCGCTCGGCCGGGGTGTCGGTGTTTTTGATGCCGGCCGCGCCGGCGGCGAGGCTGGTGGCGTAGCGCATGGTTTTGGCCTTGTCGCCCAGCTTTTGGCGCACCAGGGCGCGCTTGCCAGCGCGTAGGGCGGGTTTGAAAAGGTAAAACTCGTCAGGGTTCACGGCGCCCTGCACCACGTTTTCGCCCAGGCCCCAGCTGCCGGTGAGGTACACCAAGTTTTCGTGCCCCGTTTCGGGCTCGATGGTGAAGGCCACACCGGCCGAGGCTAAATCGGACCGCACCATGGTTTGCACGCCCACCGACAGCGCCACTTTCACGTGGTCGAACCCGTTCTGCACGCGGTACTTAATGGCGCGGTCGTTGAACAGCGACACGTAGCATTTCCGGCAAGCGTCGAGCACGGCCTCGGGGCTGCGCACATCCAGAAACGAGTCGTGCTGCCCGGCGAAGCTGGCCGTGGGCAAGTCCTCGGCCGTGGCGCTGCTGCGCACCGCCACCTGGATTTCGTGCTCGTAGCCGTCCACCAGCTGCTGGTAGGCGTCTTCAATGGCCGTGGCTACAGGCGCGGGCAGCGGGGCCGCACTTAGCAACGCCCGCGCCTGGCTGCCGATGTCGGCCAAATTGCTGAATTCCTGATTATCCATCTGCGCCAGCAGGGCCGCGAGGGGCTCGCGCAGATGGTTTTCATCCAGAAACAGCCAGTACGCCGCCGCCGTGGTAGCAAACCCATTCGGTACGCTGATGCCTTTGGAGGTGAGGCGATTGAACAGCTCGCCCAGGGAAGCATTCTTGCCGCCCACCAGCGCCACGTTGTCGTTGGTCAACTCCTGAAAAAACAGTGCGAATGGTGCTGGTGCCATGATGCGGAGGGAAAAGACAAGTGGTTGGAAAAATGACCGGGCACGCGCCACGCACGGCGTAAAGCGGCCTTTCATTGCCCTCAAAAATATCCGCCGCCCATTCGGCCCACACTGCGTTTTCTTACCCTGCAGCCTGATAAAAATCATGGCCTAAAAAACCGTACTGCCAGCTGAAAATCAGTCGTTTGTTCGGCTTCGCAGCAGCTTGTACACTTCCACCCAGCCCGCGCCAAGCAGGGCGGCCAGCGCGCGGTCGCTGCGCAGGCTTTGGTACACCGAAATGCCCGCCACGGCCAGCAGCGCAACAATGAGCGTGATGGCTTCCTCGCGGCGGCCCACGCCGAAATACAGACCGCAGGCCGCCAGCAATAGCACAAACATGGGCTCAGTCACGACTTCCTTCAGGGTGAGCCACAAGCCCGAGCGGCCGGTAGCGGCAAACACGTTGCGCCCGTACGCCGCCCGGGATTGGACAACAGCTTCTTTGGACAAACCGGGCACAGTGAGCGGGGCAGACGGGACAGATTTCACCCTTACTTAACCCTGATTTAAGGCTGTTTATCCAGCACTATTCTTAAAATCAAACCGCCACGCAGGAGGGGAACTGCGTGGCGGAACGGGGTTGCCGGGCGGACCAGCGGACGTGTACGGGTGGCCTGCTACGCCTCGGCCTTCGCCGGCGTGGCGGACGCATCCTGCGGCACCTCGGCAACGGCGGGCAGCACCAGCACGGGCACGGGGCACTGCTCTACCAGCCGGGCCGTAATGCTGCGATGAAACAGGTCGCTCATGAAGCTGCGCTCGCGGGCCAGGGTGATGACCAGGTCGGCCGCCACTTCCTGCGTGGCCGTGAGCACGCCCTCAGCGTAGTCGCTATCGATGTAGCCGCGCAGCTCGGGGTGAGTAAAATCGACCAGGCCGCTGGCCCGTACGGCCCGCAGGGCGGTCGCGCAGCCATCGTCGTCCACCACCCCATCCGACACGTGGGCCACCACCACGCCCCCCGTCCCGAGCTGGGCCAACAGGGGGCGCAGCGCCTGGGCGGCCGGCCCCAGCGTAAACGACTCGCGGTCGGCCGCAATCAGGAAGCGGTGCGGCGGCTGGGTGGTGGGCGTAGTGGTGGGCACGGTCAGCAGCGGGTAGTGGCCGGCCCGCAGCAGCTCAGCGCACAGGGCCGTCATGCCGGCATAGTCGGGGTGGTCGGCATCGGGCTGGCCCAGCACAAACAGGGCCGGGGCGTAGCGGGTGGCCAGCTCGCGGGCGATGTCGGGGAGCAGGTCGGTAGCCATTTCCACGGCGGCGGGCGCGTGCAGGCTTCGCGCCAGCTGATGCAGGGCCACCACGGTATCGGACTGCCCGGCCAACTCCTGGCGGTGGTACTTCTCCCCCACCGCGCCCACCAGCTCGTAGGGGTCCAGCAGCGACGCCCGGTTGACGTGCAGCAGCACCAGCTGGGCCTGCACGGCCTGCGCCAGCTTATCGGCATAGTGGATGGCATGGCGGGCGGGCTCGTAGAAACCAGACAGCACGATGAGCGTGAGGAGCATGGCGAAAGCAGGTTTTAGTGAGTGACAGAGATGAAGGCCCGCGTCTCAACCGAGTCGGAAACCGGGGCGGGAATATGGGCCGAGAGCAGCAGCACGGGTACCGGCGTGTGCCGCAGCACATAGTCGATAACGCTGCCAATGAAAACCTTATGCGCCCAGCCGTGGCCCTGGTCGAGCAGCGCCACCAGGTCGGCCTCCAGTTCGTGCACGGCTTCCAGAATGCCCGGGCCGGGCTCCTCGCCCACCACTTTGTGCAGGCCGCAGCTGGCTATGTCGTCGGCGAGGCCGCTGTGCTGGGCAGCTCGCAGGCCATGCCAGCCGCCCAGGCTGTTGGCCTCCGACAGTACAGTAACGGCCACCACGTCCAAGTCCAGCCCCTCGAGCAGGGGCGCGACGGCCCGGGCGGCCGGGGCCAGCCGGAAAGGCCGGTCTTCTACAGCCAGGGCCAGGCGGCGGGGCTGGTGCAGGGCAGTATCGGGCAGGTGCTCGGGCACGAGCAGCAGCGGGCAGCCGGTTTGGCGCGGCAGCGGCGCAGCGCGGTTGCTAAACCACTCGTCAAGAAAGCCATTAGTGGCCGTGAGCCCGGCCACAATGAGCATGGGCCGGTATTTCTCGCGGGCCTGCTCAATGGCCCCGAGCCAGTCGGCTTCCAGCACCTCGGCGGTGGTGGGCACGGGCATGGTTTCGGCCACGTGGCGGAGGCAGCGGCAGGTTTCGGGCACGTAGTCCTCATCCTTCACGGGCAGCACCAGGCCGTATTCCGTGACGACGGGCATCGGCAGAAACACGTGCACGAGATGAAGCTCAGCATCCAGCGGGGCGGCCAGCACCGCGGCATAGGCCCGTGCCCGCTCGGCGGCGAGCGAGAAATCAGTCAGCACAACGATGTTGGGAACCATGGCAGATAATTAGCTGGAAGTGAGGCTGCGATTGGCCGCGCGGCTACGACCGTGGCCGGAACCCAGGCCGCAGAAAAGAATTAGCGCACGGTAAAATTCGCTTTTCCCCGCAGGCAAAGCCCTGACGCTGATTAGTTCCGCCTATGACTTTCGTCATGGACAAGCCGCGCCGCAATCAGGCGACGGGCTGCTTCTGGACTACCGGCGCGGCCAGCTCGTGCGCGGCGGGCTGCCCCAGGGCCCAGGCCGAGAGGCTGGCCAGGGTGGCATCGGCAATGTTGGTGAGGGCCTCGCGGGTGAGGTAGGCCTGGTGGCCGGTGAGCAGCACGTTGGAGAAGGTGAGCAGGCGGGCAAACGTGTCGTCGAGCAGCAGGTCCTGACGGTGGTCAACGAAAAAAAGCGGCTTTTCTTTCTCGTACACATCGAGTCCCAGGAACCCCAACTGGCCGGTTTTGAGGGCGCGCAGGGCGGCTTCGGTATCGAGCACGCCGCCCCGGCCGGTGTTAATGAGCATCACGCCGCGCTTCATCTGGTGGAGCAGCTCGTCGTCAATCAGGTGCTGGGTTTCGGCGTTGAGCGGGGTGTGCACCGAGATGATGTCGGCCTGGGCGCAGCACTCTGCCAGCGTCACGTAGCGTAGGCCGTACTGCGCGGTCAGGTCGGGGTTGGGCTGCACATCAACCCCCAGCAGCCGGCACCCAAAGCCGTGCAGAATGCGCGCCACCACCCCGCCAATGCGCCCCACGCCCAGGATGCCCACCGTTTTGCCGTGCAGGTCGAAGCCGATGAGGTGGTCGAGGCGGAAGTCGTTGGCCCGCAGCTGCTGGTCGGCCTGCCGTAGGTGGCGGCACAGGGCCAGCATGAGGGCCACCGCGTGCTCGGCAATGGCGTAAGGCGAATATTCGGGCACGTTGGCCACGCGCAGGCCCAGCTGGCGGGCGGCGGCTAGGTCCACGTTGTCGGTGCCGGTGGCACGCACGGCCAGGTAGCGCACGCCCAGGTCCCAGAGCTGGCCCAGCACCGGGGCCGAGGCATCATCCCGCGTGAAGATGCTCACGGCCTGCGCCCCCTGCGCCAGGTGGGCGGTATCGGCGGTGAGGGGCGTATCGAGTAGGGTGAGCTGGTGACGGGTTTGGTTGGCGCGCTGCAAAAAGCTGCGCTCAAACCCTTGCGTACTGAAAGCAGTGACGTTCATATAGGGCTTAAAAATGACTCCTACTCCATCAGAAGGCAATTTTCTGGCGGTGAGCAATTTGCTACTGGCGAAAAATCCAGTCTGAAACACAATCAGCGAATGGCCGTGGCGGCGTGGGTGGCCACGGCCTGCCGGGCGGCTTCCTGCTCGGCTTCGGCAGCCAGCCCGGCCAGGGCGGTCATGCTAAACAAGCGGCCGCGCAGCACCACCGCCTCAATCAAACGCAGGTTGTGGATGTCATCGAGCGGATTGCCGTTGAGCAGCACCACATCGGCCGCGTAAGCGGGCTGAATGCGGCCCGTATCGAAGCCGTGGCCGGTGGCCATGGCGGGGTTCACGGTGCCGGCGCGCAGGGCCTCGGCGGGCGTGAGGCCAAGCGCCACCAGGTGCTCCAGCTCATCGTGCAAGCTGCCGCCATAGAAGAGGTTGGGCGTGCCCGAGCCGGCATCGGAGCCCGCCACCAGCCGCACGCCCAACAGCCCAAACGTGGCCACCATACCGCGCTGCAGCGAATCGGCGGCGTGGATTTTGGTGAGCCTGGAGGCCGACAGATGCGGCCGGTCATGGGCAGCCTGTGCCCATTGCCGGCGCACGTTGGCCGGCACCGAGCGAAGGCGCGGGTCTTCCGGGGCGGGGTCGTGCCGCAGGTCGAAATCGTGGGCTACCAGCGCGGGCATCACGGCGGTGCGGCTCTGCAGCAGGGCCTGGGCCAGGGCCGTGCAGCGGCTGGGGCTGAAGCTGGCCACAACGTCCTTTTGCTGCGCTTTGATGCTGGCTTGCAGCGTGGGCAGGGGCCGGGGACCGGCCAGGGCTGTGGCCCGCGCCGCCACTAGCTCGGCCTCATGGCCGGAGCAGCCCAGCAGCAGCTTGTCGGTGTGCTCGATGCTGCGCTGGCCGGCCGCGATGGCATCAAGCACCGGCACGGCCTCGGGCACCGCGCCGGCCAGGTGCACCCGTCCCAGGCGGGCAGCGGCAGCGATGCCCCCAAAGGCCTCAGGCGACAGATACGGGCCGACTTGCAGGCTGCACCAACCCGTTCGCATCAGGGCTTCGGCCCGGGCGTAGCCTTCGGCGCGGGTGGCCGTGAGGGTCAGGCTGGTGCTGGCATCGGCCGAGCCGTCGAGGACGGGGCCGGCCAGTTCGATGCGTGGCCCCACCCGCTCGCCGGTTTCCAGGGCCTGGTAGGTGCGCAGCAGGTCGGCGAGGGGCCGGGCCGCGCTCACGTCGCGAATGCTGGTGATGCCGTGGGCCACGTACAGCGGCAGGGCCAGCTGCTCCTCGGCGGCCGAAGCCAGGGCGTGGGTGTGGAAATCCCAGAGGCCGGGCACCAGGTACTTGCCGGTACCATCGAGGGTGGGCACGCCCCGGCCAGCCGGCAGCCACTGGCCCACCGACACAATGAAACCGTCGCGCAGCACCACGTTGCGGTGGGGCTCGATTTCGCCCAAATCAACGTTCACCACGTTCACGTTGGCAATCACCAGCTCATCCACCGGCGGGGGCGCGATGACTGGCGGAATAACGACGACCGCCGGACGCTGCCCGGCGGCCAAGTGCCCAGAGCAGCTCAGCCCCAGCAGTAACCACAGAAATCGCAGATTGATATTCATCGCCTTGAAATAGAGATGCTTTGGATTGCAATATTCATCAACTCACGCGGTCGAATTCATGACAAAAATCAAGGCTTCGGCTAATAATGCGCAGGGCGTTGGCGCCCGGCGGGCCGGTTCTTTGCATTCGGATTCCTCCTTTTTCCGGCTGGACTCCGAACTATTGCCCGGCACGCGCGCAACCCCGCTGGCGGCAGGCTCATTCGCATTCGTGTATTTCTCCTGCCGATGTTATGGCTGAGCTCGACCTGCCCGTTTCGGTTGCCTCCCGGCGCAGCCCCGACCTTGCCGGGCTGCTGGCCGAGCTCAGCACCGTGCGCGATGAGATGACGGGCTTTGCCACGCAATGCGCTAGCTACCTGACGCCTATTCACCCAAATTTTCAATTGGGAGCCCGCAACCTGCTGCACTACCTGGCTCTGCGCCAGCGCGACCTGCGCCCCCTCCAATACCGCCTCGCCGAACTCGGCCTGTCATCTCTGGGCCGGGCCGAAGCTCACGCTCTGGCCAGTGTGGAAGCCGTGCTAGCCGTGCTGCACACCCTGGCCCGTCCCACCTCAAACGGGTTGGACCAGCCGGCTGAAGCTTACCCAACCTTCAGCAGTGGCCCGCGCCTGCTGGCCGAGCACAGCACCGCCTGCCTGGGGCCGGTGCCGGCCGCGCGCGACGTGCGCATCATGGTGACCATGCCCAGCGAGGCCGCCACCAATTATGCGTTGGTAGAAGAGCTGTTGCGGCAGGGCATGGATTGCCTGCGCATCAACTGCGCCCACGACGATGTGGCGGCCTGGCAGCAAATGATTGAGCACCTGCGCCGCGCCGAGCAGGCCCTGGGCAAGCCCTGCAAAGTGAGCATGGACCTGGCCGGCCCCAAGCTGCGCACCCAGGGCCTGCCGCCCGGCCCCGCCGTGCTGCAAGCAGGGCCGGCCCGCGATGCCTTTGGGCGGAAGCTGGCCCCCGCACGGGTGTGGCTGAGCGCCGCCGAGCAGCCCACGGTGCCCCCGGCGGCAGCCACCAAGCTGGCCTTTCCCGCCGCCTGGCTGTCGGGCCTGCAGGCCGGCGAGGCGGTTGCGTTTGTTGATGCGCGGGGCCGGCGGCGCAAGCTGCACATTAGCAGTTGCAACCCGCAAGGGTGCTGGGCCGAGCTTGGCAAAACGGCCTACCTCACGCCGCTCACGCAGTTTCGGGCGGTAGCCGGCACGGCTACGCTTCAGCACCTGGCTCCGCTGGAGCCGTTTATTCTGTTGCGGCCCGGCGACGGCCTGCTGGTGCTGCGCCGGGCGGCGGGCGCCGGGGCGCCGTTGGCCGATGGCGAAGTCACGGCAGCCATTGGCTGCGCGTGGTCCGAGGCGTTCGACTACGTGCGGGCCGGCGAGCCCATCTGGTTCGACGATGGCAAGATTGGCGGGGTCATCGAGCGGGTTGAGCCCGAAGCCCTGCGGGTGCGCATCACCCAGGCCCGCCCGCAAGGCGAAAAGCTGCGCAACGACAAGAGCATCAACCTGCCCGAAAGCCGCTTACCCCTCGCAGCCCTCACAGCGAAAGACCGGCACGACCTCGCCTTCGTGGCCCGGCACGCCGACCTGGTGGCCCTCTCCTTCGTCAGTTCGGCGGCCGATGTGGAGCAGTTGCGGCAGGAAATCAGCCGCCTCACCGCCCGCGAGCTGCCCATTATCCTCAAAATTGAAACGCGGCGGGGCTTCGAGCAACTGCCGGCCCTGCTGCTCAGCGCCATGCAGGCCAGCAGCTGCGCGGTGATGATTGCCCGCGGCGACCTGGCCGTAGAATGCGGCTTCGAGCGCCTGGCCGAGGTGCAGGAAGAAATCCTGTGGCTGTGCGAGGCCGCCCACGTGCCCGTCATCTGGGCCACGCAGGTGCTGGAGAGCCTGGCCCGGGGCGGCATGCCCTCCCGCGCCGAAATTACCGACGCCGCCATGGGCGACCGCGCCGAGTGCGTGATGCTCAACAAAGGCCCGCGGGTGGTGGAAGCCGTGCACATTCTCAGCGGCATTCTGCAGCGCATGCAGGCCCACCAGCGCAAGAAAAGCGCCATGCTGCGCGGCCTGCGCGTGGCCCAGACATGGCCGGGGGCCTGAAATCGAGCTAATCAGCTCATGAAGCGGGCCGATAGTTTAGGCTGGCTGCGGGTTCTCTGCTCCCACAACGGGCAGCACGTTTTGGTGCTGCTCAAAAAACTCATCGCACCAGCGGCACACGTTCTGTAGCTCTTCCCCCCGGGCCAGGGCGTGGGCCTCGCTCACGCCAACAGATTCGCCCATTTTCCACGGTTCGCCCTGGTTGAGGCGCTGCATGATTTCGGACTGGGAGGCGCGCAGCAGCACGTCGGCCACTTTTTCCTGGCGGGCATCGCCGAGGGGGAATTTGGTGCCGGGGCAGCAGGGGTTGATTTTCCAGAGCTGGATGCTGATTTCCTGCGGCAAATCGGTGCCCCCCAAAAAGCCCTTGGCCCCAGACAGGATGGCGCAGAAATTATGGCCAGGGTCGCGCAGCCAGATGTTTTTTTCGAGGGCGCGGCCCCGGGCCCAGTTGCCGCCCAGCCACATGTCTTCGGTGGCGCCCCAGTAGCCCCAGCTCAGGCGGTGGCCTTTCACGAGGAGGTGCTCTTTGTCGATGAGTGGGTCGTGGTCGTCACCGTTCACACCCCGGCTCTCGAAAAGGTCGGCCAAGGTCATGAGGCGGGAGCCGGCCAGTTTGTGGTAGCGGTCGATGCTGGCGATATCAAAGCGCGTGACGCCTTTTTCAATCAGCAAATCGAGGATTTCCGGGGTGAGCAGGTCGCCGTTGGTTTGGAGCATCACCTGCGTGCGGCCCTGATACTTTTCCTGCACGGCATCGAGGATGAGGTAAAGCTTGGCGCGGTCGGCCAGGGGCTCGCCGCCGGAGAGGATGAGGCGGTCGATTTCATCGGGCAGGTTGCGCACGATGCGCAGGCAGTCCTGGGCGCTGATGCGCGTGCCCTGCGGGCCGGAGCTGTTGTAGCAATGGTCGCACTTGTCGTTGCAGAGCTGGGTGAACACCCAGTACACGGACTCGCAGTGGCTGAAATCGGTTTTCATGCAGTGGAAATATCTCGCAGCTGAAACGGGCGTCATGCTTCGAATACGCTCAGCCTGAAGAGCGGGAGGTTTGTTGAATGCTCGCCCAAAAGGCCAACTCACTGCCAATGGCCGTGCGCGCATCCTGCACAAACTCGGCCACCGAGGCGAAGCTGGTGAGTGCACCCTGGTCGAGGTAGCCAAAGCGGGTGCCCACGGTGAGGGCCTCGCGGCTGTCGTGGGTAACAAAAAGGGAAGTAATCTGGTGCTGTCGGCTCACGCGCAGAAAGAGCTGCTGCATGTCGGCGCGGGTTTGGGCATCGAGGTTGCCGAAGGGCTCATCGAGCAGCAGCAGGCGCGGCCGGATGATGAGCGCCCGGCCAAACGACACCCGCTGCCGCTGCCCGCCCGAAAGCTGATTTGGCGCTTTTTGCGCATGCTGGCGCAGGTCCAGCTCATCGAGCATTTCGCTGACCTGCTGGTCGATTTCGGCTTTCGCTACCTTGCGAATGCGCAGACCAAAGGCCACGTTCTCAAACACGGTGAGGTGCGGAAACAGCAGCGGCTCCTGGTAGAGGTACACCATCTGGCGCGCATTGGGCGGCACGGGGCGCAGGTCCTGGCCCTGCAGATGCAGGGTGCCGGCATCGGCCGTTTCCAGGCCGGCCAGGATTTTCAGGAGCGTGGTTTTGCCGCAGCCCGAGCGGCCCAGCACTGCCAGCACCTCGCCCCGATTCAAGGCAAAAGAGATGTCGCGCAGCACCGACTGGGCCGCGAACTGCTTGGATAGGTGCGCAACGGTCAGCAGCGCGCTCATGGGCGGGAGCGGGCAGCGTATGCGCCGAAATGAATAAACCTGGCTGGCAGCATGAGGGAAGTGAGCATTGGAGGCCGAAAGCTACGGCTTCCGCAGCAGGGCAGTTTTATTGACCAGCAAAAGCACGGCGGGCGGCAGCACCAGTAGCAGCGACGCCACGGCGGCCAGCGGCGCATTGGCCTCGCCCACATACGTAAACACCTGCACCGTGAGCGTCCGCACCTTGCCCACGCTGAGCACGTTGGTCAGGCCGAAATCGAACCAGCTCAGCAGGAACGTCTGGACCAGCGCCGTGCGCAGCCGCGGCCACGCCAGCGGCAGCAGCACCTGCCGCAGCGCCTGCCGAGGCGTGCAGCCCAGCGTGCGGGCCAAGTGCTCGTACTCGGTGGTTTGCACCGACCAAAAGCTGCGCAGCAGCAGCGTGGCAAAGGGCAGCGCCACCAGCAGCAGCCCCAGTAGCACGCCGCCCACCGACCCCGACAAGTGCAGCCGGATAATAAACGGCTGAATGAGCACCGCCAGCAGCACCGGCGGCAGCGCATACGGCAGGTAGCTGGCCGCTTCCCAACGGGCCGCCCGGCGGCTGCGCGCAATGGCGCGGGCCAGCACAAAACCGCCCGCCGTGGCCACCACCGCCACCGTGCCGGCCAGCAGCAGGCTGCGGCCCAGGCCCGCCAGCAGGTCATTATCGGCCGCCAGGAGGCTGCGCAGAGCATTGAGTGAATACACCGGCGGCAGCGCGGCCGGAAACCGCCACCCCTCGCCCACCGCCAGCAGCCCAAGCAAGCCGAAGGGCAAGGCGAAGAGGATTGCTAAGGTGACGACGAGCAGCTTGGAACGCATGGCATTAAGGATTGAAACGAGGTAGAGACGCAATATTTTGCGTCTCGTCGTTGAACGAGCGGAACTGCGCCGGACAACGCATAACTGCGCAGGCTAAACAACATCAGCAACGACAAGACGCAAAATATTGCGTCTCTACTCCATGCGCACCCGGCGGATGAGGCGCAGCAGCACGCCAATCAAACCCAGCAGGCCCGCCGCTACCAGAAAGCCCGCCAGGTAGGCGGCCGGTAGCTCGCGCAGGTCGAAGCGCTGGAGGCGGGTGGCGATGTACACGCTCAGCATCTGCGGGTACGGGCGGCCCAGCAGCAGCGGGATGTCGTAGGCGCCCAGCGTGGCAATGAAGCTGAGCAGCAGCGTGGGCGCCGCCCGGTGCAGCAGCACCGGCACCGCCACCCGCCGCCGAAACTGCCCCGCGCTGGCCCCCAGCGTGAGGGTGAGCTGGCGGTAGTCATCGAGCCGGCTTTCCCGATAAATGGCCAGGAAAAGCAAGGTCAGAAACGGAAATGTGAGCAGCACGTGCGCCAGGATGATGCCGATGCCAGCTCCATCCTGCACCAGTTCGGGGAAGGCTTCGAGGCGCGAAATGAGCCCCAGCCGAAAGCTGATGCGCGCGAGCCACCCCGCCCGGCTCAGCAATTGGAACAGGTAGAAGCCCACCACCAGCGCGGGCATCAGCAGCGGCACGTAGAGCAGGCCCGGCAACGGCCAGCGCCGCAGCGTGGGCTGCGCCCGCAGCACCAGCAGCAGCGCCAGCCCGGTCGAAATACCCACCGAAGCCAGCGCCACCCAGCTGCTGAAAAGCGCGGCGCAGGGTAGGCCACTATCGGCCCCCAGCGCCTGCCAGTAGCGCCCGGTGAAGCCGGCGGCCAGCGGCCCGGCCAACCCCACGCTGCCCAGCAGGGCATACGCCAGCCCGGCCAGCGGCAGGCCCGCCACCAGCAGGCCATACAGGCCCAGCAGTGGGCTAGGAAGCCGGAACGGGCGTGCCTTCGATGACATAGGTGCGGAAATCCTTGAACAGGCGCGTCATGTATTCCGGGTCGGGCTCGGGCAGGGCCAGGCTCTGGATGGCCTCGCGGCGGGGTGCATAGCGGCGCGTGGGCAGCTGCTCGAACTGCTGGCGCTGGGCAGCGGGCAGGGCTTTGAGGTTGAGCACGGTATGGTCGCCCCACACGTTGGGGTCCATCTTTTTGAGCTGGGCCTCGGGCGAAATCAGAAAGTTGACGACCAGCATGGCCGCTTCGGGGTGTTGGGCGTGGCGCACGATGCCCAGGTAATGCGAGTTCTGGATGGTGCCGGGGGCGGGCACGTAGGCCCGGGCCGTGGCCGGGAAGACCTTCTGATTAACCTTGTTATCGACTTCCGCGTCGTTGTTGGAGAAGGTGAAGGCCACTTCGCCGTTGGCAAAAAGCTGGTGCAGCGGAGCCAATTGCTCGGGAAAGGTCTGGCCCTGCTTCCAGAAGTAGGGCTTGCTCTCGTTAACCTGCCGCCACAGCGCCCCGGACCATTTCTTATACACAGCCTCATCAAACTTGCCCTGGAACAGCTTCGGGTCGCCCGCCAGCGCCATCATCCAGGATTTCAGCAAGGTCATGCCCGTAAACTCGTTTGGGATGGTGAACTGACCGGGGTGCGCCCGCACGAAAGCCGGCAGCTCGGCAAATGAGCGGGGCGGGTGCGCCACACGGGCCGAATCGTAGATAAACGTGAACTGCACGTTGCCCCAGGGGCACTCCATGCCCGCCACCGGCTGCTGGAAATCGGTATTGATGAAGGGGTTTTGCAAGTCGAGCAGCGGGGCATTGGGCAACTTCGCCACGAAGGGTCCCAGCAGCGCATCCACCTGCCGCAGCTGGTAAAATGTCTCGCCGTTTATCCAGACCATGTCGGCCTCGCTGGGCTGGTTGGCCTGCTGCTCGGCGGCCAGCGTCTGGACCAGGGCCGCGCCCTGGCCCGCCGCAATTTGCAGGTCGATGCCGTAGCGACGCTTCACCTCGGGCTTCACGTAGGTGCTCATATACTTGTTGATGAGCGGGTCGCCCTGCCACATCATCATACTCACGGGCTGGCCGTGGCCGGCGGCTTCGATTTGCGGCCAGGTCTGGGCGAGCATCTGCTGGGGCTCGCGGAGCTTGTCGGAGCCGCAGGCGGTGAGCAGGACAAGCGTGGCGAGGAATGGAAGGAGGTTTTTCATTGGAGAATAGAAATCAAAGAACGTCATGCTGAGCGCAGTCGAAGCATCTCTACCGCATAACTAAATCCGGTCGATTGGATTACTACTGCCGTAGAGATGCTTCGACTGCGCTCAGCATGACGTTCTTCTTAAAGCTCAGTTGACCAACTACAGCGCGTAGCGCAGGCCAAACTGGAACTGGCGCGGGGCGCTGGCATTGCGCCGGATGATGCCCGAGCCCGCCGCACCGGTCTGAATCTGATTGCTCTGGGTGGCATTGTTAGCATAGCCGCTCAGGTTCTGGGTATTGAGCACGTTGAATACATCGGCGGTCAGCTCCAGGCGGCTGGTTTTCTCGCCGAAGTGCAGCGTGTACTGCGCACCCACGTCGAACGTTTTGGACCAGGGCAGGCGGTCGGAGTTGCGGCCTTCGCCGGGGTAGCGGTCGGCGTTGCCGAGGTAGGCGGAGCTGAAGGAGCTGCCGTCGCCGTTCAGGTCGTTGGTGTAGATGGGGTTGCCCTTTTTATCCACCACACCAGGGATGACGTAGGCCCCCGCCACGCGGTTGATGGGCTGGCCGCTTTGCAGCAGCGCCGCCAGCGTAAAGCGCAGGCTGCGAATGGGGTAATAGCTGCCAATGGCGTTGATAACGTGCGTGCGGTCGTTGATGGAGTTGGCGAACTCCGGGCCGTAGTTGTTGGCATCGGCGGCGCGGAAGTTCACGTCCTCGGTATCATTCTTCAGGTTCGAGAGCGTGTAGGACACACGGTAACCGTACTTATCCTCTCCGGCCTCCTTCTGCACGTTGAAGCTGGCGGCCATGTAGCGTGAGCGCCCCGCTGATTCGGTTTCGACCACGCTGCGGGCTGCACCATTCACCCGCTGCCCGTTGATGAGAGCATAGGAGGAGCCCGTAGCATCGGTGACGATGGGTACCGGGCGGGTGGCATCGGCCAGGGTGCTGCTGCGCACCACCACGTTGTTGGGGTCGTTTTGCTGGTAGGATGACACCGCGTTGACGTTGCGCAGGCGGAACAAATCGTAGGAACGGTTATACATCAGGTCCACGTAAAACAGCGTTTTCTGGTTCACCTGGTACTGGTAGCCCAGCGTAGATTGATGCGAATACGGGTTCTGGTAGCCGTCCGGGTTCAGAATGCGGCGCTCGCCACCGAACGTCGTGGCCCGCTGGCTTTGCAGGCTGGCGGCCGAAGGACCGTTCAGGTAGGGCACGCTGCCGAGGCTGGCGCTCTGGTTACCATCGTAGGTAATGCGGTCCACGTCGGTGTTGGCGGGCAGGGCCCCCACGCGCACCAGTTCGCGGAGCTGCGCCTTGTAGTCGGCTGAGTTGGTGTTCTGGCCGATGGCGTCGCTGTACACGGTGTACAGAATCTTGTCGTAGAAAATGCCGTAACCGCCGCGCAGGCTGCTGCGCTCGCTCAGGCGCAGGTTGAAGTTGGCGCGGGGCGCGATGTTGTTGCGGTCGCCGTGGGCGGCCCCGCCCTGCGAGAGGTTGTCGTAGTCGTAGCGCACGCCCAGGGTCACGTTCAGGCGGTCGGTCACGGCCACCTGGTCTTCGAGGTAGATGTTGTAGAGGTTTTGGGTGGTGCCGTAGGCGGCGGGGCGCAGCTCCACGTTGTAGTAAGTCACGGCGGCATTGGCCGGAATATCCTTGATGCTCAGGCCCGCGCCGAGGTTGCGCGCCCGCAGTGCATCCAGCTGCGGCTGCGTGAGCTGCACAGTGTAGCTGCCGTTGGGGTTGCCGCCGCCATACAGCAGGTGCTCGGTGCTGATGACGCCGAAGCCGCCCTTGAAGGTGTTGCGGCCCTTGAGCAGTGTGAATTTCTGCTGGGCCTGCCAGGTGCTCTGGTGCGAGTCGAAGAGGTAGCCGGGGTGACCGAGGTAGGCAATGGCCGCGCTGGCGGGGCTGAGCACCGTCACGTCGGGGCTGCTGGCGTCCTGGGCGCGGGCGTAGTTCCAGCGGAAATGGGCGTACTGCACATCGGTTTGCGAAGTGAAGTTCTGGCCCACGTACACGTTCTGGGTGGCGATGTTGAGCGAGTTGCGGTCCTGCTTGTTGCCGCTCGATGGGAAGGCAATGCCGCCATCGAGCCCGCCGCCCTGGCGCTCGATGTTCACGATGCCCACGTTGGCCCGCAGCGAGGAGCGGAACCGTTCCGTCCAGCGCTGGTCGAGCTTGCCCGAGAGGTACGTAAACTTGTTCTGGCCGCGCACCGTGGCGTTGATGCCCAGCTCGGGCGATGTCAGCACGTTGTCCTTAAAGTCGAAGGTCTGCTCGGCATTCAGGTAGAAGAAGGTCTTGTCCTTCACCAGCGCCCCGCCCACGCCAAAACCGAATTGCTGGCGCTGGAAGCCGCTTTTCACCTGGTTGCCGGAGAGGTCGCGCTGCGCAAAATCCGTCTTGCCGTCAATGCCGGGGCCGGGCCGGGTGAGGTAGAAAGCTTCGGCCATGAGGTCGTTGGAACCGGACTTGGTGGTCACGTTCACGATGCCGTTGGCCGAGTTGCCGAACTCGGTGGAGAAGTTGTTGGTGAGCACGCTCACGTTCTGGGCAAAACCCACCGGAATAGCGAAGCGCTGCCCACCCAGGAAATTCTCGTTATTATCGAGCCCGTCGATGAGGTAATTGGTATAGAGGCCATTGGCCCCGTTGATGCTCACGTTGGGCGCTTCGGAGAAGAAGCCGGTGGCCTGCGTCACGTTGGGCAGGCGGTAGAGGGCGCGGGTGATGTCGCGGGCCTCAATGGGAATCTCGCGCAGCTCGCGGGCCGACAGCTCGGATGCCACTTCGGCGTTCTGGGTGTTGAGGGTAGTTCCGTTGTGCGGGGCGCGCACCACCACGCCTTCCAGCGTCTGGGCGCTGAGCTGGGGCAGTACCAGCGTCACGCTGGGGCTGGAGTTGGTGCGCAGGGTGAGGCCGGCTTCGCGCACGGCCTGGTACCGGTCGCTCACGGTGGTGCTCACGGCGTAGCTGCCGGCCGTGCTCAGGCCCCGGAAGCGGGCCTGGCCCTGGGCGTTGGTGGGCTGCTCGGTGCTGAAACCGATGGCAGCATTGTCGAGGTGCACGGGCAGGTTGGCGATGGGTTTGCGGGCGTTGTCAAGCACCGACACCACCAAATCGACCTGTGCGAGAGCCCGTTGCAGGGGCAAAAAAAACAATAAAGCGAATGCAAAAAGGGATAAAGCCTTCTTCATAAGAAAGAAAAAAACAAGCTAAAACAATGCACAGAGGCCACCCCGGCAACGGGCCTGCCGTCCGCGATGGAACCAGCACAGGCGCGTTGCTGGGGTAGCAAATCCCGAAAATTTTAGCAAGCCGGCGGCCCCCGGTGGGGGCGCGCCGCCACAGCGGCGCGCTGGTTGCCGACGGTGGCATCGGCAGGCAGGCCCCCCGGTATGGGGCTGCGCAGCCGCCGCAACCGGCGCAGCAACGGCCGGGCCAGCGGCAACCGCAGGGCCGCGACGAGGCCCTGCTCGTCATCGATATCGGCCAGCACGGGCAGCACGCCGGTCGTGGAGCGCTGCTGCCGGAGCTGCTGGAGCAGGGCGGTGCCCAGCTGCGCCGTTTGCCAGGGAAGCGCGGCCCAGTCCTGGCTCTCAAACACGACGCGCGCCATGCCCAGCAGGTACACGCCGCCGTCGGTGGCGGGGCCTACTACGGCTCCGGTTTGCTGCACGGCGGCGGCGGCCTGCCGCAGCAGGTTTTCGGTGAGCTGGGGACAGTCATTGCCCATCACCAGCAGGCATTCGTAACCCTGCCTAAAAACGCGCCGCATGGCGTTGGTGAGCCGCTCACCGAAGGTGGCCCCCGTTTGTTGGGCTGAATCTACCCGCACAAAATCAATCCCCGCCCTACTGGCGGTAGCCTCGGCCCGGTGGATGAGCTGGGCCGCAACGGCGGCATTGCCGGCCCGGGTGCCGTGGCTGACAAAACGCTTGTGCGCTGCCTCCTCGCCCGCCGAGCGGGTGAACAACAAGACGGCAACGGGTGAGTGGGACATATGGAACGGCCCCACTGCCAAAACACTATTGGGGCAGGGCGTAACGCTGGAGACGAGTGAAATCTACGGCCGAGCTAACGCCGTGCCGCCACATACGGCAACAACGGGAACTCAGATTCCGGCACCGGTGGAGGCAAAGTTCGATAAGGGCGGTTATTTTCGCTCCATTCTGCCTCCGCTACACGGCGCGCACCTCTCCCACCGGACCGGGCCAGTGGCATTACAGTCCTGATGCCAGCAAGTTTTATCGGCGGACGGGTTGCCACTCCAGCACGTAAACCGGCTGCGGGGGCAGGTTTTCGAGGGTTTCGCCGTCGCCTTGGCCGGTGCGCTGCACAAAGAGGCTGAGGATGCCGTCGCTTTTCCAGCGCTCGGTGTCGTAGCTGGGCTCCCAGTTGCCCACGGAAGTAGTGGTAAGGTCAGTAGCGGCCCACTGGTTGGTGGCGAGGTCGGGGCATTGCAGCACCGAGGCGTGGTCCTGGCGCTCGGCGTCGCGGTATAGCAGGTAGGCCGCCATTTTGCCTTTCTGCGTCGAAACCAGTAGTTGCGGACGCGAAATCGGTATCTTCTTTGTGCCCACGCCGCTAAGGCTGAAGGGTGTGGTGCGCTGGCTAATCTGGGCGGTTTTCCACTGACTGCCATTCAGATAAATCAATTGGTACTGTGGCACTTGGGTGCCAGCCGGCCGCCAGTAGGTGGCGATGTAGGGCCGGCCCTGGGCATCGGCGGTGATGCTGGTCTGGTTAATCAGCTCGCTGTTCTGGGGGATGCGGGTGGCGTACTCGGCGATTTTTTCGGTGATGGGCAGTTGATACTTCTCGCCGGTGCTGCGCTGCCAGGTCAGGCCACCGTCCTTCGAGCAGGCGTAGGCCATGTCGTGGTTGGAGGCCACGTTGGGCGACTCGCGCCACACCCACGACACGTGGATGGTGCCCCGCGCGTCGATGCAGGCCTGCCAGTAGGCATTGCGCTGGCCCTCGCCGTCGATGAGGACGCTGTGCAGGCGGGTCCATTTCTGGGTTTTGGGGCTGTAGCGGTTTAGCACGAGGTTGCCGTTGCCGGAGCCGCCGTCGCGGTACATAAACAGCACGTCGCCGCCGGGGAAACGATGAAATTCGGGGTAACTCACTTTCTGCTCCTGCTGGCCGGTCATGGGCTGGAGCGGGCCCATTGTGAGCGAGCCGGGCGCTTGACCGCGGCAGTAGTGCAGGGGGTTGTTGTGGTGGTCGAAGGACAGGTGTACGTAGCCCGCGCCGTCCACCATCAGGCTGATGACGTTGTGGGCATCCTTCACATTGCCCTGGTATGGCGTGCGTTGCACCTGCCATGGCCCAGCCGGCAGCCGCCGTTTGGCCAGCACCACGTAGGCCGCCGAGTCGTACCAAGCCACGTACTGGTCGCGGCCCTGCGTCACGACGGAGTTTTTGCGGAACACCGCGCCGTTCACGTTATTCTTCGCCCAGCCCAGGCCCACCGGGGTTTGAGCGCGGCCCGTCAGCGGCTGCCAGCAACCGACCAGCAGCAGCAACATCAGGCCCGGGGCAAATCGAAAATTCAGCATAGCAGGTAGGTGGGGTTTAAAAATGCGCCTTTTGCTGAGCGCGACAGGCTATTTCACCCGCACAGGTTGGATGCCGACGTGCGTGGGCGTCACGGGCTTGATGCTGCCGTCGGGGTTGAATTCCAGCTTATCGATGCAGACTTCGCGGTGGTAGCCGGCGGCGCGGCCCATGCCGAGGCCCTCGGGGTAGGTGAAGCGGTGGTAGACGAGGTACCACTCGTCGCGGCTCGGCACCTGGATGGTGCTGTTGTGACCGGTGCCGTAAAGGCCAGCCGCCGCGTCCTTGCTGATAACTAGGTTATTGGCCGGCACCGTGATTTTGCCCAGTGGCGTGGTGGCCGTGCCGTAGCGCACGCGGTAGTCGGGGTCGCGGGTGTCGTTTTCGCTCCACATGAAGTAGTAGGTGCCGTTGCGGTAGAGCACGTGGCTGCCCTCGCGGAAGGTGCCGTCGGGCGTCATCAGCTGCGTGGTGCCGGGTTTTAGGGAGATGAGGTCGTCGTTCAGTTCCGCGCCGGCCAGGTAGCCGTTGCCCCAGTAGAGGTAGTTTTTGCCGGTTTTGGGGTCGTGGAATACGGCCGGGTCAATCTGCTGGCCGCCCTTTGCGCCCTCGGGCCGCGTGTCAATCAGCGGCTTGCCGGTGTCCACGAACGGGCCGGTGGGGCTGTCGGCTAGGGCCACGCCAATCTTGGCTTCGGCGCAGAAATAGTAGGCGTACTGGTAGCCGGTGGCCGTTTTCTGCTCGATGATGCAAGGTGCCCAGGCGTTTTTCTTCGCCCAGCTCACGTCCTTCCCCAAATCCAGCATCACGCCCTCGTCCTTCCAATTCACCAAATCCGGCGACGAAAACGCTTTGAAGTAGGTGCCCGACCAGCCCGTAAACCCGTCGCTCGTGGGGTAGAGGTAGAATTTGCCGGTTTTCTCGGCGTAGATAATGGCCGGGTCGGCGTAGTAGCCGGTCAGGGCGGGGTTGTGGGTTTCGGTGATGCTCACCGCCACGGGCTGCTTCTGGTTGGTGCCGCTCACGGTGTAGCGCACGGGGCCTTTGGTGAAATCCTGCGGGCCGGCGGGCTGCACCGCCACGCCCGCGAAAGCAGAAAACGAGGGGTCGAAGGCTTTCAGATTAGTGCCCGGTTTGGCCAGGAAGGCCAGCTTGCCGGCGGCGGAATCAGCCACCGTGTTTTGCGTGCGGATAGCGGGGTTGCGGGCCGAGCGCAGCACGTCGGCCGGGGCCAGCCAGCGGGCGGCCAGGCGCGCGCCCTCCTGCGCCGTGATGGGTAGCACGGTGCCGTGGCGCGGGTGGAAATTCATGCTCACTTCGCTGTCCACAACCTTGAAATTCTGCAGGTCAGAGGTGCGGGTGAACTGGTAGCGGCCCTTGGTGTACACGTCGTACATCAGGATGTAATCGTTGGAATTGTTGAGCTTGAAGGTGCCCGCGCCTTCCACCGGGTCGGTGGTTTGCTGCACGTACTGGTCGCGCAGCACGTAACCGCCGGTGAGCTTGTCCGACACGGCGATTTTGATGCCGTTGCCCTTGCCTTCGGTCTTAAAGAACAGGTAAAACTTTCCATCCTTCGCCACGATGTCGCCGTCGATGCACGAGCCGTTGGTGGGGCTCACAAATAGCTGTTTCGGCTCGCCTTCGAGGTCAGTGAAGTCCTTGTTGGCGTAGGCGCAATAGATTTTATCGGGCTCCGTACCGTGCTTCAGCGAGAAGTAAACCAGGTATTTCCCGGCACTGGCATCGTAGATAGTTTGCGGGGCCCAGACGCGTTTCAGGTTGTCCTGGCCGGGGTAACGCTTCTGGAAATTGATGGCGCTGGACTTCCAGTTAATCAGGTCGGTGGACTTCATGAGCACCATGCCCCGGTTCGAATCCCAGCCTTTGGCCGATACCATGTCGGTAGCCACCATGTAGAAGGTTTTGCCATCGGCCCCGCGCAGGATGTGCGGGTCGCGCACGCCGCCCGTTTCGCTGATGGTGGCCGAGCTGATGACCGGCCGGTTGCCATTGAGGGCCGTGTAGTGGTAGCCATCGGGGCTGAGGGCGAAGCGGATGGCTTCTTCCTTGATGTCGTTGCCGGTGAAGTAGACGAACAGGTAGGCGCTGGTTTTTTCCTTCGCGGGCGGGCCGGGCTTGCCGGCAGCGGGCCTGATAAATCCAAGCACGCTAAACAGCATCAGGAGGCTGAAACGGTATTTCATAAAAACGATAAAGTGGCCGGAGCCACTTGAAGATGCGGAGTAAAGCCACTTGTCATCCTGAGCTTGCGAAGGACCTTATCACGTTCGCACTGCTCAGAACCGGACCAAATTAAGCAGTCGTGATAAGGTCCCTCGCAAGCTCAGGATGACAGACAGAGGAAAAACAAACGAAGAAAAACACGAACGCACGGCCCGACCAGTGGCCGGCAATGGTCCCACCTCCCACCGGCCAGCGGCTCCTTTTGCAGCGGGGCCGCGCTCTCACTGTTGGGCTAGCAAGTTTCTCACTGCTCAGCTAGCCGGGTTGGCGCTAGTCGGGGCCGTACGTTCGTTATTTTTCTTTTTAATCAAATTTTATGGTCTTGCTGCTGCCATCCTTGAAAGTCACAACGGCGCTGCCGGTCGAGACTTCTGGCAGGAGTTTTTTCACGGGCATCAGCTCGGCATCGGTCCAGGTTGCGCCGGATTTTTTCCAAAGCATGAGCGTGGCGTAGAGCGTGGTTTGGGCGGGCACAAACTGGGCCGAGACATTTAGAATGGCGCTTTCGGGCTTCACGGGGTTGAGGCCGGTAGTGGTCAGGGTTTCGGTTTTGGTCCAGCCGCTGAGCGGGATGAGGGCCAGCTGCCAGGTGCCGTTATCGATGAGTTGGGCCTCGTAGCCGTTCACTTTGCGGGTAGTGCGCCGGATGGTGCCCGTGAGGTTGGGCAGGGCGTAGTGACCCAGGCGGGCGGCCACGGGTTCGGTGCTCAGGTTCTGGTCGAGGCGCAGGATGCCGTTGGGCAGGGTGATTTCGGCCAGGTGGAGCCTGATGTTGTGGTTGGTTTCCAGCTCAGCGTCGCGGTAGTAGATGCCGTTTTCAAATTTTTTGAAGGTGTAGAGGCGCAGCGGCTCCCACTTGTTTGCCTGGGTTTTGAACACGTAGTCCATGGCCACTTCGCCGTTGGGGCCGTCGGCCTGCCAGGGGAAGGCGCTGTTGTAGCTCAGGCGGTTGTAGTTTTCGTTGCCCCGGTTGCCGTCGCTGGCGGGCTGGGCCGAGGGCACGCGGATTTCGGCCGCGCCGGTGTTGGGGTAGTCGGTCACGAGGATGTTGGGGCCGGCCTCGAACTTGTTGAACACGGTGCCCGGCTTCAGCTCTTTGCCCCAGGGGCCTTCGTTTTCGGCGGCGGTCCAGAAGGGCGAGTCGGCCGGCACGAGCAGGCCCAGGAAGGCCTTGGCCATCCAGAACACGCTGCCCCGGCAGCTGTAAGCCTGCACGGCGGGGTCGAAAGCGCCGTAGAAGCCCAGCGTGGGGATATTGTCCTGCAAAAAATCCGGGTTCTCCAGGAACTGCAGCAGCGTGCCCGAGGCAATGCGCCGCATCCAGCCGAAGTTGGTGCCGGCCTCGGGGTGCAGGCCCATCAGCGGGAAGGGCACCACGGCCGCAAAGCGGTAGGTGATGCTGCGGCCCCACATTATCATGCTGCCGTCGCGTCCGAACTGGTAGGGGTAATTATCCTTGAGCGGGGCAAAATTGGCGGTGAGCTGGGTGGCGATTTCGGGGTAGTGTGCCCGGCCGTAGTATTCGCTCCACAGCCGGCCGTACATCTGGAAAGCCCACATGCTGTAGTAGTCGAAGGTGGGCGCGTCGTGGTACCAGCCTTCGCCGCGGTAGTGCGTGAGCTGCTTTTGCAGGTACTCTTCCATCAATTTCTCATTGACGGTATAGCCCCGGCTTTTGTAGAAGCTTAGGATGAAGATGTTGAAGTAGCGCCAGTTCTGGGGCACGGTGGGGCCGTCGCCGTAGCTGAGCATGGTGGCGGCCAGGGCATCTTTGGTGGTCTGGGGCAGCGGGTCCCACAGAATTTCGGGCGCGGCAAACAGCGCCACGCTCAGCCCGCCGAATTCTACCAGATTCTGGCTGGGGCCGCCGTCCTTCGCCCGGGGCTGAATGAACGACGGGCTGGCCGGGTTCACCAGCTGGGCCAGCTGGTGGCGGTAGTAGTCGCCCACTTTGATGCCGTTCAGCGTCAGGCCGGGGTCTTCTTTCAGCAGCGGCGCGGCCATGAATAGCGTGCGGCACAGGCCTTCCAGCTTTTCGGTGGGCACTTGGGCGGCGGTGCGCGGGTAGCTTTTGCCGGGCTGCTTCGGGAACTGCATCGGGTCATCCAGCTGATGGATGTAGCTGAACGCGCCGCTGAGCAGGTAGCGGGCGGCGTCCTGCCAGTGCCGCCGCGTCATGCCCGTGAAGGGGCTCAGCTTCTTATCGGGCTGCTTCACCTGGAACAGCGGCAGCTTGGTAGCAGGCGGCGTGACGGTAGTGGTGAAAGCGGGAGGCGCGGTTTGACCGCAGGCCTGAGTGGCAGCCAAGCCTGTGAGCAGCCCGATTAATAAGCCGGTTGTGTTCTTGAGCATAATGGTCACTCCAGGTCGTCATGCAAAGCGCAGCGAAGCATGACGGTCTATTTGCCTACTACCTGTTAGTACCCGTCATTCTGACCCAGCGTGGCCATGCCGTTCAGGTCAATTGACGTTTGCGGGATGGGCAATAGCAGCTTTTTGGTGGTGAGGCCGGAAACCGGAGCCGGGTTCAGTCGCGTCACGCGGTCGATGAGCGTGCCGGTGCGCAGGAGCGTGAGACGGCGCTGCTCCTCCCCTATCAGCTCGCGGGCGCGCTCGTCGAGGATGAAATCGAGCGTCATCTGGCTGGCCGTTACCGGGGTGGCCTGGGCGCGGGTGCGCAGCTCGTTGATGCTACTGGCAGCGCCGGTGGTGTTGTTCTGCTTCACCTGGGCCTCGGCCAGCAGCAGGTAGGTTTCGCCCAGGCGCATCATGGGCAGGTCCTTGATGGTGCCGAAACCGAAGGTATCGGTGGGGTCAAACTGGTTCCACTTGGTGGTATAGGGCGTGATGTAGAAAATGGTATCCGAGCCGGTGAGGCCGGTCACCCGCTTGCCGTAGAGTGCGGGCACGGCGGGGTTGTTGTAATAGAAGCGACGCTTGAGGTTGTACTTCGAATTGCGCATGTCGGGGCCGTTGTACAGGCGGTAATCGACCCAGTTGCTGAGGCGCAGGCGGCCCAGGCCGCGCCCGCCCAGCGAGTCGACCAGCAACATGCCGTTCACGTTGTAGTAGGCCGGTACCCACATGCGGCGCTGCTGGGCGCTGGTGGTGCCGCCAGGCACAAGGAGCTGCTGCTCAATGCCCCAAATCAGCTCGGTATTACCCTGGTTGCGGCGCTGGTTGCCCACAATAAACATATCGGCGAAGTAGTCGCCGGGCTGGGTCGCTTTCACCCCGTAGCGGGCCTTAATCAAGCTGTACTGGCCGCCGCTGATGACTTCCTTCAGCTGCGTTTCGGCCAGCGCGGGCTGGTTGGTGCGCAGGTACACTTCGCCGAGCAATTGCTGGGCCGCGCCCTTCGTGATGCGGCCCGAAGCGGCCTTGCTGGCCAGAAACAGCTTGGGAATGGCCGTGGTCAGGTCATTGATGATGAACGTATTCACCTGGGCGATGGGTGTGCGGGTGAAGTCGGTGCGGGGCGTGGTTATGGGCTGCTCAATCAGCGGCACGTCGCCCCAGAGCGTCACCAGGAAGTTATAGGCGTAGGCGCGGTAGAAGCGGGCCTCGCCGCTGATGCGGTCCTTGTAGCCCTGGCGCAGGGTGGCCGGCGCGGTAGCCGCCCCCTGGATAATCTGGTTGCAGTTGTTGATGGTGCGGTAGGCCCAGCTCCACATCACGCTGGCGGCCACGTCCTGCGAGTTCAGCAGCGTGTAATTGTAGTAGGGAATTTCGGCGCCCTGCACCTGGCCGGGAATGGCCACGTCGGTGCCGAGCTGCATCATGCCCAGCAGGCCCTGCTCGTCGGAGCGGGTGTACTGCTCGCGCACGACGGATTGCAGGCCGGCCATCGCAGCCTCGAAACCCAGCGAATCGGTCAGCACCGTCTGGGGCGTGTAGAGCGACTTGGGGGCTTCGTCGAGGAAATCTTTCTTACAGGAGCTCAGCAGCTGGGCGGCTGCCAGCAGGGCCAGGCCCATTAATCCAATGCGTTTCATATATCGGGAGCGGTAAGGCGGGTGGGATGGGATTACAGGGTCAGGTTCAGGCCGAACACGAAGGTCCTGAGCTGCGGGAAGTTGGGGTTGGTGCCCGTGCCGGGGTTGCCGAGCGTGGTCAGGTTGTCCACGTTGCCGGAGCCGTTGCCCAGGGTGTAGCCCTGCTCGGGGTCCCAGCCCACCCACTTGGTCCAGGTGTAGAGGTTGCGGCCGCTCACGTAGACGGAAACACCGCCCATTTTCAGGCGCTCGGTCAGCGAGGCGGGCAGCGAGTAGCTCAGCGTCACGTCTTTGAGGCGGGTGTAGCTGGCATCCACGGGGTACTGGTAGCCGCGGGTGTTGTAGAAGTTCAGGCCGGGGCGGTCCTGGCTGGCGTTCTGGGGCGTCCAGTAGCCCACTTCCTGCGGCGTATTGAGGCGGCCGCCCAGGTCCACGAAGTTCAGGATGCCGTTGTTTTTCAGAATTCCCTGCGCCGTTTGCAGGAACACGCGCAGACTCAGGCCCTTGTAAGTGAAGGTGTTGGTGAGGCCGGCCGTGTAGTCGGGCAGCGTCGAGCCCACGTATTCGCGGTCGCTGGAGTCAATTTTCTTGTCGCCGTTTAGGTCCGCGAATTTCAGGTCGCCGGGCTTGGCGCCGGGGTCCTGCTGCGAGGGGTCTTCGCCCACCTGCCACACGCCAATCTTGCGGTAGTCGTAGATGGCACCCAGCGGCCGGCCCAGGAAACGGCGGTTGCCGATGTCGTCGGTGCTGGTGTAGCCCAGTTCCAGCAGGCGGTTGCGGTTGGCCGAGATGTTGAAGGCCGACGACCAGCTGAAATCCGCTTTCTGAATATTTACCGTGTTCAGCGTCAGCTCGATGCCCTTGTTCTGCACCCGGCCAATGTTGTCGAGAATGGAGGTGTAGCCCGAGATAACCGGAATCTGGCGGGCCAGCAGCAGGTCTTTGGTGGTGGCATCGTAGTATTCGAGGCTACCCGTGATGCGGTTTTTCAGCAGGCCAAAGTCGATGGCGTAGTTGGCGCTGGTGGTTTGCTCCCACTTCAGGTTGGCGTTGCCGATGTTGTTGGCCCGCACGCCCACTGCCGCCACGCCGCCGTAGGCGTATTGCAGCAAGGCCCCACCGGTAATGGTTTGGTAAGGCGTGATGCCTTCGTTGCCGGTAGTGCCGTACGAAAAGCGCAGCTTCAGCACGTTCAGGATGGAATTATCCTTCAGGAAAGCCTCGTTGGCCACGTTCCAGCCCACCGCCACCGAAGGGAAAACGGCGTACTTATCCGCATTGGCCCCGAATACGGAGGAGCCGTCGCGCCGGGCCGTGGCCGTGAACAGGTAGCGGCTGTCGTAAGAGTAGTTCACACGGGCCATCTGCGATTCGAGGCGGCGCATCTCGCTGTAGGAGCCAATGGTAGGCGTGTTCGAGCCCGAGCCGATGCTGTTGAAGCCAATCTGGTCGTTGATGAAGCCGCTGGCGTTTTCCGACGTCGTGAAGTATTTGTTCTGCTGGGCGCTCTGCACCAGCGTCACGTCCACGTGGTGCTTGTCAATGTCTTTGTTGTAAGACAGCACGTTCTCCACCGTGTAGTTGGGCCGCTCCTCGTTCACCAGCGCCGCCGAACCGCGCAGGTCGCCGCCCTGCCGGCCCACGTAGCTGGCGAAGCGGTAGGTGCGGTAGCCATACGTCACGTTCAGGCGGTATTTCAGGCCGCTCAGGAAGGTGGGGGCCACCTCCAGGTAGCCCGTGCCGGTGAGCTGGTTCACGCGGCTTTCGCGCGTAGTAGTGGTGCCAATCAGCGGGTTATTGAAGAGCTGTTCGGGCTGCTGCGGGAAGATGGTGTAGGTGCCGTCGGGGTTGTACACGTTGCCGTAGGGGCTGGCAATTTGGGCCGAGCTGAGATTGGCGCGGCCGCCGCCGTCGTCGTTGTTGGCGTAGAAGGCCGAAGTGCCCACCCGCAGCCAGTTGGTCAGGTTGGCATCAATGTTCGTGCGGAAGCTGATGCGCTGGTACTGATACCCTTTGATGATGCCCTGCTGCTTGAAATAGTCGCCCGACACGAAGTACTTCACGTCGTCGTTGCCACCCGAAATCGACACATTGTGGTCCTGGATAAAGCCCTGCTGCTTAATCAGCTCCATCCAGTCCACGGTGCGGCCGGCGTTGTAGTTGTCCACCTCGCTCAGGTTGGGCACGTGGCCGAAGGTGATGCCCCGCTGCCGGGTAAACTCCTCGTATTTCGCGGCGAATTCGGGCCCGTTCAGCGGGTGCAGCTTCTGCACCATATACTCCGGCCCGGCGTAGCCCGCGTAGCGAATCTGGGGCTTGCCGGTTTTGCCGCGCTTGGTGGTCACCAGAATCACGCCGTTAGAGCCCTTCGTGCCATAAATGGCCGTCGAGGAAGCATCCTTCAGAATCTCAATCGAGGCGATGTCGTTGGTGTTGATGTCATTCAGGTTGCCCGCAAACGGCAGCCCGTCCACAATCAAATACGGGTCGGTATTCGCCGTAATCGAGCGCACGCCCCGAATCTGGATGCTGGACTGCGAGCCCGGCACCCCCGAGCCGCTGGTGACCTGCACGCCGGCCACTGCGCCCTGCAGGGCCTGGGCCACGTTGGCCACCGGCAGCTTCTCCAGCCGGTCCTGCGGCACCGATACCACCGAGCCCGTCACGTCGGAGCGCTTCTGGGTACCGTAGCCCACCACCACCACTTCGCTCAGGTCCTGGGTATCGGGGGCCAGCTTCACGGTAATCTTCGTTTGGCTGCCCACCACAATTTCCTGCTTCACGTAGCCCACAAAGGAGATGACCAGCGTGGGCGCGGCCGTCCCATCAGGAATGGTCAGCGTGAAGCCGCCGTTGGCGTCGGTGCTGGTGCCGGTGGTCGTGCCTTTCAGCACCACCGTCACGCCGGGCAGGCCCGCGCCCTTCTCATCAAGCACGGTGCCCGAGATGGTACCCTCGGCCGCCGACACGGCCAGCCCGAGGGCCGCCAGCGGAGCATCGGCCCGGCTAGCGGTGGGTTGGAGCACGGCCAGGGGCAGCGCTCCGCAGAGGAGTAAAAGTTTTGCCTGCATATGATTTAGGGGAAAAGGCAACTGGCGAAGGCTGCCCGGGGTGGGAATTTGTGAGAATCTCAGAGGCTGTTTTCTGAGGTAAAAGTACCCGGCTGTTTAAGCGAAATCCGGGGTGTTTTTAGGCTAAAAAGGGGGACGAATTAGGCCTCCAAGCCAGACAATCGATTGTGAAAATTCAACCATTGTATTAATAACATGATACTTATATTATTAACCGTAGGGGTTGGCCTTCCAGACCGCTGAATCGTGAGCTTGCGAGCTAAGGATTGACGGCTCCTTTTGCTTTGGCGGTGTCGAACGCGCTCAGGTTCCAGCGGTCGGCCCATTGCAGGCGGGGCTGGTCGCCCTCGAAGCGCAACGGCAGCCAGATGTAGCCGCCGTCGATGGGGTTCTTCGGCGTCCAGCGGTCGGCCATGAAAATGAAGGCGTCTTGGCGGCCCGCCACCGGCAGCAGGTAGGTGCTTTGGGAGTGGTAGGTGGAGTCGGCATCGGGGCCGGTGGCCGGGTTTTCCAGCTGCTGCCACGGCCCCCAGATGGACGAGGCCACGAACGAGCGGGCCGCATTGGGTGCCCAGCCAGTGCAGCCCGAGGTGATGAGGTAGTACTTGCCGCCACGCTTGCAGATGGCCGGGGCCTCGTTGTGCCCGGCCGGCGCAATGGTGTTCCAGCGCCCCGTAAAGCCCTGGTAATCAGCCGTCAGCTCGGCTACGTGCAGCGTCAGGTTTTCTTCCGAGGAATGGATGTTGTAGGCTTTGCCGTCGTCGTCCACGAAGATGGTCATGTCGCGGGCCATCTGGCCGGGCTCGAAATCGCGCCGGACAAACAGGCCTTCGGCCACGGCTTTTTTCCACTCCGGAGTCCATCCTTTCAGGCTGGCCTCATTTGGCAGGGGCTTTTTCCATTCTTCTTTGAAGCCCAGTGGCCACTGACCCACGCCGGGCCGGAAGGAGCGCACGTAGCGGAACGGGCCGGCAGGTTTGTCGCTCACGGCCACGGCGGTGCGGGCGGCAGCGTAGCCCTTGCCCTTCAGCTCCAGGTGGAACCACATCACGTACTTGCCCGTCTTTTTATTGAACACCACTTTGGGCCGCTCGATGATGCTGCCCTGCTCAATTTCGGAGCCCGAGCCGGCGGGCGCTACCGCCAGCGCAATGCCCTCATCGGTCCAGTTATACAGGTCTTTGGAGGAGTAGCAGTGCACGCCCACCTGGGCGCTGTTTCCCTTCGGCCCCGCAATCTTGTGCTCGCCAAACAGGTAGTAGCGGCCTTTGTCGTAGAGCACGCCCGCGCCGTGGGCGTTCAGGTGGGTGCCTTTGTTGTCGGGCCACACCTTGCCGGGCTCGAAAGCCGCGCGTTGCGCTTGCGCCAACCCAGACACTGCCAGCAACGCCATTATCAAGAGAGACTTTTTCATAACTAGAGGCTGGCTGCGGCTGGCCGCAACTCGCTGAGGATGGAATGATTGAGAAAAGGCAGCGCCGTCTGGCGGGGCTTCAGCAGCTCCAGCACCGTGATTTCGTTGGCGCCTTTTTTCAGCCATTCGGCCGGCACGTAGAGGGTTTGCTGCGGGCCGATGGCCCAGTAGCGGCCCAGGTTGTGGCCGTTCACCCATACGCTGCCTTTGCCCCAGGCGCGCAGGTCGAGGTAGGTGTCAATGGGCTGAGCCACGGTGAATGTGACGGAGCGCAGCACCGGCCCGCTGCTGGCGGCTGGGGCTTGCGTCGCGGCTTTGGCCACGGCCGGAGCTTGGTCGAAAGGCAGGCCGTACATCCGCCAGTCCTTCAACTCCTTGCCATCCAGCTGCGCGCTTTTGGTGATGCCTTTGGTATTCTGGAGCAGGTATTCGCCGAAGTTGACGCGGCCCATGTTTTCCACCAGAATATCGAGCTGCACCGGGCCTGCGGGCAGGGCTAATTTCAGTTGGTCCTGCCGCAGGCGGCGGTCGAGGGTGCCCACGCGCTGGCCGTTCACCATGACTACCGCGTAGTCACGCACGTCGTTCAGCTTCAGCATTTTGGTGCCGCCGCCGGGCACCGTGGTGCGGTAGAGCACGAAGCCGTAGGCCTGTTTCAGCTCTTCGAAGGTGAGGGGCGTGGCGCTGGCCACGGGCGCGGGCAGGCGGTTGAGCAGGCTTGTAGCGCTGGTGAGTTGCAGGGCCGGCAGGGCAGCGCTGGGGCGGGCGGGCGGCACTGGTGGCAGTGGCTGCCCGGCGGGCCGGTATTTGGCAATTACTTCTCTAAAGGCCAGAAACTTGGGTGTGGCATTGCCGGCTTCGTCGAGAGGCGCGTCGTAGTCGTAGCTGCTCACCTGGGGCTCGTAGTGCGAGCTGTCACCCTTGTAGTTGGCCCCGTTCATGAAGCCGCGCGTGCTGCCGCCGTGAAACATGTACATGTTGATGGACATACCGGCTTTCAGCACCGAATCGAGGCCCGGCGTGTACTTGCTGGCGGGCACGGTGTGGTGTGGCGCGCCCCACCAATCGAACCATGCCGGGTACCATTCGGCCACATAATAAGGGCCTTTGCCACCGTGGTTGGCGTTAACCAGCTGCCGAATCTGGCGCGGCTTGTCGGTACCGTTCACGGCGGGCAGCAGACCGTCGAGGTGGCCGGCGGCTACGTCCTTCACCGGGTCACAGGTATAGAGCAGCCCATCGAATCCGGCTTCTTCAAACAGCTTTTTGTTCAGCGCAAGATATTCTTTATCAGAACCGTAGGAACCGTACTCATTCTCGACCTGCACCATGAGTATGGGGCCGCCGTGGTTGACTTGCAGCGGCGCGAGCTGCTTGCCCACCGCCTGGATGTAGCGGCGGTAGGCGGCCACGTACTGCGGTTCCTGGCTGCGCACTTTCAGGCCGGGCACGTTCTGGAGCCAGTACGGGTAGCCACCGAATTCCCACTCGGCGCACACGTAGGGGCTGGGGCGCAATACCACCCAGAGACCTTCTTCCTGAGCCATCTTCACGAAGGCAGCCACGTCGTTGTTGCCCGTGAAATCGTACCGGCCCGGCTGGGGCTCGTGCGCGTTCCAGAATACGTAGGTGCCCACCGTATTCAGGCCCATGGCTTTGGCCATTTTGAGGCGGGCGCGCCAGGCTTCGCGGGGAATACGCGGGTAGTGCAGCTCGCCCGAAATCATCTGGAAGGGCTTGCCATCGAGCATAAAATTATCGGCGGCAAGGCCGAAGGTGTGGGCGGCCGGCGGCATGGGCGGCGTACCAGCCAGGCTCAGGCCGGCCACCGCCAGCAGAGGCAGCAGGCGGCGCAGATGATGGAAAAAAGAGGAAAGAGTGGGCACGTTTGGGAGTCGTTTTGTGGCAGCGTAGGGAGGCTTGCTTTTGAGCCTTTCAGGAATAATTAGGAGGGCAAAACTATCGGCAGGTTATGCGGCGGCCGGGGGGCATTTTCGTTAAAAAGGCGGGGGTAATTGGCTGCCGGACCAGAAAAACGGGCCCACATCCTTATCGGAAAGTGCAGGATGTAATCTGATTGCAAAACGGTTACCTTGGCGGGCAACTTGGGAGCAATCTGAGTCAACCAGCCACCCCGGAGTTGTTTGCTTGCCGTTTTCGTCTTCCTTCTTTCTGCATCTAAATCCCACCCAAACATGCAGGCTTCACATGCCCTCAAGTGGGCTTTCTGCTTCCTTCTTTTACTCTTGAGCCTCGGCGCACAGGCCCAGGACGTAGCGCCGAGCGCCTTCCGCTTCGAGCACCTGACCGTCGACCAGGGCCTCTCGCACTCCGACGGCATGGCCGTGGCCCAGGACCGCGCCGGCTTCATCTGGGTGGGCACCAACCGGGGCATCGACCGCTACGACGGCTACCATCTCAAGCAGTACATGCTGCCCATCAACCCGCACAACGGCGTTTCGGGCAACCGCATTAAGGCCCTGCACGTGGCCCCCGACGGCCGCCTGTGGGCCGGCACGGAGCGCGCCGGCCTGGGCCTCTACGATGCCGCCGCCGACCACCTGCTGAACTACAACGAGCAGCAGGTACCGGCCGCTTTTCGCCCGCTGATGCTGCGCCTGTCGCAGTGCAGCATTGCCGCGCTGGCTTCCGACAAGCAGGGCCGGCTCTGGGCCGGCACGCCCACCGAGGGGCTGTTTGTGCTAAGTTTCGACCCGCAGGGCCACCTGCGCGACCTGCGCCAGGTGCCCCCCCCGGCCAGCCACCCCGCTGAGCAATACAATATAACTAGCCTGGCCACCGATACGGAGGGCAAAGTCTGGTTGGGCACTTTCAACCACGGCCTGCGCGTGATTCGGCCCGAAAACCGGGATTTGGCGGCTGAGCCTACCGAGCTAACCCAGCCAGTGCGCGTGTTGCACATCGACCACCGCGGCGACCTCTGGATTGGGGCCGACCAGCAGGTATTCTGGGTGAGCGCGGCCAACCGCCGCACCGTGCGCGAGCTGCGCGCCCACCCCCAGCCGCAAACCTACCCGGTGCTGCAGGCACTGAACTTAGACTCGTTTGGGCGGCTCTGGGTGGGCACCATTTATGGGCTGTACGTGTGGGAGGCGGGGACTGTGACTGGCACGGCCCCGCCGCTACGCGCCGCCCCCACCCTGCTGCTGCCGCAGGATACCGAGCCGTTCGGCATCAATTCCGAGCGCATCCACCAGATTTTTGAGGACCGCAACCAGATTATGTGGCTGTGCGCGTCGGCGGGCGGGCTGAATAAAGTGGACCTGCGGCAGAAGCCATTTGGCCGGCTGCGCCAGCAACTGGCGGGCGGCTCCACGCTGGCTAATAACTACATCAACACCGTTTATAAGGAAGAGGGGCGCAATATCTTATGGTCGGGCACCCGCAACGGGGTGTATGGCTACGACTTAGCCCACCACACCACCCACAGCTACCTCAATCAGCAGTGGGCCGGCGCGACCCGAGGTGTCGACGTGGCCTCCATCTTCCAGACCCGCAACGGCACCCTCTGGTTTGGCACGCGCACCAACGGCCTCAGCAGCCTCACGCGCGGCGGCGGCCACGAAACCCTGCGTACCTACGGCCAACTGCCCAACGGCCCCGACCTGACCAGCGCCAGCGTGGAAGCCATGGCCGAAGACCGGTTTGGCACGCTGTGGGCGGCCACATTCACGGCCGGGCTGGTGCGCCTAAGCGCCGAGGGCAAGTTCCTGAGCGCGTACCGCAAGGGCCGCACCCTGCCCACCGACCAGTTCACCTACCTGCTTTATGACCGCCGCCAGGACGTGCTATGGGCCAGCACTGTGGACGCGGGCCTGCTGAAACTACGCGTCACGGCTGATTCTCTGGTGCTGCTCAAGCAGTTCAAGGCCACGCCAAGTGCAGCCGACGGCCTGCGTGTGAACTACATATGGCCGCTGCTATTTGATGAACACGGCACGCTTTGGATTGGCACCATCGGCGGGGGCCTGCACCAGCTCGTGACCGATGCGCAGGGCCACGAAACGGTGCGCAGCCTCGCCAAATACTTGCCCGAAACCGACGTGGAAAGCATTCTGGCCGATGATGAGGGCCACCTTTGGATTGGCGGCACGGGCCTCTACCGCTTCACGCCGGCCACCAAAAGTTACCTGCGCTACGACGTGGCCGACGGCCTGCAAAGCAACGCCTTCAAGATTGGGGCCGCCGCCCGGGCCGCCGATGGCACCCTGTATTTCGGGGGCATCAACGGCATCAGCTACTTCCAGCCGCACGCCATTCAGCCCAACCCTTACGCGCCGGTGGTGCAGCTCACGGGCCTGCGCATTGCCAACCAGCTGGTGGCGGTGGGCAAGACCTTTAATGGCCATGTCGTGCTGCCGCAGCCGCTTTCCACGCCCCAGACGGTGACTATCCGGGCTTCGGAAAATGACTTTTCGGTGGAATTTGTGGGGCTGAACTACGCCAACCCGCAGAAAAACCGCTATGCCTACCGGCTGGTGGGTTATAATCCGGACTGGGTGTACCCGGCCCCCGGCCAGCGCACGGCCAGCTTCGCCAACCTGCCGCCGGGCCAGTACACGTTCGAGGTGAAGGCCAGCAACGGCGAGGGCGCGTGGTCGAAAAAAGCCGCCACTATGCAGTTCGATGTGCGCGCGCCGTGGTACAAAACCGGCTGGGCATATGCCCTTTACACCCTTGTGCTGCTGGGCGGATTAGCGCTGTATCGCCGCATCGAAATGGCCCAGCAGCGCCTGAAAAACCGGGTGGCGCTGGAGCAGTTTCAGACTGAAAAAGAAAAGGAGCTGACCGGCCTCAAGCTGGGCTTTTTCACCAATGTTTCGCACGAGCTGCGCACGCCGTTGACGCTGATACTGGGGCCGATGGAGGAAATAATGAGCAGCCCCGGCCCGGTGCCCAACCTGCGCGACAAAGTGGGCCTCATGCACAAGCAAACCCGCAAGCTGCTCGACCTCGTGAACCAGCTGCTCGATTTCCGCAAGGTGGAAACCGGCAACGTGCCCCTGCGTGCCAGCTACGCTGATACCGTGCAGTTTATCACCGACCTCTACGCCACCTTCCGCCTCAAAGCCGAGGAGCGGGGCGTGCGCTACGTACTCGACCTGCCCACCGAGCCCGTGCCGCTTTACTTCGACCGCAGCAAGCTGGAAATCATCCTGACCAACCTGCTGGCCAATGCCTTCAAGTACACCCGCCCCAACGGCCGCGTGGAGCTGGCCGCCACCCCGGTGGGCAACCCGGGCGGTGAGGCCGTGTACACAAAGGGCCGGCTCACCGGCAATTACCTGAAAGTCACAGTGGCTGACAACGGCGTGGGCGTCAAATACTACGAACTGGAGCGCATTTTTGACCCGTATTATCAAGCCTCGCATACCAACACGCTGCGCATGACGGGCACGGGCATCGGCCTGTCGTTGGCCCGGCAGTTTGCCGAGCGGCACGGGGGTACTCTCACCGCTTCCAGCGGCGAAGGCCTGGGCACCACATTTGAGCTGCGCCTGCCCTTCGGCCGTCAGCACTTGCAGGCTGAAGACATTCAGGACGAGGAACCTACGCTGGATACCAGCCCAGCCGAGTTGGCACCCCTACCTGCCGAAGCCGAGGTCGAAACAGCTTCGCTAGTCGAGCCAGAACCCGCCGAAGCCGAGTTTGCCACTGCCCGCCTGCCGCGCCTGCTGGTGGTGGAAGACAACAACGAGCTGCGCACCTACCTGCACCAACTATTTGATAGCGAATACGAAGTACTGACCGCCGAGGACGGCATCGAGGGCTGGGATAAGGCGCTGGCCCAGCTACCTGACCTCATCATCTCGGATGTGATGATGCCGCGCAGCGACGGGCTGGAGCTGTGCCAGAAAATCAAGCAGCATCCTAAAACGGCACACATTCCGGTGCTGCTGCTCACGGCCCGCACCGCCGAAACCCAGGAGCTCGAAGGCCTCGGCATGGGGGCCGATGAGTACATGAGCAAGCCCTTCAACCCCAGTATCTTGCAAGCCAAAGCCGGCACCCTGCTCCGCAACCGCCGCAAGCTGCACGAATACTACCAGCGCCACATCCTACTGGAACCCACCGAAATAGTGGTGGCCGATGCCGACCGCCAATTCCTGGAACAGGCCATGGCCGTGGTGGAGCAGAACCTCGACAATTCCGAGTTCAGCGTGCAGGTGCTGGTGAAGGAAATGGCCATGAGCCAGTCGGTTTTCTACCGCCGCATCAAGAGTATCACCGGCCAGACGGCCGTGGAATTTATCCGCGATGTGCGGATGAAGCGCGCCGCCCAGCTCCTGGCCCAAACCCAGATGCGCGTATCAGAAATAGCCTTCGAGGTGGGGATTGAGGACGCGAAGTATTTCCGCAAGGCGTTTCAGAAAATCTACAACGTGTCGCCGTCGGAATATGCCAAGCAGCATCGGCAGGGCCGCGAAGCTGCGCCGGCGGAGCCGGTGGGGTGAAAGGGCAGAAACGCAAATAGGGCAGAACGTCATGCTTCGCTGCGCTCTGCATGACGTCCTTATGTGTCCTACTGATAATCAACACTCCCCCAAATCACCAGACGAATACCGCCCCCCTAATCCCCCAAAACGCCCCCGCCAAATCCCGGCGCAAGCTCCTAGTATTGCGGTCAGTTTTCGCCGTTGCCAAATCCCGCCGGCCCCACTCTCCTACCCCACCCTCATGCTCCTTTCTCTTCGTCCGCTGGCCTGCGGGCTGCTGCTGGCTCTGGGCCTCGGCCGCGCCGGCCACGCCCAGGAAATGACCGCCACCGACAAGGCCGTTTTCAAACCCAAATTCATCAAGCAGCAGCTGCTGAAAGCTACTAGGTGGCAGCTGGCGCACCCCAAGCACAAGGTCACGGACTGGACCAACGGCGCGTTCTATTCCGGCGTGTTTGCCGCGTACCAGACCACCAAGTCGAAGCTGATTCTCGACTCGCTCATGGCCATGGGCGAGCGCACTAACTGGCAGCCCGACCGTCGCTACGACCACGCCGACGACATTGCCATCTGCCAGACCTACCTCAACCTCTATCGCCTGAAAAAGGACCGGCGCATGATTGAGCCCACCCTGGCCGTAGTGGAGAAATTTCGCACCGTGCCCGGCCCCGAGGTGGAAAAAAACGGCATTGCCTGGTGGTGGTGCGATGCCCTTTTTATGGGCCCGCCCGTGCTGGTGAAGCTGGGCCTGATTGAGAATCAGCCCAAATACGTAGCCCTGAGCGACACGCTGTATCAGCAGACCTACCGGCGGCTGTTCAACCACTCGGAGCATCTGTTTTCGCGCGATGCTTCCTACCTGTGGAACGCGGCCGGCGAAGGCAAAAAGGAGAGCAACGGCCAGCGCATTTTCTGGAGCCGGGGCAATGGCTGGGTGATGGGCGGCTTGGTGCAGATTCTCCAGGAGCTGCCTGCCAACCATCCCACGCGGCCTTTCTACGTAGGCCTGTTTAAGGAAATGAGTGCTCGGCTGGTGCAGTTGCAGCAGCCCGACGGCCTGTGGCGCTCCAGCCTGCTCGACCCGGCCGCCTACCCCGGCGGCGAAACTTCGGGCTCGGGCTTCGATGCCTACGCTATGGCCTGGGGCATCAATAACGGTATTCTGAATAAAGCCACCTACCTGCCCGCCGTGCAAAAAGCCTGGGTGGCCCTCAATAAAGTGGTATCGCCGGAAGGCCGCGTGGGCTGGGTGCAGCCCATCGGGGCCGACCCGCGCCGCGACTTTTCGGCCGAGAGCTGGGAGGTGTACGGCACCGGAGCTTTCCTGCTGGCCGGCTCTGAAGTCATCAAGCTCAAGCGTTGATTTAGCGCCGTTTTGGCCCCGTTACTTATGAAGCGACGCTCATTCATCACGGGGGTTGGGGCGGGCCTGTCGGCGCTGTCGCTGCCAGCCGTGGCCCTGCCCGCTGCTACCGCACTGCCCGGCACTTCCTCTAAACCGGTGGCCGACCGCGACTATTGGGTAACCACCCTGCTGCGCATCGTGGAGCCGGTGCTGAAAGCCGGGGCCGAAGGTAAACTCAAGACCGACATGCCCGTGGAATCAGCGGCCGGGCAGCAGGAAGGCCGCCGCCGCGTCACGCACCTCGAAGCCCTGGGCCGTACCTTGGCCGGCCTGGCCCCCTGGCTGGAACTAGCCGACGTGCCAGCCACCGAAACCGACCGCCAGCAGCACGCCGCCGAACAAGCCCGCCAGGCCATCGCCCACGCCGTAGACCCGCAGTCGCCGGGCTTCTTCAACTTTACCCAAGGCGGCCAGCCGGTGGTGGATGCGGCTTTTCTGGCGCACGCGTTGCTGCGTGCGCCCACTCAGCTGTGGGGCAAGCTGCCCGCTGCCACGCAGCAGCAGCTGGTGCAGGCGCTGCAAAGCAGCCGCGTCATCAAGCCAGTGTATAGCAACTGGCTATTGTTCAGCGGCATTATTGAGGCCGCGCTGCTCAAGTTCACGGGCAGCGGCGATTTGATGCGGATGGACTACGCCATCAAGGAGCACCAAACCTGGTACAAGGGCGACGGCATCTACGGCGATGGGCCCGATTTTCACTGGGACTACTACAACAGCTACGTTATCCAGCCCATGCTGCTGGATGTGGTGGGCACGCTGGTAGCGGCCGGCAAGGAGAGCAAGGAGCTATTGGAGCGCCTGCAGGCCCGCGCCCGGCGCTACGCCGCCGTGCAGGAGCGGCTGATTGCGCCCGATGGCTCGTTTGCGGCCTTCGGGCGCTCGCTGGCGTACCGCTGCGGGGCCTTTCAGCACTTGGCGCAGGTCAGCTTGCAGCAGCTGTTGCCGGCCGAACTGCCGGCTGGGCAGGTCCGCAGCGCCCTCACGGCCGTGATTCGCCGCACGCTGGAGCCCAAAGGCACGTTCGACGCGCAGGGCTGGCTGCAAATCGGGCTGTGCGGCCACCAGCCGGGCATCGGCGAAACGTATATCTCGACGGGTAGCCTGTACCTGTGCACCACCGCGTTTCTGCCCTTGGGCCTACCCGCGAACGACCCGTTCTGGACCAGCCCGGCGCAGGACTGGACCGCCCGCCAAATCTGGTCGGGCCAGGATGTGAAGACGGACCACGCGCTGTGATAGTGGCCGGCAAGAGCGGCAAACAGGCCGGCCCGGCTGCCTCCGCATTCGGCACACTACACGAGGCTTTTTCAGACAATTTCATTCCCGCTTTGGTTGGTTGGCGGCGCCGCCTGGCCCGGATGCCGCGCGCTCAATACCTTTGGCCCTCCCCGTATAATTACCCGGTTCTAAAACACCGTATTTCTACGCGAGCGCAAACCTGGCTTGCCGCTGTCCTTTGCACAGCTGCGATGCTGGCATTTGGACGATTATCCGGTCTGCTTTCACGATGCTTCTGCCCTCGTCATTCAAGTTGGTCGGCATTATTCGCACTTTCAAAACCGCAAACGCATTTCACCAATCTTCCCACCTGATTTCAATGACAAACACCGAAACAACTACTACCGCTGTCACTACCTCCTACCTGCTTAGCGAAAGCGACTTCAACCAGTACGCGGCGGCATGGAAGGTGTTCGCCGGGCAGCCCAGCGGCACCCCCCTCACCGATGCTTTCTTCACGTCAACCGATTCCCGGCTGCTGACCTTCAACTTTCCGCTGGAGCGCATCCAATGGCTGGTTTCGGCCGTGGGCGTGCGCCAGATTAAAGCCCGGTTTCTGCTGATGCCCGGTTCCGCCCGAAAGCAGTTTAGCCTTGCCCTGTTTGCCACCGATGCCACGGGCTACCGGTTGTCGGCCTACTACCTGCCCGAGCAATACTACGCGGCTGACAACCCAGACGCGAAAGTATGCGAGCCGATTCCTGATGACCTGGCTTCTACCTGGCAGCAAAACTGGCAGGCGGCGGCGGAAATCACGACGGATATGTTCACCACCTACACCAGCGACTCGCACGACCCCGCTGTGCTCGAAGGCTACAACTTTGAGATAAAAGACTTTGTATCGGTGCTCTACGAAACCGGTGAGAACATCGACCTGGGCCTGGGCCTGCACCAGTACCACGCCCCCACCGCCACTTCGGAGGCGGAACTGACGAGTACGTTCGGCCTGGTGCTCCAGGCGCCTGCCCTGGGCCAGGCTGCCCGCGGTGCCGGGGCCGCACGGGTCGATTTTGATATGGCCTTCCCTTCTCCGCCCAATACCTGAGCCCTGACCATAAGCAACTCTTTAATTGCCAGCTCTGAAGGAAGAAGGCGATTGCTGCCATGACCGACCTTTTCCATCTTTCCTTGCAGCAGCTGGTGTTGCGGCTGACCATGCTGCCGGTGCTGGTGGCGGGCATCATCGGCCTGATTCGCTTCCGCCAGTTGCCGCTTAATCTGCGTTACCTCACCGCGCTTATTGGCTTCATCCTGCCGATGAACGTGTTGGCTTACACGTTAATGATTCAGCACCGTAGCAACCTCTTTCTGATGCCGGTGTATGCCGTGGGCGAGTTCCTGCTTCTGGCCCTGGTGTTTCGGCAAACGCTGCAGTCGCCTACCTTCACCCGGGCCGTGCCCTGGCTGGTAGGCGGCTTTGCGGCGTATGCCTTGTTCGACAGTCTGGCGGCGGGCACGCTCGCCCAGTTCCGGCCCGGCCAGCAGGTGATTCAGGGCGTGCTGGTGCTGGGGCTGGTGGGATTGTATTTTCGCAAATTGCTGCGCGAGCTGCGCGTGCTGCAGCTGCGGCGCGAGCCCATGTTCTGGGTGTCGGCAGGCTTATTAATATATTATCTGGGGTATTTGCAGATTGCCATTTTCAGCAACTACCTCCTGCATTATTCGCACCAGCTGAATGCGAATGTCTGGATGATACATTCCTTTCTGTTCATTATGCTTTATAGCTGCTACAGCCTGGCCTTATGGCTCCCCCAGCGGAAGTAACCTTTGGCCAGCTGCTGTTTGCGGGCATCGGCGTCATGCTGCTGGCGGCCGGCACGCTGCTGGTTTTTCTGGTGACGTACCAAAAGCGCCTGCTGCAGCAGCAGCTCCACATGCGCACGGCCGAAGCCATTCATCAGCAGCAGCTGCTGGTGGCCATTATCGAGGCGCAGGAAGGCGAGCGTGAGCGCATTGGCCAGGACCTGCACGATGGCATCGGCTCGACCGTGGCCACGGCCAAGCTCCTGGTCAACCGGCTCACCAGCCTGCCCAACCAAGCCCCGCCGCCCGACCTGCTGGCCCTCATCGAAGAACTCATGACCACTGCCGTGCAGGACGTGCGCAGCGTGTCGCACAGCCTGTACCCGGCCGTGCTGTCGCGCTACGGCCTGGCCGAGGCCATTCAGCACCTGGTGGACGTGTGCAACGAAACGGGCCAGCTGCCCATCGGGCTGGCCCTGGAGTATGGCCAGCCCCTGGCCCTGGCCCAGGAGCTGGCCCTGTACCGCATTTGCCAGGAGCTGCTGCACAATGCCCTCAAGCACGCCAAGGGCGCCACCTACCTCGCGGTGCAACTGCACCAAACCCCCCAGCTCCTGACGCTGGTCGTGGAGGACGATGGCTGCGGGTTTGCGGCCGGAGCCAACGGCGCGGGGCGCAAAAACGGCGGCGCGGGCCTGCGCAGCATCGAGGTACGGGTGCAGATGCTGCGCGCCAGCCTGCGCCGCCACAGCGCCCCCGGCCAGGGCACCCGCATGGTGGTGGAGCTGCCGCTACCGTCGAGTTAATTTTATTTTTATTTTCTTCGTTACACTTAGGTCCCACCCCACTCTATGGTCTCCCCCATCGCCCCCGTCCACATCGCCCTTCTCGACGACCACCCCCTTTTCCGCCAGGGGTTGCGCTACATTCTCGAACCGTTGCCCTACGTGGCCAGCATCACGGAGATGGCCGAGGCCGCCGAACTGGTGGCCTTGTGCCGGCAGCAGCTGCCCGATGTGGTGTTCCTCGATTTGCAGATGCCCCAGATGGATGGGCCGGAAGTGGCGCAACTCCTGCTGGCGGAGTTTCCGGAGCTGAAAATCATCGTGCTTTCCATGTTTTCGGCCGACAAATACATCACCCAGATGATGAAGCTGGGAGCCCGCAGCTACCTGCCCAAAGATGCCACCCAGGAAGAGCTGGTGCAGGCCATCCAGGAGGTGCTCAGCACGGGCTACCACTTCACGCCCCGCATGTCGCGGGCGCTCATGCGCGGGGTGCAAAAGCCCAGCCGCCAGCCCATCACCAAACTTCCGGAACTGCTGCAGTTTACCCCGCGCGAGGAAGAAGTGCTGCGCCTGATTTGCCAGGGCCACCGGGCAAGCGAAATCGCTGAGCAGCTGTTCATCAGCCGCCGCACCGTGGAAGGGCACTGGCAGAAGCTGCTGGAAAAAACCGGGGCGTCCAGCGTGGCGGCCCTGGTTGTGTTTGCCGCCAAGCACGGCTTGCTCGACCAGTAGCCCCGGGGCGTCAGCAGGTCCGGCTTTCGCAGGCAGTTTACCCGCGTTTTTCCCTAACTTAGGAAAGCTAACTTCTGCCGGCATCCCTCCCGTCCCGGCCTGCTTCGCCATGACTGAACCTGCTGCTGACCTCTGGCCCGCCCTGCCCACCAACTGGGATGACACCCGCCAAACCCTGCACCTCTGGACCCAGGTAGTGGGCAAAACCCGCCTGGCGCTCAGCCCCATGCTGAACCACTGGTGGCAGGTGCCGCTGTACGTGACGCCGCGGGGCCTTTCCACCGGCGCCATGCCCTACGCCGGGGGCAGCTGCGAGGTCGTGTTCGACTTCAACCAGCACTGCCTGCGTCTGCACACCAGCGACGGCCGCAGCCGTGAGCTGCCGCTGAAGCCCCGCTCCGTGGCCGATTTCTACCACCACTACCGCGCTTTGCTGCGCGAAGCCGGCATCCATGTCAAAATCTGGCCCGTGCCGGTGGAGCTGGAAGAGGCTACGCCTTTTGCCGAGGACGAACACCACCGCTCCTACGACCCCGCCGCCGTGCAGCAGTTCTGGCAGGTGTTGCTACGGGCCGATGCGGTGCTCAACGAGTTCCGGGGCGGCTTCACGGGCAAGTGCAGCCCGGTGCATTTCTTCTGGGGCAGCTTCGATTTGGCCGTCACGCGCTTCTCGGGGCGGCCCGCGCCGCCGCACCCCGGCGGTATCCCGCACCTGGCCGACTGGGTAACCCGCGAATCGTACTCGGCGGAGCAGAGCGCGGCGGGCTGGTGGCCCGGCGGCAACGGCCAGGCTGCCGCCTTCTACAGCTACGTGTATCCCGGCGTGCCGGGCCTGGCCGAAGCCGTTATTAAGCCCGCCGAGGCCTATTTCAATCCCGAAATGGGCGAATTTCTGCTCCCTTACGAAGCCGCCCGCACTGCCCCCAACCCACGCCAGACCGTGCTCGACTTCCTGCAAAGCACTTACGCCGCTGCCGCCGACTTGTCGAACTGGGACCGCGCTGCGCTGGAGCGGCAGTAGGTTTTTAGGAATTCAAAAGCTCTTCGTTGCCCGACTGTGGTGCCAGCGAATCGACCCGGACCGTTTGCTCCGGGCAAAGCGTACGTATTGTCCGTTTTATAGCGTGGCAGCTGGCCGCGCGGCGGCACGGGCCAACTCCTGGTATTTGCGGATGGTGCCGGCCTGGTCCTGGCGCAATTCCAGCATCAAGGCCGTATCAGCGACGGTTTCGCAGTGCTTGTGGCCCCACAAAATAAACTCCGCCATCAGCGGGGCCAGGTCCAGCCCTTTCTCGGTGAGGCGGTAGGTGAACTTCGATTTTTTATCGGCCGCCACGGTCTTGGTCACGATGCCCTGGCACTCCAGCAAGGCCAGCCGGTCGGCCAGAATGTTGGTGGCCATTTTTTCTTCGGCTTGCGCAAACTCTCCATAGGAAGATTTGCCGATGAATAGCATATCCCTCAAAATCAACAAGGTCCACTTGTCGCCCAGGATATCGAGCGAGGTGCTCAAGGCGCAGGCAGAACGCTGTTTTGGCTGTTTCATAACGCGGAAATAAATTTTACTTGCATTTTGCAAGTTTATTAATCTACCTTTGCACTTGCAAAAAGCAAGCAAATATACGCGCTGCTGACTCTTGCATCCCGCGCTGGCCCCAACGTCGGGCGATTCAATCAAGGCGGGGTTATTCATACCCCCAACTCATTCATTTTTCCCATGAAACTACAAGGTAAAGTAGCCGTCATCACCGGCGGCAACAGCGGCATTGGCTTCGGCATTGCCCAGGAATTCCAGAAGGAAGGCGCCCAAGGCGCCATCGTCGGCCGCAACCGGGAAACGCTGGACGCCGCGGCCCAAGAGCTGGGCGACGACTTTATCGCCCTGCAGGGCGACGTGACCCAGCTCGCGGATTTGGAGCGTGTGTTCCAGGCCGTGGCCGACCGGTTTGGCAAGCTCGACACGCTGGTCGTGAGCGCGGGCGGCGCCATTGGCGTGGGCACGGCCGCTTCGGTGGCCAGCGCCACGGAGGACGACTTTCAGCGCGCGGTGGACCTGAACCTGAAAAGCGTCTTCTTCACGGTGCAGAAGGCCCTGCCGCACATGAACGATGGCGCATCCATCGTGCTGGTGGCGTCCAATTCGGCCCACCAGGGGTCGGCGGGGTTGTCGGCCTATTCGGCAGCCAAAGCCGGCGTCATCTCCTTCGCCCGGTCGTTCTCCCTGGATTTGCTGGCGCGCAACATCCGCGTCAACGTGCTCAGCCCCGGCTCTACCGACACGCCGGTGTTCGGCAAATTCGGGTTGCCGGCCGAGGTCATCGCCCAGGTCAAGGCCGGCTTCGTGGAGTCGATTCCACTCAAGCGCATCGGGCGGCCCCGCGAGATGGGCCGGGTCGCCGTGTTCTTAGCGTCGGATGATTCCTCCTTCATGCTGGGCAGCGAGGTGCTGGCCGATGGCGGCGCCACCATGCGCTACGCTTAAGGCCAGGGCTTGGGAAGCGCCACGGGCTGCCCCATCGAAGTAAGCCACATACCGGCCGTTTGCTCGTTGCAAACGGCCGGTATGTTGTTAAATAGCCGGTAGTCGAGCGACGGCACGGCCGCGTGCAGGTTAGCATGGGCTAAGCCATTTGTGTTGGCTGTCTTGGGGGCTGCGCGGCCAGTGGCGGGCAGTGGGGCGAAAAACAGGGGTTAATTTTGCCCTCCCACACTGTTTTCCGATTTATGAAAGCCCTCTGTTTTGACGCCTTTGGTGGCCCCGAGGTCCTGTATTATGCCGAAGTACCGGACCCGGCGGCGCCCGGCCCCGGCGAGGTACTGGTGCGCACCCGCGCTATTGGCCTGAACTATGCCGACGTGTACCGCCGCCAGGGGCATTACCACCTGCTGGGCCAGCCGCCCTACCTGGCCGGCTACGAAGCCGCCGGCGTGGTAGAAGCCGTGGGGGCCGGGGTGGCGGGCTTTGCCCCGGGCGACCGGGTAGCCTTTGCCGACGTGCCCTTTGCCAATGCCGAGCTGGTGCTGGCCCCGGCCGAAAAGCTGCTGGCGCTGCCGGCCGGCGTATCGTTCGAGCTGGGGGCGGCGCTGCTGCTCCAGGGGCTCACGGCCCACTACCTCAGCCACGACAGCTACCCCGTGCAGCCTGGCGATGTGGTGGCGGTGCACGCCGTGGCCGGCGGCGTGGGCCAGCTCCTCACCCAGCTCATTCGGCAGCGCGGCGGCCGGGTGCTGGGCCTCACCTCGTCGCCCGAAAAAGCCGCAACGGCCCGCGAACTCGGGGCCGAGGCCGTTTTTTTATATTCCGACGACTGGGTCGGCCAGCTACGCGCCCATACCCACGGCCAGGGCCCCGATGCCGTGTACGACAGCGTGGGCAGCACCCTGGCTCAAAGCCTGGAAGCCGTGAAAACCCGGGGCACGGTGGTATTCTACGGCATGGCCGGCGGCGACCCTGCCCCGGTCGACCCGCGCCAGCTCATGGACGCTTCGAAGACGCTGACCGGCGGCGATTTGTGGAATTACCTCGACTCAGGCGGGGAGCGGCAGCGCCGGGCCGCAGCGCTATTTGGGCTGGTGGCGGCCGGGGAGCTGCGGGTGCACATCGCCAGGCAGTTTGCATTGGCCGAGGGGGCTGCCGCCCACCGTTACCTCGAAAGCCGCCAAAGCGCGGGCAAGATTTTGTTGATTCCGTAGCGCGGCGCAGCCGGGAGCTACGTAGTGAGCAACCGCTTACTCGGGCGGCAGCTGGCGGCCGAAATGCTTTTTCAGGATTTCGTCGACCTTTTCCCGGTTCAGGGGCTTGTTGAAGAAGCCGCCGATGTTGAGGTGCTGCACCCGCTCCACGTCGCGGGGGTGCAGCGAGGTAGTGAGCATTACGATGGTGGTGGCCTGGCGCTGGGCGGCGGGCAATTTCTCGTAGGCTTCGAGAAAGGCGAAGCCGTCCATCACGGGCATTTTCACATCCAGCAGAATCAGGACCGGGCAATCGGCGAAGGGCGTCTGGCAATGCACGTGCAGCAAGTCCAGTGCCTCCTTACCGTTAAGGGCCACCAGCACCTGCTCGGCCACGGCCAGCCGCTTCAGCAGCAGCTGGTTGAGGTAGTTGGCAGTAGGGTCGTCATCGACGAGCAGGACGCAGGCAAGCTTTTGCATGGGGATTCAACGCGTCCCGCCGCCCGCAAAGCGGCGCACTGGAACGGGGCAGGTCATTGATTAACGAAGTGAACCGTAAACGTGCTGCCCTCGCCCAAGGTTGATGCCACGGCGATGCGGCCTCCGGCGTTTTCCACCATTTTCTTCACCATATACAGGCCAATGCCCGAGCCTTCCACATGGTCGTGGAAGCGCTGAAACATGCCAAACAGCCGGTCGGCATACGCGGTATCGAGGCCCAGGCCATTATCACGCACTTCCAGCACCGTGTGGCCCGCTTCGGTCCAGGTGCGCAGGCGCACGTGCGGCGGCCGCGTGGGGGCGCGGTACTTCAGGGCATTGCTGAGCAGGTTGAACACCACCGAGCGCAGGTTCTTTTCAGAAAACAACACCGTAGGGGCCTCCACGTCGATTTCCAATTGGGCCGCAGTGCTTTGGATGAGGGGCTCCAGGTCGAGGCGCACGTCGTGGACGACGGCCGCCAGGTCGACGGCCACCGTGGTGCCGCTGTGCTCCTTTTGCAGCCTTGACACTTCGGTGAGGTGCTCGATGGTGCGCTTGAAACGGTTCACCGAATCCTGCATCAGGTCGAGCAGGGGGCTTATTTCCTCGCTCTGGGCCGTGGGGGCGGGCAGTTCCAGCAGCAGGGCCGTAAGCAGGCCTTCAATGTTGCTGATGGGCGCTTTGAGGTCGTGCGAGGCGGTGTAGATGAAGTTGTCGAGGTCGACATTGGCGCGGGTGAGCTGCTCGTTGTTGTCGCGCAGCTGCTGCTGGGCCTGGTCGATGCGCTCCAGGGCCAGCTTCTGCTCGTGAATGTCGGTGCAGGTGCCAATCCACTGGATAATCTCGCCCTGCGCGTTGCGCGAGGGCAGGGCCCGGCCCAGCATCCAGCGGTAGTCGCCGGCGCGGTTGCGGAAGCGGTATTCCACTTCATAGGGCTCACCGGAGGCCAGGCACTCCACCCACCGCTGCCCCGAGGCGGGCCGGTCATCGGGGTGCAGGTGCGTCACCCAGCCCTGGTCGGAACCATGCGCGTTTTCCTGCCCAATGTAGTCGAACCAGCGGCGGTTGAGGGAGGTATTGATGCCCTGCGGGTTGGCGGTCCAGGCAATCTGGGGGATGCCTTCCAGCACGCGGCTGGCTTCGGCGGCGGCACGCTCGTGGGCTAGGCGGGCGGCTTCCTCGCGCTTCAGCTCCTCGTTTTTGCGGTCGAGCAGGGCATTCTGCTCGGCCACCTGCGCCCGAATGGCCGTGATTTCGCGCTGTGCCGACAAGTCGGTGACGATGACGGCCAGCGCCGGCGTCTCGTTGAATTCCAGCACGTTCATCGACACCGAGAAGGGCAGCAGCGCGCCGGTCTGGGTTTGCAGCGGCAGCTCGCCGCGGCTTTTGCCGGCCCAGCCCCGGTCCATCAGTGCGGCCCAGATTTGCTTGAAGCCCGGCGGCACAAATTCGTCAAAGCTGCGGCCCATCACCTCGGCCAGCGGGCAGTGCAGCAGCTCGGCCAGGCTGGCGTTGCAGTAGAGCACGGTAGCGTCTTCGGCCAGCAGCAGCGCCCCTTCGTTCATCTGCTCGATGAGGGTGCGGTAGCTCTGGTCGGCCCCTTGCAGGGTAAAAATGCGCGGCCCCTCGGCCCCCTGCACGGCCAGCGCATCCACGGCCCCGGTCCGAATGGCGTGAATCAGGTCGTGGGCTTCCTCCAGCTGCTCGCGCAGCTCCTCGTTGGCCCGGACCAGCTCGGCGGCGGAGGGCGCAGACTCACTCATAGCGCTTGTTCGTCGGCTGATGGGTTGATGCCCAGCGCTTTCAACACCCGGCCACGGTCCGAGAGGTCGCCCACGAGGCGGCGCACCAGGCCGGGGCTGCGCTTGATGAGCGTGGGCACGCCGATGAGGTCTTCGCGCTGGGCCAGGTCGGGCTGCTGATAAATGTCCACAATCAGCAGCTCGTAGCGCCCTTTCAGAAATTCCTCGCAGATGTCTTTGATGTTGCGCACGGCACGCGTCGAATTCGGCGTAGCCCCGGTGATGTAGAGGTGCAGCACGTACTCGGGGCCAGCGGGCTCCGGCGGGGCCAGGGGGTCCGTAAAGGGTTCCATGGGCGCGGTTATTTGCTCGTGGCCGGGCGCACGTCGAGGCCGACCAGTACGCGCTCTTCGTTCGAGAGGTCGCCGATGATTTTGCGGATGGGCTCGGGCACTTTGCGCACCAGCGTGGGGATGGCCAGAATCTGGTCGCCCTCAGCCAACTGCGGATTTACCAGCAGGTCAACCACTTCCAGCTTATAGCGGCCTTTGAGGTGCTGCTCGCAATACCTTTTCAGGTTGGCCAGGGCCGTCACCGATTTCGGCGTTTGGCCGGCCACGTACAAGCGCAGTTCCCACGTTTCCTGGAGGCCTTCTTCTTCTAATTCAACTGCGGCTACTTCTGCCATAAAACGGGGGGTGGAATGGGATGCTACGGCATTCCGGGGGTTTGGGTTACTGGCCGCTTTCGGCCGTGGGGGCGCTGGGGGCCGGCGGGTTGGCGGCCGTGATGCGCTGATTGCCGCTGAGCAGGGTTTGCTGGCGGTTTTGCTCGTTGGAGCTGATTTGGCGCAGCTCCTCCTCCACCGATTCGAACTCGGTGCGCAGGTTGGCAATGTTGGCTTCCAGCATGCGGCGGCGGCGCTCAAGCTCGCGGTCGCGGCGGTCGGCTTCCTGCTGAGCGGCCAGCGTTTCGGCGTGCTCCTTCATTTGCTGGGTGAGGCGGCTGGCCCCGGTCACGATGCCGGTGGGTCCGAGTACCACGTCCAGCAGTTCGATGCCGTGCGGAGTCACCACGAACTCGCGTACCTGGTTGGAGTGCGCCATGCCGCGCGACTTGAGGATGCTCAGGCCGCGGTTGCGTTCGCCCACCCCTTCCAGGTCGCGCACCGAAATCCAGGTATCGACCAGCGACGACACGCCTTCTTCGGTCATCTCCTGCTGGAAGCTGCGCCCGTTCACCAGCGCCGTAAACAAGGCGGTGATGCCATTAACTTTCAGGAAATCAATAAGCCGGGTGAGCATGCTGCGCACCTCGTTCACGTTGCCCACGCTGATGAGGTTGGTAATGGGGTCGATGACCACGGCCGTGGGCTTGAACTCCTTCACCAGGCGATGCAGCGTCACGAGGTGCTGCTCCAGGCCGTTGAGGGTGGGGCGGCTGGCTTCGATGAGCAGGCAGCCAGCGTCGACATGCTCTTTCAGGTTGATGTTGACCGACGCCATATTGCGCAGCAGCTGTGCCGGCGACTCCTCAAAGGCAAAGAAGATGCAGCGCCCCCCGTCCCGGCAGATTCGTTCGGCGAAGCCGGCGGCCAGAGTGGTTTTGGCCGTGCCAGCCGTGCCGGTAATGAGCACGCTGCTGCCCTCGTAGTAGCCGCGCAGGCCAAACATTTCGTCGAGGGCCGGAATGCCGGACGAGACAATGTGGTTCGACACCGCGTGGTTGAGCCGCAGCGAGGTAACGGGCAGCACCGAAATGCCGTTTTCGGTGATGAGGTAGGGGTATTCGTTGGTGCCGTGGGTGCTGCCGCGGTACTTCACCACGCGCAGCCGGCGGGTAGTAATCTGGTCAATCACCCGGTTATCGAGCAGAATCACGCAGTCCGATACGTACTCTTCCAGGCCCTGGCGGGTCAGCGTGCCTTCGCCGCGCTCGGCGGTGATGATGGTGGTCACGCCCTTTTCCTTGAGCCAGTGAAACAGCCGGCGGATTTCCGAGCGCAGCACGCCCTGGTTCGGAAAGCCCGAAAACAGCGCCTCGATGGTGTCGAGCACCACGCGCTTGGCCCCGATGCTGTCGATGGCGTAGCCCAGCCGGATAAATAGCCCGTCGAGGTCGTACTCGCCGGTCTCCTCAATCTCGGAGCGGTCGACGTGGACATGGTCGAGGCGCAGCATTTTGCGCTCCTGCAAGTCCTTCAGGTCGAAGCCCAGCGAGGCCACGTTGGCGGCCAGTTCCGGGGCGGTTTCCTCGAAGGCCATGAGCACGCCCGGCTCATCGTATTCCAGAATGCCGCGCACCAGGAACTCGATGCCCATCAGGGTTTTGCCGCAGCCGGCGCTGCCGCAAATCAGCGTGGGCCGCCCCAGCGGCAGGCCGCCTTCGGTGATTTCGTCGAGGCCCTCGATGCCCGTGGGGGCTTTAGGGAGCTGGGGTAAGGCGTGGGCAGTAGCGGGAAAATTTTCAGGCATGAAGAAGTGCTATGAACAGCTAAAGGTAGCAGTTGAAATAAAAAAAGCCCGGCTATGCAAAAAGCACGGCCGGGCACTCAGACAAATGACTCCACAAGTTAATTCCAGGCTGGACGCGCAATTAGCGGCTGCCGGCTTCGAAATCGAGCCAGCCGGCGCGGTGCTCTTCCAGCTCGGCGGGGCTGATGCCGTAGGCGGCGCAGGCTTCGTCGGTGCTCATCAGGCCCTGGTCCACGGCATTTAGCACGGCCCAGACTTTGAGCTTGCGCTCAGCGGTTTCGGCGGTGGCATCGGCGGGCGCGGGCCGGCCGTCGGTATCGAAGAATTCGGGCTGGTTCTGGCTCATAGCTCAGGCAAGATAGAACGGCAAATATTAACGCAGCGTGAAGGTTAATCGGATTGTGGGGCCGCGCCAAAGTTTATTTCCAGCGGCTGAAAAACTGGTCAAAAGCCTCGCGGTAGCCGTCGCTCACGGGCAGGGTTTCGCCGGCAATCTGCACCGTGCCGCGCCCCACCGACTGGATGTGGCCCAGCCCCACAATGTAGCTGCGGTGAATGCGCAAAAACTTGCTGGCGGGGAGCTTTTCCTCCATGCCGCGCAGGCTGGTGAGCGAGAGCAGCGGCCGCGTCTGGGTGGCCAGATGCACCTTCACGTAGTCCTTCAGGCCCTCCACGTACACGATGTCGGCCAGGGGCACGCGCACCAGCTGGTACTCCACTTTGAGGTAGATGTAGTCTTCCTCGGGCGCGGTGGTGGGTTGGGGAGTTGGTGAATTGAGTGGCGCGGAGGCGGGCACGGGCGCGGGCATTTCGCTGGCCTGCTTCATCTCGAAGTAGGTTTTAGCCTTGAGGGCGGCCCGCAGAAACTCCTGATAGTCGAAGGGCTTGAGCAGGTAGTCGAGCGCATCGACGCGAAAGCCTTCGAGGGCGTACTGGTTGAAGGCCGTGGTGAAGATGACGCGCGGGCCGTGCTGCAATACTTTCGCCAGCTCCAGCCCGCTCAAATCGGGCATTTTGATGTCGAGGAACAGCAGTTGGGCGTCGGGCCGCTCGTGCAGCGAGCGCAGGGCGGCCACGGCGCTTTCGTGCCGGCCCACGAGGCGCAGAAACGGGGTTTGCTCGATGAAGGAGCAGACCAGGCCCAGGGCCAGCGGCTCGTCGTCGACGGCTACACAGTTGATGACGAACGGGGCGGCGGCCGGGGCGGGGGTTACAGATTCAGGTGCAGGCATACTTCGTATTCGTTGGCGGCGTTGCGGGGGTTTACGCGCACGGTGTGGGCGTGGGGATAGAGCAAATCGAGGCGGCGCTGGGTGTTGACCAGGCCGATGCCGCCGGGCTCGTCGTCATCATCGGGCCGGTCGGGGAATACGGTGTTGCGCACGCACAGCTCGACGGCGTGGGCGGTGGGCTGGCGCAATTCGATGGTGATGCAGCTGGGCGCGGTGGCGCTCACGCCGTGCTTAAACGCATTCTCGACGAACGGCTGAAACAGCATGGGCGCGATGAATGGGTCGGGGCTGAGCGGGTCGGGCATCTCAAAATTGACCTGCACTTTGTTGGTCAGGCGCAGGTGCATGAGCTCAATATAATCGCGCAGGAAGCTGATTTCCTGGCTCAGGCGCGTGTGGCCGGCGGGCGACTCGTAGAGCACGTAGCGCATCATGCGCGAGAGGCGGTGCAGGGCGGCGCGGGCCTGGTCGGCATCGAGCAGCGTGAGGGCGTAGATGTTGTTGAGGGTGTTGAAGAAGAAGTGCGGGTTAATCTGGGCTTTGAGCAGGCTCAGCTCGGTGGCTACCTGGCGGCGCTCCAGCTCCAGGCGGCTTTCGGCGTCGCGCTGGCCCTTTTGCATGGCCGCAAGGCTGGTGGCAATGCCCAGCACCAGCAGCGTAATCAGCAGCACACCGGTGTTGAAGAGCGGGCGGCCTTCCTCGGGGCCCAGCTGCGGGTGCGGGCGCGGCCCCGACCACGGGTTGGGCGGGTTGAGCACGGCCTCGCGGGCGGTGGCCACCAGTTCAGGCACGCCCAGGCGGGTTTCCACCTGCTGATGAATGGCCAGCACCGCCAGCACCAGCCCGGCATTCAGGGCCACGTAGGCCCAGGCCTTGCCACCGTACAGCAGGCGCGGCGCGGCCCACAGCACATTCAGGTAAAACACGCCCACCAGCAGGCCAAATACCACGGCCTGCGTCAGCCAGAACTCGGTGGGTTTGGGGCCGGGATAATCGGGCTGCTGGGCCACCAAAAGCACCGCCACCAGGCCCCAGACCAGGGCGTGCAGCAGCAGCGTGGAAGCCGAACGGAGTAGCGGTAACGCCATATTAGTGCTGAAAAGGAATTGCTCCGCAAGCTACAACCGGGGCCCGCCTACCCGGGCCTTGCATCGGCCAGCCGGGGCCGGATATCGCCCAGTCGGCACTTTGGGCCGCTGGCGGGCGCGGAGGCGAAGGGGCAGCTTTCGGCCGCGCCATTTGGGGTGCAAAATGGGCGAATGGGCGACGCCGGATAGTAACTCGCCGATTGCAGTTTGACCAGCCTATAGAGGGCCTGCAAATTTGAACCAGTCCCACCGCTCCCCGGGCCGGCAAACCTGCTGTTTCAACTCCGCTCTTCCTCCGATATTCCCATGGCTTCGTCTCTACTTCCCCGGGTTGCTTCGATGGTGGGTGCCGCCGTGCTGCTGGTGGTAGTGGCCTGCCAGAAACAGCCCGCCACGCCCAACGCCGCCGAACTGGCTACCCTCACGGCGCTGCCGCAAGTGGCAGCCGCCCCGGCCACCAACCCAAGCAGCCCGGCCAAAATCGCGCTGGGCCGCGCCCTGTTCTGGGACCCCGTGCTGTCGGGTGGCAAGGACGTGAGCTGCGCCAGCTGCCACCACCCCGCCAGCGGCTACGCCGATGCCATCGACCTGGCCATTGGCAGCAACGGGCAGGGCCTGGGTACCGCCCGCCATTTCCGCGCCCCCAATGATTTCCCCTTCAACAAACGCAACACGCCCAGCGTGCTCAACACCGCTTTCAACGGCATGGCCACCGATGGCAACTACCAGCCCGCCACGGCCGCCATGTTCTGGGACCTGCGGGCGCAGTCGCTCGAAACGCAGTCGCTGATGCCCGTGGCCACACTGGAAGAAATGCGCGGTCACCAATACGCCGAGGGCGTGGCCCTCGATTCGGTGGTGGCGCGGCTGCGGGGCATCGCGGCGTATGGGCCGCTGTTCAGCGCCGCTTTTGCCGAGGCCACGCCCATCACGGCGGCCAATATCGGCAAGGCCATTGCCTGTTTCGAGCGCACGCTGGTGGCTACCGATGCGCCCTTTGACCAGTACATGCGCGGCGATAAAAGTGCCCTCACGGCCCAGCAGGTGCAGGGCTTGAATGATTTCGTGACCAGCGGCTGCGCCAAATGCCACAGCGGCCCGATGCTCAGCGACTACCAGTTGCACGTTCTCGGCGTGGCCGACAACACCAAAAACCCCGCCTCCGACGCGGGCGCGAATGGCAGCTATGCCTTCCGCACGCCCAGCCTGCGCAACGTGGCCCTCACCGCCCCCTACATGCACAGTGGCACGCTGCCCAACCTGCAGGCCGTGCTCAATTTCTACGACCCCGGCCGCGGAGGCCAGGCCCCTTCGGCCAACCCGCACGTGAGCGTGGGCCAGCGCGACCCGCTGTTTCCGGGCCGCGTGACCAACCCGCAGAACATCATCGCCTTTCTGCAATCCCTCACCGCCGCCAGCTACGACCGCACCGTGCCCACCGCCGTGCCCAGCGGCCTGGCCGTGGGCGGCAACATCCACTAGCCTTCCTTTCATCAGTATCCATTTTTCAACCTTTTTCCCCAACCAACTTTTATGCGCGTTACCAACTTCCTACGCTTTGCCAGTGCCGCGGCGCTGCTGTGCTCCATGAGCAGCTTCTCGGGCTGCGAGAAAGAAAACGTGAGCCCCAACGGCGGCTGCGCCAAGAAAACCACGACGACGACCACCACTACCACGCCGACGACCACGACCACCACGGGTACGGGTACCGGCACGGGCGCTAACTAATCCGGCGCAGCGGAACCTCATCTCCCGGCCTCGGCCAGGGGGTGAGGTTCTTAGGTTGCCGCCATCCTATTTATTATCTTCATTATCACTATGAATACTCTCCGCTCGCTTGGTCTTCTGCTGCTGTTGCTGCTGCCGCTGGCAGCGTCGGCCACGCACATTGTGGGCGGCGAGCTGGATTTGCAGTACAAGTCCGGCAGCACCTACACGCTCAGCCTCAACCTGTATTTTGATGCCATCAACGGCGACCCGCAGGCCCTGGACCCGAGCCTTGTGGCCAGCATTTTTGTAAAGGCCACCAACCAGCGCGTGGTGAACATTACGCTGCCGCTCACCGCCAATACCTTCGTGCAGTACACCAACCCGGCTTGCTCCGTGGGCTCGCTGAGCACCCGCAAGCTGGTGTACACCAAGGAAATCACCCTGGACGCCGCCACTTATGCTAATGCCGGCGGCTATTACGTGGCGGTGGAGCGCTGCTGCCGCAACATCAGCATCAGCAACATTGTGAACCCCGGCGGCGCGGCCCAGACCTTTTACCTCGAATTTCCGGCCGTCGTCCGCAATGGCGCGGCTTTCATTGACTCCACGCCGCGCATTTTCCCGCCCTTGGGCGACTATGCGTGCCGGGGCGAGTTGTTTTATTACGATTTTGGCGGGCAGGACGTGGACGGCGACTCGCTCATCTACGATATGGTGACGCCGCTGAACGGCCACGCCACGGCCGCCGTGGGCAACACCGCGCCGCTGCCCAGCGCCGCGCCTTACGCCCCCATCACCTGGAACCCGGGCCTGAGCGCCACCAATCAGATTCCGGGCACCCCGGCGCTGGGCATCGATGCGCACACCGGCCGCCTCACGGTGCGGGCCAACAGCCTGGGCTTGTTCGTGTTTGGGGTGCGCTGCTCGGAATACCGCAAGGGCGTGAAGATTGGCGAGACGCGGCGCGATTTCCAGCTGTATGTGCTGAACTGCCCCACCAACGTGGCCCCCAAGCTGCAGGTGCACGCCGCTAATAGCGCCACGCTCTACCGCCCCGGCCGCGACACGCTGCGCCTGCTGCCCGGCGGTAACCGCTGCCTCACCATTCGCTACACCGACCCCGACCCTAACTCGGTGCTCACGATGAGCACGCGGGCGGTCAATTTTACGGTGCCCGCGCCCACCTTCACCACCAGCACCAGCGGCACGGTGCGCGCCGCCGGCGCCCCCGATACGCTCAACGCCACCCTCTGCTTCCCCGATTGCTCGGATACCAAAGGCAAGGTATATCTGCTCGACTTAATCGTGGCCGATAACGGCTGCAGCCTGCCCAAGCACGACACCGTGCGCGTGGCCTTCACCGCCACGCAGGCCCCCAACGCGGCCCCGGTGCTCACCAGCAGCTTCCCGCCCGCCCCGGCCCCCACCGCCGATGCCGCGCCCACCGTGGTGCGCGTGACGCTGGGCCAGCGCTACACCGCCACCCTGGCCGGCACCGATGCCGACCGCAACGCTCTGGCCCTTAGCGCTACCGGCGAGAGCTTCGACCTGGCTGCCGTGGGCATGCAGTTTGCAGCGCAGAACGGCGCGGGGCAGGCCGATGGCACCTTTGCGTGGGAACCCACTTGCGCAGCCGTGGCGGCGATGGGCAGCGCTGGTGGCCTGGTCGTGCACTTCAAACTGACCGAAACCGGCCCCTGCGTGCCGCTCCCGCAGGAGCGGGCCATTCGCTTCGAGGTGGTGCCGGTGGCCAACGAGGCGGCCTTCCGTCCAGCCAACGTCATCACGCCGAACGGTGACGGATTGAACGACTTCCTCCGCATGCCCGACCTGCCGGTGGACTTCTGCGACAATAAATTTGCGGGCATCAAAATTTTCTCGCGCTGGGGGCAGCAGGTGTTTGCCTCGGCCGAGCGCGGGTTTGAATGGGGCGGGCAGGGCGTGGGCGGGCTGTATTATTACCTCGCCACGTACACCGATGGCCGCAAGTTCAAGGGCTGGGTGGAGGTGATTCCGTAACGGATTCCTGAACGATGTAGAGACGCAATATTTTGCGTCTCGTCGTTGCACGGCCGGTACCGCACCGCCCGTGCAGTTATAACAACATCAGCAACGACGAGACGCAAAATATTGCGTCTCTACCGCTATTCGCCACCTTTGCGGTTGTCTTTCTCCTTTATGAAGCTCAAGCCCAACATTGCCACCAGCGAGGCCGGATTCATCTTCAATCCTGCCACCGGCGACTCCTTCGCGGCCAACCCGCTGGCGGCCGACATCCTGGCCCGCGCCAAGGCCGGGCTGGACGCGGCCGCCATCAAGGCCGACATTCTGGAGCGCTACGACGTGGCCCCCGGCCAGCTCGAAAAGGATTGGGACGACCTGCTGGCGCAGCTGCGCGACTTCAACCTGCTAGACTAACCCGCTGTGCCCCTTCCCAACTCCCGCCCGCGCCTGACCGTGGCCGTGACCGGCCTCAACGCCACCGACAGCCCCGGCCCGGGCGTGGCCGTTATCCGCGCCCTGCGTGAGACTACGGACTTCGACCTCCGCATTATCGGGCTGAGTTATGAGGCGCTGGAGCCGGGCATCTACCTGCGCGAACTGGTGGACAAGACCTACCAGCTGCCCTACCCGGCGGCCGGCACGGCGGCGCTGCTGGCGCGGCTGGCCCACATCCGCGAGCGGGAGGACATGGCCGTGCTCATCCCCAACTTCGATGCCGAGCTGTTCAACTTCATCAAGCTGGAGCCCGAGCTGCGGGCGCTAGGCATCCACACCTTTTTGCCCACGCTGGCCCAGTTAGATGCCCGCGACAAGCTGAACCTGGCCGCCTTCGGGGCGGCGCACGGCTTCAACACGCCGGCCAGCCGGCCGCTGCACAGTGCCTTCGAGCTGCTGGCCGCCGCCGAGGCGCTGGGCTGGCCGTTGGTGCTGAAGGGCCGCTACTACGATGCCGCCGTGGTGCACTCGCTGGCGCAGGCCGAGCAGGCGTTTGGGCGGCTGAGCGGGCTGTGGGGCGTGCCGCTCATCGCGCAGGCGTTTGTGGCGGGGCAGGAAATAAACATTGCCGGGCTGGGCGACGGGCACGGCCGCGCCCTGAGCGCGGTGCCTATGCGCAAGCTCACCATCACGGACCGGGGCAAGGCCTGGGCGGGCATCACCCTGGAAGACGAGTCGCTGCTGGCCCTGGCCCGCCGCTTTGCCGAGGCCACGCGCTGGCGCGGCGGCTTCGAGCTGGAACTGATTCGCACGGCCACGGATGAGCTGGTTATCCTCGAAATCAACCCCCGCTTCCCGGCCTGGATTTACCTCACGGCCGCCGCCGGCCAGAACCAACCCGCCGCTCTGCTCCGCCTGGCCCTGAGCCTGCCCGTGCCCATGATGGAAAGCTATGCCGTGGGCAAGATGTTCGTGCGCTACGCCTGGGATTTGATTACCGACCACACCAACTTCCAGCAAGTGGCCGCGCTGGGCGAACTTTGAGCCGACGCTTAGCAAGGAGCAACGGTTGTCATCCTGAGCGGAGCGAAGGACCTTATCACGGCTGCACGATTAGCAGCAATAGCAGACGGCGCAAGCGTGATAAGGTCCTTCGCTGCGCTCAGGATGACAGACTTTGTTTCGCCCGTTTCCGCCCTTGCCTCCCCGCTTCCTCACCCACCCATGAAACAACCCTACGAACGTCCCACCATCCGCAAGCTTACGGCCGGCGCGCTGCACAAATTCGGGCCGCGGGCCGGGGCCGCACCCACCACGGCCCTCGATGGCGTGCCCGTGGCGGAGCTGGTGGCCCGGTTCGGCTCGCCCTTGTTCGTGCTGAGCGAGCGGCAGCTGCGGCGCAGCTACCAGGCCGCCGTGCGGGCCTTCGGCACGCGCTACCCGGCGGTGCAAATGGCGTGGTCGTACAAGACGAACTACTTGAATGCCGTGTGCCGCACCTTCCACCAGGAGGGCGCTTGGGCGGAGGTGGTGAGCGGCATGGAGCTGGAAAAGGCTCTGCTCAACGGCGTGCCCGGCCCGCATATCCTCTTCAACGGTCCCGGCAAGCGGCGGGCCGATTTGGAGCGGGCGTGTGAGGTCGATGCCGTGATTCACCTCGACAATGCCGATGAGCTGCACCTGCTGCTGGACGTGGCGGCCGGCCGCGCCACCCGGCCCCGCGTGGCCCTGCGCGTGAACCTCGACGCCGGCATTTACCCGCAGTGGGACCGGTTCGGCTTCAACCTGGAGAATGGCGAGGCCTGGCAGGCGCTGGGTCGGGTGGTGGCCTCGGAGCGACTGGCGTTGGTGGGCTTGCACTGCCACATCGGCACCTACGTGCTCCAGCCCAAGGCCTACGGCACGGCAGCCACCAAGCTGGCGGCCCTGGCCCGCCGCTGCCAGCGCGAGCTGCACACGGCCGTGCAGTACCTCGACCTGGGCGGCGGCTTCCCCTCCACCAACACCCTGAAAGGCGCCTACCTGCCCGCCGCCGATACCGTGCCGCCGCTGGATGAGTACGCCGAAGCCATCACCGGGGCCTTGCTGGGCGCAGGCTTCCCGGCGGATGAGCTGCCGCTGCTGGTGCTGGAAGCCGGCCGGGCGCTGGTCGATGATGCGGGCTCGCTTATCGGTACGGTGCTGGCCAATAAGCGGCTGGCCGACGGCCGCCGCGCCACTATCCTCGACTTCGGGGTGAACCTGCTGTTCACTTCCTTCTGGTACGACCACCACATCAGCCCCACCCGCGAATTCTCTAACCAAACCGAGCCCACCGTGCTCTACGGCCCGCTCTGCATGAACATCGACCAGCTGCGCGACAGCATCGCCCTGCCCCTGCTCGCCCCCGGCGATACCGTGGTGGTGCACAAAGTGGGCGCCTACAACATGAGCCAGTGGCAGCAGTTCATCAACCTGCGGCCCAACGTGGTGATGGTGGACGAGGCCGGCCAAACCCACCTAATAAGAGCCGCCGAGACGCTGGCGTACCTGCAGCAGCTGGAGCGGGTGCCGGCGCACCTGGCGGGATAATCGTTGTCATCTTGAGCGGAGCGAAGGACCTTATCACCGCCGAACGGTTCGCGACAAGCCACTGCTGGCGGGATAAGGTCCTTCGCTCCGCTCAGGATGACAGTTGTTTTTCATTCGACCCTTTAACGTCTACCGCTAAACGTCCCTATGCCTTCCCTTTCCTCCTTCTTCCGCGCCGTGCTGCACAGCTACGCCATGCTGTTCTTTTCGCAGCACCGGGGCTTTGCGGCCGTGCTGCTGGCGGTGTCGTTCGGGCACCCGGTGGTGGGGGCGGCGGGGCTGGCCAGCACCTGCCTGGCGGTGGCGGGGGCGCGGCTGGGCGGCTTCAACCGGGAGTGGACGGACAGCGGCGCGTACAGCTTCAACGCCCTGCTCACCGGGCTGGCGCTGGCCTCGTTCTTCGCACCGGGCTGGGGGCTGGCGGGGCTGGTGGTGGTGGGCGCGGGCCTGGCCCTGCTGCTGAGCGTGGCCCTGGGCGGCTGGCTGGGCGGGCGTGGGCTGCCGGCGCTGTCGCTGCCCTTTGTGGGCACGGTGTGGGTGCTGCTGCTGGGGGCCGGGCCGCTGCTGCACCTGCCGGCGGCCGAGGGCGGCATCTACTGGCTGAACGAGGCCTACGCCCTGGGCGGCCCCCGACTGGTACAGGCCGCGCAGTGGGTGGGCGACTGGCCCTGGCCGCCGCTGCTGGCCACCTACCTGCGGGCCCTGAGCGCGGTGCTGTTTCAGGACAGTGCGCTGGCCGGGCTGCTGGTGGCGGCCGGGCTGCTGTGGCATTCGCGCATTGCGTTTTCGCTGTCGGTGCTGGGCTTTTTGGGGGCGTATGGGCTGCTGCTGCTCACGGGGCCGGCGGGCAGCGGGCCGCTGGATTACAACCTGGGGGCCAACTATGTGGTGGCAGCCGTGGCCGTGGGCGGCGTGTTCGTCATCCCCTCGGCGGCCAGTTACGGGTGGGCGTTGCTGAGCGTGCCGGTGACGGTGGTGGCGCTGGCCGGCTTCACGGCCGTGCTCGATAGGCTGGGGCTGCCGGCCCTCTCGCTGCCCTACTGCGCCACGGCGCTGCTGTTCCTATACGTACTGCTGCTGCGCGAGCGGCCGGGCGCGGGCCTCGTGCTTACCCCCATCCAGCGCTACTCGCCCGAGCGCAACCTCTACGCCTATGCCACGGCGCGGGTGCGGCTGGCCCACCAGGGCGCGGTGGCCCTCACCCTCCCCTTCCGGGGCGCGTGGACCTGCACCCAGGGCTACCTAAGCGGCGGCCCCACCCACCTCGGCGACTGGGGCCAGGCCCTGGACTTTGCCATCACCGATGCCGACGGCCGCACTTACCACGGCTCGGGCCTTAGCCTGAGCGACTACTACGCCTACAACAAGCCCGTACTGGCCCCCGCCGACGGCGTGGTGGAGGAGGTCATCCAGCACATCGAAGACAACGCCATCGGCGAGGTGAACACCCGCCAGAACTGGGGCAATACCGTGGTGCTGCGCCACGCACCGGGCCTGTTCACGCAGCTCTCGCACCTGCGCGCCCACTCGGTGCCGGTGAAGGTGGGCGACTACGTGCAGCGCGGCGACATCATCGGTACCTGCGGCAGCTCCGGCCGCTCGCCCGAGCCGCACCTGCACTTCCAGGTGCAGGCCACGCCCTACGTGGGGTCGCGCACCGTGGCGTACCCGCTGGCGTATTTCGTGGCCGAAGCCGACGCGCCGGCTACGGTTGTTAGGGTGCCTGTCGCTTCCGGCGAAAGTATGCCTACCAGTGTTAGGGTGCCATTCGTCTCCGGCGAAAGCATGCCTAATACTGGTAGGGTACCTTTCTTCTCCGGCGAAAGCGTGCCTAACAACGGTAGGATAGCACCCGGGCTTGTCAGTACTGGCCCCACCTCCCAGCTCCGCCACTTCGCCGTGCCCATGGCGGGCGAAATCGTGAGCCCGCCCGCCATCAACCGCACCCTGAGCCAGGCCCTGCGCCTGCCCCCCGGCTACGCGCTGGACGTGCGCGATGCCGCCGTGCCCACCGCCCCGGTCCAGCGCTGGGAGGTGTTCACCGATGCTTATAATCTGGCCTACCTGCGCTGCCAGCGCACGGGAGCCGTGCTCTACTTCGCCGGCGATGAGTCGGTGTTCTACTGCACGGCCTTCTACGGCGATGAAAACTCGTGGCTCTACCTGCTCTACCAGGCCGCCTACCGGATTCCACTGGCCAGCCTGGCGGGCCAGACGGTGCACGACGAGTTTCCGCTGACCGTGGTGCGCAATCCCGTCCTGACGTGGGCGCAGGACGTGCTGGCCCCGTTCTACCGCTTCCTCCGCCCTACTTTCTGGGCCGAAGAGCTGCCCGCCACGGCCGGCCACTGGCCCGGCGGCCCGGTGCGGCTTCGCAGCCGGGTGGCCGTCGCCGGGTTCGGCCGCGCCCGCGAGGTGCAGGCGTCCGAGCTGCTTTTTGCCGAAGGGCGACTGGCCGAGCTGCGCGTGCGCCGGGCCACGGGCAACCTCACCCTCACCTGCACAGTGGCCGGCGCATGAGGAAATTATTCGTCTTACTGCTTCTGCTACTGGCCGGGGCCGGGGCCACCGCCGCCCGCGCCCAGGCCCCCGTGCCCGATTATCAGGCCACCGACAGCCTCATCCAGACCCTGGCCCGGCGATACCGCTGGGCCGCGCTCGACTCGGTGGGACGCGCCGTGCTGCGCCTGGGGCTCGACTACCCCGGGCTGCGCCGCCGACTAGGCCAGGCCGCCCTGGCCCGCGACCGGCCGGCGGTAGCAATCCGCCACTACGGCCACGCCCTGCGCGAAAACCCCGTCGATACCATCGCCCGCTACGGGCTGGCCCTCGCCTACCTCGGCCTGAACCAGCCCGGCCCCGCCGCCCTGGTGGCGCGCGGTCTGCCCGACTCGCTCCGCCGGCCGCTGCACCTCAACGGCTTCCAGCTCCTGAGCCGGGTAGAGGTGGAAGCCAGCGGGCAGTCGGTACGCCACGAGCACCGCGGTCCGGCCGGATTCCTGCGCCTGGGCTTGGGTACTCGCCTCAGCCCCCGCTTCAGCCTGAGCCAGAACTTCAGCTACTTCGGCCAGAACATTGAGCTGCCCGACCACCAGCGGCACGGCCACGGCGACGAATACCCCGTGCGCCAGCACGAGTACCACGCCCTGCTGGCCGGCCAGCTCAGCCCGCGCTGGCGGGCCCTGCTCGGCTACCACTACCTGAACAGCGACTTCGGCCGCCTCGAAGCGCCCGCCAGCCACCTTGGCTACGCCGCCCTGGCCTACGCCTGGCCCTACTTCGTAGTGCAGGCGGGCCAGTACCTGGGCACGCTCACCGACACGGCCCGTGCCCAAACCGACCTGCGCCTGACCGTGTACCCGCTCGGCAACCTGCGCCTCTACGGCTTCGGGCAGGCCAGCGTGGTGCGCTCCAACGGCCGCAGCTTTCCGCACGGGCTGCTGGGCGCGGGCGGGCGGTTGCACCGCCGCGTGTGGCTCGATGTGTACGGCGGCCTGGGCCAGGTGCCGGTGCTAGCCGAGCTCGACGGGCTTTACGTGTACAACCTTCTCGACCCCTTGCAGGCCCGCGCCGGGGCCGGCCTGCTTATTTTGCTGCCCGAGCGGCTCTCCCTGCGCCTGAGCTACGGCCTGGAGCGCCGCCGAGACGCCATCGACGCCTCCCGCTATAACTTGCAATCCCTTAGTACCGCCCTCGCATGGACCTGGTAAAGCTGACCTTCGCCACCGCTGCCCTCGTGTATGCTGTGCCGGCCGCCGCCCAGGCCCCGGACCAGTCTGCCGCCTTCGCCACCAGCTACGCCGCCGAGGCCAAGGCCGATTACGCCGAGGCCATCGCGCCCATCAAGGGCGTCTACACCGGCACCTACGAGCAGAACCTGCGTCTGGGCTGGCTCTATTTTCTGGCCAAAAACTACCCCGCCGCCGCCGCCCATTATCAGAAAGCCGTGGAGCAGCGCCCTTATGCCATCGAGCCCAAGCTCGGCCTCATCAAGCCCCTGAACGCGCTGGGCCAGATTGAGAAGATGCTGACCACCTACGAAGGCATCTTGAAAGTAGACCCCCAGAACACCCAGGCCAACTACTGGACCGGCGTCATCTACCTCAACCGCAAGGCCTACGGCCAAGCCGCACGCTACTTCGAGCACGTCGTAAACCTCTACCCGTTCGACTACGACTCCAACATCTCGCTGGCCTGGGCCTACCTCAACCTCGGCAAGAAAGCCGAGGCCCGCGCCCTCTACACCAAGGCCCTGCTCATCCGGCCCGGCGATGCCGCCGCCACCGCCGGCCTGCGCCGCCTTTAGCGCAGGCCGCCCCGCATCAGGCGCGAGGCCGGCGGCCGTGGCGGCGGGCCCGGCGCTGGGCGGCGCGCTGCGCTTGCAGCTTGGCGTATTCATCGGCTTTCAGGACCGACCGGAGCTGGGTGTCAAATTCGTCTTCGAAGCGCTGCATAGCAAAAGAAAATGGGTAAGGAAAAGCGCCGGCGGGCCGGGTTGCTGCGTCAAAGGTGCCGGGCCGTAGCCAGGGCTTCAAACCCAATCGGCCAGCCCCGCCCTCGCACCGACCACTGCCCGGTAGGAGCCATTCCGGGCCGCCACCAGGCAGCACTGGCTTGAAGCAAAACCATTGGGAGTGACGGAGCTAATGTTCATCGACTTTTTAAACTAAGCCGTCGATTATCAGTCATAATCACGCGCTTAGTCGCCCATCTTTGGTCTGTTGCTTGCTGCTACTCTATCCCCTACCATCATTATTGCCTATTTCTCACGCATTGCTTGTTTTTCCCATGACCGACGCCCCCGGCTACGTCACCCCTTATGACGTTGCCACTGCCCCCAGCAGCGGCTGCGCCATTTCGCCCGATGTCATGCCCTGGCACCACCGCACCGGCGATGGAACCGGTGCGCCGCGCGCCGCAGACAGCCCTTTTGTGCTGGGGCAGAATTACCCCAACCCCCACACCGGCGAAACCACCGTCCCCTTCACCCTGCCAACCCCGGCCGACGTTCATCTCGATTTGTTCGACCAGTTGGGCCGAAAAATGGCCGGGGTGGTGCGTAAAGGCCGTAGCGCCGGTGCCCAAAATATAAAGCTGAACCTGGAGGGCTTGGGATTGCCGGCTGGCGACTATATTTACAGACTACAGGTTAGCAACCGGTTCGGAATATTCCAACAGGCGAAGCAAATGACCCTTGTATAAAGACGACTGAAAGTGAGTGGGCTGATTTGTGCTGCCCGAGGCCGACCGCTGCAACGGTCGGCCTCTTTTTTTGGGCTACGGGGCCGGCGGTCGCATTCGTTTGGCCGAAACCTTTCAGGTTAGGCAGCGCCGCCCGTACTTTGCCGTTGGGCCGCCGCGGGCGACGGCTCGGTTGCTTACTTTGCTTCACCTCCCACCGCGGCCCCGCCGCATAGCTTTTTTTTATGGCTGACCAAACCCTTACCGGCCTGCGCGCCGGTGTGCTGCACAGCGACGAAGTGCAGGCCCTCTTCCAGCACGCCAAGGCCCACGGCTACGCTCTGCCCGCCGTGAACGTGACCGGCACCAACACCGTGAACGCCGTGCTCGAAACCGCCAAGGCGGTGAATTCGCCGGTTATCATCCAGTTCTCGAACGGCGGCGCGCAGTTCTTCGCCGGCAAGTCGGTGCCGAATGACAAGCAGCAGGCCAGCATCGCGGGCGGCATTTCGGGGGCCCAGCACGTGCACCTGATGGCCGAGCTCTACGATGTGCCCGTGATTTTGCACACCGACCACGCCGCCAAGAAGCTCCTGCCTTGGATTGACGGCCTGCTCACGGCCGGCGAAAAGCACTTCCAGCAGTATGGCCAGCCGCTCTACAGCTCGCACATGCTCGATTTGTCGGAAGAGCCGATTGAGGAGAACATCGAAATCTGCAAGCGCTACCTCGAGCGCATGGCCAAAATCGGCATGACGCTGGAGATTGAGCTCGGCGTGACCGGCGGCGAGGAAGACGGCGTGGACAACTCCGACGTGGATTCGAGCAAGCTCTACACCCAGCCCGAGGAAGTGGCCTACGCCTACGAGCAGCTGAGCGAAGTGAGCCCGCGCTTCACCATCGCGGCCGCGTTCGGCAACGTGCACGGCGTGTACAAGCCCGGCAACGTGAAGCTGCAGCCCAAGATTCTACACAACTCGCAGGAGTTCCTGCGCCAAAAGCACAACATCGCCGAGGCCCTGCCCATCGACTTCGTGTTCCACGGTGGCTCGGGCTCTTCGCAGGAAGAAATCCGCGAGGCCATCAGCTACGGCGCCATCAAAATGAACATTGACACCGACCTGCAGTGGGCGCTGTGGGAAGGCATCAAGGACTACTACGTGAAGAACGAAGGCTTCCTGCAGGGCCAGATTGGCAACCCCACCGGGGCCGACTCGCCCAACAAGAAGTACTACGACCCGCGCGTGTGGCTGCGCAAAGGCGAAGAGTCGTTCTCGGCCCGCCTGAAATCGGCGTTTGAGGATTTGAACGCCATCAACCGCCGCTACTAGTCTGATTGCCCGACCACTCCTCTGCTTACCAAGGAGGGGACGTTCAGCCGCCAGGCTGAACTGGGGTGGTTGAATCGTTGAACGACACCCGAACGAGGCCTTTGTGCTATGTTCGGGTGTCGTTTGCGTTTCGGGCCTTTCGCAAGTCGTTCAACGCCCTAACCACCCCCGTTTTCACTTCGTGAAAACATCCCCTGCTTGATAAGGAGGGGAGTTTATCGTTCACAACATCCCAACCGCCATGTCCTACCAGCCCAGCCCCACCCGCTACCAGGAAATGACCTACCGCCGCTGTGGCCGCAGCGGCCTGAAACTGCCGGCCCTCTCGCTGGGCCTGTGGCATAATTTCGGCGATGTGGACCTGCTGGCCAACTCCCGCGCCATCCTGCGCCGGGCGTTCGACCGGGGCATCACGCACTTCGACCTGGCCAACAACTACGGCCCGCCGCCTGGCTCGGCCGAGGAGAATTTTGGACGCATTCTGCGCGAAGATTTCCGGCCTTACCGCGACGAATTAATCATTTCGACCAAAGCCGGGTACCACATGTGGGAAGGCCCCTACGGCGAATGGGGCTCGAAGAAATACCTGGTTTCCAGCCTCGACCAAAGCCTGAAACGCATGGGCCTGGAGTACGTCGACATCTTCTACCACCACCGCCCCGACCCCGACACGCCCCTGGCCGAAACCATGGCCGCCCTCGACCTCATCGTGCGCCAGGGCAAGGCCCTGTACGTGGGCCTTTCGAATTATAAGCCCGCCGAGGCATCCGAAGCCTTCATGCTGCTGCGCGAAATGGGCACCCCCTGCCTCATCCACCAGCCCAAATATTCCATGTTTGAGCGCTGGGTCGAAGACGGCCTTCTCAACCTGCTGGGCGAAGAAGGCGTGGGCTGCATCCCGTTCTCGCCCCTTGCCCAGGGTTTATTGACGAACAAGTACCTGCACGGCATCCCTGACGATTCTCGCGTGGCCAAAGGCGTCGGCTTCCTCACCGAAACCAACCTCACGCCCGAGCGCCTCGACCAGGTCCGTCGCCTTAACGACCTCGCCCAAACCCGTAACCAAAGTCTCGCCCAAATGGCCCTCGCCTGGCTCCTGAAAGACGAGCGAATAACGTCCGTGCTCATCGGCGCCAGCAAGCCCGAGCAGCTCGATGACTCGTTGCGCTGCTTAGAGAATCTGACGTTCAGCACAGAGGAGCTGGCGACGATTGAGGCGGTTCTAAGGGACTAATCCGGTCTGCATACTTCCGGTCAGCTTGTGCTCCATTGGTTGCTATCGAGCATTCGGTGTGGTCCCGGCACCAAGCCCGGCTCATTGACCAGTGAGAGCACCAAAAAAGCCCCGGCACTGCGCAGTGCCGGGGCTTTTTTGGTGCTCAGAATTACTACTGGTTTTCCAACTGCCCGGGGCGAGCTAGCCCGTTGGCCAGTTGCCCATAATCATGCTCTATTGTTCAGAAACAAATGTTATTGCCACATAATGAGGATTTTTTACAAGGATTTTGCATAATTTTGTCTCATATATAGCTTATCCAAATAATAACAAAGCGCCTCTTTTGGGCGCTGTTTTTTTGGTACCCGAAGTTCATTTCTATGTACTGCAACTTTTATTCTTTGACTTCTTGTATTCCCGCCCGCCACCGCTGGGCGGCCCCGCTGGCGCTGGCACTTGTGGCCCTGGGCCAGCCCCAAATGGTCTGGGCCCAAAACGTGGGCATCGGTACTACCCAACCCACCCAAACCCTCGACGTGAACGGCTCGACCCGGGTGCGGGGCCTGAGCGGCACCGGGGTGCGGGTGGTCACGGCCGACGATAACGGCAACCTGAGCACGGCCCCCCTGGGTACGGGCGGCACCACCGGCAGCTACATCCAGAACCAGACCACCGTGCAGCCGGGCGCCAGCTTCAACATCGGCAACAACGGCGTCATCGGGGGGCGGCTGGGCATTGGGACCGATGCCCCTGCTACGGCGCTGGACCTGTACAATGGCGAGTTTCGCCTCACCCAAAACGGTGGAGCGCCCGCCCCGGCGCAGCTAAGCCAGCTTACCAGCAACGTGACCACCACCGCCACAGGCGTGGGGCCGGGCCAGACGTTTTCGCTGCCCCTCGGGGCGCGCATCACCCAGATTGACGTGTTTGTGGCGCCGGGTGCCACCACTTCCGGCACTTTTCGCCTGCAACAAGGCACGCCCTCGGCCGGAGCGCCCGCCATCTATTCGCAGACGGTGAACTACACGGCGGGCCCCATCACTACGGCTACGAGCATTGTGCTGCCCACCCCCACCGACCCGCTCATGAACCAGCAGTATTCCTTTAGTCTGGGAAGCAACGTGCTGGCGCACTACGCCAGTGGTGGCAACCCCTACGCGGGCGGCCAGGCCTTTGCCAACACGACGGCGCTGAACTCCGTTTCAGACCTCAAGTTCGTGGTGTACTACATCGACCCCGGCACGGCCGCGCTGTACGCCAACCCGGTCGGGCAGGTGGGCATCGGCACCTTGTTTCCCACCGCCAACCTGGATGTGGTGGGCACGGCGCGCTTCAGCAGCCTAGGTAGCAGCGGCACCCGCGCCGTATTTGCCGACAACTTTGGCCAGCTGAGTGCGCAGCCCGTGCCCGGCAGTCAGAACGAGTTCTGGAACACCACCGGTAACGTCGGCCTGCCGAATGGCCGCTTCCTGGGCACGACCGACAACGTGGAAGTGCCCTTCCGAGTCAACAACACCGAAGTTATGCGCCTGAAAGCCAACGGGGCCATCTGGGCCGGCCTGCGCACCAACGTGATGCTGGGCGTGAATGCCGGCGCGGCGCTCGACGTGGGTGCCACGGCCAACACCTTTGTGGGGCAGGGTGCGGGCGCGCAAGCCGTGGCCACGCCCGATAATACGCTGATTGGCAACCTGGCCGGAACCGATGCCGTGGGCAGCCGCAATACGGCGCTGGGCTCGCAGGCGGGTGCCGCGCTGGGCACCGGAACCGACAACACCCTGCTGGGCGCTTCGGCAGGCCGAAGCGCTACTGGCGCCCTGCACAACGTAGCGGTGGGCACCCAGGCCGGCGTGAATCTGGGCGCCGGCGTAAACAACGTCTGGGTGGGCTATCAGAGCGGCTTGGGCAGCGGCAGCAGCACGGGGGATGGAAACGTGGGGGTTGGCACGTTCTCGGGGCGGGGCATCAGCTCGGGCACGGGCAACACGTTTGTGGGACAAAGCGCGGGCGCGACCGTAGAAACCGGCTCCAATAACGTACTGCTGGGGGCTGGCGCTGATGTTGTTGCATCCACTTACGCCAACTTGCAGAACGCAGGCGCCATTGGCCACAATGCCAAGGTGGGCCGCAGCAATGCCCTTGTGCTTGGCGGTACCAATCTCGATGCCGTAAGCATTGGCATCAACAATCCGTATCCATTTTCGCGGGTGAGCCTGGGCGATAACGGCTTCCCGGCCTACAGCACGCCGGAAACCCGGCTTGCGTTACGCGAGGGGGTCAACGGCGAGAATTTTGTGGGTATCGGGATGGTGAAAGGCACCGTGGGCGTCAGCGTAGATGGCGGACTGGGCCTGTGGGGTGGCTCGGGCGGCAGCACGCCCCCCTACGATGGCAGCACCGGCCAGAAAGCCGCTCTGACCGTTTACAGCTCCACCACGCCCCGCGTGGGGGTGGGCACCTACGACCCCATCAGCCTGCTCTCAAACACCGACAACGCCCAGCTGCTGTTGCCTTCCGATAACGTGCTGCCCGGTAGCAGCGCCCTAGCTTGGCTGACCGAACAAAACAACAGCTACGCCGCCGTACTGGCCAACAACGGTACTGGCAACGGGGCCAATGGCTTGGCCGTGAAAGTAGACGGCACGCGCGGGGCCAGCACCACGGCCCTGCTGGTGAGCAAAGCGCCGTCTGGCGGTAGCACCGCGCCCCTGCTGGTGGTGAAGGCCAGCGGGAACGTGGGCGTGGGCGTGGCCGCGCCGCAAGCCGCGCTGGACGTAAATGGCAACGCCCAGTTCTCGGGTACGGTGCAAGCGACCGGTAGTGTGCAGACTGGCGGCAACTACAACTACTCCACCCTGCAAACCAGAGCGGTGGCCGTGGGCGCATCGGCTTTCCAGCCCACGGCCGCGGCCAGCTGGCAGCTCAATGCTTTCGGCCCTTCGGCGGTGCTCTCCGGGGCCATTGCCAACGGCACGGCCGGCACGACGCGCTCGGTGTATGCCGATGTCTACCTGCCCGACGGCGCCACCGTCAATGGGCTCTCCGCTTTGGTCTACGATGCCGATGCGACCAACAGCGTCCAAGTGTTTCTGGAAACCATTTCTCTAGCCGATGGCACTTTCGCTACGGCGGTTCCTCCCCTGATTGCCACCGACCAGTCTGCCGGAAGCGCCGCGTCGTACCAAACGCTGAACCTGGCTTCGGGAGCGCCGGTGATTACCACCAACACGGCCCAGTACCGGTACCGGCTGCGGTTCGACACCCGCGATAACAACGCCAACCTGCGTCTGGCGCATGTGAAAGTAACCTATACCGTAGTCAAAGCCGATTAAGTCATGCCCTGTTACTTCCCAATCGAGCCAATCTTAGGCTGAATCTGAATGATAAACCGCTTGTTCAGCGCCTCCTGGCTGCCGGTGTAGCGGCCGGCCCCGCGGAAACCGCTGCCCGCCGCCACCACCTCCAAGTTGCTGGGGAAGCGCAGCCCGGCCTGCTCCCAGAGCCGAATTACGCTCAGCGCCCGGCTGTAGCTGAGCTGGCGCACGGCCGGGCCGTCGAGGTTGTGTGGGTCGTTGGCGGGGTAGCGCAGGTCTTTGGCCGCGCGGCCCTCTACCACAATGAGGTACTGCACCTTGTCGTCGTTTTTTATCGACTGCATCTGGCTCAGCAGGAAGCGGCCGGCTTTCACCAGCGGGGCCTGGGCCTCGTAGGGCAGCACGTCGCTCTTGGGCGCGAAGGTGACCGGGAATTTCAGCTCGTAGCGCTTGTAGGTGGGGTTGTATTCGAAATAATTGCTTTCGAGACGCTTGAGGGCGGCTTTGATTTCGTCGAGCTTGCGCTTTTCCTGCACCTGCACTTTCAGGTCGTAGATGAGCTTGTCGTTGTCGCGCTGCTTGTCTTTGAAGAGCTTGTAGCTGAGCACGAACAGCACGAGCATGGTCAGGAACAAGGCCGTCATAAGGTCCACGTAGCTGGGCCAGAAGAAGTCCTTGCTCTCTTTCATAATATGGGTTGGATTTGTAGTAAAACGGTCATGCTGATCGGAGCCGAAGCGTCTCTACCGCTTTGTTGCTTCGATTAGATTACTGGCACGGTAAAGATGCTTCGGCTCCGCTCAGCATGACCATTCCTTATTTGCAGGTTTCTCACGCTACTTCTTGCCCAGCAGCGTGCGCTGGAACCAGTTCGGCCGGGTGATTTCCTCCAGCACCTTGTTGGTCCGGTCTACCTGCTGCAAGAGCTGCTGCTGCAGCTGGGCATCGGCCAAAAGCCGGGCTTCCATGCGCTGCATGGCCTGCGCTGCCAACGACGCCTGGCGCTCCTGCAATACGTTGAGGTCTTTTTGCTGGGCCGGAAGCTGGGTGAAGGGGTTGAGGTACTCAGTGATTTTCTGGTAGATGTTGTCCTGGTTCAGGCGGCGGAAATGCTGCTGCCACTGCTCATGCGCCTCGGAAGCTTCTTTCTGCAGCTCCTGCAGGCGGCCGTCCAGCTCGGCATCCATGCGGTGTACGCCCTCGCTCACGCCCTGGCGGATTTGCGCGCCGAGGTCGGCGAGGAGCTTGCCGTGCTGGCTGAAGAACGCGACTTGCTGACGCAGTGCATCGTCGTGCTGCTGCAGGTACTGCGGCACGCTGGCCAGGCCCTGCTCCAAGGCGGTGAGGCGGTTGAGCAGCGCGCCAATGGTTTGGGCGGCCTCGTTGCTGTGCGTTACGGTTGCGTTCAGGGCCTGTTGGTAGCCGAGGAATTTCTCGAAGGTTTGGGCGCTTTCGTCCACCCTGTCAAATACCTTGATGGTGGCATTGGCCAGCTCCGAGTAGCCGATTTTCTCCAGCTGCTCCAGGAAGCGTTTCTGCACGCTTACATTCTCCGTAATGCTGGCGATGAGCGGCGTGAATTCGTGAATCTTGCTAAAAAAGTCGTTCTGAATCTGGCTGAAAAACTCGGCGTTGAATGTATCGAGCACCGATTTCAGGTTGCTCATGCCGGCCTGCATATCGGAGTTCAGCTTGGGCAGCAGGGCCTTTTGCAGGAAGGTGTAATAGGCGTTTTTGTTGCGGTCGCGGGCGGCGCGGGCCTGCTTCAGCAGCTGGTTGCCGGCCAGCGTGAAGGCCAGGCCGAACAAGCTACCAATCATGGCAATGAGCACGCCGCCGAGGAAATGCTGTACGTCGCCGTTGCTGAACGAGGTGTCGGTATTCGGGTTGGCCGTCACATCGGCAAACGGGTTGCCGACCAGCGACACCAGCCCGATGATGGCCCCCGTGAACGTACCCAGCAGCCCCAGATATAGCGGCGTGGCAATCTGGGCCTGAATCTCCTCGTCCAGCGCTTCGGCATGGCGCTCGGAAATGTCTTTCAGAATGCCGAAATCGGCCGCCGCGCCCCGGTTGTTGAGCAAGTATTCGTTGGTATCGGTGATGATTTGGCCGAACTCCGGCGAGGCATCACGGGTGATGAGGGCATCGTACTGGATGGCGAAATTCTTGTCCGGCTCGGCCGCCGTGAAGGGAATGGGCTGCACGGCCACCGCGCCCGCCAGCGGGTACATGGCCTGCACCCGGGCCACGAGCTGGCGGTTGCGCAGGAACACCAGCGCCTGCCAGGCCACCAAGGCCAGGATGAGGAGGATTTCAATTAGGAGCATAGCTTGGATTTACAGCGAAGGTAGAGACGCTTATTTGCCTCTCATCCTTGAACGAACAAGAACGTCATGCCGAGCGTAGCCGAGGCATCTCGCGTGCAGCAGTAAACCAATCGATTGAGTTACTACCCCGCGCGAGATGCCTCGGCTACGCTCGGCATGACGTTCATTCAATTTTTAATTGGCTACCTAGCTCAGCGCGATTTCCGCCTTTTGCACCACGTGCCAGGCATCGTCGCGCTTTTCCAGCTTACCGGCTTTCAGGTTTTTGATGGTGGTGAACTGCTCCGTGGGCGGCAGCTCAAACTGAAAAAATTCCTTCAGTTCCCGCACCCCGTTGCCGATGATGCGCGATTGGTCGGCCTGCGGGCTGAAGGAAAACTGCGCTGTAACAGCTTCAGCCGAAGGCAGCGTAATGAGCAGGGGCATCTGGGGCAGCGGGTTGGGGCTGAGCTTGCGGTGCTCGATGCTGGGCACGTCGGGGGCCGGGGCGTAGTAGTGCAGCGGGCCGTTGGACGCGGCAGGCGTAGCGGTTTCGGGCGCCGCTTCAGCAGCAGCGGCTTCGTTGGCGCTGCTGTCAATCAATTCCTGAATGGCGGGTGGCGTAGACGTTGGCGCGGCCCATTCCATGGTTTGGCCGGGCTCCAAGGGCTGGTTATCGCCGGTGGGCGGCGGGGTGGGCGAAGTTGGGTTCATAGCGGAGGGACGGGGGGCAATCGGCGGCCAGCCTTTGGCAGAGTTAGCAGCGGGCGCGTTGCGGGAATTGAAGTTGGGCTGGTTTCTTTTGTCCTTGCCGGGGGGCTTGGGTGGCTGCTTCGGAATCGTGCCCTGCACCTCGCGCATCGACTGAAACGACACGCCTTTGCCCGTGCTTTCGGCAGCGGGTGGCTCGGCGGGCGGCGATTTCCGCACGTTCTCAGCCGGCTTTTTTCGCACCGGCTCGGGCGCAGGAGTGGGTGCGGGCGTGGGTTTAGGCGAAGGCGTTTCCGGCACAATAACTTGATTTTCAACTATCTGCGGTTTTCGCACAAATAGCCATACCCCCAGCGCGCCAATGGCCACGCCGCCCAGCACGGCCCACACCGTGGACCAGTGCGAAGCCGGCTGAACAGCTGGCGCGGAGGCCGAATCTGCGGCCACGCGGGGCGCGGGCGCATTGGCTGGCGGCTGCGCCCACGCTGCCGGGCTGCCACTCAGCAGCCCCAGCAGCAGGAGAAGCAGCAACGGCCGGCTGCCCTTGCGCGGGCAGCCGGCCGGCTGGAGCAGGCTCAGAGAGCCGACGCGGCTAGTTGAGCGGCTGCGCGTCATGAAGCACCTTGGATAGCTCATACAGGGCGTTTTTGAACGGCAGGAAGAACAGCGTTTCGGGCACGGTGTCGCCGTCGCGGAGCACGTCGGCGTACTGCTGCCGGTAAAGGTTGAAGGAGTCGCCGAGGCTGCGCTCCAACGTGCTCATCACCAGCCCTTGGTCATTTTTCACGCCCAGGTCGGCCTGCACGCGCTTCAGCTCGGGGTCTTCGAGCAGCAGCTTGAGGCAGGCGCGGGCGTTGCTGAGCACGGCCTGCTTGATTTCGTCGGTTACGGCCGTGGCTTCGAGGTGGTGCTCACCTTTGTCGGCTTGCGGGTTCTCGGGGTCGGGCAGCACGCCCACGGGGCGCACCATGGGCGGGTCCTGCGGAATCTGGCCGGTAGCAAGCACGCCGCCGTTGGCGGTGGTTTGCTTGGGGTCGTCGGCTAGCTTGATGCGGAAATCGGCCGGCACGGTCTGACCGGTGGCTTTTTCCATGATGAGGCGGGCCAGTTTCTCCACCGGCTGCAGGTTGGAGCCGGCCGCCAGCAGGCGCACGTAGAGGCTGCCGCGCCCGGTGAAGCACAAGTAGCGCGGCAGCTGCTGGCCGTTGGCCACCGTCACCTGCGCCACATGGTAAATCAGGGCACCAAAGTGCAGGTAAAACAGCACCCGCAGGTGCTCAGCCCGCAACAGCCGTTCGCTGAAACCCAGCAGCTGGTCGTAGTTGAACAGGAAGCTGGCCACGTCCTCGGAGCCGAAATTGTCGGTTCCTTCGGCCACCAGCACGTATTCGCGGGCCCGACGGGCGGCGGGGCTCAGCACCGCGCTCTGCACCCCAGCCACGCCGAAACGCACGAGGCCGTTGTCCTTCGAACCACGCACCTCAGCGCCGCCATCGCCCCACAAATCATTGCCGGCGAAGCGGAACGAGGTGCTCAGCACCGGCTTGCGGTCGGCGTAAAGCAGCACATCGGTGGTGCCGCCGCCAATGTCGATGAAGGCGGCGTTTTCGCCCGGCCCCAGCGTCACGATGTTGCGGCGCGTGAGGTAGTAGTACGGCGCCGTCGATTCCACCATGCAGGGCATGGAATTGGTGGTGTGGAAGACACTATGAAACAAGGTGTCCCATTCGCGCTGGTACAGGTTACGCTGGTAAGTCGAGAAGCTCAGCGGGGCAAACCAGGTGATTTGCGTGGCCGCGAGGCTGCCGCCGTTAAGAGCCACTTTGGCGCGGCACAGCAGCAGGATTTCTTTGAAGAAAGCCCGCACGCGGTTGGTATTGGCGATGTTCAGCGAATTATCCCACTTCAGATTGGTGTGGTAGTTCGGCCGGCGCTGCTCCTCGGTGATGATGCCGAAAGCCACGTTGATGTTGCCGAGCACGCTCAATTCCTGGGTGGCGTAATTAGCCGCCTCGTAGGTGGCAGTGCGGGCCGGGAAGGCGTAGGGCGAGCTGTCGGCCCCGATGATGGGCGGCACGAACTCACGCTCCTGGTACTGCTGCCAGCGCTTGATTTGCACGAAGTTGGCTGGGTCGTCGTCGATGCCCCGGTATAGGCGTTCGTAAGCAGTGCGGTCGGGTTCGGCGGTGCTCTTTTTGAGCAGGGCCACCGGCGTATCGGCCAGACCAAAGCTGAACGGCTTGGGCTCCTGGCCGGGGCTGTCCTGCATGGCCACGTGGGTGTTCGTGGTGCCGAAGTCGATGGCAAAACGGTATTCCTTGGTGCCCTGGCGTACTTCGGGCCAGCGCGGAATGACGAGCGCACGGCCCTCGGCCGGGGCTGGGTTCAGCACTTCGAGGTAGTCGAAATGGGTGCCGCGCACCTCGTAGTAGGTGCTGCCTTCGTCCTGGCTGGTTTTGGGGGTACGCTCGTAGCGGGTGGCGCTCTGGTCAGTGCCGGTTTCGCTGAGCTGGTGGCCATTAGCCCAGAATTTCAGGTCGACTTTTTTGGTCACCATGCTGGGGTCGATGTTGTTGGCGTCCACCAGCATGACTTTGTAGAAGTCGTTGTACTGCGGCGCGTCGGCCACCTTCACGAAGGGAAACACCGATAATGCTACGTTGGTCACGCGCAGGCGACCCACGCCCTCGCCCTGGGGGTTGTCATAATAAGCGCGCTCATAATCCACGTAGTCGCCGCCACTCACCGGCACCCGCAGCTTCACCCGAATGCAGGCCGATTCCAGTTCCAGCGTCAAATGCTCGGCCAAATCCGACTGCGTGAAATAGTCGAAATATAGCGGCTTGATGGGCAGCAGCGGCCAGCTGCTGGGCCGGAAGCCGGGCGCAATTTTCAGGTTGCCACTGAAGAATTTGGCTTCATCTACCTCGTACGGCACCGCCAGCAGGGTTTCCTCCAGCAAGTCGTTCACCGTGAGGTAGGGGTACGGCAGCTCCGGGCCGGGCAGCGTGCGCTCCTTCAGCGGGCGAGCATCGGCGGCCGGCACGGTGGCCCCACTGTCGGCAAACAGGGTTTCGTTGTAATACTTCTTGCCCACCGCTTTCAAACCGGGGCGCAGCACAATGGGCAACGGCCCCGCCACTCCCGCCCGCGTGGGCCGGATAAACAGGTCGGAGCCGCGCACGGTGCCTTCGTCGGGCCGCACCCGCAGCAGCACACCGGCCACGTCAATCTGGTTGTTCGAGGCATCGGTCAGCACCGGATAATTGGCGAGGCTGGCGGTGCCGTCCATGGCCCATTTTTGCAGCAGGCCGCGGTCGAGGGTGTCGCGCACCAACGGCGCGAGAGCCGTCAGGGCCGGGTCGCCCACGAACTCCTGGTACACGTAGTCGCGGAAGGCAGCTTCGCGATTGGCCAGCGGCACGTACTGGTTATCAAAATAATATCCCCCACCCTGCGGGCGCTGCACGGGCAGCGGCTTCACATTGGGCGCGGGGAAGAACAGCGTAAGCGGCGAAGTACCGCCGATAAGCTGCGGCACGCCATTGGCGCCGGGGAAGTAGATGAGGTGCATCTCGGTCAGCTTCGCGAAGCGGCCGTCGAGGTACAGGGCCAGCACTTCGGCCAGCGGGCGGGTGGCGGGGTTGGCGCGCAGTTTGGCCAGTTCCTCGTCCTTGCGCCAGGCCCGGATTTGCAGGCGCTGGCTGGCCAGCTTGCGCTGGTGGAAGTTGAACACCATTTCCCACACGTCCCAGAAGTGGCTCACCAACTGGTGATACACCGAATCCTGAGCCGCACCGCCCTGCGTCACGAAGCGCAAGGCCGTCTCCACCAGGTGCATACGGGCAAAGGGCGAAGGAATCGAAACCGCCACCTTGGCGGCGCGGCCGCCCTGCGGGTCGAGCAGGCGCTCCACTTCGTGGGGGCCAATTTTACCAGTCGGCCCCCAGCCCTCGTGGGTGCTGGAGCCGGTATCGTGCAAACGCAGGATTTTAGCCATGTTATGAGTTGCGAGAGGCGCGGCCGGCGGGAATCTCGCTTCTAGCTCTTCTTGAAGAGAGGGGCCACGGGCGAGATTCTGACTGACTGAAATTGGCCTCTACAGTTAATTCAAGTTTGTTTTTGGAAGAATATATCGGCGGGCTACCCTCCTCAAGGAGAGAAGGCCAGGGTGATGTGAATAACTACGAATACTGCAGCTTCTTATCCAGAATTTCCCCCGTAGCCTCCTCAAAGGCTTTTACCACCCAGCGCAGCGCCTCGTTCTCCGTCGGATTGCTCAGCGTGGCTTTGCCCACCGCCTTCGTCAGCTCATCCCGGAAAAAGCCGGGCGTGATGCCCTTGCTGAAAATACCGGTTTCCACCGTTTTATCGGTTACCATTTTGTTGAAGTCACCTTCATCGGCCCGGATGGCGGTGTAGCGGCGCTGGTTCACGCCCAGCTCGCGCAGCCATTCGTTGTAGTCACCGAAAAAGTCGGTCAGCTCGCGCAGGGCGCGGTTGTTGCGCAGCTGGGCCGTGAGGTCGCCGGCTTCGTAGTAGGGCGCTTTGGCGTCGTCGGGCGTGTGCTTGAGGAAGTAGCGGGCGAAGTAGTGCAGCTGTATGAGCGGGCGGGCTACTTCCTGCCGCATCTCGGTGGGCAGCTGGCCGAAGTCGATGTCGGTGGTGTCGGCTTTCAGGCCGTACTCGTGGTAGAGCGGCTGGTTGCCGTCGAGCTGGTTATCGGGCACTTCCATGAAGTGCGGCACGGCCAGCGCGCCCAGCAGCTCCAGCAGGTGGGCCTGGTTGCGTTGCTCGGCGCGGCCGGGGTGGTTGGCCAGCGGCTGGCCGGGCTGGTCGCCGAGGTAGTACATGGCCTCCAGACCCTTGAGATTGTCGGCGTAGTACGAAAGGGCCGTTTTGGTCTTCGTGACGAAGGTATTCGAGTCGATGAAATCCTGACCAGCCGATTTTTCATCGGCCGAGGGGTCCTGCAATTTGAAATACGGCAGCATCACCAGCGCGCCAGCTTTGAGGCGGCGGCGGATTTCGGGGTGGGCCAGCGGGGAGTTGGCATCGCGCAGGTTTTTCACCAGCAGCGGGAAGCCGGCCGCGCCCGTGCCGCCAAAAATCGAGCTGATGAAAAATGCCCGGTCGCCGTCCTGCAGGCTTTGGGCGAGGTAGCGCATTTCCTTGGATTGCACCACGGCATTCAGCACCACCGAGCCCACATTGGGCGAGCCCCGGAATCCCACGTCGAGGTTGGCCGCGAGGCTGTCCTGCGTGAACAGCAAATCGACCAGGCCCTGCGTTTCCACCGAGAGGTCGTTGTATTTGAGGTAGTCGCGGAAGGGCTGGCTGATGCCGCCGAAGTCGTACACGAATGAGTCGCGCAACTCTTCGGAGCCCCCGGTATTCAGATGGGCCAGCGTGTTCATGGGCTGGCTGAAGAAGCCGGTTTTTTCCTTCTGGCCGTCGCCGTACAGGGCTTCGTGAATGCGGGCGTAGCGCTTGAGCAGCGCCACGGTGCGGGTCACGTCGCCGTTCTGGGTGTCGGGGTCGATGAGGACGGGCACCACCTGGTCGCAGTTCGGAATGCGAACTCCGGCTGCCAGCAGCATGGTGAGGGAGCGCAATACGCGGGCTCCGGTGCCGCCCACGGCGAAGATGAATAGTTTGGACATTGTTTTCTAGCGAGTTGAAAGAACTGTCATTTTAACATCTGTCATCCTGAGCACAGCGAAGGACCTTATCAGGCCAGAACAGTTCGCAGTAAATCCAAAATATCCAGACGTGATAAGGTCCTTCGCTGTGCTCAGGATGACAGATATTGACAGAAGAAACTAAAACGGCCCCACGAACGGCGTAGTGCGCGCATACGTGCTCCAGCGTTTCAGCAGCACCGAAAACAGTAGGAACCACAGCGCCGCCACCAGCATATTCACGATCATAAAGTAGCCCAAATAGCTGCTCACCTCCGCGCCGTGGCTTTTGCTGAGGCTGTTGGCAAGGAATACGCCCAGGCCAGCGGCCAGCGCCAAGGTCAGTGCCCAGTGTGTGCTGCGGAACATGCCGGTGCGCATGGCCGAGTTGAAAACGTAGTAAAAGGCCAGTACCAGCAACAGGCTCACGCCCAGCGTGCTCCAACCGACCAGGGAAAAAAGGTCCGTTTTATACAAGCCATAATCGGCCGGGCGTTGGCTTTGGAAAATGGAAATCAGCGCCGAATACAGGCTGGTGAAGAAGGTTTGCATAGGTTGAAAAAAGGGCAGGGTTACTTATCGTTTTTGAGGGGAAGCTGGACCGTAAATACGGCCGGCAGCGTGGTTGGATACGATTGGCGGACGCCGGTCAGGATTTGGTCGAGGCCAAACGTGCGCGGGGCGGGCGTATTGTCGTTGGTCGTGCTCCAGGCCGCAACCCAGTCCGGCGTTTCCGGGGCGGGCAAACTCACGGTGAGCGTGGCGGTGGGGGCCGCCAGCTTGCTCACCCGCAGGCGCACCACGTGGGTGTAGGGCGCGAGCACCGGCTGGCCGCTTTGCTCCTCATCGGTGAGCGGGCGCACCGAGTTGGGCAGCAGGCTGGCCTGGCCGTTGGGCAGGCGCACCTGCAGATGTTGGGCCAAAAATGCCGAATTCTGCCACGCCGCGGGCAATTCCTTCAAATCCAGTCCGACGGAAAAATCTACCGGGTCGTCGGAAGGGTTCAGGGTCAGGCCGTTGTTTTCGGCGTAAACCGTGCCGCCGCTCGATTTTAATTTCGGGTCCGTGAGCTTGGTGAGCAGCGGGGCGAAGGCCGGCGTTTTGGTTTTCAAGCCGAAAAACGCCTGCTGGGCCGGCGCGTTGCGGAACACCTCGGCGGCGTAGCGGGCCACCTGCGCGGGCGGGCCGATAACCCACACATAGTAAGGCACCTTCTCACCATTGAGCGTGCGCTTCTGCACGGGCGTTTTCACGGCCGGGAAGTAGCTGCCGTAGAAATGCGAGGTTTCGCCGAACACGGCCACGGCCAGTTGCTGCTGGCTCACGGGCGCGATGGACGTGCGAATCAGGTTCGGCAGCTGCGAAAAATCAGACTTGCGGGCCGGGCCGTAGATGAAGTCCGAAATCACCACGCTCACCTCCTCCCCCGCTTTGGGGCGGTTGAGGATGCCCTCGAGCATCTGGGGCAGCTCGGTGCCGAGGGCGGCCTGGCTCACTTCGCCCTGCACCACATCGCGCAGCTGCTCAAACTTTACGGGGCGCGGCGCGGCATTTTCGCACAGGTAGTATTTGCGCTCGGCCACGGCCCCGCTCACCTGGGTTTCGGTGATGAGGGCGCCGATGCGCTGCTGGAATTCGGTGGCCGGCTTATCGGCCCCACCGCGCGGCACGAAGCCCTTCATCCCGCCCGAATATTCCAGAAAAACACTGACGTGCAGCGGCGCGGCTTCGGTAGCCGCCGGGGTTTCGGAAGCGGCTTTGGTACCTTTGGCGGGCTTGGTGGCGGTGGTTTCGGTGGGCTCCGAGCCGCAGGCAGTTAACAGTGAAAGTGACCCGAGAAGCATGCCGGCGAGCCGGAAACAGCGGAACAGACGCGGCGCGGGCACGCCCACAAAAACGGAAATCGGCATAGAAGAAACGCTAGGCTTGGTTTTGGGGCGAAGTATAGGCATTACGCAGCGAACTACCCGCCGGCCGAAAACCAGACCGTTAAACGCAGGCCATCGGCTGGTGGTACGTGTATTTTTGCGGCCGGCCAAAATTTGCTGCTTTCCGTAGGTGTTTTTTCCGGCCTCAGCCGCCCGGGCCGGCGGCAGACCAGTAGCATCACCGGCCCGCTTGCTCTTTATTTCCTCCTTGCCGCTCATGCGCCTCATTGCTTTTCGCCCCGAATACCAGATTACCGCCGAACCGAGCCGCAACCGCATCTTCTACAAGCACTTTGCCGAGCTGGCGCAGGCGCAGGAGCTGCCCGAATACCTCCACGACTGGCAGCAGGCGCTGGATGCCATGCGCCCCGGATTCACCATTCTGAGCGACATGACTGAGCTGCCGGAGGTATCGGGGCCGCTGGCCAGACTCTTTAAGGAAGTGCAGCAAATGCTCAACGGCCGGGGCCTGCGCATGATTGCCACTGTATATGCGCCCGACAGCGCGTCCGGCAATGGGCAGGAAGAGGAATCGACTCCGGAGCGGCCCCGGCGCAGTTTTACCGACCTCTGGGAAGCCGACAAGTTCCTGGACGAGCTGGCCGCCGAAGCCTAGATTCAACGGCTTTCGAACCAACGTTTTGGGGACCGGAGTTGTTATAAAACGGGCCGCTGATTGGCGGCCCCGACCCCGACCCGTACCTTTGCGCCAACGGCCTCCTACGTTGTGGCCGCTTCAAAGCCGACGCCCGGTTAAAGGCACTTAACACTTTTATGTCCAACACCATTTCCACCGATATCTGCATTATCGGCGCCGGCCCGGTCGGTCTGTTTGCAGTTTTTGAAGCGGGCTTGCTCAAGCTCCGCTGCCACGTTGTTGATGCCCTGCCGCAGCCCGGCGGGCAGCTCTCGGAGATTTATCCGAAGAAGCCGATTTACGACATTCCGGGTTTCCCCGAAATTCTGGCCGGCGACCTGGTCGACAATCTGATGAAGCAGATTGAGCCCTTCCACCCCACCTTCACGCTGGGCGAGCGGGTCGAAAAATTCGAGAAGCTGGACGATGGCTCCTTCCAGCTCTTCACCACCGACGGCACCGAAATCCACTGCAAAGCCGTGGCCATTGCCGGCGGCCTGGGTTCCTTCGAGCCGCGCAAGCCCGCCGTGGAAAACCTGGAGCATTTCGAAGGCGGCAAAGGCGTGCACTACATGGTGCGCGACCCCGAGCACTTCCGCGACAAGAAAATTGTGATTGCCGGCGGCGGCGACTCGGCCCTCGACTGGACCAATTTCCTCGCCAATGTGGCCTCCGACGTGACGCTCGTGCACCGCGGCACCACCTTCCGCGGCGCAGCCGACTCGGCCGAGAAAGTAAAAACCCTGGCCGAAGCCGGCAAAATCAAGCTCGTGCTCAGCTCCAACGTGACGCACCTGCACGGCAACGGCGAGCTGAAGGAAGTGACCATCACCGGCAATAACGGTGAGGCCGAGAAAGTCCCGCTCGACTGCTTCATTCCGCTGTTTGGCCTCACGCCCAAGCTCGGCCCTATCGGCGAGTGGGGGCTGGAAATTGAGAACGACGCCGTGAAAGTCGACACCCTCGACTACAGCACCTCCCTGCCCGGCGTGTTCGCCATCGGCGACATCAACACCTACCCCGGCAAGCTGAAACTCATCCTCTGCGGCTTCCACGAGGCCGCGCTGATGTGCCAGGGCGCGTTCAAATACATTTTCCCCGACAAGAAGTACACCTTGAAGTACACCACTGTCAACGGGGCACCCAGCATGTAATCTGGCATCGAAAAGGCCGTCATGCTGAACGCAGCCGAAGCAGCTCTACTGTGCAACTAATCCAACCGAAAGGAATAGTATCGTGGTAAAGATGTTTCGACTACGCTCAGCATGACGTTCTCTTGTGCTACCCAATAATCCTTATGGAAAACGACATCCGCATTTACGTCGAAGACGCCCCTGGCCAGCGCACGGAGCTCACCGGCCCCATCGACATGGGCCTGAGCCTGATGGAGCTGCTGAAAGCCAGCGGCTACGACATCATGGCTACCTGCGGCGGCATGGCCCTCTGCGCCACCTGCCACGTGGAGGTACTGGCCGGCCCCGCCCTGCCCGAGCCCGAAGATGCCGAGCTCGACATGCTCGAAACCCTGCCCGTGGTGCACGAAGGCTCCCGCCTGAGCTGCCAGATTCGCCTCACGCCCCGCACCGATGGGCTGGTGGTGCGCCTGGCCCCGACGGGCGCGTAAGCTGCGCCGCCCTGTCATTGCGAGGCCGGAGGCCGTGGCAAGCCGTCCTCGCAATGCGACCAACCTGATAATTGAAAAGCCCCAGCTCTGAGATAGAGTTGGGGCTTTTATATGTTGAAGAGGATTCGGCACATCCTAAGGCTAGTCGCACGGAGAGAACGGATTGCCGCGCTTCGCTCGTCATGACAGACGGCGCGTTACCCGGCCGCTACCAGCCGCTCCCGCATACGCTCCTTGGCCGCATCTGACAATGCCGGGCCGGCCGTAGCACGCGCACTGGCCGAGGCGCGCGCCCACTCGGCAATCAGCACGGTTTGCTTGGCGTAGCGGTTGCAATAGGGGCAGTAGCGCAGGTGCAGCCACAGGTTCAGGCGCTGCTCGCGGGCGAGGGCCTGGTCGGCTTGCTGCTCCAGGAGCATGGTGGCGTGTTGGCAGTTGATAAGTCGGAGCATAGCGGATAATTAATTTTTGCCGAGGCCGTGCTTTTCGAGGCAGCGGCGCAGCTGGAGCTTGGCCCGGTGCACGATAACCCAATAATTGGCCGAGCTCAAACCCAGCTCCTGACAAATTTCCTCGGCCGATAATTCCTCCACGAAACGCAGGGCAAACACTGCCTCCTGCTGCGGCGGCAGCCGGTCCTGGCAGCGCTGCAGAATGTCGTGCAGTTCCTGCTGTTCCAGGGCAGCATCGGCCCGGAGCCAGCTGGCGGGGGCCTGCGGGCCGGTCCAATGGCCGTTTTCGGGCACGAAAAAGTCGGCCTCGGTGGGGCCGCCGTCCCCTATTTCGTCCAGCCCGACGTGAGTGGCGCGGGCCTGCCGCCGGTAGTGGTCGATGATTTTGCGGCGCAGAATCACAAACAGCCAGGTGCGCTCGGAAGCCTCGGCCCGAAACGTCGCCAGGCCATCCAGCGCGCTGAGGAAGGTTTCCTGCACCAGCTCCTCGGCCGTTTCCGAATCGGAAACGCGGCTCAGGGCAAACCGATAAAGCTCGTCGCCGAAGCGGGCCGGCCAGGTGGCCGGAACAGGGATATCTGGGGTCATGCGGGGCGACGGCTGGTTGGGCGAAGGTCGCGTTGCAATAATACGCTCTGCGGGATGCTCAGTTTCGCCCTCGCCACGCACAGCGCCGGATTACTTGCCAACTGCTGCCGTGGCCGCGCCCACTATGCGGCGCGAGGCCAGTTCCTGCACCAGCACCACGGCCCGCAGATTGGGGCGCTTCCAGTCGGCCGCCAGCTTCAGGGCCGGGCTGGCGGCAAAAGTGCCATCGGCCCCTACCCGGCCCAGCGGCAGCAGCTGGCGCACCACGGCTGCGTGGTGCAGCAGCAGGCCCGAGTTTTCGCCCCGGCCAATCTGCGAAGCCAGGCCGCTTTCGGTAATGGCCAGCAGCACTTCGGCGGCGGGAGTACCGGGCGGGAGGCTGCTCACGCGCACCGTGGCCGTGCTGCCGGCCAGGGCCACGGCCACGGTGGCCTGCGGGGCTTTGGCGGCTTTGGCCACGGCGGCGGCCAAATCGGCGGCGCGGCTGCCCACCAGCTCGTAGCGCCCGTTCACCATGGCCTGGGGCGTGTAGGAGCCCGTGCCAAAGCCCGTGGCGTACTGGCGCTGCCGCTCGGTGTAGGCCGGGGCCGAGAAGGCATCTTTCCACCCCAGCCGGTTCCAGTAGTCGACGTGCTCCCCCAGCACAATAACCTCGGCGCCGGGCACCGATTGGGCTTTTTCCAGCTGGCGCAGCGCCGCATCGGCCGCCGGGCAGCTCGAGCAGCCTTCGGAGGTGAAAAGCTCGACAATGACCGGCACCCGGCTGACTCCTGATGCCGGGGCCGCTGGCGGGGTTGGCCCCAGCGTCGCACCGCCACTTACCAGCGGAACCGCGAACAACCAAATTAATGCTTTCATAACAACCGGAAATAAGCAGAAACGAAGGCTAACACATGCAGCTGCAGTCGGTGCCTCCTCCGCCCGGCCAGACGCGTCGCGGGGACCGGCCTTACAGCCCACTCCAAAAAAAAGCCCCCAACTCGCCGGGGCACGCTGGGGGCTTTTCGCATAAATCAGGGCAGCAAAAACTGCCGTCGGGCAAGGCCGGAACTACTGGCCGCGCTTGGCCGGAAGCTGGCCAGTGGTGCCCGCCGGCACAGGTGACGGCGCAGCTTTAGCGGCTTCGGCCGCGTTGGGGGTGAAGTTGAACATCTCCAGCACGATGCGCCAGCCGGCATCGGCCTCGCGGCGCCAGATGCGCAGGAAAGTGCCGTTTTCCTCGGGGTGGTTGGTGCTGGATGGGCGGTGAAGCGAGCCCACCACGTAGCCCAAATCGCCGGCGGCAGCCAGGTAGCCGGTATTGGCAATGAAGAGGTAGCCCCCGTCGATGGATTTCATATTGGCCGAGGCGGCCGCGCCCTGCATCATCGACAGGCCCGACCGGTAGAGGCGGGCTTCGGCGCTGAGGTACTGCTGATAGGTGGCCCCGGGCTTCATGAGCTCGGCGGCGGCAAACTTGCTGTCGACTTCGAGGACGATATTGGACGGCGCGGCGCTGGGCGTGGCGGCGGCGGCTATGAGATGAGGCCGGGCCACGGTGGCGGGCTGCGCGGGTGCGGCCCCGATGCGCTCGATGCCCATGTCCACGGCAAATTTCCACCGGCCATCCAGCTGCTTGCGCCAGATGGTCACGTACTCGCCGGACGCCACCGGGCGGTTGTTTTGCAGCATGGTCCAGGGGCCGGTGGTGTAGCCCATGTCGCCCGACTGTGCTGCGTCGGCCAGCACCGGGTACCAGGTGAGCTTGCTGCCGGGGCGCGAGGGGCGCGCGCGCCACACTTCCTGGGCGTTGGCCAGCTTGCCGTTTTCGGTCACCAGGGCCGTGGGGGCACTATTGGCCAGAAACGCAGCCTCTGTGCTGGTCTGCGTGGCCTGGGCGGCAAATGCCTGTTCGGCGGCTACTACTACGTCGTGGGGCGACTGGCCAAAAGCGGCCATTGGTAACAAGATGGCTACTGCAGCACCTATAGTCAACTTATTCTTCATAAGACACAAGTAAAAGTAATTTCTGACGCTAAGGTACGCGGTACGGTATAATTATACTTTGGGTACAATTTCCACTTCGCCTTTCTGTGCCGAACTTGCGGCCCTATTGGCCTCACTGGGCCGGTTTTGGCTTTTTGATGCTCTCCATTTATTCGTTTTTTTCCTTGCTTTCATGAAATTACCAGACCTCACCGCCCGGGCTCGCCGCATTCGCCTGGTTCTCACCGATTGCGACGGCGTGCTGACCGATGGCGGCGTGTATTACTCCGAACGGGGCGAGGAAATGAAGCGGTTCAATATCCGCGACGGCATGGGCGTGGAGCGCCTGCGCAACCACGGCATCCTGACGGGCATTATGACGGGCGAAATGTCGCCTTCCGTCCGCACCCGCGCCGCCAAGCTGCGCATCGAGGAGCTGCACCTGGGCATCAAGGACAAGCCCACCTGCCTGCACCAAATATTGGCCCGCACCGGCCTGACGGCCGAGGAAGTGGCCTTCATCGGCGATGACACCAACGACGTGGAGATTCTGGGCCTGGTCGGTTTATCGGCCTGCCCCGGCGATGCCACCTCCTTTGCCCGCGCCGTGGCCGACTTTCATTGCCAGACCGCCGGGGGCTACGGCTGCTTCCGCGAGCTGGCCGAGTTCATCATTGCCGCGCAGCAGGGTTAGTTTAAGAAGATAAGAGAGGGGGTGGGGGCAGGAGGAAAATATGTAAGACCTCCTGCCCCCACACCCTCTTACCCTCATACCCCATTATTATTCCGGCAGCAGGCCCTGGCGCGCGGCCAGCTTGATGAGCGCAGCGGTGTTGCGGGTCTGGGTTTTCTCCATGATGTTCTGGCGGTGGGTTTCGACGGTGCGCTTGCTGGTGAACAGGCGCAGGGCGATTTCGGCGTTCGTGAGGCCTTCGGCCACTAGGCTCAGCACCTCCATTTCGCGTTTGCTCAGGCCCAGGCTCAGGCGGGCGGCGGTGCCGTCCACGGGCTTGGCCAGGTAGAGCCGGCTTAGCAGGGCCAGGCCGAGGGCCGAGCACAGGAAAGGCCGACCGGCTGCGACCGTGCCCAGGCTGTGCAAAAGCTCCGACAGCAGCGAATTTTTCAGGATGTAGCCGTTGGCCCCCAGGTCGAAGGCCCGGGCCACGTAGTACTCGTTGGTGAGCTCGCCCCGGACCAGGATGCGCAGCTGGGGGTACTGCTCCCGCAGGGCCGCTAGGACGGCAAAGGCATCGGGACCGGGCAGGCTCAGGTCGAACAGCACGGCCGTGGGGTTCAGGGTGGACAGTTGGGCCAGTAGTTCCTCGCCGGTAGCGGCTTCGCCCACTATTTCAAGGCCTACGGCAGCTCCCAACCCAATACGCAGTGTTTCGCGGGTGAGGGTATCGCCATCGGTAAGTAGCAAACGAATCATGAACGAAAAAAAGGTCGAGTCGGCTGCTGAAATATATTAAATCCTCAAGATACTGATTAGCAAAATGAGAATAAACAACCCGAAACTACCGTTTTTGCTAAGCTCAACTATAATTGCCGCACTAAAAACAGTATAAATCCCTTCGAAAAGCCCGATTAGTCCTGACGATTTAGTAGAAATACGTAGCACCACATTACGTACAACAGAAAGCGCCCAACTTTGTCGCGTTGGGTTCGTTCTGCTTACTCCCAACTCTCCTGCTGCTATGACCAGACTTCTTCTTGCCGATGACCACACCATCCTGCGTGATGGCATTCGCGCCCTCCTCTCTGCCGAACCCGACCTCGATGTGGTGGGCGAAGCCAGCAATGGCGCCGAGGTGCTGGCCCTACTCGAAACCACGCCCGTGGATGTGGTGCTGATGGACGTGCAGATGCCCGTGCTCGACGGTTTTGCCACCGTGCCGGAGCTGCGCCAGCGCTTTCCCGACGTGCGGGTGCTGGTGCTCACCATGCTCGACCACGAAAACTACGTGGCCCGCATGCTGGAAGCCGGCGCGCTGGGCTATGTGCTCAAAAACGCGGCCATCAGCGAAATCACCCACGCCATTCGCACGGTGGCAGCCGGCAACCCGTTTTTGTGCACCGAAATTGGCCTGAACATGCTTTACAAGGCCGTGGCCCAGCGCGCCGGTGCCGAGGACTCGGCGGCCGACGGCCACTCCGGGGCCGACCTCACGGCCCGCGAGCTGGAAGTGCTCAAGCTCATTGCCGAAGGCCTGACCAACGGCGAAATCGCCGACAAGCTCTTCACCAGCAAGCGCACCATCGAAACCCATCGCCAGAACATCATCGCCAAAACCCAGGCCAAGAACACCGCCGCCCTCATCAAGCTGGCCGTGAGCCGGGGGCTGATTTCTTAACGGTTAGTTGTGAGTGGTTAGTGGTGAATTGTTAACGGTTAGAGATTAACCCATAACCACTCACCACTAATTCAGCATGCCGCCGATGGTGCCGATGGTGAGGGCCACGATGACGGTGTTGAAGATGAAGGCGATGAGGCCGTGCAGCAGCGCCGCGCCGCGCAAGCTGCGGTTGCCGATGCCGATGTCGGCGGTTTGGGCCGTCATGCCGATGATGAAGGAAAAGTAGGCGAAGTCCACGTAGTTGGGCGTGAGCTTGGGGCCCTTGTCCTGGCCCTGGTCGTCGGGGAATACGAGGCCGCCGATGTCCAGGCCGGTGTCTTCGTCGGCATCGTAGTAGCTGTGGGCGTAGCGGAGGGTGAAGACGAGGTGCACCAGCGTCCAGGCCAGCACCACGGCGGCCACGCTCAGGGCTACGTGCAGCATGCGCAGGTCTTTCGAAATGCCTTTGAGGGAGCCCATGAGGCCCACCACGGCGCCCAGGCTGGCAAACGCCGCACCCACTACCAGCACGAAAGCCTGGGTGCGGGGCAGGTCTTCGGAGGCGGCTACGCGACGGATGTCGTCGGTGTCGGCCTGCCACATGCCCAGGATTATCAGCGCTAGGTCGATGGCAGCGAAGCCTACCCAGCCCACCACCACGCGGGCCAGGGTGCCCAGCAGGTGCGGAGCCAGCAGCGCGGCCGCCACGCCAACTATCACCGCCAGCGCCAGCCGCCAGCGCACGTCCATTGCCCGGGCCCACACGCTTGGGCGCGGGCTTTTCGTTTTGTTTTTACTCATTTGGCCGCCAAGGTAGTATGGCCCCGCCGATGCCGGCGCGGCGGCTGCCCCGGCCGGAATAGCCGCCGCGCCGTAAGCGAATGCGTCGTTTCGCTGTTAATTCGTCCTATGAATGCTGCTCCTCTCTCCGGCCTCTACGCGCCGTCGCTCGCCCTCGTCACCGACTTATACCAGCTCACGATGGCCTACGGCTACTGGCAGCAGGGCTTGCAGGACCGGGAGGCGGTGTTCCATCTGTATTTCCGCAAGGCCCCGTTCCAAGGAGGCTACGCGGTAGCGGCCGGGCTGGCCCTGGCGGTGGACTGGGTGGAGAACCTGCAATTTTCGGACGATGACTTGGCCTACCTCGGCAGCCTGCGCGGCAGCAAGGGCGGGGCAATGTTTCCGCCCGAATTCCTGCGCTACCTGCGCGAAATGAAGTTTACCTGCGACATCGATGCCATGCCCGAGGGCACGGTGGTGTTCGGCAACGAACCCATTATGCGGGTGCGCGGGCCGCTGCTGCAAGCCCAGCTGCTGGAAACGGCGCTGCTCACGCTCATCAATTTCCAAACGCTGGTGGCCACCAAAGCTGCCCGCATCCGCGAAGCCGCCGGCCCGACGGACCAGATTCTGGAGTTTGGCCTGCGCCGTGCCCAGGGCTTCGATGGGGGCCTGGGGGCCAGCCGGGCGGCGTACCTGGGCGGCGGCGATGCCACCAGCAACGTGCTGGCCGGGCAGCGCTACGGCATTCCGGTGCGCGGCACGCACGCCCACAGCTGGGTCATGGCCTTTGAAAGCGAAGTGCAGGCCTTCTCAGCCTACGCCCAGGCTTTCCCCGACGACTCGGTGTTTCTGGTGGATACGTATGACACGCTGGAGGGCGTGCGCCAGGCCATTCATGTGGCGCGGGACATGCGGGCCCGGGGGCACGAGCTGGCCGGCATCCGGCTCGATTCGGGTGATTTGGCCTACCTCAGCCGAGAGGCGCGGGCGGTGCTGGACGAGGCCGGCTTCACAGAAACGCGCATTGTGGCCAGCAACGATTTGGAGGAAAACCTCATCACCAGCCTCAAGCAGCAGGGTGCCCGCATCGACACCTGGGGCGTGGGTACCCAGCTGGTGACGGCCTACAACCAGGCCGCGCTGGGCGGTGTGTACAAGCTGGCGGCCCTGCGCAAAGCCGATGATTCGGGCTGGGATTTCACCATCAAGCTCTCGGAGCAGGTGGCCAAAACCAGCATTCCGGGCATTTTGCAGGTGCGCCGCTTCCTGAATGAGCACGACAAGCCCCGCGCCGACATGCTCTACAACACGGCCGAGGACCTGCCCATTCACCTCATCCTGATTGACCCCGCCGACAGCACCCGCCGCCTGCCCATCCGGCCCGAAACGCAATACCGCGAGCTGCTGGAGCCGGTGTTCCGGCGCGGCCACCGCGTGCTCGACCTGCCCACCCTGGCCGAGAGCCGCGCCCTTGCCCAGCGTGAGGTGCAGGCCCTGGACCCCAGCGTGCGCCGTTTCCTCAACCCGCACACCTTCCCCGTGGGCTTGGAAATGGGCCTCTACGAGTACCGCACCCGCCTCATTCTGGAAAAGCGGCCGGTGCGCCCGGCGTAGGCCACGCACCCTGATTCGTGCTAAACATTACAAATTCAAAGCCCCGGCATCCTCACGGAATGCCGGGGCTTTGCGTTGGTGTCCCACCCAGATTGCCGCCAGCCGGAGCGCCCTAAAAATTAATTTCCTCTATAAGCCTCAATAGCTAGTGATATGCAGGCACTTGAGTTATAGATTTACGGGCCGTCCTGTGCGCCCAACAGGCGGTTCGTTCTTACCAATATTCCCACCCACCGCTCTTCATCCTTCACTTCACCCAATCCCTCTTTTTTACATGAAAAGAAGTTTTACGCGTTTGTTTAGGCCCCTGCTGTGCGCACTGGGGGTAGGAATGAGTTACCAGGCTCAGGCCGGGTTCACGCCGGTCACCGTCACCGGGTTTACGGCCGATATCGTGGCCAACGGCACGGGCACGGTGATGTCGTCGACCACGTCGGACATGGACGGCGGGGCGGTGAATTCGCGCTTCGCCTTCGTGGCGCCCAATTTTGTGAGCCCGACGGGGGCCACGCCCACCTCGTCGCTGCCTGCCACGGGGCTTATCAATAGCGTGGCTACTTCCGGGCTGTCGTTTCAGCTGGCGTCGTACTCGGCCAACAACTCGTTGCGCATTGCCGCTACGGGCTCGGGCACCCTCACGCTGGCCACGCCGCAGTCGGCCGGCGAAATCTACTTCCTGGCTTCCTCGGGCAACGGGGCCAGTACGGTGACCGTGACGGTGACTTTCACGGACCAGACCACGCAGGTATTCGCCGGGCAAACCGTGGCCGACTGGTTTGCGGGCAGCGGGTTTGCCATTCAGGGCATCAGCCGGGTCAATTACGACAACAATACCATCGAAAACAGCACTACCGACCCGCGCCTCTACCAAATCCGGCTGGCGCTGGCCGCCGGCAACTACACCAAGCAGATTCAGAGCATCGGCTTCGCCAAAACGTCGACCACCGGTGTGCTCAACGTGATGGCTATTAGCAGCAATGCCCTGTGCACGGCGGCTCCCACGGCAGGCACGGCGGTGGCCAGCGTAACCAGCGTGTGCGCCTCGACGCCAGTGGCCCTGTCCCTGACGGGCAGCAGCGCCGATGCCGGCATCACCTACCAATGGCAGGCCTCCACCAACGGCGGCACCACCTGGACCGACATTACCGGAGCCACTGGCAGCACCTACACGGCCACCGGCCAGACGGTGACTACGCAGTACCGCGCCCGCCTCACCTGCGTGAGCACCAGCCAGACGGCTAACTCTACGGCCGTGACCGTGACGGCCACGCCGCCCACCTACGCTACTCTGCCGGTGGTGCAGAGCTTTGAGACCACCTGGATTGATGTGTGCAACACCCGCGATGCGCCCTCGGCCAGCTGGCGCAACAGCCCGGCTACGGGCAACAACTCGTGGCGGCGCGAAGACGACCCCACTTCGGCCAACTGGACGCTGCCGAACAGCTACCTCTACTCGCCGGTGAGCAGCCAGGGGCTGCACTCGGCCCGCTTCCACAGCGGCTACAGCCTGGCGGGCACTATTGGCACGCTGGACCTGTATGTGAACCTGAGCGCGGCCGGGGCCAAGCGCCTGAGCTTCGACTTCGTGAACACTTCGGGCAGCGACTCGCTGATTGTGCAGATTTCGAATGATGGCGGGGCCACCTTCAGCCGCCTGGACGGCTACAAGCTCAGCGCCACGTTTGCGACGCAGGTGCTGCCCATCAGCAGCACGTCGGCCACGGCGGTTATCCGCTTCCGTGCCCGCGCCGACTATGGCTCGACCGATATCGGCCTTGATAACATCATCCTCGAATCGGCCACCGGCTGCCTCACCCCGGCCAGCCTGACGGGCACTACCACCACTACCACGGCCAGCCTCTCGTGGCTGACGGGCGGCACTGGCACCTACACCGTACTCTACGGCCCCACCGGCTTCGACCCTACCCAGGCCTCCTCCACGACCAACTCCTACACCACGGTAACGGGCCTCACGGCCCCGCCCTACGCCATTACAGGCCTTGTGCCGGGCACTACCTACCAGTTCTACGTGACGCAGAACTGCTCGTCGACCACTAATTCCGGCCTGGCCGGGCCGGGCGTGTTCACCACCCAGATTGTGAACGACGACCCCTGCGGCGCGACCACCCTGACGGTGAACAACACCTGCGTGGCCCTGGCCACTACCTCCCTCGGCGCTACCCAGACGGCCAGTACGGTGTACGGAACCGCCGGCCAGGGCACGGGCTGCGGCTCGATTACTGCGCCGCACGATGTGTGGTTTAAGTTCACCACGGCAGCTACCGGCCCCACCAGCACGGCCGTTCGCATCTCGGTAACGGGCGGCGCGGCCAGCGTGGTGCGCGGCTACTCGGGTACGGCCTGCGCAGGGCCACTCACCTACATCAGCTGCGCGGGCACGGCCAGCAACACGGCTGCGCCTAACCTCGACCTGACCGGCCTCACGCCCAGCACTACCTACTACGTGCGCGTAAACGAGTACAGCACCACCGGCACCCTTGGCAACTTCACCATCTGCGCCACGCCGGTACCCAACTGCCCGGCCCCGACGGGCCTCACGGCCGGCACCCTCACCAACAACACCGCTACCGTGAGCTGGGCCGCTTCTACGACCACAGGCAGCACCTACGCCGTGATTTACGGCCCCACGGGTTTCACACCGCCGGCTGGCGGCACCACTATCACGGGCATCACGGGCACCAGCACCACGCTTACGGGCCTCACTGCTTCCACCAACTACTGCTTCTATGTGCAACAGGTATGCGGCGGCTTCAATGGCAGCAGCGCGCTGGTGGGTCCCATCTGCTTCACCACGCCGCTCACGGCCCCGGCCAACGACGAGCCCTGCGGTGCGCTGGCACTGGGCGCCGCCACGGTTTCATCGTCGAACAGCGGCGCGACCACCAGCGTGCAGAACGGCATCAACACGCCGAGCTGCGCGGGCGGCGCCCTGCCCAAGGATGTGTGGTTCACCTTCACGCCCACCGGCACCAGCACCACGCTCACTTTCACGGGTACTTCGGCGGGTGCGCTGCGGGTGTTCACCAGCCCCAGCTGCTCGGCCGGGCCGTTCAACGAAGTATTCTGCCGGGGTTCGAACACGGCCAACACGGCCCTGGGCACCGTTAGTGTAACCGGCCTCACGGCGGGCACGCGCTACTACATGGCTGTGAGCGGCTTCACCGCCTCCGATACGCCGGGTAGCTTCACGCTGGGCGGCACCGGCCTGGTGACCAGCAACCGCGCGCAGGCCGATACCGATGCGCTGCTGGTGTACCCCAACCCGAGCAACACCGGCCAGCTCACCCTGCGCCTGAACGGTCTGAGCGGCACCGGCCAGGCTACGCTGCTCAATGCCCTGGGCCAAGTGGTCAGCACCAAAGCCCTGACTCCGGCCGCCGAGCAAACCCTCTCCACCCGCGCCCTGTCTGCCGGCCTATACACCCTGCGGGTGACCGTGGCGGGCCAGACCTACACGCGCAAAGTGGTGCTGGAATAGCCTGCATCAGGTTGATTTGAACGAAAAGGGCCGCCCACTTGGGCGGCCCTTTTTTGTGTGTCGTGAATAAGTGCGGGTCTGTGTGTCACTGCAGCGCCCTATGGGTTCCTTTCCTGCTCTTCTGCTTCAATTTCCTCTCTCACCCATTCTACGCCGACAAATTCGCGCGTTGCCATCTGTCCGGTTGGCAGATTAAACAGCTCGTTTACCGACTGGTCACGCTTCACGACTTCTTCTAGACAAACAACCATAATATCATCGGTGGTCACATCATCTTCGGTCAGAAATTGCCATGAACCGTCGTCATCTTCGTGGAACACGCGCAGAATTGGCTTGCCTTCTTTGAAAATTTGCCTCGCTACAAAAGCTGCAACATTTCGGTGCTCAAAAAACTTAAAATCAAGCTTTCGGTCAAGAAAAGGTTGGTCTAGGTTGTAGCTCTCATCAAATTCCAGCTCCCAGGGAAACTTGCCTCCTTTATCCGTCCAGAACAATTGCAACGCGGGAAAGCCCTCATACCCGTAAAACCATTGGGCATAGCCAAAATAATCAGCTATGTTATCCAAATCAACTTGGCGAAACTGAACCGGGTGCAGCTTCAGAAGCTCGAAGTTACTAATGCACGTTTCCAATGGATTCCCGGCCTTTACTATGTCACCAGCATCGTTCAGAATGATGTGCATTGTGTCAAGCGGAAGGCCGAAAACAATTATCTCGGGATGGTTGAAATTTTTCCAAAGGCCGATGGTGTAAGCAAAAGCAGGAGTAGCTGTGTCTGCTTCGAATAAGCAAACTGTCCATCCATGTTTTTCGACATCGTTTTTAATATTGATTTCGGCTTGGGTGTCATGTTCCTCATGCGACATAGCAGTAAAAGTAGCTTATGCTCTGCCACAAAAAAAGCCCTGTCGTCAATCAAGACGACAGGGCTTTTTATTGGGTTAATTGGCCTTATTCGTACCGCAATTCACCCGCAGCCACGCGCAGCGTCACGCCGGGCTCGGCGGTGAGGTGGCCTGCTACTTGGGCCAGGTAGCCGCTGGCACGCAGCGAAGCCACCACGGCTTCGGCCGACTCTTCTTCGGTCACGAGGAGCATGCCAGTGCCCATGTTCCAGTAGAGGTAGGCGGTTTCGGCATCAATGCCGCCGATTTCGCAGAGGCGCTGCATGGCGGGGAAGGGTTCGAAAAGATTGTCCAGCACCGCGCCGAGACTGTTTTTGAGCACGCGCTTGAAGTTATCGGCCACGCCGCCGCCCGTGATGTGGGCCACGCCGTGCAGCGGCAGGCCGGCATCGAGCAGGGCCGCCACGCCGGGCGAGTAGATGAGCGAGGGCTCCAGCATCGCCTCGCCCCAGCTGGCAAATTGGTCGGGGCCGTCGTAGGGCGCCTCGTGCCAGTTCTCGCCGAAAAGGCGGGTGAGGGTCTTGCGGGCCAGCGAGTAGCCATTGGAGCGGAACGAGGGCGAGCGCAGGGCCACCACCGCGTGGCCGGCCCGGGCGGTTTTGCCGCTCAGGGGCTGGGCCAGGCTGGGGTGCAGCACCCCAATGGCGGTGGAGCACCAGTTGAAGTTCATCTTCGCGCCCGGCCAGCCGCCGATGCGGTTGCCGAGCTCCGCGATTTCGCCGCCCGTGATGGCGATTTGGGCAAAATTGGCGGCGTCGTGCAGGCCGCGCATCAGTTGGTCCACCACGTCGTAGTCGAGGTGGTTCACGTCGATGATGTTGGAGAGGTTGGTGGGCACGAAACCGGCCGCGATGAGGTCATCGGCCGTCATGGCGATGAGGTCGTAGCCCAGCGAATCGTACTTATTCAGGCGCTCGGCCACCTCAATCTTGGTCCCGATGCCGTCGGAGCTGATGCCGAGGCGCTCGCTGCCGAAGCGGATTTCGTTGGAGAAGCCGCCGTCGAGGTCCTGGGCGGGCTCGCCGGGCTTGCCGCGGCGGTTAGCGAAGGTTTTCTTCGACCAGTTGTAGGCATTGCGCGAGGCGGCGTTGCCTTCTTCGATGGAGTAGCCGGCGGGGTTGTTTTTGGTGTCGTTCATGCGGGTAACGGTCGGAAAATATCAGGCTAAAAGAGGCCGTCATACAGAGCGCAGCAAAGCATCCTTACCACCCAACGCAATCAATTAGTATTGCGGTAAAGATGCTTCGCTGCGCTCTGCATGACGGGCGTGTTTGTTCGTTCGCGACTTAATGCTCCGTCGGCGCAGGCGCTTTCGCGCTCACCGATTTCTTCTCCTTTTTATCGCTCCGGTGGCTGGCGCGCTCCTCCTGAATGTGGCGCAGGTAGTGCGTTACGTCGCCGGTGGGGTACTTGCCCGAGAAGCAGGCGAAGCAGCTGCCGCCGTGGCCTTTTTCCTCGGCAAACAGCTCCTCTAAATCCGCCAAATCCTGGTAAATCACCTTATCGGCCTCGATGTAGCGGCAGATTTCGTCCTCCGTGTAGTTGGCCGCAATCAGCTCGGTGCTCATGGCCATATCGATGCCGTAGATGCAGGGCGACACGATGGGCGGCGCGCTGGAAATGAAGTAGACCTCCGCCGCACCCGCCTCGCGCAGCAGCCGCACGATGCGGCGCGAGGTAGTGCCGCGCACAATGCTGTCATCGACCACGGCCACCTTTTTGCCCTCCACAAACTCGCGGATGGGATTCAGCTTTTTCTTCACCACGTCCTCGCGCCCGGCTTGGGTGGGCACGATGAAGGAACGGCCCATGTGGTTGTTTTTCACCAGCGCCCGGCGGTACGGCACCCCAATGGCTTCGGCCAAGCCGGAGGCCGCGAAGTAGCCGGAGGAAGGCACATCAATCACCATATCCGGCTTCAACCCGGCATCCACGACCTTGCGGGCGAGAATTTTGCCCAACCGTACCCGCTCCCGCGCCACCAGCCGGCCGTGAATTACGGAGTCTTCGCGGGCAAAGTAAATCTGCTCGAAGGCGCAGAAGTTTTTCGGCAGCGCGAATTTGTTTTTGTAGTGAACCTGGTAGTTGTTGTCGATGAAAATGGCCTGGCCGGGGCCGACATTCTCCACGAATTCGAAGTCCAGGTAATCGAAACAGGTGCTTTCCGACACGAAGGCGTAAACCGGGCCGGCCGGCGTTTCACGCTTGCCCAGCGCCAGCGGCCGAATGCCGAGCGGGTCGGTGAAGGCCAGCAGGCCGTGGCCGGCAATCATGGTGATAGTGGCGTAGGCACCCTTCACCAGCTCCTGGGTGGTTTCCACGGCATCGAAAATATCCACCACCGAAATGCGGTCGAGGTCCTTCACGCGCAGCTCCGAGGCGAAGGTGTACATGATAAGCTCGAGGTCGTTGGTGGTTTTGGGCAGCACGTGGTACTTGTCGTGCAGGCGCTTGGCCACGTCGCGGAAGTTGATGACGTTGCCGTTGTGCACCATGGCCAGCCCGAAGGGGTAGCTGGTGGTGAAAGGCTGCGCCAGGTCGGAGTCGTTGGCGCCCTGCGTGGTGTAGCGCACGTGGCCGATGCCGAGGTTGCCCTTCAGCTTCTTCACGTGCTTGGGTTTGAACACGTCGTTGACCAGCCCTTGCCCTTTGCAGAGATGAAACGAGTCGTCGAAGGTGGCGATGCCGGCCGCATCCTGCCCCCGGTGCTGGAGGGCGGTGAGGCCAATTATCATGTCGCCTACGACGTTATCGGGACCGTGAAAACCTACTATTCCGCACATGGGATGGGGTGGTTAATTTGTAACTAAAGGGGGTAACTGTCACGCTTCGCTATCCTCTGCATGACGACCGTGGTTGATTAATTCGGCCAGTGTGCGGGCGTACAACTCATGCTCCACGGCCAGGCCGCGCCGCTCAACTTCCGCCAGGGTATCGGCTCCGCGCAAATCCACCGTTTGCTGGGCGAGAATGGGGCCGGTATCAAGCCCCTCGTCAACCAGATGCACAGTGATTTTGGTTTCGGGCAGCTTGTTCTCGAACGCCCACTCGTAAGCGTGCAGGCCCTGGTGCTGATGGGTGTCAGCGGGGTGAATGTTGATGATGCGGCCCGCAAACGGCTGAATGAAGGCCGGCGACAAAATCCGCATATACCCCGCCAGCACCACCAAATCGGGCTGGTACTGCCGGAGCAATGCTACCACGTCGGCATCGTAAGCTTCGCGCTTGCGGCCTTGGCTGGGCAGCGAGGCGATGGGGCATCCCAGGGCCGCGGCGGCTTCGAGGCCGAAGGCATCGGGCTTGTTGCTGAAGACCACCACGACTTCGGCCAAGCCGTGCAGCACGCCGGTTTTGGTGGCCTCCAGCAGCGCCAGCATATTGGAGCCCCGGCCCGAGAGCAGAATGGCCAGGCGGGCGGGCCTTCGCTCCTTCCCCTCGCCAAAGGAGAGGGAATTCTGCTTGAATTGCTCGAAGGAGGCGAGGAGCTTCATCAGTTTTAATTGGGCTTCTGGTCTCAATTTACAACGGGGACGGTGAGGACCGGCGCGGGGCGCTGGGCAATATCGGGGCGGAAATACACGTCCTGGAATGTGACGCGGGCACAGGCTTCGTAGGCGCGGGCGGTGGCTTCTTCCAGGTCCTGGCCGTGAGCGGTGAGGACGAGGACGCGGCCGCCGTTGGTCACGATTTGGCCGGTTTCATCGCGCCGGGTGGCGCCGTGGTAGGCGCGCACGCCGCTGGGCAGGTTATCCAGACCGGTGATGGGGAAGCCGGTGGGGAACTTCGGCGCCGGGTAGCCCCCCGAGGCCAGCACCACGCCCACGAATGCACCGGGCCGCTGCCGCACGCCCTGCTGGGCGAGGGTGCCATCGAGGGTGGCGTCAATCAGCGTGAGCAGGCTGCTATCCAAAGCGGGCAGCAGCACTTCGGCTTCGGGGTCGCCGAGGCGCACGTTGTATTCCAGCAGCTTGGGGCCGCTGGGCGTGAGCATGATGCCGAAATACAGAAAGCCGCGGAATTCAAATTGCTCGTTTTGCAGGCCGCGCAGGGTGGGGTCGATGATGTCGCGGCGGATGGCGGCCAGTACGTTGGCATCGGCGAAGGGCACGGGGCAGTAGGCGCCCATGCCGCCGGTGTTGGGGCCGAGGTCGTCGGCCAGTAGCTGCTTGTGGTCCTGCGAGGTGGCCAGCAGGCGAATAACGCGGCCATCGGTCAGGCCGATGATGCTGATTTCGGGGCCGCTCAGCTTTTCTTCCAGCAGAAAGGAAAACCAGCCCGAATAGCTCGTTTGCAAGTCATCAAAAGCCGCCTCCGCTTCTTCCGGCGACGAGCACACGTACACGCCCTTGCCAGCGGCTAGGCCGTCGTATTTCACCACCACGTGCCCGCCCAGCTCAGCCGCTTTGGCGCGGGCGGCGGCAATATTGTCGCTCCGGAACGGCCAAGCTTTGGCCGTAGCCACGCCATGGCGGCGCATGAATTCCTTGCTCCACACCTTCGAGCTTTCCAGCCGCGCCGCCGAGCGGGTCGGGCCGAACACTTTGATATCGGACCCAGCAAAAAAGTCGGTGATACCGGCCGCCAGCGGCGCTTCCGGCCCCACCACAATCAGTTTAGCATCGTGGGCTTGCGCGAAGGCGCGTACCGACTCAAAATCCAGCGGATTCACTTCGGGGTGGCTGTTGGGGATGCCGGCGTTGCCGGGCAGCACGTACACCGTGGCCCCGTCGCGGGTCAGCTTTTCGGCCAGGGCGTGCTCGCGCGCGCCGGAACCGAGGAGGAGAAGTGTTTTGGAATCAGTCAAGGGCATACGGAATTAGGCCGGCCTTGCGGCCTAGCTGATGTCTTCGATGGAAATAATCTGGCCGTTCTCAATCTCAAAAACGGACCGGCCTTGCAGTTGCAACGTGTCGCCCGGTTTCAGACCGTTGGGAAATTCAATGGCGGCAACCGCCGAGTAATCAATAGCGACTTCCACCCGCGAGCCGCTAGTTTGCCAATCGGTGACGCGTTGCTCCCGCTCGGAGAAATACCGCGTCGCCTGCTCAGCCTGCTGCCGAAAAGCCGCTTTGCAGGTCGTGGTCAGGTTCACTTCGCCGTTGGAAACGTTGCGAAATACCACGTCCTCATGCAAGGGTGCCAACATGCCGTCCACATCAAAGCGGTTATACGCTTCAATGTAGGCTTCAACAAGTTGCTTGGGCGCGGCAGTTTCCATGCAGTAGCTGGCTGGTTACAGAACTTTAAATTCCTCGTCGGCTGCCTGCAGCTTGGCTTTCGCAGCCAGAATGTCTTTGCTTAGCCGCTCGCGCAGGCGGGGCAGGTTCAGGGCGCGGCAGGCGCCCTGGGCGGCATTTTCGGGACGCAGCACCGTCAGACTGGGCGTGCCGCTGGGCATAATGGCCGATGAGTTCAGGGCCAGTTCGGCGTGGTCTTGGTAGGGCGGGCACGAAATCACGGGCACGTTCACGTTGGCGGCTAGCGCGGCGCCGAGGCCGTTGCCGGCCGCGGCGATGACGACGCCGGGCTCGATGCTGTTGTTCCAGGTTTCGGCCAGGCCGGCAATGGCTTCGCCGCATTGCTGGGCCGAGGCCACGCGCAGCTGCGTGAACACGTCGTAGCCCACCAGCTGCTGACGGATTTGCTCGCCGTGCGCCTTGTGGTCTGGCGCGTCCAGCACGATGCTCACCCAGGCGTCCTTCATCAGGCCGGCGGCCACGAGGTTGGCCAGCATGCGGGCGCGGGCGTCCTGGCGGCCGGTGTGGGGGGCATCGGCTGCGCCGGTTTCGGCGGTGGGCAGGGGCTCGCCCACGATGCGCTCGTAGATGTCGAGGTAGCGGCGGCTGGCTTCCTGGGCCACTTCCGGGGTGAGGGCGCGGGGGTACTGCCCGTCCTTCTTGTTGGCGATGAGCCACTGGCGGACGTATTCCTTATCCATCTGCTCGGCCGTTTCGGGATTCTTCGCATAATCCTCGGCGCTCCAGAAGCGCGACGAATCGGGCGTGTGCATCTCGTCTATAAGAATCAGCTTGCCATTCAGCAAACCAAACTCGTACTTGGTATCAACCAGAATGATGCCTTTTTCGGCCAGCAGCTTCGAGCCCACGGCAAACAGCATCAGCGACTTCACCGCCATCTGGTCGTACAGCTCTTTGGTCACCCAGCCTTCGCTCACGAGGTTTTCGGGGGTGATTTCGCGGTCCGATTCCTCCTTGGTCGTGGGCGTCACGATGGCCTGCGGGAAGGGCTGGTTTTTGGTGAGCCCGTCGGGCACCGTTACGCCCGAGAACGTGCGCTGGCCGGCCTGGTAGCCGCGCCACATCGAACCCGTCAGGTACTGGCGCACCACCATTTCCACTTTAATCGGCGCGGCTTCCTTCACCAACATGGCGTTGGCGTCAACGAGCTTGATAACGTGGTTCGGGATGATATGCGACGTCTTGTCAAACCAGAAGTTCGCCAGGCCGTTCAACACCGCGCCCTTGTGCGGGATGGCCGTTTCCAGCACGCTATCGAAGGCCGAAAGGCGGTCCGTCACGATGATGAGCCGGTCGCCGCTGGGCGCGCGGAGGCTGTCGCGCACTTTGCCACGGTGCAGCAACGGGATTTGGGGAGAAGCGAAGTGGGTGAGGGTGTTCATTAACTACGTTTCTGGGAGGCTAGTTTTGGTTGGCGAGTTGCACGGCCGGGGCCGGAACGGATTCCTTTTGGGCGATGTACGCCACGATATTTTTGAAGATTTGCAGCCCCTCCCCTTCCTCGCTCGCGCCGGGGTTTTGGCGGCGGCGGCGGGCCCAGTCGGGGTGGTTGTAAGCCGACAAAAACGCCTCAGGGTGCGGCATAAGGCCGAACACCTGGCCGGTGGGGTCCGTGAGGCCGGCGCAGTTCAGGGCCGCACCGTTGGGATTGAAGGGGTAAACATCTGTGGCACCGCCATCGAAATCGGCGTAGGTCAGGCAGTTCAACCCACCGGCTTCGATGGCGGCCTGGGTGGCTTCGTCGGGAATTACCAGCCGGCCTTCGCCGTGGCGCACGGGCACTTCCAATGTGTTAATTCCTTTCAGGAAAGGCGTGTGCGAGACGGGGTTCACGCGGAGCGTCACCCACCGGTCTTCGTAGCGGCCGCTGGCGTTGTGGGTCAGCGTCACTTCGGGCGTTACATCGCCGCTGATGTTGGGCAGCAGGCCGAGTTTCACCAGCACCTGAAAGCCGTTGCAGATGCCGAAGACGAATTTGCCTTCGGTGATAAACTGCCGGATGTCATCGAGCAGGGTGCGACCGTCGGGGCCGTTCTGGCGGTAGCGCAGCTTGTTGGCCAGCACCACACCCGAGCCCAAATCATCACCAAACGAGAAGCCGCCGGGGAAGTTCAGGATGTCGAAATCGTGGATGCTCACCTGCCCGTGCAGCACCTGGTTGAGGTGCACAATGGTGGCTTCGGCCCCAGCCAGGCGGTAGGCGGCGGCGAATTCTTCTTCGCAGTTGATGCCGAATCCGGTCAGAATTAGCGCGTGAACCATGAGATTAGTGCGAAAGAGTGGAGGAAGACACGCCGAGCAGCTTGTTCACGGGCCCGTTGGTCCAGGCGGCGCGCAGGGTGGCGGTGTTGGCCGAAATGACCGTTTGGCCGGCGTGGCGCACGGTCAGTTGGCCGTCCAGCGTCACGCGGCCGAGGCGGGTGGCGCGGTCACCGAGCAGTTGCTCGAAGGCCACTACATCTTCCGGCGCAACAGTTGCCAGGAAGCGGGAGTGCGACTCCGAGAACAATTGCGTGGCCAGCGGCAGGCCGGTGGCGGGCAGGTCAATTTCGGCCCCGTAGCCGTAGCCGAAGGTGGTTTCGGCCAGCGCTACGGCGAGGCCGCCGTCGCTCAGGTCGTGGCAGGACTGGATGAGGTTTTGGTCGTTGGCCTGGCCTACGAGGGTGTATAGCGCCTTGGCTTTCGCGAAGTCAACCTTCGGCACATTGGCGCCCAACTGGCCGTGCAGGGCATAGAACTCGGAGCCGCCCAGCTCATCGTAGGTTTCGCCGAGCAGATATACCACGTCGTCGGCCTGCTTGAAGTCCGACGTCACGGCGCGGCGCACGTCTTCCATTTTGGCCGTCATTGAGTAGAGCACGGTGGGGGGCACCGAAATCTTCACGCCGTCAGCCTTGAAGTCGTTTTTCATCGAGTCCTTGCCGCTCGTGAGCGGGATGCAGTAGGCGGCCGTGGCGTCGCGCAGGGCTTCGCACATGCGCACCAGCTTGGCCAGCTTCTGCTTGCCATCGGGGTTTGTGGCGGGGTCATACACCGAATCGGGCACGCAGAAGTTGTCGTTCACCGACCAGAAAATCCCGTCGCCGGGCGTCAGGTTCGGAAGCTTCCCTCCTACCGCGATAATCTGGCGCACCGCCTCGTCAAACGAGCCGGCCGACATGTCATACGCGTCCAAATCGCCGTAGCGCGGCAGAATGCCGTTGCTCACGGCCACGCCCTCCCAGCTCTCGAAATTGAAGCGCACCACGGCCGCGTCCTGCGGCGCCTGGCCCGTCGCGCCCATCAGCGGCTTCACAATGGTGCGGCCCTTCACCTCATGGTCGTACTGGCGAATCACCGATTCGCGCGAGCAGATATTGAGCGAACCCAGCAACTGCGTCAGCGTCTCAGTGTAGTCAGTTGCAGTGGGAATTTCCGGCTCAGCGGCGGCGGGTTTGGTCCACTCGGCTTCCAGGATTTTGCGCGGCACACCGTCGTGCAGGAAGTCCATATTTAGCCGGGCCACTGGCGCGCCATCGAAGCGCACGTCCAGGAAACCATCGGCGGTGAAGTAGCCGATATCGGTCAGCTCCACTTCCATTTCCTGGCCCAGCGCCGTGATTTCGGCCATTTTGCCGGGCTCAACCACCAGCGTAAACCGTTCCTGCGACTCGCTTACGAAAATCTCCCAGGGCCGCAGGCCGGGGTACTTCAGCGGCACGCGCTCCAGCTCCACCACCGCACCGCCCGAGATGCCAGCCAGCTCGCCTACGGATGACGACAGGCCGCCCGCGCCGTTGTCGGTGCTGCATTTCATCAGGCCGCGCCGGGCCGCCAGCAGCAGGAAATCCATCGCCAGCTTCTGGGTGATGGGCGAACCGATTTGCACGGCCGTGGCGGGTGCGGTTTCGTCCAGTTCGATGCTCGAAAACGTCGCGCCGTGGATGCCATCCTTGCCCACCCGGCCGCCGGCCATGATGATGCGGTCGCCGGCATCAATCTTCTTCTCCCACGAGTCGAGCCCGGCGAATTGCATGGGCATCACCGCGCCGGTACCGCAGTACACCAGCGGCTTGCCGGCGTACCGGTCGTCGAACACGATGGCGCCGTTCACCGTCGGCACCCCCGACTTGTTGCCGCCGTCCTCAATGCCCTTGCGCACGCCTTCCAGAATGCGGCGCGGGTGCAGTTGCCCGGTCAGCAACTGCCCGTCAAATTCGGGATTGCCAAAGCACAGCACGTTGGTGTTGAACAGCAGTCGCGCGCCTCCGATGCCGGTGGCCAACGGGTCGCGGTTGTTGCCCAAAATGCCCGTTATGGCCCCGCCGTAGGGGTCGATGGCCGAGGGCGAATTGTGCGTTTCCACCTTCCACACGAACAGCGAATCGGGGTTGATGCGCACCGCGCCGGCGTTGTCCGAAAACACCTTAATCAGCCAGTCGTTGCCATTGGCGCGGAGCTGGCGGTCCACTTCCGACGTAGCGTCTTTGATGTAGGTTTTGAACAGCGAATCAATCTGCTTTTCCTCGCCCGTCTCGGTGTCTTTGTAATTGATAACCGCTGCAAACTCCTTATGCTTGCAGTGCTCCGACCACGTCTGAGCAATGATTTCCAGCTCGCAATCTGTGGGGTCGACAGGCAACCCGGCGGCCTTCCGCTCCGCCTGCGTCTCAGCGGCGGCGAAGTAGTCGCGCACGGCCTGCATTTCCGCCAGGTTCAGCGCGTAGATGTTCTTCTTCGAGAGTTGCAGCAGTTCCGCGTCGCTCAACCCAGTCAGCGAAACGATTTCCGTAATGGCTTCCGCGCCGCCGCCGGGGCGCGGCGTGTAGTCGCGAATGCCATCGGCCACGCGGCCCACTTCCAGCCAGTTGATGAGCTTGTTGCCGAGCAGTTCCTCCGCGATGCGGCGCAGGTCCGTTTCCGGCAGGTCGTTTTCGAGCAGGTAGAGCTTCTTGCTGAAAATGTGCTGGGTGTGCACGTCCAACGGCTCGTTCAGGATATCGGCCAAGGCGTTTTGAGCGGAGGTGCCTTCGTCGTCGGTCACGCCGGGGCGGCGGGCGACGAGGATATAAGTGGCGAAGCCTTCGGCGGCCGTCAGCTCGTTCAGGCGCACGTCGTGCAGCACCGGGTCGGCGAGGCAGCGGGTAGCGAAGTCGTTCAGCTGGGTTGCGGTGAGCGGGTAACGCACCGTGTAGAGGGCGGCGCTGCGCACGCGGCCGGTGGCCAGGCCCAGGTGGCGGGCGGCGGCTTCGGCCACGCGCTGGCCGTCACCGTCGTGCTGGCCGGGTTTCAGCGTGAGCTGGATGGTGTGGGTGGTGCTGGGGGTGTTATCGGACATCAATAATATTGAAACGTCATGCTGAGCTTGCCGAAGCATCTCTACTGCACAACTAATTATTTACTATCACAACGAAGCGGTGGATACGCTTGGCTTACGCCTTCTTCCGGTTCGACTTCGCTCAGCATGACGTTTAAGCTGAGCATACATTCAACAACTCAAAACGCTTTCTCCGGCCGGCTGCCGGGCTTCACCACCGGCACACCGGCTGCACATAGCGGACAATCCTCCGGGGCAAAAGTTGCGGCCTGCACCGAAAGGAGCGCAAAATGCGGGAAATCCAAACCAGCCTTTCCGCCGGTGCGGTCAATCAGCGAAGCCACGGCCAGCACTTCGGCGCCCATGGCGCGCAGCACTTCAGCCACTTCCAGTGTGCTCTTACCCGTCGTCACCACGTCTTCGGCAATGACAACTCTTTCGCCGGGCTCAATGGTGAAACCGCGCCGCAGGGTCATCTGCCCGTCGGCGTCGCGCTCGGTGAAGATGCCGGGCACACCCAGCTGGCGGGCCAACTCGTAGCCAATCACCACGCCGCCCATGGCGGGTCCCACTACCACGTCGGGCTGCAGGCCGGCAGCCTGCACCTGGCCCGCCAGCGCGGCGGCGGCCGGCGCGGCCAGCTCCGGGCGGCGCAGGAAACGGGCACACTGCACGTAGGTATCGGAGTGCAGGCCCGACGACAGCCGGAAGTGCCCGCGCAACAGGGCATCTTCCTGCCGCAGCTGCTGCTCCAGCAGCTCGGCATCGAGGGCAATGGGCGAATGGAATTCGGTGATTTCAGTCATCTGATTCAGAAAGTCTAACATGCAAAAAGCCGCGGTGAAGCGGCTTTTTGGTTCAGGCGTGGGCCGGGCTCGTCACGGCCCGGAATTCGTTGATTTGGTCTTTCAGCTCCCGGGCGGCGGCTCCGGCATCCTTGGCCTGCCAGATTCCCCGCGAGGAGTTTATCAGCAGGCCGCTGCCATCTGCCCGGAGGCCGGCGCGCAGCGTGGCGGCGAGGTCGCCGCCCTGCGCGCCGATGCCCGGCACCAGAAACCACTGGTCCGGGCAGGCGGCGCGGACTTTGGCCACGGCCGCCGGCTCGGTGGCACCCACCACCAGCCCGATGGTGGACTCGGTCAGCTCCTCGTCCATGAGCTTGGCCAGGCGGGCCGCCCAGTCGCTGATGGAGCCGCCGCGCGTCATGGCCGCGTCCTGCAGGCCGTGCAGGGGTTTGTTGGAGGTTTTAGCGAGCGAAAAAACCATTTTGCCCGGCCGCGCAAACGGCCGGATGGTGTCGTCGCCCATGTAGGGGTTCACCGTCACGGCATCGGCCCCGATAATGTCATAAGCGAAGCGGGCGTACTGCTCGGCCGTGTTGGCAATGTCGCCGAATTTGCCATCCAGAATTACCGGAATGTCCTTCGGAATGCTGCGCACGGTCTCCTTTAGCATCGCTACGCCGTTTTCGCGGCTCAGAAAAAAAGCGAGGTTGGGTTTGAAAGCCGCCGCGTAAGGCGCGGTTTCGGTGATGACTTCGCGCAGCCGCTGGGCCGCCTGGGCGTCGTCGCCCGTGGGGTCCAGCCCCACGCAAAGCAGGGAATTGATAGTTTCGACGCGGGTGAGGAGCTTTTGCATGGCGGTACGCGAAGGGAGGGTTTGGGTGGGATTTTTAAGAGAAGGGCAAGCAGTTATCGAGTGGCGGAAACGGTGTGGGCTACCTCGGCCGCCAGCCGCGCCGTGAGGCCCGGCGACAGCCATTCGCCGCTGGCTACCTGCACGGACTGGGCTCCCACGCGCAAGTAGTCCTGCACGTCGCGCAGCGTGAAAATGCCCCCCGTTCCAAAGATGGGAAGCTGCAGTTTTTCGTCATTCGCCAGCTCCCACACGCAGCGCAGGGCCAGCGGCCGGAGCGCTTCGCCCGAGAGCCCACCCACGAGCGGCGCATCGCTGGGATTAGCGGGTAGGTGCAGCACTTTCAAGGTATTGGTAGCCGCCAACGCCGTGGCACCGCCCTCCTGCGCGCCCAGGGCCAGGCCCCGGATGTGGTCGGGCCACGGCGGCAGCTTCACAATCACGGCCGCATCATCGCGCAGTTCGTTGCGCACGGCCTCGGTGGCTTCGCGCACGAAGCGGGCCGTTACGTCGGCCCCGGAGCCGCCGGGCGGCACCGTGATGTACACTTCCAGCCCGGCCAACTGCTCGCCAGCCTCGCGCTGCAGGTAGCGCGCAATCTTGCGGAAACCCGGCACGCCCGGCGCCGTCACGCTCACAAACACCGGCACGCCGAAGCGGCGCAGGCGCGGCAGGTGCTCCTGCACCAGCAGCTCGGCCCCCTCGGTGCGCAGGTCGGTGCGGTTGAGCAGGGTTTGGTCGGCCACTTGCAGGATGCCTTCGTCGCCGGGCAGGCCGGCGCGGGGCTCCATGGTCACGGTTTTCGTGAAAATGGCGCCCAACTGCTCGTAGCCCTCACCGGCGAGGTCCCAGGGTGCCGCCGCTAGGCACACTGCATTCTGTAACGTAATGCCCCCGAGTTTCATAAGTAATGCATAAGTAATGAAAACGAATATTCACCCGCACTTAGGCCGGGCCAGGTGCGGGTGACGCTCGGCCGGCGAACCGGCAAAAGGATTCCTTAAATTACGTTGTCGCGGTTAATCAGGAACGGAACGCACTCGCGGATGCCTGGCCGAAAAGAAACGAGGGCAGCGGCAGCCACTTTGGGGATGAGGGTATTGGTGTGCATGACATATTAGCTAATAAGGCGGGCTAACTAGAAAGCTGGAGAGAAAACCGAACCAACCGCGCATAAAAAAACCGTTTCGGAATCCGAAACGGTGGCGGGGCAACAACCCGAAAAAACAGCGGAAATACCGGAGGCAAAATCGGAAAAACTGACGGCGGCGCAGACCTTCCGGTCCTCTCGCGGGTCGCCGCTGAGCAGGGTCCCGCGCTTCATCAACGGGTGTTTGGGTTGAAGCACGATGCAAAATTACGGAATCATTTCGCCGCGCAAACTTTGGTAATGTTACGTTTTTATTGCGCCGTTTATTTTCAATTTTTATTTCTGCCCTAACTGCCTAATCGACGCACTTTTCACTGGCTTTTTTCGCTTCAAAAAAAAATCAGGCATTCGTAACCAATTGCTTTGCAAGCACAACCCGCCGTAACTTTGGCTCTTTAGTCCTGGAATGTAGACCACAATCGCATTTATCAGGCAGCAAAAAGCCCATGAAATACACGGTATTTCATGGGCTTTTTAATTTCCGGTCGGCTTCTTTATTACAACTGTAACTAATCAGCCAAAAGCCGGGCGGCAAGCACAATATCAGCTGGTGGGGCCGGTGTCAACTTTCGACTCGATGGTGCTCTGCACAGTGGTGCTCACAGCCGAGAGAATGTCGTAGCCCGTGGCGGCCTCAATGGCGTTCACCGTGGTGCGGTAAGCGCCCCAGGACGTGCCGATGGAGTTGGTGTTGGGCATATCCACGGCGATGACGCGAGTGCTGGTGGTCACGCGGCTGGCGTCGGAGCTGCCTTCGGGCAGCACCACCATCACCTTCCAGCAGTTGCTGGGCACGGTGATGTGGCCGCTGTTGATGGTGGTGGCGTAACCGGACGAGCCAGTGCCACCGCTGCCGTAGCTGCCCGCAATGATGTAGCACTCGTAGCCCTGGCCCACAAGCGTGCGGGCATAGTTCTCAAGGCCGGCCCAGGTCTGCTGGTTGTTGGTGGGTGCCTGCGGCATCATGTTCGTCATCAGGAACGTGGCCGTGTTATCGGCCACCGAGCCGGTACGGTCGGCGCTGGGGCAGTTGTGGCCGCGGTCGAAGCCCGAGCCACTGTAGCTGGTGCTGCCCACGTGGTACCACGAAGAAGGAAGGGTAGCATCGGCGGCGAAATTGTCCTGACGGGCGGTGCTGCCCAGCCAGGCGTTGCTCAGGTGCCAGCTCACCCAGTTCGGCTTGCCCTTGTCGCGGCTATACGACATGGTGTACTGGGTTTTGGTCATCAGGTAGTTGTTGGGCGAATTGGTGGCGTCGGTCACGGCACCGCTGGGGTTGCCCATGGCCAGGTTGTTGTCGCGGGTGGCGTCCTGGTTTACGGTGGCGGCGGTGGGCTGCTGGCTCGGGGCCACTTGCTCGGTGCGCGAACACGACGCGGCCAGGGCCAGAAGCAGCGCGGCGCTGCTGATGCGGGTAATCGTTTGCTTCATAAAACAGGTTGGAAAATGGGAATTGGTTAACGGTGACCGCAAAATTCCTTCGTTGGAATTGCCTCACTGCCACCGTAATGTTACCGATACATTACCAATCGCCTAAATATTAGACCATCAAGATTTTGGCATTCCGCCCCTATCTACATACAATCATATTTATCCCTGCTATTATTCAGCAAAAATCCTTAAATCAGCCTGTATGCATTGTCATTATTGCATAAAAATTACCACTTGCTTATTAATTATATCAGGTTTAGCGTGCTTACGCACAAAAAAGTCCCGTCGGCAGTGCCAACGGGACTTCCTAAACAAAGGCATCAGTGCTATCGGCCGCTTACCACCAGCCGTTGCGTGGCCAGGCGCTGCCCGGCAGCATCGCGCAGCACTACGTGGTAGAGGCCGGGGGCCAGCCCGGGCAAGGCCAGGCCGGTGGTGGCCGAGCCCACGGGCTGCTGGCTCACCAGTTGGCCCATTTCCGAATACGTCTGAACCAGGCCACCGTCGGCGGGCATATTAATGAAGCGAACCTGCACGGCCTGGGCATTAGAGGCGGGGTTGGGGTAAGCTTCGAGCTGCGGCACGGCCACGGCTTTGCCCACCGTCACCACCACCACGGGCGAGAACGACTGCGTGCCGTCGTTGTCCACCTGCCGCAGGCGGTAGTAGAGGGTGGTAACGCCCAGGGTGCCGGCTTCGGCATCGCGGAGCTTGTAGCTCAGGGGGCTGGTGCTGCTGCCGGCCGCCGCTACCTGCCCCACAGCTTTGAAGGCGGCTTCGCTGCTTACGGAACGTTCCACGGCGAAGTAGCGGCTGTTCTTTTCGGTGGCGGTGGTCCAGTTTAGCTCGGCCGCGCCGTTGGCCCACTTGCCCACAAAGGCCGTGAGTTCTACGGGCAACGGTATAATGGTGCTGATGATGCCGCCGGCCAAGTTGTCGGCAAAGGCCTGATACACGTTGATGTTCACCCCAAGGGCGGCCGTGGAGGCAGCGCTGATTTGGATGGAAGCGAAGTTTTTGGTGGTCAGGAAGGATACTTCCTGCCGGCCATCGGGCAACAGGTTCAGCGATAGGAGCGACGAACCCGCGGCGCTTTCCAGCAGGTTGCCGGCCGCATCGTACGTGCTCAGGGTGAGGCGGCTGAGCACGCCGGCATCGAGCAGGCCGCTGTTGTTGCTGATAATCATGCCGGCGCGGTAACCCGCTTGGCCCACATCGGTTTTCACGGTGCTGCCCGGGGCGCGTAGGTCCAGCTTGAGCTCGGCCGTGGAGGCGATGCCGCCGCCGATGTTGATGACGGCTTTGGTGGCGGGGTCGTTATCGGCCGCGCCGGCGGGGTTGCTCACGCCGCAGCCAACGCACACCACCGCCGAGGTGTTGGTGGCATAGTTGGTGTTCGATACCGGCTGCCCAAAATCCGACAGGTAGCGCGTGGTGCCCGTGAACGCAGCAGGCTCCACGCCAAAACCGTAGTAAATATCCAGGTTATCGAGGGCCGACAGGGCGCTAATCTGCTCAATCTTCACCTCATCAAACGCGTACTTGGTGGGGAAGCTCACCTGGTATTTGCCATCGGGCAGCAGCTTCACATCCAGCAGATTGGCCCCGGTGGCCGATTCCTGCTTCACCGACACCCCGTTGATAGTCTTATAAGTAGTAATGCGCAGGGCCGACAGCGCCGCCAAATCAATGATGCCGGAGCTGCCCAGCACGAAGCCCGCGTAGTAACCAGCCGGAGCCGTTTTCGAGCTTTCGAGCTTGACGCTGAGCGACGAAGGGCAATTGACCGAAACGAACGTGCCGAACGTGGCGTGGTTGGTCAGGCTGTTATCAACGGTATACTCGGGGTTATAAATGTTGGTATTGCCGCACACGCTCACCACATCGCCGGGCGTGATGGCTGTATTGTAATAGGAGGAAAGGTCGCTGGCCGGAAAGTGCGACGTGAGCCCGCGCACCGGTTGCTGCACCAGCGACTGTATGGCGTAGGCATAGTAAATATTCAGGCGATAGAGCACGTCCACCGTGCCGCCAATTTCCAGCTCAATATCATCGAATGCCTGCTTAGCCGTAAACTCTATCTGCATTGGCCGGTCGGTACCCGCCACCAGGCGCAGGCTTTGCACCACGGCCAGCGACACTACCTGCGTTTCGACGGCAGTGTTGCTCCCACGCAGGTAGGTGCGCAGCGTGTAAGTGCCCAGCGCACTCACGCCCGCTAGGCTGGCCGGCGGGGCTACCAGCATGCCAACACGGTCGCCGGCGCTGGCCTGGCGGTCGAGCCCCAGCCGCAGGCTCACGCTTTTACCAACGGTGACAAACTTTGTCATAGTAGCGTAATCGGTAGTATTAGAGCCATTGGCGGCCTGGCCCGGGTTGGTCACTCCCCCGCCCAGCAAGCTGCAAAGCGCAGGCACCAGGCAGCTGCTGCTGGCCGAGGCTACCCCACTCGTGGAATAAATTGGATTGCCGGCGGCGCTTGCAGTGCCCATTGCTAGCACCACGAGCAGGCCGGCAAGCAGCCACGCCCGATACCGGACCAGTGAAGCGGAAGTTGGAGTAAAGGATTCCATGATGATTCGCAAAAAATATTTAACTCTTTGGCACTGTGCCTACCATCTTCTTGCAATTCCGTGGCCAAGTCGGCCCAACCCCATTCCTGAGCTTATAGCCAATTAGATATAATTCTCACGATATTTAATTCATTTCCCAATATGGGAAACGTGTCCTTAAATGGGAATTTATCAATAAATGCACCGCAATCCGATTGCATTCCGAGTTCGTATGTGCCTTATTAAGGGCCTTTTTTAGCCTTGTAAGTTTTTTGTTACGTATTTTTGTAATATAATTTTTCCAATGAAACCCTTGTCGTATTTGCCTTAATTCAGCGTTTCAACCGATAGTTTTCGACTAACGGGGCGTTATTTCGGGCATCCACCCCCCTTTCTGCATGAACTCAGCTCTACCTTTCAAAATTTTTGTCGTCGAGGACAATGAGTGGTATGGCGAGTTGCTTCTGCACCGCCTGAGCCAGAACCCCAACCATAGCGTAACACGCTTCACCACGGCCCGGGCATGCCTGGAACAGCTGGGCGAGAAGCCGGATTTTATTACGCTCGACTACTCGCTGCCCGATGCCAAGGGCGAACAGGTGCTGCGCCAGATTCGGGAGCGGCTGCGGGGCACCGAGGTGGTGGTGATTTCGGGCCAGGAAGACGTGAGCACGGCCGTCAACATGCTTCAGCAGGGCGCCTACGACTACCTGGTGAAGGACGAGAATACCCTCGACCGCCTCTGGAACCTGGTGGGCAAGGTGGAGCAGCAGGTGAACCTGCGCCGCGAAAACACCCAGCTTCGCCAGCAGATTGGGGCCCGCCACGGGGCCGGCCAGGCCATTCTGGGCGAGCACGCGTCGATGCAGGCCGTGCAGAACCTCATCACCAAAGCGGCCCGCACCACCATCACGGTGAGCGTGAGCGGCGAAACCGGCACCGGCAAGGAGCTGGTAGCCAAGGCAATCCATTTCCAGTCGAGCCGCGCCAGCCAGCCCTTTGTGGCGGTGAACATGGCCGCCATTCCGCGCGAGCTGGTGGAGAGCGAGCTGTTTGGGCACGAGAAAGGCGCGTTTACCGGGGCGGTGGCGCGCCGCGTGGGCCGGCTGGAAGAAGCCAACAGCGGCACCCTGTTTCTGGACGAAATTGCCGACCTCGACCTGAGCCTGCAGGCCAAGCTGCTGCGCGTGCTGCAGGAGCGGGAAGTGACCCGCGTGGGCGGCAGCCAAGCTATTCCGTTCGATGTGCGCCTGATAGTGGCCACGCACCGCGACCTGCTGACCGAAGTGCAGGCCGGCCGCTTCCGCGAAGACCTGTACTACCGCCTGTTGGGCCTGCCCATTGCCCTGCCCCCGCTGCGCCAGCGCGGGACCGATGTGCTGATGCTGGCCGAGGTGTTCGTGCGCGATTTCTGTCAGCTCAACAACCTGCCGCCGCGCCAGCTCACCGACTCGGCCCGCGAGCAGCTCAAGGCGCACTCGTTTCCGGGCAACGTGCGCGAACTGAAAGCCGTGGTGGAGTTGGCCACCGTGCTGGCCGACGGCGAGTTTATTCAGGGCGAAGACCTGCCCCTGCGCCCCGGCAAGGCCACCATCGGCCCCGGCAGCCAGCTTTCGCTGCGCGAGCAAACCACGGCCATCGTTCAGAACTGCCTCGATGAGATGAATGGCGACGTACTGGCGGTGGCGGCCCGGCTGGGCATCGGCAAGTCCACTATTTATCGTATGTTACAGCAACGGGAGCTGCACATTGCCTAAGCACCGCATGGCGGGCCGGCGAGTCTTCGCCGGGTTTATTGGTCCGCATTTTATTTGCTTGCGACATTATTTACGCTTAGTCCTTTTTTGATGCGTCGCTCCCGTTATCCTCGTCTGGCTCGCCGGACAGCTGTGCCGGCTGCCCGGCGGGTAGCCGAGCGCACGATGCAGCCGCCCCCACCCGCTAGCAGCACCGCCCGCCAGAACGCGGGCCTGCCGGCGCAGGTGCTGGCCGACCGGGTTCCGCTTATCCTGTTCAGCTACGATTTGCGGCACCGCAGGCTGGTGCACTGCAACCGGCATTGCCACACCGTGCTGAGCTATTCGGCCCAGGCGCTGCTGGACCTGGGTTCGGGCCTGACGCAGGAGGTGGTGCACCCTGATTCCCTGGCGCAGCTCTTAAAATCGGATATCAAGCAGCTGCTGGCGCGCAACAAAACGGCCATCTGGGACTGTCGCGTGCGCCACCACGATGGCAGCTGGCGCTTGTTGCGCCTGCGGGTGCGGGCCAGCGTGCTGGGCCCCGAAGGCCAGGTTTGGGAGATTATGGGCAGCGCCGAGGACGTGACCCGTCACCGCGCCGCCGTGGATGAGCTGCGCCAAAGCCGCCACCTGCTGCGGCAGGTGCTGGACGTGGTGCCCAACCTGGTGGCAGTGTTCGACCTGCACCAGCAACGCCCGACCTACACCAATCGCCGCATCGAAACCCTGCTGGGCTATACCAGCGGTGAGATTATGGCTTTCTCACCCGGCCGCCTGCTCCCGTACCTGCTGCCGCCCGAGTCGCTGGCGTGTTGCACGGCCACCATGGAAGCCGTGGCCCAGCTGCCCGAGGGCCAGGTGAAAACCATCGAGTTTGCGGCCCGCCACCGCGACGGCTCTATTCGCTGGCTGCACAGCACCCTGGCGGCTTTTGGCCGCGATGTCAACGGCCTAACCAGCAGCATTCTCAGCGTAACCGAAGACATTACCGAGCAGCGGGCCGCCGATGAGCAGCACCGCCTCGCCACCATCCGCCTCACCGAGCAGCACCGCCTGTTCCGGCAGGTGATTGACGCTCTGCCGCATCCCATTTACCTGAAGGATGTTGACGGTAACTATCTGCTGGCCAACCAGGCGCTGGCGGCGTTGTATGACCTCACCCCCGAGGAGCTGGTGCGCGTCGGCAAGCCCGATATTCCGGTTACAGCAGACACCGCCCGCTACCGGCAGCAGGACCTGCACGTGCTCACCACCGGCCAGGACCTGACGCTGGAGGAATCGTTCACGAACCCTGATGGCCGCATCGACTGGTTCAGCAGCGTGAAGCGGCTCTTTGTGCAGGACGACGGCACGGCCCAGGTGCTGGGCGTGGATAGCAACATCACCGAGCTCAAAAGCACGCAGCAGGCCCTGGAAAGCGCCATTGCCACGGCCCAGGTAGATGCTCAGGCCAAAGAGGATTTTTTGGCCAACATGAGCCACGAAATTCGCACACCGCTGCACGGCATTCTGGGCCTGACGGGGGTGCTGGTGAAAACCACCCTCAGCCGCAGCCAGCACGACTACCTACGGTTGCTGGGCGAATCGGCCGAGCACCTGCTCAATGTGCTGAACGACGTGCTGACCACCGCTCGCCTCGGCGCGGGCAAGCTCCAGCCCGAGGCCATGCCCTTCGCCCCCGGCGAGCTGCTGCGCGGCTGCGCGGCCCTGCTGCGCCCCCGCGCTCGGGAAAAAGGCCTGAGCTTGCGCATTGAGAAACCCACGCTGGCCGTGCAAGTACTGGGCGATGCCCACCGCCTGCGCCAGGTGCTGCTCAACCTGGTCAGCAACGCCATTAAGTTTACCGAAACCGGCTCCATCCGCCTGCGCTGCCGGGTAGTGCCCGCCCCCCGCCAACACACCGAGCCGGCGGGCACCGTGTGGCTGCAGTTTATGGTGAGCGATACCGGCCTGGGTATTGCCCCCGACACGCTGGACAAAATCTTCGAGCCCTTCACCCAGGCCACCGCCAGCACCGACCGCGAATACGGCGGCACGGGCCTGGGCCTGAGCATTTCGGAAGGCCTTGTGAAGCTCATGGGCGGTGCGCTGCGCGTGTGCAGCGAGGTAAACCAGGGCAGCACGTTTGCCTTCATCCTGGCCTTCCAGCCGGTGGCTACGGCCAGCCCCGCAGCCCCCGAAACCCCGGCCGAAACCGAACCCCTGACTAATGCCGGCCGCGTCCTGCTGGTCGAAGACAACCTGGTGAACAGCCTGCTGGCCGAAACCGTGCTGCGCAATTGGGGCTGGCAGGTGACCACCGCCGCCAGCGGCCCGGCCGCCATCAAGCTGTTTGAACACCGCACCTTCGACCTGGTGCTGATGGATATCCAGATGCCGGGCATGGACGGCGAAACGGCCGCCCGTGCCCTGCGCGAGCACCCCGACCCCAGCCGGGCGGCTACCCCGGTCATTGCCCTCACGGCCCGCGCCCAGGTGGGCGAGGCCGAACGCCTGCAGGCATCCGGGTTTGCCGGCTACCTTGCCAAGCCCTACCGCGAAGAGCAGCTGCTCGAAACCATGCACGCCGTGCTGGCGCGCCACAATCAGGTCGGCGAACCCGCCCCTACTTACCTTACCACCCCTTCTATGGCTTCTGCTCCACCTCTCTACAACCTAAGCAACGTGCGCCAGCTGGTGCGCAACGACGAAACCATTGTGCGCCGCCTAGCCTGGGCGTTCATCGAAACCACGCCCGCCATCCTCACCGCCCTCGACGAGGCCCTGACCAAAGGCGACTGGGAAGCCCTCGGCGACGCCGCCCATCACCTCAAAAGCTCCCTCGACGGCCTGGGCGTGGAAAGCCTGCGCCACGTCATCCGGGAGGCGGAAGCCTACGGCGAAACGCCTCCCGCCCCGGCGCATGCCGCTCAGCAGGTCACCCTCATCCGCACCGTTACGGAGCAGGTGATGGCCAGCCTGCGCACAGAGTTTCCGGAGCAGCAGGCTTAGCATTCATGCCATTCCCCGTGCCCCCGGCCACGCCGGCCCCGCTCATTCATACCGATACCCTGGTGATTGGGGCCGGCCAGGCCGGGCTGGCAGCGGCTTACTATCTGCAACAGCACGGCGTCGATTTCAGGGTGCTGGACGCGGCCCCCACCGCCGGCCATGCCTGGGATACGCGCTACGATTCGCTGCGGCTGTTCTCACCGGCCTGGGCCAGCGGCTTGCCCGGCCGGCCTTGGCCCGGTAACCGGCTGCGCTACCCCACCCGCGCCGAAACCAGCACCTACCTGCGCGATTACGCTGCCCATTTCAAGTTTCCAATTGATACCAACCAGCGCGTGACCCGGCTGATGGCCGCCCCCGGCCAGCCCGGCTACCACGCGCACACCGCCGCGGGCCGCACCTACGCCGCCCGGCGCGTGATTGTGGCCACCGGCCCCTACACCGCCCCCAAAATCCCGGCCTGGGCCGCCCAGCTGCCTGCCGCTGTAGCCCAGCTGCCCAGCCGCGACTACCGCCGCCCCGGCCAGCTGCCCGGCACCGGCCCGGTGGCCGTGGTGGGCAGCGGCAACTCCGCCCTGCAAATCGCGGCCGACATTGCGGCCACCGGACGGCCGGTTTTCGTGGCCTTTGATGAGAAAACTCCGGCCATGCCCAACAACCAGCTCATGTGGGCCGCGATGGCCCTCACGGGCACCATGCGCTACTCGCGCCACACCGCCCTCGGCCGCTGGATGATGGCCCAGACCGAGCCCGTGGTGAGCGGCGACCTGGCCCGCCTGCGCCGGCTGCCGGCGGCCACGTTTATCGGCCGGGGCGTGGCGGCGCTGGCCACCGGGGCCATTCAGGGCCAGCGGGCAGCTTCGCCCCCGCTCGATGCCGTGGTGTGGGCCACCGGCTACCGCCCGGATTACGGCTGGATAGAACTGCCCATTCTTGAGCCCGATGGCCAACCCCGGCACCAACGGGGAATCACGGCCGCGTCCGGCGTGGCTTTTCTGGGATTGGGCTGGCTCGATAGCCGCAACTCGGCCCTGCTCAACGGCATTGGGGCCGATGCCCGGCGCGTGGTGCGGGCGCTAGTGCAAATGCCCTAATCTTATTGAAACCCGGCCGGGTCTTTCGGGGTTGAACACATCAGATGCAGCTTGCTGATTCAGGCTGCTTTTTATCCACCCGATTTTTCTGTAGCATTATGTTTATTTTCATGCTTGGCCTCTTGCTGGTCACCGCCATTCTCGCGCTCAAAACAGTGTCCAACGTCGAGGAAATGCTTACTCCCATCCCGGTGCGGGCCCGGTAATTTCTCCGTTTTTGACAATAAAAAAAGCAGCCCAAAAGCTGCTTTTTTTATTGTCTGATAATTGACTGGTTTTGCGATTAGCGAATAACTAATTTGCACATCTGGCTGGTATTGTCCGATTCGAGCCGGACGTAATACAGGCCGTTGGCGAACTTGCTCAAATCGAGCGTCCGCGAATATTTGTCGTTGAATTCCGTTACGGTTTCGTGGTACAGCACCGAGCCAATTACGTTCAGCACGCTCAGCTCCACTTTCTTGCCCTGCAAGTTGTTGATGGTGAGGTGGACGATGCCGGTGCTGGGGTTGGGGTACACGAGCAGGTTTTTGTCGTCGCCGGGCCGGGCTTGCTGGCCGTGGCGGTGCACAACGGCGGCCGAAGCAGCGGGCACCGTGCGCAGTAGTGGCCCCACTCCGAGGCTAAGACAGACAAATAATAACAGAGGTAAAAGTAAGCGTTGCATCATAGTATTAATTAGTGGGTTGGTAGAAAGAGCGGCAGGTGTAGAAGTAACGAAAAAGGTTGCTTTTGGTTGACAAAGGTACGGTGCTTATTTAGTAAGCTACACCAGAATATCCAAAAACCTCGATAGACTACGTTACTTTCGCCACCATTGTTCGTATTCTCCCGACCAATTAAATGGACATTTTATTGATTGGCGGTGGCTTGGCCGGTTTAGCGGCAGCCCTGGACCTGGCCCGGCGCGGCCATCAGGTGGCGGTGGTGGAGCGCAAGCAGTATCCGTTCCATAAGGTGTGCGGCGAGTACGTGAGCAACGAGGTGCTCCCTTACCTGCGCCGTCTCGGGGCCGACCCGGCCGAACTGGGCCCGGCGGCCATTTCCAGGTTTCTGCTGTCGTCGCCGGGTGGCCGCATGCTGAGTAGCCCGCTCGACCTGGGCGGCTTTGGGGTGAGCCGCTACGTGCTCGATGACTTTCTCTACCAGAAAGGCTTAGCAGCGGGCGTGGTTTTTCACTTGAAAAGCACGGTGACGGATGTGGCCTTCGACCCCGCCGCAGACCAGCACACTGTGACCCTGGCCGACGGCCGCACCCTCACGGCCCGCGTGGTGCTGGGCACCTATGGCAAACGCGCCAACCTCGACCGGCAGCTGCAGCGGCCGTTTTTTGCGCAGCGCTCGCCCTACCTCGGGGTGAAGTACCACCTGCGGCTGCCGGGCTTTCCACGCGATGTGATTGCGCTGCACAATTTTGCCGACGGCTACGCGGGCATTTCGGCTATTGAGGAGGACAAGCTGTGCTTTTGCTACCTCAGCACCCGGCAGAATTTGAAGAACCACGGCACCATTCCGGCGTTGGAGCGGGAGGTGCTGGCCCGCAACCCGCGCCTGCGTGAAATCCTGGACGCGGCCGAAGTGCTGTACCCGCAGCCCGAAGTCATCAACGAAATATCCTTCGCGCCCAAGCAGCCCGTGGAGCAGCATGTGCTGATGTGCGGCGACGCGGCCGGCCTCATCACGCCGCTGTGCGGCAATGGCATGGCCATGGCGTTGCACGGCGCGGCGCTGGCCGCAGCGGCAGTCGACCGTTTTTTGGCGGGCCGCACCAGCCGGCTGCAGATGGAAGCGGACTATGCCCGGGCCTGGCAGGCACAGTTTGGGGCGCGGCTGCGGGTGGGCCGGGCAGTGCAGCAGCTCTTTGGCGGGCCGCTGCTGAGCGAGGCGGTGGTGGGTGGCCTGCGCCACTGGCCGGGGGCCGTGCGGGCGCTGATGCGTCGCACCCACGGCCAGCCGTTCTAAAACCTGGCGGCGGCACAGCGGGTTGCTGAGCGGAGGCCGGAATGTTGTTGGCCTTTTTTGGGGGCCGAATGTGCAAAATCATGCCTTATTCCGTAAGTAGGAGACCAATGTGCGGGGCCGCCCGTACTTTCAGCCGTTAGGCGCGTTGGTTGTCATCCGTTTTCAGAATCCGAAAATCCTTCCCGGAATGCCGAGTTACTTAGGTGCCATTGGCACTGCCAATCCTGCCCACCGCATTGCGCAGCCACAAATTGCCGATTTCATGGCCCAGGCCCTGCAATTTGGCGAGGACGACACGCGCAAGCTGCGGGCACTGTACCGGGTTTCGGGCATTGCGCACCGCTACTCGGTGCTGCCCGACTACGGCCGGGCCAACGGCGACTACACGTTTTTCCCCAACACGCCCACGCTGGAGCCATTCCCGAGCGTGGGCCAGCGCATGGCCGCGTACCGCCGCGAAGCCCTGCCGCTGGCTACCGAGGCCGTGCGTGAGTGCCTACGTCAGGTGCCCGACGTGGCAGCAGCCAGCATCACGCACTTGGTCACGGTGAGCTGCACGGGCATGTACGCGCCGGGGCTGGATATTGAGCTGGTGCAGGCGCTGGGACTGCGCCCCGACGTGCGCCGCACCTGCGTGAACTTCATGGGCTGCTACGCGGCGGTGAATGCCGTGAAGCTGGCCGATGCCTTCTGCCGTGCCGATGCCGAGGCCCGCGTGCTGATTGTGAGCGTGGAGCTGTGCACGCTGCACTTCCAGAAAAGCCCCGAGGAGGACCACCTCATCAGCAACGCGCTGTTTGGCGACGGGGCGGCGGCCTGTCTGGTGCAAGCCCAGCCGCTGCCCAATGGCGTACCCAGCCTGGCTTTGCAGGCCTTTCACTGCGGCCTGGAGCCTGACGGGCACGACGACATGGCGTGGCACATCAACGATTTCGGGTTTGAGATGACGCTGAGTAGCTACGTGCCGAAGCTGATTCAGCGCGGCATCCGGAGCCTGACGGACGGGCTGCTGGCCAGCCTGCCCGTGGAGCTGGGCGACATCCGGCACTTCGCCATTCATCCCGGCGGGCGCAAGATTCTGGAAACCATCGAAACCGAGCTGGGCCTGACCCACGACGACAACCGCCACGCCTACCGCGTGCTGCGCGACTACGGCAATATGTCGTCGGCCACGGTGCTGTATGTGTTGCGCGACGTGCTGGCCCACGCCACTCCGGCTGATAATGGCGCGCCCGTGCTCAGCTTTGCTTTCGGCCCCGGCCTGACGATGGAGGCGATGCTATTGCAGTTAACAGTTAACAATGACCCGTTAGCAGTTGTGGCACAACATCAGGAAGCAGCAGCAGCGCAGGCTTCAGAGCTACTCACTGTTCTCTGATAACTGCTCACTAAACATGTTTGAAAAACGAGCCTCCGGCCCGGAACTGATGGACGACCTGACGCTGGCCAATGACGCCCTGCGCCAGAACCTCGACGAGCTGGAAACCATCAATACCTGGCTGGGCGGCTACGAGCCGGTGCTCAATGCGCTGCAACGGCTGAAAATCGGGTTTCCGGCCAGCCGGCCCCTGCGCCTGGCCGACCTGGGCAGCGGCGGCGGCGACACCCTGCGCCACGTGGCCCGCTGGGCCCGTAAAAATGGCGTTTGCGTGGAACTGACAGGAATTGATGCCAATGCCTTCATGCTAGAATACGCCACTGCCAAAAGCCAGGAGTATCCGGAAATCAGCTACCGGCAGCTCGATATTTTCTCCCCGGAATTTCAGGCCCAGCCCTACGATGTACTGACGTGCAGCCTGTTCTGCCACCATTTCACCGATGAGGAACTGGTGGCGCTGCTGCGGCAATGGCAGCAGCAGGCTGGCGTGGCTGTCATCATCAACGACTTACACCGGCACTGGCTGGCCTACCACAGCATCAAGTGGCTGACGCGGCTGTTGGGCGGCTCCTACCTCGTGCGGCACGATGCGCCGCTGTCGGTAGCGCGGGCCTTTCGGCGCCAGGATTGGGTGGCGCTGCTGGCACGGGCGGGCATCACGCGCTATGAGTTGCGCTGGCGGTGGGCCTTTCGTTGGCAGGTGATAATTAGTGATTAGTGATTAGTGGTTAACGGTTAGTAACTCACCATTTACCACTAACCGTTAACCACTAATAAAGTCCGGCCGCCACGCGGTAGGTATTGGCGTGGGCTTCCACGATATCGATGATGCGCTCGGAATAGCCGCCGCCCATGCACACCACCACGGGTAGGCGGTGGCGGTGGCAAAGGCCGAGCACCAGCTCGTCGCGTCGGCGGCAGCCCTCGCGGGTGAGGGCCAGGTGGCCGAGCTTGTCGGTGGCCAGCACATCTACGCCGGCCAGGTAGAACACGAAATCGGGCTGCACTTCATCAATGAGGCGAGGCAGGGTTTCGGCCAGCAGCTGGAGGTAGTGGGCGTCGTCGGTGCCATCGGGCAGAGGCAGGTCGAGGTCGGAGGTTTCTTTGCGGGCGGGGTAGTTGCGGCCGCCGTGCATGGAAAAGGTGAACACCCGGGGCTCGTGCTGAAAAATGGCGGCCGTGCCGTTGCCCTGGTGCACGTCGAGGTCTACGATGAGGACGTTGCGCGCGTGGCCGTGGGCCAGCAGCCAGGCGGCAGCTGCGGCCTGGTCATTCAGGAGGCAAAATCCTTCGCCCCGCGCCCGAAACGCGTGGTGCGTACCGCCCGCAATATTGAACGCCACGCCGTGCGCCAGCGCCCGCCGGGCTGCCTCGATGGTGCCGCCCAGGATGGTTATTTCGCGTTCAAACAGCTCCTTCGACCACGGGAAGCCGGTGGCCCGCTCCTCCTGCCGGGTGAGCTGGCCGGTGCGCAGGCGGTGGTAGTAGTCGGCATCGTGCACCCGCAGAATGTCTTCATCAGGCGGCGGCTGGGCCACGAAAAAATCGGCGGTGGTGGCGGTGCCTTCGTGCAGGAGCTGCTCGGGCAGCAGCTCGTATTTGAGCATGGGAAAGCGGTGGCCGGCGGGCAGCGGATGGGCGTAGCAGGGCGCGAAAGCAATGGGCAGCATCGGGGCAAAAGTCGGTAGTACGGCCCGGGGACAGGCTACGCAATTTTATAACATCAGGACCGGGCTGAAATGCTTGTCTTTGTGCGGCCCGGTGTGCTTCTTGCTGCTGTGAATACGGCCACCAGCTGCTGGCAAAGCTGAGGAAACCCCAGAGACATCAAAAAACGCCCCGGCGGCTGAAGTCGGGGCGTTTTTATTGGCTTTCAGCGAGGGGGTTGAAGCGTTAGGGCTGCTCGCCCACGCGCCGTTTCCATTCGGCCTGCGCCGCCGCGCCATACCATACCGTGCACCGGGTAAGCAGGGCGGGGTTGCCGGGCTCGGCAAACAGCTCCAACGGCCCGATGCCCAGCAGCGGCACCTCATCGCGGCTCACGAGGTGGAATCCGTCGAGGGCGGTGTCGATGAAAACACTGGCCGCGTAGTCGTAGAGCAGTTCCGCGTCCTCATCGGGCACGTACTCGCCGGCCGCCAGCAGCACCCGGCGCAGGGCCGTGGCCAGCGGGTACTGACGGTGCCGCAGGATAGCATCGGCGAGCAATTGCTGCTCAGCGGTGACTTCGGCCATTTTTTATAACAGATTCCCCATGTCGAACAAGCCCCGCTGGTAGGCGGCTGCCGCAACAAGCAAGTGCCCGGCTACCCAAACGGCGAGGCTATCGTTAACAACCCTCGGCCTCAAAAGTACCAGCCCGAAGGCCAATGCCTGGAATTGGTGCCGAAATAGCCTTGCCGCAGATTAGGTCCGGGGCTTTGGTGATGCATAGACAGTTTTGACTATCCGGCCGGGTAAGATGAAGCGCTGAAGCTTTTTAGCTAAAGTGCATCCGAACTCGCGCGATTCTGTGCTACCCAGATTGTTTGGTTTTTATACGCATTGGGTTGGTTCCTGCTCATGGCCAGCATGGCACTTTTGAACCCTTGTTTCGTAACACCCCAATCTGCAACCCGCAGCGACAAACAACCCTGTTTTATGAGCAATCAAGAAAAACCAATGGCCCCGGCCGGGGCCCAGCCCGCCCAGGCCCAATACTTCACCGGCAAGGCCTGGGTGAAAATGATGGCCCCCGCCGCCAATGCCACTGACTGTACGGTGGGCGACGTTCTCTTCGAGCCCAGCTGCCGCAACAACTGGCACTCGCACCCGCACGGGCAATTGCTGGTGGTGACCACCGGCACGGGCATTTTTCAGGAAAAAGGCCAGCCTGCCCGCTTGATTCGCGCTGGCGATACCGTGGTAATTGCCCCCAATGTGGTGCACTGGCACGGGGCCACGGCCACCGACTGGTTTGCCCACTTGGCCATCAATCCCAGTGCCAGTCAGGGCGCACCCGTATGGCTAGAACCGGTAACGGATGCCGACTATCAGGCCGCGCAGTAAGCCCGGCAGCCCTGAAGTTGGCCCATGAACATGGCCGAGTTCGGATATGCCGCCTGTTTTCAGCACTTCTTAAGGCCACGCACCGCCACCACGCCGCGTGCTTCTTGCCAAGTGGCGGGCGTAGTGGCTTTCATGCACTGGTTATTTTTCAGCAATTTCCCATGGCAAATAAATCAACGCTGCTAGTGATGGTAATTCTGGCGGCTGCCGGTTGCAGCCGGGCAACCGATGAGGAAGCCGCTATTCGGCAGGTGCTGGAACGGGAAGCGGCCACCTGGCGGGCTGGCGACGCGCCGGGCCACGCTGCCTGCTGGCACATTCAGCCCTACAGCCGCATCCTGGTGTCGACGGCCGATGGCAAGGCGCTGGATATTCCCCCCGCCCTGATGGTTTCGGCATCGCCGGCAATGGGCCAGGGCGGCCAAGCAGTGCAATCAAACTTCAAGATGAGTATTGCCGGCAACAGGGCCTGGGTGAGCCACGACGAAGAATCGACGGCCAAAAGCGGACAGAAAACCTTTTCCTACGAAGTCCGGCTGCTCGAGAAGATTGATAACCAGTGGAAGCTCGTAGGGCAGTCTATTCATGCCTACAAGCCCTAAAAAGCTCAGCCCGATGAGGAAGGACGCACCAAACCCTATCTGCAACGAAACCGGGGGCTAAGTAATAAAAAAACCCTCACTGCGCCGTGCAGTGAGGGTTTCCGTGAGGCGTATTGGGCTCGAACCAACGACCTCCACCGTGTCAGGGTGGCGCTCTGAACCAACTGAGCTAACACCCCGGAGCCGGCCATGCCCGTGGGCCGCTACGCCAAAGGTAGCGCCGCCCGGCGCATAACGCGAAATGAGCCCTTTTTTTTCAGGGTAAAAAGTGAAGTCAGGCAACCTTCTGGTCCCGGCAAAGTATAGGGGCAAACGGGAATAGTAATTTTCCCGGGCTTCTGGCCTATTACCCTCACTTCATTTCACCCATGAAAAAGACTCTCCTATTGTTGCTGCTGGCCATTACTTCAGCCTCTTCTGCGTTTGCCCAAGCGGCTCCCGGTGGTGCCCTCTCTTCGAAAGACTATACCGGCGGCAAAACTACCGATTCGCGCAATACCGGCTTCGGCGTGAAGGGCGGCTATAACCTCAACGGCCTGCGCGGTGATGATGTTAAGGGCATCGACCGCAACTCGCATAGCGACTTCCATGCCGGCGTGTACGGGCAGTTTGGCTTCGATGACTTTTCTTCGGTACAGGTGGAACTGCTGTACTCGCGCTTGGGCTTCACGGGCAATACCGGCCCCGGCAAGGCTGAGCAAACCTACCGCACTACGTACATCCAGCTGCCCATCATGTATGTGGGCAACTTCACCGACAACCTAAGCTTTCATGTGGGTCCCCAGGCCTCGCTGCTTATCAATGCCACGAAAGACGGTTCGACCCTGGGCTTAGCCGACAACGGCTTCAACACCTTTGATTTTGGCGGCGTGGGCGGCTTGGAAGCCCGCATTGGTCCTGCCCGTATAGGCGCCCGCTACAACCTGAGCCTGGGCAAGGTATTTGAAGACAATATTCCCACCGGCAAAGCCATCGACCCGGCGTTCGGCAACGCCAAAATCTACAACAACCTGTTGCAAGTTTACGTGGGCATCGGCTTCACGCAATAGGCTTACAGTCTTTAGCATTGTTTGAAAAAGGAAGCTCTGCCAGGGCTTCCTTTTTTTCTTTCCCTCTATTTATTCCCTTCCCTGCCATGCCCGCCGCTCCTGCCGCCGTCAATATTACTAGCCTCTTCATGGCCCGCGAGCTGCTGCTGGGCCGGGGGCTGGCCGTGCTGGCAGCCTGGGTGCTGCTGAACCTAGTGGGCAGCGGCTACTACCTGGCGCGGAGCGACCGACGGCACGAGCCGTACTATTTTCACGGCATGAACGTAGGCTGGGGCCTGGTGAATGCCGGGCTGGCCGCTTGGGGCATTCTGCACCTACACTTCGTGGCCCCCGCTGGCTTGGTGCCCGCCGAGCTGTTCCAAACCCAGCTCTTCAACGAAAATCTGTTTTTGCTCAATGCCGGGCTCGACGTGGCTTACATCATGACGGGCTCCTACCTGCGGGCGCGGGCCCTGGCACCGGGGCAGGCGCTCCCCGTGCGGCTGCTGGGTTTCGGCCGCTCGCTGTGGGTGCAGGGCGGTTTTTTGCTGGTGTTTGATGCCACAATGTGGAGCCTTGTGCACTGGGTGGGGCGCGACTGGTTTCAGCTGCTGGGATGAAAGCCGTAATTATCCCAAAATGAGAATACCGGCCCAGTTTGAGAAAACCCGGTTTTCGTTCGCACGGCGATTGGAGATGTAAGGCGGGAGAAAAGGCTGATTCGACGGAAAACGGCCGCCTGGGAAAACGATTAGCAGAGCTTTGCGTAGCTGTCACACCACGGCCCTCACCCCAGCATCTGGGAAGGCGTGGTTTTCAGTTCCCTGCTTATGTGCCCTTTTTTCTCCGTTCTCTTTTCTATATGCCTGTTGTTGGCTTTTGGCGCGCAGGCCAGCACCCTTGACCGGGTGGAGGCCGTGGTGCTCTCGTCGCCCGCTGGCGGCACGCGCCTCAACGGCATTCTGCGGTTGCCCACTGGCGTCGGCCCTTTCCCGGCGGCGGTGCTGCTGCCCGAGCACGCAGCCGGCACCCTGGCTCCCAACGAGGCCGATAAGCAGTTGCTGAGCAGCCTGGCCGACTACCTCGTGAGCCAGGGTATGGTGGTGTTGCGCCTCCAGGAGCGCGGCCCCGGCGAAGGTGTCGGCACGGTGGCCGACCGCTCGGCCGATGCCTTGGCGGCCCTGAACTACCTGCGCACCCGCCCCCAGGTTGACGTGACGCGGCTGGGTCTCATTGGCCACGGCGAGGGCGGCAACGTGGCCCTGCTGGCCAGCGCGCAACTGCAAGCTCCTACGTTTGTGGTGGCGCTGGCCGCATCGGGCCTGCCCGGCCGCGAGCTGCTGGCCGCCCAGCCCACCATGTACGGCAAGGTGCTGGGCAACGACTCCACCGACGCGCAGCGCCAGCGCAAATACCTGCTCGACCAGGTGGCCGCCGAGCAAGAGGCCGCCAAGCTGCGTGCCCACGGCTCGAACAGCGCCCAGGTGCAAACTTACTTGGACCAGCAGCGCCTGCGCCAAAAAATGGCCATGCGCCGCGACGAGGAAAACCTCGTGAAGCACCAGCGCGCCATGCTCGAAATAGTGCGCCAAACGCCCGATAATGCCCAGGCCCAGGCCATTCTCAGCAACATGCTGCGCCAGCGCTACCCCGGCATTGCCCCGCAGGATGTGCAAGCCAGCGTGCAAACCCTGACCACGCCCGCCTACCGCAACTACCTGGCCTTCGACCCCGTGGCTGCACTGCCGAAAGTGCAGTGCCCCGTGCTGCTGCTTCACGGCGACGACGATGCCGAAGTAAACACCCCGGTCAACCTGGCGCTGCTCAAAAGAGGCCTTCGCAGCAATGCCCGCGTGACGGAAATGCACGTGCCAGGCCTCAACCACGCCCTGCAGCTGAGTAAGGCAGAGGCCGCTGGCATGTCGCCCGCGCCTATTTCGCCCGATGCCCAGGCCAACATTTACACCTGGATTATGAGCCAGAAATAGCCCTGGCGGCTTTCCGATTTCTTATCTGAAATAGCATATTGAAGCCCGGCACTTTGGTTTGCCGGGCTTTTTTATTTCCAGCCAAATCAACTGGCTTGGTCAGCAAAGTTGGGCCGGTGGTCGGGCAGGCACCGGGCCAGGCCGATTACCGCCGGCAGAAATCGGCTTTTTGCAACCGGCTTTCGTATCGGTAAGCGGCTCGCATACAAATGTGAAGCGCTGCTACTGCATATGAAACTATTTTTGCCCGGCCGGGCGGCCCTGCTGCTGGTGCTACTGAGTGCGGCAGCCTGCAACTCGAAGAAGAAAGACGACGAAGCCGGCGGCCCCGGTGGCAAGGGCGGCAAGGATGGCGGCCCCGCGCCCATCAAGGACTACCCGGTGCTGGTGGTGCGGCCCGATACCGTGACGCTGTTCCAGGACTATCCTGCCACCATTCAGGGGCAGCAGAATGTGGAAATCCGGCCCAAGGTGGACGGGTTTGTGGAAGCCATTTACGTGGACGAAGGCTCCAGTGTGAAGAAGGGCCAGAAGCTTTTCCACATCAGCGCGCCGCAGTATGAGCAGGAAGTGCGCACGGCCCGCGCCGGCATCAAAACCGCGCAGGCCGACGTAGATGCCGCCCGCATGGGCGTAGAGAAAGTGCGGCCGTTGGTCGAAAAGGGCATCATCAGCAAGTACCAGTTGGAAGGCGCGCAATACACGCTCGAATCGAAGGAGGCCGCGTTGGCGCAGGCGCAGGCCACGCTCGCCAACGCCCTCACCAATCTGGGCTACACCACCATCACCAGCCCGGTGGATGGCGTGATGGGGACCATCCCCAACAAAATCGGCAGCCTGGTGAGCAGCACCTCGGCTGACCCGCTCACCACTATTTCCAGCACCGGCAACGTGTTCGCCTACTTCTCGCTCAGCGAAAAGGCGCTGCTGGATTTTGCCCGCCGCCGCCCCGGTAATACCCTCCAGGAAAAGCTCTCGAACGTACCCGACGTGCTGCTGGTGCTGGCCGACGGCAGCGTGTACCCCTACCACGGCCGCGTGAAAACCGCCATCGGCCAGATTAACACCGAAACCGGCGCCAGCAGCTTTCGCGCTACCTTCCCCAACCCGCAGGGGCTGTTACGGAGCGGCAGCAGCGGCTCGGTGCGCACCCAGCGCCCGCTGGATAATGCCCTCATTATCCCGCAAAGCGCCACCTACGAGTTGCAGGGCAAGCGCTTCGCCTACGTGGTGGGCCGCGATACGGCCGCGCACGCCGCCGCCATCACGGTAGTGCCCACACCGGACGGCGCGTCGTTTGTGGTGCAGAAAGGCCTGAAAGCGGGTCAGCAAGTAGTGCTCGAAGGCATCAGCGGGCTGAAGGAAGGCTCGAAGATTCGGCCAAAGGTGGTGAAGGCCGTGCCGAAAAAGCCGGACGTGGCGGGTAGCTGAACGGCTGAAAAAGACCGTCATGCTGAGCGCAGTCGAAGCATATCTACCGCAACACTAACCAATGACGACTGCAACGAAGCGGTAGAGATGCTTCGACTGCGCTCAGCATGACCGCCGACCTATAAAAATTGCCTGATAGAAGCCTGATAGAAGATTATGCTAAAAGTATTCATCGAGCGCCCCGTGCTCTCCACCGTTATTTCGGTGATAATTGTGCTGTTGGGCGTGCTGGGGCTGCTGCAGCTGCCCATTGCGCAGTACCCCGACATTTCGCCGCCCACCGTGCAGGTATCGGCCAGCTACGCGGGTGCCAACGCCGACGTGGTGCTGAAAAGCGTGCTGGTGCCGCTGGAGGAGCAGATAAACGGCGTGGAAGGCATGACTTACATGACCTCCTCGGCCACCAACGAGGGCGCGGGCAGCATCCAGGTGTACTTCAACGTGGGCACCGACCCCGACCAGGCGGCCGTGGACGTGCAGAACCGCGTGGCCAGCGCCACCAGCCTGCTACCCCAGGAAGTAACCCTGGCCGGCGTGACGGTGCGCAAGCAGCAGAGCAGCAACCTGCTGATTTTCGCGCTCTACTCCGACAACCCGGCCTACGACCAGACTTTCCTCCAGAACTACGCCCAGATTAACATCGTCCCCCAAATCAAGCGGGTGAACGGCGTGGGCAACTCCAACGCCTTCGGCTCGCGCGACTACGCCATGCGGGTCTGGCTCAAGCCCGATGTAATGGCCATCTACGGCCTCACGCCGGCCGATATCTCGGCCGCGCTGGCCGACCAGAACGTGGAAGCCGCCCCCGGCAAATTCGGCGAAAACTCCGACCAGAGCTTCCAGTACGTCATCAGGTACACCGGTAAGCTGGTGTCAGTGGAGCAGTTCGAGAATATTATCCTCAAGAGCACCGGTTCGGGCCAGCTGCTACACCTCAAGGACGTGGCCCGGCTGGAGCTGGGCGCCCAGGCCTACAGCAGCAACAGCGCCACCTTCGGCAAACCCTCGGTGGGCATTTCGGTGAACCAGACGCCGGGCTCCAACGCCCGCGACGTGATTGAGAAGTCACTGGAGGTGCTGAAAACGGCCGAAAAGTCGTTTCCGGCCGGCATTCATTACACCAACCTGGTCAACATCAACGACTTTCTGGACGCCTCCATCAGCAAGGTGATTCACACGCTGCTGGAGTGTTTTGCGCTGGTTTTCCTGGTGATTTTCATTTTCCTGCAGGATTTCCGGTCTACTATTATCCACGGCGTGTCGGTGCCGGTGTCCATTATCGGCACGTTTTTCTTTCTTAAGGTTTTCGGGTACAGCATCAACCTGCTCACGCTCTTTGCGTTGGTGCTGGCCATCGGCATTGTGGTCGATGATGCCATTGTGGTGGTGGAGGCTGTGCACGCCAAGCTGGAAGGCGGCTACACTTCTCCGCGCAAAGCCGCCATCGATGCTATGAGCGAGATAACCGGGGCCATTCTCAGCATCACGCTGGTAATGGCGGCGGTGTTTCTGCCGGTCACGTTCATCACCGGTTCGGTAGGGGTTTTTTATAAGCAGTTCGGCATCACGCTGGCGGTGGCCATTCTGATTTCGGCCGTGAATGCCCTGACGCTGTGCCCGGCGCTGGCGGCCCTGTTCCTGAAGCCACCGCACCACGAGGGCGAGGCTGGAACTGAGGCAGCGAAAAACGGCGAGAAAACCACCGACCCCAAAGCAGCTGCCGAAGCAAAAGATGCGCAGAAACCGCCGCAGAAAAAGGGCTTCATGAAGCGGTTCAGCATTGCCTTCAATGCGGCCTACGATGCGCTGGTGGGCAAATATACCAAGGCCGTGACGTTCCTCTCGGCCCGCAAGTGGCTGTCGCTGATTGCGGTGGCGGGCTTCGGGGCGGGGCTGTATTTCCTGATGACGACCACGCCCAGCAGCTTCGTGCCGAACGAGGACATGGGCACCATTTTCGTGAACGTGAGTTTGCCGCCGGCCTCCACCCTGGAGCGCACCACGGCCGTGAACACCGAAGTCGATAGCCTGATTCGGACCATTCCGGCGGTGAAGGGCACGCTGCGCATCACGGGCCAGAACTTCCTGGCCGGGCAGGGCAGCGCCTACGGCATGGTCATCGTGCGCCTCAAGCCCTGGGACGAGCGCAAGAAGATGAACAACGAGGCCGTTATCAAAGAGATAAGCAAGCTCACGGCCAACATTCGGGCCGGCGATATCCGGGCCATTTCCCAGCCCACCATCACGGGTTTTGGCGCTACTGGCGGCTTCACCTTCCAGCTGCAGGACAAGGGCGGGCATACCACGGCCGAGTTCTTCAAAGTGGCGCAGGATTTCCTGGCCGAGCTGAATAAGCGCCCCGAAATCCAGTACGCCAGCACGGCCTTCAACCCCGGCTTCCCGCAGTACCAGATGGCCGTGAACGTGGCCAAAGTGAAGCAGGCCGGCCTGACGGAAAAGGACGTGCTGAATGCCATGCAGGTGTTCTACGGCGGCTCTTACGCCTCCAACTTCAACCAGTTTGGCAAGCAGTACCGGGTGATGGTGCAGGCCGACTCGGCCTACCGCGCCAATCCCGAGGGCCTGAGCAAGGTCTTCGTGCGCAACGCCGACGGCGTGATGGCCCCGCTCACCGAATTCGTGACCCTGACGCGCATTTACGGCCCCGAAAGCCTCTCGCGCTTCAACCTCTTCACCTCCATTTCGGTGAACGGCTCGCCCAAGGAAGGCAGCAGCTCGGGCGAGGCCCTGATTGCCATTCAGGAAGTGGCGGCCAAGCTGCCGGCCGGCTACGGCTATGAGTTTTCGGGCATCAGCCGCGAAGAACAGGGCAGCGGCAAGCAGTCGCTCTACATTTTCGCGCTGTCGCTGGTGTTCGTGTACCTGCTGCTGAGCGCGCAGTACGAGAGCTACATCCTGCCGTTCGCAGTGCTGCTGTCGATTCCGATTGGCTTGTGCGGCACGTATTTGTTTGCCAAGATTTTCGGCATCGACAATAACATCTACCTGCAGATTTCGGTGATTATGCTCATCGGCCTGCTGGCCAAAAACGCCATTCTCATCATCGAATTCTCGCTGGCCCGCCGCCGCGACGACGGCATGGAAATTCTGGAAGCCGCCATTGAAGGGGCCAAAGCCCGTCTGCGCCCTATTCTGATGACTTCGTTCGCCTTCGTGTTCGGGCTGATGCCGCTGCTGTTTGCCAGCGGCGCGGGGGCCAATGGCAATAAGAGCATCGGGGCCGGGGCCATCGGCGGCATGCTGTTTGGCACGCTGGTCGGGGTGTTTTTCATCCCCGTGCTGTTTCTCGTGTTTGAGGGCTTGCAGGAAAGCATCAGCGGCCCGCCCAAGACGAAAGAGCAGCTCGAAAAAGAGGAAACCGAAGGCGGCCCGCCTGCCAAGGATGGGGATAAGAAGCCGGATAACAAACCCGAGGACAAGCCGCAGCCCGAACCCGCTGTGGCCTAGCGTTGCCAGTGCTCCACTGCCCGCGTACCAGTATTAATTCCACTGCAATGACTGCCAGCAAATTTCTCAAGTATCTATCTCCTGTGCTCGCGCTGGCGGCTGGCTGCCAGCTGCTGCACCCCTACAACCGCCCCGAAACGGCTACCACCGGCCTTTTCCGCGACGCGGCCACGACGGATACGACTTCCCTGGCCGCCCGCCCCTGGCAGCAGCTCTTCACCGACCCGCAGCTGCAAAAGCTCATCACCGAAGGCCTCGCCAACAACCGCAATCTGCAAGTTGCCCTGGCCCGCATCGAGCAAAACCAGGCCCTGCTGGCCCAGAGCCGCGCTGCTTTCCTGCCCAGCCTGAGCGGCCGGGCCACCACCACCCTCTCGCGCATCGGCGGCGCTTTCGTGAGCACCGGCACCGGCGGCAGCACCACTACCACCGGCACAACTACGGGCACCACGACTGGTGGAACAACCACCGGAGGCACCACGGGAGGCACTACCACCGGCGGGACGACTACCGGCACCACAACCGGTGGCACCACTACGGGCACAACTACCGGCACCACCACCACCGACCAATCCTCAGTGGTGACCGGGGGCACGGCCCACCAGTACCTGCTGGGCCTGAGCAGCAGCTGGGAAGCCGATGTATGGGGCAAGCTGCGCAGCACCAAACGCTCCTACGCCGCCGCCGTGCGCCAGAGCGAGGCCTACCGCCGCGTGGTGCAAACCCAGCTCATCGCCGACATCGCCGATAACTACTACGCCCTGCTGGCCCTCGATGCCCAGCTCGATATCACCCAGCAAACGGTGCAGAACCGCATCAAGGACGTGGAAACCATGCGCCTGCTGCTGGAAGGCGACGTGGTGACCGGCGCGGCCGTGGTGCAAAGCGAAGCCCAGCGCTACGCCGCCGAAGTCACCATTCCGGACCTGCAACGCAACATCCGGGAGACGGAAAACCTGTTGGCCACCCTGCTGGGCCGCACGCCCGGCCCCATCGACCGCGGCACGCTGGCCGCTCAGGACGCGGCCCCGCCCCTGCTCACCGGTGTGCCCGGCCAGCTGCTGCGCAACCGTCCCGATGTGCAGCAGGCCGAATTTGCCTTCGAGTCCACTTTCGAGCAAACCAACGCGGCGCGGGCCTACTTCTACCCCAGCTTCACCATCACGGCCAATGGCGGCCTGACCAGCACCACGCTCACGGATTTGTTCTCGCCCACGGCAGTTTTCGCCAGCATCGTGGGTGGCCTGGCGCAGCCCATTTTCAGCCAGGGGCTTAACCGGGCACGCCTGCGCCGGTCCGAAGCGCTGCAGAAAGAATACCTCAATACTTATCAGCAAACGATGTTCGTGGCCGGCCAGGAGGTTTCCAATGCCCTCTTCTCCTACCAAAGCGCCGCCGATAAAGCCCGTCTGCGGGCCCTGCAGCTGGAGTCGCTCCGCAAGTCGGTCGAATACACGCAGGAGCTGTTGCGCGCCGGTTTCGCCAACTACACCGAGGTGCTCACAGCCCGGCAAAACCTGCTGCAAGCGCAGCTAAGCGGTGTGAACGACCAACTACAGCAGCGCCAAGCCGTCACGGATTTGTATCACGCACTGGGCGGCGGCTGGCGGTAGCAACTTGAACTGCTGGAATTCAACGAACAAAAAAAGACCGTCATGCAGAGGCACGACGGTCTTTTTGTTCAACTGAAAATGGAAGCCACCCTAGTTCTGACCGCCGTGCTGGGGCTCCAGCATCTCTTCCACAATTTTCTTGTTGAAGGCCGGAATGTCTTCCGGTTTGCGGCTGGTGATGAGGCCGTGGTCGCAGACTACTTCGGAGTCTTCCCACTGCGCCCCGGCATTTTTGAGGTCGGTGTGCACGCTGGGCCAGCTGGTTACGCGTTTGCCGCGCACCACATCGGCCTCCACCAGCAGCCACGGGCCGTGGCAGATGGCGGCCAGCACCTTGCCCGAGCCGGCAAACTCTTTCACGAAAGCCACCACGTCCTTGTTCATACGCAGGATATCGGGGTTCATCTGGCCGCCGGGCAGCACCAAGGCGTCGTAGTCGGCCGGCTTCGCGTCGGTGATGACTTTGTCGACATCAACTTTGTCGCCCCAGTCCTTTTTGGGGCCGTCCCAGCCCTTGATGGAGCCGCTTTTGAGGGAGATGACGTGGGTTTCGGCGCCCTCGCCTTCGAGGTATTTCTTGGGCTCGTCGAGCTCGGCCTGCTCGAAGCCGTCGGTGGCAATGATGGCAATTTTCTTGCCCTTGAGTTTGTCGCTGCTGAAAATGCTCATAGTGTTTTGAAAGAGAAATAGCGGAAATAGTAAAAGGCCGGGATTGCGCCCGGCCCTTTGCTTTACGCCCGCTTCATGCCTTTCGTTGAAGAAGATTATGGCATCAGGCCCCAAACCAGTGCACCGTGAAGGTGGTGCCCTCGCCCACGGTGCTGCTTACCTCCAGGTGCCCGCCGCGGCTAGCCACAATGCGCTGCACGAGGTACATGCCCACGCCGGCCCCGGCAATGTGCGGGTGCTGGCGGGCAAAGGGCTGGAACACCGGGGCCCGGTGGCTGGGCAGTTTCATGCCCAGGCCATTGTCCTGCACCGCGAGGAAGGGCTGGCCGGTTTCGGCAACGCCGCTGCGCACCTGGATGTGCGGCGGCCGCGCGGGGTCGGCAAACTTGAGGGCGTTGCTCAACAGGTTGTGCAGGATGGAGCGCAGGTTGGCCCGGCCGTAGGTGAGCATAGGCGCCGCCGCAAAATCCAAGTCGATGACGGCCCCGGATTCCTGCACTTGGGTGCGCAGACCCAGCAGCACCTCATCGGCCACGCTGCGCAGCTCCAGCGTTTCGGGGGTGGCCGAAAGGCCGCGCTGGTCCTCCACGGTAGCGGCCAGCTCCTGCAAGGTGGCATCGAGCTGGCCCAGCGCCTCGTCCAGCATGCCCACGATTTCGCCTTCCTGTGGGTCGTCGAAGGTGGCGGTGCGGCGCAGCTCGTCAAACAAGCCGCGCAGGTTGAGCAGGGGCTGCTTGAGGTCGTGCGAGGCCGTGTAGACGAAGGTATCGAGGTCGCGGTTGGTGCGGGCCAGCTCGTCGTACTGGGTTTGCAGCACCTCGCGCAGGCGGTGCTGGTCGTCCACGTCGGTGCAGGCCCCAAACCAGCGCGGGCCGCGTTCGTCGGCCAGCTGCCGCGCCCGGATGATGTGCCAGCGGTAGCGCCCATCGTGCCGCCGCATCCGGAACAGGCCCTCGTAGGGCTCGCCCGTGGCAATGCTGTGCACCCAGCGGCGGGCGGCCCCGGCCTGCTCGCTGGGGTCGAGCAGGTTTATCCAGCCGGTGGGGCCCAGTTCGGCCTTGGTCAGGCCCGAGTATTCGGCGGTGTATTCGTTGTAGTAATCAATGAAGCCCTCGGCCGTGGCCGTCCAGATAAGCTCCGGAATGCTGTCGGCCAGGAAGCGCAGCTCGGCCTCGCCGCGGCGCAGGGCTTCGGCCAGCTCGCGCTGGTCGTGGATTTCGGTGAGGGCCCCGTGCCAGAACACGGCCTGGTCGGGGCCGTGCAGCTCGGGCAGGGCGCGGCTCAGCAGCCAGCGGTACTGGCCGTCGTGGCGGCGCAGGCGGTACTCGTAGCTCCAGCCAATGCCGGCCGCCCGGGCCGAGTCGGACTGGTAGAGCACGCGCAGGCGGTCGTCGGGGTGAATGAGCAGGGGCCAGATGGCGTTCAAATCGGCCGTGGGCGGCTGCCCGGTGTAGTAGTACCACTGCGGGCTCACATATTCGTACTTGCCGGCAGCATCCACCGTGAAGGTGATTTGGGGCACCGTTTCGGTGAGCACCCGCAGGCGCGTGTCGAGGCGGCGGGTTTCGATGGACAAGTGGTGGGCCTTCTGCCGGGCTTCCTCCTGCACCGTCACGTCCACGGCAAACAGCAGCAGGCCGCTCACGGGCCCGTCGCCCTCGCGCACCGGTTCCAGGGCAATGTCGAAGTAGCGCGGCGTGGGCGGCTGGCCATCAGAAGCGGGCAGCGGAATGCCGTAAGCCTTGGCCACGTAGGGCCGGCCCGAGCGGAACACCTGTTGCATCACTTCCAGCAAATCGGCGGGAATGGTGCCGGGATGCTCGGCCACGGCCTGGCCTTCCTGCACGGACGCGCCCAGCACGTTTTGCATGGTTTCGTTCACGAAGCCAAAGCGCAACGCTTCGCCCTGCAGCGTGGCCACACCGGCCGGCATGTGCCGCAGAATATCTTGTAGCTGGTGCTCATGCATGGCTCAAAGCGAAAGAGAACAAGGAACGCGCCGCACCAGCAAAGATGCATCCGACAGCGGGGCGCCCATTTTCTGGCGTCCGCTACGCATCGGCGGGGACCGGGGCGACGTTGGCCCCGAACACGGCCAGCTTCACCAGGTCAACCAGCATGGCGTCGGCAATACTGAGCGAACTGGGCGGCGGCGGCAGGTGATGGGGCAGCAGAAAGCCCTGCAGGGCCTCGAAACCACTGGGCTCGATGGGGTGAAAAGCCATCGACCAGTCCTCAAAGCTGCGGGCACTGATGGGCTTGTCCACCAGCTTCACCACGTTGGAGTGCCGGCCGTCGCGCGAGATGACTTCGAACAGCGGTTCCAGCACCTCTTTTTCGCCTTCGATGAGCTGGGCGATGTTGCCGTGGCTGTAGAACAGCACGCCCGTGACGTTGCGCGCGGCGTTGTCGCGGCGGCACTGGTCGAGCAACACCTGCAAATCCTGGTCGGAGAGCGGGCGCACCGCCCGGCTCATGTACACGATATGAATCATACTAATAGACAGCCTTGAACGCGGCGGTGCCGTTGAGGCAAACAGAAACGAATAGTAAGAACTGCCCTACTACGCAGCAAGGTCAGATAAGATATGCGCTTTCTGAAAATCACCGGTTCAATAGCTTCCGACCGCCTTGCGGGTTGGTAAAAATACAGTCTCAGCCGGCTTTAGCCTCGCAGTGGCGACAAGGCTGCGCCGTTCATGCCACCAGCTCGCCAACAAACCTGCTGGCAGTGAAGCCATTTTGATGCGGTCGGCTGCAGGGCGGCACTCGTCGGGACTAGCGGGCAAACGGACGAATACGTTTTGGGCAGCAGCCAGGCTGCGGGATTTTTGGGCAATTCTTCCTTCTGATAAGCTCCCCAATCACATGGTCCGGCAACGTTTTCTGTGTTGTTTCCTGCGGCTGCGGCGGCCAAGCTTGTGGGCGTTGGTAGCCTGGCTGAGCGTAGCCGCCGCCAGCGCCCACCCCATGCCCAACTCGGTGGTGCTGCTCGACCTGCACCCCACCGGCGTGGGGGCCGAATTGCAGCTGCCGCTGGGCGAGTTGCAAGCCGCCTTCGGCCACGACGTGGCCCGGCACCCCGAAACCCTGGTGGCCCGCCTCGGCCCCGCGCTGCGCGAGTACCTCGCCCAGCACGTCCGCCCTATGAGCCCCGACGGCAACGCCTGGACCGTGGCCGTGCGCGACCTGAGCGTGCACGCCGCCGAGCAAACCAATACCGGCCCCTTCCAGCAGCTCACGGCCCACCTCTGGCTTACGCCGGCCGCCGGCGAAACGCCCCGCGCCTTCACGTTTTTTTACGATGTCATCGTGCACCAGGTCGTAACGCACGTTGCGTTGGTGTCCGTCCGCCGCGACTGGGAAACCGGCCGCGTGGGCGCGGACACGCCCAGCGAAGTCGGCATTATCCGGCTCGATGTGCGCGACAATTTCATTCCGCCGCTGGTCATCAACCAGGCTGCGGGCAGCTGGTGGGCGGGCTTTCGGGGCATGGTGGGCCTGGGCGTGCGCCACATTGCCGAAGGCACCGACCACCTGCTGTTTCTGCTGGTGCTGCTGTTGCCCGCGCCGCTGCTGCTCACCAAGGGCCGGCGCTGGGGCCGGTTTGGCGGGGTGCGCTACAGTCTGGTTCGGCTGCTACGCGTGGTGACGGCCTTCACGCTGGGGCACTCGCTCACGCTGCTGGCCGGGGCGCTGGGCTGGCTGCGGCTGCCGAGTCAGCCCGTCGAGATTCTGATTGCGGTGTCCATTCTCGTGTCGGCGGCGCACGCGCTGCGGCCGTTGTTTCCGGGGCGCGAGGCGTGGGTGGCGGCGGGTTTTGGGCTGGTGCATGGGCTGGCGTTTGCCAGCACGCTGGCCGAGCTGCACCTGCCGGCCGGCCCCATGGCCCTCAGCATTCTGGGCTTCAATTTGGGCATTGAATTGATGCAGCTGTTCGTCATCGCCCTCACCGTGCCGTGGCTGATTTTGCTGAGCCGCACGCCCAGCTACGCCGCTGTGCGCGTGGGCGGAGCCATTCTCGCCGCCGTGGCTGCCCTGGCCTGGATTGTGGAGCGCACTTCGGCTCAGGCCAACCCGCTGGCGGCGCTGGTGAGCCGCGTGGCGCACTGCGCGCCGTGGCTGCTGGCGGCATTGGCCGTGGCGGCTATTGGCAGCTACTGGCAGCAGCGCAAGACTTCCGTCAGCTTGTAGGGGCGGGGCTTGTCCCCGCCCGCCTTCGGAATCGTTGAATCGGCTCGCACACCCGGGCGGGTGCAAGCCCCGCCCCTACTTCTCATCGTCCACTTTTTACCTCGCCTTATCATGAACAAATTCCTACTGGCAGCGCCCCTGCTATTCGCCTCCCCGGCCCTGAACCGGGTCGCGGACTTCTTCGCGCCCTCAGCCCCGGCCGCGCCCACCGCCCTGCGGTTGCCTGCTGCCGCCAAAACCCTGAAAGGCACCAAAGGCACCGCCGCCACCGTCACCGACGTGGTGAACGCCGCCAACGCCTTCATTGCCACGCTCAGCACGGCCCAGCAGGCCACGCTGCTCCAGGCCTTCAACTCGACCACCGTCACCAAATGGTCGAATCTACCAGTGAACTCCACCAACCGCATCGGTCTGCGGCTTGATGCCCTCAACGCCACCCAGCAGGCCGCCGCGATGGCCGTGGTGCAGGCCGCCACCGGCACCGTGGCCGGCGATGGCTACAATGAGATTCAGCAAATCCGGGCGGCCGACGACAACCTGGCGGCCAACGGTGGCGGCTCGGCCTACGGCAGCGGCGTATACCTCATCGCCTTCCTGGGCACGCCCAGCACCACCGGCACCTGGATGCTGCAATTCGGCGGCCACCACCTGGCCACCAACATCACCTATGGCAATGGCACCGTCACCGGGGCTTCACCCAAGTTTGAGGGCGTGGAGCCCCTCACCTTCACCACGGCCAATGCCAACGTGCTGCCCACCGGCACGGTGTGCGCGCCGCTTTCCAACGAAGGCTCGGCCATGCTGGCCATGCTCAACAGCCTCACCACCGCTCAGAAAACCACGGCCAAGCTCAGCACCACGTTCAGCGACGTGGTGCTGGGGCCGAACGGCAACGGCCAGTTTCCGGCCACCAAAGTGGGGCTGGCCGTGAGCACCCTCACCACCGCCCAGCAGCAACTGGTGGTGGAAGCCATGCGCCCCTGGGTGCAGGATTCCGACGATGCCACCGCCGCCAGCCTCATGGCCATCTACACCAACCAGCTGGCCGGCACCTACATCGCCTACTCCGGCACCGGCAACTTCACCGCACAAGGCGACTACGTGCGCATCGACGGCCCCAACGTCTGGATTGAGTTTGTGTGCCAGGGTGGCATCGTGTACCAGAGCCAGATTCATTACCACACCGTGTGGCGCGACCATGCCCGCGACTACGGCGGAAACTTCTACACGACAGTAACGGGCACGAAATCGGCCACGGCGGCCCAGCAGTTTTCGGTGTACCCCAACCCCGTGGGCACCGGCCAGGCCCTGCAAGTGCAGCTCGCCAACCCTGCCACCGCCGCCACCTACACCCTGCGCAACGCCCTGGGCCAAGCCGTCCTCACCGATACCTTCCGGGGCAGCGGCGTGGCCGTACCCATCGCCAGCATGGCCGCTGGCCTTTACCTGCTCAGCGTGCAGGCCGATGGCAACGCCGCCGCTACGCAGCGCGTGACGGTGGAGTAGCAGTCGATTTTCTGTGATTGAAACGGCCCGTCTGGAAATTCCAGACGGGCCGTTTTTGTGGGATGTAGCTGCTCCTGCTGGCCGGCGCTGAGGTTATCTAGCTCCTCAAGCAGTACCCGTATTTGCAGCAACGAGAGCTCGGTGCAGGTGGATAGTTGAGTATTTACTTATTGCCACTTGATTGAATTAATCATCTGCCGAAACATGGCTCGGGTATTCTTGTCAGTAGTTCCAGGATGGCTCACAGCCATGCCCATCAGACTAATCATCTTATTCTCTTTTTTATAAAACGCACAGGTTATTGCTAAGTCCAATCGTAATTCCAGATTACGGCAAGTCGATTCTACTATTGCCAAATTTCCGTTATGAAGTAGCGTATCATGAGATGCAAGCAGTTGCATCTGATTTGGCACACTGAAATTTTTCACCATTTCCGTGGCCGCTTTATCGACGTGCTTAATTCCTTCACGTTCATCAATCATCACCACAAGCGTCTCGCGCACGGTATCCCGAGAAGCCGTATTTAGGAAAAGAAACCGTTTGTACTTACGCGTCGGCACTGAATCCAAATTGGTATAATCGGTCGATTTCCAGACTTCAGGAATCGTAATTGAAACGGTACCTAAGTCGTATGTTTTAGTTTGATTAATTACTGCTTCCTCTTGTGGATGTTCAGGCGCACAACCAACGAGCAGGGCCATTACTAAAGCGTAACTCGTCCGGAATAATGGCGACATGTCGTGAAATTATTTTGACTGAAATGAAACTTGATTCCACCGGTTTCCAAAAGCCAAAATAACGGTTAAATAAGCTAGGCCAACCTTACCCCACCAGTATCTCCCGATATGAAAAAGCTTCTCCTGTTTCTGTTGCTCCTGCCGGCCCTGCTGCCCGCGCAAACCCCGGTGGCGTCGGACAAGGCCCTCAACATCTTTACCCTGGGCGACAGCAACGGTACGTTTCCGCACAGCTGGCCCAAGCAGCTGGAGTTGGCCCTGCCCCGCGCGCAGGTCTTCAATATCAGCAAATCAGGCCGCACCATCGGGTTCGTGAACAACGGCGACAGCACCTTGAATTCGCTGCTGGTCATCGACGAAAACCTGCGCAAAGCCGCCGAGTTCACCAAGGACCAGCCGTTCGATTTCGTGGTGCTGGAACTGGGCACCAACGACAGCAAAGCCGTTTTTGCCGACCGCCAAAAAGAAGTCCCGGCGAACCTGGAAACCCTCCTCCACAAAATCAAAACCTGCCCCTACCCCGCCATCCGCCAGGCCCGCATTATCATCATCTCCCCGCCGCCCTACGGCACGAAAGCCGAAGCCCTGCCCAAGTACCAGGGCGGCAACGAGCGGGTCCGCGCCATGAGCACCGCCTTCCAAAAGGTGGCAAAACGCACCCACTCCCTCTTCGTGAACGGCTACCAAACGCCGGGCCTCGACATCAACACCATGACCGCCGACGGACTGCATTTGGATGCTGCTGGTTCCCGGCTATTGATAGCGCCTGTGCTGGCCATTATGGCGCGCTAATCAGGGTATTGAACGAGGTAGAGACGCATACTTGCGTCTCGTCGTTGAACGAAATTGGTAAGTCTTACCCAACGGCTGCCGTCCAACGACGAGACGCAAGTATGCGTCTCTACATCAAGATTCCTCCCGCTGGCGCGCGTTCATCTTTTCACTTCACGGCCACGTCCCACACTTTGGCCATGCGGGCTTTGCCGGCCGGGCCGTCCACGTCCAGCACTACGAGGTACTTGCCAGCGTCTTTATAGCGGTGCACGGGGCTGGGCTCGGTGGAGGTGGTTCCATCGCCGAAGTCCCAGTGCCAGCGCTTGATGGGGCCACGGCTTTCGTCGAGGAAGGTTACCTGACGGTGGGCCATGTCGGTGACGCGGAAGGACCATTGCGCCGCTAGTTTCGGCAGGTATTGCTCGGCCAGCGGCAGCAGCGTGAAGACGGTACCCAGGCTGGAATTGCCGTACATCTTGTGGTTCTTCGACAGGTTCCAGAAGCCTTTTTTGCTTTCGTCGGCCACGTCGTCGTAGTCAATCACGGCCCAGGTGAGGCCAATTTTCTTGCCCTCCGTCAGCACCGATTCCACGGCGCGGGCCGGGCCCTCGGCCCCGGCGTAGTCGAAGGGCGTAATCCAGAACTCGGCCGTGAGCTTGCCGGGTTGGCCGGGTTTGAAATCGTAGCTGTAGGCGATGTTCGAGTAGGGCAGGTTTTTAATCCAGGGCTGCGCACCCCAAGCCAGGCACCAGTCTTTACCCTCGGCAGGCATGAAAATGTGGTAGTTCTGCGCGTGCACGCCGTGGAAGGCGAAGTAGCGCTCCATCAGCGGCAGTTCCTGGTTGGGGTGCTGCTCGGCAATGAGCGGACCGCCGGAAAGGTCGCCGTCCACCACAATTTCAAAGGTGTCGTTGTGCAGGCCCGGCAGGCTGAAATCCCAGTAGTTGTCGTAGGCTTCGTAGAGAAAATAGAGCCGGTTCAGGCCCGCTACCCAGGCCACGCGCACCTTCACGTCGAGGTTGGTGGAATCGGCTTTGGGGTAGTGGCCGGAGTCGTCGCGCAGCTGGTCGGTGCCCACAATATACTCCTTCGGAAACGTGGCCCAGTCGTCGGCCTTGCCGTCGATGCGCGGAATCATGTTGGCCGGAAACTGGTAGACTTTGAAGCCCCGGTCTTCCTGCGCGTGGGCGGCGGGGCCGAGGGCACAAAGCAGCAGGGCCGGCAAATAGAACGGTTTCATAAGGGGACGCGGGCCGATGGAGAGACGCAAGCACCAGGTTTTTCGCCCCACAACCCTCCTGCACTCTGCTGCGCAACATCCCTGTAGGCGGCATTTTTGGCCGATTGTAGGAACGGGGCCTAACCGGTGCGCGTGGCGCGGGCAGGGTGGCAGGGGTATAGCGACGCAATAGTTGGGGCGGGTCTAGCTCAGCGTTAATCCCTCCGCCGTAAATCGCCGGTAAATCCCCGCCAGAATCTCGCTTTTGGTGAGCTGCTCCTGCCGGATGTTGGTAATCCAAAACAGCACTTTCAACTCGTACACCTGGCCGTTGATGCTGCTGAGCAGGATTTCGGGCGGCAGGTTGTGCATGGTGTAGGGGCTGGTTTTGATTTCTTCCTGGATGAGCTCGCGGGCCTTCTGGAGGTTGGTCTGGAGGTCGTCGGTGCCGGAAGTCATCTTCAGCGAGAGGTCCGTGCGGATGTGGTCGTTGGTGCGCGTCCAGTTGATGACGTGGTTGGAGAGCAGGTCGCCGTTGGGCACAATGATTTCGGAGCCCGTGACGGAGGTGAGCTTGCTGGACCGGATGCCGATGTCCTGCACCCGGCCCGATTTGCCGGCCACTTCGATGAAATCGCCGACGTGAAACGGCCGCTCGAAAATCAGGATAATGCCCGACACGAGGTTATTCACAATGCTCTGCAAGCCCAGGCCGATGCCCACGCTGAGCGCCCCGAATACGATGGCGATTTTGCTCAGGGGCAAGCCCGTGGCGGCCGTGGCCAGCGCAAAGCCCACCAGCACCAGCAGCAGCCGCAGCGCCACCAGCCACGAGCCGCGCTTGCGGGCCTCGGAATCATCGTCGCCCACCTCGCCGAAGAAGTAGCCGATGTACCGTTGCAGCAGCGCCGAAATGTAGAGAATGAGGAAGAACAGCCCGATGTTGCCAAACGTGAAAACGGTGCTGCCGATGGTGTGCGGGGCCGTCAGAAAATGCTCGAACAGGCCGTAGATGAGGTTGTACAGGTTCAGGTTGGAGGTGAATACCACCAGCCACAGCGCGCCCGCCAGCACCGTGAGCAGGCGCATGAGCTGGGGCTCGATTTTGTCGTAGTCGAAGGCCGCCGTGCCACCCTCGCTGCCCCGGCTGCACAGGATTTGGAGGTGGAAGGCCTCAGTGAACGCCTCGATGAATACGGCCAGCCCAATGCCCTGCGTGAGCCCGAAAATGGCCGCCGTGCTGAACATTTTGGCCAAGCTCAACTTGCCCACCGCGTTGCAGATGATGGCCAGGCCATTGAGCCCGATGAACAGCCAGGTGATGGGTAGCAAAAACCGCATCTGGGCCAGCGTGTCGCGTAGCCGCCACAGCAGCAGCGCGCCCACACCCACCGCCAGCGCATTGAGCCCCAGCAGTCCCCAGCGCGCGCCCAGGCCGGTAGCAGCGTTGGCATTCGTCACCGACAGCCACACGAAAAATGCCACCAGCCCCAGCCAGTACAAAAACAGCCGACGCGGCCAGCTCCGGGCAAACACGGCCGTGAGGGCCACCAGCAGCAACAGCTGCAGCACCGCTAGGTACACGGGCGGCGGGTGCAGCTCCAGGGCCGGCGCCAGGCTGAACATCACTACCAGCGTGGCCGCAATGGGCCCGGGCCGCAGGTAGCGGAAGGGCTCGGTGAGCACCAATTCCTGTTTTTTGGCCCGGCGGTAGTTGAAGGACACCCAGCCATAGAACACCAGCCCGATGAGGGCCATGTAGGCCCAGTTGTCCCAATTGTTAGCGAAGTAGAAGTTGATGATTTCGCGGCGGTACTGGCCGGCTTTGCGGGCTTTGGGGTCGGCGGGCAGCTTGGGCGTGGCCTGCGCTTCCCAAAGTGGCGGGTAGTTGAGCTTGGCGGTGGTGCGGCCGTAGCGGCGCAGCTGGTCGCCCACCTCGTCCTGCAATTCCATGCCCTGGATGTAGCTGGCGGCCACCTGCGTTTGCAGCTGCTTCACTTTCAGAAACCGCTTGGCCAGCAAACCGCCGATGCGCTGCTGCCGCGCCAGCAGGGCCGAATCGGAGCGTTCCAGGGCCAGGGTGGTGGCATCGGGGTGGGCGGCGCGCGGGGGCGGCGGGGCAATGGTTTTGAGCCGGGCCTGCATGGCGGCCAGCTGCGTGTGGGCTTCGGCCAGGCTGGTGCGCCAGTCGGCCAGCTCGTCCTGCAGCGTCACCAGCATGAGCTGGCACATTTGCAATTGCTTGATGTCGACCACCTCGCCCTTCTGCTTGAGGGTGTACTGAATGGCTTTCAGATTCTCCACCACATCGGGCAGCTCTTCGGCCAGGCCCCGGGTATCAAACACCTTGCGCACCTGCCCCGAAATGCTGCTGAGCGTGGTGTAGCCCACTTCGAGGCGGTAGGAATCGTCGCGGGCCACGGTGGTGTCCACGGCCATGCTGTCTTCTTTCACGACGGTGCTTTGGGCGTGGGCGGGGGCCAGCGCCAACAGCAAAAAAAGGGTGCTGAACCAGGCTGTTTTCAACGGCTTTGTGCGGGTCGGCAAGGGATTTGGAACGGGCATACTGGAGCTTTAGACGGGAAAAGTACGCGCCACAGGGTAGGGTTTATTCGGACAAAAGATGTGGCCCGAGGTTATGCCGCTGAATGGGGCCATTGCATCGACGGGAACCGTAGTGTGGACTCTGTGAGTCCGCGCGGCGTCAGAACGTGCGCTCGGGCGCGGACTCGCAGAGTCCACGCTACATCTTTGCAACGCTCTTTCGCTAACCCCGTCTGTCTTTGCTATGAATAAACCACTCCTAACACTCCTGCTGCTCGCCGGACTCGCCGACACGGCCGCCGCGCAAACGCAGCCGCTTTACATGCCGCGCGACATCAAAGCGGCATTCAACAAAGGAACCCGCAGCCCCGACGGCCGCCCCGGCCCCAGGTACTGGCAAAACCGCGCCCGCTACGACATTACCGTGCAGGCCGCCCCGCCGGCCCGCGACATCCGCGGCCGCGAAACCATCACCTACACCAACAACAGCCCCGACACGCTGAAACAGGTGGTGCTGCGCATCATCCAGAATATTCACAAGCCCGGCGCCTCCCGCGACGGCGACGCCTCGGCCGATTACCTCACCTCCGGGGTGGTCATCGACACTTTCCGGGTGGCCGGCCAGCTCAAGGCCATGCCCCAAAACCTGGGCACCGCGCCGGGCGTGCGCCTGCCCCGCCCCCTGGCCCCGCACGATTCGGTGAAGTTTGCCGTGGCCTGGCACTTTCCTATTTCGGTGGAAAGCGGCCGCGAGGGCATGATTGACCCCACCACTTTTTTCCTGGCCTACTTCTACCCCCGCGTGGCCGTGTACGACGATTACAACGGCTGGGACCGCCTACCCTTCGTCGACAGCAAAGAGTTCTACAACGATTTCAACGACTACACCCTGCGCGTGCAGGCTCCGGCCAACTACATCGTGTGGGCCACCGGCACCCTGCAAAACCCTGACCAGGTGCTCCAGAAGCCAGCTGCCAAGCGCCTCAAGCAGTCGATGACCAGCGACGCAGTGCTGCACATTGCCACCGCCGCAGATTTGGCCAAAAAGAGCATCACCGCCCAGCAGCCCACGAACACCTGGGTGTGGGCCGCGAAGGAGATTTCCGACGTGACTTTTGGCCTGAGCGACCATTACGTATGGGACGCCGCCAGCGTGATTGTGGATGCCAAAGCCAAACGCCGCACCAGCGTGCAGGCCGCCTACGCCGACTCGACGGTGGATTTTCGGCAGTCGGTGAAGAATGCGCAGTACGCACTGGGCTGGTTCTCGAACCCCAATAACTGGCCCGGCGTGGCCTACCCCTTCCCCAAAATGACGGCGTTCCAGGGCTTTGCCGACATGGAATACCCAATGATGGTGAACGACAGCCCGCAGAAGGACCCCAAGTTTGCGCAGTTTGTGCAGGACCACGAAATCGCGCACACCTATTTCCCCTTCTACATGGGCATCAACGAAAGCCGTTACGCCTACATGGACGAGGGCTGGGCCACCACGTTCGAGCTGCTCATCGGCCGCACCGAAAACGGTGTGGAGGCCGCCGACAAGCTCTACAAAATGTTCCGCGTGAACCGCTGGATTAACGACCGCGCCACCGCCGAGGACCTGCCCATCATCACGCCCAGCAGCGAGCTGCGCGCCGGCTACGGCAACAACGCCTACGGCAAGCCCTCCCTCAGCTACCTGGCCCTGAAAGACATGCTCGGCGATGCCCTCTTCAAGAAAAGCCTGCACGAATACATGGACCGCTGGCACGGCAAGCACCCCATTCCGTGGGATTATTTCAACTCGATGAGTAGCGCCAGCGGCCAGGATTTGAACTGGTTTTTCAACAACTGGTTCTTCACCAACAACTACATCGACCTGGCCGTGACGGCCAGCGGCAGCACCGTCACCGTGCAAAACATCGGCGGCTTTGCCGTGCCCTTCGACATGAACGTGGAGTACACCGACGGCACCAAAGCCACGTTGCACCAGTCGCCCGCCGTGTGGCAGGCCAACCAGAAGCAAGCCACCATCACCGTGCCCAAAGCCGTGAAATCGGTGAAGCTGGACGGCGGCATCTTCATGGATGCCAACGAAAAGGACAACTCGTTTGGGGGGTAGGGCTTCGTCCCACTAGCGCCTTCTGTCATCCTGAGCGCAGCGAAGGACCTTATCACGACTGAACAAGCAGCATCATTATTTAATGCAAGTCGTTCAGTCGTGATAAGGTCCTTCGCTGCGCTCAGGATGACAGACGCCCCCAACTATTAGCTCAACTCACCCTTCCCGCCGCAGCTTCTTTAGCTCCTGGCGCACCTCTTTCACGCGCTCATCGAAGCCGTCGGGGTCGTAGCTCACGCTTTCCACGTCGAGGTCGTCGAGCAGGTCCATCATGGCGTTGGAGTGGTCGGTGCGGGTGCCGGCGGGCATGCTCACGAAGGTCATTTCCGACCACAGCAGGGCCAGCAGGCGCTGGCCGTCCTCGCTGCGCATCTGCATTTCGAGCACCAGGTTGGAATTATCGAAGTGAATGAGCTGGCTCAGGATGCGGACCCGCACGCCCTGCCGCGCCGGCTTGAGGTAGCTGATGTGGTGCTTGGTGATGACCCAGCCGGCCTTCTGCTCGCGGGCTATTTCGCCCATGTTCAACTGGTAATGCTCAGTGGTGTGGTCTTCGCGGGCGTTGAGGAAGTAATCGAGGTAGCGGGCGTTGTTGAGGTGGCCCAGCATGTCGCAGTCCTGGAAGTGGACGCAGTACGTGGTTTCGGGCGTTTGGAGGAGCTTGGGCATGGGGTGTAGGGTGTCTTGGGAGTGCAAAGGTCGCCGTCAGAACGTCATGCTGAGCGCAGTCGAAGCATGACGTTCTTTTTTGCTACCCCCACACCCTTTCACCTCAAAAACTACTCGGCACGCCTAACACTTAGCGGAAAAACCCTTACCTTTTACCATCCAAAATTCCCGCCGCATGTTTTCGCTTACGCCCGCCCGCTCCGCTGTCCTCTTAGCCCTGGCCGACACCTTCATCCCCGCCCTACCCGATGGCAGCCCCGCCGGCTCCACTGGTCTGAATCTGGACAAGTTGCAGGAAGCCATCCGCGAACAGCCGGAGGGCGCGCAGAACGAGTTCGGCCAGCTGCTCGACCTCATGGAGAAGCCGCTGCTGGGCCTTACCTGGTTTGGCCCCCTGAAACCTTTCCGCAAGCTGGAACCGGCCCAGCGCGAGCAGCTGCTGCAAAGCTGGGCCGCCAGCAACGTGCCGCAGTTGCGCAAGGGCTTCAACGCATTGCGCAAGCTGTGCACGCTGCTGTACTACGGCGGCAGCATGGCCGAAGTACCGGCCGCATGGGGTCGCCTCGGCTACCCCGGCCCCGATGAAAAACCGGTGGATTCGCCCAAGCCCATCCGCACCCTACACCCCACCGAAAGCACCACGTATGAGTGCGACGTGCTGGTAATCGGCAGCGGGGCAGGCGGTGGTGTGATGGCTGGCGAGCTGGCCGAAGCCGGCTTTGATGTGCTGGTCATCGAAAAAGGCCCCTATTGCCACGGCTGCGACTTCACGCAGCGCGAAGTAGACATGCTGGGCACGCTCTACGACGCCAAAGGCACCCTCTCAACCCAAGACGGCAGCATCGGCATTCTGGCCGGCTCCTGCCTGGGCGGGGGCACCACCGTAAACTGGGCCGGCGCTTTCCGCACCCCCGACTACGTGCTGCAGGAATGGGCCCGCGAGCACAACGCGCCTCATTTCACCACGCTGGAGTTCAAGGAAAGCCTCAACGCCGTGGCCCGCACCATTGGCGTGAACACCAACTACACGCGCCACAACGGCCAGAACCAGGCCCTCTGGGACGGCTCGACCAAGCTGGGCCAGGAAGTGAAACTGATTCCGCGCAACGAAAAGGGCCTGACTGACTCAGATAGCCACTTCCGCAGCCTCGGCTACACCACGCTGGGCGACGCCCACGGCATCAAGCAAGGCACGCTAAACACGTATTTGCTTACTGCTTTCGAGCACGGGGCCCGCATTCTGGCCGACACCAAAGTCGACCGCGTGACCATCAGCCAGGGCCGCGCCACCGGTGCAGCCGCCGTGCACACCACCGCCGACGGCCGTCAAGTACAAATCACGGTGAAGGCCAAACGCGTGGTAGTGGCCGGCGGGGCCATTCAAACACCCGCGCTGCTGCTGCGCTCCGGCCTGAAGCACCCGCACTTGGGCCGCCACCTGCACCTGCACCCCACGGTGGTGGTGGGCGCGCGCTACCCGCAGGCCATGAATTCCTGGCACGGCCCCAGCATGAGCGTGGTGAACGACACCTACACCCAGCTGCACGGTACCAATTTCGGCGCGAAGCTCGAAACGCCCCCCACCCACCCCGGCCTGCTGAGCATGGTGCTGCCCTGGCTATCCGGCAAGCAGCATCACGAGCTGCTGCGCGATGCCGACCACCTCGGCTCGTTCATTGTGCTCACCCGCGACCGCGACGGCGGCCGGGTCAGCATCGACAAAAACGGCGCGCCGCTGATTGACTACACGCTGTCGGATTTCGACCGCGCCAACCTGCTGGAAGGCGTGCGTGCCGCCGCCCAAATCCACGTCGCGGCCGGGGCCTCAACAGTGTACCTGCCTCACGGCACCCTGCCCACGCTGCACGCTAAAGATGGCGTTTTGCAGAACCCCGAAGTGCTCGACAAGCTGCCCCACCTGAGTTGGAAGCCCAACCAGTTCGGCCTCTACAGCGCCCACCAGATGAGCACCTGCCGCATGGGCGGCGACGCCGCCACGCACCCCCTCAGGCTCAACGGCGAAACCGTGGAGGTGCAAAACCTCTTCGTGGCCGATGCCTCGGCGTTCCCCGCGTGCAGCGGCGTGAACCCCATGCTCACCATCATGGCACTGGCGCACTTCACAGCCCAGGGCCTGAAAGCCGGCCGTGCCGTGGAATCCCAAGCTGCGGCCCTGGCCTGACGCCCCGCGCCGGAAGCTACCTTTGGGGTCGATTTCAGGCACTTCATGGGGAAGATTGACAATACAAAACGGCGGATTGCAACCGGCCTGTTTTTCGGGATTTTATTACTGCTCGGCCCGCTGCTGGTGCGCGACTACGGCATGGGCTGGGACGAGCGCGCCGACCGCATGGTGGGCTACATGAGCCTGCGCTACGTGGCTCAGCTGCTGGCCCCGCAGGTGCTGGCCGCCGGCCATTTCGCTGGCATCCACGAGCTGGCCACCCACGGCGACGCCGACCACGGTCCAATATTCCAGATGCTGCTGGCGGGGCTGGAAATCGTCTTTTTCCGCCACGACCCGCGCGGAGCCGGCTGGATGCGGCACCTGCTCACCTTCGGCGTATTCGTGGCCGGCGTGTGGGCGGTGTACCGGCTGGGGCGGGCGCGGTTTGCCAGCTGGCGCTGGGGGCTGGTGGGCGCGGCGCTGCTGGTGCTCTCGCCACGCATCTTCGCCGAGGCGTTTTACAACTACAAGGACATTGTGTTCCTGAGCCTGTTTGCGCTGGCCGTGCTCACACTCACGCGCTTGCTGCACCGGCCCACGGTGCGCGGCGCGCTGCTCCACGCGCTGGTCTGCGCCCTGGCCACCGATGTGCGCACCATGGGCATTCTGCTGCCGGGCCTCACCGTGGCTTTCGGGGCGCTGGAGATGTGGGCACGGCCGGCGCGGCGGGAGGCACTGCTGCGGGCCGGGACGTGGTACCTGGGGGCGCTGGCGCCGCTAGTGGTGCTGTTCTGGCCGTTTTTGTGGGAAGCGCCGGTGTCCCGGTTCTGGGCGTGTTTCGGCAGTTTCCGGCGCTACCGGCAGACGATGAAGGTGTTTTACCTGCGCGAACTGATATCCTGCCAGCGGCTGCCGTGGCACTACCTGTCTGTGTGGCTGCTGGTAACCACGCCGGTGGCCTACACGGCGCTGGCCGTGGGTGGGGCCTGGGCGGTGCTGCGCGGGCTGTTGGCCCGCCCCACCGCCTGGTTGCGCCATACCACCAACCGGCAGGACCTGCTGTTCGGAGCTTGGCTGCTGGGGCCATTGGTGGTGATAGTTGCCATTCAATCAGTAGTATATGATGGCTGGCGGCATGTTTATTTCATCTATCCGGCCTTTGTGTTACTGGCGCTGCGCGGGCTGCGAGCGGGGGTGCGCGCCTGGCAGGAAGTTCCGCCGGCTTCGGTGGGCCGGCGCGTGGGTTGGCTCACTGGCGGGCTGCTGGCTTTGGGGGTGATGCACACAGTCTTCCGGCAGGTGCACGACCACCCGTACCAGTACGGCTACTTCAGCTTCCTGCCCGGACGGGTAGCGCAACGCCTGTTCGAGCGCGACTACTGGGGCGTATCGGGCCGCGACGGGCTGGCATGGGTGCTGGCCCACGACTCCAGCGCCACCGTGGCCGTCAGCGACACGCTGCCCCAGAAAATAGTCCTGCACAACAATTCGCTGCTACTCCCGGCCGCCCAGCGCGCCCGGCTGCGCTTCGTACCCCACGCGCAGGCCCAATACTTTCTGGGAATCTACCGCTGGCACCCCGGGCCGTATGAGCCGCAATTTGGTACGCCGGTGCATAATATCCAGGTTGACGGCATGACAATTCTAACCATGTTCCGGCGCTAAGGTGGACGCGGGTTAACTTTCTGTTCATGCGCATTTTACCGTATGTTTGAATAGATGAAACGCCGCCCGCCGCTGCCCTATCTGTGCCTGTTGCCATTGGTAGCAATACTATTGTTCGGCAACTGCAACGGCGGGGTTAACCGCTTCCTATACAATCTGGAACGCACCAACCACCTGGTCCGGCTCGACAGCCTGCTACGGGAGCGCCAGGTGTTGCGCCTGCAGGCCCGCAAGCTGCACGGCCAGCCGCGCCGCGACCAACTGCGCAGTATCGAGCGGCGCACCAATGAGCAGACTCAGCTGCTGTTGTCCTCTGAGTGGCAACGCCAAAAGCTCGCCCGCCGGCGGCCCAAGATAGAACGGCGTCTCCGCCAGGGTACCCCGCTCAAACGGCCCTGGTTTGTGCCACAATAGCTGTTTGGGTGTCCATCGCCGTATAAGGGTTTAGCCGGCCAAAACCGGCTTTTTCTTATGCTTACTTCTCCCCTCCGTTTGCCGCTGCTGCTGTCCGCCAGCCTGATTTTTGGCAGCTGCTCCATCTTCCATCACCGCGACAAGACTGCGCCCGTGGTCGAAACCGTGCGTACCGCCGACTCGCCCACGCCGCCCACCGCCGCCCGCGACCTCGCCGATGTGATGGCCACCGACCTCCAGCTCACGCCCGAGCAAACCGGCCGGGTGCGCAGCATCCTCAGCAATACCGTGACGCAGGCCAACGCCGCCAAGGAGAAATTCCCGCCCCAGTCGCCGCAGCTGCTGGCCGAACAAAAGCGCATCAACGCCGCCTCCCAGCGCGAGTTGCAGCAGACCCTCGGCCCCGTCAAATTCAAGCAATTCATCGCCAACCAGCGCAAAATGGCTGCCGAGATGCAGCAGCGCCAGAAGTAGGTGTTGCGACCTGGCGGCTACGCTTCCGGCGAGGCCAGCGGTAGCAGCGGGGCCACGTCGGTGTCGTCGTACGCGTCGGCCAACGGCAGGCGCAAGTTTAAATCCGGGATTTCCAGCACGTCTGCCGGGTCGCTGAGTACGGTGTAAATCCACTGCCCCAACTCGTCGCGCCGGAACCACTCCAGTACCCAGGCCGTCTGCGAGACCAAGATGTAATGGCGTAGCGACCCCATTTTCTTGTATTGGTTGAACTTCTGGCTGCGGTCGTACTCGGCTGTGGAGGGCGACAGCACTTCCACGATGAGCACGGGCTGGCGCACCAAATAAGGGTCGCGCCGGTCAGTGGGGTCGCAACTCACCATTACATCGGGATATGTATAGTGAAAGTTGTCTTGCACCGCTAGTCGCACATCTTCCATAAACACTTGGCAGCCTTTACCACGCAATGCTCCTCGCAGGCTGAGTGCGATATTTTGCGTGATTAAGTTGTGTGACTTAGTGCCACCTGCCATCGCAAACACCTCGCCATCAAAAAATTCATGCCGCAGTTCGCTCTTCTCTTCCAAAGCAAAATATTCGGCGGAAGTGTAATGACGTTGGATTTCTGGCTGGCCCATAGCTGGAATGGAAAATAAATAGCCCTCAAAGATAAAAACGGCAAACCGGCCTCGCTTCTGGTTGCGCTGGCCCCACTACAGATACTTCACCAGCAGCGCTACCAATTGCTTTACCCGCCCGGTATAGGGCGGGTACATGGCCTTGATGCCGGTGAAGCCCACGCGCTGCCGCATCACGCCCTTCTCGTTGCTAAACGCCAGGAAGCCAGCGTGGCCGTGGGCCTTGCCGAGGCCGGAATTGCCCACGCCGCCGGTGGGCAGTTCGGGGTGGGCGAAGTGCAGCACCGTCTCATTCACCCCCGCGCCGCCGGCCGAGACGTTTTCGAGCAGGTAGCGGCGGTTTTCGGCGCTGGTGCTGAACACGTACTGCGCCAGCGGCTTGAGGCGGGCGTTGATATATTCCGTGGTTTCGCGCAGGGTTTTGAAGGTGAGCACAGGCAGCAGCGGGCCGAAAATTTCTTCCTCCAGCACGCGGGCCGTGGCCGGCACGTTGGTCAGAATGGTGGGTTCGATGTAGTTCTGGGTTTCGTCCACAGTGCCGCCGGCGGCCACGGTCGCCCCTTTGGTCTGAGCATCTTCGAGCAGGCCGGCGAGGCGGGCAAAGTGCTGCGCGTTCACGATGCGGGCCAATGAATCGGACTGTTCGATGCCTGCCCCATCGGGATTATAGGCCCGCTGGATGGCGGCCGTGAGCTCGGTCAGCAGCGCGGGCTGCACGCTTTCCTGCACCAGCAGGTAGTCGGGGGCCACGCAGGTCTGGCCGTTGTTGAGAAACTTGCCCCACACGATTTTCTCGGCCGCGTCGCGCAGGTCGGCGGTTTCGTCCACCACGGCGGGATTTTTGCCGCCCAGCTCCAGCGTGAGGCCCGACAAATGCTCAGCGGCGGCGCGCATCACAATCTTGCCCACCGCCGGGCTGCCGGTGAAGAAAATATGGTCCCAAGGCAGCTTCAGCAGTTCGGTGGCCGTTTCCTTACCGCCTTCCAGCACCAGCACCTCATCGTGCCGAAATAGGTCTTCGCACAGCCGCCGCAACAGAGCGGAAGTGGCCGGCGTCTGTTCAGCGGGCTTGATGACCACGGCGTTACCGGCCGCGATGGCCGAAATCAGCGGCCCCACGGCCAGGTAAAACGGGTAGTTCCAGGGCGCGATGATGAGCACCACCCCCTTGGGCTCCACCTGCACCCAGGAGCGAGTGCCCAGCAGGGCCATGCTCACGCCCACTTTGCGCGGGGCCATCCACTTTTTGAGGTGGCTGCTGGTGTGCTTGAGCTCGACTAATGAGGTCCAGATTTCGGTCAAATCGGTTTCGGTGGCGGGCTTGCGGAAATCGGCATAAAGGGCCTGCTGAATCTCGGTGCGGTGCGCGTGCAGCCAGCTGCTGAGCTTTTGCAGCCGGGCCCGGCGGGCTACCACGCCCTCGCTGCGCAGGGCGGACGTACGCTGCCGCAACGCCTCAAACTGCGCTTGAAATTTGTTTATCAGGTTCATCGGCGCGGCGTGCTCTTCCGCAGCATCATTCACTAAAACAGCAGGTTGCATAGAAAGCGCAATTAGCTCTGCCGGCCTCCGCGGCCAGCTTTGCAGAAAGATACGCGGCTTGCACAACATTTCGGGTAGCTGTGCGTCTGCACGCTTGTCTTTGGCTTGTAGGTACATCCAACGTGAAGTAGGTGTTACCTTTGCAGCTTGCTATTTGGGCTCCGGCCCGCGTTTTTTCATCCTATACCACCCGCCCCGCCGGCGCTAAAACCGGCCCGGCCCGCTGATATTACTGGTACTTTTTTTCCGTGATTTCTCTTTATCCCCGTCGCATTTCGCGGCTGTTTGTTGCGCTTCTGGTTCCCTTGCTTGCTACTTCCACCGGCCTCACGCAGGCCCGGGAGCGGCATTTCACAAACCATGAATCGCTCATTGTCAACACTATGTCAGCCGACACGCTGGCCGTGGCAGCCCAAAAGCCCAAGCCGACCCGCCTGACGCCCCTGCCGATGGATTCGCTGCCGCACATCCACCCGCGCGACGCCAAAGGCCGCATCACCGACTACACCGTGGCCCCGGGCGTGACCTGGCACTACGACAAGCCCAAGCCTTTCGAATGGGCTTACCACATTCCACGCGATTTGGGCCAGTTTCCGGGCTTCGCCTTCCGCAAGGAGAACAAGGAAACGCTCATTGAGCTGGCAGCCGGCTCGGTGGTGCTGTGGGCGGCCGACCAGTACATCATCGACTGGAGCCAGGATGTAGGCAAGCAGTTGGGCCTGAAAGCGGCCAGCACCCAGCGCACGCTGGTGCATGTCCCTTTCCACATCGGCTCGGCCAACCTGCCCTTCGAGTTCAACGTGCCCGATAACCTCAACAGCACGTTTTACTTCCTTGGCGACGGCTGGACGCACCTCACGGTGGCCAGCAGCTTCTGGATTTACGGCGGCATCAAGAAGGACAACCGCGCCCTGCGCACGTCCAGCCAGCTCGGCGAGGCCATTTTCAGCACCGGCCTGGTGGTGCAAACCATGAAGCGCCTCACCGGCCGCCAAAGCCCTTACGTGGCCACCAAGGACCGCGGCGAGTGGCACCTGTTTCCGTCGTACAACACCTACCAGAACTTCGTCCCGAACTACGACGCCTTCCCCACCGGCCACCTGGCCACGGCCATGGCCACGGTCACGGTCATCGCCGAAAACTACCCCGAATACCACTTCATTCGGCCCGTGGGCTACGGCCTGATGGGCCTGCTGGGCTATTCGATGCTGAACAACGGCGTGCACTGGGCCTCCGACTACCCGGTGGGCATCGCGCTGGGCTACGCCTTCGCCAAAATTGCGGTGCGCAACGGCCGTACCCGCGTCGAGCAGCCCGAAGCCGCCGACCCGGCCGTGCACGGCACCGGCTTCCAGGTGCTGCCGCACCCCAAGCCGTGGTACCGCCGGGGCCTGTTTGCGCCCTACACCTACGGGCCGTTTACGGGAGCCAGCTGGTCGTTGCGGCTGTAGAACGAGCAAATATCGCCATTCATCTATTTATTTACCACAAAGCCTGACCGGTGGTTTAACTTGATTGTATCAATTGGGCCTTTCCCCAACAGTTAGCGTTACCACTATGGCTGTTTACTCCCCCTCGCTTGCCACCCCAACCCTCACCGAGAGCTGCACGCAGCTGGCCGAACAGCTCGACCTGCTAGCCCGCTATTGGGGAACGTATTCCGAGGCCGACCTGACCGAATACCCCGGGCCCGGCCGCTGGAGCCGCAAGGAAATACTGGGGCACCTCATCGATTCGGCCCTCAACAACTACCGCCGCATTGTGCTGGCGCAGTTGGGCCCGCCCCCGCACCGGCTGCGCCCCTACGACCAGGATGCCTGGGTGCGCATCGGCGACTACCAGCACCTGCCCAGCGCCGAGCTGCTCACCCTCTGGACCAGCCAGAACCGCCTCATTCTGCACGTGCTGAACCGCCTGCCCGCCGAACTGCTCGACCACGAGTACCTCACCGTCAACGGCAATCCCACCACCTTGCACTGGCTCATTGCCGACTACGTGCTGCACCTGGAGCACCACGTCCGGCAGATTATTCATTATTAATCAAAACACAAAAAAGCCCGCTCCTGAACTGGAGCGGGCTTTTTTGTAAACTGTCCTTCCAACGAAGGCGGAATCTGAGAGAAGCTCTTCAAATGGCTTTACCCCGATTTCTGCTGCGTCGGAATGACAAAAGTGCTTATTTGAACAAGCCTTTCTTTACGGTGCGGTTGCCGTTTTCGTCGATTTTAATCTTCGTGCCGTCGGCGCGCTTGATTTTCACCGAGCCGTCGTCGTCACGCTTGATTTTAGCGCCGTTTTCGTATTTCACTTTGTGGTCGCCGTCGTTTTCATTGTCCACTTTTTTCACGCCTGAACCCTGGCCCACGCTACCGCCGGTGCGGTGCACGGTGGTAGTCGTGGTGGTTACCGTGCCGGGAACCAGCGAGTAGGGACCTTCGCCGTAGTTGGCGCGGTTGGAGGAGTAGGTGTTGTAGTACGCCGGGTTGTTCAGGTCGGTGCGGATGGCGTTATCGGCCTCGTCGTTGGCCTGGCGGATGGCAGCGTAGCGGCCGGTGGTGTCGGTGGCGTACTGGGTTTGCAGCGCGTTGATTTTGCGGCCGCGGGTGTAGTAAGTGCGCTCGATGCGGCGCACCACGGTGGTGTCGGTCAGCTTGAGGTCTTCGGCTACGCGGGCGGCCATGCGGCGGGCGTCGTCGTAGGCGGCCATCGTGTCCACGGTGGTCGTGGTGGTTGTAGTCGTGGCTTCCGGCGTGGTCGTGGTGGTAGTTTCAACCTTTTTGTCCTGGGTGCAGGAAGCGGTGGTGAGCGCGGCGGCGGCCATCAGGCCGAGCAATTTGAAGTTCATGGAATGCAAAGATTAAGGAATTAAAAACGGCCATTTAACCATTTTTAGGGGCTGATACGGTGGCGCTTGTCGGGAAGTTGTGCCGGCCGGCGCGGCAGCCCGGTGCCAGGACCGAGCAAAATGCCCGTTTTGCGCTCCGTTTGGCACCCATGGGGCATCGGGTCGGCCCCGTTTCTGCACGGCGTACCTTTGTTGGGGCGCTTGTGCGCCGCGTTTCTTCTTTTTGATTTTTTGCCCATGCCTGCTGCCTCGTACACGCGCCTCAATAAGTTCATCAGCGAAAGCGGCCTGTGCTCGCGCCGCGAGGCCGACCGCTACATTGCCGAAGGCGCGGTGCTGCTCAACGGCAAGCCCGCCCAGATTGGCGACCAGGTGGGCCCGCGCGACCGCGTGACCGTGAACGGCCACAAGCTGGAACCCAAGCAGGCCGAAGACGCCGTGTACCTGGCCTTTAACAAGCCGGTGGGCATCACCAGCACCTCGGAACCGGGCGTGCGCGGCAACATCGTGGACTATGTGAACCACGCCGCCCGCGTATTTCCCATCGGGCGGCTCGATAAGGACTCGTCGGGCCTGATTTTCCTGACCAGTGACGGCGACATCGTGAACAAGATTCTGCGGGCCGGCAACCAGCACGAAAAGGAATACGTGGTGACCGTGGACCGCATCCTCACCGACCGCATGCTGGACGAAATGGCCCACGGCATCCCCATGCTGGGCGTAGTCACGAAGCGCTGCGTTATCGTGAAAGAAACGCCCTACATCTTCCGCATCACGCTGGTGCAAGGGCTGAATCGCCAGATTCGGCGCATGGTGGAGCATTTCGGTTATGAAGTGACCAAGCTGGAGCGCGTCCGCATCATGAACATCAGCCTCAAAGGCCTGCCCGTGGGCGACTGGCGCGAGCTGACCCCGGAAGAAGTGGCCGGCATCATGAAAATGGTGGCCCATTCGAGCGGCACCGAGGAAGCCTCCGGCGGCCGCAGCCGCGCCAAAACGACCAAAGTTGCGCCACAAGCCAAAGCCACGGGTGAAGGCCGCCCCGCCCCGCGCCCCCGCAAGCCCGGCCCGCCCACGATGTACAACCCCTCGGGCACCGGCTGGTGGGGCCCCCGCCCCGAAAAGCCCGGCGCATCCGGCACCAAGCCCGGCCTGGGCGGCACCAAGCGCCCGGCCAAAGCCGGCCCCGGCGGCGGCTCACGCCCCAAAAGCAGCGGCGCTGGCGGCCCTGCCCGTCCTAAAACCGGCAACCTGGGCACCCGCCCGGCCGCCAGTGGCAAAGGCAAATCCGGCGCGGGCCGCAAAGGCCCGGCCCGGCCGCGCTAGTCCGGCGGCGGAATTATCACTCCCCGGTTTGCCGTTAGCCTTCGGATGAAGCATTTTTTCCTGCTACTCTGCCTCTGGCTGCCCGGCGTGGCCGCGTGGGCCGGCCCCGCGCCGCTGCTTCCGCCGCTCGTCATTGCCGAGCAGTTTGTGGCACCCGCCGGGTGGCCCGCCATGAAAAGCTACCTCTGCTGTGAGGTGGCCGGCCAGGCCAAGCGCCAAACTCTGGGCCAGCAGATTCCGCCCCGCGTGCAGCGCGCCTGCCAGCTGGTGCGGCAGGATTCGGCCACGGCCGTGGTGGCCGTGGAGCTGCGCGACTCAGCCAGCCGCCGCGATTTCTACCTGCACTTTCGCCGCGAGGCCGAAGGCTGGAAACTAAGTGCCATCCGCAACCTGGCCATGACGCATCTGGGGCCGCCCATGGTGGCGCTGCTGGCCGCCATGCCGCCCGCCGAAGTGGCCGACTACAACCGCAAGCACCCCGACGCCAGCCACGCCTTCACCATCGGCAACCTGCGCCTCTGGACCAGCGCCGATGCCGACATTGCCGCCCACTTCTACCAGCACCGGGCTGCCTTTCAGGAAGTATTGAGCCGAGTTCAAAGCGGCCGGTTTTTCGACCCTGCTATTGGGGCCGACGAAGCCACCGACGAGCAGGCTGCCAACGCCGACCCGGCCGTGCACGCCCTGCTGCGGCAGCTTTACCTAGGCCGCGTCACGCGGCGTGCCACCGATTGCGGCAGCTGCTTGGAGTTCGTCATCGGCGGCAAAATCGACAGCACGGTGGGCCTGCTCTACCAGCCCGAGGCGGCGCTATTGCCCGCTATGCAGCCCGATGGCCTCATCGTGCTCCGGCCACTGGGCGATGGCTGGTATCTCTATAAAACGACGTAATTACCCCATTAATGAAGCTCGACACTACGCCTCCCCCACTCGCCGAAAAAGACCAGCTGCACCCGCGCAACCCGCACCGCGCGCCCTACGATTTCCCGCTCCTCAGCAAGGTTAGCCCCGAGCTGGCGGCCTTCGTGCGGCCCAACCCACACGGCAGCTTGTCGATTGATTTCGCCAACCCTGCCGCCGTGAAGGCGCTGAACCGCGCCCTGCTGAAGCATTTTTATGGCGTCGAACACTGGGATATTCCGAAGGGCTACCTGTGCCCGCCCATCCCCGGCCGGGCCGACTACGTGCATTACCTGGCCGACTTACTGGCCGAAAGCAACGGCGGCGTGCTGCCCCCCGGCGAGGAAATAACCGTGCTCGACGTAGGCGTGGGCGCCAATTGCATCTACCCCATCATTGGCCGGCGCGCGTATGGATGGCACTTCGTGGGCTCCGACATCGACGGCGTGGCCGTGCGTGCCGCCCAGCAGATTGAGGCCGCCAACCCCGCCCTGGCCGGGGCCATAGAAGCCCGCCTGCAACCGGCCCGTACCCGCATTTTCGACGGCCTCATCCAGTCGGGCGAGGTGTTCGACTTGACCATGTGCAACCCGCCGTTTCACGCTTCGGCCGCCGCCGCCGCCGCCGGCTCGCAGCGCAAAACCGCCGGCCTGGGCACCGGGCGCGGTCCCCGGCCGGTCCTGAACTTTGGCGGCCAGAACAACGAGCTGTGGTGCGAGGGCGGCGAGGCCAGCTTCATCCGGCGCATGGTGCAAGAGAGCGGCCGGCGGCCCCGCACCGCTTACTGGTTCACCTCGCTCGTCTCCAAAAAAGAAACCCTGCCCGGCGTGTACCGCGCCCTGCAAACGGCCGGGGCAACTGAAGTGCGCACCATTGAAATGGCTCAGGGCCAGAAGAAAAGCCGCCTCGTGGCCTGGACCTTCCTCTCGCCCGCGCAGCGGGAAACCTGGCGCAAAACGCGGTGGGCGGCTTCGCATTAAACACCCCTTGCCAACCACCATCCGCCGCCTGACTGTAATAATCAGGTTAACTGGCGTTTCACATAAAATCGTTTACTTGCCAGTGCGCTGACCATTTTATTCCGCCATTTTCCGCTCTGCCAAACTGCACCCGGTTTTCTTTCCACCCGCCTGTCGCTTACTTATGAAAATCCGGAATAAGCATTTGTTATTTCTCTATTGCAAGCTGCGATACCTGCGTAACCACCAAACACTCAAGTCCCTGAAGGTTCTCAACGAAGGACGGTTTTTCATTTATGACCTGGGTGATATTCGCATCGCCAGCGAGTCATTTAGCTGGTACCTGACCCGGGCACACTTGACTAAAGAAGTACAACGGGTGAGCGCGCATTACTATACCCCCCAGCCGGGCGACACCGTAGTGGACGTGGGCGCAGGCCTCGGCGAGGAAACCAGCATTTACACCGACTTGGTGGGCCCAGCGGGCATGGTATATGCCATCGAAGCCAACCCGGCCGTGTACCAGGTGTTGCGTCAGTTGATTGAGGACAGCCACCTACGCAATGTGAAGCTATTCAACCTTGCCATCAACGATAAGCCGGGCCCTGTCATCATTGACGATGCCCCCACCAGCTATTTGTCTTCTTCGCTTAACAGCCAAAGCGCTGGCACGGCCTACGAGGTACCCGGACTGCCGTTTGAGGATTTTTGCGCGGCTGAGGGCATCAAACGAATCGACCTGCTGAAAATCAATATTGAGGGGGCGGAGCGGTTCTTCAGCACCGTGTTTGCCCGGCCCGAACTGGATATCCCCAACGTGGCCATTGCCTGCCACGATTTCCGGTTTGAGGCCGAAGGCAATGAATTTTTCCGGACCAAGCAGCTTGTGATGGACTACTTGCAGGCCAATGGCTACGACACTTGGTCGCAGGAAACCGGCACCCGCTACATCGACGATTGGGTGTATGGCCGGAAGTTGCCGGCCTAAGCATGGCCTCAGCAAAAGCGGAATCTTGAATACCCTTCAGTTATTTCGTATCTTCGTCGTGTTCACTCCCCCGCTTGCCTTTCTCATCAGATTTGCGTCAGGCGGATACAATGATTTAGCAACAAAAAACTATGGGTAGGTCTCAAGAGACATTTGGTAAGAAAGACAACGAGAAAAAGCGCGCGAAGAAGAAAACCGAAAAGGAAGAGCGCAAAGCCGAGCGCCAGGCCAACGCCAAGTCCGGCGCGGCCTTAGAGGAAATGTTTGCTTACGTAGACGAAAACGGCAACATTACCTCTACCCCGCCCGACCCCACCAAAAAGCGGGTCATCAAGGACGAGGACATCCGCATCAGCATTGCCAAGCAGGAAGACCGCGAGCCGGAGGACACCGTCCGCACCGGTTCGGTTACCTTCTTCAACGACTCGAAAGGCTACGGCTTCATCAAGGATTCGGTGACGCAGGAGAGCATTTTCGTGCACGCCAACGGCCTGGCCGGCGGCCCCATCTCGGAAGGCGACAAAGTAAACTTTGAAGTGGAAATGGGCGCCAAAGGCCCCAACGCCGTGCGCGTGAAGAAGGCCAGCGCCACGCCGCCAGCCGCCGAATAGCGTCTCGACTTATACCGAAAAGCCCCGCTTCTGAAGCTCTCGCAGCTTCGGAAACGGGGCTTTTCGGTGAACAGGTAGTTTTAGGCGTTGGCGTCCAGCGCGGCGAGGCTGTCCTCGGCGGCGGCAGTATCGGGGCTGGTGGCTTTGCCGTTGCGCTTCGCCAGCATGCCTAAGCCTACAGCAGCTAGTGCCGCGCCGGCCAATACCTTTTGGGTGGTGGTGAGCTTGCTTTTGCGCAGCTTTTTGAGCGATTTGGTGGCTCCGCCGAGCAGGGTTTGCTTTTTGGCGGGCTTGTTTTTGGCGGCTTTATCCTTGGTCTTTTTCATAGCGCGGGCTGATTGAGGGTGACGCGGGACCGGGCGGGCACTTGCCGCCGGCTATTCCTCGGAAAAATGCTTGGGGGCTTTGCGGTGGCGGTGGGGCGCCGCAACGGCATCGGCACCATCGGGCAAGGCTTTGGGGTCGGAGTTGGCAGCCGTTTCGTCGGTTTCGCGGGTGGCCAGGTAAACCAGGCCGGCGGCGGCCAGCGCCAGGCCCCCCACCAGCTTCTGGCCGGTGCTGAGCTTGGAAATTTCCTTGGTCACCTTCCGAAACTTCTTGATTGACAGGGCCACGGCATCCAGAACATTCTCCGAAGTCTGGTCCTTCTTCGAGTGCTTCTTTTTGTCCTTGCCCATAAGAAGTTGCGGTAAAACGGTTTCTAACAGGAATTGGAAGGGGAAAGCCATGGCGATAAATGGCAAGTGCAGAGCCAGATGAGCCCGGCAGCGCGGTTAGCTTAGGGTATTCGCAAGAGGCTGCCGGAAGGTTGCCGTTTTGTTGGTGCGGCTGCCTGTGACATCACAGCAGCAGCACGTCAATCTTATGCGCGTGCACCAGTTGCAAGGAATCTGACCACGCGAAGACCGTGAAGAACCCATCCACCGACGCCACCAGGGCAATGGTGTCGCGCTGGTCGTGCACGAACTGGGCGGCGGCCAGGTGGCGGGTGCCACCGTTCTGGGCGGGGTGCAGGTTGCGGGGCTCGCTGCCCACCACCGGCTCGGTAAGGACCAGCTGCTCGACGGGCGTGCTGGTTTTGGCCCGCGCCACTTTGGCCCCGAAAGCCAGCAGCGTGTATTCCTGGGTGATGACCGTGGCCCCATCTACGGCCGTGAAGCCGCCCACGATGCCGATGTTGCGCCGCAGCGCGGCCTGCCACTTGCGCCTCGACTGGCCCGGCCGCTGCACGGCCCGGATGCCGGTATAGGCCGGAGCCACGGGGTAATTCAGCGGCTGCACGATGGATTTTTGCCACTGCTCGGAACCGGGCGGCACCACCAGCACCAGCCCGCCCCGGCCGTGGGCGCGCATGGCGGCGGCCAGTTCCAGCAGCACGTTGTCGGTTTCGCCGGTTTCGGGCGACGGCAGGCTGCGGCCGGGCAGGAAGGCCCGCAGGGCCGCGCAGTCGCTAAGGCCGCCGTGCTCTTCATCAACGAGCTGGAGGTGGTCGCCGCGCAGCACGGCCACGTTCACAAACTTGCCGAAGCCGCCGGCGCGGCGGTGCTTCACCACCAGCAGGCCGGGCTCGACCACCTCCAGCACGAAGCACAGCGGCGGCACCCGCGTGGCCGTGCCCCACACATAGAGCCCGTCGGCATCGTGCCACACGCCGAGGTGCAGGCCGGGCTGCTCCACGGCGGGGGCCAGCTTGAGCAGGTTGGCGGGCGTGAGGTGGCGGCGCTGGCCAAACACCAACGGCTGCCGGGCCTGCTCCAGCGGCAGCAGCGCCAGCGAAATGCGGGGCGGGTGGCCCTCCTCCCGCCGCAGGCTGGCCCAGAAGGCCGCATCAATCACGGCTTCGACCCACTGCGCTTCGGGTGGGGAGGCGAGGCGTTTTTCGTCCTCCACGCTGGCAGCCCGGTGCCGCGCGAAGTGGGCTTCAACCATGGGGGCGGCCATGCGGGCCGTGAGGTAGGTGGGTTCGGAGAGCATGGGGCAAAGATGGGGACGGGTGGCGGGGTGAATGAGCAAGTCTTGCCCAGTCATGAAATGGTGTAGAGACGCGACACTTCGCGTCTCCTCGTTGAACGTCCGTACTCGAACAAGTCTGGCCCCAATTGTTTAACGAGGAGACGCGAAGTGTCGCGTCTCTACATCCGGTCGAAGTTTGCCCGCTTGCCCAGCGCTGCCATTCGCACAGCTTCGGTCACGCGGCGGGCGCGGGTTGCGGGCTGCTTCGCGCCCAGCACCCAGGTCAGAATTCCTTTGCGGGCCGAAAGCGAGAAGGCGGCGAAGTGCCGTGCGGCCGCGTCATCAGCGGCTAAAGCTGCGGCCAGGTCTTCGGGCACCAAGCCGGCTTCGGCGGCATCTAGGCTTTCCCAGGCGCCGTTTTGCTTGGCGCGGGCAATGGCAGCCAGGCCGGCGGGCATCAGCTGGCCGGCAGCTTCCAGGCGCTCCAGTCGTTCTTTGTTCACCTTGCTCCAGCCGCTGCGGGGCTTGCGCGGGGTGAAGAGCAGTTGCGTGCGCTCGGCGTCGAGCTTGCGGGGGTGCGAGTCAATCCAGCCGTAGCAGAGGGCTTCTTCCACGGCTTCGGCGTAGCTTACGCTGGGCTGGCCACTGGCTTTTTTGAAGTAGACCAGCCACACGCCGGGGGCGCTGGCGTGGTGCTCGGCCAGCCACTGCCGCCACGCGGCGCGGCTGGTGGGCTGGGCCTGGGCGTAGGCATCGGTGCGGGACATTGGGTGCTACGTTTAATTTAGAAGCTGCGGTGGGATTGCAAGGCCGGGGTAGAGACGCATATTTGCGTCTCGCCGTTGGCCGGTTTTGTTCAACGACGAGACGCAAATATGCGTCTCTACATCTTTCCAACCGCTTTCATGTATGCGTAGCGCCATCGCCACTCTCCTGCTGCTTTTTGCTCTTTCAGCCACTACCGCCCACGGCCAGAGCACGCCGCGCCAAACGGGGACAACCAGTCCGCCACCAGCGGCGGCCTCAAAGCCCCTTACCAAAGAGGAGCTATACCAAACGGTGGCCCGGCTGGATACGGAAATGTTTGCCGCCTTCAATGCCCACGACGTGAATAAGCTCATGTCCTACTTCGCCGATAACCTGGAGTTTTACCACGACAAAGGCGGCCTGGGCAACTTCACCCAGACCAAAGAAGGCTTCACGCGCCTCTTCGCCCAAAGCCCCGACATCACCCGCACGCTGGTGCCGGGCACCCTGGAGGTCTACCCCGTGAAAGAATACGGCGCCATGCACATCGCCACGCAACGCTTTTGCCACCAGGAAAACGGCCGCCAGGACTGCGGCAACTCCAAGTTTGTGATGGTGTGGCAGCAGCAGGCCGGCACCTGGAAAATCACCCGCGTCGTGAGCTACGACCACTGATAGAAGGTTTGTGCTTCGGAAGGAAGGTTTGTACTTCGGCACGAAGGTTTGTGCTTCGGAAACGGTTGGCGAGCGTCCCGAAACGGTTGGTGGGTATCCGGAAGCGTTTGGCGAGGCTTCGGACGCCAAGGTTTGTGGTCCGGAAACGTTTGGCGGGCATCCGGAAACGGTTGGCGAGCGTCTGGAAGGGAAGGTTTGTGGTCCGGAAGCCGCTGGCGGGGCAGCGGAGGCGGTGGGCGGCTGGGTGGCGGGGGCTCACCCCGCTCTCTACTGACGTGCATCAGCCAAGAAGAAACATAAGCGTAGATTTGGAAAGAATACGTTGCAAACCAGGGCTTGGACTCTAATAAATTAACTTTTGAAAATGTATGGAAAAGGAAGATAACAAAACAACGGAATGGGATTGGCTTCCTTTTTTATCTAACTGGCATGAAAAAGAATATGAGCGAAGGTTTACACTCGATAGTGCTGTTTCAATTCCAATAAGTTTACTGACTGGTATTTTTGCGATACTATACATTCTATCAACTCAATACGATTACACTGTTTTTCCTTTTATAGTCAACTGTATTTACATAGCATCTATTGGTGTCACTTTATATTTCGCATGCGTCGGCTCATACTTTATTTATAAATCGTACGCTATAGTCAAAAACAAGTCATATAAGAACCTCTCTCCAGCGCTTGAATTAACGTCTTATTTAAGCGCGTTAAAAAACCACTATGGTAAAAACAATGAGCATCTTGCAAATGCGGAGTTTAAAACATGGTTTGTTGGCGAATTAGCGGACCAACTTAATGTGAATATCGAAAACAACGATGTTAGAACCGAGAATTTACAAGATGCCAAGCCTAAAGTTATGTACTCACTATTATGCATCGCTATACCGTGCATTTTTTTAATTTTCAACAATTTATATAAGAAAGAACCGGTTCATCAGGTTAAATTCGTATCCACTTCATCACAACCATAATATGTCCACATCTCAACCTACTACCGTACCTCAGCCTCCTAAGCCAAGGGAAATAAGAAGCTTACCTGGAAGCCCTTACCCTAAAAAACCAGCTTGAGGCATTATATAAAGAATGCATAAAAAAGAGGCTGAAGCTCATGTAGCTTCAGCCTCTTTCTGTTTCTGCCGCAGGGCGGGGTATTACATATGAATGGCGCGGTTCTCCGTGGCCGCCAAACACGCTTCTTTCATGGCCTCGGCGTAGGTGGGGTGCGAGTGGCTCATGCGGGCCACGTCCTCGGCGGAGGCGCGGAACTCCATGGCGGTCACGGCTTCGGCGATAAGGTCGGCGATGCGCGGGCCAATCATGTGCACGCCCAGGATTTCGTCGGTGGTTTTGTCGGCCAGCACCTTCACGAAGCCGTCGGTGTCGCCGCTGGCGCGGGCACGGCCGCTGGCTTTGAAGGGGAAGCTGCCGATTTTGTAGGCCTTGCCCTGCTCCTTGAGCTGCTCCTCGGTGTAGCCCACGCCGGCCACTTCGGGCCAGGTGTACACCACGCCGGGGATGAGCAGGTAGTTGATGTGCGGCTTCTGGCCCACGATGGTTTCGGCCACGAACACGCCTTCTTCCTCGGCCTTGTGGGCCAGCATGGCGCCCCGAATCACGTCGCCGATGGCGTAGATGCCGGGCACGTTGGTTTGCAGGTGGGCATCGACCTTGATGCTGCCGCGCTCTTCCATTTCCACGCCCGCAGCTTCGAGGTTGAGGCCGGCGGTGTAGGGAACGCGGCCCACGGCCACCAGGCAGTAGTCGCCTTCAAATTTTACCTCCTCCCCTTTTGGGTTGAGGGCGGTCACGGTCACGCTGTCGCCCTCGCGGGTGGCGCCGGTCACTTTGTGGCTCAGGAAAAACTCGATGCCGATTTTGCCCAGCACGCGCTTCAGCTCCTTGCCCAGGCCACGGTCCATGGTCGGGATGAGCGAATCCATGAACTCGACTACCGACACTTTCGCGCCGAGGCGGGCGTAGACGGAGGCCATTTCGAGGCCAATCACGCCGCCGCCAATCACAATCATGTGCTTGGGTACTTCGCGGATGTTCAGGGCCTCGGTGCTGGTGATGATGCGCTCCTTGTCCTGGGCAATGAACGGCAGCACCGTGGGCTTGGAGCCGGTGGCGATGATGACGTTTTTGGTTTCAATCTGCTGGGCTTCGCCGCCCGCGGTGGGTGCGATGCTGATGTGGTTTTTATCAACGAACGAACCCACGCCGGTGATGACGTCGATTTTGTTCTTCTTCATCAGGTAGGAAATGCCATCCACGTTGGCCTTCACCACGCCGGCCTTGCGGTCAATCATGCGGTTCATGTCCACGGTCAGGTTGTCGAGGCCGATGCCGTGCTCGGCAAATACCGAATGGGCGTTGTGGTAGTGCTCGGAGGAGTCGAGCAGGGCCTTGCTGGGGATGCAGCCCACGTTGAGGCAGGTGCCGCCCAGGGTGGGGTATTTCTCGATGATGGCCGTTTTGAGGCCAAGCTGGGCGCAGCGGATGGCCGCTACATAGCCGCCCGGGCCGGAGCCGATGACGGTGACGTCGTATTGATTCATGAGGAAGTATTCGATGATTGTACGCTCGGGCGAAGGTACGGCACAGCGGATGCGGGTGAAGTGGTTTTTTGTAGCATGGACGCTGTGAGTCTGCGCATCGCCAGTGCCGTCTCGCCCAGATGGACTCGCAGAATCCACGCTACTAATCAACCAGCACGCCGATGTAATAGTTGAACGTGTCCACCTCCAGCGTTTCTTTGGTCGCGCCGGCCAGTTCCTTCATCTCCGTAAACCGGGTGGTGGGCTTAATAAACTGGTACTCGCCGCCTTTCAGCCGCACGCGCACCGGCATGTCGAACTTGTCCACATCGGCCACCCAGCGGGCTAGGGTTTTGCCATCTTCAAAGCGGATTTCCAGTGTGGGAATGTTGCGGTGCTGCTGGTACTGGGCGAATATCTTGGTAAAGTCGCGGCCGCTTTCCTGATTGAAATAGTCGATAACCTGCTGGCCGGTCACGGTCTGGTGGTAGTACTTGGCGGAGAGCCCGCGCAGGAGTTGGCGCCACTTGGCGTCGTCATTTAGCACGGTGCGGATGGTGTTCAGCATCATGCTGCCCTTGTCGTACATGTCGCCGGAGCCTTCTTTATTCACGCCGTAGGCTCCGATGATGGGCCCGTCGTTCGAGATGTTGCGGCGCTGACCGTGGATGTATTCTTGGCCGGCCGGCTTGCCAAACTGGGTTTCCACAAACAGGGCTTCGGAGTAGGTGGTGAAGCTCTCGTGCACCCACATATCGGCAATGTCCTGGCTGGTGATGTTGTTGCCGAACCACTCGTGGCCGCTTTCGTGGATGATGATGAAGTCCCACTTCAGGCCCCAGCCGGTATTGCTGCGGTCTTTGCCGAGGTAGCCGTTCTGGTATTTGTTGCCATAGGCCACGGCGCTCTGGTGCTCCATGCCGAGGTGCGGGGCATCCACCAGCTTGTAACCGTCCTGGTACCACGGGTACGGGCCAAACCACGATTCCATACTCTTGAGCATGGGCTTCACGTTGGCGGCGAACTGGGTTTTGGCTTTGGCGAGGTTTTCGGGCAACACCCAGTAGTCAAGTGTAAGCGGGCCTTTCTCGCCCTGGTAGGAGTCGGAGAAGTGTTGGTAGTCGCCCACATTTAGGGCCACATCGTAGTTGTTGATGGGGTTGCGCACGGCCCAGTCGAAGCGGGTATAGCCGTCCTTGAGCTTGGTGGTGCGGCGCAGGCGGCCGTTGGACACATCTTTCAAACCCTGCGGCACGCTGATGCTGATAAGCATACTATCCACTTCATCAGCCTGCTGGTCCTTGGTGGGCCACCAGATGCTGGCTCCCACGCCCTGGCAGGCCGAAGCCACCCAGGGCTTGCCGGCGGCATCCGTAGTAAAGACTAGGCCGCCGTCCCAGGGCGCTTTTTTAGCCACCGTAGGGTTGCCGGAATACTGCACCGTAAACTCATCCTTGTTGCCCTGCGAAATGGTTTTTGGGAAGGTGACGAACACCGCGTTGGCCTCGCGGGTGAACGGCACGTCCTTGCCTTTATACAGCACCTTGTCCACTTGCAGGTTGGCAAAAAGGTCGAATTGCAGCCGCGTGAAATCGCGCATGGCCGTGAAGCGGAAGAGGTTCGAGCCACTGATGAAGCGCTTGGCCGGGTCCAGCTTCACATCGAGGTGGTAGTAGTTGATATCGTAGCAGGTGCGCAGCGGCGTGGTGAGGCTGCCACGCAGCGAGTCGGCACGGGTGAAGGCCTGGGGCTTGGGCTGGAGCAACTGGGCGGCTGCAGGATTCAGGAGCGCCAGCGAAGCCAGCAGCGGGAGGAAAAATTTCGCTTTGTTCATCATGCAAAGCAACGACAGCAAGGCACAAGGCCGGCACTTCCCCGGGGCGAACTTTAGCTGCACCAGCCTGCGCGCTAAAGTCAGGCGTAATTTTGCGGCAGTCTGTACTGATTTTATGCCCGACGCCTCTTCTACCGCTGCACCATCAAGGGCCGCATTATTCACGGCCTTTGCCCTCGTTTACCTCATCTGGGGTTCCACCTATCTGGTAATGAAGTTTGCCGTGGCCAGCATGCCGCCGCTGCTCATGGCCGGCACGCGCTACGCGCTGGCAGGCGGCTTGCTCTACGGCTTCATGCGCTGGCGGGGCGAGCCCGCCCCCACCCTGCGCGGCTGGGGCTATGCGGTGTTTATCGGGGTGTGCTTGCTGGGGTTTGGCAACGGCGGCACCACGCTGGGGGTGATGTATCTGCCCAGCGGCATCACGGCGCTGCTGGTGGCCACGGTGCCCATGTTTCTGGCGGTGCTTGGGTGGCTGAGCGGCATTTCGGCCCGGCCCACCAAGTGGGTGGCGCTGGGGCTGGGCGCAGGCATGGCGGGCATGTACCTGCTGGCGGCGCACCCCACGGCCACGCCCGTGAAGGTGCCGGGCCACCAGGGCCTGGGCATGGTCATCGTGCTGGTGGCCTCGCTGGTGTGGTCCATCGGCTCGCTCTATGCCAAAAACCATCAGCCTGCGCCGTCGCCCTTCGCCTCGGGCGGCATGCAGATGCTGTGCGGCGGCGTGGCCATGCTGGTAGTGGGCTTCGTGCGGGGTGAGGCCGACGGGTTTACGCTGGCGCAGGTAACCACCAAGTCGTGGGTGGCCTATGCTTACCTGGTTACATTTGGCTCTATTGTGGCCTTCACGGCCTACATATGGCTGCTGCGGGCCGTGGAGCCGGCTCTGGCGGGCACGTATGCTTTCGTGAATCCGGTGGTGGCCGTGCTGCTGGGCTGGGCCTTCGCCGGCGAAAGCCTGAACCCCGAAATGCTGGGCGGCGCGGCGCTCATCGTGCTGGCCGTGGCGCTGGTGCTGCTGGGCGGGCGACGAAAAGCATAATTTATAGTGGTTAACGGTTAGTGATTAGTGGTTAATTACCAACTAACCGTTAACCACTAACCGTTAACCACTAACCGTTAACCACTAACCGTTAACCACTAACCGTTAACCACTAACCGTTAACCACTAACCGTTAACCACTAACCGTTAACCACTAACCGTTAACCACTAACCGTTAACCGCTAACCACTATAAATTATGGCTACTCTTCCCGACCTGCACACCGAAGCCGACATCATCCAACTGGTTGATGCCTTCTACGCCCGCGTCGATGCTGACGACCTGCTGCGGCCCATTTTCCACGACGTGGCGCAGGTGGATTGGGTCGCCCACCTGCCCAAGATGTACGATTTCTGGAGCAGTGTGCTGCTGGGCACCAGCCGCTACAAGGGGCGGCCCATGGCCCGGCATTTCCCGCTGCCCATTCAATCGGCCCACTTCCAGCGCTGGCTGACGCTGTTCACCGCCACCGTCGATTCCCTTTTCAGCGGCTCTAAAGCCGACGAAGCCAAGACCAAAGCCCAGAATATCGGGGCCATGTTCGAGCACCGCATGACGCCGAACCCGCTGTCGCTGCTCGGCGGCTAAGTCTTTACAGCGGCCGCCACTCGCCGTGCGCGGGCCGCACGCCGTGCAGCAGGACCGCGCCGCTGCCTACCACCAGCGCATCCTCGCCCACGCCCACCAGCGCGATGGGCGTCCCCGTCTGCTGGCTGATGCCCGTGCGCAGCGCAAAGCTTACAAACGTAGCGGCCACCGCCGCCAGCCCACCCAACACGCCGCCGCTCAGGGCGCTGCCGTGGCGCGACTTGTACCACGCCGCCCCCACCAGCGCGCCCGAAAGCAGCCGGCCCAGCAAGCCTGCCGGGGCCGTGCGGTTGGGCGTGGTGGGCAGCTTGTCCACCACCATCTCGCCGGCGGCCAGGGCTTTCAGAATTTGTGCCATAACGGGCTTTTGCAAAAACCGCAACGACGACCCAGCCAGGCCGGCGTGCGGCTGCCGCGATAGATAGTGGCTCAGAAAGGCCGGCGCGCTCATGCTGCGCATCCCGGCCAGGGCAGCGAAGCCCATCACGGGCCAGAATTTAGCTGAACGGTGCTTGGGAGTGGGGGCTTGGGGCTTTTTTTTCATCGGGCAAGAGAATAACGGAAGCGCACGAATTCAGCTTAACGGAATAGCCCAGCCGAAGGCTACCACCGCCCACAAAAAAGGTCCGTCCAATACCGGACGAGCCTTTTTGAGAAAATTAGCAGGTGGGGTTTAGTTTCAAAGGCCACAAAACAAAAATGCCAATTCCCGTATTGGGAATTGGCATTTAAAAAGCCCTAAATACGTAATTACACTCCCAACAAGAGACGAGTCGGGTCTTCGAGCAATTCTTTCACCCGCACCAGGAACGACACTGACTCGCGGCCGTCGATGATGCGATGGTCGTAGCTCAGGGCGAGGTACATCATCGGGCGAATTACTACCTGGCCGTTTTCGGCCACGGGGCGCTGGATGATGTTGTGCATGCCCAGAATAGCCGACTGCGGGGCGTTGATAATCGGCGTGCTAAGCATGGAGCCAAATACCCCGCCGTTGGTGATGGTGAACGTGCCACCGCTCATCTGCTCGATGGTGAGCTTGTTGTCACGGGCCAGGCCCGCCAGGCGCACCACTTCTTTCTCAATGCCGTCGAAGCTCAGCTGCTCGGCGTTGCGAATAACGGGCACCACCAGGCCTTTGGGGGCCGATACGGCGATGCTGATGTCGGCAAAGTCGGAGTACACGATTTCGCCGTTGTCAATCTGGGCATTCACGGCGGGCCATTCCTTCAGGGCCACGCACACGGCTTTGGTGAAAAAGGACATGAAGCCCAGGCCCACGCCATTTTTCTCCTTGAACTTGTCTTTGAACTTGTTGCGCAGGTCCATGATGGGCTGCATGTTCACCTCGTTGAAAGTGGTGAGCATAGCAGTCTCATTCTTCACCGTCACCAGGCGGCGGGCCACCGTTTTGCGCAGGTTGCTCATGCGCTCGCGGCGCACTTCGCGGCTGCCACCCGTAGCGGGCGCAGCGGCCGGAGCCGCCGCAGTTGTAGGAGCCGATGCGGCCGGAGCAGCTACCGGAGCCGCGGGCTTGGCCTGCGCATTCTGGGCATCCTCCTTCGTAATGCGGCCATCGCGGCCGGTGCCGGCAACGCTGTTAGCGGAAATGCCTTTCTCATCGAGAATCTTGCCGGCGGCCGGCGAGGGCACGCCGGTAGCGTAAGTGGCCGCGCCACCAGCAGCGGGAGCCGAAGCCAGCGCCGCCACGGGAGCAGCAGCAGAAGCTGCCGGAGCAGCCGCCGGGGCCGGAGCCGCCGAAGCACCGCTACCGCCTTCGATGCGCGCAATCACGGCGCCGATGCTGATGGTTTCGCCTTCTTTCACGGCATGGCGCAGGGTGCCGGCCGCTTCGGCGGGCAGCTCAAACGTGGCTTTGTCCGATTCCAGCTCGGCAATCACCTCGTCGCGGTTTACCTGAGCACCGTCTTCTTTCAGCCATTTGGCCACCGTCACTTCCGTGATGGATTCGCCCACGGTGGGGATTTTCATTTCTACCGAACCTCCGCCAGCAGCGGGAGCGGCAGCCGGAGCTGCCGGGGCCGCGCCACCGGCCGGGGTGCCACCGTAGCCGGCCTGGTCACTGGCAGCGGGGTTTTCCTCGCCTTTGTTGATGGGGTCGGCAGCGGGGACGCTGGCCGGAGCGGGCGCAGCGGCCGGGGCCGAAGCAGCACCAGTAGCGGCACCGTCCAAATCAGCAATCACGGTGCCGATGCCGATGGTTTCGCCTTCGGCTACGCGGATTTTCAGAACGCCGTCGGCTTCGGCGGGCAGCTCAAACGTGGCCTTGTCCGATTCCAGCTCGGCAATGACCTCGTCGCGCTTCACGGCCTCGCCGTCTTTCTTGAGCCACTTGGCAATGGTGACTTCGGTGATGGATTCGCCAACGGCGGGAATTTTGATTTCGAGGGCCATAAACTAGGGTGGCGTGGGAAAGTGTAGTTTCTTCTGATGTTTGATTTACTGCAAGCAACGTGCGCGGACGGCAAGCCGAAACTTCACCGTCTGAAGGGGCTATTCTTCCTTCTTGGCTACTTCTACCGTGGCTTTGATGTTGGCATCGGCCACGGCCTCCTTGGGCTTGTCGAAGGCGCGGGCCACGAGGTCCTTTTGCTCCTTGACGTGGATTTTATTGTAGCCGGTGGCCGGCGAGGCCGAAGGCTTGCGCGAAATCACGTCTTCCAGCTCGCGGCGCATGTAGCGCAGCATGAAGTTCCAGTAGCCCATGTTTTCGGGCTCTTCCTGCACCCAGTACAGCTTGGCTTTGGGGTACTTGGCCAGCTCAGCGTCGAGCTGCTTTTTGGGGAAGGGATGCAGCTGTTCCATTCGCACGATGGCCACATCCTTGCGGTCGGAATTGCGCTGCTCTTCCAACAGGTCATAATACACTTTGCCCGAGCACAGCAGCACGCGCTTCACCTTTTTGGCTTCGGCGAAATCATCGCCCAGCACCTCACGGAAGTGGCCGCTGGTGAACTCCTCCACCGGCGACACGCACAGCGGGTGGCGCAGCATCGACTTCGGCGACATCACCACCAGCGGCTTGCGGAAGCTCCAGGTGAGCTGGCGGCGCAGGGCGTGGAAGAAGTTGGCCGGCGTGGTGATGTTGGCTACCACGATGTTGTTCTCGGCCGCAAGCTGCAGGAACCGCTCGGGGCGGGCGTTGGAGTGCTCCGGGCCCTGGCCTTCGTAGCCGTGGGGCAGTTGCATCACAAGGCCGTTCATGCGCTGCCACTTGCTCTCGGAGCTCACCACAAACTGGTCAATCATGGTCTGGGCGCCGTTGGCGAAATCGCCGAACTGGGCTTCCCAAATCACCAGCGCCGTGGGGTTGGCCATGCCGTAGCCGAATTCAAAGCCCAGCACCGCGTACTCGCTCAGCAGCGAGTTGTAGATGCTCAGCTTCTCGTTTTCGCCTTCCATGAAGTTGAGCGAGTTGTACGGGGCCGACGTTTCGGCATCATGCAGCACCGCGTGGCGGTGCGAGAACGTGCCGCGCTGCACGTCCTGGCCGCTCACGCGCACAATGTGCTTCTCGCTCAGCAGCGAGCCATAGGCCAGCAGTTCGCCGGCGGCCCAGTTCAACGAACGGGTTTCGTAGAACATCTTGCGGCGCTCCTTCAGCAGGTTATCAATCTGCTTAATGGGCTTAAAACCGTCCGGAATCGTGGTCAGGGCCTTGGCCACTTTCTCCACCACTTCGGCCGAGATGCCGGTTTCGGGCGACTGCTCAAAATCCTCCGGGGTGCTGCGGCGCAGGCTGCGCCACTCGTTTTCGAGGGCCTGATACTTATAAGGAAGCGGTTTCTGCTTCACCATATCCAGGCGCGCTTGCAGCATGTCGCGGAACTCGCGGTCCATCTGATTGGCCAGCTCGGCGTCCACGTCGCCGCGCTGCACCAGCATGGCATTGTACACCTCGCGCGGGTTCTGGTGCTTCGAAATGAGGTTGTAGAGCGTGGGCTGCGTGAACTTGGGCTCGTCCGATTCGTTGTGGCCGTGGCGGCGGTAGCACACCATGTCAATGAAGATATCGGCGTGGAACTGCTGGCGGTACTCTGTAGCCAGCTGCACGGCGAATACCACCGCTTCGGGGTTGTCGCCGTTCACGTGCACCACCGGCGCATCAATGATTTTGGCCAAATCCGTCGAGTAAATCGACGAGCGGGCATCCTCAAAGTCGGTGGTAAAACCAACCTGGTTGTTAATCACAAAGTGGATGGTGCCGCCCGTCTTATAGCCTTCGAGCTGCGACATCTGCGTCACTTCGTAGCCAATGCCCTGGCCGGCCAGCGCCGCGTCGCCGTGAATGAGGATGGGCAGAATCTGGTGGTAGTCGCCGCCGTACTGGTGCTCAATTTTGGCCCGCACGAAGCCTTCCACCACAGGGTTCACCGCCTCCAGGTGCGAGGGGTTGGGGGCGAGTTTCAGGTTGACTTTCTGGCCGCCGCTGGCTTCTACTTCCGACGAGTAGCCCATGTGGTACTTCACGTCGCCGTCGCCCATGGTCAGGTCGGGCACGGCCGTGCCTTCAAACTCCGAGAAAATCTGCTCGTACGTCTTGCCCATGATGTTGGCCAGCACGTTGAGCCGGCCGCGGTGGGCCATGCCAATCATCACCTCTTTCACGCCCAACTCCGCACCCTTGCCAATGATGGCATCCAGCGCGGGAATGGTCGTTTCGCCGCCTTCGAGCGAGAAGCGCTTCTGGCCCAAAAACTTGGTATGCAAGAAGTTCTCGAAAACCACGGCCTCGTTCAGCTTCTTTAGAATGCGCTTCTTGTACTCCACACCGGGGTTGAAAGCCAACGAGTCGCGCTCTACTTTCTCACGGAACCAGTCCAGTACCTGCGGGTCGCGGATGTACATGTATTCGAAGCCGATGGCTCCGGTGTAAATCTTCTCCAGCGCGGCCACGATGTCGCGCAGCTTGGCCTGGCCGCCGAGGCCCAGCACTTCGCCGTTGCGGAACACGGTATCCAAATCGGCTTCGCCCAGGCCAAAATCGCCAAGGTCGAGGCGGGGCTTGCGGTCTTTGCGCTCGCGCACGGGGTTGGTTTTGGCGCGCAAGTGGCCGCGGCTACGGTAGGCGTGGATGAGGTTGCGCACGGCCGTTTCCTTGTCGGCGGCCACTTCGCCGCTGGCCAGCGTGCCGGGCGCGTTGTTGGTCGAGGCAGAGGTGTTGAGTACACCATAGTCATCGGGCTGGGGCGCGGCGGGGGCAGCAGCTTTAGCCGCTCCGTTGGTAGCGGCGGGCGCGCCGTTGGTGGCCGCACCGGGCACTACGGGCGCGCCTTCGGGGAACTGCTGCGAGAAGTCAAACCCTTCAAAAAACTTGCGCCAGCCAAAATCCACCGATTCCGGGTTCTGCTGGTACGCCTGATACAGGGTTTCGATGGCCGCCGCGTCGGCGTTGGCGATATAGGAATAAGAGTCCATTGGGAATTCAGCTTAGGTAAGGCTGCGTAAAAGTAAGGTGCTTATAACACAGGCAAAAACCTGCATTCGGTTATGCAAATCTTTCTGATAACCAGCAGCAATACACCGCCACTTTTTGCCCCGTACGTTGACTTGGATGGTCAATTTATCGAAAAAACGGCAGGATGCCCGGCTTTATTTCTACGTAAGCTGGACAGTGATGGCCCGGCTTCTCACAATTTCCAACCACAAAATCCGAGTGCGGAAAGTAGCAGAGGGGCCATGCTTTATATAAAGTTTTTTCTATATAACGTCCTCACGCGCCGTCAGGCTATTTCTGAATTGGACATTTAGATTTATCAGAACTTATCTGCTAATCAAATCGTTAATACCCTCCTGCCCGTTTCACAAGCCCGGGCAGGGCCTATACCGCCGGGCATTTTGGCGGGTGGACGAATACTATTTGGATGAACAATGTTAAATTATTAGCCGACCTACTTATTGCTGCTGCGGCCCTGACTACGCCGCTTTTTCACAGTGCACCCGCCGTCGAAGCAAAGGGACTCAAGGAGTTTCTAATACCGCACCGAACCATGCTGCGGCACGTGGCAAGTGCAAAAAAACTGGCCACCCGCGCCCTCACCTACACGGTGACGGCCACCGCCTACCAGGCCGTAGCCAGCCAAACGGACAGCGAGCCGTTTATCACCGCCGATAATTCTCGCATTAAACCGCATTACGGGAGCAAAAAGCGCTGGATGGCTCTGTCGCGCGATTTGCTGAAGCCCTGGGGCGGCCCTTTCAACTTTGGCGATAAGGTGCGCGTGCGCGGCATCTCGCCCAAACTAGACGGCGTGTACACCATTCATGATACCATGAACCGCCGTCACCATCACTGCATGGACGTACTGACCCACCCCAGCGAGAAATACGATATTTTTCAGAAGGGCGTGAAGATTCAGCCCATTGCAATGCTGTAAAAACGATTATTGCTATTCTATGAAGGCACAAAAAGCCGCTCCTCAGTCAGGAGCGGCTTTTTTGTTTTTTAAATATTGTGAGGCAACCGCTATTTCGGCAAAGCCATTTTGAAGATGCGGAAGGGCTGGCGGGGTTGGCCCACGCCCTTGTTCCAGGTAGCCGTTTTGTGGATGGCGGAATTGGCCACGTACAGGTTGCCATCGGCGGCAAAGCTGTAGGTATCGGGCCATTGTAGGCGCGAATCTTTGGCCACGGTTTCGATTTTGCCGGCGTGCGTGCGGCGCAGCAGGGCGCTTTGCTCGAAGGACGTGAGGTAGACGTTGTTGGCGGCGTCGATTTCGAGTCCGTCGGAGGCGGGGATTTCGCCCACAGTTTCAACAGCCTGGGCCAGTTGGGCTTCGCTCATCTTGGCATCGCGCAGAGCGGCGGTTTTGATGCGGTAGAGGGTGTGGCCGGTGAGCGGGCAATAGTAGAGGTAGGCGTTGTCAGTACTCAGGGCAATGCCGTCGGCATTGAATTGGGCAGGCTTGCCCTGCGCGTCAATCATGGGATGGCCTTCGGCTTTCACTACCAAGCCTTTCACAGCTTTGGTGGATGGGTGGTTAGCCAGTAAGCGGCGCGATTTCAGCGTTTTCAAATCAGTAACGACGAGTGCGCCGGTACCCGATTCGGTGAGGTAGGCGTAGTTGTTTTGGAGGTCGATGCGGACGTCGTTGAGGTAGGACTTGCGCGGGGCTACGTCGGCCGGGAAGGGAATGGTGAGCAGGACCTGGCCGGATTTGGGGTCGGTTTTCACCAGCTTGGGGCCGCCGGGCACGGTGAATTTCAGGCCGGGCGCGGCGGGGTCGAGTATCCAGACCATGCCGGATTTGTCAGCAAATACAGTTTGGGGGCAAATCCAGTGCTTGAGCGGCTCCGATTTTACGGAGTCGTTCCACATGCACCAGCTGGCGTTGGGGTACGGCGTGAGGGTGTTGTTGGGGCCGACTTTGGCGATGGGATACACGGGGTTGTAGTCCCAGCGCGGAAAGCAGGCGAACATTTCGCCGCCGGGAGCCACGGCTACGCCCACCATCTGCGGGTCGGTGAATTCGGCCACCACTTGCAAGGGCGAATCGGTAGCGGCCGTATCGGTGCGGGCACTGGTCGAATCGGTGCCGGTACCGGTGGTGGCCGTTTCGGTTTTGCTGGTGGGCGACGAGCAGCCGGCCAGCAACAGGCCGGCAGCAGCATTGAGGAAGAGAAGTCGGGAAAGCGACATAACTAAGTGGTGTTTAGGCGGACAGATAAGCTCAAAAAGAAACCCCAGCCGAGGTGGGCTGGGGTTTCTCATACGGCCGGTTGGCACGCACGTTGAAGCAAATGGGAGTAAGCCCAGCCTTAAAAACAGCTGGCTTATTGGTGCGCAGCCGAATCCACAACGGTAGTTGGCGGCGCGGTTGCAGCCGAATCGGAACGGGTGGGCGTGGCCCGGGGCTGAATGACCGGCGCGGGATGCGCAGGGGCGACGCGCACGGTTTCGGGAGTGGCGACGGTGGCGGGCAGTGGCTCGGCCTGCGGACCCGTCTCGACGGGCGCAGCCAATGCCAACGAATCGGCGGCGGTCTGACTGGTGCTGGAAATGTGTTCTGATGGAGGCCGGTTGAGGTTCAGGTACAGTACCACGGCCAGAAACGCCAGCACGCCGCCGATGGCAAAAACCAGGGCCAGCGGGTTGCGGGCCGGCTCTTCGGCCATGGGCGGAAACTCGTTGCGGGTTCGCCAGGCGGGTTCAGGCTCGGGCATTGGCTCAGGGCCGGCCGTGAAGTACACAGGTTCGGGCTCAGGGGCGGGCAATTCTTCGGCAAGCGGCAAAACCGGTTCAGTGGCCACAGGCGGGCGGTCGAACCCAGCTGGTGTGGGCGGCACTACTGGCTCGGGGAGGGCAGATTCTGGCGCGACTGGAGTGGAAGGAGCCGTGGGCGCAACGGGCGCGGTGAACACGAGCCGCTGCTTCAGGGCTTCGAACTCGGTGGGCGTGATGGCCCCGGCATCCAGCATTTCCTTGAGCTGGCGGAGGGTGTCGAGGGGCGAATTGGGGTTGTCCATGACCAGAATACGGCCGAAGGCGGGGCTAGTTTTTGCGGTCGAGGGCCGAGAGGCGGTCGCGGCGGCGCTGCAGGCGCAGGCGGCTTTCGTCGAGCAGCTTGTTGTTTTTGAGTTGCGAGGCCGAATCGGTGCGCGATTGCAGCAGGTTTTCGGCATTCTTTTTCTTCAGCTCCTCAATGCGGGCGAGGTTGGCGGCGGTGTTGGTTTTCAGGGCGGTTTGCTCCTTTTCGAGGCGGTCTTTTTCCTTTTCGGTGGCTTTGAGTTTCTTCTCGGCTTCGGCAATCATGTCGCGATAGGCCTTGAGGCGGGCGGCACCAGCGAAGTTCTGGGCCACGGCGCGCAGGGCGTCGTACTCGGCCTTGGTGCTGCTGGGGTCGAAGAAGGTATTGTCATCGAAGCCCCCAAAAATGGCCACTTCGGCCACCGAATCCGACGGCGCGATGATGGTGGCGTAGAGGTCGACGAGCTTGCCCGAAATGGTGCTGGCGGGCGTTTGGCGGGCCACCAGCACGTCGCTTTTGCCCATGCCCAGCACGCCGCCGGTCTTGAACTTCACGTTGTAGCTGCTCTTCATCCAGTCCTGGAAAAACTCGCGCACGTCAGTGGCTTTGCCGTCGACCTGCACTTTAAGGGCGGCGCGGGGCTTTTTGTTATAGTTCACGTCGCCGGGGCGCACGTCGTAGAGCTGGGCCGCGGCCGGGGCGGCCGAAAGCAGACCGGCCAGCATCAGCAGCAGGAAGTAAATTTTAGACATATCGCGGGGGAGTAAAATCGGCGGTTAGCGCAGCTCGTGGCGGTCGAAGGCGGCCTGCAAATCGTCGCGCATGGCCTGGAAACGGGCAATGGCGGCGGCCAGAAATTCATCATCGAGCAATTCCCGAACCTCGGCGTCGGAGCCGGTGAGCAGGTCGAGCTCGGCCACTTTGTAAGTCTGCTCCAGGTTGCCCTGCTCCAGTTTCAGCAGGAACTTGCCATTCCAGGCCAGGAGCGTGATTTTGACGGCGGGATGGGGGATGTCGGCGACGTGGCGCATATAGAAAAGGAAATGGCCGGAACCGGGCACGAAGGTAGTAAGCTCGGCCTAACTCCTCTCCTGCCTCGTGCGTAAAAAACCCGGTGGCCCGGCACCGCGGGCCGTGTTCTTTCCATTTTTATTTCACTACTGCCATGCCTCAGGGAGATAAATCGAAGTACACCGACAAGCAGAAGCGCCAAGCCGAGCACATCGAAGAAGGCTACGAGAAGAAAGGCGTTTCGGAGAAAGAAGCCGAGGCCCGCGCCTGGGCTACAGTGAACAAAAACGACGGCGGCGGGAAACAGCCCGGCGGCTCAGGCCGAAAAAAGGCCGATATTTGACTTCTTGGTTCGTTTCGGCGATACCAAGTGGCTGTCATCCCACAAAAGAAAAACCTCCTGCAAACGATTGTGGGAGGTTTTTCTTTGAATTCGCGGTTGGCTATAGCGGTTTTTGGGCCACCATTTTCACCAGCCGCAACTGCTGTTTGGTGAAGTCGGCGGTGCCGATTGGCTCCTCGTAGCGCACTATTTTGAGGCCGGCGGCGGTGTATAATTTTGGCAATTCGTTGGTCTTGAAAAATACGCGGTAGTCGCCGCCCACCACCTGCAACTTCTCGGTGGCGTCCATGTGGAAGGCTTCGAGCACGACCAAGCCGCCGGGTTTCAGGGCGCGCATAATGCGGTCGGCGTAGTCGCGGCCGCCGGCGTAGCTTAGCACGATGAGGTCCCATTTGTTGGTGCCCCAGTCGTATTTGGCCATGTCGGCTACTTCGGTGGTGATTTTGACGCCCAGCTTGGCGGCTCTTTTTTGAGCATAATCGAGGGCTTTTTCGGCCACGTCGGCACCCGTTACCTGCCAGCCCTGCTGGGCCAGGTAAATGGCGTTGCGGCCCTCGCCCATGTCGGCATCGAGCGCGGTGCCGGGCTTGAGCCCCTTCACAGTTTCGACCAGCAGCGCGTTGGGCTGCTCGTTGAGCACCCGGGCCCGCATCAGCGAATCGGTGAGCAGGTAGTTCCAGCGGACGCGGGTGCGCTCGGCCATTTCGCGGTTGTAGGCGGCCCGCTGGGCGGCAGTGGGGTTGGCGGGCAGCACCGGGTCGGGGCCGAGGCCGGGGATGGGCGGCAGGCTGCGTTTGACCGGGGCGGCGGGGCTGGCGGGTTGCTGGGCCTTCGCGGAAGCTGCAATCAGCAGCAGGGCCACGGCTAGTAACAGGCTGGCGGGCAGGAGCCGACGGAGGAAAATCGATTTCATAGCGCGTTCAGGACAAGTGGATTAATATAAACGTAGTTATTAAATAGCGGATAACATATATTCATCTGGCGGGCCGGCTCGTGCGCCATGTGCCGGTAGTCCGTAATTTTCGGGCATGAACAAGCTCTTTCTTGGCGCCCTGGCTTTGCTCCCACTCGCAGCGGCCGCCCAAACCCCTCCCCCATCGTCCGTGCTCACCCCCGAAAAGCTGTGGCAGTTGGGCCGGCTGGGCGAAATGCAGGTATCGCCCGATGGCAAGACGGTGGCCTACACCGTGACCAAATACAACCTGGCCGAGAACAAGGGCAACGCCGACATCTGGACCGTGCCCGTGGCCGGCGGCACGCCTAAGAAGCTCACCGATACGCCTGGCTCGGAAAATACCCTGAACTGGCGGCCCGATGGTAAGCTGACCTTTATTTCGGGCGAAAGCGGCACCGACCAACTCTATGTGATGAGCGCCGACGGCAGCGGCAAAACTAAGCTCAGCGACTTCCCCGACCAGGGCTTGAGCAATTTGAAATACGCGCCGAAGGCCAATTTCATCCTCTATACGCAGGACGTGAAATCGAGCCCGACCACGCTGGATATGTTTCCGGACCTACCCAAGGCCGACGCTAAAATCATCGACGACCTGAACTACCGCCACTGGAACGTGTGGGACGACCACCTCGCCAGCCACGTTTTCTTTCAGCCGATTAATGCCGACGGCAAGCCCGAAGGCTACGGCAAGGATGTGATGGCCGGCGAAAAATTCGACTCGCCACTGCTGCCCGATGGCGGCTCCGAGCAGCTGGCTTTCTCGCCCGACGGCTACAAAATCGCCTACACCAGCCGCAAGCTGACCGGCCGCGCCGAGGCTGAAAGCACCAACTCCGACATCTACCTCTACTACATTCACGACCAGAAAACCGTGAACCTGAGCGAGGGGCTGGGCGGCTATGACACCGAGCCCGCCTTCGCGCCCGATGGCAAGCAAGTGGCCTGGCTGAGCATGGCCACGCCGGGTTTTGAGAGCGACCGCAACGGCATTGTGGTGTATGATTTTGCCAGCAAAAAGCGCGTCGATATCACCAAAGGCTCGGAGCTAAGCGCGGCCAACGTGCGCTGGAGCGCCGACGGCAAAACCATCTACTTCATGGCCGTAATAGAAGGCACCGAACAGCTGTTCTCGCTGCCCAGTAAGGGCGGCAAAATCCGCCAGCTCACCACCGGCGCGCACAATTACAACTCGTTTGAGCTAGTGGGCAAGGACCAGGCCGTGGCCAACCGCACCACCCTTTCGGCCTTTGCCGACATTGTGCGGCTCGATTTGAAAACGGGCAAGGAAACGCCGCTCACCACCATCAATCAGCAGGAGTTGGCCGGCATCAAAATGGGCAAGGTGGAGGACCGGCGCGTGACTACCACCGACAACAAGCAGATGCAGGTGTACGTGATTTACCCGCCCGATTTCGACCCGGCCAAGAAGTACCCCACGCTGCTCTACTGCCAGGGCGGGCCGCAGTCGCCCATCACGCAGAGCCAGAGCTACCGCTGGAATTTCCAGCTGATGGCGGCCAACGGCTACATCATCGTGGCGCCCAACCGGCGCGGACTGCCCGGCTTCGGCCGCGAGTGGAACGATGCGATTTCGGGCGACTGGGGCGGCCAGCCGATTAAGGATTACCTCTCGGCGATTGACGCGGTGAGCAAGGAACCCTACGTGGACAAGGACCGGCGCGGCTGCGTGGGCGCCAGCTACGGCGGCTACTCGGTGTACTACTTGGCCGGCCACCACGAGGGCCGCTTCAAGACCTTCATCGCCCACGACGGTCTCTTCAACCTCACCAGCTGGTACCCCAGCACGGAGGAAATGTTCTTCGCCAAGCACGACATGGGCGGCGCGCCCTGGGACGTGCCTCAGGCCAAATCCTACCAGGAATTCAACCCCCAGCAGTTCGTTGGAAAATGGGACACGCCCATTCTGGTCATCACCGGTGGCAAGGATTTCCGGGTGCCCGAGGGGCAGGCGATGGAGGCCTTCGGCACGGCGCAGCTGCGCGGCATTCCGAGCCGATTCCTGTACCTGCCCAACGAGGGACACTGGGTGATGAAGCCGCAGAACTCGGTGCTCTGGCAGCGGGTGTTTTTTGAGTGGCTGGGCCGCACGCTCAAGCCCGACGGCACGGCTGCGAAGTAACTGATATACCAACCAAACCAATATTCGGCCGGGCCGGTGGGCTTTGCGGCCTGCTGGTCCGGCCGGATTTATTTTGCATTAAAAATGAATTATTAGTGAATTAATGTTTATTTGCCAAGCCGACTTTTCCTGGCCTTGCAGAGCCTATGCGGGTGTGTTACGTTTTGCTGGTTTTGCTGCTGGGACTTGGAACGGGATTTTGCCCGGCCGTGGGGGCCACGCCGCCGCCGCACGTATTGCGCGACACGCTGCTGCTGAAGGACCCCAAGGGCGTGCACATATCGGAAGCCTACCGCTATTACACCGAGCCCTTTGGCCCTGCGCCTGCCGACCCCGAACGTGCCGAAGCCGCGTGGCGGGCTGGCCGCTTCCGGCCCGGCCCCTGGCACGAGCCGCTCAACCTGGGCCTGATGCACCGCCGCGTGTGGATGCGGCTGCCCGTGCGCAACACCGAGCCTCAGCGCCTGCGCTTTCTGTGGAGCATATTTAACTTCACCGACAGCGCGGCGCTGTACTGCCGGCGGGCAGGCGAGGCAAAATTTACCCGCCTGGGCGCGGCTAGTTCCTGGGCACCGGCCGCCGACCGCACCTTTCCGGCCCGCTCGCTCAGCTTTCCGTTTGCGCTGGAGGCCGGCGAGGCGGCGGTGCTCTATCTGCGTGTCGATGCCCACACCGGCGGCATCTACCTGCCCACCTACATCGAAACCACCGAGCATTTTCTGGCCTGGGAAATGGGCTTTCCGTTTGAGCGGCACTGGGTGTGGCTGCTGGGTTTTTATATGGGCAGCGCCTTGTTTAATCTGGTGCTGTTTGTGTTTCTGCGCGACCGAATTCACCTGTGGTACGTGGCCTACGTGCTGGCCGTGACGCTGTTTTTAATGATGGAAGACGGGCTGGATGCCATGCTGCTGCCGGCCGGGCCGTACCGGCTGCTGTGGTCGGTGGGGCAATACAACTTTATGCTGCTGGCGGGCGCGGCGGGCATCCGCATCATGCAGCTGTTTTTGCGGCTGCGAGGCGGGTGGCCACGCCTGCACCGGACCGGCAACTGGCTGGCGGGCACGGCGGTCCTGTTTGTGGCAGGCTATGCGGCGCTATTTCCGTGGGCCGTGCGCCACAGCCTTCCCACCGTGGAAGCATTGAACTGGGCGCGTGAGCTGCTGATGGCGCTGGTGTTCGGCTACGGCTGGACGGTGCTCATCACGCTGCTGCTGCACCGGCACTGGCAGCGGCTGGCGGCCTACTACGCCCTCACGTACCTGTTCTTTTTCATCGGCTACGGCATTTTCTGGCTGAATCATCTGGGCCTGACTAGCTTCAACCCCATCTACCCCAACCCGCTGGCCTGGGGCCTGATGCTGGAGCTGCTGGTGCTGAGCGCGCTGCTCACCGGCCGCTTGCGGCACACGCTGCGCCACAATGCCCGGCTGCGCGTGCAGCACCTGCGGCAGCGCAACGCCCACAGCGCCCGCCTCATTGCAGCGCAGGACGAGGAGCGCGAGCAGCTGGCCCGTGAACTGCACGACGCCCTCGGACCCAACATCGCCGCGCTGCACATGGCCTGGCAAAGCGAGGCCGTGCGCGAGGCGCTGGCCTCGGCCCCCGCGGCGGCGGCCGTGGGCCAGCTCACCGAAGATATTCTGCGCGAGCTCTACAACCAGGTGCGGCAGCTCAGCCACGTGCTACTCCCCGCCGAATCGGTTACCAACCGCCTCACTACGTCCATCAGCGCGCTGCGCGACATGCTCAACCTGCACAGCACGCCGCAGGTCCACACCGATTTCGGCCCTGGGCTTGATGAGCTGCCGCCGGCCGTGCAGTCGGCTGCGTTCCGCATTGTGGCCGAGCTGGTGAACAACGCTGTGCGCCACGCCCAGGCCCACAAGGTGTGGGTGTACCTGCGTCGCCACTCTACCGCCCTGGAGCTGTGCGTGTCCGACGACGGCCGCGGCTTCGGCCGGGGCGAGGACACACCGCTCACCGGCATCGGCCTGCGCGGCGTGCGGACGCGGGCGGCGTACCTGGGCGGCAGCGTGACGATTGAGGTACCGAAGGTGGGCACGCGGGTGCGGGTGCGGCTGCCGTGCTGAGGGTGTATGGGGATTAAACGACGCTAAAGGAAAACGTCATGCTGCGCGCAGTCGAGGCATCTCTACCATAGCAGTAAATGATATACTTACGCGGTAGAGATGCTTCGACTGCGCTCAGCATGACCGTTCCTCCTCACCGCTTTGCCCCTACCCCGCCAGCACCTCCGTTACTTTCCCGATATCCCCACTCACCTTCTGCAGAAACGTGAGCTGCTCCAGCAGCAGCTTGTCGTCGGCGGCTTCCACGGAGATGTTGGGCTCGGGCGCGGCCAGCTCCACGGCGGGCGGAGCCGCGCTGGGCGCAATACGGGTCAGGCTTTTGCTAAGGGCCGCCACGGCGCTGGTGAGGGCGCGGCGGCTGTCGGGCGGGAAGGGCGGCACGGCGGGCGCGGCCTCGCGCAAGGTGCCGGTGAGGGCCGCGATGTTGGAGGAGAGAATATGGTTCAGCACCACAAATTCGTGGGTTTCAGTGGGGTGGTGCTGCTTGCTTTTGGGCTCGGTGAGCATGCGCTGGAAGGCCGCCGCGAGGTTGGCCCCGCTCACGTACACCTCCTTGCGCAGCAGGCGGTAGTTGTTGGGCGTGAGGGGGCGGCCGGCGAGGCGGTCGGCCAGCTGGCGCAGGTAGGCCAGGTTGGCGCGCAGGGCGGCGGCCATGTAATCGGTGAGCCGTTCCGATTCCCAGCTGGGAAACAGGAAATAGCCGGCCGAAAACGCGATGGCGCAGCCCATCAACGTATCAACGATGCGCTCCTGCGCCACGCCCAAGTAGCTCAGCCCCAAAAACCGGAACATGATGAGCAGATACGCCGTCAGAAACACCACCGTGACCAGGTACACGGTGCGCTGGAAGCTATACGCCACCACCATAAACACCACCAGAATGGCAAACCGGGCCTCGGGCCACGGCACCGCCCACAGGATGAGCCCGCCCAGCGCCCCGCCCGCCAGCGTGCCGATGATGCGCTCGGTGTTGCGCTGCCGCGTGAGGCTGAAGCCGGGCTTGAGCATGATGGTCACCGTCATCAGAATCCAGTAGTTGTGCTGGCCGTGCCACAGGGTTTCGGCCACGGCGTAGGCCACCAGGCAGGCCACCATCATGCGCACGGCGTGGCGGAACACGGCCGATTTCATGGTGAGGTTCTGGCCCAGGGCACGCAGCTCAATCTCCTGCCGGGCCACAAATTGGGTGTGCTCGGCGGCGCGGCTGGCGGCGGGCGCGGCAGCCGAAAGAGCCTCATCGAAGTAACGGCGGATGTTGCCCACGCGCCGGATGATGTCGCGCAGGTTCACCAGTATTTTTTTCAATACCAGCGTGTTTCCATTGCCAGTCGCGGGGCCGTCGAGGGCGCTGATGCGGGCTTGCAGGCGGTCCCACTCGGCGGTGAGCACGGGGCCGGTGCCGGGGTGCGCGTGGTTGGTCTGGATGGCCACGCCGAGGTGGTCAAGTTCGGTGGCAACGTGCCGGATGAGCCGGGCCACATCGTCCAGAATGCCGGTGTGGGCGAAGGTTTCGCGCACGGCCGAATAGTCGTAATACCCCACCGTGATGCGCTCGTACAGGTCCACCGTTTCCACGAAAGTGAGCACCAGGCGGCGGCCGGTGGTGGTGGTTTCGTTCACAATCTGGCGGGTGCGAAAGAGCAGGTCGCGCACGGCTTCCTGCTTTTCGTTCACCACTACTTGCTGGGCCACCAGCTGGCGGTAGTCCTCATCCAGCGCCGTGGCGGTGTTGTAAAACTTGGCTTTGAGGTCGAGAAACCGCGCCAGGGCATGAATGCACTCGCCCAGCGCCTGCTGGGCCGGGCGGTAGGGCCGCACCTGATAGGCCAGCATGGCCAGCCCTGCGTACCAGATGCCGCCCAGCAGGAGCAGGCCCGCGTGGGCCGGCGCATTGGCCAGCGCGGGCGGGTGGGCCAGCAGCAGCACCACATTGAGCAGGGCGGCGGTGCCCACGGCCCCGGCCCGGGCGCCCCACACCAGCAGCATGGTCAGCCCGAAGCTCAGTACCCCGACTTCCAGGGCCAGCGTCCAGACGTTGAGGGCGGCCACGCTCGTGAGCAGCGCGGTGGTGCCCACCAGCACCAAGGCGGCCAGCATGCCGTTGCGGCGGTGGGCGGCGGGGCCGGGCGTGTCGGTCACGCTCACGCACACGGCCCCGGTCGAGATGCTCAGCCCCTCGGCAAAGTGGCCCCACTGCCCCAGCAGCACCGCCGGCAATAGGATGGATACCGTGATGCGCACTCCATCGGAAAAATTCTGGCCGGAGAAAAAGTAGCGGAGGCGGCGCGTCTGGTGGTTCATGCAGCGAGAACGGGTAATGCGGCAATTAACGCGAAGATGGGCCAAATGGGTTAGCCAGCTGTAGCGCGGACTCTGTAGTCCGCGAGTCTGAACAGCTTTAACGGCGCGGAGTCGCGGACTACAGAGTCCGCGCTACAGCTGTTTCAGCGTGGGGCGGTCGGGCTCGTCGTCGTAAGCCGTTGAATCCCCGTCGTCGTACACGGCGCTTTCCAGGTCATCCACGCAGGTTTCGAGCTCGGCCACTTCCTCTTCCTTGTCGGCCAGCTGGCGGCGCAGGCGGGCCAGCTCCTGAGTTTGCTGAGCCTGCACGGCTTCGAGGCGGGCCAGGCGCTGCTGGTCGACCTGGCAGGCGGGCAGCGCCAGGCCGACGAGCAGCGCAGCACGGCGGGCATAGGCAAAAGTCAACGAAGCTCTCATGACGCCAAAAATACAGCCTTATGATTGCAGAAGGGGTAATTAACCTCTGCCGGACTTTGCCCGGCGCAAGCCCGTCCGATAGGCAGCGGCGATGCTTTGGCAATTGCGCCGCCGGTTTTGCACCGGCTATCCGCGTGCCTTAATACAGCACGTCGTTCACCGGCTCAATCCGGGGCGGCAGCTGGGTTTCTTCGAGCAACTCGCGCAGGTCGATTTCGATGCTGCGGCAGATGGACGTCATCGGCACGTCGTAAATGTCGTTTTCGAAGGGGTTTTCGCTGGTGTGGCCCACCACTTCAATCACGTTGAACACCCACGACACGAGTACGGAGAAGGGCACCATCAGCCAGACGTGGTACTGGCCCAGCGCCAGGCGGCTGTCGAATTCCTCCACCAAGCCCAGCGGCAGAATGGCCGCAAACACCCACACAAACACGAAGCTGAAATAGGCAAACTGGCGCGGGAACGGCGTATTCTTGATGCGCTCGCAGCCGCCCTGGGCATTGAGCAGGTCCTGGATGGTCTGCATCAGGGCCACCTGGCGGAACTCGGTGAGCAGGCCGCGCTTGTAGAGCTCGCGCAGCTCCACGCTCTGGCGGCGCAGCAGATGGGTGGGCGGGTTGCTGAGGTTTTTGGCTTGCTCGGCTTCGTTGGGGGGCAGAAAGGGCGCCACTTCGGTGTCCCAGAGGGCGGTGGTCTGGCGGCGCAGGTGCAGCCGTAGGGCATTCACCCAGGCAATCTGGCGGTAGAGCAGGCGGCGGTGCAGTTCGGTGAGGTAGCGTGGGTCGGGGCCCACGCCGTCGGGTACGGCCTGCACAAAATCGAAGGTGCGGATGGCCCACACGCGGCTCGTGTTCACGATGCTGCCCCAGAGCTGCCGGCCCTCCCAGAACCGGTCGTAGGAGCCGTTGCTTTTGAAGCCGATGTAGAAAGCCACGGCCGTACCAAGTAGCGCCACAGGCTGCCACGGAATGTCGAGGACGTGCACGTTGAGCGGCCCGTAGAGCAGGCACACCAGCGTATTGTAAATGAGAAAAATGAGCAGGCTGCGGCGCGTCAAGCGCCATACTACGCTCCAGCGAAGGTTTTTACGGATATACATGAGGGGCAATAACCGCTAAAACTTCCGGGGTGTTGCACTAAAAGCATTAAATCCCAATTAATTCGGCAGCGCAGCGATGCACTTCAGCTCGATGGCGATGGGCGTAGGCAGGCAGTTTATTTCGAGGGTGGTGCGGCAGGGCTGGGCCGTGGCGAAGTACTCGGCGTAGAGGCGGTTGTAGGTCGGAAAGTCGTCCTTCATGTTGGTCAGGAATACGGTCACGTCCACCAAATCATCCCACGCAGCCCCGGCCTCTTCCAGAATGTAACGCACGTTCTGGAATACGGCGCGGCACTGGCTTTCAAAGTCGTAGCGCACGATGGTGCCATCGGCGGCCAGCTCTACGCCAGGAATGGCCTTCTGGCCGCGCTGGCGCGGCCCCACGCCGGATAGAAACAACAGGTTGCCCACGCGGCGGGTGTAGGGGTAAGCGCCCACGGGTTCGGGGGCGCGGCTTTCGGTTGTCATGTTATTTATGCGTTGAGGGATGCAGTATTTCGCTTCAAAGAACGTCATAATAGCAGGGAAGGCGAAACCAGACGGGGCGCGGGCTGCCGTTCTTTGCAAGGTCCGCCGGCACTATTTCGGCGGGCACGGCCTTTGCGCTGCAACTGTCTTTTTCAATTCCCCCTCCCCTTCTCCCTTTTCTACGCATGAAAACCCCGATGCTCCTGCTGCTTGGCGGCCTTAGTTTCTGCAGCCTAGCAGCCCACGCCCAGAAGCGCAAGATGCCGCCCAAGCCCACCGCCAATACCGTGTACGACTCGGTGCAGCAGCCCGCCGTGCCCCTGGGCGGCACCGAGCGCTACGCCCAGTTCCTGGCCTCGCACCAGAAATACCCCGCCAGCGCCATGCAGAAGGGCATTCAGGGCACGGTGAAGGTGAGCTTTGTGGTAGAAAAAACCGGCACCGTGAACGAGGTGAAGGTGGAAACGCCCGTGGCCCCCGAGCTCGATGCCGAAGCCATTCGCCTCATCAAAAGCGGCCCGAAGTGGACGCCCGCCAAGCACCGCAACCAGGTGGTGCGCCAGCGCGTGGTGGTGCCCGTGTCGTTCGTGATGTCGCCGGGCAGCACCGTCACCATCGGCGGGCCGGCCAAGGAGCGGCCCATCACCACCTCGGCGGCCGACATTGCCGCCTCGGCCAACCCCGACCGCCCCGCCGTGGTAGCCCCCGACCGCCCCACCCAGCCCGTGGGCGGCAATCAGGCTTTTTTCGATTGGATTGAAAAAAATCAGAAGTATCCCGCCCTGGCCCGCCAGCGCAAAATCCAGGGCAAGGTCATGGTTGAATTCATGGTGCAACAAGATGGCAGCCTGACCGATGCCCGCGTTATCAAGAAGATGGGCTCCGGGCTGGACGAGGAAGCTCTGCGCCTGATAAAGGCCGCCCCGAAATGGGAGCCCGCGATGTTTCAGGGCAAGCCGATGAAGCAAAAGATGGTGTTGCCTGTTCTATTCCAGCTGTAGGTTAAAACTCCCCTCCTTACCAAGGAGGGGACGTGGCCGCGAAGCGGACACTGGGGTGGTTGTGGGCGTTGGATGACAACTGCTGGCATTACCACGTAAACTGTTCAACGCCTACAACCACCCCCGTTCGAGCCTTCGGCTCGAACATCCCCTCCTTGGTAAGGAGGGGAGTTTTTTCATCCTGCCCCACCCTTCGCCTCGCCCGCCCATGCTCTCTTCCTGCTCCTTCACTTCATCCAAGCACCCGCTCACCATCGCCCCGCCGGCCCAAATCTGGCCCCACCAAGTGCGCTATCGCGAGGGCGCGCAGGCATTGGCGCAGGACTTATTTGATGCGCTCGACGATGACCTGAAGCCGTTTGTGATACTGCTGGCCTTGCCCGCCGACGACGCGCATCCCGCCCGCTGCATTGAGCCCACCGACACCAGCCTGCCGGGCGCGGCCTTTTCGGATGCCGTGGCCCGGGGCCGCGTAAAGCAGCTCACCACGCCCTGGCCCTTCCCCGACCGCGACGACGTGCCCGTCGCGGCCATCCGGCGCAAGCATCAGGGCATCGGCATCCGGGATGCGGTGCAGGAAACCCTGAATGAGATTGACGAGCAGGGCCAGTACCAGCACTTTGGTGGCTGGCCGGTGGAAATCAACGGCTACTTTGTGGTGACGGTGCTGCGCCTGCTGCGCAAGCCGTTGAAGACTTATCCCTCGCTACAGCCGTCGCGCTACTACACCGACGGCAAGCCGCTGGCGCCGTCGCTGCTGCTAGCCGCCGTACACCGCTTCAACGAGGAAGGCGTGAAGGCCCTGAGCGAGCCCGAGCCGGGGGCCAGCATCTTCGTGCGGCCCCGCGAAAGCGAGGAGCTTCTGCGCGCCGCCGGCAAAACCTTCCTCGACACGCCCGCCCAGGCCTTGGGCCTCGACCCGGCCACCACCAAGCTCTTTGCCACCTGCAACACCATCAGCAGCCTGCGCTACGAGGGGGCCGAGGGCGTGGGTAAGCTGCTGCTGGCCAAGCGCGGCCACCCCAACATTGAGGAAATCTTCGCCCTCACCTGCCCCACCGAGCTCACCGACTATCGCGCCGTGCGCAAGCTACTGGAAATGACCACGCCCGACGTGCACCTGCTCGCCGACGGTGAGAACGTGTATGCGCTGGGCCGCCAGATAGGCCACTACGATGCCGTGCGCGAAGATTTGTTCTGCATCAGTTTCGTGACGCACTATGCCTGGGAGCTGCAACACGCCGGGCAGGTGCTCATGCGCTCGCACTACGGCCTGCCGGGCCTGCCGCGCACGCGCCTCAGCCGCACGGCCTTTCGCAAGTCGCTCAAACGCACCTTTGCCCTCACCGATGCGCCCAAAGTGGAGCGTCTCTGGGACGTGGTGCTCGAAGCCAGCCGCCAGAAGCACGGCACGCTCCTGGTCATCACCACCGAGGCCCTGGCCGAAGCCGACCGCCTCAAGCTGCAATGCACGCTCATCGAGCCCGTGCCGCTCACGCCGCTCATCACGCGCCTCGTCACCAGCATCGACGGCGCGGTACTGCTCGACCCCGAGGGCTACTGCTACTCCATCGGCGTGATTCTGGACGGCCGCGCCTCGGGCCGGGGCGACGGCACCCGCGGCGCGCGCTACAACTCGGCCTTGCGCTACGTGGAAAGCTCCGATTATCCCTGCATCGCCATTGTGGTGAGCGAGGACGGGATGGTGGACGTGATTTCGTCGGTGCAGGAGTAAGCGTTGTCAGAACGAGGAGGCATTTGTCATTGCGAGCGAAACGCGGCAATCCGTCCTGTAAAAACCTTCTTATATCAGAAAGCCCCGACACTTCGTAGTATCGGGGCTTTTTGTTGGTAAAATGGCTTTGGATTCGCTGACCTTCGGTTGTCATAACTCAGGGCTAGTCGCCAATGAGAGGACGGATTGCCGCGCTTCGCTCGCAATGACAAACGAAGGACCTACTTCTTCGCCCGAAACGACCAGGTCAGCTTGAACACCGCTACCACGTCGCCGGACTCATCCACGCCCGTGCTGGTGCACACCACGGTGCGGCCTTCGCCGGTAGCGCGGCTTTCGGCAATGGCCTGGGCGATAAAGGAGCCATCGGGGCAGGTGAAGGCAATGAGGCCCACGGCTTTCTTCGTGAAATCACCCTGAATGCCCACCACCAGCATCGAAACCGGCCCGCCCGCCTGCACGTGCATCATGGCCTGAATGCCGCTGGCCAACTCCGCCGCCATAGCCAGGCAAGCGAAATAGAGGCTATGAAACGGGTTCTGCGTAAGGTATTTGTAGCGGATGGTGACCGTGGCCGCCTCCGGTGTGAGCTGCGTGAGGCGCAGGCCCGCCAGCCACGCCATGGGCAGCTTGCGCAGCATAAACAGCCGCAGCTTCATGGGGTTCAGAACCTGGCGGCGGAAGGCGGCGGCTTGCGGGGTGTCGAGGGCGGTGGTCATGGGGCGAAGGTACGTTTTAGTGCTTGCGCGCTTTGCCCTTCTCATCGGCGGGGCCGGATGCCGGCCGCACCACCAGCTCCTGGTAACCAAACGTGTCGTCCTTCTCGCGCCGAAACTCCAGCTGCGGCAGTTCGCCCAGCACAATTTCGGCGGTGGTGTACACTTTACAGCCATCCAGCAAGTGCCCGCCGATGGTGCGGCCTGTGCTATCCGAAACGGCCAAGTGCAGGTGCGAGCCATTGGTGGAGAGCGTGCCGACCAGCGACACAATCTCAAAATGCCCTTTGTAAACTGAGGGGCCTTCCTGGTTGGCCAGCCGCAGCGTGGCCACCGTGAGACTGCCCACGCAGGTTATCATAGTGCCGGCCACAATGTGGTTTTTCTGCGCGAAGGCGGTGAGCTGCTGGCGCAGGTCGTCGCCGGGGCGCAGGCGCAGGGCGTAGGTTTTGAGGGCGGAATGTGGGGCGGCGGGCACGGGGGCCGGGGTTTGGGCCAGCGCGGAGGTGGCCAGCAGGGAAAACAAGAGAACGAGGCGGGTCGACATTACCCCAAAGAACGTCATGCTGAGCGCAGCCTGACGTTCTCATTGCATTCTCTTACCAGTTACTTGCTGAACCGCACCGTTCCGTAGCGCACTTTGATATTCACATTGCCGGCTCCCCGGGCCGGGGCGGCCGCCCCGAACGTGCCCAGCACGTCGCTGGTTTGCGGTCCGTTTTCCTGCGAGAGTACGCGAACTAAGTTTTTATCGACCAGCAGTTGACCTTGCTCGGTGCTCACATCGAAGCGGAAGGCAGGCGTTTCGGCAAAGCCCAGCCGGATGGTGCTGAAACCGCCGTCGAGGTTCACCTGACGGAAGTTGGCGCCCATGTCGCGCACCACAAAATCGGGGCAGTAGCGCAGGGCCATGTCGAGGGCTTCGTCGAGTTTTTCGATGGTGAAGCGCGAGTAGCCCGACGAGCCGCGCAGGTTGCGCACGGTGCCCAGGGCCACGTCGCCGTACTTGCTGTGCACGGTCAGGTCCTGCACCGTTCCAATGTCCACGTCCGAATAATTGTTGCGCAGGTCCACCGTCGTGCCCGTGTCGAGGCGCAGCTGGGCGTAGCTGGCATCAATGCTGGCGCGGCTGGCGAAGGCAATGCGGCAGTCGCCGTTGCCGATGCGGATGAGGTTGCGGGGGCCTTCGAGGCGGGCGGTGCGCAGGGTGCCGTATTCCACGGCCAGCTCGGTGGGGCCGCTTACATCGCCAGCCAGGGTCACTTCGCCGAAGTTGTTGTAGATTTTCAGGGCAGTGGTGCGGGGCAGCCACACGGTGTAATTCACCTCGTAGCGGCAGCCACCGGCCCGGCCGCGCAGCGCGGGGCCAAACTGCGTGCTCACGGCCACGCCGCCGGTTTTGGCGTCGTAATCAAGCCACTGCACGCCCAGCGCATCAAGAATCTGGCGGGCGCCGGCGTCGCTCTCCGAGCGCGCCACCAGCTCGGCATCCACCTTTATTTCCTTCTTATTCCAGGTATTGATTTGCACCCGGCCGTAGCGCGTATCGAGCGAAAACGGACGGCCGGTTTTCGGCACCACGTAGCTGCGCACCAAGTGGCGGCGCTGCTCTACCTGCAGGCTGGCGCTGCCCTGCCCGTCGGTTTGGTCCACCAGCGGGTTCTGCTGCGCCTGGGGTTGCAGCTGATTCTGTTGCTCGGGTTCCGGCTCCGGACCAAACAAAGCAGCTTCGGCGCGGCGCGCTTCGGGGGCAAGAATATTGATGGCCACGCCGTGGCCCACCACTACCCAACGGGTCTGGCGGTCCTGCGCCTGAACGCTGCGCGGGCTCAACAGGCCCAGCAGCCCGCCGCACAGCACCAACAGGCGGCCCATTCGGAAGCCCATGTCATGGTTCATTCGGCCTGGCGCCGGCTATCGGCCAGCACGTAAGAGCTATTGTTGGGCGCGGCCTGGGCGTTGTTGCCGAGGTTCAGCTGCCGGTCCAGAATATCGAGGCGGATTTGCAGGTTGCGGTTCATGGCCGTGAGCACGGCATCGGGCTGCGGGTGGTGCAGCAGTTGCTGCTTGAGCTCGCGGTAGCTGGAATCGAGCGAAACCAGCTCGTGCTGCCAGTCGGCGTTCATGGCGGCCATGCCGGGGCCACTCAGCTGGCTCAGCTCGGTTTGGCGGCGGGCCAGTTGGTTGGTGTAGTAGGCTTCCATACCGCGCACGGCCCGTACCAGCTGGCTATCGGCCCCGGTGGTGTGCTCGGCGGCGGTGAGAGAAAGCGGGTTACCGCCCTGATATAGGGCCGCGTCGGGTTCATTGGCGGCGCTGCCGAGCGTGGCGACCGGCGCGGCAGCCGCGGCCGTTTCGGGCGCGGCACTGCGAGACTTCCAGGCTTCGCTGGCCCCGGCGGCGAACACCAGCAGGGCCAGAGCGGCCGCTACGCCGTAGCGCTGAAACCAGCGGAGACGAGCTTCGGGCTGAGCAACGGGAACCACAACGGCCACGGGTGCCACAAACGGCACTTCCACAGCCTCGGCCACGCGCATGGCCGGGATTTGGGGCGCGGGCGTGGCGGCGTTGAGCTGCTCCTCCAGCGCGGCCCAGAGGTCGGGGCGCGGCTCGTGGGTGTCGAAATCGGCGCGGTGCCGCTCGACGAAGGTTTCAAGGGAATTATTTTTCTTGGTATCCATGAATGAGTAGCAGACGCACGGTTCGTCCAGGTTCAGGGCGGGCCACGGGGCTATACGAAAACCGCGGCCGGGCGAAAACGGATGAAGGGTAGTGAACGGTTAAACGACTAGTGATAACGGATAAAAACTTAGCTAAGGCCGCGCTGGGCGGCTAATTCGCGCAGCCGAACCCGTGCCCGGCTGTACTGCGATTTGGAAGTAGATTCGGAAATGCCCAGGATGCCGGCGATTTCGAGGTGGTCGTAGCCCTCCAGCAAATACAGGCTGAGCACCACGCGGTAGCCGTCGGGCAGCTCCTGAATGCAGCGGCGCAGCACGTCGGCGCGGTAGTGCATATCGGCCTCGTCCTCGGGCGAGTGCGCGGCGGATTCGGCGGGTTCTTCGTGGTGCTGCTCGCCCAGCGGCACCAGCGCCAGCCGCCGCTGCCGCAGGCAGTTGATGCTTTTGTTCACCACAATGCGCTTCAGCCAGGCCCCGAACGACGAGTCGCCCTTATAGCCGCTCAACTCCCGAAAAGCACTCAGAAACGACTCCTGAAGCACATCTTCGGCCTCGGCATAGTCGCCGGTGATGCGCAGGGCGGCGTTGAACATGGCCTTGGAATAGCGCCGGTAAATTTCGGCCTGGGCCTGGCGGTCGTTGAGGCGGCAGCGCTCCACCAGTGGGGCGTTGATGTCGACGTAGGCGGAGTGGGCTAGGGCTTCCATGCAGAAAACGGGGTATTAGAAGTGCTTAAGCAACCCATAGACCACGCGGCAGGTTCAGGGGTTGCACGGCAAATTACGCGGCGAATGCACGGCCGCCAAACCTTTTGCGCAGCCGGCAGTTTCATCTCCGCGAAACAAAATTTTGGCATTTCGCATTTTCGTCCTTTACATTTGCCCAGCAACCCTCGTTTGGGGCGCTATTCATTTTTATACAGAGGCGCGGAGAGACAGGCTCGACGAAACGCCGGCAACCCCCATCCGTTGGAACGGTGCCAAGTCCTGACATATAAAAACGCCGTGAGCACATCCACCAATCCCCGCCTGCACTCCGCCACCCTCGCCGCTTCGCGCCGAATGTGCTGTTGCATGTGCTGTTCTCTGGCCGCTATGCCGGGGAAGATTGCTGGTTGTTGAACTAGGGCTTCTCTTCCGGCGGCCGTTGCGACGGCCACCCCGCTATCCCTTTTGTGGTGATTGATTCATTGCGCGACGCGTAGCGGGTTTTTGCGGCCTCCACGGCCCAGTTTGGTTTTTTCTGCGGAGAAAAACTCCCCTTCCCATCATGGCATTACCCCTTGAAAGTCAGGTTGCTGACCTGCGCCGCTACCTGCCCGAGTGCTCAGTACCAGAAACGCTGGCCCTGCTGGCCGACCACTTCCCCGGCCGCGTCTCGTTTTCCACCTCCTTCGGCCTGGAGGACCAGATACTCACACATTTCATCTTCGAAAACGACCTGCCCATCCGGGTGTTCACGCTCGATACGGGCCGCAATTTCCAGGAGACTTATTCGACCTGGAACAAGACCTTGCTGCGTTACGAAAAGCCCATCGAAGTCTTCGCCCCCAACGGCGCGGCCATTGAGGAGCTGACCCGCCAAAAAGGCCCCAACAGCTTCTACGAGAGCATTGAGAACCGGAAAGAGTGCTGCAACATCCGCAAGGTGGAGCCGCTGACGCGGGCGCTGGCCGGCCAGCAGGTGTGGGTAACGGGTATCCGCGCCGAGCAATCGCAGAACCGCCAGACCATGCACCCCGCTGAGTGGGATGCCGGCCACGGGCTCATCAAAGTGCACCCGCTCTTCGGCTGGGCCTGGGCCGAGTGCGTGGCCTTTGCGCAGGCCAATGGCATTCCGGTTAATCCGCTGCATAACAAAGGATTCGTGAGCATCGGCTGCGCGCCTTGTACCCGCGCCATTGCGCCGGGCGAGGACTTCCGCGCCGGCCGCTGGTGGTGGGAAGATGCCGCTGCCAAGGAGTGCGGCCTGCACGCCACCGCCGCCCACCAGGGCCTCGACCCGGTGGTGGAGCAATTGCTAGGCTAGGCCCGAACCGATGCGCCAGCGGCAAGTCTGCTGGCACTATTTTCTTCCCCAAAGGCACCGCGTGCGGGCCTTATCCCACCCACCTCTTCCGGTTTTTCAATTTCGTCCGATTTTTTCGGACCATGACTTCCTATGCCAATGCCAACCGCTGCTTATCTCGATTACCTCGACCGTCTGGAGGCCGAAGCTATTCATATCCTACGTGAAGTGGCCGGGCAGTTCGAGCGGCCTGCACTTTTGTTTTCCGGCGGCAAAGATTCCATTGCCCTCACCCGACTGGCCGAAAAAGCCTTCCGTCCGGGCCGGTTCCCGTTTCCGCTGGTGCACATTGATACGGGCCACAACTTCGAGGAAATCATCAACTACCGCGATGAGCTGGCAGCGCACCTGGGCGAGAAACTGATTGTGCGCCGGGTGGAGGATACCATTCGGGAGCGCGGCTTGCATGAGCCGGGCGGCAAATACCCCAGCCGCAACCCACTCCAAACCTACACGCTACTCGACGTGATTGAGGAATTCGAGTTCGACGCCTGCATCGGCGGGGCGCGGCGCGATGAAGAGAAGGCCCGCGCCAAGGAGCGCATCTTTTCGGTGCGCGACGACTTCGGCCAATGGGACCCCAAGCGCCAGCGGCCGGAGCTCTGGAACATCTACAACGGCCGCATCCAGAAGGGCGAAAACGTGCGCGTGTTCCCCATCTCAAACTGGACCGAGCTGGACGTGTGGAACTACATCCAGCGCGAAAATATCAAGCTGCCAGACATTTACTTCTCGCACGAGCGCCAGTGCGTGGTGCTGCCCAGCGGCCAGCTCCTGGGTTTCAGCGAACACCTGAACCTGGACGAAACCGACGAAATCGTGAACCGCCGCGTGCGCTTCCGCACCGTGGGCGACTCCACCTGCACTGCTGCCGTGGAAAGCGACGCTTCTTCCGTGGACGACATCATCCAGGACCTGTTGCTGGCCAAAGTGAGCGAGCGTGGGGCGACGCGGCTGGATGACAACCTCTCCGAAACGGGGATGGAAGACCGGAAGCGCAACGGGTATTTCTAAGGTTGGTGCTTGGTTTCCGGTGCTTGGTGCTTGGCTGTTCTAATGCCACACAAAGCCCCGGATTATCAACCGAGCGCCAGAAACCAAGCACTAAAAACCAAGCACCAAAAATGGACCTTCTCCGATTTATCACCTGCGGCAGTGTTGACGATGGCAAAAGCACGCTCATTGGCCGTCTGCTTTATGACAGCGACTCCGTTTCCCTTGATGTACTGGCAACGCTGGAAAAGCGCCGCGCCACCACCGGCGGCGATGTTGATTTGGCGCTGCTAACCGATGGCCTGAAGGCTGAGCGCGAGCAGGGTATCACCATCGACGTAGCCCACAAATACTTCACCACGCCGCGCCGCAAGTTCATCATCACCGACGCGCCGGGCCACGTGCAGTACACCCGCAACATGGTGACCGGCGCGAGCAATGCCGACCTCGCCATTGTGCTCGTGGATGCCCGCCAGGGCGTAATTGAGCAGACCCGGCGGCACACGCTGCTGGCCTCGCTGCTGGGTATTCAGCACTTCGTGCTAGCCGTGAACAAGATGGATTTGGTGGGCCACGAGGAAGTTGTTTTCCGCAACATCGTGGCCGATTATCAAGCTATTGCCGAGCAGTTGCGGTTGCCGAATGTGGTAGCCATTCCGCTCAGCGCGCTCAACGGCGACAACGTGGTGCGCCGCTCGAACTGCTTGCCTTGGTACCAGGGTCCCAGCCTGCTGGAACACCTCGAAAGCGTGCCGGCCGCCATTGATGCCAACCCGAATGAGCCCCGCTTTCAGGTGCAATATGTGATTCGGCCCCAGACGGAGGAATTGCCCGACTACCGGGGCTACGCCGGCCGGATTCAGAGCGGTACTTACCAGGCTGGCGACCGGGTGCGCATCTGGCCTTCGGGCTTGGAAACGGTGATTGAGGCCATTGAGGTGAACCAGCAGGAAGTGGCCGCCGCCAGCGCCCCACAAGGTGTGGTGCTGCGCCTGCGCGACGACGTGGACGTGAGCCGGGGCGATACCATCGTGCCCACCGCCGCCCATCCGGCCGTGGTGCGCGAGCTGGAAGCCACCCTGTGCTGGATGGATGAGCGGCCCCTGCGTGCCGGCCGCAAGCTGCTGGTGCAGCACCACGCGGCTATGGTGAAGGCAGCCGTGACCACCATCCTGCAAAAAACCAACATCGAAACCTTCGAAAGTCAGGGCACCGACGAAGCCCGGCTGAACGACATCGTGCGGGTACGCCTCAAAACCGCCCTACCCCTGGTGGTGGACGAGTACCGCCAGAACCGCGTGACGGGCGCCTTCATCCTCGTCGATGAGCAGACCGGCGCAACCCTCGCCGCCGGCCTTGTCGCCGCCACCGACCCCGAGTATTTCACGGACGAAGTGCTGGCCGAAGCGGCTTTTTCCATCTAGCATTTGATACCCATCATGGCTGATTCCCCTCTTTTCCTGCCTCGCCTGACCGTTGTAGGGGCCGGGCCCGGCGACCCGGACCTCCTGACCCTGCGCGGCGCCAAAGCCCTGGCTGCGGCCGATGTGGTGCTGTATGATGCGCTGGCGAATGATGCGCTGCTGGCTCACGTTCGGCCCGGTGTGCCACTGATTTTCGTGGGCAAGCGCAGCGGTTTTAAGGCTTATACCCAGGAAGGCATCAACGACCTGATTGTGCAGCAAGCCTACCGCCACGGCCACGTCGTGCGGCTGAAGGGTGGTGACCCGTTCGTATTTGGGCGGGGCCGCGAGGAAATGCTCTATGCCGAAGCCCACGGGCTGGCTGCGGACTACGTGCCGGGTATCAGCAGCGCGGTGGCGGCGGCGGGCAGCGTGGGCATTCCGGCCACGCACCGTGGCCTGAGCGAAGGATTTCGGGTGCTGACGGCTACCACCGCCGACGACCAGCTTTCCACCGCGTTGCTCGAAGCCGCTCAGACGCCCAGCGTCACCACCATCATTCTAATGGGAATGAGCCGGTTGCCGGAAATCGTAGCACTTTTTGCCCGCTACGGTGGAGCTGCGGTTCCGGCAGCCATTATCCAAAATGGCACCCTGCCCACGGCCCGCGTGGCGGCCGGCACCGTGGCCAATATCGCCGAACGGGCCAGCACCGCCGGCCTGGGCGCACCGGCCGTGATTGTGCTGGGCGAGGTGGTGCGGCTGATGAAGCAACCAGCTACAGAAGCGGCTGAAGTGCCTGCAGAGCTGCTCCCGGAACTGTTGAATTACGCGAAAGTGGCTTAGGCACAACTGCGTCCTTGAGTCTCCCCTATTGTACCCGGATTGATTATGTCTGCTTTCCCCATCCTTCCCCCTCACCTCGACGAGGCACACCTTCAGCAGCTTACCGAAAAATTATCGGCGCAGCAGCTGGTGTGGCTGAGTGGCTATTTCTACGGTCAGGCCACCAGCGGCGGCGCGGCAGTTGCAGCTGTCGCGCCCGCCCCCGCCGTGGCGGCCCCGGTAGAGAAGCTGACCATTCTCTACGGCTCGCACACTGGCAATGGTAAAAAAGTGGCCCAGCAAGCCGCCGAAGCGGCTAAGCAGCGCGGCCTCACGGCCGAGGTGCGCGACATGAACGACTACCCCACGCGGCAGTTGGCGCAGGAGCAGAATCTGCTCATCATCGTGAGCACGCACGGCGAGGGCGAGCCGCCCATTTCGGCCGAGGAATTACACCAGTTTATCAACGGTAGTCGTGCTCCGAAGCTACCGAAACTACGCTTCGCCGTGCTGGCGCTGGGCGATACGAGCTATCTGCATTTCTGCCAGACGGGCAAGGATTTCGACCAGCGTTTGGCGGAATTGGGCGGCACCCGACTGCTTGACCGCGTGGATGCGGACGTGGATTATCAGGATGCCGCGAGCCAGTGGATTGAAGCCGCTTTGGAGAAGATTGCCGGGACTGCTGCCAGCAACGCCGAGAATCCGATTGCAGCTGGAGCATCAGTGTCAGCAGTTTCCCTACAGCCAGTTGAAGCCGTCGCTACTTTCACCCGTGAAAATCCTTGGCCGGCTCGCGTGCTGGAAAGCATTCAGCTGAACGGGCGCGGCTCGGATAAGGAGACGTACCACATCGAGCTGGATTTGGCCGGCTCGGGCTTGCAGTACGCACCCGGCGATGCGCTGGCGGTGCGCTCCATCAACCATGACCCGCTGGTGGAAGAAGTGCTGCGCGCCGCCCGCCTTTCCGACTCTGCGCCGGTGCAACTGGGGGCCGAAAGCCTGCCGCTGGCCGCCGCCCTGGCCAGCGGCCGCGAGCTCACCGTGCTCACCCGCGACGTGTTGGAACGCTACGCTGCCCTGGCTCCGCACGCCGAATTGCATGGCCTGCTGGCCGATACCACGCGCCTGCAGCCCTACCTCTACGGCCGCGACGTGGCTGATTTGCTCACCGATTTTCCTACCGACCAGCTCACCGCCCAGGCCTTGGCCGACACGCTGCGCCCACTCCCCACCCGCGCCTATTCCATCGCCAGCAGCCTGCTGGCCCACCCCGATGAAGTGCACCTCACCGTGGGTGCGGTGCGCTACGAGGCCCACGGCCGCCGCAAGCACGGCGTGTGCTCGTCGTTCCTGGCCGACCGCGTGGCGGTAGGTGACGAGGTGCGGGTGTTTGTGGAGCACAACGAGTATTTCAAGCTACCCCAAAACCCGGCCACCGACATTATCATGATTGGGGCCGGCACGGGCATCGCGCCGTTCCGCGCCTTTGTGGAGGAGCGGGTGGAGCTGGGCGCTACCGGACGCAACTGGCTGCTGTTCGGAAACCCGCATTTCACCACCGATTTTCTGTACCAGGCTGAGTGGCAGCAGCACCTCAAGCGCGGCGGGCTGGCCCGGTTCGATGTGGCTTTTTCGCGCGACCAGACCGAGAAAGTCTACGTGCAGGACCGGCTGCTGGAGAATAGCCGCGAGGTATTCAGCTGGCTCGAAAATGGCGCGCAGTTCTACGTGTGCGGCGATAAAAACCGGCTGGGCGGGGCGGTGCAAACGGCACTCACGCAGGTAGTGCAGCAGGAAGCCGGCCTCTCGGCTGAAGATGCGGCGGCTTACGTGAAGAGCCTACGGAAGCAGCGCCGCTATTTAGAGGACGTGTACTAGTCCGAAATGGGTAATCCACTGAATACCATACTGAATGCACCTTCATTCCTCTCACCCAACCAATCTATGAAAACCACCTCCGCCTTAAATAATCCCTGTTGTTGTCGAATGTGCCCGCTTCTCAGCCTCTCATTTTCGACTTCAACTTCCCCGATTCATGAAATCCTATTACCCCTCATTCCTCCTTTTTCTCATCCTGTTTCTGGCTAGCATCAGCGCGGCCTTTGCCCAAACCCAACTGATTGCAATCAGCGGTGTGGTGCACGAGAAGGGCACCAACGAGGCCCTGCCCGGCGTGAGCATCAGCGTGAAAGGCGCCAGCACCGGCACCCAGAGCGACGGCGACGGCAAATTCGCCCTCAAAGCCAAACTCACTTACCCGTTTACGCTCGTCTTCAATGCTCTGGGCCACGAGGCGGTGGAACTGGAAATTCTGAGCAGCAGCCAGCCGCTGAATGTGACGCTCGAAGCCAAGGGCGTGCTCACCAACGAGGTCGTGGTATCGGCCTCGCGGGTAGAGGAAAGCCGGCTGAAATCGCCGGTAGCCATTGAGAAGCTGGACATTCGGGCCATCAAGGAAACGCCCGCGCCCAGTTTCTACGACGCGCTGGAAAACGTGAAGGGCGTGCAGATGCTCACCAGCAGCCTCACCTTCAAAGTGCCGAATACGCGGGGCTTTAACATCCCGAACAACTTCCGTTTCATGCAGTTGGTGGACGGTGTAGATATGCAGGCGGCCACGCTGGGCGTGCCGCTGGGCAATGCCATCGGGCCAACGGAGCTTGACATTGCCAGCGTGGAGGTGACGCCCGGCGCGGCCTCGGCCCTCTACGGCATGAACGCCATCAACGGTATGGCCAACCTCACCACCAAAAGCCCTTTCACCTACCAGGGCCTGAGCGTGTACCAGAAAGTAGGCGTGAACCACGTGGGCAGCGCCGCCGACCGCAACCCCAGCGCCCTCACCGAGACCGCCATCCGCTACGCCCAGGCGCTGGGCAGCCGCTGGGCCTACAAGGTGAACGTGGACTACCTGCGCGGCACCGACTGGCTGGCCAACAACCAAACCGACCAGAACCCGCAGGGCCTGAGCACCTCCAACCCCGGCTTCACGGAGCTGTCGGGCGCGGCCAACCCCGCCGCCGACCTCTGGAACCGCTACGGCGACGACACCAACTCCTCGCTCACGGTAACCATTCCCTACCAGGGCAAAAACCAAGCGTTTACGGTGACGCGCACGGGATATTATGAGAAGGATTTGGTGAATCCCATTGTGCGCAACATCAAGGCCGATGCCAGCCTGCACTACAAGCTGACGAATAAATTGGAGCTGAGCTACGGCTACCGATTCGGGCTGATGGACGGCGTGTTTCAGCGCGGCAACAAGATTCAGCTCGACGGCGTGACCGTACAAAACCACAAGCTGGAACTGAAAGGCGCCGACTTTGTGGTGCGCGCCTACGCCTTGCTCGAAAACACCGGCGACTCCTACAACCTCAATCCCCTGGCCCTGAACCTGGACCTGCAAAACGGCTCGAATGCTGTATGGGGCAACAAGTTCAAGACCGCGCTGCAAAGCCAGCTGGCCAACGGCATCGCCCTTGCGCCCGCCATGGCCGCCGCCCGCGCCGCCGCCGATGCCGGCCGCGCCGAGCCCGGCACGCCTGCCTTCGACGCTCTGAAAGCGCAGATTGTAGCCACCAACAACTGGGACAGCGGCGTGAACGTGGCCGGCGCGCCCACGCCCGGCGGCGCGGCCCTTTCGCAGCACAGCCGCACCTACCACACCGAAGGCGTGTGGAACCTGGGCCAGCGCGTGAAATTCGTGGACTTACTGGTGGGGGCCGATGCCCGCGTGTACCAGATTATCCCCGACGGCAACAATTTCGTGGATTTCAGCCTGCCGCTGGCCGAGCGGAATCAGGCCGGCGGCGACTTCGTGTACTACAAGAAATACGGTGCGTTTGGCCAAGCTACCAAACTGCTGCTCGGCGATAAGCTGAAGCTCACCGGCTCGCTGCGCGTCGATTACAACCCCGAGTTCACCGCCAAAGTGAACCCGCGCTTGGCTGCCGTGTACACCGTAGCCGAGAAGCACAATTTCCGCGCCTCCTACCAGAATGGCTGGCGCTTTCCCTCGCTGTTTGAGGCGCTGTCGTTTGTGAACAACGGCAACGTGCGCCGCGTGGGTGGCCTCTCCCGCGTGAACGAGGGCCTGAACTACCTGCAAAACTCCTACACCCGCACCAGCATCGACCAGTTCAACGCGGCCGTGAATGCCTACGTGGCCGCCAATGCCGGCAGCACCGCCGCGCAGGCCGCCGTACTGCCCCAAAACCGCGACTTGCTGAAAGTCGCCAACCTGCCCACCGAGCAGCCCGAGCAAATCAACGCCTACGAAGTAGGCTACCGCAGCGTACTCCTCGACAACCGCCTGGCCATCGACGCCGACGCGTACTACAACGTGTACTCCGGCTTTCTGGGCCAGGTGGAAGTGAGCGTGCCCAAAGACGCCAACGGCCAGCAAGTGCCCGTCGGCTCAGATGCCGCCGCCCTGGCCGCCCTGCGCACTAACCGCGACGCCCGCCAGGACCGGTACCGCGTCTACACCAACTCGCGCCAGGACTACCACAGCTATGGCTCCACGCTGGGCCTCACCTACAACTTCTACCAGAAGTTCACCGTGGCCGGCAACGTGAACTACAACGCCCTGTCGAAGAACAGCCAGGCCGATGTGTTCGTGACCGGCTTCAACACCCCAAAATGGGCCACCAATGTGTCAGTCGGCAACCGCGAAATCGTAAAAAACTTCGGCTTCAACGTGAACTGGCGCTGGCAGGACTCCTTCTATTGGGAAAGCCCGCTGGCCAACGGCCAGGTGCCCGCCTACTCTACTTTGGATGCCCAAGTGAACCTGCGCGTGCCCACGCTGAAATCGACTGTGAAACTCGGCGGCACGGACATTCTCAATAAGCGCTACTTCCAATACGCCGCCGGCCCCACGATTGGGGCGCTGTACTACGTGAGCGTGGTTTTCGACGCCACGGTGCTGCACTAACTGTGCTGCATTAGTAGGGTGCGGGGCTTGCCCCCGCCCGCCATTGAATGAAATCATGCATCCGGCACAGACGCCGGGCGGGGACAAGCCCCGCACCCTACCTCAAAATTTCAATACGGTGTATTTTATGTCCGATATCCTAGCTCCGCAGAAACTCTCCGAAGTCGAGCACGTCAAAACCGCCAGCCGCTACCTGCGCGGTACCATCGTCGAGAGCCTGCGCAACCGCCTCACCGGCGCGCTGAACCACGATGACACCCACCTCATCAAGTTCCACGGCTCGTACCAGCAAACCGACCGTGACCTCGATTCCGAGCGCAAGCGCCAGAAGTTGGAGCCGCTGTTTTCCTTCATGATTCGGGTGCGGATGCCGGGCGGCGTGGCCTCTTCCGCCCAATGGCAGCGCATGGACGCCTTGGCCGACGCCTATGGCAATGGCTCCCTCAAGCTCACCACCCGTCAGACCTTCCAGTTGCACGGCGTGCTGAAGCGCGACCTCCGCCCCACCATCCAGGGCTTCAACGATGCGCTGCTGGACAGCATTGCCGGCTGCGGCGACGTGAACCGCAACGTGATGTGCAACACCAATCCGCACGAGTCGCCGGTGCACGCCGAGGTGCAAGCCGTAGCGGCCGAAATCAGCGCCCACCTCACGCCGCGCACCACCGCCTACCACGAAATCTGGCTCGACGGCGAGTTGCAAAACACCACCGAAGCCACCGACGACGCCGAGCCTATCTACGGCAAAACCTACCTGCCGCGCAAGTTCAAAATCGCCCTGGCGCTGCCACCCTACAACGATTCAGACATTTTCTCGAACGACATCGGCCTCATCGCCATCGAGGAAAATGGCCGGCTGCTGGGCTTCAACGTGGCCGTGGGCGGCGGCCTGGGCATGACCTTCGGCCTGCCCGAAACCTACCCGCGCCTCGCCGACCTCATCGGCTTCGTGCCCGCCGAAAACGTGGTGGACGTGTGCGAGAAAATCGTAACCATCCAGCGCGACTGGGGCAACCGCGAAAACCGCAAGCTCTCGCGCCTCAAGTACACCATTGACCGAGCAGGCTTGCCCGCCTTCGTGGCCGAGCTGCACCAGCGCTTGGGCTACGCGCTGGCCGAAACCCGCCCCTATCAGTTTCACAGCTCCAGCGACGCCTTTGGCTGGACCGGCAATGCTGACGGCCCTTCGCACCTGGTTTTGTTTGTAGAAGGTGGCCGCGTACTCGACCGGCCCGGCTACCGCCTCAAAACCGCGCTACGCGAAATCAGCGCCTTCCACACCGGCGAATTCCGCCTCACCGGCAACCAGAACCTGATTCTGGCCAAAATCGAACCCGCTCACCGCGTCCGCATTCAGGCCATCCTCGAAAGCCACGGTGTCGGCCCCAAAGCCGAGCAACTCACGGCCCTGCGCCGCAACGCCCTGGCCTGCGTGGCCCTACCTACCTGCTCCCAGGCCTTCGCTGAAGCCGAGCGCTACCTGCCCCAGTTGCTGGATAAGCTCGACGCCGTTATCCGCGCCCACGGCCTGGCCGAAGCGGGCATTCTCATCCGCATGACCGGCTGCCCCAACGGCTGCGCCCGGCCCTACCTGGGCGAAATCGCCCTTGTCGGCAAGGCGCCCGGCCGTTACAACCTCTACCTCGGCGCCAACCACGCCGGCGAGCGCCTCAACAAGCTCTATCTCGAAATGCTGGACGAAGACGGTGTCCTGCGCGAGCTCACGCCCCTGCTGGCCGCCTACGCCGCCAACCGCCAGCCCACTGAGGGCTTCGGCGACTTTGTGGTGCGTACCGGTGTTGTGAAAGCCACCCGGCACGGGTTGGACTTTCACGCCTGATTTTATTATCTTTCTGAGCTATGGATTCCAATTTCCCTAATCCCACCAGCCCGGCGGTGGCCCCCCCGCCGCCAGATGCTACTTCACCGGCCAACAACCTGTTTCCCATCTTCCTGAAGCTGGAAAACATGCGCGTGCTGCTGGTGGGCGGCGGCAACGTGGGCCTGGAAAAGCTAGGAGCCATTCTGCGCAACAGCCCCGCTACGGCCGTGACCGTGGTTGCGCCGTACATCCTCCCCGAGCTGCGCGAACTGGCCGCCCGCCACCCCAAAGTGCAGCTGCACCAGCGCCCCTATCAGGACCGCGACCTCGACGACAAAGACCTCCTGTTCCTGGCCACGGACGACGTGGCCCTGCACCGCTATATCGGCGCGGCGGCGGCGGCCCGCCAGCTCTTCACCAACGTGGCCGACACGCCCGAGCTATGCGATTTTTACCTCTCCTCGGTGCTGCAGAAGGGCGATTTGAAAATTGCCATCTCCACCAACGGCAAGTCGCCCACGGTGGGCAAGCGCCTACGCGAAGTGCTGGCCGAAGTACTGCCCGCCGAGCTGGCCTCGGTGCTGGGCCAAATGACCATCATCCGCAGCCGGCTAAAGGGGGATTTCGCCGAAAAAGTGAAGTCGCTGAACGCCGTGACTGCCGAGCTGGCCCACGGCCCCGCCTACGAAACGCCCGCCACCGTGTACTGGCGGCGCGTGGCCACGGGCGCGCTCGTCACGTTCGCGGTTTTCATTTTCATCAACATCCTCTCCTACTACTTCACCCCGGCGCAGGCGTGGCAGCTGGTGCGCTCATCGGGCACGTTCTACACGTTTGTGGCCGTGGGCTTCCTGGCCCAGATGGTGGACGGCATGCTGGGCATGGGCTACGGCGTGGTATCGGCCATCAGCCTGATGTCGCTGGGGTTGAGCCCGGTTTCGGTAAGCGCCAGCATTCACACGGCCGAGGTCTTCGCCAGCGGCGCATCGGGTTACAACCACTACCGGTTTGGCAACGTCAACAAGCGCCTGTTTCGGGTGCTGCTGCTGCCGGGCATCGCTGGCTCCGTTAGCGGGGCGCTGCTGCTGGCGCATTTCGGCGAAACCTACGCCGGCTACGTCAAACCGATTCTGGCCGTGTACCTGTTGTTTCTGGGCCTGCGCATCATTACCAAAGCATTCCAGAAAGCAGCGAAAAAACGTAAAAAGGTGAAAAATGCCGGCTGGCTGGCCGGAGCCGGCGGCTTCCTCGATTCCTTCGGCGGCGGCGGCTGGGGGCCGCTGGTTACCAGCACGCTCATTACCAACGGCCGCACGCCGCGCTACGTCATTGGTACGGTGAGCTTGGTCGAATTCTTCGTGACGTTTGCCAGTGCCTTTACATTTTTCACCATTCTGGGCATTTCGCACTGGCAGATTGTGCTGGGCCTCATCGTGGGGGGCGTGGCGGCGGCCCCCATTGCGGCCCGGCTGGCCGGCCGCCTGCCCACCCGCTGGATGTTCGTGGGCGTGGGACTAATGGTTATCATCTGGAGCCTCTGGGCGCTGCGCAAGCTGCTGTAGAACCGGGGCGGAGTTCCGTTTTTACCTTTGACGCTTTCGCATCACCAATCTCTTTCCATGCGCCAGCGTTTCCTACCCATTCTATTGCTCGCTACCCTGCTGGGATGCAGCAAGTCCGACTCCAACCCCATCGTCGATTTTGGCGAGGGCGAAGGCATCACCTACCGCACCGGTTCAAACTTCCCCGCCGGCCCCAACGACCCTACCGACTGGACTTCGGACGGCGAGTGGAACAAGCAGGAACGCGCCCTTTTCGCCGACCTCGGCTTCGACCTGAACGGCGCGCAGCAAGCCGGTGGTTTAATAAGTTCCTCTCCCGCTTATCCTAACCCTTCGGCCGGCCAAGCTAGCTGGTCCCTGAATGCCCAACGTCCGGCTGGCGGCCTAGCCACTATTTATTCGATGCGCGCCCTGTTGGTGAACCGTCAATATAAAATCATGCGCCAGTTGGGCCCTACCGAATTTGTCAATGGCATAAGGTTTTCGCTGGATTACATCGGCGCGGGCCTCGGTCCCAACGAACTATATCGGCTTTACTACGTGGTGTACGATGCCAATGGCCTTATGTATAAAGGCCACGGCGACGTGCGCTACAGCCCGCAATAGCCGGTTATATCCAGACACAAAAAAGCCCCGCCGAATCCATCGGCGGGGCTTTTTTGCTTATTAATGCGCAAGCTAAAGCATACGCTATACGTCAAACTTGATGCCCTGCGCCAACGGCAATTCTGTCGAATAGTTAATGGTATTCGTCTGGCGGCGCATGTACACTTTCCAAGCGTCGGAGCCGGATTCGCGGCCGCCGCCGGTTTCCTTCTCGCCACCAAACGCACCACCGATTTCGGCCCCGCTCGTGCCGATGTTCACGTTGGCAATGCCGCAGTCGGAACCGCTGGCGGCCAGGAAAACTTCGGCTTCGCGCATGTTCAGCGTGAAGATGGACGATGACAGGCCTTGGCGCACGTCGTTTTGCAGCTCAATGGCCGTTTCCACGTCGCCGCTGTACTTGATGAGGTAGAGGATGGGTGCGAACGTCTCCTCCTGCACCGTGTGGTAGTGGTTTTCCACTTCTACCAGGGCCGGGGTCACGTAGTGGCCGCCGTTCAGCTCGGGGCGGGCTAGCACCTCGCCGCCGCTCAGCAGCTTGCCGCCTTCGGCCTGCACGGCCGTCAGCGCATTTTCGAACATTTTCACCGCGTCGGCGTCAATCAGCGGGCCAACCAGCGTGCCCGTTTGCAGCGGGTGGCCGATGGGCAGTTTGGGATAAATGGCCAGCAGGCGGTTTTTCACTTCCTCAAACACGCTGTCTTCGATGATGACGCGGCGGGTGCTGGTACAGCGCTGCCCGGCCGTGCCCACCGCCCCAAACACAATGGCCGGGATGGCAATTTTGAGGTCGGCGTTTTTGGTCACGATGATGGCGTTGTTGCCGCCCAGCTCCAGCAGGGCGCGGCCCAGGCGCGCGCCCACCACTTCGCCCACCTTGCGCCCCATGCGGGTGCTGCCCGTGGCCGATACCAGCGGAATGCGCTTGTCGGCGGCCATTGCGGCCCCGATGCTGGCATCACCGATAATCACGCTGAATACGCCTTCGGCAATGTTATTCTCAGCCAACACGTCCTTGATGATGTGCTGCACAGCCACGGCGGTGAGGGGCGTTTTCTCCGAAGGCTTCCAAATGCTCACGTCGCCGCACACGGCGGCCAGCATGGCGTTCCAGCTCCACACGGCCACCGGGAAGTTGAAGGCCGAAATGATGCCCACGATGCCCAGCGGCTGGTACTGGTCGTACATACGGTGTGCGGGGCGCTCCGAGTGCATGGTGAAGCCGTGCAGCTGCCGGCTCAAACCCACGGCAAAATCGCAGATATCAATCATCTCCTGCACTTCGCCCAGGCCTTCCTGGAGGATTTTGCCCATCTCGGCGCTCACCAGCTTGCCCAGCGGCTCCTTGAATTCGCGCAGCTTGTTGCCAATCTGGCGCACGATTTCGCCGCGCTTGGGAGCCGGCACCAAGCGCCAGGACTTGAAGGCTTCCTGTGCGGACTTCACTACGGTTTCGTAGTTATCAGCGGTGGCGAAAGCCACGCTGGCAATGCGACGGCCATCGGCGGGCGCGTTGATGACGCGGCGGTCGGCGTTCTGGTCGCCGCCCCAGGTGCGGCCGGTGCTGTAGGCGGCGTTATCGGCCTGCACGCCCAGCTGGCGTAGCACGTCCTGAATGCCGTGGGGGTCGTGGTGGGGGTGCTCAACGGTAACGTCGGCAGCGGTGGCTTCTTCGAGGGCCTGCTTCATGGGGTGGTTGGGGGTGGGATGTTGCTGCGGCAAAGCTACGGGTTGCCGGGGAGTTGGCCCAGCCGCTACACCTTGCGCGGCTCCTGCGCCAGCAGGTGCAGGTTGCTGAACACATCGAGGCTGTTGCGGCGCATGCCCCGTACTTCCTCGTCCGACAGTTGCCGGATTTTGGTGTGAAAGTCCTTGTAATACACCATAAACACGGCCAGCTCCGTTACCCGGTTCTCATAGGGCACCATGTTTTCCAGCACCGCATCAAAGAAAACCGGGCTGTGCGTGGTCACGAAATACTGGTTGGTTTGCTGAGTGGCAATGCGTTCGGCCAGTTGCGAAACGTATAGCGGGTAGGAATGCGCCTCGGGCTCTTCCAGCAAAATCACGGTGTTCCGGTTCGATTCCATGGCCGCCAGGTGGAAGCCGTAGCGCTGCAAAGTATCGCCGCTGCTCGAGTACGGATAGGCAAAGCTCAGGCCGTCCAGCTCCTTCATCACCTCGAAGCGGTTGGCATCGGGGCGCACGCGCAGGCGCAGGTTGTGGTCGGCAAAGAGGGTGGCAAATTCGTGGCGCAGGTCGGCGCTGGCTTCCAGCACCTGCACCAGATTGTTGCCGTGGGGCGGGCGCAGGCCGGCATCGGCATAGCGGCGGTCGAGGTGGGTGTTGCGCTTGAAACGGTAGGATTTCACGGCCCGGGGCTGCCAGACCGGCCGCGACGCTAGGTAGCGCCCGTCGGCACCCGGCCGGTCGGTCACCCCGTCGCGGTCGAACTCGGTGTAGATGAAGCCGGGCTCGGGCAGCGCGACGGCATTGGCCAGGTGGCTGTGCAGGCGGGCCAATAGCAACGCATCGTCGTTGCTTCGGGTGCGGCTCCGGCCTTCCAGCAGCGGCAGTCCCAGTTGGGCCCGCAGCAGCAGGTAAGCCGTTTGGCTGAACGCTCCGTACTGAAACCGCTTGGCGTCGCCTTCGCCCACGCGGCCTAGCAGGCACACGTCGCGGTCGGTTTCCACCCGGATGGGGGCCGTCATCAGGCTGTCATGGAACAGCTGCGCCGGCTTCTCATACCGAATGAAGCTGCGCATAAAGCGTTTTTTCTGCTCAAACGGAAAGCTCCCCAGCAGGCTCATGGACTCCAGCACCGTCGATTTACCCACGTTGGGCTGCCCGATGATGAGATTGACCCGCCGCGGGTGCAGCACAGCACCCCGAATCGACTTGAAGTTCTGAATATAAAGGGTGTTGATTACGTTCTCCATTGAATAAGGGAAAGCTGGGCACGCTGTATAAACCAAGTAGAAACACTAAGCCATTCGACTCCCAACTTGGGATAACAACTACGTTAGAACCCACCCATAAGGGCTAATTACGAACACATGAAAAGACGCATTTTTTATATTTTTTCTTTGACGGTCAACGCCATACCTGGTTTATGATGAATACAGAGTCAACCACGTCCGCCTCATCGATTCCTCAGCTCAATTTTTTCCCAAAATGGGATTCCAACATTGTAAAAACACCGAAAACGAAAAAAGCCCCTGCCGCGTCGGCAGGGGCTTTTTCGTTATTCAACCACGACGGGCTATTCCTGCCCGATGGGGTAGTAGGCCTTGCGGCCGTCGGGGTACACGCCTTCCACCAGCGCGCCCGAGTTTTCGCGGGCCTGGTCGAGGTAGCTTTTCACGTCGGCGGGCTTGGTCACCTGGTTCTTGTCGATGCGGGTGATGATGAAGCCATCGGCCATGCCCGTCTCGCGGAAGTTACTGCCTTTGATGCCCGAAATTTTGGCCCCGCCTTCCAGGCCGAGTTTGGCTAGGTCACGGGCCGGCACGGCGGCAATGGTTGCGCCCTCGTACTTGATGGCGGCTGCTATCGCATCCTCGCGCACGATGCCGGTGGTGCCGGTGGCATTGCGCAGAATGGCTTCGGCCAGACCGGCCGTACCGCCGCGCGTGTAGCTCACCTTGATTTTGTCGCCAGGACGGAAACGAGCCACCTGCTCTTGCAGCTGCGACGAGGTATTCACCGCCACGCCGTTGATTTGGGTGATGATGTCACCCATCTTCAAGCCAGCCTGCGACGCTGCGCTGCCTTGGGTGAGACCCTGCACGTACACGCCATTCAGGGTATTCAGCTTTTTCTCCGAAGCCAGCTTGGCGTCCACTTCCTGGATTTGCACGCCGAGCAGGGCGCGCTGCACCACTTTGTATTTCAGCAGGTCATCGACCACTTTGCTGGCCAGCGAGCTGGGGATGGCGAACGAGTAGCCTTCGTAGGAACCCGTGTGCGAGGCAATGGCCGAGTTGATGCCAATCAGGTCACCGTTCAGGTTCACGAGGGCGCCGCCCGAGTTGCCGGGGTTCACCACGGCGTCGGTCTGGATGAACGACTCGATGCCCATGTTGTCCTTACGGCGCAGGATGTCGATGTTCCGGCCTTTGGCCGAAATGATGCCGGCCGTCACGGTCGAGTTCAGGTTGAAGGGGTTGCCCACGGCAAGCACCCACTGGCCCACTTTCACATCGTCGGAGTTGCCATACTTCACGAAGGGCAGGTTGTCGGCCTTCACTTTCAGCACGGCCAGGTCGGTGTTGGGGTCGGCCCCCACCAGCTCGGCTTCGAACTTGCGCTTGTCGTCGAGCACGACCTCAATCTTGGAGGCTTTGTCGATAACGTGGTTGTTGGTCACGATATAGCCGTTGGCGGCGATAATCACGCCCGAGCCCGAACCCTGGCCGCCGCCCTGCGGCTGCTGGCCATGAAACTGCTCCAACTGGTCGCCAAAAAACTGGCGCAGGAACGGGTCCATCTGCTGCTGGCGCTGGTCGACGGACGGCGCGGCATATTCGGTCATTACGTGCACCACGGCCGGGGTTACGGCGGCGGCGGCGGCCACAAAATTCAGGCCCTCGGGCACGGCGTAGGGCGTGCTCCGCATCTCGGAAGTGTAACGCACCTGGGGGTCGGCGGCTACGGCCTGAGGCGCCACCTGGGCCGGCTCGAGCAGCTTGTATCCCCCCACGGCCACGCCGCCGCCGAGAATGGCAGAACCGAGCAGGCCGAGCATCATTTGTTTTGCTTGCATGGGTAAGGGAAAATTTGAAAAAAGGGTGAATGGGGTGAACAGAGAGCCTAATTTAGCATCAGTCGAATGAAAACCGGATGAGTCCAGCCAGGTTATTTCCGGCTTAACGCAGAAAGGATTCGCTTTCGCGTGCGAAGGTTGCTTTCAGCAGAAAACAGGCCAAAACCAGCTTGTCAGCAGCCCAACGCTGGCGGCTGCAAAAAAGGCACCCCGAGAGGTGCCTTTTTTTACAAACCGGCCCGCGCTTAGCGGATTTCGATGTGCTGGGTGGTCACTTTTTCAGTGTCGAAGGGCAGCGTCACGCGCAGGATGCCATCGGTCAATTCAGCGGCAATGGCCTTCACGTTCACGGTATCGGGCAGGCGGAAGGTGCGCGAGAAGTGGCCATAGTTGGTTTCGACGCGGCGGAACTTGGGCGCGGCCGGAGCCTCGGGAGCTACCACAGCGGGCGTATTTTCATCGGTGGGAGCGGCGGCTTCGGCAGCAGTGGCGGCTTCTTTCGCAACAGCCACCGGGTTGGGCCGGGAGCCGGAGACGACGAGCTGGCCGTCGAGGAATTCCAGGTTGACGGCCTCTTTTTTCATGCCGGGCAAGGCCAGGTGCAGTTCAAAACCGGTAGCGGTTTCGAGGATGTCGGCGGCGGGCACGAAGGCGGGCGTGGGCTGCGCGGTGGCCGTTTGCGGCTCGCGGAGCATGTCGGCCAGCATGGCGCTCAGAGCGCGGCTGGGACGGAGGGAAGGGCGGTTATTATACAGCAGGGTTGCCATTGAAATATAGAATGTTAGGAGAAGTGAAAGAATCACAGCCGGCTGACGGCCTACTTCGCTTCCTTAAATTCTATACCAATCGATTTATGCGGGCTTTTTAACGACAATTTGTCTTATTCAGGAAAGCCACGTAAATATTAACTGCTCATCCCAACTGGCAGAAAGCCCGTCATATTCATTCAAGGCATAATTACCCCTAAAGCCAAGACTGAAATTTTGTCATCAGGCCGGTATCAGTGTTGGGTGGGCAGCTGCTGGCGACCCTCAGCGCTATGGAGCTGGAGGATGGTGAAGCGCAAATCAATTCCCAGTACCGGGGTTACGGCGTTGAGCCTGCCGCCGGAGGTCTGGATGCCCATCGAATTATACTGCGGCAGCGTGACCAGGTAATTGGTCTGGTACGCAAACCAGGGCGTGAAATCGAACAACCCGGCCACCCGGACGCCTACCTCGCCGCGCAGGCTGGTGAATTGGATGGTGCGCTCGTCGGGGTCGGTATCGGACGTGAGGAGACGGACGTGGGTGACGGCCTCGTAGCTCAGGCGGGGGCGCAGAGCAAAGCTACCGGTGCCGAGGGGCAGCAGCTTTTCGAGGTCGACGCGCAGGCGGGCGTTGGTCTGGCCTTTGGCCCCGGTGGCGCTGGGAAAGGTGCGCTCCAGGCTCAGGCGCTGGCCGAAGGTGAGCGGGCCGAGGGGGCCGCGGTGGCGCAGTAGCGCCTCGGGTATCAGCAGGTAGTCCTTACTGCTGGCGCTGAAGTAGCCCAGGGTAGCACCCAGGCTCCAGTGCTCGTTCAGGAAATGCTCGTAGGCCAGGTTAAGGCGCTGCTCGTCGAAGCCCAGCACCCGTTTGGGCTCGGCCCCGATGAGGTGGTTGTTGTCGGTATTTTGTTGGCCACGGGCGGTCAGGAGCAGGTAGTCGTTGCCAGGCAGGGCCAGCTCGGCTTGCACTTCGGGCCAAAGCTGCAGGCCGGAGACGGAGCGGCGCGTTTGGGCGGCGGCGGGCCAGGCCAGTAGGGCGGCTAAAAGCAGGACGCAGGGCAGAAATCGGTTCATGAGGGGAAAGTAGCGCGGACTTTTAGTCCGCGAATGGAATGGCGTAGATGATTCACTCGCGGACTAAAAGTCCGCGCTACTCAGCTCCTTGATGGCCAGCCAGGCCATGAGGCCGGGGCCGGTGGCCAGCGCCTGCTCGTCGATATCGAAAGTGGGTGTGTGCACGGAGGCGGCAAAACGGCCATCGGCGTGGCGCGTGCCGAGGCGGTAGAAGCAGGCCGGCGCGGCCTGCGAGAAGTAGGCGAAGTCCTCGGCGGCCATCCATTGGTCGAGCTCAACCACGTTTTCGGGGCCGAGGTATTCTTCGGCGGCGGCGCGGACGCGGGCGGTGAGGGCAGGCTCGTTTTCCAGGTAGGGGTAGCCGTGGCGGATTTCGAGCTCGCACACCGCGCCCATGCTTTCGGCCAGGCCTTCGCAGAGCTTGCGCAGGTGCTGGTGGGCCTCGGCGCGCCACTCCTCGTTGAGGGTGCGGAAGGTGCCTTCGAGGTAGACTTCGTTGGGAATAACGTTGGTGGCACCGTTGGCGATGACCTTGCCGAAGCTCAGCACCGAGGGGATTTTGGGGTTGGCGCGGCGGCTCACGATTTGCTGGGCGGCCACGATGATGTGGGCGGCTACCAGCACGGGGTCGAGGTTCATTTCGGGCATGGCCCCGTGGCCGCCCTTGCCTTTTATCGTCAGGTACAATTCATCGGTGCTGGCCATGTAACGGCCAGGGCGCAGGCCGATTTTGCCGGCTGGCAGGTGCGGAAAAACGTGCTGCCCCAGCACATGGCCCACGGCCGGATTTTCCAGCACACCTTCCTTTATCATCAATGAAGCGCCGCCCGGCAGCCGCTCCTCACCGGGCTGAAACATCAGCTTCACGGTGCCTTTGAACTCGCCTTTCAGCTCATTCAGGATGCGGGCCGCGCCCAGCAGCGAGGCGGTATGCACATCGTGGCCGCAGGCGTGCATCACGCCGGGGTTGGTCGATTTGTAAGGCACGTCGCTGGTTTCCGTGATGGGTAGCGCGTCCATATCGGCCCGCAGCGCGATGGTGGGCCCGCCGGGCTGGCCTTCGATAAGGGCCACCACGCCGGTGTTGGCAATGGGCTGCGGCTTCAGGCCCAGCTTCTCCAGCTCCCGCGTGACAAATGCGGCAGTGTTCACTTCTTCAAACGAAAGCTCGGGGTGCGCGTGCAGGTGCTGGCGAATGGCAACGGTATCGGCGGCGTGGGCAGCGGCGAGGGCCTGGATGCGGGGAATGAGGGTGTCGGGCATGGGTAGTAGGCGTTAGGCAGTCAAACGCCCCTCCTTACCAAGGAGGGGATGTTCGAGCCAAAGGCTCGGACGGGGGGGGTGGCACCGCGGGGTGGGCGTTGAGCGGCTTGCGTTGGCATCGTTCCGGGTGGTTATTCGGCCTTGGTTCAACGCCAACAACCACCCCAATTTCAGCTTCGCTGAAATGTCCCCTCCTTGGTAAGGAGGGGAATTTTTCGTTCTATCTGCCCCTCCCCTACGGGTTCTTGTTCAGCACCACCTGGGTGGCTTCGAGCTCCAGCTTAGGGGTGAGGCCGCGCAGGCGGGCCATGGCGCGGGCCGCGTCGAGCTTAGTAAGGTAGTCGCCGATATAGAGGCGGTAGACCGGCGATTTGAAGGTGATGTAGTCCGTCTCGTCGGGGTAGCGGCCGATGACGGTGCGACGGATGGCCATCACTTGGTCGCGCTCCAGACCGAGGTACACCAGCAGGCGGTAGCCCTGGGCATACTTCACGTTCTGGTTGGTGTAGGCCTGGTCACGCAGGCGCTGCTCTACCTGGGGGTTGACGTGGTTGGTGGGCAGCACGATGGTTTTGGCGGGCGCGGTGGCCAGGATGGGCGTGGCTTTGGGAGCGGCGAATACCGGGCGGTACTTCGTCACGTCCTCGGCGGGCATGGGAGCGGCGGTGGCGGCTTTTTTAAGCGTGGTATCGGCGGGGGTGCTGGTGCGGGGGGCCTGCGGGGCCGTGCCAGCGCAGGCCGTGAGCCCGAAAAGCAGGGAGGCGACGAGCATCTTAGGCAGCAGTCGGTTCATCGGATTCAGCAATCAGGGCCAGGCTATTGGACGAGCCGATGCGGTCGGCACCGGCGGCCACCAGGGCCAGCGCAGCTTCGCGGGTGCGGATGCCCCCGGCCGCCTTGATGCGCACGGTATCGGGCAGGGAGCGGCGCATGAGCTCGATGTCGGCCACCGACGCGCCCCGGCTGGCAAAGCCGGTGGAGGTTTTCACGAAATCGGCCTCGCCTCCCACGCAGAGGCGGCAGGCCAGCTCGATTTCCTCGTCCGAGAGCAGGGCGGTTTCGATGATGACCTTGAGCAGGGCCTGGTGCACGTGGCAGAGGTCGGCCAAGTCCAGAATTTCGGCCTGAATGGCATCGGTCTTGCCCGATTTCAGGGCCGAGACGTTGATAACCATGTCCAGCTCCGTGGCCCCGTCATACAAGGCCACCTCGGCTTCCTTGAACTTCACGGCCGAGGTAGCATAGCCCAGCGGAAATCCGATGACGGTGCAGATGCCCACCGCCGTGCCCGCCAGCCGGCCGGCGGCCAGGGCCACGTAGCAGGGCGGCACGCACACCGTGGCGAAGCCGTGAGCGGCAGCCTCTTCGCAGAGCTGAATGATTTGCGCTTCCGTGCAATCGGGGCGCAGCAGGGTGTGGTCGATTCGGGCGGCGAGAGTCATGGGACAAAGGTACGGCGGGGGGCGGTGCTACGCCGCCCCGCCCCCCGGTACAAGAAAGGTCCGCTGCACGTGCAGCGGACCTTTTGGTTTTACGAACGGCTGCTCCCTACTCCACCACCAAGCGGGCCGTGGCCGTGCCTCCGCTGCCGGCCACGCGCACGGCGTAGAAGCCGGCGGGCAGGCCCGTGAGGTCGAGGGTGGTGCGGGCGGCGGGCTGGGTGCGCACGGGGCGGCCCAAGGCGTCGAGCACGGTGAGGTTGGCCGCGCCCAGGCCGGCGGGCAGTTGCACGGTGGCCGTGCCGTGGGCCGGGTTGGGACTGAGGCTGAAGCCTGTCAGCGCTACCGCACCGGCCGTAGCCAGCGGGCTGGCAGCCAGCGAGGCCAGAAAGCCCACGCTCGCCGAGGCCGCTGTGGCAATGGACTGGCTGCCAAACGTGGCCGGCGGCGTGGCGACTCCCCCCACATATACGGTGCTGCCCAGCACGGCCACGGTATTAGCGCCATCGCCGCCGGGGCCGCCGGCTTTCTGGGCCCATACAAACGTGCTGGCCGGACCGCTGTCATTCAGCTTGGTCACAAATATGTCGGCCGTGCGGGCGGTAGCGCCCGAGCTATTGGCCAGGTTGATGGTGCCAAAGGTGGCCGTGCTGCTGGTGAAGCCGCCGGCCATGTACACATCGGGCCCGCTCACGGCCAGGGCGGTGGCGCCGTCGGTGGCGGTGCCGCCGGCCTGCTGCGCCCAGATAAACGTGCTGCTAGCGCCAGCATCGGCCAGCTTGGCCACAAAGATGTTGGCCGGGCCGGCGCTCACCACGCCGTTTACATCAAAAATGGCGAGGCCGCCAAAACTGCCGGCCACGTACACATTGGTGCCGCTGAAGGCCAGGGCGGTGGCCAGGTCGGCATTGGGGCCACCGGCGCTTTTAGCCCAGGCCAGGGCGGGGTTATTGCCGCCATCCGTGAATTTGAGGACGTACGCATCGCGCCCACCGTTGCTGCTGAGAGTGGTGCCGCCGCCCAGGCTCAGGTTACCGGTGTAGTCGCCGGCCAGGTACACGCTGGTGCCATTCGCAGCCAGGGCAGCGGCGGCATCGTCGGCGGCATTGCCCCCAAAGGCCCGCGCCCACACAAAGCCGGCCGTGGTGCCTGCATCGGCGAGCTTGGTGAGAAAAACGTGGGCCAGGCCGGGCGTGGTGGCCCCGGCGGTGGGGTTATTAATAGTGAGACGGCCCAGCGTGGCCGTCTGGCTGCGGAAAGTGCCGGTGAGGTACACGTTAGCCCCGCTCACGTCGAGCGCCGTGGCCCGGTCTTCGTTGAGGCCGCCGACCGGCTGCGCCCACACAAAGCTGGCGCTGGTGCCCGCATCGCTCAGCTTCACTACAAAACCATCAGTAGCGCCGGCCGACGTCAAATTGATAGTACCAAAGCTGGCCGCCACGCCAAAGGTGCCGGCCACAAACACGCTCGCGCCCCGCACCGTGATGGCCAGGGCCTGGTCGTTGTTGGCCCCGCCGGCCCGCTGCACCCAGGCAAAGCGCTGGTTGGCCACGTTCCATTTGCCCACGAAGACATCGGTGGCCCCGGCACTGGTGAGCAGCGCCCCGCCCATGGCTACGGTGCCCGCAAAGTAGCCCGTCACGTAAAGGTTGGTACCGGTGGCATCAGGCGCGCTGGCCGTTACGGTATAGGCCCCGTTGCTGGCCGTGGCTACGGCTGTGGCCATTTGCCAGGCGGGGGCCTGGGCATGGGCCGCCTGCGGAGCAGATTTTCCAAGCAGCAGCCCGGTTAGCAGCAAGCTGCGCATCAGGGTAAAGGTGTGTTTCATAAAAGCGGGGGAATTCGGGGTTGTGCGTATTCCCGTTGACCACCGCGGCCGCGGCTGGTTTAATCCTGCTCTCAGCAAAAACGCCCCGACCAACCGGCCGGGGCGTTTCATTTTCCATTTAAAAAGCGGGCGGAACTAGTCTACCAGTACGGCACGGCCGCTTTCCACGTCCTGCTCTACTGATTTGTATTTCACGTCGCGCTTCACGGTGCCGTCCATGTACTGCACGTTCACTTTGTCGTTGCGGTTGGCCACTTTCTGGCTGCGCACCGGCACTTGCTTTTCGGCTACCTGGGGCGACTGGTAGTCGGGTCCCATGTCCTCGGGGCCGGCTCCGAGCGAGTCGAGACTGCTTTCGTGCTCTACGGTGAAGTTGGTTTGCTGCTCCTCGTCTTCGAGGTAGTAGTCCTGCTCTTCGTTGGTGCCCACCATGCTGGTGTTCACCGGTACATCGGCGTGGAAGAGGAAGGTGGTGGTTTCCTCGTTCACCTTGCCAATCATGCGTTTGAACAGCTCGAAGCTCTCGAACTTGTACACCAGGAGGGGGTCTTTCTGCTCGTACACCGCGTTTTGCACCACCTGTTTCAGGTCGTCCATCTGGCGCAGGTGCTGGGTCCAGGCCGTATCAATTACGCTTAGCACCACCACTTTCTCCATCTGGCGGAGGATGTCGTGGCCGCCGGTGGCCTGGGCACGGCGCAGGTTGGCAATGGCCTGCACCTGCTTTTTGCCATCGGTGAAGGGCACGGCGATGTTCTCGTAGGGCGCGCCGTTGCTCAGCAGGTCGTTCACCAGCGGCAGCGAGTTCGAAGCAATGTGCTCGTTCTTGCTCTGGAAGTAGCCAAGGGCCTCATCGTACAGCTTCTGCGTGAGAGCCGGCACCTGCAGGCTGGTGAGGTCCTGCGCTGTGAGGTAGGTATCGTAGCCGAATACCTTGATGATGTTCAGCTTGAAATCCTCGAAATCACCCGTGATTTTGTGGCCGGCGGCGATGTCCTCGCTCACGTCGTAAATCATGTTGAGGATGTCGACTTCCATGCGGTCGCCGTGCAGGGCGTTGCGGCGGCGCTTGTACACCACTTCGCGCTGGGCGTTCATCACGTCGTCGTACTCCAGCAGGCGCTTGCGCGTGCCGAAGTTATTTTCCTCCACCTTCTTCTGAGCGCGCTCGATGGAGTTGGTAATCATTGAGTGTTGGATAACCTCGCCCTCTTCCATGCCCATGCGGTCCATCAGCTTCGCAATCCGGTCCGAGCCGAACAGACGCATCAGGTTGTCCTCAAGGGAAACAAAAAATTGCGAAGTACCCGGGTCGCCCTGACGGCCGGCGCGGCCCCGCAGCTGGCGGTCGACGCGGCGGCTTTCGTGGCGCTCCGTGCCGATGATGGCCAGACCACCGGCCTCACGCGAGGTTTCGCGCAGCTTGATGTCGGTACCACGGCCAGCCATGTTGGTGGCAATGGTCACGGTGCCGGGGTAGCCGGCGGCGGCCACAATCTCAGCCTCGCGCTGGTTCTGCTTGGCGTTGAGCACCTGGTGCTGAATGCCGCGCAGTTTGAGCATACGCGACATCAACTCCGAAATTTCCACGCTCGTGGTACCCACGAGCACGGGGCGGCCGGCCTCTACCAGCTTCTGGATTTCCAGGGCCACGGCGTTGTATTTCTCACGCACCGTTTTGTACACCTGGTCGTCGGAGTCTTTGCGCGAAATCACCCGGTTGGTGGGAATCACCACCACGTCGAGCTTGTAGATTTCCCAGAACTCGCCGGCTTCGGTTTCGGCCGTGCCGGTCATGCCGCACAGCTTGTGGTACATCCGGAAGTAGTTCTGCAGCGTCACCGTGGCGTAGGTTTGGGTGGCGTCTTCCACGCGCACATTTTCCTTGGCTTCGATGGCCTGGTGCAGGCCGTCGGAATAGCGGCGGCCTTCCATTACGCGGCCAGTCTGCTCGTCCACGATTTTCACCTTGCCGTCGTCGGTCAGGATGTACTGGTCATCCTTCTCAAACAGCGTGTAGGCTTTCAGCAGCTGGTTCACGGTGTGCACGCGCTCCGATTTCTCGTTGTAGTCGCTCATCAGCTTGTCTTTCTGCTGGAGCTTTTCTTCGGCCGAGAGGGCGGCATTTTTCTCGATGTCGGCAATGGCCATGCCGATGTCGGGCATGATGAACAGCTTGGGGTCTTCGCCCTGCGCCGTAATCAAATCCAGCCCTTTTTCGGTCAGCTCAATCTGGTTGTTCTTCTCGTCAATCGTGAAGAACAGCGGCTCGTCGGCTTTCGGCATCTGGCGCGAGTTGTCGGCCAGGTAATGGTTTTCGGTGGCTTGCAGCACGGCACGGATGCCGGGCTCCGACAGGTACTTGATGAGCGGCTTGCTCTTGGGCAGGCCGCGGTGGGCGCGGAACAGCATCAGGCCGCCTTCGCCATTTTTGTCACCTGGTTCCACGCCGGTTTTGCCAGCAGCAATCTGCTTGCGGGCTTCTACCAAGTAGGCTTGCACTACTTTTTTCTGCTCATCCACCAGGCGCTGAATGCGCGGCTTGAGCTGGTAGAACTCGTGCACGTCGCCACGCGGCACCGGGCCCGAGATGATGAGCGGCGTCCGCGCATCGTCAATCAGCACGGAGTCCACTTCGTCGACCATGGCGAAGTGGTGCTTGCGCTGCACCAGCTCCTCGGGGTCGCGCGCCATGTTATCGCGCAGGTAGTCGAAGCCGAATTCGTTGTTGGTGCCGTAGGTGATATCGGCCTGGTAGGCGGCGCGGCGCTCCGGTGTGTTGGGCTGGTGCTTGTCGATGCAGTCCACCGTGATGCCGTGGAATTCGAACAGCGGCGCGTTCCATTCGGAGTCACGCTTGGCCAGGTAGTCGTTGACGGTAACGAGGTGCACGCCGCGCTTCGACAGCGCATTGAGGAACGAGGGCAGCGTCGAAACCAGCGTTTTGCCTTCGCCCGTCGCCATTTCAGCGATTTTGCCCTGGTGCAGCGCAATGCCGCCAATCAGCTGCACGTCGTAGTGCACCATGTCCCAGGTGATTTCGGCGCCGGCAGCCGTCCAGGTATTGCTCCAGATGGCCTTGTCGCCCTCAAAAGTCACGTTGGCGTGCGTAGCGGCGTACTCACGGTCACGGACATTGGCAGTTACTACCAGGCGGCCGTTTTCCTTGTAGCGGCGAGCCGTATCCTTCACAATGGCAAAGGCCGAGGGCAGCACTTCCAGCAGCACGGCTTCGAGGTCCTTGTTGCGCTGCTTTTCCAGCGCGTCAATTTGCTCGAACAGCACTTCTTTCTGGGCCACGTCCAGCTGCAGCTGCGTGTCGATTTGCTGGTGCAAACCGGCAATCTGCCCGTCGAGGCCGGCGAGGTGCTCGGCAATGCGGGCGCGCACGGCGTCGGTCTGGTCGCGCAGCTGGTCGTCGGTCAAACCGGCCAGTTTGGCATATTCGGCATTAATCAGCGCCACGTAGGGCACGATTTCCTTTAAATCGCGCTCCGACTTGGAGCCAAATATTTTGGCGACGGTCTTGCCTAGGAATTCAAACATCAGGTAGTTTTTATAGCGATAAGCGCGGTGGCGCACCTCAAATTTACGGAGCGTTCCGCTAAAACCGTCCCAAAACGAAAAGCCCCGCCAAAATGGCGGGGCTTTTTATGCAGCGTGCACTCGCAGAGTCCGCGCTACTGCGTGGCTACTCCTGCTTCGGCGAACGGCTGATGAGCTTCTCCACCAGCGACGTGCTGCCCGAAATAGCGGGGAGCACCGGCTTGCTGGCATTTTCCTTCTCCGTCAGCTTCTTATAGAGCGTCAAGGCCTGGGCTACCACCTGGTCCATGTTGTAATACTTGTAGGTGGCGAGGCGGCCCACAAAGTGTACGCCCGGCGTTTCATCGGCCAGCTTCTTGTACTTGTTGTACAGCTCGGCGTTTTCGGGCATCGGGATGGGGTAGTACGGGTCGCCCTCGGCCTGCGGGTACTCATACACAATGGCCGTTTTGGGGTGGTCCTGACCGGTCAGGGCCTTGAATTCGGTAATGCGGGTGTAGGGGTGCTCGTTGGGGTAGTTCACCACGGGCGCGGCAAGGTGCTTCTCCTTGTTCAGCGTTTCGTGCTTGAATTCGAGCGAGCGGTAAGGCAGCTTGCCAAATTTGAAGTCGAAATACTCGTCTACGGGGCCGGTGAAAATCATTTCCTTGAAGGGAATGAAGTCCATAATTTCGTGGTAATCCGTATTCAGCATCACCTTGATATTCGGGTGGTTGAGCATGTTCTCAAACATCCGGGTGTAGCCGTGCAGCGGCATGGCCTGGTAGGTGTCGGTGAAGTAGCGGTCGTCGCGGTTGGTGCGGGTGGGCACGCGGCTAGTGACGGACTTATCGAGCTGCGAGGGGTCGAGGCCCCACTGCTTGTTGGTGTAGTTCTTGAAGAATTTGTTGTAGAGCTCGCGGCCTACTTTGCTCACCACCACGTCTTCCGAGGTCTTGATAACATCAACGTGCTCGGCTACGGAAGCGAAGAATTCCTCCACTTCAAAGCTGGTCAGGTTCAGCCCGTAGAGTTTGTTGATGGTATCGAGGTTGATGGGCATCGGCACATGCTGGCCATCTACCGAGGCCAACACGCGGTGCTCGTAGGGGCGCCAGTCGGTGAAGTTGCCAAGGTAGTCGAACACGTCTTTCGAGTTGGTGTGAAAGATGTGCGGGCCGTACTTGTGCACCAGGATACCGTCTTCGTTGTAGTGGTCATAGGCATTGCCACCAATGTGGCTGCGCTTGTCAACTACAAGGACTTTTTTATTGCTGCGGGTGGCCAGCCGTTCGGCCAGCACGCTACCGGCAAAACCGGCCCCAACGATGAGGTAATCAAACATAGTGCAGGGTATGGAAATGAGGTAAAGAAAGAACGTTACTGAAAGCGAATTGATGCGTTAATAATCAGGCAAACAATGCAATACGTTTACCGAACAGGGGTGACGGGCGGTAAGTACACCTCCGAAACCTTGGTGGGCATGAGGGGCGCCCCGGCCACGGTGGTGGTGGAAGCATCGGGCTTTTTGGCCCAGAGGCGGTCCTGCATCAGGTCCACCATCTGCTGCCAGGTCTGGTCCCAGGAGATGGTGGCCAGGTAGTCGTCGGTACGCTGGCGCCAGTCGGCGTCGTCGCGCTGGGTGAGGGCCTTGGCAATGGCCTGGCCGAAATCGGCGGCGTTGTCGGCAATCTGCACCAGGTTCAGGTCGCCGTAGGGCCGCACCACGTCACGGATGGGCGTGCTCACTACGGGGTTGCCGGCGGCCAGGTATTCCGGCGTTTTAGTCGGCGAGATGAACTTTGTGCTCTCGTTATCAGCAAACAAAAGCGTTGCTACATCCCAACCCTTTAAATAGGCCGGCAGTTCCTTATAATCCTTCCCCCCGAGGTAGTGCACGTTGGCGGTGTGGGGCAAAGTGGCAGGGTCAATCTTTACCACCGGGCCGATGATGACAAACTGCCATTCGGGGTGGTTTTGCGCGAGCTGGCGCAGCAGCTCAATATCGAGCCGCTCGTCTACCACGCCAAAGAAGCCGATGCGCGGGTGCGCGATGCCGGCCTGGTCGGCGGGCTCGGCCATCGGGCCACGGGCCTGGCCGAAGTGGGCCTTGTCAATACTGCTGGGAAATGGGTGCGCGTCGGGGTGCTGCTCGCGCTTGGCTTCGAAGAGCGTGTGGCCGCCGGTAAACACAAGGTCGGCTTTGGCAAAGAGCTCCTGCTCACGCTTTTTGAGCTCGGGCGGGGCAAATTTGAAAGCGGCCAGTTCGTCCATGCAGTCGTACACGGTGAGTTCGGGGTGGAACTGGCGCGACTTGCCCAAGGCCATGGGCGTATAGTACCAAAAGATGTACTTCGTGACGCCCTGCTCGGCGAAATAGTGGGTAAGCACCTCAAATTCGGCCTGTTCGGCTGCGGTTTCATCGGCCCGCAGGCGGTTGGGCAGGTGCACCACTACCACTTTCACGCCGTTGTCGCGCTCTTTGATTTCAACGTGCGGCTCGATGAGGTCGTCGTTGTGGTAAAAAGCGTCTTCGACGTAAAAAACCCGGCCCTGCTGGGCAAAGCGTGACATGAGGTGTTGCGGCCGCTGCCACACAAAATCCCAGTGCAGGTGCGCAAAGCACACCAGGTCGGGCAAGGCATAAGGACGTTTGTTTTCGGCGGCTGGGTCGCTGGGCCGGGCAGCGGTGGTGGAGGCACGCAGGGACGCATCCACCGTCGAAGAAGGGGGCATGAAAAGTAGCAGGAAAGAGGGTTTTTCGCGCCGCGCCGGAGGTACTCTCAACCTACCCGGCCGGGGCGCTTGCTACCCTATACGGAGCCCGCCGGCCAAAGGATATAGCCCAGCTTATTTTGCTAAAACTCACCAATCCTTCACTTTATCAATGAAATATACAGCTATGCTATTTCTCTAGCGACTTAGCAAACACTGCCACTCCACGGCATCCTGCCAGCCGGTGGCGGTGCGCAACCACGCCTGTCGCGTGCCCACTCGCCGGAAGCCAGCAGAGGCAAAAAGTCTCATACTGGCCGGGTTATCTGCCCCTACGGTGGCATAAATCTGGTGCAGGCGCAGGACGGCGCGGGCGTGGTTTTGCAGCAGTTCCAGGGCCTGACGGGCGTAGCCGCGCTGCCGCTCGCGGGCCAGAATGGTGATGCCCACGCCTGCCCGCTGATGCAGCGGGTCGTAGTCGAACAGGTCGACGACGCCCACGGCTGGGCTGCCAATATCAGTAGTAATCACCAGCCGCAACTGGCGCACTACGTAGAAATCTGCACCGGCGTGTTCCAGGTATTCGCGCAGAGCGTGGCGCGACACGGGCGCCAGCGTATCCGACACGCCCCAGATGTCGGGGTCGTTTTCCAGAGCGTAAAGAAATTCGAGGTCGTCGGGTTCGAGGGCGCGCAGGTGCATGCGGTAAAGGTAAACCACCACCCGCCCCTGCCCGCAGGGCATTGGGCAGGATACAATGAGCAAGAAAAAAATAAATTGTGCACAATTAAACATTATACAACCGTTCTCCGTTTACCTTTGCGATACCACATGGCAACGTCCCCCACCCCATCCGTCAAAGATTCGCTGCTCAAGCTGGAAAGCCAGATTTGCTTTCCGGTTTATGCCGTGTCGCGGCTCATTACCAAAGCCTACCAGCCGCTGTTGCAGGCTCTCGACCTTACTTACCCGCAGTACCTCGTTTTTCTGCTGTTGTGGGAGCATGAGCAACTGACGGTGAAGGAGCTGGGCGAAAAACTACTCCTCGACTCGGGCACGCTCACGCCGCTGCTCAAGCGCATGGAGCAGAAGCAATGGCTGAGCCGCCGCCGCGACCCGCGCGATGAACGGTCAGTCATCATCGCGCTGCAGCCGGCCGGCCGGGCGCTGGAAGCCCAGGCCCAACAAATCCCGATGCAGATGCTCGACAAAATGCAGCTATCGGAAGCCGAAATTCTGTCGCTGCGCACTCACCTCACGCATTTACTTACCCAGTTGGCCTAGCGGCCGACACTTATTGCTTACCCACTTTTTCTTACCAACATTCGGATGAAAATCGAAAAAATCTTCACGGCCCAGGCCAAAGCCAAAGGCGGCCGCGACGGCCAGATTACCTCCAACAACCAAGTGCTCGACCTGACGCTGAGCACGCCCAAGGAAATGGGCGGCCCCGGCAAAGCCGGCTCCACCAACCCCGAGCAGCTCTTCGCCGCCGGCTACGCCGCCTGCTTTGAAGGGGCGCTGGGCGTGGCCGCCCGCCAGGCCAAAGTGCGCCTCGACAACGTGACCGTGGAGGCCCTCATCGGCTTCGGCAAGGCGGAGGACGGCGGCTACGGCATCTCGGCCGATTTGCACGTCAACCTGCCCGGCATCGAACAAAAGCAGGCCGAGGAGCTGGTGGAAGCCGCCCACGGCATCTGCCCCTACTCGCGCGCCACCAAAGGCAATATCGAGGTGAGCCTCACCACGACGACCAACGCCTAAGCGACTGGTTGCCGAAATAAAAAAGAGGCCCTGACGTGCGTCAGGGCCTCTTTTTTATGCGCTAAAACGGACAATTGCTATACTTCGCCACCAAACACGCGCACCGCCGGGCCGCTCAACCACACGTTAGCAAAGCCGCCATCGGGGCGCTGCTCGAAGCTCACTTCCAGCTCGCCGCCCATGGTTTGCAGCCGCACGGGCGAAGTAGCGCCGCGTTGCGAGGCGGCCAGCGCCACGGCCGTGACGCCGGTGCCACAGCTCAGAGTTTCGTTTTCGACGCCGCGCTCGTAGGTGCGCACGGGCCAGGCGTGGGCGGGGTCGGCGGGGATTTCCACGAAGTTGACGTTGGTACCGGCGGGGTCGTAGGCCTGGTCGTGGCGAATATCGTGGCCCGCGCCGTACACATCGAACTCGGCTAGCGTGGGGTGCTCTTCGGGGTCGAGGAAGTGGATGTGGTGGGGCGAGCCGGTGTGCAGAAACACGTCGTCCTCCCCTGTTCCGGCTTCGATGGGGGCATTCACGTCAATCATTTTGAGGCGCACGGTGCCGTCGGGCTCCACGCGGGCGTCGTGAGGGCCATCTACTGCCAGGAAATGCGTTGTTTCACCAATCAGCCCCAGGTATTTGGCGAAAGCCACGGTGCAGCGGCCACCGTTGCCGCACATCGAACTGGGCCGGCCGTCGGCATTGAAGTACACCATTTCGAAGTCGAAATCGGGCTTGTTGCGCAGCAGGATAAGGCCATCGGCCCCGATGCCGAAGCGGCGGTGGCAGAGCTGGGCAATCAAGGCGTGGTCGGTTTCGTCGAAGGCGCGGGCACGGTCGTCAATCATGACGAAGTCGTTGCCGGTGCCCTGGTATTTATGGAATTGCATCATTAGGAATAAGTTAGCCAGAACGAGGTAGAGACGCATATTTGCGTCTCATCGTTCGCACCGTTTGGGCCAGTTGTTATACGAATGCCGGCCGTTCAACGACGGGACGCAAATATGCGTCTCTACCTCGTTTCAGCCGCGAATCAATGCCCCTGGTCGGCCAAATCGCCGCAGCGCAACCAGTTTTCCCAGCGCTTGCGCTTTTTGGCGATTTTGCCGCGCAGGTACTTTTCCATAATCAGGGCGGCGCAGGGGGCGGCAGAGAGGCCGCCGAAACCGGCGTTTTCGATGTAGACGGCCACCACGATTTTCGGCGTTGAGGCCGGGGCGAAGCCGGCGAAGGTGGCATGGTCGTCGCCCTCGTCGTTTTGTACCGTGCCGGTTTTGCCGGCCACCGAAATACCCACGTCGTCGAGGTTGGCCAGCTCGGCGGTGCCGCCTCGGCGCAGGGCCGCCACCATGCCGGGGATGAGCTCGGCAAAATGGACGCTATCGACCAGCGTGCGGTGCTGCTCGCGGAAGCGCGGCAGCGGGCCGCCGCTGCCCACGCTGCGCACAAAATGCGGAATGTAGTAGTAGCCGCGGTTGGCGATGATGGCCTGGACGTTGGCCATTTGCAGGCCGGTCAGGTTGATTTCACCCTGGCCGATGCTGAGCGAATAGATGCTGCCGTAGGTCCAGCCGCAACGACCGCGGCGCTTGTCGTAATAAGCCGGCGTGGGGATGAAGCCGGGGCGCTCCTGCGGCAAATCGACGCCCAGCAGCGTGTCGAGGCCGAAGGATTTGACGTGGCGCGTCCAGGCAGCCAGGTTCAGGTGGCGCTGAGCGCAGGTGTCCACGGGCTGCACCAGCGAGTCGGGCACGTTGTTCACCACGTTGCGCATCACCTGGTAGAAGTAGGGATTGCAGCTGTATTTGAGGGCTTGGGTGAGGTTGCGGGCGTTGGGGTGCTCGTGCACGCAGTTGATGAGCGACTGGTCGCAGCGGAAGCCGGTATCAGCCGTGATGCCGCCCAGCTGCAGCGCCACGGCCGCGTTCACCAGCTTGAACACCGAGCCCGGCGGGCTGGCTTGCAGCGCGGCGCGGTTGAGCAGCGGCATGTCTTCGGCCAGCAGCAGGGCGCTGCGCTCGCGCCCCCGGCCGGGCGCGGTGATGGTGGCGGGGTCGTAGGTGGGGGCCGACACGTAGCACAGGATTTCGCCGGTGGCAGGCTCCAGGGCCACGATGTAGCCTTTGCGCTCGCGCATGATGCGCTCGGCGTAGGCCTGCAATTCGGTATCGAGGCTGAGGTGCAGGTCCTGGCCGGGGTGGTAGATGGTATCGGTGGCCCAGGTGCCGTGGGACTGGTTCAGCACATCTACCAAAGGGTGGTAAGCACCGAAGCTGCCTTTCAGCAGGCCATTGTAGTAGGTTTCGAGGCCGCCGTTGCGCAGGCGGTAGAAGCGGCCCCGCGCCAGCCGCTGCGCCTGGTACAGGAAGGGCTGGGCATTGGCATAGGCGTAGCCCAGCACGGGCGCGGCCACGTGCGTGGCGTAGTTGCGGGCCGTGTATTCGCGCAGCTTGAGCTTGGGCCACTCGCTTTGGTGGCGGCGCAGGATGGCGTATTCAGCAGCCGTTAAATCCAGTTGCAAGGGCAATTCACGGCGGCGCAGGTCGCGGCTGCGGTACTCAAAAGCGCTATCCGGCCAGCCCAGCAGGCGGTTGAGGCGGGTAGAATCGAGGCGGCCCCAGGACGGCAGCACCAGCAGGTAGCGCGGCCCGGTGTAGGCCAGCACCGAGTCGTTGCGGTCGAGAATGCGGCCCCGGTGCGGCCAGAAAGCCTCGCGCTTTGGCGTGTAAGTATCATGCGGCAGGATAACGCCCACGCCGGGCACGGGCACGCGCCGCCACCACAGTACCAGGACCAGCCCGGCCAGCAGGAGAACGACAAGTAATGCAGCTAACTTCTTGCGGTGGGCGGGCAGCATCCGGCAAAGCTAGTGTTCTGCTAGCAGCTTGGCCCACACGCTTCGATGAACGGGGCCTGTCACCTCACGAAGCCGGGCTGCTGGCGGGAATTCGCCCCTGTGGTTAGGCTACTGCTTTCCGCAAAAGCGCAATTTGCCCGGCGTGGTAGAGGTAATGCTGGGCCACGCCGTGCAGGGTCACGTAAATGGAAGAGCCATAGCCCACCCGCGCGTCGATGATGGTGTTGATAGGGCGGTCGAGGGTTTGGTCGGTGATAGTTGAGGCCGCGGCCAGCAATTGCTCGTGCATCTCGCGCAGATTAGCCAACACCGCTTGCCAGTCGGCTTCGGTGGGGTTGTCGGGTTGTGACGGCCAGTCTTCGGCATCGCTCACCTGCACCAATTTCCCTTCAATCAGACGCCGGCGGGCCATCTCGGCCCACACGCCGGCGTGGCGCGTGATTTCCCAAATGCTGTGGGCATTGGCAAAGGGGCGCCGGGTGGCTTGCACGGCAGTCAGGCCATCGAGGGTATCCAGCAATGAAGGCCCGGACCACGGTTCACCATCGAAGGCGCGGCGGAGCTGGTCGAGCAGGCGGGTGATTTCGGACATGGCAGGTGAAGAAATTGTGGCGGTGAGCACAACGTGCTTTTACGTGCGCCGCTTTCAAAAGGCGTGGTGTTCGCCCCCGTTCAACGCCAAGACGCGAAGTGTCGCGTCGCTATATTCGATTGCCTTCTCCAAATGCCTCGCCCTGCCGGGCCCTACCCCTACCTTTGCGGCCTGCTTATGTACGACTTTCTCACCACCTCCCCCTGGCCCGATTACGAGCTGATTGACTCCGGCAACTTCCAGAAGCTGGAGCGTTTCGGCAAATACATACTCGCCCGGCCGGAACCCCAGGCTATTTGGGACCCGCACCTGCCGCTCAAGGAGTGGGAAAAGGCCGATGCCGCCTTCGCCCGCGCCCCCGGCTCCACCGAAAAAGGCCAGTGGCGCCTCAAGCCCAGCATGCCCGAGCAGTGGGTGATTGCCTACGAGCGGCCCGATGGCCTGAAGCTGAAATTCCGCCTCGGGTTGTCGTCGTTCAAGCACGTGGGGCTGTTTCCGGAGCAGGACCCCAACTGGCAGTTTATCTACAACCAGACCCGCAAGCGCCGCGCCAAGCTGCCCCGCGTACTCAATCTTTTTGCCTACACCGGTGCGGCTACCCTGGCCGCCCGCGCCGCCGGGGCCGATGTGACGCACCTTGACTCGGTGAAGCAGGTGAACTTCTGGGCCCGCGACAACATGGAAGCCAGCCAGCTCGACGGCGTGCGCTGGCTGGTGGAAGACGCCATGAAGTACGTGCGGCGCGAAGTGAAACGCGGCAGCAAGTACCAGGGCCTCATCCTCGACCCGCCCGCCTACGGCCGCGGCCCCAACGGCGAAAAGTGGCAGCTCGAAGACGAGCTCAATGAGATGCTCAAGCTGAGCCAGCAGCTCCTCGACCCCGAGGACCATTTTTTCGTGGTGAACCTGTACTCGCTGGGCTTCTCGGCCCTGATTCTCGACAACCTGACCACCGCCATTTTCCCCGGTGAAAAGGTCGTGCGCGAGCTGGGCGAGATTTATTTGCACGATGCCGGCCAGCGCAAGCTGCCGCTGGGCACGTTCTGCCGGTTCGCCAACTAATTTTTTTCTTGTCATCCTGAGCATTTTGCGCATAAAAGCAAAGTCGAAAGACCTTATCACGTATGCGCCGTTGGAATTACTACCAACTGCCCTGGCGTGATAAGGTCCTTCGCTACGCTCAGGATGACGACCGACTAAAACGACACCATGCACACGCCGCACGCCCATCGCCGCCTTGCGCTCATTGATTTGGGCACCAATACTTTCCACCTGCTTATTGTGGAAATATCCAAAACACCCGGCGAAAAGCCGCTGGTCATTCTGCGCACTAAAGCCGGTGTGCGCCTCGGCGAAGGCGGCATCAGCCAGGGCATCATCGCTCCGGCGGCCTACGACCGCGCCCTGCACACGCTGGCCGGTTTCAAGGAAGAAATGGAGCTGCACGAAGTGACCGAAGTGCGCGCCACGGCCACCAGCGCCATGCGCGTCACCAAAAATGGCCCCGATTTGGTGCGCGACATCTTCGAGCAAACCGGCATCCAAGTCAACGTCATTCCCGGTGAGCGGGAGGCGGAGCTCATCTGCGAAGGGGTGCGCCAGGCCGTGGATTTGGGCGAAGAAGCGCAGCTGATTATGGACATCGGTGGCGGTTCCGTCGAGTTCATTATCGCCAATCAGCACACCATTTTCTGGAAGCAAAGCTTCGAAATCGGGGCCCAGCGCCTGCTCGACAAGTTTTTTTCCGACCCCAGCGGCGTATTTCCCGCCGAAGCCGTGGAAGCTGAGCAGCGCTACCTCGGCACGGTGCTGGAGCCGCTCATCGAAGCGGTGCGGCGCTACCGCCCGGTCAGCCTCGTGGGCGCATCGGGCAGCTTCGACAGCCTGGCCGATATGCAAATCGGCGAGTTGCGCACCGAAAGCCAGCTACCGCCCTGCACTGAGCTGGCGCTGGAGTCGTTCCAGACCAGCTACCGCCACCTGCTCAGTGGCAACCACGAGCAGCGCAAGGCCCTGCCCGGCATCCTGCCCATGCGGGCCGACATGCTGGTAGTTGCGGCCGTGCTTATCGATTTTGTGCTGGGCATTGCGGAAATCACGCGCATTCGCACCTCGGCTTATGCACTGAAAGAAGGGCTGCTGGCCGAGATGCTGCGGCCGTAGCATCTGCCTGTAGCGCGGACTCGGCGAGTCCGCGCATTGCCCGAACCGCCGCCTAGGCGCGCACTCGCCGAGGCTGCGCTACATCTATTATCTGCTATGCCAACCTTCTCCTACAGCCAGCTTTTCTCCTTCACCGAAAGCGTTTTCCGCGCCATCGGCTGCCCGGCCGATGATGCCACACTGGCCACCGAAACCCTGCTCTCGGCCGATTTGCGCGGGGTGGACTCGCACGGCATGGCCCGCCTCGTGGGCTACGTGCGGCTGTGGGAGGCCGGCCGCATCAATGCCACGCCCCGGGTGGGCATCACCTACGAAACGCCCAGCACCGCCGTGGTGGACGGCGACGGCGGCCTCGGCTTGGTGGTGGGGCCCAAAGCCATGCGCGTGGCCATTGAGAAGGCCCAGCAAGTGGGCACCGGCTGGGTTTCAGTAAAGAATTCCAACCACTTCGGCATTGCGGGCTACCACGCCATGCTGCCCCTGGCGCACGACATGCTGGGCGTTGCCATGACCAACGCCTCGCCATTGGTAGCGCCCACTTATTCGCTGGATAGGCTGCTTGGCACCAATCCCATTGCCGTGGCCGTGCCCGCCGGCGAACAGCCCGATTTCGTGCTCGACATGGCCACCACCACCGCCGCCAATGGCAAGCTCGAAATCGCACAGCGCAAAGGCCTGCCCCTGCCCGAAGGCTGGGCCCAAACCGCCGACGGCCAGCCCAGCACCGATGCCAATGCCGTGAAAAACGGCGGCGCGCTGCTGCCCCTCGGCGGGGCCACCGGCTCGCACAAGGGCTACGGCCTGGGCGCGGTGGTGGATATTTTCTCCGCCGTGCTTTCGGGCGCAAACTATGGCCCGTGGGTGCCGCCCTTCGTGGCCTTTCTCCAGCCCTCGGCCAACCCCGTGGGCCAGGGCCTGGGCCACTTTTTCGGGGCGATGCGCGTGGATGCTTTCCGGCCCGCCGACGAGTTCAAGGCGCACATGGATAACTGGATTTCGACTTTCCGCAACGCGCAGGCCGTGGAGGGCAAAAAGGTCCTCATTCCCGGCGACCCGGAGCGCGAAATCGCCGCTCACCGCCTGCTGGAAGGCATTCCGCTGCTCGATGCCGTGGTGCAGGATTTGGAAGGCGTGGGCGCGAAGCTTGGGGTAAAGCTGTAGTCCAGATTCAGTCGTTCAAATGCATAAAAAAGGCCCTCCGATGATTCGAAGGGCCTTTTTTATAAAAATCTATTCGTGCTTAGGAAATGCCATTGGTCGCAGCGTGAGGCACCAGCGCGGCAATGGCCACGTCCTGGTTCAGGTACTGCGACGAGTAGCCAGCGTCCGACTTGTTTAAAAACAAGCAAGTGCCGCCATTCACAGCATCAATAATCTGTGCGTACTGGTCCATCGGCAGGGCCGGGCAGCCGAGGCTGCGGCCCAGGCGGCCGTTTTGCTTGATAAATTCTTCGCTCACGTAGTCAGCCCCGTGCATCACCACCGAGCGGGCGGCGGCGTTGGTGTTGTAACCTTCGTCCAGCCCCTGCAGATGCAGCGAGTGGCCGTGCTTGCCCTCATACTCGCTGCCCGTGGCGTAGAAGCCGAGGCTGCTCATGTTGCTCTGGTCAGTATTGGAGAAGTTAGTAGCCTCGTTCTCGCCCGAGTTGTGGCCGTGAGCCACCAGAGTGTGGAAGAGGATTTCCTTCTTGCCCAAATCGAGCACCCAAAGACGCTTTTCGGTACTGGGCAGGTCGAAATCGATAACCGTGAGCACCTGCTTATCCTCGGCCAGCTTGCCATCCTGGCGCAGGTTGAGGTAGCCGGTCATGGCTTTGGCGAAGGTTTCAAACCGCAGGCCTTCCTGCTCCGCCCCGAGGGCGTTGTAGGTGGCGTGCAATTCCTGGTCGAACTGCGCTTTGGGCGAGAAGTCCATTTTGGGCATCTGCAGCTCATTGGGCGAGTTGGCTACTGACTTTTGAATATTGCCCGCCAACGGCGTAGCCAAAAACAACGACGCCAGAAACGGCAGAACGCGCCGCGCCAAACGCTGACGACGCAGGCTTTTGCGTTTGCGCTGAACAATGCTGGGCTGGTGCTGGTGCATAATCGAAATGGCTGATGATGAAAAAGAACCAGCCGCCGCAAGTGCGGCAGCTGCTTCAACAGCTTATACGGGATACGAACCCCGGTGGCCATTCTTAAACCCCTTACTGGCCTAAATGATTCCGTTTTTAGCCCGCCAGACGGGCCAGCTAGCGCCAGCCGCGCTGCAAAAAGCGCCGGCCGGCGGCTCCGCCATCCAGCCAGCGCGAGGCCAGGCCGGGGCCGCTCACGAGCAGCATGCTGCCCACCCGCAGCGTGGCAATAATGTCCTTGAACTGCTCGGGTGGCAGGGCCGGGCAGCCCCGGCTGTAGCCCAGGTGCCCGTACTGCTGCACGTATTTCGGGCTGGCGTAGTCGGCCGCGTGTAGCACCACGTAGCGGTCGAAGGCATTGGCATTCTGCCCCTTGTCCAGGCCCTCGATGCGGCGCGAGTAGCCGTGAATGCCGTCGTAGGTAGCCCCGGTGCGGTAGAAACCCAGCGAAGTGCAGGCGGAAGACTCCAGGTTGGAGAAGCGGCGCGCGCGCAGGTGGCCCGAGCCTTCGCCGTGAGCGACAAGGCTGCGGTGTATTACCTGGGCATTCTGGAGGTCGATAACCCAGAGGCGTTCGGTGGTGTTGGGCAGGTCCATATCGGCCACGGCCAGCAGGCCTCCCCGCTCGATGCGGCCGGTGGGGTGCAGCGTGAGGTAGCCCACGCAGGCCTGCTCCAGCACTTCGGGGCGCAGCGCGGCGGCGGCGGGGCCGAGGGCGGCGTGCAGCTGCTGGATGGCTCGGTGCAACGTATCGGGTACGGCGGCTAGCGCGGGCACCGGCGTCAGACGAAGCGAATCGGGAATATCGGCAGGTGCCGAAGCGGGCGGGGTAACGACCGAGACGTGTTTTCTAGCGGGCATTTGTGCCTCTTCGGCCCGCAGCTGGCAGCCGGCCGTGAGCAGCGCTGCCGCCAGGCAACTAACGAAGGACGCCCTTACGACGGCTGTTTTGGTAATGCCCCATGCTGCTCTCAACCTAACCATGAGCCGAAATTACGGCAGGCTGCGACAGCTACCGCATGCCCGCTGGCTCTTTTACCAAAATGGGTCAGGTGGCGGACTAAAGGCAGGCGATAAATAAAGCCCGGCACTAGGACCGAGCCAATGGCTGAGGAATAATAAATAACCGCATAGCACAATTATTTAAAAAATGCAATCGAATGCACAAATAATATTTTGTCATTTCAAGGTCATGCAAACCATTTCTTCTACCTTGACGCCGTCAATCAGCACTAAAACCCGCGTTTTTGGGTGGCCGCTGACTGGCAAGCTACACTTCACTTTTTCCTCACAAAACCCAATTCCCACACATGATGCACTTTTCTCCTCATTTTCCATTCCGCAAACGATTCCGGTTCACGCTGGCCCTGGCTTTGGCCTTGCTGGGGGCCGGCAACCAGAGCGCCCACGCCCAAAAAGTGGTGATGCAGGGCTTCTGGTGGGATTTCTGGAATAGCAACTACCCCAACGGCTGGGCCAACTACCTCGCCGACCTCGCGCCGCGCCTCAAGACCATGGGCGTGGACGCCATCTGGATTCCGCCGACCATCAAAAACGCCAACCAGGGCAACGGCTACTCCCCTTTCGACAACTACGACCTGGGCGATAAGTGGCAGAAAGGCTTCCTGGCCACCCGCATGGGCACCAAGGACGAGCTGCTGCGCGCCGTGGCCGTGCTGCACGCCAACGGCGTGGAAGTGATTCAGGACGTGGTGCTGAACCACAACGACGGGGCGGGCTCCTCCAACGGCGCGGGCGGGCAGGACCCCGGGGCCTGGGAAGACGGCACCACCAGCAAATACAAGAACTTCCGCTACGTGAGCTACGCCAAGCCCGTAACCGACGAAAGCGCCGCCGACTACTACAGCCGCTCGGGCCGCTTCGCGAAGAACTGGGAGAATTTCAACCCCAACCAAGGCAACAACTCGACTTCGGGCGACTGGAACGCGCCCTACTTCGGCCCGGACATCAGCTACTACCCGGGCTCCTACGGCCAAAGCTCCAACGCCACCACCTACAACCCCGCGCAGAGCAGCGACTACATGCGCAACGGCAACCGCAACTGGCTGATTTGGTACAAGAAGCAGGTTGGTTTCGATGGCGTGCGGATGGATGCCGTGAAGCATTTTCCGGACTTCGCCAGCGAGGATTTCCTGTATAACCTGCAGAGCAATGCCGGCTGGGCCAGCGGCGGGGCCACCATGTACGCCGTGGGCGAATGGGTGGGCTCGGCCTCCCAGATGGACGGCTGGGTGGCCAACGTGAACAACCGCGCCGGCACCTTCGACTTCTCGCTGCGCAACGGCCTGTACCAGATTGTGAGCCAAGGTGGTAGCTTCGACATCGGCACCTTGCCCACCTACCAGCAGAATACCCGCGTGGTGAACATCGGCGGGACGTATGTGCACCGCACGGTGCCATTCGTGAACAACCACGACACCATGCGCCCGCAGGTGGATGCCAACGGCAACTACACCGGCTGGAACACCGGCTCGGAGCTGGCCCCGCACATCGACCCGTTCGACCCGCGCCTCTCGGCCGTGTATGCGGCCGCACTAGCCATGGACGGCTCGCCGATGCTCTTTTTTGAGGACGTATTCAACGTGGGCAACACCAGCAAACGCTACAGCCACAGCCCTAAAAGCACCGTGGACCTGCCCACCCGCGACGACCTCGTGAACCTGGTGTGGTGCCACCAGAACCTGCACTTTAAAGACGGCGCTTACAAAGTGCGCTACCAGGCCGCCGACCACCTCGTGATTGAGCGCAGCACCAAGGCCATCATCGGCATCAACGACAACTACACGACCTGGCAGAACAACACGGTGAGCTGCGATTTCGCGCCCGGAACCGTACTGAAGGACTATTCCGGCGCTAATGGCACCGCTACCGTGACGGTGAGCGCCAGCCAGACCGTGGCTATCAACACGCCGCCGTGCAACGGCACGGCCGCCGGCGGCCGCCGCGGCTACTCGGTGTGGGCTCCCACCAATGCCGTGACCGGCTACACCCGCCCGGCCCTGACCACCACCCAGGAATGGGAGCTGGCCAATGACCTGGGCGACTCCGACAGCCGCTCGCTGGGCCAGGGCGGCGCGCTGCCGGCCGCCAGCACGGCCTACCGCACGGCCGGCCGCATCTACGTGGCCGCCAACAAGAGCGTTACCTACAACCTCTACCCCGTGGATGCCACGCGCAGCCTCACGGTAGCCGTGCTCAACAGTGCCGGTACGGTGGTGAGCAGCCAAACCGGCACCGGCACCCTCACGGGCACCTACACCCCCACCACCGAGGGCTGGTACACGCTGAAAGCCAAAAATGCCAGCACCGCCAACCCCGCCCAGGGTGCCTTCGTGAAGGTGACCTACACCGCCCCCACCGTGGTAACCGGGGCCATGACCGGCCGCCGCGATGCCAACGCCCTGGCCACCACCCAGGAAGCGGCCACCGCCGAAGTGCTGGTGTACCCTAACCCCACCGCCGCCGACCGCATCGACGTGGTGATTACGGCCAACCGCGAGCAGGCCGCCACCGTGCAGCTGCACGACCTGACCGGCCGCCTGGTGCACCAAGAAACTGTGCGCCTCTACAACGGCTCCAACGAGCTGCGCCTCGGCGTGAAGAAGACGCTGCCCGCTGGCATCTACCAGCTGAGCGTGCCGGAGTTCCACGTGAGCCAGAAGGTGGCGGTGCAATAAGTGTTTTTACGTTGAAACAAAAAGCCTCTCCGAGTAACCGGAGAGGCTTTTTGTTTTTAGGCTGCTGGCGCGCGTCTGCGGAAAAACAGTAGCAGGCTAGAAAAACACGCTCACGTTCAACTTCGCATAAAACGGCGTACCAGGCGTAAAGTGCAGCTCGTCGATGCCTTCGAGGGGCTCGCGTTTGGGCGTGTTTATCAGGCGGGTTTGGGTGGCGAACTGGGCCTGGTTCCACTCCACATTCAGCAGGTTTTCGGCCGATGCTCCGATTTGAAAGCGGGGCGTGGTGTAGGCCAGCACGGCATCGAGCAGGAAATAGCCCCGGGCCGTGATGCTGCCGTCGTCGTTGGCCGGACGCGAGTCAATGTGGCGGTAGCGCAGGCTGCCGCTCAGGCCCTTCGGGGCTCGGTAAGTGAGGCCGCCGGTGCTGGTGAAGGTAGGCGCGAGCGGAATGTAGTTGGCCTTTTCGGGCGCGTCAATCTGGCGGCCGTGGTTGTAGTTGAAGTCGCCATCGATAAAAAGCCGGCTGCCCAACTGGTAGCGCACCGACAAATCCAGCCCGTAGCGCTGGGTGGGGCCGGTGCTTTCCACCACGGCCTCATCACCCACATACACCAGCTCGTCCTGCAAGTGCAGGCTCCAGAGGGCTGCATTCACCACCAGGCTGGGCAGGGGCTTGAACGTGCTGCCAATTTCGGAGCCCACGGCCCGGGGCAGCACGTTGGCATTCACGCCCTGAATCACGCCCCGCGCATCATTGGAATGAAACCCGAAGCCCGAGCGGGCAAACAGCTGCACGGCCGGCGTGAGCTGGTAATACAAGTTGAGCTTGGGTGACACGCGGGCGCGGGCCACCCGGCCCCGTAGCGGGGCCAGGGCACCGGTAACCTCATCGGTGGCAATGCCCCGGAAATCGAAGGTGAAGAAGTCGGCCCGCACGGCCGCGTTCACCGTGAGGCGGTCGGTCAGGGACAGGGTTTCGTCGAGGTAGGCGTTGATGTTACGCTCATAGAGCTGGCCTGTGCTGATGGTATCGAGCACCTGGCGGCGCACGGTGTGGCGCAGGCCCAGGGTGGAGAAATCGTTGCGGGTACCCACTCCTAGCGTGCTGTGCAGGGTCCGGGCGCCCAGTTGGTCGTCGCGCTCATACGTGGCCGTGTAGCCGAACAGATTCCGGTTGTCGGTCTGGTTGATTTCGTCGCCGTTTATCGAGTCGTGCAGGAAGAAGGTGAAGTTGGAAAACAGGCTGAAATCATACTTCGAATAGTAGGCCTGCTGGCGCAACACGGCATCGTGCGGCAGCGCGGTGGTGAGCACCGCGCTGGCATTGGTGCGGCTGGTGCGGCCGCCCTCGGTGGGGTCGATGCTGCCGTAGCGCGAAATGATTCCCTCGCGGATGCCACGCTCCGGAATCTGCCCGCTGGCATCCCAGTTCGAGGTGAAGTGCGAGCCCAGCAGCGTGAGCGAAGTTTTATCGGATAGTTGGCCCGTGTACTTAGCCATGCCGTTGAAGCGCTTGAAGTGCTGCGGCTGGTCGAAGTAAGAGTTGGTGAAGTTGTATTCGGCCGCCACGTAGGCACTTTCCGGCCGCTTGCTAAGCAGGTGGTGGTTCTGGCCCAGCAGGTCCAGCATCACCAGCGCCCGACGGGTGTCGAACTGACCCACTTCTAGCTTCACCTGGCTGTGCTCCAGCCGGGTCTTGGTGGTGAACTCGCCCGCGCCGGCCGTGGCGAAATCGCCGAACCGGGCCGTGTACGGACCTTTGTACACCTTCAGCTGCTCCACCGTTTCGGGGATTACGAAGTGGAAATCGGCGTAGCCCTGGCCGTGGGCGTGGCTCACCATGTTCACCGGCAGACCGTCCACACTCACCGCAAAGTCAGTACCGTGGTCGCAGTCGAAGCCGCGCAGGAAAATCTGCTCGGCCTTGCCACCGCCCGCGTGCTGCGCAATGAACAGGCCCGGCACGAGGCGCAATAAGTCCTGGGCTGAGTTCACGGGCCGCAGCAGTTGGTCGATGTGCGAGATGGCGGCCAGGCTCTGATTGGGGTCGCGGGGTTGGCTCACGGTTACTTCGGCCAGGCTGAGGGCAGTGGCGGCCAAGCGCAGCTTGAGGCGCGGGCTTTCGCCAGCCGTCAGCGTCACGGGCACGATTTGGGCGCGGTAGCCCAACGCGCCCACCCGCAGCGCGTAGCTGCCGGGCGCAAGGCCGCTGAGACGAAAGTTGCCCAGCGCATCGGTGGCGGTGCCGCCGGGCTGGCCTTGCAGGCCCACGCTCACGCCCGCCACCGGCTGGCCCGAGAGGGAATCGGCCACGGTGCCGCGCAGGGTGGCGGTGCCCTGCGCCCGGGCAGTTTGGGTCAATAAAAAGAACCCCAACACCAGGCACCAGGCCGATAAGGCAGTAAAAAGTTGTTTCATCTAATCCGGCTGTCAGGCGAGTAGCAGGCGACCCCGAAGCGCCGCCTGCCATTCGCGCAGTTGAGTGAAAGAGGGAATAAACCGGTTAGAAGTTGGCCTTGCTCATGCAGTTGGCACGGCACTGTACTAAGTGTTGGGTGCGTTGCCGCCCCAAGTGCCCGCGCAACTGGCTGTGCCCGGCCAAAGCATTTGGGGCCGGCAATGCGCGGCTATTTGCATCGAACAAAGACATGGCAATGCGGCCCGCTTTAGGCAACTGCACACGAGAAACAACACCCGTAGCGCCCGCTACGGGTTGGAGAGAATTGGCCCGAAAAATCATGAGATGAGGAGTTGAACGCGCCCAGGCACCATGGCCCGTAGGCTGCGTCGGATGGTTGGATAAGATGAATGGCACGGCTCGTGGAGACAGCCGTCCTCATTGGCTTCGATTGGATTCGAACCGAACACCAATTACTTCGAAGCCAAAAATCAACTTATCCCCAACGTGGCGGCAACTCAATCTGGCCCCGGTAGCCCACGGGCACAGCCACCATGCGAGCGGACTGGCGGGCTTGGGCAGCACCAAAAACCGGCCGGGTGAATACTACCCGCACTTCCGGAAGGCAGTGCGTATCCAAGCCTTTGAGAGAGGTGAGCAACTGCTGAAAAGGCGGCCGCTCGCCGGTTTTTTTCACGGTGTATTGCACGCCGTTGCAGTCATCGAAACAGCCCAGCCGCAGCGTGTGGCGCAGCTGGCAGTCCTGGCTGTGCACATAGGCGAAGGGCCGGTCAATCACTTTCGCCGGGCGCTCCACGAGGCCCGCCCCCACCACCAGTAGGTAGTTGAGCAGCAGCAGCAACGTGAGGTATTGGCGCAAAATCATGGATGCAGTACGGGCCGAAGTTCGCATCATCTACGGCGAAAAGCCCCGGCAAGGGTGGAATGATTTCCGATTAATTATTCAGGCAAAAAACACGCGCTCCACGGTCCAGTACGCCGCAATCAGGCCGATAACCACCGATACCGGCACCACCACCCGCTGCTTGTACCAGCTTTTGTCGGCGGCCCAGCGGCCCACCAGCGCCCAGCACAGCAATATCACCGAAACCTGGCCCAGTTCCACGCCCACGTTGAAGGAGATGAGCGAACCGAAATAGTCCTTTTGCGGCAGCCCCAGGCCTGTGAGGGCACTGGCGAACCCCATTCCGTGCACCAGCCCGAAGCCAAACACGATGAGCAAGCGCCACGGATTGAGCCTGTCGGTGATGATGTTTTCGATTGCCACAAACAGGATGGACAGCGCAATAATCGGCTCAATCACCGACGACGGCGGCTGAATGAACCCGTACATGGCCAGCCCCAGCGTGATGGAGTGCGCCACCGTGAACGCCGTGGCCTGCATGAGCACCGGTTTCAGGCGCGGCTCTAGAATGTAGAGGCTGATGATGAACAGAATATGGTCGAACCCCAGCGGAATGATGTGGGTGAAGCCCAGCTGCAGGTAGGTCCAGAAAATTTCCGTGCGCGAGAGCTTGCTCAGGTCCGTGTTGAGGACGTGCGCGGCAGCCGGCAACGCCAGCAGCGGCAGGGCCACCAGGGCCCGGCGCGGCAGGCGCATTCCTCGCAACGGTCCGGTTGGTTTCATATTAGCGGGCGGCCAGCAGCTTCTTGCCTTCGGCCTCTACTTCGGGGTTGAGGTAGGGCGCGGTTTTCAGTGAGTTCTCAATCAGGGCTTGCCCCTCGGCATTCTTGCCCAGCTTGGTGAGGATGAGGCCGGCACGGCACAGCAGCACCGGGTTCTTGGAGCCAGTGCGGCGGGCAACCTGCATGTATTTCTGCGCTTCGGCGTACTGGCCGCGCTTGTAGAGCACCCAGGCCATGGTTTCGTTCACGTCGATGTTGTCGGGGCGGCGGTCGTATTCGATTTTGGCGTGCTCCATCGCCTTGTCCAGCTCGTTGGTTTTGAGGTAGGCGTAGGCCAGCTCGCGGTCGGCGTAGTGGCCCATTTGCTCGTTGCTGTCGGCTTCTTTGGCCGCATTGGCCAGCATATCGATGGATTCTTTCGCCATTTTGTCGGCCTCTGCGGGCTGGCCGTTGAGGCGGTACAGGTCGGTCAGCTCATCGGCAAAGGCATAATCCTTCACCGTAATGCGGGCCTCCTGGTAGAGCTTGATGGCCCGCGCATAGTCCTTATGCGCCGCCGCCATGCGGCCCAGGCCGGCCAGCGCGTAGGCATAGCCGGGGCGGGCCGATAGCGCCATCAGGTAGTAGCCACGGGCGCGGGCCGTATCGCCGCTCACTTCGTAGAGATGGCCCAGCGCCACGCGGGTCCACTCGGTTTGCTCCAGGCCAATGTAGCCGGCTTTGGTGGCCATATCCATGGCCTGAATGGCCCCGGGCACGTCGCCGTAAATCTCGCGCAGGTAGCTCACCCGGGCGTAGGCGGGCAGGTCGGGGCGCACGGCATTCATCTTATCGGCCATCTTGATGGCTTCCTCGTAGTGGCCCATTTCCACGTTAGCATCAGTCAGCAGGCCGTACACGAAGCCGCTGTTGGGGTTCAGTTTCTGGGCCTGCTCGGCAATGCCGAGGCCCTGGGCAAAATGGTGCTGCGTGAGGCAGAGCGAGGCTTTGCAGCACAGGGCTTCGAAATTTTCGGGCTCGGCGGCCAGCACCTGCTCCAGCAGGTCCATAGCCGCGCCGTCGTAATACGGGTGGTCGCCGGTGACGCGGCCTTCCTGCATATAGGCCTGAGCCAGCAGCAAGCGGCTTTTCTGGTCGTTGGGGTTGGCGCGCAGCTTGGCCAGCAGGCCCTCAATGGCCGCCTTGGTGTTCAGCCATTCGTTGCCCACCGACAGGCTGCCGCGCCGGTCTTTCAGCTCCGGCGTGCGAACCTCCGGCTTTTTAAAGAAGAATATGGCGGCCGCCATCAAGCCAAAAACAACCAGCAAACCGGGGTATAAATACTTTTTCAAAACAGAGCAAGATGACTGAGTGGAGGAGTAACCGTAAACTTAACGCCTAAAAAAAGAGCCGCCGCCAGCCCGAACGAGGACCAAACGACGGCTCTTTTCAATCAGCTTCTAGCGCAGGTTAGTGGCGTTCGATGCGCACCGACTGCACCACAGTGCTGCCGTTGTACAGCGTAGCAATGTACTGGCCGGGGGCCACATCGCGGCCGGGCGTCCAAGCCAACTCGTTGGCACCGGCACCGAAGGCTTTGTCCTTGGCAATGGTAGCCACCTTGCGGCCGGTCACGTCGGTGATAACCACGCTCATCGTGCCTTTGGTGGGTAGTTCAAAACGCAGCGTAGTGCGGTCGGCGAAGGGGTTGGGGTAAGCATTAGCCACCGTCAGGTTAGGCGACAAGCCCAGGCTGGCCGAACGCTGAGCCAAAGCCGTGCGCTGGGCAGTAGTACCGCTCCAGGGCGTCTGCGAGTACGGGAAAGCAGCTCTGAATGTGGTGTCGTTGGCTGTAACGCCAGCGTTGAAATTCAGCACGTTATTCAACTGAGCGGTAACTGGCGAAGTCGAAGCAGGCGTGTAGTCATCGTACCACAGGCCGATAGCAGCCAGCACCGCGCCGCCCACAGCTTGCAGCTCAATACGGGTTACGTCATCCTCCAGGCGGCGACCGTTGGGGAAGCCGTCCATGTTGGGGATGTTCTGTACAGTCGTGGTGGTGTTGTAGGTAGCATTCGTCAGGCCCAGCACGGCGGCGGCCAGCAGGCCTTCCGAGCTAAAGTTAGCCGAGTTGCGAGCCGTAGGGGGCACAGCCATGTTCAGGCGCAGCATGTCGCCGCCGGGGTTGCTGGCCGAACCGCCCACCAACAGGAAGTTGTTGATGAAAGGCTTGCCGGCCGCCAGCGGGTTGCCGTTTTTGCCCGAAGCCAGCTGGTACGGGGCCAGGTTGGGAACCCCCGTGTGGAAGATGGGCAGGATGTCAACCGAGCGCGGCTTGCCGGCTCGCAGCAGATAAGGACCGTAAGCATTAGCCGCCAGGGCCGTGCCGTTCAGGGCAGCGTTGCCAGCCAGGCCGCTCAGGCCGGCCGCACCGTTGCGGAAGTCAAAGCCCGCGAAGCTAGCTCCGCCCAGGCCACCTAGGGTCTGGCCAGCCAGCGATTTGGACTGGACACGCAGCGGGCCGAGGCCTTGTACCGCTTCACCGTAATATGTCTGGCCGGCGGGCTTGGGAGCAGCTGGAGGCACGGGTGTGTTATCAGCCATGTACAGGCCTAGTTCGGGGTTCGACAGGTAATCGTCCGTAGCAGCAACTTCTGCATACGGAGTGCCGGAGTTCCAGGCATCCTTAGCCCCGATGGGGTTAATAACTTCGTTCAGCAGCGGCATACCAATGCGTGACACCTGCACGTAGTTACCCGACGTGGTCGGAGCAGCGCCCGTAGTCGACAGCACACGAGTAGAAGGACGGCTGGCCGAGGCCCATACGCCGATGATGTAGTTCGAATCCAGAATGTTGGTTGTAGCACCCAGGGCAGGCGTACCTGCTTTAGCTAGCACCGTTACCGGGATTTGCAGCGCAATGGCGTGGGTGTTCTTGCGAGCGAGGCCATCGCGGGCCGCGCCGGGGGCGCGGATGCCACCCAAGTCAAAGATGCCGCCCAGGTCCGCAAAGAACGGGTCATCCGTCGCGCCGCAGAATATTTTGGTGCCATCGGACAGCGTCTGAATGGCATTGGTCATCAATGCCGAGTACGAGGCAGCTTGGTTTAGGCCAGCAGCCCCGTTGATGGAACGCGGGCCGATGTTGGGTGGAGGCACCACGCCGTTAGTTACAATAGTGGTGAAGGCGCCACCGCCTACGCTTTTCTCGCAGGTATAAGTGGTTTTCAGGTTCTGCATTCCCAACCGGATATTAAAGAACGTGGTCGGGTCCTGATTGGTGCGCGTGAACGTGAACCGGTACGTGATGTCGTCGCCGGCCGTGGCCGGGTTGTTTTTCACGTGGATTTCATAGCGCACGTTTTCGCCGAACGTGTTATAGTTCGGGCCGCCCTGGGGCAGTTCCAACGGAATGTAGTTGGCGATGATGGTTACGCTGGCGCTGCCGTCGTTGTTAGGAGAGTCAGGGCTGCGGAAAGCGTAAAGGTCGGTGTTATCGGCCAACGGGTCGTCGGCGATGAGTGGGGCTTCGCGGTGGCTCGAGGCCTCCAGTGTGTTGTGCTGGCTGCTCAGAGCCACCACACCTCCGGCCGCGGTTGCGAGCAGAGCAGCCTGGAAAAGAGGGCGAGTAAGTAGATTTTTCATAAAAAAGTTAGGAAATGGGTTTGGGGGTGAAGGTGTAAGGCAATCTTAAAAAAGGCGTAAGCTGAACAGTATAGCCCTAAAAGACCTGCATGCTGTGGCCTTTTTGAACCCGACTGCGCAGTTGTACTTTCCTTACGTCCGGACTCGCGGCTTCGGTTTGAATATTTCTGATAATAGTTCAATAAGATTTTGGCTTGTTCAAATCGCGTCGCCCAGGGCCTTTATTGCCCCAGCGGTGGCGCGGTTTAGCCCGTACTTTTGCACCGCGCTTTTCGGCGCCATTCACTTTCATTTTTCGGGCTGCCGGCAGTGGCCGCCCTTCGTTTATATGGCTACAGTAGCAATCAACCTGGCCACCGGCAGCCTTCAGCAGGAAGAAATCATTGTCGGCATCGACCTGGGCACCACCAACAGCCTCGTGGCCTACGTGCACCCCGAAAGCCACCAACCCACCGCCATCAACGATTTGGGCCGGGGCACTATCGTGCCGTCAGTGGTGCATTTTCCTGCCGACGGGGCCGACCCCATCGTGGGCACCGAGGCGCGTGAGTACCTCCTCACCGACCCGCAGCGCACCATATACTCGGTGAAACGCCTGCTGGGCAAAAGCTACCGCGACCTGGGCCAACACGCCACGCAGTTCGGCTACAAAGTCATCGACGATAACTCCGAAGGTCTAGTCAAAATCCGGGTCGATGACCGGTTCTTCTCTCCTATTGAGTTGTCGGCCGCCATCCTGCGGGAGCTGCGCGCCCGCGCCGAGCACGCCCTCAAAACCCCGGTAAACCGCGCCGTTATCACCGTGCCGGCGTATTTCAACGACTCGCAGCGCCAGGCCACCCGCGACGCCGGCCGCCTCGCCGGCCTCGAAGTATTGCGCATCGTGAACGAGCCCACGGCCGCTGCCCTGGCCTACGGCATCGGTCTCAACCCTGACGAGGAAAAAACCGTGGCCGTGTACGACCTCGGCGGCGGCACCTTCGATATCAGCATTCTGCGCATCCAGCAGGGCATTTTTGAAGTACTGAGCACCAACGGCGACACCTACCTTGGGGGCGACGACCTAGACCGCGCCGTGGTGGACCATTGGACGGCCACCTTCGGCCTCTCGGACGCCTTCCACACCAACCCGCACCTGCAACAGCAGCTACGCCTGGCCGCCGAAATGGCCAAGAAATACCTCAGCCAGCACGACGAGTTCACGACCCACCTCACCGACGAGGCTGGCCACAATATCACTGTCACGCTCACCCGCGCGCAGTTCAACGGCCTCATCCGCCCGCTGGTGGACCGCACCATTGCGGCCTGCCGCCAGGCCCTGGCCGATGCCAAGCTCGACACCAAGCTCGATGCCGTGCTGCTGGTGGGCGGTTCGACCCGCGTGCCGCTGGTGTATGGGGCAGTTTCGGAGTTCTTCGGCCAGCCGGCTAACAACACACTGAACCCGGATGAAGTGGTGGCCTTGGGCGCCGCCATTCAGGCCGATATCCTGGCCGGCAACCGGCGCGATGTGCTGTTGCTGGATGTGACGCCGCTCACGCTGGGCATCGAAACGCTGGGCGGCCTGCTGGACCCCATCATTCCGCGCAACTCAAAAATCCCGACCAAAGCCGGCCGCCAGTACACCACCAGCGTGGATGGGCAGGTGAACCTGAAAATTGCCGTGTACCAGGGCGAGCGCGACCTCGTGAGCCAGAACCGCAAGCTGGGCGAATTTACCCTGACCGGCATCCCGGCTATGCCCGCCGGCCTGCCCAAGGTCGATGTAAACTTCCTGCTGAATGCCGACGGCATCCTGAAGGTGGAAGCCATTGAGTTGCGCTCCAACACCCGCCAGCAGGTGGAGATAAAGCCGCAGTACGGCCTCACCGACGACCAGGTGGAGCAGATGCTGATGGACTCGCTGGTAAACGCCAAGGACGACGTGGCGGCGCGCCTCCTCATCGAAGCCCGCACCGCCGCCGAGCAGCTGTTGTACCAGGTGAATAATTTCACCCGCAAAAACCGCCAGCACCTCACCGAAAAGGAATTGACGGCCACCGCAGCCCAGGTTGTCACGGTGCAGGCCGCCCTGGCCGGTACTGACCGCGACCCTATTCTGAAAGCCATGGACGAGCTCGACGAGTTAACCCGCCCCTACGCCGAGCGGGTGATGAACATCTCCATTCAGCAAGCCATGGCGGGCAAGAAAATCGAGTAGCATCCTTCTAATCGGCACAACGGGGCACAAACCGCTTTTTATACCTTCGTAAAAGTACTCAAAGGCCCACCCGTGAATCCGTACCTCGCTCGTCTTCTTTCGCTGGCCCAGCAGCCCAGCCGCCGCATCATTGGCCTTATGTCGGGCACTTCGCTCGATGGGCTGGACGTGGCGCTATGCCGCTGCGTGGGGCACGGAGCCGGGATGCAGGCCACATTGGAGCATTTTGCTACGCTGCCCTACTCGGCGGAATTCCGGCTGCGGCTGCGCGCCATTTCGCAGCCCACCGTGGCGTTGCAGGATGTCACCATTCTCAATGCCGAAGTGGCCCGCCAGCACGCCGAAATGGTGCTGACGTGCCTGCAATCCTGGCAGGTGGCAGCAGCCGAAATTGACCTAATTGCCAGCCACGGCCAAACCATTTGGCACGCGCCGCGTCACCAGCATCAGCAGGCCGATTTCCCGCACCACGCCACGCTGCAAATCGGCGATGGCGACCATTTAGCGGCGCTCACCGGCATCATCACCGTGGCCGATTTCCGGCAGAAACATGTGGCCCACGGCTTCGAGGGAGCCCCCTTGGCCGGCTACGCCGACGAGTTGCTGTTTTCCTCTCCTACCGAAAACCGCCTACTGCTCAACCTCGGCGGCATTGCCAATTTCACGTACCTGCCAGCCCGGCCCGCAGGCCAGTCCCTCACCACTGATACCGGTCCTGGTAACACGCTGCTCGATGCCGTAACGCGGCAGTATTTCCCCGGCCAGGAATTCGATGAAAACGGCGCGATTGCGGCCAGTGGCACCGCTCATGTAGCCCTGCTACAAGAATTGCTCAGCCACCCGTTCTTCGCCGCGCCGCTACCCAAGACTACCGGGCCGGAGTTATTCGGCCCGGACTATCTGCACGAAGCCCGAATCAAAACCGGCACCGCTTCCCTCCCACCCGCCGACGTGCTGGCCACCTTGGTCGAGCTCACGGCCACCGGTGTGGCCCGCGCCGTTGCGCAGTGCCTTTCAGAAGCCGAGCGAGCCAATGCAGCCTGCTACGTCAGCGGCGGCGGCAGCCACAATGGCGCGTTGCTCCGGGCCCTACAACGGCACCTGCCCACCGCCAGCTTCGCGCCCATCGATGCCCTTGGCATTCCCGCCGATGCCAAAGAAGCCGTGCTGTTTGCCGTATTGGCCAACGAGACCGTGGCGGGCAACCCCAATATCAGTTTGGGCAAAATCTGTCTGCCCTAGCTATTTGCTCGGTAATAGCGGGTCCACAGTAGACAATAGCTACCGGCTTTGCTTTTTTTTCAGCGCTGGCTTTTTTGGCCGGGCAGCGTCAGTCAGGCGTAGGCTAAACCCCAGCACCGCCCGGGAAGCGGTGTCCCGAAAAGTAACTTCCAGCAGCTCTGATGGGATTTGCAGACTGGAATCAGCCGCGAAAGAAAAGCTGTAGAATAGCCGAGAGCTGCCCCTGTCGCTCAGGCGTACCCCCAGTTTGTAAAGTTCGATGGCGGTGCCGCGCCCGGGCCGCTGCCCACTTTTCCAGAGCGGCCGGGCCGCCGCAGTAAACCGGGCGAGGCTGATGCCCTGCCGGACTTCCGGCGCCAATCGGCTGTAAGCGGACGAATAATTGGCGCGAAGCACGGCCCGTAGAAATTGTCCGGCCGCCTGCCCCTGGCTGAGCGCCGGGCTGGTTTCGGCGTCCTGCTGTGCCTTCCTCAGCCCACCACTAGCTGCTCCTGCAACCAAAAGCGCCAGTGCCAACAGGCTTGCCCTGGCATTGGCTAGCCACCGCATCTGCTTCCGGCCTGAGTGTGCTTGCATGGCCAAAAATAAGCGGGGGCGGCTGACCCGGACCAATGTCCGGGCCGCCGCCCCCGCTCCAGTCCCTGGTGGGCCCGGTTAGCTTGCGCAGGTTATTCGATTACCACGCGGCGCGTCACGTTCAGGTTCGTGCCGGTGAGGTGTAACACATACACCCCGGTAGCCAGGCCACGCGTCGAAATCTCGGCCTGATTGGCGCGGCCGGTACCCAGCTGCAATTGCTGCGAGTTCACCCGCTGCCCCAGGGCGTTGTACAAGTCCACCGAAGCCGTGCAGGTTGCGCCCACACCGGTCATTTGCACGCGCAGGGTATTGCCGTTGGCCACGGGGTTGGGCGCTACCGCCACGCTGTAGCCAGCGGTTTGCTCGCGGCTGGCCAGCCCGGTGGTTACCGTCACGGCCAGGGACGCGAGGTTGTTGGTTTCGTTGGCTTCGGCTACCACGTTCAGCGGGTCGGCCACAAACAGCACGTAATAAGCACCCGGCGTGGTGCTGGCCGGCACGGCGGCTACCAGCTGACGGTTGGCGCTTACCGTGGCTGCCAGCGAGGTACCGGCGCTGCTGCCCAGCAGCACGTCGCTGGCATCCAGCGTCTGGTTGGTCGAGAGGTAATAGCCCACAGCCGAACTGGCCGCCGAGCCACCGCCCTGGTTGGCCACGGTAGCGCTCAGCGACAGGTTGCCACCAGCGGGCACCGACGAAGGCGAAGCTCCAATCTGCGTCAGCAGCAGGTCAGGCAGAATCGTGGGAGCAGTTACGCAAGTCACGGCGGCATCGAAGCCCGAGGCCGTCACGCTGCCATCGCTCGTGAACACCAGCGTCAGGGCACCGGTCGAGTTGGTAGCCATAATGGGTAGCGACGGCATGGCCGTGAGCGTAGCCAGCAGCGGCGACTGCGCGTCCGGACCATCGTAAATCATCAAACGGTCGCAGCAGGATTCTACTGCAAACGAGTTGAACGAAAGCTGAATGCGGCTGTTAGCCGTGCCGGGGTTGATGGTCAGCGTGCCGTTGGCATTGTCCGAATAGTTGCCGAATCCGCCGTGGTCATACACCGTGGTGCTGCAGGTAGTTACGGTATTGGTGCCCGAGTAAGGCACAATGGTACCCGTGAAGGGGCCCGTTACCGTGAAGTAGTAATAGGCTACGTTGTTGGTTTCGTTGGTTTCCGTCACCACGTTCGTGGGGTCGGCTACCGCCAGCAGGTAGTAGTTGCCGGCAGTGGTACCCGTCGGGATGGTCACGTTGCCATACGAGGTCAACGACTGGTAAGCTCCAAGCTGGCCGCCAGTAGTTGTGCTCATCAGCACGTCGTTGGCATCCAGCGTCGAGTTTGTCGAGAGGTAATAGCCTACGTTGCTGCTCGGCGAGGACGTATTGCCCGCATTATAGACGTAGGAAGTAACCGCAACCGAAGTACCAGGTGCTACCGACGTAAGGTTCATGTACAGCTGCGTAATCTGCAGGTCGATGCTCGGCACAGTTACTTGGATGGTGGTGCTGGCCACGTTGTTGGTCTCGTTGGTTTCCGTCACGGCATTGGCCGGATCAGCCACAAATAGCACGTAGTAGTAGCCCGGGGCCGTTGCCGTCGGAATGGTAGCCGTAGCCGTCCGGTAAGCACTCAAACCAGCCGACAGCGAACCTCCGGCCACAGTGGTTAACAGCACGTCGCTGGCATCCAGGGTCGAGTTCGTCGACAGGTAGTAGCCGATGGTGCTGCTCGGCGACGACAACGAGCCCGTGTTGTAGATATACGAGGTCAGGCTCAGCGTTGCTCCCGTGCCAACGGTGTAAGGCGAGGCATACACCTGGCTCATCTGCAGGTCGATGCCCGGAGCCGTCACTACCAGAGTGGTGCTGGCTACGTTGTTGTTCTCGTTGGTTTCGGCCACCGCGTTGGTTGGGTCGGCCACAAACAGCACATAATACGTGCCCGAAGCCGTAGTTGCCGGCACCGTGATGGTCGAGTAAATGCTCAGGTAACCGCCGCCATACAAGGAGGTATTTGGCTGACTGCCCACCAGCACATCGTTCGTGCTGAACACGTTGTCCGTCGACAGGTAGAAGTTGATGTTCGCTGGGCTGGCGGCAGTATTGCCCAGGTTGTTGAGGTAGCATGAAGCGCTTACGCTCGCTCCCGCTGCCACTGAGGTCGGCGAAACGTAGGGGTACGTCACCGACAAGTCAATCGTCGGCGCAATTACCTGGATGGTGGTGTTGGCTACGTTGTTGGTCTCGTTGGTTTCCGTCACGGCATTGGCCGGGTCAGCCACAAACAGTACGTAGTAGTAGCCGGCGGCCGTACCCACTGGAACAGTAGCCGAAGCCGTCCGATACGAACTGGTACCAGCTGCCAGCTGGCTGCCAGTCACGGTATTCAGCAATACATCGTTGGCATCCAGCGTCGAGTTCGTCGAGAGGTAGTAGCCCACGGTGCTGCTCGGCGATGCAAGAGTACCCGTGTTGTAGATATACGAGCTCAGGCTTAGCGTGCCACCGGCTCCAATAGTGTAAGGCGAAGCATACGTCTGGCTCATTTGCAGGTCGATGCCCGGAGCCGTCACCTGCAGGGTGGTGCTGGCCACGTTGTTGTTCTCGTTGGTTTCCGTTACGGCATTAGCCGGGTCAGCCACAAACAGCAGGTAGTACGTGCCCGAAGCCGTAGCCGACGGCACTGTGATGGTCGAGTAAATGCTCAGGTAACCGCCGCCGTACAGCGAAGAATTCGTCTGGCTGCCCACCAGCACATCGTTCGTGCTGAAGGTATTGTCGGTCGACAGGTAAAAGCTGATATTCGCGGGGCTGGCCGAAGCGTTGCCCAGGTTATTGAGGTAGCACGAAGCGCTGGCGCTGCCCCCTGCCGCTACCGTCGTCGGCGAAACGTAGGGGTACGTCACTGACAGGTCAATCGTCGGCGCAATTACCTGGATGGTGGTGTTGGCTACGTTGTTGGTCTCGTTGGTTTCCGTCACCACGTTCGTGGGGTCGGCCACAAACAGCACGTAGTAGCTGCCTGCCGCCGTGCCCACCGGCACCGTCAGGTTGGCCGAGCGGTACGAAGACAAGTTAGCGGCCAACGAGCCGCCCGTTACGGTCGATAGCAGCACGTCGTTAGCGTCAAGCGTAGTATTGGTCGAGAGATAAAAACCCATCGTGCTGCTCGTAGCCGTCACGTTGCCTTGGTTGTATATCGATGCCGAAGCCTGCACCGTGCCGCCGGCCACGGTTGAGGTGTAGTACAGCGAAGGCTGTTGCACTATCAAATCCACACCGGGAGGCGCTACCGTAACGGCAACAGATGCCACGTTGTTCGTCTCGTTGGTTTCCGTTACTTGGCCCTGATAGTCGGCCACAAACAGAATGTAGTAGGTGCCTGGCGTCAGGCCCGTCGGAATTGCGGCCGTACCGTAGCGCGAAGATGAATACGTCGTTGTGAGGGAACCACCGTACTGCGAAGTCAGCAAAATATCGTTGGCATCCAACGTATTATTGGTCGAAATATAAAAACCAACGCTGCTGCTGGTAGCCGTGGCATTGCCCGTGTTCAGGATGTAGCAGCTCATGGATATCGGTGTGCCCACGGCCGTAGTCGTTGGCGTCACCGAAGGCTGCAGAATAGTCAGGTCAATGCTGGGTGCCGTTACCGTCACGTTCACCGAGGCCACGTTATTGTTTTCGTTGCTCTCAGTCACTTGGCTCAGGTAATCACCGGCAAACAGGATGTAGTAGCTGCCCGGGGCAGTCGTAGCCGGAATGGTAACCGAAGTATAGCGGCTGCTCGACAAGCCCGGGTTCAACGAGTAACCCGTCGAATTGCCTAGCAGCACGTCATTGGCATCCAGCGTGGCATCCGTCGAGAAATAATAGCCAACACTGCTGCTGCTGGCCACCCCGGCCCCGATGTTATAAATAGAGCAGCTCAGCGACACCGTATTGCCAGCCACCGTGCTCAGCGGGCTCACCGAAGCACCCTGCACGGCCAAATCGGCCAGCGGTACCGTCGTTACGCACGACACAGCCGCCTCAATGCCACTCAGGCTGTAGTAGTAGTCACTCTGGAGCACCACCGTCAGGCTGCCCGTTGCGTTGGTCGCATACACCGACGCCGGGGGCAGGTTGTAGTTGGTGTACTCGCCGATGAGCGGTGCCGAAGTCGAGCTGCCGTCATAAATCCGCACTACGTCGTAGTACGGGTCAATGTTGAACTGGCTGAATTGCAGGCGGATTTTATTGCCGGCCGTGGCGGGAATCAGCGTAGTGCCCCCGAGCGCGTTGGTCGAATAGGCCCCCGAAGCACCGCCATCGTCATAGAGTGTGCCCGCGCAGGTTGTTACGGTAGTAATGCCCGAAGTGGGCAGCAGGTAGGTCTGCGCATTCGCCAGTTGGCTCCAGAGCAGCACGGCCACCAATATGCACCAGCGCATAGGTGTCCGGAAAATCGCATTGTAGGATTGCTTCATGTGAAAAGGTTTAGGAATGAAAAAGGAATTAGTAGTAATGTCAGAAGTGGCGGGACAACAGATTTCGCACAACAATATTGTTATACCGTTGCGTTACCGAAATTTCCCGCTATTGATTCTCGCTTTGGGGCACCAGTACGAATACGTCCTCACCAGGGCGCTTCATCAGGTATTTTTCCCGCGCAAACTTTTCCAGCAACGCCGGCGAGCTCATCAGTTCGGCCCGTTCTTTTTTTACCACCTCAATGTTGTCGAGATAGTATTGCTTCTCGTTACGCAGTTCTTTCCACTTCTGGTAGATGTCGAACTGCTTGCCCACATCGTTGGCATCAAACACCAGCATCCAGACTAAAAAGCCCACGCCGGTCAGAAAATAGAAGCTGCGCACTACCCGAAGTATCGGGCTAACGAAGAAAGGTAGATTCATCGATATAAAGGTAATACAAACGGCCAATTCCGCTAATGCGAAATTGGCCGTTTGTGCTCTTAATCACTGAAATAATTACATCTTCTTACCGGGGAAGTAAGCCACCTCACCCAGTTCCTCCTCAATGCGGAGCAACTGGTTGTATTTAGCCATCCGGTCCGAGCGCGAAGCCGAGCCCGTCTTAATCTGACCGGTATTCAGAGCCACGGCCAGGTCGGCAATCGTGCTGTCCTCCGTCTCGCCCGAGCGGTGGCTCATCACCGACTTGTAACCGTTGCGGCGGCCCAGATTCACTGCGTTAATGGTTTCCGTGAGCGTACCAATCTGGTTCACCTTGATGAGAATGGCATTGGCGATGCCTTCATCAATGCCACGCTGCAAACGGTCCACATTGGTCACGAACAAGTCATCACCCACCAACTGAGTCTGCTTGCCCACGCGCTCCGTGAGGGATTTCCAGCCGCTCCAGTCGTCCTCGTCCATACCGTCCTCCAGGCTGATGATAGGGTATTTCTTCACCCAATCAGCCCAGTAGTCCACCATCTGGCTCGAAGTCAGCTTATCGCCGGTGCTCTTTTTGAAGTGGTACACTCCATCCTCGTAGAACTCCGAAACAGCCGCATCCATCGCAATGAACACATCCTCGCCCGGACGGTAGCCGGCCGTTTCAATGGCCTGCAACACAATTTTAATAGCGTCCTCGTTCGACTTAATATTCGGCGCAAAGCCGCCCTCGTCGCCCACGTTGGTGCTGAAGCCCTGCTTCTTCAGCACGTTCTTCAGGTGGTGGAAAATCTCCGTGCCCCAGCGCAGCGCTTCCGAGAAAGAAGAAGCACCCGTCGGCATAATCATGAATTCCTGGAAGTCAATCGAGTTGTCGGCATGTGAGCCACCGTTCAGGATGTTCATCATCGGCACCGGCAGCGTCGAAGCCCCTACACCACCGATGTAGCGGTACAGCGGCATCCCGGCATCCTGCGCTGCAGCGCGGGCGGCGGCCAGGCTCACACCCAGAATGGCATTAGCACCAAGGTTAGCCTTGTTGGGCGTGCCGTCCATCTCCAGCATAATCTTGTCGAGCAGCGCCTGCTCATACACTGAGAAGCCCACCAGTTCCTCCGCAATGCGCGAATTCACGTTCTCCACAGCCTTCAGCACGCCCTTGCCCATGTACATGGACTTGTCGTCATCGCGCAGCTCTACCGCTTCGTGCTTGCCCGTGCTGGCACCCGATGGAACCGCTGCGCGGCCTACCACACCTGAGTCGAGCGTTACATCAACTTCTACCGTCGGATTACCGCGGGAATCAAAAATCTGGCGAGCGTGAATTTGCGAGATGAAGCTCATAGCAAGTCGTTTTGTAAACAGTTAAATACGCTGCAAACGTACGCGAATCAGCCCGTATAAGCACGATTCCAACATTAAAAGAACGTTTTGCAGCCGCTTCAATGGTAACAACAATGGCTTGTGCTAACGATTGAATCTGCCTTGGCACGCAATACGGTTTGCTGCAATTGCCCAAATTTTTTCGCACAAAAAAAGGGATGCCCCTCTCGGAGCATCCCTTTTCATTTAGCAGCTTTAGCTACGAATTAAGCACCGGCTTCGTCAGCCTTGGCTTCAGCAGCCGGAGCAGCTTCTTCAGTTGCAGCAGGAGCAGCAGCAACTTCAGCTTTCACTTCAGTAGCCGAAGTAGCAGCATCGCCAGCAGCCTTCTTACCACCACGACGCGAACGACGGGTAGTGCCAGCAGCAGCCTTGTCCGAAGCAGCCTGCTTCGACTCAATCAGGGTCTCGTTGAAGTCCACCAGCTCGATGATGCACATCTCGGCGTTGTCGCCCAGACGGGTATCGCTCAGCTTCAGGATGCGGGTATAGCCACCGGGACGGGTAGCAATTTTGCCCGAAATGTTGCCAAACAGCTCCTTAATCGACTCTTTGTCTTGCAGCGCGGCGAACACCATACGACGCGAGTGCGTCGTGTCTTCCTTCGACTTGGTCAGCATCGGCTCTACGTACTTGCGGAGAGCTTTCGCCTTCGCCACGGTCGTGGTGATGCGCTTGTGCAGGATGAGCGACGAAGCCATGTTCGACAACATGGCGTGGCGGTGGGCGGTAGTCCGACCCAGATGGTTGATTTTTCTTCCGTGACGCATCGGTCGTTTGAAAAAATGTGTGCTTGCGGGCGGCGACCACGGCGGGCCTTAAGGCCTCATTAGAACCGCTGCCCCTGGGGCACACTGGTGAAATAGTAAATGGATAAAAAAAGAAGATGTGCTAACCCGCCGGACAAGTCCAGCCAATCAGCACATCTTTAATCGATATTCTAGTCTTCGTCCAGTCGATACTTGCCCAGGTCCATGCCGAACTCCAAACCACGCTCTTCAACGAGGTTTTCCAGCTCGGTAAGGCTCTTCTTGCCGAAGTTGCGGAACTTCATCATGTCGGCGATTTCGAGCTGCACCAATTCGCCCATCGTTTTGATGTCGGCAGCCTTGAGGCAGTTCTTGGCACGTACGCTGAGCTCCATGTCCTCCAGCGGAGTCTTGAGCATCTTGCGCATCTGCATGGTTTCCTCATCAATCGGCTCGTCTTCGGTCACGCGCGGACCTTCGAGGGTCATCGTGTTGTCCGAGAACAGCATGAAGTGCTGAATGAGGATGTTGGCCGCACCTTTCAGTGCTTCCTCCGGGTGAATCGAACCGTCGGTCTGAATCTCGATAACGAGCTTCTCGTAGTCCGTCTTCTGCTCCACGCGTGTGTTCTCGATGCTGTACTTCACGTTCTTGATGGGCGTGTAGATAGCATCGATGGCAATCTGACCGAAAACCTGGTCAGCCGGCTTGTTCTCGTCGGCGGGCACGTAGCCACGGCCACGGGCAATCGTCAGCTCCAACTCCAGCTCTACGCTGGGGTCGAGGTGGGCAATCACGTGGTCGGGGTTCAGTACTTCGAAACCGCTGGCGAACTTGGCAATATCAGCGCCCGAGAAGGTTTCCTGGCCTTTCACGCGCACCGTAATTTTATCCGAGATGGCGTCGCTCACTTTCTTGAAGCGGACCATCTTCAGGTTCAGGATGATTTCGGACATGTCCTCAATCACCCCTTCGATGGTCGAAAACTCGTGCAGCACGCTGCTGGTGCGCACCGACGTGATGGCGAAACCCTCCAGCGACGACAACAGAATGCGACGCAGCGCATTGCCGATGGTGACGCCGTAGCCCTTCTCGAGCGGCTTAAATTCAAACGTCCCGGTGAAGTCGTCGGATTTCTCCATCACCACTTTCTCCGGCATCTGAAAAGCTAAGATTGACATATGTGGGGCGTAAAAAATTTGAAAAAAATTGGTGAAGTATAAGCACAAGTGCGGCCCGACAAACTGCCGGGCCGCTACCAGTAGCGTTACTTACTTCGAATACAGTTCGACGATGAGCTGCTCGGTGATTTTCTCCGGAATCAGCTCACGGGCGGGAGCGTTGAGGAACTTGCCAGCCAACTCCTTGCCGTCCCACTCCAGCCACGAGAACTGGCGCGAGTTGCGAACCGACAGGCTCGTGGTGATGGCTTCCAGCGACTTCGACTTCTCGCGCACGGCCACGATGTCGCCGGGACGGAGGTGGTACGAAGGGATGTTCACCACTTCACCATTCACGGTGATGTGCTTGTGACCAACGAGCTGGCGAGCAGCGCGACGCGTCGAGGCAATGCCCAAACGGTACACAGCGTTGTCCAGACGGGCTTCCAGCAGGGCGAGCAGGTTGTCACCGGTAATGCCGGGGAGCGCTGCTGCTTTGTGGAACAGGTTTTCGAATTGCTTCTCCAACATGCCGTACATGTACTTCACCTTCTGCTTCTCCATCAGCTGGACAGCGTACTCCGACTGCTTCTTGCGACGGCCGCGGCCGTGCTGGCCCGGAGGATAGGCTTTCTTGTTGAGCGCTTTGCTCGGGCCGAAAATCGGCTCGTTGAAGCGACGGGCAATTTTTGAGGTAGGGCCGGTATAACGTGCCATTGTAATCTAATTTCTGAAGTGGAAAACTAAACGCGACGACGCTTGGGGGGGCGGCAGCCGTTGTGCGGCAGCGGCGTTACGTCGCGGATGGTGGTCACCTCAATGCCCACGTTGCCGAGGGCGCGGATGGCCGACTCACGGCCCGAGCCTGGACCTTTCACAAATACTTCGGCTTTGCGCATGCCCAGGTCGTGGGCCACTTTGCCGCAGTCGCTCATCGCCATTTGAGCGGCGTAGGGCGTGTTTTTCTTCGAACCACGGAAACCCATTTTGCCGGCCGAAGCCCACGAAATAACTTGACCGTTGTTGTTGGTAATGGAGATGATGATGTTGTTGAACGAGGCACGGATGTGTACCTGGCCCACCTGCTCCACCACGACAACGCGCTTCTTGGCTTTGTCTTTTCTTTTTTGTGCCATTTGGTTATCGCAAAAAATGCGGGAGGTGTTGGAGCTGACTGCGCGAGTAATTTACTCGCAACTGCCAGCTCCGATTCCCGTGTGAATTTATTTGGTTGCCTTCTTCTTGCCGGCCACCGTTTTGCGCTTGCCCTTGCGGGTACGCGAGTTGTTCTTGGTGCGCTGACCACGAACCGGCAGACCTTTGCGGTGACGCAGGCCACGGTAGCAGCCGATGTCCATCAAACGCTTGATGTTCGTCGTTACTTCCGAGCGCAGCACGCCCTCAGTCTTATGCTCGGCGGCAATGATGGCACGAACTGCACCCGACTCCTCGTCGGTCCAGTCCTTCACCTTCTTGTTGACGTCGACGCCAGCTTTTACCAGAATCTTGCTGGCGTTGCTCCGGCCAATGCCGAAAATGTAAGTCAGCGAAATTTCGCCGCGCTTGTTGTCCGGGATATCAACCCCTGCGATACGAGCCATTGTGTGTGGTTATGTGTTTGCGGACAGAAACCCGGCAACTACTTGGAAGGCGGGCCGAAGGCTAACAACCAACGACCCAGTACCCAAGGTTCCGGGGTTCTAAAAATTGAATTAACCCTGACGCTGCTTGAAGCGCGGGTTTTTCTTGTTGATGACGTAGAGCTTGCCATTACGGCGGACCAGTTTGCAGTCCACGCTACGCTTTTTCACCGAGGTTTTTACTTTCATGACCTGTGAAGGGAAACGGGTTTATTTATAACGATACTTAATCCGGCCCTTCGACAAGTCGTAGGGCGACATTTCCAGCTTCACCTTGTCGCCGGGCAGAATCTTGATGTAGTGCATCCGCATCTTGCCCGAAATGTGGGCAATCAGCTGGTGACCATTCTCCAGCTCCACGCGGAACATGGCGTTGGAGAGGGCTTCCAGGATGGTTCCGTCCTGCTCAATCGAGGCTTGTTTTGCCATAAGGGCTACTGCTGCAATGCTTTTTCGATGTATTCAAAGGAGGTGAGAATCTCCGCCTTTTCTTTTCTAACTACTACGGTATGCTCGAAGTGCGCCGAGGGCTTGCGGTCCCGGGTACGGATAGTCCAGCCATCCGCCTCCTGCACCACATCTTTCTTGCCCAGGTTTATCATCGGCTCAATGGCGATGACCAACCCCGTTTGCAAGAGCGGCCCGGAACCCCGCTTGCCATAGTTCGGCACATCGGGGCTTTCGTGAAGCTTCGCGCCAACTCCGTGGCCCACCAACTCGCGCACCACCCCGTAGCCCAATGGGCCCACATGGTTCTGGATAGCGTAGCTGATATCGCCCACGCGGTTGCCGCTCACGGCTTGTTCGATGCCTTTGTACAATGACGCTTTGGTTTCCTTCAGCAACGTCAGCACTTCCGGCGCCACCTCCCCGATTGGGTAGGTGTAAGCACTATCTGAATGAAAACCATTCAGGAAAACCCCGCAGTCCACCGATAGCACGTCGCCACTTTTCAGCGGCTCGTCGGTGGCGAACCCGTGCACCACCACCGAATTCGGCGAGAGACACAGGCTGTAGGGAAACTTATTGTAGCCTTTGAAGGACGGTACCCCGCCGTTGTCCCGGATGAATTCCTCCGCGCGCTTATCGAGCTGCCGCGTCGTCACTCCTTCCTTCACCATGCTCGCGACTTCGCCGTGAGCTTTAGCCAGCAGTTGGGCGCTGGCCCGGATGAGGTCAATCTCTTCTTCGGTTTTGTATTGAATCGGACCTTTTGCCATTGCGCTAATTACGAGGCGATGGAAATGGGCTGGGCCGTGCGACCGCGCAGCTTACCCGATTTCATCATGCCGTCGTAGTGCTGCATCAACAAGTAGCTCTGCACCTGGTTCACCGTGTCGAGCACCACACCCACCATGATGATGAGCGACGTGCCGCCATAGAAAGCCGAGAACGGACGGGTTACGCCCAGCAACAGCGCCAGCGCAGGGAATATGGCGATGAGAGCCAGCGCCACGGCACCCGGCAGGGTGATGCGCGTCAGGATTTCATCGATGTATTCCGAAGTATCGCGGCCGGGTTTCACACCGGGCACGAAACCACCGCTCCGCTTCAGGTCATCGGCAATCTGGTTAGGATTGACGCTGATGGCCGTGTAGAAGTAGGTGAAGATGATAATCAGCAGGCCGAAAGTCAGGTTGTACTGCCACGAAGTGTAGTCCGAAAACTTCACGCCGATGTAGCTGGCGGTATCACTCTGGTTCTGCCATACCGACGCCACGATGGCGGGCACAAACATCAGCGACTGCGCGAAGATGATGGGCATTACGCCGGCCGCATTCACCTTGAGGGGAATGAACTGACGCTGGGCGTCCAGCTGCGTAGTGCCACCTACTTGCTTAGCGTACTGCACCGCGATACGGCGAACCGCCTGCGTGAGCACGATAACGGCCATTACTACGAGGAACAACACCACCATTTCCAGCAGGAAGATGAGGGACTTGTTCACGCCTTTAGCAGCCGCTTCGCCGATGATGGCACCCGGAAGACGCGACACGATGCCAATCATGATAATCATGGAGATACCGTTGCCGATGCCTTTGTCCGTGATTTTCTCCCCCAGCCACATGCAGAACAACGTGCCGGCCGTGATGATAATCATGGTCGAGACGGTGAAGAACGTGCCGGGATTGATGATGGCCTCAGCGTTAATCGTGGCGATGAAGCCAACCGATTGGGCCAATACAATCGGAATCGTGAGAACCCGGGTGTACTGGTTAATTTTCTTACGTCCCGACTCGCCTTCCTTCTGGAGTTTCTGGAAGTAGGGCACGGCGATGGTGAGCAGCTGCAACACAATCGACGCCGAGATGTACGGCATGATGCCCAGCGCGAAGATGGACGCGTGGCTGAATGCGCCGCCGAGCAGCGTATCCAGAATGCCAAACAAGCCTTGGGCGCCGGTCTTGAGTTGCGTGGGGTCAACGCCCGGCAACACCACGTAAACGCCTAGGCGATAGATGGCAATGAAGAAAAGCGTATTGAGGATTCGCGTACGCAAATCCTCAATCGCAAAAATGTTTTTTATCGACTCGATAAACTTATTCATTGCCGAAGGTAGCTATTAGAGCGTTACCGCTTTGCCGCCAGCTTTCTCGATGGCTTCAACAGCCGATTTCGAGAAGGCGTGAGCATGAACTTCCACAGCAGTGGCGATTTCGCCGCGGCCGAGAACTTTGATTTTGGCGTTTTTCGAAACCAGACCGGCGGCCACGAAGTAAGCGGCATCTAGGGTGGTGGCGCTGTTCTTCTCGAGGAGGCCAGCGAGCACATCGAGGTTGATGGCTTTGTACTCGACGCGGTTGATGTTCGTGAAGCCGAACTTAGGCACACGGCGCTGGAGGGGCATCTGGCCACCTTCAAAGCCGGACTTGCGCTTGTAGCCCGAACGCGACTTGGCGCCTTTGTGACCACGGGTCGACGTGCCACCGCGCGTGGAGCCTTCGCCCCGGCCAATCCGCTTCTCGTTTTTAGTCGAGCCGTAGGCGGGCGATAGATTGCTGAGATTAAGCATGACGATAATAGTCTTACAGTTCGGTTACTTGGAGCAGGTGCTGCACGCTCTTCACCATGCCCAGGATGGACGGGTTCGATTCGTGGGTAGCGGTGCTGTTGAGTTTGTTCAGGCCGAGGGACTGAACGGTGCGCTTCTGACGCTCGGGGCGGTCAATGGCGCTGCGCACGAGCTTTACTTGAATTTGTGCCATGTCAATTAACCGTTAAAAACGCGGGCCAAAGAAATACCACGGGCTTGAGCGATTTGCAACGGGTCGCGCATTTTGGCGAGGGCTGCAAACGTCGCTTTCACCACGTTATGAGGGTTCGACGAGCCTTTCGACTTCGCCAGCACATCCTTGATACCGGCGCTCTCGAACACGGCGCGCATAGCACCACCGGCGATTACACCCGTACCGGCAGCGGCCGGCTGGATGAGCACGAAACCACCGCCGTAGCGGCCTTCCATGAGGTGAGGAACGGTGTGCTTGTACATCGGCACTTTCACCACGTTCTTCTTAGCGTCGTCAATGCCTTTGGCAATGGCGTCGGTTACTTCGTTGGCTTTGCCGAGGCCGTAGCCTACGTTGCCGTTGCCGTCGCCTACTACCACGATGGCAGAGAAGCTAAAGCGGCGACCGCCTTTCACCACCTTCGCAACGCGGTTGATGGCTACTACTTTTTCTTTGAAGTCGGAGTCAGCACCCATGCGGGAGTTGTCCTTGTTCCGGTCGCGGTCGTTGCTGCGCTGACGGTCTCCGCCAGGACGATTGTTGTCGCGTTCTTGCGCCATGATAGTTTAGAAATTGAGGCCGCCTTCGCGAGCACCTTCAGCCAATGATTTTACGCGACCGTGGTAGAGGTAACCCGAGCGGTCGAACACCACTTTCGTGATGCCTTTCTCCAAGGCAACCGCGGCTACCTGACGGCCTACGGCAGCGGCCAGGGCCACGCCATTGCCACCTTCGGCGGTTACTTTTTTCGACGTAGCGGCAGCCAGCGTGCGGCCGGTCGTGTCGTCGATAATCTGAGCATAAATGCCCGTGTTGCTGCGGAACACCGACAGGCGCGGACGCTCCGTGGTACCGGACACTTTCGTGCGGATGATGCGCTGAATCCGCTTGCGGCGAGTTGCTTTATCAAATGCCATGATGCGAACTTATTTAGAGGCCGTTTTACCAGCTTTGCGACGGATAATCTCGCCCACGAAGCGCACACCTTTGCCTTTGTAGGGCTCCACTTTGCGCAGCGAACGAATTTTGGCGGCCACCTGGCCCAGCAGCTGATTGTCGATGCTGTTCAGCGTCACAATCGGGTTCTTACCCTTTTCGGTTACGGCGGTAGCGGATACTTCGCCGGGGAGGGCGATGTACACGTTGTGCGAGTAGCCGAGGGCCAGTTCCAGCGTGCTGCCCACGAGCGAGGCTTTGTAACCTACGCCTACGAGCTCGAGTTTCTTCTCGAAACCAGCGCTAACACCGGTCACCATGTTGTTGATGAGCGAGCGGTAGAGGCCGTGCATGGCCTTGTGGCGCTTCTGCTCGGTGGGACGGGTTACGGTGAGGGTACCGTCTTCGATGGCTACGGTGATGTCGCGGTCTACTTGCGTAGTGAGCGAGCCTTTGGGGCCTTTCACCGTCACCGCGTTGTTGTTGTCGACCGAAATAGCGACCCCGGCGGGGACGGAAATCGGCAGTTTACCAATACGTGACATAATTGAATTTGCTAAAGCGGTTCCGGACTAGTACACGTAGCACAGCACCTCGCCGCCCACGTTCTCGGTTTTGCACTCTTTCTCCGTCATCACGCCTTTCGAGGTCGAGATGATGGCCACACCCAGGCCGCTGAGGACGCGGGGCAGGTTGTCGGCGGCCACGTACTGACGCAAGCCGGGCGTCGAAACGCGCTGCAGCTTGGTGATGGCGGGAGCCTTCGTGGTGGGGTTGTACTTCAGGGCGATTTTGATGGTGCCCTGAACCGACGAATCATCAAAACGGTACGACTGGATGTACCCTTTGTGGTACAGCACTTTCGTGATTTCCTTTTTGATGTTGCTGGCCGGGATTTCTACCACCCGGTGGTTCGCCTTGATGGCGTTGCGTACCCGGGTCAGGTAGTCGGCAATGGGGTCAGTGTTCATTATTTATTAAATACGTCCGCTTTTTTCGGAGCGCAAAGATAAGAAAATTTCGCCGGGTGCCCAACGGGACCAACGAAATTTCGGTTAAGACTACTTGGCACGTCCGGCGACGGTCCGGCCAATGGTTTCTTTTGGCAACCTGCCAAATGGTTTTGAGGCAAGCCTCAGGTTTTGGGAGTGCAAAGGTAGCAGGCTTACAGGGCTTTTGCAAGAGCAGTGCGAAAATTCCTGCTCTATGCTAGCTGCTATATTGGAGAACAGAGCTGAATCTAGCTATTAGCTGATGGAACGGAACAGCCGGCTCCACCGGATTTTGTGCAGGAAGTCGGCGTTTGGGTCAAGAGAAAGCCAGACGAAGATGGCCTTGCCCACAATGTGGTCTTCGGGCACGAAACCCCAGAAGCGCGAGTCCTCGGAGTTGTGGCGGTTGTCGCCCATCATGAAGTAATAGTTCTGCTTAACGGTGTAGCGGGTGAGCGGCTGGCCATTTTGCTGAATCATGCCATCCTTCCAGCTAATGACCTGGTTGTGCTCGTACTGCGACACGATTTTGTAGTAGACTGCCGCGTTAGCCGGCGTGAGGGTGATGGTCTGGCCTTTCTTCGGCACGGGCAGCGGGCCGTACTGGTCGAGCTGCCAATGGTTGGGCGCGGCACTAGCGGCGGTGGAGACATCGAAGTCAGCCGCATCAGGGAATAGCTGGACCTCGTAGGGCAGCACGGTCAAAGACTTCACGTAAGGCTGCTGGCGGAAGTAGCTGGCCACCGTGGCGGGGCAGCTAATGACGAAGCCCGACTGCCCGGTGGCCGGGTCGGTCACGACTTGGGGAATGCCATCGGGTTCGCGGTAATCGAACACACCGTGCTCGCGCAGGGCCTGGCGGATTTCATCGTTGGGCGCGGGCACGGCCATGAAGTAGGTGGTCTGGGGCTGGCCGGCGACCGCGCCCGGCTGGCCGTTGAGGAACACCTGGCCGTTGCGGATTTCCAGCGTATCGCCGGCTACCGCGATGCAGCGCTTGATGAGGTTGGTGCGCAGGTCGGCGGGGCGCTGCGGCTCGTGCGGCACATGGAAGACCACGATATCGTTGCGCTGCACCGAGCTGAACCCCGGGAAGCGGTGGGTGGGCAGCTGAATAAGGTTGGAATAGCTTTGTGGGCCTTTTTCCCAGAGGGTTCGGTGCGTTAGGGGCACCTGCAAGGGCGTTTGGGGCGTGATGGGGCCGTAGTGCAGCTTGCTCACGAACAGGTAATCGCCCACCAGCAGAGTGCCCTCCATGCTTTCGGAGGGAATGGTGTAGGCTTCCACCGCCGACCAGCGCAGCAGCGTGGCGGCCACCACCGCAAAAATCAGCGAGTCGGCCCACTCCCGGGTTTTGGTTTTGGGCGGCGTGGATTTGATAGGTGGCTTGCGGCGGATGAACGGCATGGGTTGCAGATTATGAATCACGGATTCGTTCTCAACGCTACTCTAGATATTATAGTACGTGTTAACGAATCACTAACTGCTCCCAAAACTTTCCTTCTTACGCCTTTCCCTTATTCATCACTTACTGCTCCTAGCAACGGGAAAAGCTGGGAGTAGCGTAAGCTACCGCTTGGTCGCTTATAGCAGGGCCGGGCAGAAACAGTCGTTGCTTGTTTAAACGCCGTCAACGACAGCTAAATGGCATCCTGGCCTGGTAAGCTAAGCAGACTTGCGGCACGTCGCGCCACGGTTCTAACACTGGCAACCTCTGAGCCGGTGATGGTCAGGTGGCCCATCTTGCGGCCGGGACGGGCCTTCTCCTTACCGTAGAGGTGCAAATGTGTGCCCGGCAGGCGCAGCACGCCGCGCCAGTCTGGCTCCTGCGGTTGGCCATTGGCATCGAACCACACATCGCCCAGCAGATTGAGCATGATGGCCGGGGAATGCTGGCGCGGCTGCGGCAAAGGCAGACCCGCCATGGCGTGCACCTGCAGGTCGAACTGCGACGCGTCACAGGCATCCAGGGTGTAGTGGCCACTGTTGTGCGGGCGCGGTGCCATTTCGTTCACTATTAGCCCGCCATCCTTGCTGCCGTCCGCCACCACAAAAAATTCGACGCACAGCACCCCCACGTATCCGAGATGCTGCGCGATGGAAACGGAGGCCTCACGGGCCCGGCCGGCCAAAGCCGGTGGCATATTGCCTGCGTAGGCGTGCGTCACGGCCAGAATGCCTCCGACGTGCACGTTGCGCTGCGGGGCAAAACTGACGACCTGCCCGTCCCAGCCGCGCGCCACCAGCACCGAGCATTCGGCGGTGAGCGGCAACATCTTTTCCAGCACGCAGGCTACGCCACCCAGCTCCGCCCAAGCGGCAGCCAACTCCCCGACGGTCCCGACCCGAACCTGGCCTTTGCCATCGTAGCCAAGGCGCGCAGTTTTTAGAATACCGGGCAGCAAATCGGCCGGCACGGCCTGCAATTGGGCCAGCGTCTCAATTACGGCATAGGGCGCGCAGCTTACGCCCGACAGGCTGGCGCAGGCCACGAAGTGGGCTTTTTCCTCAATACGGTTTTGAGCAATGCCAACCACGGCCGCGCCGGGCGCCACGGGGCGGGTTTGCGCCAGCGTTTGCAGAGCTTGGGCCGGCACGTTCTCGAACTCGGTGGTAATGGCCTGGCACAAATGGGCTAGCTGCGCCAGCCCGGCCGGGTCGTCGTAGGCGGTTCGAATGTGGTGGTGGCTCACCAGCCCGGCCGGGCTTTGCGGGTCGGGCTCGAGCACGGCGGTGAAGTAGCCCAGGCGCTGGGCGGCGTGCACAAACATGCGGCCCAGCTGGCCGCCCCCTAGCACGCCCAGGGTGGCCCGCTGGCCGGCCGCGTCCGTGCTGCCCGGATAAATTGGGGTCATAGCGGCAACACAATTTTCGACGCTCATACGGGCAGTGTCATAGCGCGGGCGGCTTCGGTTTGTTCGGCGCGAAACACCTGCAGCTTGGTTGCCAAGTCCGGGTTGTGCAGGGCCAGCAGGCTCACGGCGAACAGCGCGGCATTGGCCGCCCCGGCCGTACCGATGGCAAACGTGGCCACTGGTATTCCTTTCGGCATCTGCACGATGCTGTGCAGCGAGTCCACACCTTGCAAATGGCGGCTGGCTACGGGCACGCCCAGCACGGGCACGGTCGTTTTAGCGGCCAGCATGCCCGGCAGGTGGGCCGCCCCGCCCGCCCCGGCAATGATAGCCTGCAAGCCACGTGGCCCGGCTTGTTCGGCGTAGGCAAACAAGTCATCGGGCATGCGGTGGGCCGATACTACGCGCGCTTCGTGCGCCACGCCAAACTGCGTGAGAATCTGCACGGCGTGCTGCATGGTATCCCAGTCGCTGCTGGAGCCCATCACCACGCCGATAAGCGGCTGGTCGGGGGCGATGCCGGGGCTGGAAGTATCGCTTGTGAAGAAGGTATCCATATTCAATTATGCTTTTTCAGGTAACGTCATGCGGCGCGGCATGCCGCCTGGCCGCCTTTTTATTTTTCGGACAGCTCGGCGAGCGGTTCGCGCTCCAGCAGGATTTCCGTGCCCAACACCACCAGGTCGACCCGGCCCTTCAGCGTCTGGTCGATGAAAGGCGTATTCTGGGACTTGGATTTCATGAAGTCCTTGGTAAAAGTGGTTTCCACTTCAGTATCGAACAAAACGCAGTCGGCAGCTTGGCCGACTGCGATAGTGGGAACCGGCAGGCCCATCAGGCGGCGGGGCTCGGCCGAGTAGCGCTTCACCACCACGTCCCACCCAAATTTGCCGGGCTCGACGAAATGGTGATAGAGCGACACCAGCGCCGTATCGAGGCCAGTGATGCCGTTGGGCGCGCTGATGAAATCCTGGGCTTTCTCGAACGGCGTGTGCGGCGCGTGGTCGGTGGAAATGATGTCGAAGACACCCTCGACGAGGCCTTCGAGCAGGGCATCGCAGTCGGCCTGTGTGCGCAGCGGCGGGTTCATCTTATAGTTGGTATCGTAGTCGCCGATGTGCTCGTCGGTGAACATGAGGTGGTGCGGAGTCACTTCCGCCGTCACCCGCACGTCGCCGCGCGACTTCCACCAGCGGATGGTTTCCATGCCCAGCTTGCTCGATACGTGCTGGATGTGCACATGCGCGCCCGCCGCGTGGGCCAGCCGAATGTCGCGGTCAATAATGATTTCCTCCGCGCAGGCCGGCGAGCCCTTGATGCCGAGCCGGTAGCTCATCACCCCTTCGTTGAGGGCGCGCGGCCCGGCCAGTTCCGGCACCTCGCAGTGGCTGGCGAAAAACATCCCAAACTCGGTGGCGTACTGCATCGCCCGCAGCAGCACCGCCGGGTCGGCCGTGGTGTCGCCGTCGTCGGTGAGCATTTTCACGCCCAGCCCGTGCATGCCCTCAATCTCGGCTAGTTCCTTGCCCTCGCGGTTCTTTGTTACGCAGCCGGAGGTATACACCGGAATGCGAGACCGGTGCGTGGCGTTTTCCAGCACGGTGGCCACGGCGGTGGCCGAGTCGAGGGCCGGGCGGGTGTTGGGCATCATCACCACGCCGGTCACGCCGCCGTTGATGGCGGCCTCGCTGCCCGTGGTAATGGTTTCCTTGTTCTCGAAGCCAGGGGCACGGAAATGAACGTGGGCATCAAACATGCCGGGCATCAGCACCCGGCTGCGGGCATCGATGACGCGGGAACCCTTGGGAATGGCCAGTTTGGGGCCGATTTTTTCAATGATTCCTTCGACAATCAGGACATCGCTCTCAACGAGCTTGGGGGAGTTTTCGGTGGCGATGCGGGCGTTTTGAAGGAGCAGCATGGAGGAAGAAGGGCGGTGAACCGGCAAAAGGTGGGGAATATTCTGGTTGGTAAAAATGAGCGTCATGTTGAGCGCCCAATTAAGATTGTCATTTAGGGCACAACTACCTCGGAGCTGGCGCGCTGCGGGGCCACGTACGATTCCTGCTTCGGAAAATCGCCGCCCGGCGTGAGCCAATCAAGCACCGCCATGCGAACGGAAATGCCGTTTTCGACCTGGTTGGTAATAAGGCTGCGCTCGTAGTCCATCACGGCATCGCACAGCTCGACGCCCCGGTTCACGGGGCCGGGGTGCATGATGTAGAGGCCGCGGTCGCCGATTTCGGCCAGCCGGGCCGTGGTGATGCCGTAAACGCGGTGGTACTCGCGCACGCTGGGGAAAAACTGCACGTCCTGGCGCTCCAGTTGCACGCGCAGCAGGTACACCACGTCGGGCGCCCAGGCCATGGCCGCCTCGTAATCCGTGAAGCGCCGGATGCTAGCCGGCACATACTTAGGCACCAGCGAGCCCGGCCCCAGATACGCCACTTCAACCCCCAGCTTTTGCAGCAGCGTGCTAGTAGAGCGCGCCACGCGCGAGTGCAGAATGTCGCCGATGATGAGGACCTTCTTGCCCCGGGGGTCGGGAAACTTCTCCCGGATGGTGAAGGCATCGAGCAGGGCCTGGGTGGGGTGCTCGTGGGCCCCGTCGCCAGCATTGATGACCGAAGCCGTGGTCTGGCGGGCAATCATGCCGGGCAGGCCGGGATGACTATGGCGCACGACGATGTAGTCGGTGCGCATGGCCTGCAGCGTTTCAATGGTTTCGCGCACTGACTCGCCTTTAGTAATGGAGGAGTTGGCCACATCGAAGTTTGTGACCTCCGCCGAAAGGCGCTTGGCCGCCACCTCGAAGGAAGAATGCGTGCGGGTGCTGGCCTCGTAGAACAGCATGAGCACGGACTTGCCTTCCAGCGCGGGAATCTTCTTTACCGAGTGGCTGAACAGCTTTTTAAAGGACGTGGATTGGTCGAGCAAAAACTCGATTTCCTCCCGGTGCAGGGAGGCGATGTCGAGCAGGTCTTTACGTGCCATACCGGAGCGGGGAAAATAAGTACGTGGTCAGTTTACGAATCGGAGGTTTTGCTCTGCTTGTTCAACAATACCCAACGCTATGGGCACAAAAAAACCGTTTCGGAATCCGAAACGGTGGCGGGGCAAAACCAGGAAAAAACAACGGAAATACCAGCGGCAAAATCGGGAGAACCGATAACAGCAACGACCTCTCGGGTCATTCGCGGTTCGCTGCCGGGCAAGGTTCCGCGCTTCATCAACAAGGTTTTTGGTTGAAGCATGGGGCAAAAATACGGCATTGTTACGCCCGGCAACTCATCGATAATATTAAATTTCTTTCATACCGATTCTCTCAACTTTGATTTTCGACCTAACAGGCTAAGCGAAGCCCTTTTTGCCGGTCTTTTCGTCTCGCAAAAAAATGCGGCCCTCGCAAGCAATTGCCCAGCCAGCTCCTTCCCGCCTAACTTTAGCGCTTTATTGCAGTGTCGAGCATGCCGCTTGCCTCCTGTTGGCACCCGCGCGGGCCACAGCTTAGCCCCGCACCAGACTCCGGTTTATCCGGCTCACCAACGCCGGACCTTCGTAAATAAAGCCGGTATAAAGCTGGACCAGCGTAGCTCCGGCCGCCAGCTTCTCCTGCGCATCGGCGGCCGAATGGATGCCGCCCGCACCAATAATCGGCAAGCCGCCGTCGGATTTGCGGTGCAGGTAGCGGATGACTTCGGTGGCCCGCGCCCGTAGCGGCCGGCCACTCAGCCCGCCCGCGCCCAGACTGGCCACGTAGCTAGGTTCTGTCGTCAGGTCGGCGCGACTGATAGTGGTGTTGGTAGCCACCAAGCCGCTAAGCTGCGTTTCGCGGGCAATTTTCAGAATATCGTCGAGCTGCGAATCGGTGAGGTCGGGTGCTATTTTGAGGAGCAGCGGGCGCGGCGAGGTGCGGGCCTGGTTACGGGTCTGCACCCGCTGCAGGATTTCAATCAGCGGCTTCTTCTCCTGCAGCTCACGCAGGCCCGGCGTATTGGGCGAGCTCACGTTCACCACAAAGTAGTCGACCACTTCGGCCAGTGCCTCGAAACAGGCCACGTAGTCCTCGGCGGCGCGCTCATTGGGCGTGTCTTTATTCTTGCCGATGTTGCCGCCGATGAGGAGCTGGCGGTTGCGCCGCCGGGCCAGCCGGGCCGCCACTACGGCCGCCCCGTCGTTGTTGAAACCCATGCGGTTCACCAACGCCTCGTCCTGCGGCAGCCGAAACAGGCGCGGTTGCGGGTTGCCGGGCTGCGGTCGGGGCGTCACCGTCCCAATCTCCACGAAGCCGAAGCCCAGCGTGGCCAGTTCATCAGTCAGAGCCGCGTTCTTGTCGAACCCCGCCGCCAGCCCCACCGGATTGGGAAATTTCAGCCCAAAAACCTCGCGCTCCAAACTAGGATGCTGGAAGTCATATAGGGCCCGCAGCAGCGCCGGCGTGCCCGGCACCCGCGCCGCGCGCCGCAGGTTATTGAAAACCAAATGGTGAGCACGCTCGGCGTCAAGATTGAAGAGGACGGGTTTGACAAGGGCTTTATACACGGGCAGCAGATTCAAATGGCTGGTAAAGGTCGGGGAAGAAGCCCTGCCAAACCAGGCGTAGGCCCGGAATAATGTTTATGAAATTTCTCCGGCTTTGCTGAATCAACCCCGAAAGGCCAATGCGCGACAGTGTTGCGAAAACTCCAACATCTTGCCTGCCCCTCTCCCACCCGCCCGGCGCGCATCTGGAGAAACTTAGAGGGGCTGGGGGCTCAGCAGGTGCTGCTGATTAAACAGAAACAGGGTTGCCCCGAATATTGAGGCAACCCTGTTTCATTGACATTGGCGAAGATTAAAGCCCTTTCCCAATACGCCTTACGCTATACTGAACAGCGAATGGCTTTCCCATTACATATTCCCTTGTAACCTCCACTCCGGCTTCTTCATCAAGCCACTTATTGGTTTTGGGCATATTTCGGCAGCTTTTCAGCTTACTATTCCATTGAGCTTCTTTCTCAGTTCCTCGCTGGCAAGTGAATACAAGTGAAGTCAGCCGGTCAATTCCTATGAAGCAAAGTAGAAGGTCTGAACGGCCATCTTTGGTTTGAAATTTTTCGCAAATATTCTCGTCACCAGCTAGTCCCTCTGGGATAATGTAGCCATTATGCTTCCAAACTCCGCTTTCAACAAGTCCATTGCACATAGATGCAAACGGGGTACCCAATTGCCACCTCTTGTAGGCTAAACTATCTGCTTGCGGTAAAGCGGGCAACTTCCTATCTGGACCGAATACTTGCGCCGTTGCGGTATGGGCACAAAAAAACATTGCCCAACACGCCAAGCAACAATAGATGATGCAGTGGCGCATTGAGCAATGCTTTAGGAATTGGTATTGACTACCAGCTCGACTTGGTCACGCCAGGAATCTTCCCGGCGAGGGCCATTTCGCGGAAACGCACGCGGCTGATGCCAAACTTGCGCATGTAGCCGCGGGGGCGGCCGTCAATCATGTCGCGGTTGTGCAGGCGCACGGGCGAAGCGTTTTTGGGCAGCTTGTCGAGACCTTCATAGTCGCCGGCAGCTTTCAGAGCCTTGCGCTTCTCAGCGTAGCGGGCCACGGTGGCAATGCGCTTGCGCTCCCGTGCTTTGATGGATTCTTTAGCCATGAGTTCGGAAGATTAAGCGTCTTTTTTAGCGTTGGCGAAAGGCATACCGAACGCTTTCAGCAGCTCGTAGCTCTGCTCGTCGTTCTCGGCGGTGGTCACGAACGTGATGTCCATGCCCGAGATGCCTTTGATTTTGTCAATCGAGATTTCGGGGAAGATGATTTGCTCCTTCACGCCGAGCGTGTAGTTGCCACGACCATCGAAACCCTTGTCGTTGATGCCTTTGAAGTCACGTACGCGGGGCAGGGCCACCGTCAAGAGGCGGTCCATGAACTCGTACATTTTCTCGCCGCGCAGCGTCACTTTCGCACCGATGGGCATGCCTTCGCGGAGCTTAAAGTTCGACACCGATTTCTTGGCGATGGTGGCAATGGCTTTCTGGCCGGTGATAACCGTCAGTTCTTCCACGCCGTTGTCGACCAATTTCTTGTCGGCTACCGCCGCGCCAATGCCGCGGTTGATGCAGATTTTGGTAATACGGGGTACCTGCATGATGCTCTTGAACTGGAATTTCTCCTGGAGCGCGGGTACAACGTCTTTTTTATAAATGTCTTTGAGACGGGCCATGATGGTGGGGGCTGCTTAAGCCGTTTTGGCAGAGGCACGCTTGGCTTTGGCAGGGGCAGCCGGAGCTGCGGCCGCTGCGGCGCCTTTGCGCACCCGCTCACCGGTGGTGGGGTTGATAGCCTGCACGTTGCTCACGTGCATGGGCGCCTCCATCTTGGTGATGCCGCCCTGGGGCGATTTGGCGCTCGGCTTGTTGTGTTTCGTCACCAGGTTAAGTCCCTCCACGGTTACGCGCTGGGTTACCCGGTTTACCGACTTAATCACGCCGGTTTTGCCCTTTTCGTCGCCTGCAATCACCTTCACGGTATCGCCCGACTTTACGTGCAGTTGCACGGGGTCTGCTTTCTTGATAGCCATGGCTTAGAGTACTTCGGGGGCTAGGGATACGATTTTCATGAACTGACGCTCACGCAGCTCGCGGGCCACGGGGCCGAAGATGCGCGTGCCGCGGGGCTCGTCGTTGTTGTTGAGCAACACGGCGGCGTTGTCGTCGAAGCGGATGTACGAACCGTCTTTGCGGCGCACTTCCTTCTTCACACGTACCACTACGGCCTTGCTCACGGTGCCTTTCTTGGCGTTGCCCGAAGGGATAGCCGACTTGATGGCCACCACAATCTTGTCGCCAACGCTGGCGTATTTCTTGCCCGTGCCACCCAAAACGCGGATGCAGAGGACTTCCTTGGCGCCGCTGTTGTCGGCCACCGTCAGGCGGGATTCTTGCTGTATCATCGGTTCAGATTATTTAGCGCGTTCAACAATTTCAACCAGGCGCCACCGCTTGGTCTTGCTCAGCGGACGGGTGCTCATGATGCGCACCGTGTCGCCTTCGCCGCACTCGTTTTTCTCGTCGTGGGCGTGGAATTTCGTGGTTTTGGTCACGAACTTGCCGTACTTGGGGTGCTTTTGTTTCTGCACCACAGCCACGGTGATGGACTTGTCCATCTTCGAGCTCGTTACCGTGCCGGTGATTTCCTTGCGCATGTTGCGCGAGTCTTCAGCTACGGCTTGGTCTTGGGTTGTTACGTCGGTTGCCATCGGAATTAAGCGGGGTTAGAGGCCTGCTCGTTGTTCCGACGAGTCTGCTCGGTGAGCAAGCGGGCGACGTTTTTACGGTTGGCCTTGAGGCGGGCGGGGTTTTCCAGGGGCGAAATCGCGTGGGCGAAACGCAACTGCTGGCCCTGGGCCTGCTCGGTTTTGATTTGCTCTTTCAGCGCTTCAGCGGAAAGGCCTTTGAGGTCGGTCTTGTTCTTCATGACTTAAGCAGCGTCCGTATAGTCGCGGCGAACCACGAATGAAGTTTTTACGGGGAGCTTCTGAGCCGCCAGACGCAGCGATTCTTTAGCTACTTCCAGCGACACACCGTCCGACTCGAACATGATTTGGCCGGGCTTCACGCAGGCTACCCAATACTCGGGCGAGCCTTTGCCTTTACCCATGCGCACCTCAGCGGGCTTCTTGGTGATTGGCTTGTCGGGGAAAATGCGAATCCATACTTGCCCTTCGCGTTTCATGGCGCGGGTCATGGCAATACGAGCAGCCTCAATTTGGCGAGCCGTAATCCAAGACACTTCCAGCGACTTGATAGCGAACGAACCGAAGTCTATGGAGCTGCCGCGGTAGGCGAGGCCTGTTACGCGACCCTTTTGCATCTTGCGATACTTGGTCCTTTTCGGTTGTAACATTTTATTGAAATTTAAAAGAGATTCTTGGGGATGTAGAGACGCAATATTTTGCGTCTCCGGTTCCGCGCCGTCAGGCTAAAGCGGAAAAATCGTTCTAGCGTAGAGACGCAAAATACTGCGTCTCTACACCGAACAATGATTTAGCGACGCGGGCCGCGAGCGGCACCGCCGGCAGCACCACCGCCTTGGGCGGGGCCGTTGCGACGGGGACCGGCGTTGTCGCCAGCGCCACGGGGGGCGCGGTCGCCACCGCCAGCGTTACCACGACCGGCACCACCGTCACGACGCGGGCCACGGTCGCCTTCGCGACGCTCGCCGCGGGGGCCACGGTCGTCACGACGACCACCGCCACCTTCGCCGCCACCGGGGTTGGTGAGTTGCTGGTTCGGCGAGAGGTCGGGCTTGCCGAACACCTCACCGCGCATTACCCACACCTTGATGCCGATTTTGCCATACACGGTCTGAGCTTCCGACAAAGCGTAGTCGATATCGGCGCGCAGCGTGTGCAGCGGCGTACGACCTTCTTTGTACTGCTCCGAACGGGCAATTTCTGCACCGCCGAGACGGCCACCGCACTGAATCTTGATGCCTTCGGCACCAACACGCATCGCAGCCTGAATCGACATCTTCATGGCGCGACGGAAGGAGATACGAGCGGCCAACTGCTGGGCAATGCTCTCGCCTACCAGCTTGGCATCCAACTCCGGACGCTTGATTTCGAAGATGTTGATTTGAACGTCTTTGCTGGTGATTTGCTTCAGCTCGTCCTTAATCTTGTCTACTTCCTGGCCGCCTTTGCCAATTACCACACCCGGACGAGCCGTGTTGATGGTGATGGTGATGCGCTTCAGGGTGCGCTCAATCACAATGCGGCTGATGCCACCTTTCTGAATGCGCGCATTGATGTACTTGCGGATTTTCTCGTCCTCCACCAGTTTCTCGGCGAAGTCCTTGCCGCCGTACCAGTTGGAGTCCCAGCCTTTGATAACTCCCAAGCGGAAGCCAACCGGATTTACTTTCTGTCCCATACTAAATTAGGATTTGGCGTCGGCCTTAGGGTTTTCGGTAGTGCCAACTTGCTTGGCGTGCTTGGAACCAAGCTTTTCAACCTTCGTGTCGATTTTCAGCGTCACGTGGTTGCTGCGCTTGCGGATGCGGTGGCCACGGCCCTGGGGGGCGGGGCGCAGGCGCTTCAGCTGGCGGCCTTCGTCCACGAAGATTTCGCTGATGTAGAGGTTTGCGTCCTCAATCCGCTCTTCTTCGTTGTGCTGCTGCCAGTTGGCCAAGGCCGACAGGAGCAGTTTCTCAATCTTCTCGGCGCCGATGTTGGCTTCGAAGCGCAACAGGCCGAGGGCCTGGGTCACTTTCTTGCCGCGCACGAGGTCGGCCACCAAACGCATCTTGCGAGGCGAGGTCGGCACATTGCGGAGTTTTGCTACTGCTTCCATCTTAGCGCTTGCCTTTATCTTTTTTGGCGACGTGACCACGGAAGTTGCGCGTCGGGGCGAATTCGCCCAACTTGTGCCCTACCATGTTCTCGGTCACATACACCGGGATGAACTTATTGCCGTTGTGAACAGCGAACGTGTGGCCAACGAAATCCGGGGAAATCATCGAGCGGCGCGACCAGGTCTTCACCACCGATTTCTTACCAGCCGTTTCGAGTGCCGTGACTTTCTTTTCCAGCCGGAAGTCAATGTACGGCCCTTTTTTGAGTGAACGTGCCATATATTACTTCTTGCCTTTGCGGCTCACAATCAGGTTCTCCGAATACTTGTTCTTGTTACGGGTCTTCTGGCCCTTGGCCAAAATGCCGTTGCGGCTCCGCGGGTGACCACCCGACGATTTGCCTTCGCCACCACCCATGGGGTGGTCGACAGGGTTCATTACCACACCACGAACGCGCGGACGACGACCAGCCCAGCGGTTACGGCCGGCTTTGCCCATCACAGTGTTCATGTGGTCGCCGTTCGACACGGTACCAACGGTGGCCATGCAGGTCACGAGCACCATGCGCATCTCGCCCGAAGGCAATTTCAGCGTGGCGTACTTCTCTTCGCGGGCTACGATTTGGGCGTAGGTGCCGGCCGAGCGAGCCATTGCAGCGCCTTGGCCGGGCTGCAACTCAATGTTGTGGAGGATGGTACCGAGGGGAATCTCGCGCAGCGGCAAGGTATTGCCTACTTCGGGAGCGACGCCGGGGCCCGACACAATCTTCGCGCCTACCGTCATGCCGGCGGGAGCGATGATATAACGCTTCTCACCATCGGCATAGTTGACGAGGGCGATGCGCGCCGTGCGGTTGGGGTCGTACTCGATGGACTTCACGACGGCCGGAACACCGGCTTTGTCGCGCTTGAAGTCCACGATGCGGTATTGGGTTTTGTGACCACCGCCGATGTAGCGGTTGGACATTTTACCGGAAGAGTTCCGGCCACCCGATTTGGAGAGGGAAGTCATCAGCGACTTCTCCGGGGTCGACGTCGTAATCTCGTCGAACGCCGGCGCAACGCGGAAGCGCTGCCCTGGGGTTGTTGGTCTGAGTTTTTTAAGTGCCATTACTAGCTAGTTGTGCTTTTGCGGCGAAAAATTTGAGGCGAAGCTGGGTCGGCCTAGAGGTTGCCGTAGAAGTCGATAACGTCGCCTTCTTTCACGGTCACAATGGCTTTCTTGCCGTGAGCACGACGACCGGAAACTTGGCCGCCTTTGGTGCCTTTCGACTTCATTTTGCCAATGGTGCGCATCGTGTTGATTTCGGTTACCGTCACGCCGTACAGCGATTCGATGTCCTTTTTGATTTGCACTTTGTTGGCGGTGCGCTCCACTTCGAACGTGTAGCGACCTTTCTCGTTCAGGCCGGTGGCCTTTTCGGTAACGATGGGGCGTTTCAGGGTGCTCATTATTCGGCGGTGCTATAGAGTTCAACCAATGAAGCCATGCCGTCTTCCGAAATCAGGAGCGTGTCCGTGTTCAGCAGGTCGTGGGTGTTGAGGCCAATGGGCGTCGACACTTTCACTTTCTGCAGGTTGCGGGCGCTGAGGATGACGTTCTTGTTCACCTCGCCGGTTACAAGCATGGTCTTTTTGCCGTTGGTCAGCTTGAGGCCGTCCAGGATGGCAACGAAGTCCTTGGTGCGGGGAGCCGTCATGGCAATGTTCTCCACAACGGAGATTTTGCCATCCTTCGCCAAGCTCGACAGAGCCGACAAACGAGCTACGCGCTTGGTCTTCTTGTTCAGCTTGAAGCCGTAGTCGCGGGGCTGGGGACCGAACATGCGGCCACCACCAACGAACACACCCGACTTCATGCTGCCGGCGCGGGCGCCGCCCGTACCTTTTTGCTTCTTCAGCTTCTTCGTGGTGCCGTGCACCTCGTTGCGCTGCTTGGACTTGTGCGTGCCCTGGCGTTGGTTGGCCAGGTACTGCTTCACGTCCAAGTACATCACGTGCTCGTTTACTTCGAGACCGAAGATGGCGTCAGACAGGGTCACTTTGCGGCCGGTGTCTTCGCCTTTGAGGTTATATACTGCGAGTTCCATCGTACTAGTCTATTTCTCGATTACCACGTAAGAATTCTTCGCGCCGGGAATCGAGCCGCTCACCAGAATCAGGTTCTTGTCGCCTACTACGCGCATCACCTTCAGGTTCTGCACTTTCACGCGGTCGTTGCCCATGCGGCCACCCATGCGCATTCCTTTGAATACGCGCGAAGGCCACGAGCAAGCACCGATAGAACCGGGGTGACGCAGGCGGTTGTGCTGGCCGTGGGTCTGGCCACCAACACCCTGGAAGTTGTAACGCTTTACAACGCCCTGGAAACCCTTGCCTTTGGAAGTGCCTACAACGTCCACAAACTCGCCCTCTTCGAAGAGAGTCGCGTCGATGGTAGCGCCAGCGGCGTAGGTCGATTCGGCGTCGAGGCGGAATTCAACCAGTTTTTTCTTGGGGGTCGTACCGGCTTTTTTGAAGTGACCAACCAAGGCTTTGGTGGTGTTCTTCTCTTTTTTCTCGCCGTACCCAATTTGAATGGCGGTGTAACCGTCATTCGCGATAGTCTTAACCTGCGTCACTACGCACGGACCCGCTTCGATGAGCGTGCAGGGAATGTTTTTCCCATCCGGAGTGAAGAGGCTTGTCATACCGATTTTTTTACCGATGATGCCAGGCATTCTATTTGGTTATTAATGAACACAAAAAGAAAACGGCCGAGTGCCGTTTTCGCTAAGGGAGTGCAAAGATAGAAAAAAAGCTGGCGCTATCCCAATGTGACTGAGAAATATTTTCTCAGTGAGGCTGTTAGCTCCTTGAAAGACTCTGTCTAGAGCCCAGTTTATGCTGGCCGCCAAGTCGGGTCGTTCTCTTCGCAAGGCATTAGGCCTTGAAGTGCCAGAAGCAAGAAGAAGACAACGAATGCAAGACCAACCTGCGTTTCCAGCGTGTATTCGACTAGAAATGACAGTGCGATGCTAATATATTGCGCCAGTAGCAATGGTGCATGCCTGTGGCGTGCCCACCACGCGGGATAGAACAGGCTGAGGCAGAATACAAGTAAACCGATAGCGCCATACGCCGCTAAGTTGTACAAATACTGGTTATGGGGCAAAATGTAGAATTCCGGCGTAAGCTGTGGGTGCAGCTTCGCATAGCGCTTGGCCATTTCGCCCTCTAGGTTTGGCTTCCCCACTCCTACCAGTTTGTTATCGCGCCACACTGCCAGCGCCGCTTGGTACGAATACACCCGGGCCGATATAGAGAAATTCTTCCCTTCGGAACTCTCCTGCACCTTGCTCACATCTTCCTGGGTATTGTATACCCTATTGCGGAAAGTGGGAAATGCCAGGTAGCTCACCACTGGCAGAATTAACAGGGCTGCAGCTAATAGAATGGCTTTTTTCCATTGCCTTCTGGAAAAGCCCAGCCATAGAACCGCCATTCCCCCCAAAGCATAAAAGGTCATTTCCCCGCTCCTCACGGCTAGCAGGTGTAGGAATAACGCCAGCCCTACAATAGCAGCTTTAACCCAACCGCGCCATGCCTGTGGCATTGCCCGATGGGCCAGCAGTAGAACGGCGGCGGCAATGGCCATGGTGATTATGATGCTGAAGCGGATATGGTCCGGCTCGGTTGGCATCACTTTGGAGTGCATGTATGACTCGTTTATTTCCCGAGCATGCAATATGTAGTTGACGGTAGCACCGAAGGCTGCCAGCACCGTCATGGCGATAAAAATCCCCCATAACCGGCGTAAATAGCGACTAGGTAAAGCAGGTAATAGCCAGAACGAAAGAGGTAGAATTAGAAATGGCAGTTGCATTCCTAAGTCAAACCGATACTCGTCCATGTTGCCGGCTTGCGTATAAAATCCGGCCAGGACATGCAATACGAATACCATTGCGATGCTCCCGAAGACGGGCCACAACGCACGGTTGGCAATGCGCTTATGCACCAAGGCGAAAACCACGCTTGTTACGGCCAGCCCTCCCATAGCAATACCCAGCGCGACTCTCAGCCAGTTGACTAAGAAAATGCTAATGATAATGCAGGCACAGAAGAAGAAGGCAGAGCGGTGTAATCGAGCAAGAGAAAAGACAGCAAGCATGAAAAATCAGTAGTAGCGCCGCAAGTTCTAAAGAAAAAGCCCCACCGCGACGAATCACGGTAGGGCTTTAACTCAATTCACGCTGAAATCGGTGCCTCAGACTTTGATTTCTACGTCAACACCGCTGGGCAATTCCAGCTTCATCAGGGCATCAACGGTCTTCGACGAGGTCGAGAAGATGTCCACGAGGCGCTTGTAGGTGCAAAGCTGGAATTGCTCCCGGCTCTTCTTGTTCACGTGGGGCGAGCGCAGCACGGTGAACTTCTCCTTTTGGGTCGGCAAAGGAATCGGGCCGCTAACGATGGCACCGGTGGCCTTCACAGCTTTCACGATTTTCTCGGCCGATTTGTCTACGAGGTTGTGGTCGTAGCTTTTCAGCTTAATGCGAATTTTCTGGTTCATTTGGTTGGGTGGGAGCCGATTGCCCCCGTTTTGAAAAGCTTTGATTTTGATGATTAGCAGATAGTGGCTAACAGTTATCAGCCACTATCCGTCAATCACTTATTTACCTCCTTTGGTTTTGGCGATGATGCCTTCGGCCAAGTTGCTCGGCACTTGCTCGTAGTGCGAGAACGTGAGCGAAGCCGAAGCGCGACCCGACGAAATCGTGCGGAGCGCGGTTACGTAGCCGAACAGTTCCGACAGCGGAACATCGGCCTTGATAACCTGGGCACCGGCTTTGGTGTCCATGCCTTTCATCAGACCACGACGACGGTTCAAGTCACCGGTTACGGGACCCGTGTACTCATCGGGGCAAACCACTTCAACGGCCATGATGGGCTCCAGCAATTTCGGGCCGGCCTTCTTGGCAGCTTCACGGAAACCGTCACGGGCGGCAAGTTCGAACGACAGGGCGTCCGAGTCAACGTCGTGGAACGAACCGTGGTACAGACGCACCTTCATGGCTTCGAGTGGGAAGCCGGCCAGCGGGCCGCGCTTCATGGCTTCTTCGAAACCTTTTTGGATGGGCTGGATGAATTCGCGGGGGATAACACCGCCTACAATGGCGTTGTCGAACTCCAGACCGGGTTTCTCCGGCTCGGTTTCTTTCGGACCCAGTTCAAACACGATGTCGCCGAATTTACCGCGGCCACCGGTCTGCTTCTTGTAGGTTTCGCGGTGGTCCACCACCTTGGTGAGAATCTCCTTGTAGGCCACCTGCGGAGCACCCTGGTTGATTTCCACTTTGAATTCACGACGCATGCGGTCGATGATGATTTCAAGGTGCAATTCGCCCATGCCGCGGAGGATGGTCTGGCCGGTTTCCTCGTCCGTGTTCACGCGCAGCGTGGGGTCTTCCTCGATGAGCTTGGCGATGGCCATACCCATTTTGTCGACGTCAGCCTGCGTTTTCGGCTCGATGGCGTAACCAATTACCGGCTCGGGGAAGCTCATCGACTCCAGAACCATCGGGTTCTTCTCATCGGTCAGCGTGTCGCCGGTTTTGATGTCTTTGAAACCAACACCTGCAGCAATGTCACCGGCCTGAATCTTGTCGATGGGGTTCTGCTTGTTGGAGTGCATCTGCATGAGGCGCGAGATACGCTCCTTCTTGCCGGTGCGGTTGTTGAGCACGTACGAGCCCGAGTCCAGTACGCCGCTGTAGCAGCGGAAGAAGCACAGACGGCCTACGAACGGGTCGGTAGCAATTTTGAACGCCAGGGCGGTGAAGGGCTCCGAGTTGTCGGGGTGACGCTCCATTTCGTCGCCGTTCTCGGGGTTGGTACCGATGATGGCGGGCATGTCGAGGGGCGACGGCAGGTAGGCCATAACGGCATCCAGCATCGTTTGTACACCCTTGTTTTTGAAGGCCGAACCGCAAAGCACGGGCGAGAACTTCATGTCGATAACCGCTTTGCGGATTACCACCATCATTTCCTCGCGGGTGATAGAGTCCGGGTCGTCGAAGAATTTCTCCATCAACGTATCATCGTACTCAGCAACGCTTTCCACGAGCTTCTCGCGCCACTCGCGCACCGTGTCAACGAGGTCCTCGGGAACGGGAATTTCGTCGTACGATTTGCCTTCGGTTTTGTCGTCCCACACGATGGCTTTGCCAGTCAGCAGGTCAACTACACCTTTGAAGGTTTCCTCAGCACCAATCGGAATCTGCAGAGGAATGGGGTTTGCGCCCAGTTTCTCCTTGATTTCGTTCACGGCTTTGAAGAAGTCAGCGCCGGCACGGTCCATCTTGTTGACGAAGCAAATGCGGGGCACTTTGTATTTGTCAGCCTGACGCCATACGGTTTCCGACTGCGGCTCAACGCCCGAAACGGCGCAGAACAACGCAACAGCACCGTCGAGCACGCGCAGCGAACGTTCTACTTCTACCGTGAAGTCAACGTGGCCAGGGGTGTCAATCAGGTTGATTTTGTACTGCTTGGTTTCCGACGTCGGGTCGCCCTTGATGTCGGTGGGGTAGTTCCAGAAGGTGGTCGTGGCAGCCGAGGTAATCGTGATGCCGCGCTCCTGCTCCTGCTCCATCCAGTCCATCGTGGCGGCACCGTCGTGCACTTCCCCGATTTTGTGGGTTTTACCCGTGTAGTACAGAATACGCTCCGACGTCGTGGTCTTACCGGCGTCGATGTGCGCCATAATCCCAATGTTGCGGAGGTAATAGAGGTCTTTATTAACGGCCATTATTACAATGAGTGAGTTTGTGAATAAGCGAATGAGTGAATCAGTGATTAGGTTCCGTTAGGGGTAAATCACTCATTCACTCATTCGTTCATTCGCACTTGGGTTAGAAACGGAAGTGCGAGAAGGCCTTGTTGGCCTCAGCCATGCGGTGGGTGTCGTCTTTTTTCTTAACGGCAGCACCTTCGCCTTTGGCAGCGGCGATGATTTCGCCAGCCAGCTTGTCCTTCATGGTCTTCTCACCACGACGACGGGCGTACTGAATCATCCATTTGGCACCCACCGAAATGCGGCGGTCGGCGCGCACTTCAATCGGAACCTGGAAGGTGGCACCACCTACGCGGCGGCTTTTCACTTCCACGGTGGGCATCACGTTGTTCAACGCTTTGCGCCACATTTCGAGGCCGCTCTCCTTGGTGCGCTGCTCCACGAGGTCGCAGGCGTCATAGAAGATGGTGTACGCCAGGTTTTTCTTGCCGTCGTACATCATGTAGTTCACGAAACGGGTTACCAGCGTCTCCTTGTACTTAGGGTCCGGCAGCAAGATGCGCTTCTTCGGTTTTGACTTTCTCATGATAGTAGTAAGTATGTAGTAGTAAGTATTGAGTAGCGAGCAGCAGGACTGGCCTGCCACTCAATACTTATTACTCGCTACTAATTCTATTTATTTCTTTTTAGCGGGTGCGCCTTTGCCACCCTTGCCAGCTGCTGCGGCGGGTTGACCGGGCTTCGGACGCTTGGCACCGTACTTCGAACGGCGCTGCGTGCGGCCGCTTACACCGGCGGTGTCCAGGGCGCCACGGATGATGTGGTAACGTACGCCTGGCAAGTCTTTTACCCGGCCGCCACGAATCAGCACGATGCTGTGTTCCTGGAGGTTGTGGCCTTCACCGGGGATGTATGCGTTTACTTCCTTACCGTTGGTAAGGCGCACACGGGCCACTTTGCGCATAGCCGAGTTCGGCTTCTTAGGCGTGGTGGTGTACACACGGGTGCACACGCCCCGACGCTGCGGGCACGAATCAAGGGCGGGCGACTTCGACTTGGTAGTCAAAGCCTCACGGCCTTTCCGTACTAACTGATTGATGGTTGGCATTTAGCGAATGGTTTGTTTGGAGCCGTTTGCCCCTAAAATTTGGCTTGCAAAGGTAAGATTATTTCGCCGCAATAGCAAACATAGTGAGGATGTTAATTTTAGGAGTGCCGGTTTTGACCTAAAAACGAAAGCGCCTCCACTGAAAAATGGGGGCGCTTTCGCAGCTAAAGCTTCTGGTTCAGCTTATGCCTCCCCTACCGCGCCGCCGAAATTCATCGGGTAGCTCGGGGCTTCGCTCTGCATCTTGATGGTGCCGAAAGCGGCTTCAAACCGCTCGATGTTCTCGGTGAGGGCTTGCAGGAGACGCTTGGCGTGCTCGGGCGTGACGACGATACGTGCCTTAACCTTGGCCTTGGGCAGGCCGGGCATCATGCGGATGAAGTCAATCACAAACTCACTGTTGCTGTGCGCAATCATGGCGAGGTTGGCGTATTCGCCCTCGGCCATGGCTTCGGAAAGCTCGATGTTGATGGCGTTGGGGTCCGGGTTTTGGTCGGTTGGTTGCATAGATTCTCAGTTTTTAAGGTTGCCACAAGGCTTGCCATCAGGCAAACCTACGTTGTTTGGTCTGCTTGACTAGCAGTAGTGATATCACTAAATGAGTTTGCGGGTGCATGAGTGGCGTTATAATAATCCTTGGCAACTACAGAAAACCCGTCCAATCCGGAGTTCTCATGCAGGAAGCTGCGAAAGCTACTTAGAGCATATACATCTTTGATTCGAGAGCATAACATATTGATGAATGAATCTAGGTGAAACATGTATTGCTTCTCATCCTCAAGCAACAGAAAGCTTGCTGGATATTCATCGAATGAAAAAGGTATTAGCATCTTTAATAGCCCTAGTTTGGCAATTGCATTCTCTTCATCTGCGTCCAGATTATAATACTGCTTTTGCCAGCTATTGGCCAGTTTATATGTACTAAGCAAGTAGCTTGTTGCTTGCTGAACGTTAAGAAGACCAGTTGGGCATTTCGTTAATGCTTTGAGCAACTTCCTTTTATTAAATCCTTGAAAGCTAGCAGGCAAAAAGATTATTTGGACGTTACTGGATGGACTTGTCATCTCTCGTTTTTTTAGTGTACAGGCCCAAGATATAGAAAACAAAAAAGCCGACCGGTTTGCACCGGTCGGCTTCTTCTTGCTTTAAAGAGCCAGCTTACTCAGCCGACACTTCGCGCTTGCCAGCACGGCTGGGGCGCTTGGTGGGAACGGCAGCTTCGGCGGCCTGGGCGGCTTGGGCAGCCTCCATTTCCTCTTTCGAGCCTACTACCTGACGCGTGTACTCGCGCAAGCCAGTACCGGCCGGGATGAGGTGACCAACGATTACGTTCTCCTTCAGGCCCAGCAGCTGGTCGGCCTTGCCACGGATGGCGGCTTCGCTCAGCACCTTGGTCGTCTCCTGGAAGGATGCGGCCGAGATGAACGACTGCGTACCCAGCGAGGCCTGCGTGATGCCTTGCAGCGTGGGGCGCGATACCGAAGGCTGGGCGTCGCGCACTTGCACGAGGGCAAGGTCGCGGCGTTTCAGGCTGCTGTTCTCGTCGCGGAGGCGACGGGCCGTCACAATCTGACCGGGCTTCAGGTTGGTCGAGTCACCGGCTTCGGTCACCACTTTCATGTCGATAATCATGTCGTTCTCGGCCATGAAGATGATTTTGTCAATCACCTGGTTTTCGAGGAACGACGTGTCACCGGCATCCAGAATCACAACTTTCTGCATCATCTGGCGAACAACCACCTCGATGTGCTTATCGTTGATTTTCACACCCTGCAAGCGGTACACTTCCTGAATCTCGTTCACGAGGTACTCTTGCACAGCGCCAGGGCCCTGAATGCTCAGGATATCCGAAGGCGTGATGGCACCATCCGACAGCGGCGCACCGGCGCGGATGAAGTCGTTGTCCTGCACCAGAATGTGCTTCGACAGCGGCACCATGTACTTCTTCTTCACCCCGTCCTTCGACTCCACGTAGATTTCACGGTTACCGCGTTTCACGGTGCCGTAGGTTACCACGCCATCGATTTCCGATACCACGGCGGGGTTCGACGGGTTCCGGGCTTCGAAAAGCTCCGTCACACGCGGCAGACCACCGGTGATGTCGCGGGTTTTGCCCACCGAACGCGGAATCTTGGCCAGGATGTGACCGGCCGTGATTTTGTCGTTGTTCTCCACGTTCAGGTGCGAACCCACCGGGATGCTGTAGGCCTTCTGGCCTTCCACATCGCCTTTTTTGCCGGGGCGCACGATGATAGACGGGTTCTGGTCCTTGGCCTTCGATTCGATGATTACCTTCTCGCGGTGACCGGTCTGTTCGTCCGATTCCTCACGGTAGGTGATGCCTTCGGTGATGGCGTCGAACTGCACGGTACCATCAAACTCGGCCAGAATAACGGCGTTGTAAGGGTCCCAGGTGTTCAGTTCGGTGCCTTTCTCCACTTCCTGGCCTTCTTTCACCAACATGAACGAGCCGTAAGGCACGTGGTTGGTGGTGAAGACGCGGCCGGTGCCTTTCTCCACGATGCGGATTTCGCCCGAGCGGCCCATTACCACGTCGGTTTTACGACCTTCGCCGTCGGTGGTAGCCACCGTGCGAACGTCTTCGAATTCCACCACGCCAGCGAATTTGGCTTTGATGTTCGACTCCACGGCGATGTTGGAGGCCGTACCACCTACGTGGAAGGTACGCAGTGTCAGCTGCGTGCCGGGCTCACCAATCGACTGGGCGGCGATAACACCCACGGCCTCGCCACGCTGCACCATGCGGCCCGAAGCCAGGTTGCGGCCGTAGCACTTGGCGCAGATGCCGCGCTTGCTTTCGCAAGTCAGCACCGAGCGGATTTCCACCGATTCGATGCTCGTGGCATCGATGCGGCGGGTCGTGTCTTCCTTGATTTCGGAACCCGAAGTCAGGATAACGTCGCCGGTCAGCGGGTCGATGATATCGTGAACCGTTACGCGGCCCAGGATACGCTCGGCCAGCGGCTCTACGATGTCCTCGTTGTCTTTCAACGCGAAGGTTTCGATACCGCGCAACGTGCCGCAGTCCGGCTCGTTCACGATAACGTCCTGCGAAACGTCTACCAGACGACGGGTCAGGTAGCCGGCGTCAGCCGTCTTCAGAGCCGTGTCAGCCAGACCTTTACGAGCACCGTGTGTCGAAATGAAGTACTCGATTACGTCGAGGCCTTCTTTGAAGTTCGACAGAATCGGGTTTTCGATAATCTCGCCAATCGAGCCTTGCAGCGACTTCTGGGGCTTGGCCATCAGGCCACGCATCCCGCCCAGCTGACGAATCTGCTCGCGCGAGCCACGGGCTCCCGAGTGCATCATCATGTAGATGGAGTTGAAGCCCTGGTTTTCTTTCTCCAGACGGCCCATCAACGTTTCCGTAATCTGGTTGTTGATGCGCGTCCAGATGTCGATAACCTGGTTGTAACGCTCGTTGTCCGTAATCAGACCCATCTGGTAGTTCTGGGTTACGGCTTTCACGTCGTTCTGGGCTTGCAGCACCAGCTCGTCCTTCTCTTTCGGGATGTTGATGTCGCCGAGACCCATGCTCAGGCCGCCTTTGTAGGCCGACTGGAAACCAAGGGTCTTAATGTCATCGAGGAACTGAGCAGTACGGGCCATGCCCGTGCGCTTAAACACCATCGAGATGATTTGCTGCAGCTTCTTCTTGGTCAGCAGTTCGTCTACGAAACCTACTTCCTCGGGCACGAGCTGGTTGAACAGCACACGGCCGGCCACGGTGTCAACCACCTTGGTTACGAGGTCGTCGTTCTCGTCGCGAATCTGCGTCCGCACCTTGATGAAAGCGTGCTTAGAAAGCTGGCCTTCATTGATGGCGATAACAACTTCCTCGTCAGAGTAGAAAATCCGGTCTTCGCCGAGAATCTTCTCGTTTTCGGTGCTGCGCTTGCCCTTGGTCACGTAGTACAGACCCAGAACCATGTCCTGCGACGGTACCGCGATGGGCGCACCGTTGGCGGGGTTCAGGATGTTGTGCGATGCCAGCATGAGCATCGAGGCTTCCAAGATAGCGGCCGGGCCGAGGGGCACGTGCACAGCCATCTGGTCACCGTCAAAGTCAGCGTTGAAGGCCGTACAAACGAGGGGGTGCAGCTGGATAGCCTTGCCCTCGATGAGGCGCGGCTGGAATGCCTGGATGCCCAGACGGTGCAGCGTAGGAGCCCGGTTGAGGAGCACCGGGTGGCCTTTCAGCACGTTTTCCAGGATGTCCCACACCACGGCGTCCTTGCGGTCCACAATTTTCTTGGCCGACTTCACCGTCTTCACAATGCCGCGCTCGATGAGCTTACGGATGATGAACGGCTTGAACAGCTCGGCCGCCATGTTCTTGGGCAAGCCGCACTCGTGCAGCTTCAGCTCCGGCCCCACGACGATTACCGAACGGCCCGAATAGTCGACACGCTTACCGAGCAGGTTCTGACGGAAGCGGCCCTGCTTGCCTTTCAGCATATCGGACAGCGACTTCAGGGCGCGGTTGCCTTCGGCGCGCACAGCGTTCACCTTACGCGAGTTGTCGAACAACGAGTCCACAGCTTCCTGCAGCATGCGCTTCTCGTTCCGCAGAATCACCTCGGGCGCTTTGATTTCAATCAGGCGCTTGAGGCGGTTGTTGCGGATGATAACGCGGCGGTACAGGTCGTTCAAGTCGGAAGTGGCGAAACGGCCACCGTCGAGCGGAACGAGCGGACGCAATTCCGGGGGAATCACCGGCACCATGCGGATAACCATCCACTCGGGCTTGTTTTCCACGCGGGTAGCGGCGTCGCGGAAAGCTTCCACTACGCGCAGGCGCTTCAGGGCTTCCGCCTTACGCTGCTGCGAGGTTTCGTGGGCCGCGGAGTCACGCAGCGAGTAGCTCAACTCGTCCAGGTTGATGCGCTCCAGCAGCATGTGCAGGGCATCGGCACCCATGCGGGCGATAAACTTGTTGGGGTCTTCGTTGGGCAGCATCTGGTTCTCCCGGGGGAGCTTGTCGATGATGTCCAGGTATTCGTCCTCGGTGAGGAAGTCGAGCACTTGCACGCCTTCTTCCGCCAGCGAACCGGGCTGAACAACGACGTACCGCTCGTAATAGATAATCTGGTCGAGCTTCTTGGTGGGCAGGCCCAGCAGGTAGCCGATTTTGTTAGGGAGCGACTTGAAGTACCAGATGTGGGCAACGGGTACCACCAGTTCGATGTGGCCCATACGCTCCCGACGCACCTTCTTCTCGGTCACCTCCACGCCGCAACGGTCGCAGATGATGCCCTTGTAACGGATGCGCTTGTACTTGCCGCAGTGGCATTCCCAGTCCTTCACCGGACCGAAAATCCGCTCACAGAACAAGCCACCCATTTCGGGCTTGTACGTGCGGTAGTTGATGGTTTCAGGCTTCACCACTTCGCCGGTGCTGCGCTCCAGAATTGCTTCGGGCGAGGCCAGCGAGATGGTGACTTTGGAGAAGTCCTGAACTACTTTCTTGTTTTTTGCGAAAGCCATTTGATTGGGGTTAAGCTAGTAGCTGTTTGGCTTTGGACTGTTTGCTTCTGCACCGTTCGCCAGAAGGGCGCAAGAGGTTCAAACAGGTTGACGCTTAAAAAAGTGCCTTTGCGGAACAGATAGGTATGTCGAGCAAAGGCACTTTCAAAAGGTCGAAAAATTTAAAATCTAACCGGCAGAACTGACCGATGAAAAGGCCTTCGATTAAGATTCACTGGGGTTTTTGATGCTGCACTGACCATATCTCGGAACAGCCCCCGCTCCTCTTTCACCGAAGCGTTTTCTCACCTTTCGTTACCAGAGTCGCTCAATCAGCGCCTCCTGTTGCCTGCCAGCAGGCAAACCGCGAGTTGCGGCCGAAGCTTGCGCCCCGGCCGCAACCGCAGCAATTCACTATTCCATCGTGATTTCGAGTGCCAGACCACGCAATTCGTGGAGCAACACGTTGAACGACTCGGGGATGTTCGGCTTGGGCAGAACGTCGCCTTTTACAATGGCTTCGTACGCCTTGGCGCGGCCCACCACGTCATCCGATTTCACGGTCAGGATTTCCTGCAGCACGTTGGAAGCACCGAAGGCCTCCAGTGCCCACACTTCCATCTCGCCGAAGCGCTGGCCACCGAACTGCGCCTTACCACCCAGCGGCTGCTGCGTGATGAGCGAGTACGGCCCGATGGAACGAGCGTGCATCTTGTCGTCAACCAAGTGACCCAGTTTGAGCATGTAAATCACGCCCACTGTCACCGGCTGGTCGAAACGGTCACCGCTCAGACCATCGTGCAGGTAAGCACGACCCCAGTCCGGCAGACCAGCTTCGGTCAATTCACGAGCCACTTCTTCCTCGGTAGCACCGTCGAAAATTGGAGTCGAGTAAGTACGACCCATTTTCAGACCAGCCCAGCCAAGTACCGTCTCGTAAATCTGACCGATGTTCATCCGGCTTGGTACACCCAGCGGGTTCAGCACGATGTCCATCGGCGTGCCGTCGGGTAGGAAAGGCATGTCCTCATCGCGCACGATGCGGGCTACCACACCCTTGTTACCGTGGCGGCCGGCCATTTTATCACCCACCTTCAGCTTGCGCTTCTTGGCGATGTAAACTTTGGCCAGTTGCACGATGCCGGCAGGCAGTTCGTCACCCACTTCCAGGGTGAAGCGCTGACGCTTGAATTTCGCGGTGATGGTGTTGCGGCGCTTGGCGTAGTTACGCACCAGTTCCAGCACCAAGCCATTCACGCGGGCATCAGCCGTCCAGCCTTCCAGAATCAGGTCCTTAAACAGGTTTACTTCTTCCGGAACGGCGTAGTTGCTTTCGTCCTTGTAGGGGTTCTTCTCGGGGAACATGCCCTCATTGATGTTCTTGCGGTTGAACTTCACGCCCTTGGCAATCATCTCCTCGCCGAAGCGGTGTTTGATGCCCTGCGACGTTTTGCCTTCCAGCAATTGCACCAGCTTGTCAATCATGATGGCTTTCACGCCACGCAGTTCCTGCGCGTAGGTCGCCTTCAAATCTTCCACTTCCTTCTTCGACTTGGCCCGGAGGTTTTTGTCTTTCTTAGGACGCGAAAACAGCTTGGTGCCAATCACAACACCCTGCAAGGAGGGCGGCGCTTTAAGCGAAGCATCCTTCACATCACCGGCCTTGTCGCCGAAGATGGCGCGGAGCAGCTTCTCTTCCGGAGTCGGGTCCGTCTCGCCCTTCGGCGTGATTTTACCAATCAGGATGTCGCCTTCCTTCACCTCGGCGCCGAGGCGGATGATGCCGTTATCGTCGAGGTTGCGCACGGCTTCTTCGCTCACGTTCGGAATCTCCGAGGTCAGCTCTTCTTCGCCGCGCTTGGTCTCGCGCACTTCCAGTTCAAACTCCTCAATGTGAATCGAGGTGAAGATGTCGTCGCGAACCACGCGTTCCGAGATGACGATGGCATCCTCGAAGTTGTAACCCTGCCAAGGCATAAAGGCTACTTGCATGTTGCGGCCCAAGGCGAGTTCGCCCTGGTTGGTACCGTAGCCTTCGCAAAGCGCCTGGCCCTTGGTTACCCGCTCACCGCGCTTCACGAGTGGCGTCAGGTTGAGGCAGGTGTCCTGGTTGGTGCGACGGAACTTGATGAGGTCGTAAGTAACCCGCTCGGCATCGAAGCTCACCATGATGTCGTCCTCCGAGAGGTCGTACTTCACAACAATCTTGTTAGCGTCCACGAAGTCAATCACGCCTTCGCCTTCGGCCATAATCAGCGTGCGCGAGTCGGTCGCAATGCGGCCTTCCAGACCCGTACCCACAATCGGAGCCTCGGGACGGAGCAACGGCACCGCCTGACGTTGCATGTTCGAGCCCATGAGCGCACGGTTGGCGTCATCGTGCTCCAGGAACGGAATCAGCGATGCAGCTACCGATACAATCTGGTTCGGGGCCACATCCATGTAGGAGTACTCCTCGGGGCTAACCACCGGGAAGTCACCTTCGAAACGGCCTTTCACCAGCTCCTGGGTCAGGTTGCCGCCCTCATCCAGCAGGGAGTTGGCCTGCGCGATGTGGTGGGTATCCTCTTCTTCAGCAGTCAGGAATTTCACGTTGGCGCTCATGTCCACCTTGCCGCCTTTCACGTCGCGGTAAGGCGTTTCGATGAAGCCCATGGCATTCACGCGAGCGTGCACGCACAGCGACGAAATCAGACCGATGTTCGGGCCTTCCGGCGTTTCGATGGTGCAAAGACGGCCGTAGTGCGTGTAGTGAACGTCACGTACCTCAAAGCCAGCGCGCTCCCGCGACAGGCCTCCCGGCCCGAGCGCCGATACGCGACGCTTGTGCGTCACTTCAGCCAGCGGGTTGGTTTGGTCCATAAACTGCGACAGCTGGTTCGTACCGAAGAACGAGTTGATAACGCTCGAAAGAGTACGAGCATTAATCAGGTCCACCGGCTTGAAGTCCTCGTTGTCACGCACGTTCATGCGCTCCTTGATGGTACGCGCCATCCGGGCCAGGCCCACGCCGAACTGGGCGTAAAGCTGCTCGCCCACGGTACGAACCCGACGGTTGCTCAAGTGGTCAATGTCATCGACAATGGCCTTCGAGTTGCTCAGACCAATCAGGTACTTCACGATGAGCACGATGTCCTCATTGGTCAGCACCCGCGACTCCTGGTCCATGCCAATCTGGAGCTTCTTGTTAATCCGGTAGCGGCCCACTTCCCCGAGGTCGTAGCGCTTGTCCGAGAAAAACAGCTTCTGGATGATGTCACGGGCAGTTTCTTCGTCAGGAGCCTCCGTGTTCCGGAGCTGGCGGTAAATCTGCTCCACAGCTTCCTTCTCCGAGTTGGAGTTGTCCTTCTGCAGCGTGTTGTAAATGATTGCAAAATCCGCAATGTTCACATTCTCGCGGTGCAGAATCACCGACTTGGCGCCGGCCTCCAGAATCACGTCGATATCCGCTTCCTCAATCGTCGCATCGCGCTCCAGCAACACTTCGTTGCGGTCAATCGATACTACTTCGCCGGTGTCCTCGTCCACGAAGTCTTCCGTCCAGGTGCGGAGCACCCGGGCAGCCAACTTGCGACCAACGGCTTTCTTGAGGTTTTTCTTATCGGACTTCACTTCCTCCGACAGCCCAAACAGGTCGAGAATGTCCTTATCAGTGCCGTAGCCGATGGCGCGAAGCAGCGTCGTCACCGGGAATTTCTTCTTCCGGTCGATGTACGCGTACATCACGTTGTTCACGTCCGTGGCAAACTCAATCCACGAACCTTTGAACGGAATAATCCGGGCCGAATACAGCTTGGTACCGTTCGTGTGCTTGCTCTGGGCGAAGAACACGCCCGGCGAGCGGTGCAGTTGCGATACGATAACGCGCTCGGCGCCGTTGATAACGAACGAGCCCTTCACGGTCATGTACGGAATGTTCCCAAGGAACACCTCCTGCTCAATCGTCTCGAAGTCCTCGTTGTCCTTATCATTGCAAATCAAACGCAGCTTGGCTTTCAGCGGAACCGAATAAGTCAAACCACGGTCGATGCACTCGTCAACCGAATATTTCGGCGGGTCGACGTGGTAATCGATAAAGTTGAGCACGAAGTTTTCGCGCGAGTCCGAAATCGGGAAGTTCTCGGCGAACACTTTGAACAATCCTTCGTTAGAACGACGCTCAGCAGCGGTTTCCAACTGAAAGAATTCCTGGAACGAGCGCACTTGCACGTCTAGGAAGTCCGGGTACTCGATAACCTTCTTAATCTTGGCGAAATTGATTCGCTCGGCGGCCGTTTTCTTCAGGGCGGCCGTCTTTGCTTTCGGTGTAGCCAATGCGATGGGGATTAAAAGATGGACACAGAAGCGTAATAAAGGAGGCCGGGGTGGCGGCCCGTCAGCGGTGCGGTGCACTCCCTAACCACCTCTGCAACAAGATGGTTAGCTGACATAGCAAAAGCGCGAACCGGGTAGCTCGCGCGGTTGACACGCTACAAACAGGAAAAGACCTGGCTAAGTTGCCAGGTCTAATCCTTATTCGAAGCGGGTCCGGAGATGCTTCAGGAGCAGAAACTACTTAACTTCTACTTCAGCACCGGCTTCCTCGAGCTGCTTCTTCAGCGACTCAGCCTCGTCTTTGGTAACGCCTTCTTTCAGGGGCTTGGGAGCACCGTCAACCAGTTCTTTGGCTTCTTTCAGGCCCAGACCGGTCAGGTCTTTCACCAGTTTCACCACAGCCAGTTTCTGGCCGCCGGCAGCCTTCAGGATAACGTCGAACGACGTCTTCTCCTCGGGAGCCTCTTCAGCAGCAGCGCCACCGCCGCCAGCCATCATTACGGGAGCAGCAGCAGCAGGCTCGATGCCGTACTCGTCCTTCAGGATGCCTGCCAATTCGTTTACTTCTTTCACCGTCAGGTTTACGAGCTGCTCAGCGAATGCTTTCAAATCTGCCATTTCTGTAGATTGTTAAAAAAAGTGTTGTTGAAAATTTGATTGGAGTGCGAAAAAGCAGCGGGCTACGCGGCTTCTTTTTCGCTGAGGGTTTTGAGGATGCCGGCCAGTTTGTTGCCGCCGCTCGACAGAGCAGAGATAACATTTTTGGCGGGCGACTGGAGCAGACCGATGAGTTCACCGAGCAGTTCCTGCTTGCCTTTGATAGTGGTCAGGCCTTCGAGCTGGTTCGAGCCGATGTAGATGCTGGCATCAACATAAGCACCTTTCAGCACGGGCTTGGGCTCAACACCGCGGGGGTAAGCTTGGGCTTTGTAGAAGTCACGCAGCATTTTGGCAGGAGCCGAACCGCTCTCCGTGGAGAACAGTACGCCCGACTGGCCTTTCAGCGCGGCATCCATTTCCGACGTGTCGTGGCCGAGCGTGTCCAGCGCCTTACGGATGAAGGTGTTTTTGTACACCTTGTATTCCAGGCCGCGGTTGAACGCCAGACGACGGAAATCGTTGATTTTCGCTACCGACATCACCGAAGCATCGACGATGTAGAACGAGTTGTGCGATTGCATTTTTCCGCTCAACTCATCCACGAGGGCTTGTTTTTCTTCCCGAGTCATGTTTGGTTGGTTTAATTAGCTAGCGGAATTTACTTGGCTGTCAACCGGAACGGCGGGCGACATCGTGCTCGAGAGCGTGATGCTCTTGATGTAGGTACCTTTCGACGACGAAGGCTTCAGGCGACCCAACGTCTGGATTACCTCCAGGGCGTTTTCGGCCAGCATTTTCGGGTCGAACGATACTTTACCAACCGAGCAGTGAATGATACCGGTTTTGTCAACTTTGAAGTCGATTTTACCAGCTTTCACTTCCTGCACCGCCTTGGCTACGTCGGTCGTTACAGTGCCCGACTTCGGGTTCGGCATCAGACCACGGGGACCGAGCACGCGGCCCAGGCGACCCACTTTGGCCATAACAGCCGGCATGGTGATGATTACGTCGATGTCAGTCCAGCCTTTCTCGATTTTCGAGATATAGTCGTCCAGACCCACGAAGTCGGCACCGGCGGCCAGGGCTTCGGCCTCCTTGTCAGGAGTCACGAGCGCCAGAACGCGAACGGTTTTGCCGGTGCCGTGGGGCAGGGTGGCCACGCCACGAACCATCTGGTCCGCTTTGCGGGGGTCCACGCCGAGGCGAACGTCAATATCTACTGAAGCGTCAAACTTGGTGTAGGTAATGTCCTTCACCACGATTGCGGCTTCCACGAGGCTGCGCACTTGCGTCAGGTCGTGTTTGGCAAGGGCTTCCTTGCGCTTTTTGCTTACTTGTGCCATCTGTTCTTTTCTCCGTTTAATTATTCAGCAAAAGGAGAATCGCCCTTGATGGTAATGCCCATGCTGCGAGCCGTGCCGGCTACCTGCTTCATGGCAGCTTCCACTTGGAAAGCGTTCAAGTCGGGCATTTTCGTTTCGGCAATGGTGCGCACTTGGTCCCATGTCACGGAGCCCACTTTGTTACGGTTCGGCTCTTTCGAACCGCTCTGCAACTTGGCAGCTTCCATGAGCAGCACCGGAGCCGGTGCCGTCTTCACCACGAAGTCGAACGACTTGTCGGTGTACATGGTGATGAGTACAGGACAAACTTGGCCGGCTTTATCTTGGGTGCGCGCATTGAACTGCTTGCAAAACTCCATGATGTTCAAGCCTTTGCTACCAAGTGCAGGTCCTACCGGCGGCGAAGGGTTCGCGGCGCCTCCCTTTATCTGCAGACGCAGATAACCTCTGATTTCTTTGGCCATTTGATTGGTTTGGCTGTGGCTCCTGCGTCGTAACTCGCGCTTGCCTCAGTTTAGTAAACTCCTGTTTGGAAGCCCCGCCGACCCGGAGCAATTAGCCGGCGTGGTATAACCGATGAGGTTAAACCTCTTTTTCTACTTGGGTGTAGCTGAGCTCTACCGGCTGCGAACGGCCGAAGATTTTCACGACTACGTTCAGCTTTTTACGCTCTTCAAACACCTCATCCACATTACCGGAGAAGCCGTTGAAGGGGCCGTCCACCACTTTCACGAGTTCGCCCACTACGTAGGGCTTGTCGAGGGTAGCGTCGGCTTGCTGCTCGGCTTCATCCACGATGCCGAGGATGCGGTTGACTTCGGAAATGTGCAGGGGAACGGGTTTGTTGTTCGTTGCGTCTTTCTTGTCTTTGTCGCCGAGGAAACCAATCACGCCGGGCGTGCTGGTGATGATGTGGTCCACCTCACCGTGGCCGAGGTCGGCATGGATGATGATGTAACCGGGGTAGAGGTTCCGCTCGCGGACGCGCTTCTTGCCGTTGCGCATCTCAAACACCTTCTCTACCGGAATCAGTACCTGCGGAACAAGCTCGGTCAGGTTGTGCCGACCGAGCTCCGTTTCGAGATAATTCTTGGCTTTTTTCTCCTGGCCGCTCACGGAGCGCACCACGTACCATTTCAATTCGCCCATCTTGATTGCTGACTAGCGAAACGAGTTGTAAAACGCTTTAAGTACCGACTCAAAGCTGACATCCATGACGCCCACGACGATGGCAAACACGAGCGAACCAATCAGCACCAGGCCGGCGCTTTTTTGCAGTTCCGTCGTTGAGGGCCACGTTACGTTGTAGCGCATCTCTTCGATGGTGGTGCGGAAATAATTGCTCAGTTTGTCCATTGTGATGGGAAAAACAGCGTTGCCGCTGAAATAACATGGAGCGGACCAACTGGCCCAAATTGCACGAGTGGAGAGATTCGAACTCCCATCAAAGGTTTTGGAGACCTCTATTCTACCCTTGAACTACACTCGTGTAAAGACACATCCCGGTAACGCATTTCGCTAAAGGGAGTGCAAAGGTAAGAGAAACAGAAGAGAAAACAAATACTTGCTTCTGTTTCAGCGTAAAAAAGCCGCTCCCGAAGAGTCGAGAGCGGCTTTTTTTACTGTTAAGCCGGAGCTTAGTCGAGAACTTCGGTTACCTGACCGGCACCTACCGTACGGCCACCCTCACGGATAGCGAAACGCAGGCCTTTCTCCATTGCCACTTTGCTGATGAGCTCCACGGTGATGGTGATGTTGTCGCCGGGCATTACCATTTCAACACCTTCTGGGAGGGTGATGATGCCGGTAACGTCGGTGGTACGCAGGTAGAACTGCGGACGGTAGTTGTTGAAGAACGGCGTGTGACGGCCACCTTCCTCTTTCGAGAGAACGTACACCTCAGCCTTGAACTTCTGGTGAGGAGTTACCGAACCGGGCTTGCAGATAACCATACCACGACGGATGGCTTCTTTTTCAATACCGCGGAGCAGCAGACCTACGTTGTCACCAGCTTCGCCACGGTCGAGGATTTTGCGGAACATTTCCACACCCGTAACCGTCGACTTCAGGCCGGCAGCAGCGCCCATGCCCAGGATGTCAACTTGCTCACCCGAGTTGATGATGCCGCGCTCAATACGACCGGTAGCAACAGTGCCACGGCCGGTAATCGAGAACACGTCCTCAACAGGCATCAGGAAGGGCAGGTCGGTCAGACGAGCGGGAATCGGAATGAACGAGTCAACCGCGTCCATCAGCTCGTTGATTTTGGGAACCCAGTTGGCATCGCCGTTTAGGCCGCCGAGGGCCGAACCCTGGATAACCGGAATGTTGTCGCCGTCGAAGTCGTAGAACGAGAGGAGTTCACGGATTTCCATTTCCACCAGCTCGAGGAGCTCGGGGTCATCCACCATATCCACTTTGTTCATGAACACCACCAGCTGGGGAACACCTACCTGACGGGCGAGCAGGATGTGCTCACGGGTCTGGGGCATCGGGCCGTCGGTAGCAGCTACCACGAGGATAGCGCCGTCCATTTGAGCAGCACCCGTTACCATGTTCTTCACGTAGTCAGCGTGACCGGGGCAGTCAACGTGAGCATAGTGACGGTTGGCAGTCGAGTACTCTACGTGAGCAGTGTTGATGGTGATACCACGCTCTTTTTCTTCGGGAGCATTGTCAATCGAAGAGAAGTCACGCTTTTCGGCCAGGCCCTGGTTTGCCAGCACCATGGTGATAGCAGCGGTCAGGGTGGTCTTGCCGTGGTCGACGTGGCCGATGGTACCGATGTTTACGTGCGGCTTGGACCGGTCGAAATTTTCTTTAGCCATTGTAAAGAGTAAAAAAAGAGGTGGTGAAGTGAATTTGAAGGTAAAAATCGGAACCTACACGAAGAAAGCGAGACTCAGCCCCTACTGTAATAGAAAACTGTGCGTCGCTTGCCTGAGAGAACCGAGCCGGTGGCCGGAATAATTCCGGCCACTGGACTTGTGTAATAATCTGAGCCATTTATGGGATTTGAACCCATGACCTCTTCCTTACCAAGGAAGTGCTCTACCACTGAGCTAAAACGGCTTATTCTGAAAACGTGAGCGGGAGACGAGGTTCGAACCCGCGACCTGCAGCTTGGAAGGCTGCCGCTCTACCAACTGAGCTACTCCCGCAGATGGCATCATGTAAAAAAGTGGGGGTAACAGGACTCGAACCTATGAACCCGAAGGAGGTGAGTTACAGTCACCCGCAATTGCCGCTATGCGATACCCCCAGTTTTGATGCTTCCCGGCCGATTGCTGAGAGGCGTAATCCCTTCCGTTTCGCTACTACCAAAGTAGTTGTGTTTCGTAAGGAGTCGCAAAATTAGAGGTTTTTTGACACAAGGCAAGGGATAGAGTAAAAAAAGGTTGTTCTTTTTTTACTCTATTTGCGGAAGTCGCTTTTACATAAGGTTATAAAATGCTTTGAGACGGTCATCGGTTTCTTTCTCACGGATGTTCTGGAGCGTGGCTTTGAGGCTGGGCATGGATGGAAGCAGTAGCGCAAGGCTTTTGTAGGCTCCCAAGCGAATTTCGTAGCGCGGAGCGTTACGGGCATAATCTTCGAGGATTTTGATGCCTTTGTCGCGCTCGACGGGCGGGATGTGGGTCATAAGCGTGCCGAAGGATTGGAAGTAGGCGTAGAGGTCGCCTTCGGTCACGTCGGGCAGGCGGCGCAGGAACCACGGGTATTGGTCAAGGCCGCCGTTGAGGGCGTAATAGCCGGCGATGGCCACAAGGAGCGGGCTACTCGTAGTGTTTTCGATGGCCGTGACCTGCTGGCGGGTGGTGGGCTCGGGCTTTTTGGCGAGGACTTCGAGGGCGGCGGCAGCTACCAGCGCGGAGCTGTCACCAATGGCTTTACCGTAAATGGGACCGTAGTTGCCGTCGGGGAAGGTGGCGAGGGTGGTGATGGCTTGGGCGCGGACGCGGGACACGGGGTCGGAGGCGAGGCGCTGGATATCCTTGCGCATGCCTTCGGGCTCGGGGCCACGGTAGCGGCGGAGGTGGTCGAGGGCGAGGCGGCGCACGTTCCAGAACTTGTCGTTGAGGGCGTTACGGAGCATGCTGCTCACACTCATCTGGTCGGTTTTATTCTGGAGCAGGTCCAGCACTTCGGATTTCTGCTGGTAGCTCTGGGCGTGGTAAAACTGGAAGACCAACTCATCGGTGGTGCGCTCTTCGTCGAACTGAGCCAGAAGCTGGCTTTCGCTGTCGAATTTGACGAGGTTGGGTTTCTGGTTAGCGGGCAGCTGGAAGGTCTGGTCGGCTTTGGTGATGGTGATATGGTGCTCGGTGGGCTGGTTGCTGCCGGTCCAGACGGCGACAGTGACGGGCAGGCGGTAGACGGGCTGAAAGAGGGTGTCCTGGGTTTGTTGAACACGTAGCGTTACCTGGCCGTTGGTGTAGCTGTGGGTGATGCGCAACTCGGGGTGGCCGCGCTTGAGGAACCACTGGTTGAAAAACCACATCAGGTCTTCGCCGGTGGTTTCTTCGAACGCGACGCGCAGCTTGGAGATTTCGACGGCAGAGAGCTTGTTCTGGGTGAGGTAACGGTTGAGGGAAGCGAAAAAGGCGTCGTCGCCCACGTATTTGCGCAGCATGTGGAGCACACGGCCGCCTTTGTCGTAGGAATGGCGGTCGAGCATGTCCTCGCGGTTCTGGTAGCGGTAGCGGATGAGGGGCTCGCGCTTGCTTTGGGCTTCTTCGAGGTAGTTGTTGATTTTGATTTCCTGCACGAGGCCGGCTTCGTCGGCCCCGTACTTGTATTCGGCCCAGAGGTATTCGGAATAGTCGGCGAACGACTCATTCAGGGGCAGGTTGGCCCAGCTTTCGCAGGTCACGTAGTCGCCGAACCAGTGGTGGAATAGCTCGTGGGCCACTACAAATTCAGATGTTTGGAAATTGGCATCGAGCAATTCGCGCTTGCTGGCCTGCACGAAGCTACCGAAGGTGGACGCGGTGGTGTTTTCCATGGCCCCGCTTACGTAGTCGCGCACGGCTACCTGGGCGTATTTTTCCCAAGGATATTCCACCCCCAGCTTTTTGGAGAAGAAATCCAGCATCTGGGGGGTGTGGCCGAAGACGGCGCGGGCGGTGCCGGCGTATTTGGGCTCCACGTAATAGTCGACGGGCTTGCCATGCCAGGAGTCGCTTACCACGGCGAAATCGCCGACTACCATCGTGGCCAAGTAGGGCGCGTGGGGCTCGCTGAGCTTCCAGGTATCGGTGCGGGTGCCGTCGGGGTTGGCGTGGGAGGAGGTGAGCAGGCCGTTGGAAAGCGTTTTGAACTGCTTTTCCACCGTCATGCTGATTTCCTGGGTCATCCGCTGGTTGGGCTTGTCGATGGTGGGAAACCAGCAGGAACTGGACTCCGTCTCGCCCTGGGTCCAGATTTGACGGGGCTTGTTCTTCTCCGTGCCTAGCGGGTTGATGAAATAGAGGCCTTTGTCGTTGGTGATGGCAGCGGACCCGCCTTGCGGCAGTTCGTTGGGCTTGGCTACGTACACGATGCGCACCTGGTAGGGCGTGCTGCGCGGGTACGGGTGGTCGAGGGCAATGACGAGCTTGCGGCGGTTGTAATTGTAGGTGAGGCTCTTCGTTTTTTTATCGCTGACCAACTCTACTTTCTGCACGTCGAAACCTTTGGCATCGAGTACTAATTCAGTCTGAGGGTAGAAATGCGAGCGCAACGTGAGCAGGGCCGTACCCAGCAGGTGCTGCTTCTTGTAGTCGAACCGGACATCGAGCTTGGTGTCGGTTACTTCGGTGAGAATGGTAGCAGCGGGCTGGATTGGAGCCTCGGAAGGCAACCAGGACGGTACCACAAGACCAGCCGGTGCCGGCACAGCGGCCGGCGCGGGTGCGACTTTTTTATGAACGGGGGCTTTGCTGGGCAGTTTGCCCGAGCCGGACGTGCCTCTTTGTGCAACAGCCAGAAACTGTACGAATAACAATAGGCTGGTAAGGCCCGGAACCAGATACTTCATGCCAACAGCAACAGGCGAAAAACGCCTCAATTTCTGAATTAATTTGAGATTTGGGCTACCTTTAACCCCGCTTTCCTCCCACCCCATCCACTTTCGATGTTCCAAATCAGCACCGCCCCCGACCAAGTTTGGGAAGTAGACTATCGCGCCACCGACGCTATCACGCTCAATGGCCAGCCATTGGCCTGGGACGTAGTGGATTTGGGCGAAGGTCGGTTTCATGTGCTTTACGAAGGTCGCTCCTACAATGCGGAAGTTGTAGAAATTGACCCCGCTACCAAAAACATTGTGCTGAAGCTGAACGGCCAGCGCGTGGCTCTGGCGGCCAAAGACCGGTTCGACCTGCTGCTGGAGCGCCTGGGCATGAGCAATGCTGCCGCCACCAAAGTAAACGAACTGAAAGCTCCCATGCCCGGCCTCATCGTAGACATCCGGGTGGCGCCCGGCCAGACTGTGCAAAAGGGCGACCCGCTGCTGGTATTAGAGGCCATGAAAATGGAGAATATTCTGAAAGCGCCCGCCGATGGCACGGTGGGCAGCGTGAAAGTGACCCTGCGCGACAACGTGCAGAAAGGCCAGGTGCTGGTGCAGTTTGCCTAGCGCCCGTCGCTGCTAATATTAGCTTGAACCTCAATCTTCTCGACTTGAAATACAATCGCATCCTTCTCAAGCTCAGCGGCGAAGCGCTGATGGGCCAGCAACAGTACGGTATCGATGCCGAGCGGCTGATGCAGTACGCCTCCGAAATTAAAACCGTAGCCGCCACGGGTGTGCAGGTGGCCGTCGTGATTGGCGGCGGCAACATCTACCGCGGTGTGGAAGCCGAAGCCTTTGGCCTCGACCGCGTGCAGGGCGACTACATGGGCATGCTGGCTACGGTCATCAACTCCATGGCCCTGCAAAGCGCCCTAGAGAAGCTGGAAGTAAGCACGCGCCTGCTCTCCGGCCTCACCATTCAGCGGGTATGCGAGCCGTACATCCGGCGGCGCGCGGTACGGCACCTAGAGAAGGGCCGTGTGGTCATTTTTGGGGCCGGCATTGGCTCGCCTTATTTTACCACCGACTCGGCAGCGTCGCTGCGGGCCATTGAGATTGAGGCCGACGTGGTGCTGAAAGGCACCCGCGTGGACGGCATTTATACGGCCGACCCGGAGAAGGACCCCACGGCCACGCGCTACCCCGAAATCACGTTTGACGAGGTGCTGAGCAAGAACCTGAACGTGATGGACATGACGGCCTTCACGCTCTGCAAGGAAAATAACCTGCCCATCATTGTGTTCGATATGAATACGCAGGGCAACTTGCAGCGCCTGCTGAACGGCGAAGCCATGGGTACGCTGGTGCACGACGGCGGAACCGGTCCCGGCCGTGACGGCCGCAAGCCGCTCCTCGACCCCACGCAAAGCCTGCTCCAACCGCTGGTGGGCAAGCTGCCGGAACAAGCCTAAGAAATTTTGAATGTTGAGTTTTGAGGGTTGAAGGAGGATTTCAGCCCCAGCTCAACGTCATTCAACATTCAACCCTCAAAATTCAACCCTTCTAAAAAGATGGACGAAGAAATTCAGTTTTACCTTGATGAGCTCGCCGAGTCGATGAGCAAAGCGCTGGCGCACGTAAACGTAGAAATGAGCCGCATCCGGGCCGGCAAGGCCTCGCCGGCCATGCTCGACGGCGTTCGGGTGGATTACTACGGTACGCCTACCCCTATTGCGCAGATTGCCAATATCTCGACGCCGGATGCTCGCTCGCTGTTCATCAAGCCCTGGGAGAAAAACATGATTAGCGAAGTAACCAAGGCCATCCGGAACAGTGACCTGGGCCTGAGCCCGGTTTCGGATGCGGAAGGCGTGCGGCTCAACATCCCGGCCATGACGGAAGAGCGTCGCCGCGACCTGGTGAAGCAGGCTAAAAACGAATCGGAAGCCGGCAAGGTGCGGGTACGCGGCATCCGCAAGGATGTGAACGAGTCGCTGCGCAAGCTGTTGAAGGAAGGTGCTTCGGAAGATGCCGTGAAGAGCGCCGAAGAAAAAGTGCAGAAAACGACGGATTCGTACATTGCCGAGGTTGAGAAAGTACTCAGCAAGAAAGAATCGGAGATTATGACCATCTGATTTGGTCGGTTTGAAAACAAAAAAGCCCGGCGAATTATCGTCGGGCTTTTTTGTGGCGTGTATTTCCAGCAGTGTTTCGCGGAGCCGCTCTACTTTGCTAACTCGGCTTCGACAGCAGCGGGCACGAGGTAGCGGATGCTTTGGCCAGCGCGTAGGCTTTCGCGGATGTAGGTGGCGGAAATATCGAGCAGCGGCGCAGCCATCACCTGCACGCGGGGAAAAGGCGTTAAATCGGGGCTAGGCGAGCCGGGCCGGGGATACACGTAGATATCGACTTCGGCCAGCAGACGGGCTGATTCGTGCCAGCGCGGGAGGCCGGGGAGGTTGTCGCTGCCCATCAGGAGCACGAAATCGTGCGTGGGGTGGCGCTGGCGCAGCGCATCGAGCGTAGCGATGGTGTAGCTGGGGCGCGGCAGGCCAAATTCAATGTCCTCGGCGCGCAGGCGCGGGTTGCCGGCAATGGCGAGCTGCACGAGGTGCAGGCGCTGAGTGTCGGGTAGCAGGTCGGCGGCGGCTTTGAAGGGATTGTGGGGCGTGACTACGAGCCACACTTCGGCCAAATCGGTGCGCGTGGCAAAATGCTCGGCCAGAATGAGGTGGCCGACGTGCACGGGATTGAACGAGCCGAATAGCAGGCCTATCCGGCGGCTGCTCATACGATGGCCGGCTCGCCGCTGATGAACTGGCGCACCAGCTTTTCGGCGTGGTCGGTGGCTTCGTCGAGGTTGTCATTGACGACGGTGACGTCGAAACGATTCTCGAAGCCGAGCTCGAAATTGGCCTTGTAAATCCGCGAAGAAATGCTGGATTGCGAGTCGGTGGCGCGGGCCTGCAGGCGTTGCTCCAGCACTTCGATAGACGGCGGACGGACGAAAATTGCCAGCGCCCGGTCCTTGTAGAACTCCTTGATGCTGAGGCCACCCTTCACGTCGACATCGAGAATGGCGTGCTTGCCATTGTCCCAGATGCGTTCGATTTCGGACTTCAGCGTGCCGTAGAAGGCACCCTCGTACACTTCCTCCCACTCCACGAACTCGTCGTTGCGGATTTTGTCCTGAAAGTCCTGAACGGAGATGAAATGGTAGTCCTTGCCGTTCACTTCGGCCCGGCCGCGACGGTCGCGGGTGCAGGCGGAAATGGAAAAGCTAAGCTCGGGCAACCGGTCCATGAGGCGGTGCACGATGGTGGTTTTGCCAGCGCCCGAAGGGGCCGAAAACACAATGATTTTGCCTTGCATCACGCAAAGCTACCGGTATTAGGCCATTTGCGCACCTACACGGGCCAAAATGGCATCGTGGAGGGTAGCCGGAATGGGCTGCCGGGCAACGCGCTGGTTCAAAAAACCGATGAACACGCGCTGCTTTTCGATGTCGTCGAAGCAGGGCGAGCAGTCCGTGGCGTGGTCGTAGAGGTAATCTTCGTCCTCGACGGTCAGGTGCTGGCCTTCGATGAGTTGGTCTAGTACAGTATTCACTCGTTCGCAGTCGGGGCCATTAGCCAAAATGGGAGCCGACGTATTGGTTTCTTTAGTAGCAGATTGGTTCATAATTGAAAACGCAGGAAAGGGGTGAGAAGCAATAAAGTAGGTGGCCGAGAATAATGCGTCCCTGATGAAGACGTTAATTATTCTCGGCCTCGGTTAGTTCCGTGTCGTCGTCTATTGCGTCATTGCCATAGCCCATCGACTGGGCATATTTCTCCAGCTTGTCCTTGAGGAAATTGCGGGCCCGGTGCAGGCGTGAGCGCACCGTACCAATCGGAATATCAAGCACTTTAGCCATTTCCTCATAGGTAAATCCTTCGAGGTCGCAGAGGATGATGACGGTACGAAAATCGACCGGCAAAGAATTTAGCGCGCTGGCTACTTCGTCGCCGATGAGGTCGCGGGCCGACTGCTGGCGCATATCGGACGAGGAAGCGCCGATTTCGCCCTCGGCTTCCACGTCGTCGGGGTTGTAGTAGCCCTCAATTTCGCTGTAGTCGACCTTGGCGGGCTGCTTACTTTTCTTGCGGAAGTCGTTGATAAACGAATTCTTAAGAATACGAAACAGCCAGGCTTTGGCATTGGTACCGGGCTCAAAGTACTCGAAGAAGCGGTACGCTTTGAGGTAGGTTTCCTGCACCAAGTCGTTGGCATCATCCTCGTCGAGGGTGAGGCGGTAGGCAAAATTGTAGAGCGGGTCGAGCACGGGCATCAGCTCGGCCTGAAAACGCCGGTCTTTTTCCTCTTTGCTCAGTTTGACCCGTTCGGGGGAATCGCTCATACAGGTGGGCGGGGGAAATTGCAGGCCGAAACCTACGAAGGAATAGGGGATTATGACAACAGAACCAGTATATGCTGCTACTCGAAAATGAGGGTGGCCGAGTTGCTTCATACCAAAACCGCCCGCTGTGCAATGCTATTGGCAGCTACGCAAAAGCCAAAAATAGCAAAGCGCAACGTGCGGCGCATTGCCCGATGTACGGATTGCAGCGTCTGCTAGGTTGCGCTGCGGCACATAAGCCGCAAACTAACTAGACGAATCGGCCATTGTTCGCTGCCAGATGGTATTTATTGTTCGACCGGCAACGGCGGCCAGGCGGCCACCCGTGCCACCACCGCGGCCGCCTCAATGGCACGGATGCAGGTGCAGGCGGCGGGCTGCTGCCGACAGTCGTCGCAATTGGGCTTGTCGAAAACCATGAATTCGGCGTGTTTGCCCAGCGGGGCCCAGCGGCCGGGGTGCATGGGCCGGATGGGCGGGTACAGGCCCAGCGCGTGGCGGCCCAGCGCGGCGGCCAGGTGCAGCGGGCCGGTGCTGCCGGCCACGAGGCCATCGGCGGCGGCGATGAAGGCGATGAATTGCGGCAGGCTGAGCTGGCCGGTGAGGTCGGCGGTGAGGAAGGCGGCGTTTCCCTGCAGCCAGGTGGCCAGCTCCTCCCCTTCTGCGGCCGTGCCAGTGATGAAAACGCGGTGGCCGGCGCGGTGCAGCAGGCGGGCGAGTTGAGCAAAATTATCGAGGCCCCACTCGCGGGCGCTGCCCCGGCTGCGCGGGTGCAGGATGACGTTGAGCTGGCCGGGCTGGCGCTGCCGGAGGAGTTGCTGAAACTGCGGAGCAAGCGGCTCGGTGGCATGCAGGCGTACCAAATGCGCTATTTCGGCTAATGAAGGCTCGGAAGTGTCGCCCAGCGGCTGGAGTAGCTTGGGGTTCAGTTGGGCTTCGTGCAGGGGCGAGTGGCGGCGGCTAAGGGCCACCAGCCGGTTGCAGGTGAGCCAGTGCTGCCAGCGGTTGCGGGTGCCGATGCGCAGGGGGATTTTGGCCTTTTGGGCGAGACGGGCGAGGGTTTTGTTGGGGAAGACGTGGATGATGGCGGCGGCCTCGTAGGCACGCAGGGCTTCTACCTGGGCGGTTTCGGGCTCTTTCAGCAACTCATCCAGGTTCAGGAAATCATCAATCCACGGGCAGGCGGCGGCCACGGGTGCAGTGTACGTCCGGCCGATGAGCACCACCCGACAACCGGGAAACAACTGCTTGAGCCGCCCGCACACCGGCAGGGTCAGCACCACGTCGCCGATGGCATCGGTGCGGGAGACGAGGAAGGTGAAGGGTTTTGCCGGGCTCATGCGTGGGCTTGTTCGGTGCGGGTTTTCAGCTTGGCGAATTTCAGGAATACGCCCCAGGCCGATATGCCGGCAATGCACAGGCCGGCGAAACCATCTAGAAAGCCGAGGCGGAAGAAGTAGCCGTGCACAAATTTCCAGAGCGGCTTGAGCAGCAGGTGGAACAGGTTGACGCGGGTGCGGCCGCGCAGGGCTAGCTCCTGAGCGGTGATGCTGGTGAATTTGTTGAGCTGGCTGACGTGCTGCGCGATGCTGTGGTAGCTGTAGTGCAGGGCGTCACCGGTGAGCGGGCCGGTAGTCTGGCCGGGGTCTACTTCGAATTTTTCGTGCAGAAGCAGGCCGGTCCAGCGGCCCAGGCGGCGGTCGTAGAGGCGCAATTTGCGGTCGGGGTACCAGCCGCCGTGGCGTACCCAGTGGCCGCAGTAGTTGGTGAGGCGGGCCAGGGAGTAGGCCGCGTGCTGCCAGTTTTGCTTGGCCTGATGGATGGACTGGCGCAATTCCTCGGTCAGGACTTCGTCGGCATCGAGCTGCAGGACGTGGTCGAATTCCGCTTGGCTGGTGGCGTAGTTTTTCTGCTCCACGTAGCCAGCGAAGGCGTGCTGCAGGACGCGCGCGCCGTGCTGGCGGCAAATTTCCACGGTGTCATCGGTGGAGAAGGAATCGACGACCAGCACGTCGTCGGCTACGTCGCCCAGGGCCTGGAGGCAGCGGGCAATGTTGGCCGCTTCGTTGAAGGTGATGATGACGACGGAGAGGGAGACGGGCATGGGCGGGCAAATATCTGGCGTTTTTACTGACCGGGGCTTCGGCCGCCTGCGCAATATTTTCGTATCGCAACCCGCCGGGCGTGCGTAACTTGCGCCCGAATTCGTTTCTCAACACATGAAAAAAACGCTCCTCCCCGGCCTGCTGGCCGCTGCTCTGCTGTCGCTCACGCTGCCTTCGTGCGGCCCGTCTGCCACCGAGGGCGACGATGACATCGCCACCACCGCCCTGCCCCCACTGCCCGCCGCTCCCGATACCACCAAGGGTGCCAAGCAGCCCGAGCAGTTCCGCGAGCTGAACTCGGTGAACGCCACGGAGGACATCAAAAAGATGCAGCCGCAGATGTAGACCACGGATTCGCTCGGATTTTCGCGGATTACACGGATTCTGTGGACGCGCTAATCAGGCTTATTTATTGGTTTTTCTGCTTTTGGTTTGTTGGGCCGTTACTGCTGAGGCGGTGACGGCCCAATTTCTTTTGTTTCTGATTCAATCATCATGGAAAACAACATTGTGCTGCGCCGGGGAGTGGAAGCTGATTTGCCGCAGGTGCTGGGCCTGATTCAGGAGCTGGCCGAGTACGAGAAAGCGCCGGAGGCCGTGACCAACACGCTGGCCGCCATGCAGCGCGATGGGTTTGGGCCGGCTCCGATTTTCGGCTTTTTTGTGCTGGAAAATGAGGCGGCAGAAATTATTGGGCTGGCGTTGTTCTATACTGCCTATTCGACCTGGAAGGGCCGAATGCTGTACCTCGAAGACTTGGTGGTGACGGAGGCGGCGCGGCGCGGCGGCCTGGGCCGGCTGCTGTTTGATGCCGTGGTGGCCGAAGCCCGCGCCACCGGGGCCGTGCGCCTGAAATGGCAGGTGCTGAACTGGAACGAGCCGGCCATCGGCTTCTACAAAAAGCTGGGCGCTACCATCGAAGACGAATGGCTGAACGGCAACCTGGACGAAAGCCAACTGGGACGCTACGAGGTGGCGCCGGTAGCTACGGCCGTGGCCGCACCGGTCACGGGGCGTAGCTTGTAGCTTTCGGAGCCGCAACAGAAAACAAACCCCGCCGAGCTTGTCTCTGGCGGGGTTTTGTCGTTTTAGCAAGTCCGGCTTTACTTCCAATAGACTGGCTCTACAACCGGGTAAACTTCTGATTGCCCGTGTGCCCCTGTGCATCCTGCCAGCGCAATACGTAAAGGCCGGGGCGCGTATCGGGCAGGCTCAGGGTGAGCACGTTCAGGCCGGTGGGCACGCTTTGGGCAGTGGCCAGGATGCGACGGCCCAGCGCATCGAATACCCAGAAAATCACCGTACCATCGACCGAGGCGGGGAACTGGAGACGCAGCTGGGGCGTGGTGACCGGGTTGGGGAAAATGCTAACACTCGCACTTTCCGAGCTGAGGACTACGGGAGCGGCGTTGTCGAGCGAGCCGTCGGGGCGTTGGAGGCGGAGGCGGTAGTAGTGCAAGCCGCCGGGCGGTTGGGCATCCACGTACTGGTACTGGCTGGCGGGCGGACGCGGGGCCACAATGGCAATCTGCTCCCACGCGGTGGTATCGCCGCTCAGGCTGCGCTCCACCACGAAACGGCTCAGGAAGCACTCGTCGCGGGTGGTCCAGGCCAGGGTGGCTCCGGTGCCGGCGGCGTACTGGGCGCTCAGACCGGTGAGGGGAGCAGGCAGCAGGGCCGGGCCGCTGCAGCCCAGGTTGCGAAAGCTGCGCACCCGCAGCACCTGCCGCCCGCCGGCTACTTCGCTGAGCGGATTCAGTACGCGGGTGGTCTGGCCCACGCTTAGGGCATAGTGCATCACGGCACGGGGCAGGTTGAGGTGACTAAGCTGCTGAGCGTGGCCCAGCTCGTGCACGGCTACCGACTCGAAATCAATCTGGTTGATGCCGGCCGGGAGCGGTCCAAACTGAAAAGGCGAAGCGTCGTCGAACTGCATGTCGATTTCCTTCACCCAAAACACCACCTCTCCATTCGACGCATAGCAGCCTTTGTAGTAGCTGGTGGTGCGGCCCAATACGCGGGCAGGCAATTCGGCCCCTTGGTCGAAGGCGACGACGTTCTGGCCATCGTCGGCAATGGTGTTGGTGGCGTTGGGGGTGCCCGCGTCCCAGTTCATGCCCGTTTGGCAGCGCCAGGTGGCCAGCGCCCGCTGCCAGGCGGCAGCCGGCGAGGCCGTGAAATTGGGGCCGAAGTGAAAGGTGATGCCGCCGGCATTATTCAAGGCAATGTGGTTGGGGCGCTGGAGCAGCTTGCCGTCGGTACTTTCCACGGTGGTGAGGGCGTACACGACGGTAACGGATGTGCTGCTTTCCACATTCAGCTGGTCGGAAGTGGTGACGCGCACGGGGCCAGAGCCGGCCGGGTGGCCGCTGCTCACCGGGCTGCCGCCGCTGGCCGTGGAAGGCACCCGCACCTGGATTTGGTTATTGGTCCAGCTGAGGTAATCGTCGTCGCGGACCTTCACGCGGGTTGAGCCGCCGTCGTCGGCGTTCCGAAACTCGACAAAACCGCTGCCCCGGGTGCTGCCAAAGCCGTCGCCGGTGATGGTGAGCACGGCCCCGGTGCCCGCTGTAAGGCTAAGGGGCGAAAACGCGGCAATGGTGGGGGCCGCCGTGCCGCGGCGCACGGGCGTGGCGGCCTTAGCCAGCGCCGGGTTGGCTTGCAATATCTGGCGCGACTGCCCTGTGAGGGCCGTTATTTCCTGATAAAAACCTGAATCCAGCGCTTTGTAAACGTGGAATGGCTCAGTGGCCGTGCCCTCGGCGGGATTGAACTGGATGAAGCCCTGCTCGCTGCCCACAGGGGTATAGGCCGCCTGCCTAGCTACGGCTAGCCCCGGCCACGTGGCGGCTTTCAGGAAGAAAATCCCCTGCTGGCCGGGCGTGAGCTGTAGGGTGTTGGTAAGAATTTGCTGGTCGAGGCCCAGCCGGCCGCCTTCGGTGAGGACGGTGAGACCGGTGGTGTCGGCCACCTGGCCTTTCAGCAGCGAAAATACCCGCAAGCGGTGCCGGGTGAAAAGGTGCCGGTGGCCGGCATCCCAGAAGCTGCGGGCATCGAGCACCTGCGCTTCAACCACCAGACGGGACTGCTGGGCGCGGCTGGCGGGCTCCAGGGGCAGCATCAGGCAGCGCGTTTCGGCGGGCGCGGGGGCCTGGGCCAGCGCCGGGCCGGCCGTCATGGCTAAAAGCCCCAACAGGCTCACCCACTGGCGGCCTCTAATACGATTAACCAGTAACGAAAGCGACATAAGCAAGACCGAAAAGCGCGGGCCGCCGAAGATACGTAAAAGCCGTTTGCAGGGCGCGCAGGGCGGCTTCAAAAAGTTATGGGTGCCCCGGCTGGCTCTTTATTTCAATCCCACGGGCGCGGGCTGGGGCTGCCACTCGGGCGAGCCGTCGGCCACGGCGGGCCAGCCGTCGGCATCGTATTCCAGCCGGGCCAGAATGAGCACGCGGCGCGAGTAGCCTTCCGAATCGTCGATGGCGTCGAAGGTGGGCTGGCGAGGGTCGATGGCGTGACAGGCCAGCCAGTCCTGGCCGGCGGCGTCGGTCACCACGCAGTTGTGGCCGGGGGCGTGCCAGTGGGCATTGGCGGTGAGCAGAGCGGCGTGGGGGTTGGCCGTGGCGGCGGCGTAGGTTTCGAAAGGGCCGGTGGCGTGGCGGGCGCGGGCTACCAGCACGGCGTAGTGGGCGCGCGGGCCGCAGCAGTTATCGCCCGAAAAAAAAAGGTAGTACCAGCCGGCGCGGCGGTGCACCCAGGCCCCTTCGATGAGGCGGTGGTAGTCGGCGGGGTCGTCATGCGAAACACTGGGATGCAGCACCGCCACGGCCGCGCTGCCGGCGGCAAAGCTCAGGCGGTCATCGGCCAGCTCGCGCACCCAGATGGGGCCAAATCCGGAGCCCCAGTACAGCAGCCGACGGCCGGTGGCGGGGTCATCGTAAGCCATGGGGTCGATGCAGGTGAAGCCTGGGCCGGGCAGCATGGGCCGGCCGATGTCTACGAATGGGCCGGCGGGCGCATCGGCCACGGCCACGGCGAGGCTGAAATAGTCTGCCCCGTCGGGCCGGGTAGAGTAGTACAGGTAGTAGCGCCCGCCGTGCTCGCTCACGTGCGGGGCCCATATTTTCTGGCTCAGCTGCGCCCAGTCGGGCTTGGCGGGCAAGCCTTCGCCGAGGTATTCCCAGGCCACTAAATCCCGCGAACGGGCTATTTGCAGGTTGATGATGGCACCGGCGCGCTTGGTTTGGGTGCCGTAGGCGTAGTACCAGCCATCGGCAGCGCGGATGATGGTGGGGTCCGGGAAATTGTCGTCGATGACGGGGTTGGTGAACATGGGCAGCAGGTGGATGACGGAGCAGTATAATACGCGGCGTCATACTGTAGCGCGAGCTTTTAGTTAGCGGCCCCGAACACCGCCCGAACAATTCTAACAGCGCGGGGCCGCGAACTAAAAGTTCGCGCTACGGCCTACCACTCGCGCTGCTGCTGGAGCCAGAGGCAGGCCGAGGCGAGGTCATCGAAAGTGCCGACCAAGGGGTTGCTGATGGGGTACACCCGCTCTTCGGTGGCGTGCCGGGCCTGCAGGCTGAGCGGCAGCACCCAGGCAAAGTAGCGCAGGCCGGCAGCCTGCATTTCCTGCAGCCACCGGCGGCCCCACTGGGTGCGCGGCATGTGCACGGCAAGGATGTTGGTGCCGTCGCTCAGGATTTTCTGGCAGGGCCACTGGCGCAGGCAGGCCAGCATTTGTTCGCAGGCGGCATGAGCCAGGGGGCCGTCGTAGGGGCCGCGCAGGTCCACGTAAAGCCAGCGGTTGGGCTCGTCGCGGCCGATGAACAGGGCAGGAGAATCGACGACGGTTTGCAAGGGCAGACGGTGAGCGGAGCGGGTGAGGGCATTTGGCGCATTCAAATAACGGCAGGAAACCCTTCCTAGCCGCGAATTTCACCGCCTTAGGCCGGGGCGCAAATACTTTGCGGGCCGCGCATCTATCTGCTGCGGCCGGGCGCTAGCTTTGTGGTTCTGCTTGCGCCGGAAGTTACCCCAAAGCCTGGGAAACCGCTTGCTCTCGCCCTCACTCCCACCCTCTTCTCTGATGTTCAAAAAAAGTGTTGCCCTGTTGGCTTTGTTGTGTGCGCCGTTTAGCCTGCTAGCCTGGGGCGTAATGGGCCACCGGGCCGTGGCTAAAATCGCCGAAAACCACCTCTCTGCCACCGCCAAGCGCGAAGTAGCCCGCATTCTGGGCACCCAAACCATGCCGCTGGTGAGCACCTGGGCCGATGAGCTCCGCAACGACCCGCAGTTTAAGGACACGGCCCCCTGGCACTACCTCAACGTGGTTACCGGGCTCGATTTCGCTGCCTTCGTGAAGCAGCTGAACGACCCGGCCACCCTGGCCCCGGCCGCACCCACCAACGCCTACACGGCCCTGCTGCAAGCCCGCCGCGACCTCAAAGACCCCAAGAAAACCGCCGAGGAAAAACTGGTGGCCCTCAAATTCGTGATTCACCTGGTGGGCGACGTACACCAGCCCTTGCACGTGGGCCATGCCGAAGACCGGGGCGGCAACAGCATCATGGTAAACTGGCGCGCCAAGGAGGACACCAACCTGCACAGCGTGTGGGACACGGCCCTGATTGAATACCCCGGCTTCACCTACAGCGAAATGGCCACGGCCTACGACCACGCCACGCCCGCCCAAATCAAGCAGTGGCAGAAGGATGACATGACGACCTGGCTGTTCGAGTCGTACCAGTTGTGCACGCCCATCTACGCCAGCGCGGCCACCCCGCCCACCAAGTTCGACTGGCACTTCTACCCCACCTTCGGCCCCACCGTGGAGCAGCAGGTACTGAAAGCCGGCATCCGCCTGGCCGGCGTGCTGAACGAGACGTTTGATAAGTAATAGCCGATTATCGGCCCCAACAAAAAGCCCCGACTGCGCAAGTAGCCGGGGCTTTTTGTTGGGGCAAACCGCGAACGACTAAGCTGCTCGCTAGTAACATCCGGGTAACATTGTCCGTCATGAATGGACGGCCGAGAGCTTATTACAGCTTTGGCTGTCCTTTCTATGGCTCCTTCGCTGCACCAGCTGCCGGCCCACGTGCCGCACTCACACACCCGCGTTCACGTGGTGGTAGAAACGCCCAAGGGCGGGCGCAATAAGTTTGCGTTCGACCCCAATTTGCAGGTGTTCAAGCTCAAGGGCGTGCTGCCCGAGGGCCACAGCTTTCCCTACGATTTCGGCTTTGTGCCTTCCACCCTGGCTGAGGACGGCGACCCGCTCGACGTGCTGCTGATACTGGCCGCGCCTGCCTTCCCGGGCTGCGTGGTGGAGGCCCGCCTGATTGGGGCGCTGGAAATTGAACAGGAAGAAAAAACCGGCGAAACCGTGCGTAACGACCGCCTGCTGGCCGTAGCTGCCGACTCGCGCGAGCACAAAGGCCTTCACTCGCTCGCCGACTTATCGAACGAGATGCTGCACGAAATCGAGCATTTTTTCATTTCCTACAATCAGGTCAAAGGCCAAACGCTGCGGGTACTGCACCGCGTGGGTCCGGAGCGCGCCCACGCCCTGCTCCAGCAAGCCCGGTCCTGAAGCCCCGATGCCATGAAAGAATTTTGGGATATTCTTTTTGGTCCAGATGCTGACTCGCACACCATCACGGCGCTGCAAATGACGGTGCGCGCCGTGCTGGTATTTTTTGCGGCACTGGCGCTGCTGCGCGTGTCGGGCAAGCGCACGTTTGGAACCAACGCCGCCTTTGATATGGTGGTGAAGATTATGCTGGGCGCGGTGATGAGCCGGGCCGTAGTGGCGGCATCGCCGTTCTGGGGGACCATGTTGGCGGGCTTCGTGCTGGTGGGGCTGCACCGGCTACTGGCCTGGGCCTCGTTCCGCAGCGAAACCATTGGGCGGCTGGTGAAGGGCGAAGGCATGGTGCTGGCCGAAAATGGCCAACCCAACCAAGAGAACCTGCGCCAGAACAACCTCACCCAGGAAGACCTGCTTGAGGGCGTGCGTGAAAACGGTAATCTGGCCAGCCTCGAACAGGCCCAAACCGTGCGCCTGGAACGCGACGGCAATATCAGCGTGGTCAAAAAGCAGTAACCAAGGCCGCTACAGCACCGGCCGCTTGTCGAACCACGGCCGGGCCTGCTCCAGCTGCCCGGCCAGCCGGAACAGCACGTCCTCAGCCCCCAGCCGGGCAATGAACTGCACGCCGCAGGGCAGGCCGGCGGCCGTCCAATGCAGGGGCACCGACATGGCGGGCTGGCCGGTGAGGTTGGCCACCTGGGTGTAGGGCGTTTTTTCAAGGCTCTGCTCGGCCAGCTTCTCCACGATGCCGGAGCGGCGGATGAGGCCACCGAGGCCGAAGGTGTTCACCAGCTTCAGCAGTTTTTGCTCCAGGGGCTTGGGCTGCAGCTCGCCGATGCGCACGGGCGGCGTGGCCAGCGTGGGCGTAAGCAGCAGGTCGTAGGTTTGGTGGAAGCGGCCGAAGGCCCGGGCGTGGTCGTTCCAAGTCTGGCGGGCGGCGGCGAAATCGGCGGCGGTGTAGGTGCGGCCCAGCAGGCCCAGCAGCCAGGTGGTGGGCTCCACGTCGGCGGGCCGGGCGGGGCGGCCCAGGTGCTTGGCCAGGGCCGCGATGCTGGCCCCGGTTTCGCCGAAATACAGCATCAGAAAAGCCGAAGCCACAGCCCGCCCATCAAAGGGCAGCGGCACTTCTTCCACGTCGTGGCTCAGGCTTTCGAGCAGCTTGGCCGCATCGCGCACGGCGGTGGCGCACTCCGGGTGCAGGGCGCTACCCAGCGGATGGCCCAGGCTGAAGGCAATACGCAGCCGGCCAGGCTCCCGGCTCACTTCTTCCAAGTAGGGCCGGGCAGGGTTGGGCAAGAAGTACGGCGCGCCCGCGTCCGGCCCCTGCGTGGCATCGAGCAGGGCCGCGCTGTCGCGCACCGAGCGGCTGAGAACGTGCTCCACGGCGGCGCCCTGCCACTTTTCGCCTTGCTCCGGGCCGGTGGGCACGCGTCCCCGGCTCGGCTTCAGCCCAAACAGCCCGCAGCACGCCGCCGGAATCCGGATGGACCCGCCCCCATCGCCCGCGCCGGCTACCGGCACGATGCCCGCCGCCACGGCCGCCGCAGCCCCGCCGCTGCTGCCGCCGGGCGTATGGTTGAGGTTCCAGGGGTTGCGGGCGGGGCCGTGCAGCAGGGGCTCGGTCACGCCCATCAGGGCAAACTCGGGGGTATTGGTTTTGCCCAGGATGTTGAGACCGGCGGCCTGCCAGCGGCGCACCAGCTCGGCATCTTCCTGGGGAATGAAACCGCGCAGCGCCCGGCTGCCCGAGGTGTGCGGCGCGCCGGCGTACTGCGCCCCAAAATCTTTGAGCAAAAACGGCACGCCGCCGAATGGCCCGGCCGGCAGCCCGGCAGTAGCCCGCGCCCGGGCGGGCTCGTACAGCGGGTGCACCACGGCGTTGATTTGGGGGTTCACTGCTTCGGCACGGGCGATGGCGGCCGCGCACAGTTCGGCGGGCGTGAGCTGGCCGGCACACACGAGGGCGGCCTGGGCCAGGCCATCGAGCCGGTCGTATTCGGCGGGAGAAATCATGGGCTAAATGTAGGCGGCACCGGCCGGGCAATCTGAAACAAGCACGGCGGGCGTATATCAGCCCACAACGTGGGAAATATTGCTGATTTTTCGTTATATTTCCACGAAATATCAGCACAAAACCAACACACACGGTTCTGCTACCTTGCCCAATGGTTACACCCATTTTTCGGATTTCTGATTACCAGCAAGCCCTCGATTTTTACATCGATTGGCTGGGGTTCCGAATTGATTGGGAAGACCGGTCAGAACGGGAGCCGCTGTACATGCAGGTATCGCGCGGCGGCATCGTGCTGCACCTCACCAACTACCCCGAAGAAAGCTGCGCCGGAGCCAAGGCCATTGCCGAAATCAACGGCCTGATTGCCTACCACTACCGGCTCACGACAAAAGACTCGGCCTTCCCGAGCCCGGCGCTGCAAAAAACTACCTGGAGCGACAAAGTGATGCAGATAGAAGTGACCGACCCATTCGGCAACAGCCTGGTGTTTGCCGAAATCTGCTCTTAGTCATCTCCCACGAGCTACAAGCTCAGCAGCTCCCGGAACCGCACCGACTGCTGCCGCGATACTTCCACCTCGCCCCCGCCGCGCAACGTCAGCTTTAGCGTGTTGCTGAACCAGGGCTCGATGCCGGCAATCCACTTGAGGTTGATAATCTGCTGGCGGTTGACGCGGAAAAACACTTTTGGGTCGAGGCGTGCCTCTAGCTGCTGCAGGGTGCGCGGAATGAGCGGCTGGTGGTTTTCGAAGTGAATGCGGGTGTAGCTGCCGTTGATTTCGAAGAGCTTGATGTCGGCCAGCTTCACGAACCAGCACCGCTCGCCGTCCTTCACAAACACCTGGTCCTGGGCCGTGAGCGGGGCCTGCGGGGCTTCCTCGGCGGGGCCGGCCGGGGCCATCTGGGCTGGCACCGGAGCCGTGCTGCGGGCGCGGGCCTTGGTCAGGGCGGCGGCCAGGCGGGCTTCCTGCACGGGTTTCAGCAGGTAGTCGAGGGCGTTCACGGCGAAGGCTTGGAGGGCGTATTCGTCGTAAGCCGTGGTGAAGATGACGTGCGGGGCCGCGTCCAGCGAGGCCAGCAGCTCGAAGCCGGTCTGGCCCGGCATCTGCACATCAAGCAGCAATAAATCGGGCCGCAGGGCCTCGATTTGGGTGCGGGCTTCGTCGGCGTGGCGGGCCTCGCCCACCACCATCACATCGGGGAAAGCCTGGAGCAAGTGGCGTAGCTCGGTGCGCGCCAGGCGCGAGTCGTCAACGATTAAAACGTTCATGCAGAAGCGAGGGTGAGGGTCGGAGCAGTAGTTAGCAAGGGCAGGCGCAGCTCAGCCGTCACGGTATCGGCCTGCCGGGCATCATCGCCGATGACAAGGCTGGCCGTGGGGCCGAACAGCAGTTGAAGGCGTTCGTGAGCATTGGGCAGGCCAATGCCCGTGTGGTCGAGGGCGGCGGGGCCGTGCCCGGCAGGGTTGGGCTGGTAGCGGCCGGGGTTGCGCACGGTGATGAGCACCTGCCCGGGCCGTTCCAGCTGGGCCGAAATGCGGATATCGCCCCCGCCCGGCCGGGGCGCGATGCCGTGCTTGATGGCGTTTTCGACCAATAATTGCAGCGTCATGGGCGGCAGCAGCACCTCCAGGGTGGCGGGGGCCACGTCGAGGGTGAAGCGCAGGCGCTCTTCGAGCTGCAGGGTTTCGAGGGTGAGGTAATGGGCCACGATTTCGAGCTCGCGGGCCAGCGGCACCTGCTCGCGGGTGTTCAGTTGCAGGGAGTAGCGCAGCAGGTCCGAGAGGTGCGTCATCATCTCGCGGGCGCGCAGCGGGTTTTCCAGCACCAGGGCGCGGATGTTGTTGAGGCCGTTGAACAGGAAATGCGGATTAATCTGGGCCTTGAGGGTGCGCATTTCGGCGTCGCGCACGGCAGCGGTCAACTTCCATTTGTCGATTTCGGCCTGCCGCAGGTTGTCGAAATAATGCAGGCTGAAATACGCCGCCGACCACAGCAGCATGAAGAAAAACGAATTGGCCGTGTAACCCACATACTGCAGCCACGGAAAGCCTTTGCCGCCCTGGCTGGCCGGGTCCACCAGCCAGTACAGCAGCGTCACAAGCACCCCGGTAAGGGCCATGCTGCCCACCGATACGAGCAGGTTGCCGAGCAGCAGCCGCGGCAGCAGCTTTGCCAGCGGCAGGCGCGTCCAGCCGTGGCGGCGCAGGTACAGCCGCAGCAGGTGGCTGCCCAGCAGCATCGCGCCCGCCACAATGATTTCGATGGGAATGATTATTGGCTTGAACTTGCCAAAAACGGCCGAAAGCACGCCGCCCAGCAACCCATACGCGCCCCAGCCGCCCACCTGCAGAATCCAATACAAACGAGGGCGGGCTGAAGAACGAGGCATGAGGATAGAGCGATGAGATTGAGGGGCTAGCATGGGGTAGCCGTGCAAAAGTAACTGCGGTACAAAGGCGGTCATGCTTCGCTGCGCGCTGCATGACCGCCTAAATGCCAAATATTTCCTTCTTGTACGGCCCTATTTCTTCGCCACGGCCGGCTGCTTCAAAAACGCATCGGACTGGGCCAGCAACCACGCCGTGTCATCATACATCAGGAAGTGGCGGCCGGCTTCCGACATCTCGATGCGCGTCTGCGGCAGCTTGGCGTATTGCTGCGCGAAGATGGCGCGGGTGCTTTCCTTGGTCGAGCCATATTGGGCGTAGGCGGCCCAGGCCCCCAGCACCAGCACCGGCTGTTTGATGCGGCTGATGTCGTTGCGCAGGTCGATGGTGTACATATCGTACATGGCCTGGGCGGTAGTGGCGGGGTCCGAGGCCATGCCCCAGCGGGCAATCAGGGTTTGGCGGGCGGTGTCGGTGGCCATGCCAGCCACCATCTGGCGCTGAGCGGCGGCGGGCATGTGGCCTTGTTTCATCTGCTGGCGCATCTTATCGGCCATGGGCCGCACGGTTTCCACGGTAGCGGCGGGGTTCTGGATGGCCGCCAGAAAGGGCAGCGAATCCACAATCACGAGCGGGCCGATGGCGTCGGGCTGGGCCGCGCTCAAAGCCAGCGCCATGAAGCCGCCCAGGCTGTGGCCCACCACGGTAGGCTTGGTCAGCTTCTGGGTTTTGATGTAGGCCAGGAGCTGGTCGCGCACGGCGGGCAGCAGCGGGTCGGTCACGGCCACCGGGGCCGTGCCACCGAAACCGGCCAGCGAAATCACGTGGCACTGGTACTGCGACTGGTAGTGGGCCACGGCCTCGTCCCACACCGCGCCGGTGCAGTTCAGGCCGGGAATCAGCAGCATGGGCTGGCCCTTGCCCACCACGCGCACCGTGAAAGTGGGGTGCGCAGTGGGGTTGTCGGCCCCGATTTTGGCGGCGGGCGCGGCGTCCGGGTTCATAGCAAAAGCGGAACCCGCCGCGCTCAGCAGCAACAATGACAATGACAGGGACAGGCGGCGGGTGAAAGCAGAAGTTTTCATCGGGTAAGTGCGGGGTGATTGGTGATTGAATGACCCAAACTTACCGGCCCGTTTCAGCGGCCGAAACGAAATTTAAGCGAACGGTATTCCGGCCCGCCGAACGGGCGCAATACCGGCTGAATGGAAAAGCTACGCCTGCATTATGGGAGAGCCGGCTATTCATCAAAACGGTCATGCTGAGCGCAGCCGAAGCATCTCTACCGTGCAACTATTCCTGATAAATGGATTACTACTGTGGTAGAGATGCTTCGGCTGCGCTCAGCATGACCATCCTTTATTATCCCTGGCTTCTGGGCTCTACTTCACTCCCATTCCCACTAGGCTGTTCAGATAGCTCTCCAGATTGGTGTAGCCGTCCGTGGCGCGCAGGCCGCGGTCGGCGGGGTCTTTCGGGTTCAGGCCATTGGCCTTTTCCCAGGCATCGGGCATGCCATCGTGGTCGGTATCGAGGGGCGCGGCGGTAGACTTTAGCACCGGCCAGGCTTTCTGGGAGATGCTGTAGGGTGTGCCGTGCGGGTAGTGGCCCTGCACGTCGATGAGGGTACCGGTGCGGGTGCGCACCTCCCGCACAATGCGCTGGTCGAGCGTGTCGCGCTGCGGGCAGATGGCCCCCGCGCCGTTTAGCACGGCCTCGTAGGCAGCGGGGGCCGTTTGCAGGGCCAGCGGGCCGAGGTCGAAGGGCGTTGTCACTTTCGATTGCACGGTGTCGGCGGCGGTACCGCCGTTCATCACCACGCCGCGCCAGTTGCGGGCCGTCACGGCGGGCGCACCGTCCACGTAGTTGCCGGTCAGGTAGAACTTGCCGTAGGGCAGGCGGCCTTTTTCCTTGTCGATTTTGTACGGGTTCAGCACCTGGGCCTGCACTTTGGGGTTAGTGCTGGGGCCGGGCTTGTAGTAGTTGTTCACCACGTTGTAGTTGCCGCCCTCGCCGGCGTACACGTTGTTTTCGCCCCAATCGTAAATCACGTTGTTGCTGAAATCGGCATTCTCGAAGCCGGCCGGATGCGTGTAGCGGCTGCCATTGAAGCGCGGCGTACGGTTTTTGCAGTGCGCAAACAGGTTGTGATGAAACGACGAATGCTGCCCGCCCCAAATGCCGCCGAAACCGTGCCGCTCGTAGTCGGTATCGCCCTTTTCGTAGTGGTACGAGTAGTTCAGCGGCTCCGCGATGAGGTTCCATTGCAGGGTGGTGCTGTCGCCCTCGTACACGCTCAGGCCCTCGTCGGTGCTCCAGCTCATCGAGCAGTGGTCCACGATAAGATGGTTGTTGCGCGTGCCGCCGAAGGCATCGTCGCCGCCTGCACCGTCCATAAAGCCGCCGTTCTGGTTCTTATCGCCCATCCGGAAGCGAATAAAGCGCACAATCACATTATTCGCCTTCACCGACACCGGGTAGTCGGCCAGGCAAATGCCATCACCGGGAGCCGTCTGGCCCGCAATGGTGGTGTTCGGCTTACTGATGAACAGCGGCGACAGCAGGTGAATGGTGCCCGACACCCGAAATACGATGGTGCGGGCCGGGGCTTTGGCCGCATTCAACTGCAAAGCGTAGCGCAGGCAGCCGGGCTGGTTGTCGTCGAGCAGGTTCGTGACTTCGAGCACCGTGGTGGGTACCGCCGCCGTGCCGCGCCCGCCGGTGGTGAAGCGCCCCGCACCCTCGGCCCCCGGAAAAGCTACCAGCCCCTGCGCCCAGCTCGTCGCTGGCAGCAACAATAGGCTCAGAGCCATTAGATGGAGCGTCCGCACCGAGCGCAGACGAGAAAAACGATGTTCAGAAAATTTGGGCATACTGGCTGATTGAGGCAACAACTTACCCATCAATGCGTGAATAGGGCATGAAACCTCACTTTTCGAAACTAAGTAAAAACCGAGCCAGTTGATTGGTATGGTCGTTCTGTAAGCTCCGCGCTTAAGATTGAATGCCTACTCAAAAGGCATCATTCCGATAAAAATTATTGCAATTATTATTATAAGTTAATTATTAAGCAATATCTTCACATTACTTCCTGCTCTCGTCCTTCATACTGCTTGCCCATGCGCTCATATTTCCTCGCCTTCGCAGTCACCATTCTTGCCGTAGGAAGCAGCCAGACCGTTGCTGCCCAAAGCGCCAGTACGAGCACCTTGTCGCCCGCCGGCAATGCCCAGGACCGTATTGCCATGTCGTCGCGGCCCGCAGCCAGCAGTTCGGGCCGGGCGGCCATGCGGCTGGCGTGCGCACCCCTCGCCGGCGTTGTTTATGAGCCCAACGGGCGGCCGCTGATTGGGGCCACGCTGCTCGTAAAAGGCACCCACGACGTGTACGTGACCGATTCGGAAGGCAAATTCCGCCTCACCGACCCCGTGTACCAGGGCCAGACGCTGGTGGTGGGCGCGGCCGGCTACACGCCCCAAGAAATTGCCCTCACCGACTGCACGCTGCCCCGCCTGGTGCTGGAGCAGGCCGAAGGAGCCCGCATTAAGCGCAGCGGCAAGCGCGCCGGCCAGGTCGTGCGCCTCAACAACCGGAATACTAATCTGAAATAAGCCGTTTTACGGCTGGCCCTGGGCAGCGGCGCAGGCTTGCAGCCACCGCATGGCGTTCAGTTCCTCGGTGAAGCGCTGCACGTGGTACTGGCGGCCGTCGAAGTACGTGAGCGGGGGCACCGCCGCGTCGTGCTCCAGCTCGTACAAATGCGTGGGCATAAACAGGTAGGCCATGAACACCTGCCCACCCAGCCGCCCGGGCAGCTGGGGCAGAAATTCTTCCATCATCCAGGGGGTATTTTGCTGGTTGGCGTGGGCGCGGCGGCGGCCATCTACCAGCCAGAGGCGGGCCCCGTAGGCTTCGGCCGCGTCGAGCAGCTGGTGGTAGCCGGCGCGCAATTCTTCATCGGTAGGCTGCCGCAGCCAGCGGCCCACCAGTATCTGAAGGTCGGACCGAAACTGGTATTGCAGGTAGTCGAGGGTTGGGGACATGGCAGCGGGTTTCTATTCTTAAGGAAGCGGGTGTCTTGCGCCTGCTATGCCCAGACAGGCATCCTGAGCATTGCCGATAAATAGCCGGTACCAGCAGCCCGCGCTGGTACTTCCCCAGCTTCTGTAAACCTACGGGCTGGAAAGCACAAAACCGCCGCTAAACTGGTACCGCTGCCGCTGCCTCCAACCGCTGCTGATGCTGCATACCCCACGCTCTTAGCACCTCAATAACAGGGTCGAGCGAGTGGGCATAGGGCAAGAGCTGGTAATCTACTACCACGGGCGGGCCGGGGTGCACCGTGCGGGCGATGAACTGATGAGCTTCCAAATCTTTCAGCTCCTTGGCCAGCACTTTGGTGGAGATGCCCGGCACACTGCGCTCCAGCCCCCGGAAATGCCGGGCGCCGGACAGCAGCGCCACAATAATCTGGAGCTTCCACTTGCCGTTGACGACCAGCAGGGCGTGGCGCAGGGCCTCCATCGTGGGGGCACATTGAGAATGGTCTTTGGGTACGGTCATGGCAATAAAGGACGGAGCAAACAGGTCTGATTACCTGCCGGTAATCAAGCTACCGCCACGTAATCTGTAGTTGAAGCAAGTTACTAACAAACGCCCGGCTGATTACTTGAGGTAATCTGAATACCAAATAACAGTTTGGCTACTCAGTGGGCGGGCAGCTGCCGGTGGCCGATGGGCTACGGAGGCTAGCCCGCGGCTTATCACCTCATTTGCCCTTTTTTATGCAGATTCTGCAAATTATTTCCAGCGCCCGCGGCGCCGAATCCGTCAGCACCCGCCTTAGCCAGGGCATCATCGACAAGCTGCTGACCGCGCAGCCCGGCAGCACCGTGGTGGTGCGCGACGTAGCCACCCATCCGTTTCCGCACCTCGAAGAAGCGCACCTGCAAGCGTACTTCGCACCGGCCGAAAGCCGCTCGGCCGCGCAGCAGGAAGCCGTGCGCCACTCCGATGAGGCCATTGCGCAGGTGATGGCGGCCGATGTCCTCGTGATTGGGGTGCCGTTCTACAATTTCAGCATTCCCTCGTCGCTCAAGGCGTGGCTCGACCACCTCACGCGGGCGGGCGTCACGTTTCGCTATACTGCCACTGGCCCAGAAGGGCTGATTACGGGCAAGAAGGTATATCTGGCGGTGGCCAGCGGCGGCCTTTACTCCGAGGGCCCAATGCAGGGCGCTGATTTTGCCGCGCCCTACCTGCGCTTCATGCTCGGCTTCCTGGGCCTGACCGACATAACCGTGGCCCGGGCCGAAGGACTTAAAATACCTGACCTACAAGCTACTGCATTGCAAAAGGGTATCGACAGCGTAGCCGTATAGACGTAGGCCGGCCGCGTTCGGCCACGCACTAATCCCAGCAGCAGCTCCCATTGGCCGGAGCCGCTGCTGGGATTAGTGCGTTCAGACCGGCGTAGAGCGGAATTACTTCCCGGCAAAATGATTGGTTTATAGCAAGATTAAACCACCATTAAAATCTGATTAATACAGAAAAATAAATAATTTATACTATATATCGAATAATTCATTAAATTAGCCCTTAATCTCCATTACCCGAGGCGGGGAACGAGGCTTGAACCTGGTGCACAAAGGCACTGGTTCGGCACCGGGCCCGCGCTTCGCTACGGTCAGTTTATGAACTCAATGGTTTACTTCCGCACGTGGGTTTTGGGGTTGCTGGTGGCGGGGGCGTTGCTGGGGTCGTGCGTGTCGCAGCAGCAGCTGCCCTATCTGCAAGGCAAGGACTACTCGACCCGGGCGGCGGTGCAGGTTGAGAATGAGCGGCAGGTATATCGGCTGCAGCCCGGCGACGTGCTCAGCATCCGGGTGCAGAGCGTGCAGCCGGCCCTGAATGACCTGTTCAGCGTGACCAGCGGGCAGAACATCCAGAGCGGCGACCCGGGCAACATTTTCGCCTCCGGCTATTCGGTGGATGACACCGGCAGCATCAACCTGCCCACGGCGGGCCGGCTGAAAGTGGCCGGTCTCACGGTGGAAGAAACCCAGCAGCTTATTCAAAAGGAAGTGGCCCGCTTCATGCGCGAGGCCAACGTACTGGTGAAACTCACCAGCTTCAAGCTCACCATATTAGGCGAGGTGCGAGCTCCCGGGCGCTACTTCGTGTACAACTCGCAGGCCACCGTGCTGGAGGCCCTGGGCCTGGCCGGCGACGTGGGCGAATTCGGCAACCGCACTAACGTGAAACTGATTCGGCAGACGCCAAAAGGCTCGGAAGTGGTGCTCCTGGACCTGACCGACCCCAACCTGCTGCGCTCGAAATACTACTACCTGCTGCCCAACGACGCCCTGTATGTGGAGCCGCTGAAGGCCCGCACCAGCCGCGGCAACGCCAACAACCTCGGTCTGGTGTTTGGCGGCCTTTCGACCATTATTCTGCTCCTGAGCTTCATCAAGGCAAACTAAGCCGGGCCGGCCTTGTGCCGCGCCCGCTTGCTCGCCCCACCCTATTTCTGCTTCCGACTATGGAAACCCGGCCCGCTCCTGATGAGATTGATTTGCACGCGCTGTTTTTTAAGCTGCGCACGCGCTGGCCGCTGTTTGTGCTGGCGATAGTGCTGGCGGGCAGCTGCGCCTACCTGTATCTGCAGGTGAAGGCGCCGGTGTATGCCTTCCGCTCCACCATGCTGCTCGGCGACCAGGGCACCGGCTCGAAACAGGCCCAGGAGCTGCTGCAGCTGCTGCAAGTGCACGAGAAAGGCCCGAAAATGGAGGACGAAGTGGGCGTGCTCACCTCGGCCGAGTTTGTGCGGCAGGCGGTGGCCCGGTTGCCCTATGCCGTGAGCTACTACGCCCAGCCCACCACCTGGCTGAACAAGGTGCGGCCGTTGCAGGTGCGCGAGCGGGCGGCGGGCGCGGTGCCGTTTCGGGTGTGGGTCGATTTGCAGTCGCCGCAGCTCACGGGCGTGCCCATTTATGTGGAGCCGGCCGGGCCGGGCCGCTTCCGGCTGCGCGCCACGGCCAAGAAAGGCGGGCTGTTCAGCCTGCCTACCAGCGAGCGCATTTCCGACATCTCCGATGTGAATGTGGACCAGACGGCTGCCTGGGGCGATACTGTGCGCACGCGGCTGCTCACGGCCGTTATTCAGAAAGACCCGAGCATGGTGTTTGGGCAGGAGCCGGCGGCCTACTACTTCGTGCTGAATGACCTGAACGGAGCGGCCGGCCAGTACCAGGGCAGCCTCGCCGTGCGGCCCATCGACCACGAGTCGCGCATCATTGAGCTGACGACCAAAAACACGGTTTCGGCCAAAGGCACGCAGTTTCTGGACACGCTGATGGCGCAGTACATCGCCGAAGACCTGCGCGAAAAGGACCAGACCGGCCGCAAAACGCTGGCGTTTCTAAACCAGGAAATTGACAAGCTTTCGGGCAAGCGGCGGCAGTCGGCCGAGGCGCTGGCCACCTTCCGGGCCACGCGCGGGGTGCTGGACGTGGCCGCGCAGTCGAGCACGGGCATTCAGCGCATGAGCGGGCTCGAAGCTGAACGCGCCCAGGTGGCCACCCGCCGCAAGTACTACCAGAACATGCTGGGCTACCTGCGCGCCAACCGCAACGCCAGCCAGGTGGCCTCGCCCAGCAGCGCGGGCATTGAGGACCCCGTGCTCAACAGCCTGATTATGCAACTGAGCAACCTGAACGAGAAACGGGCCGAGTTGAGCGCCACCGCCAGCGGCGAAAATCCGCTCCTGACCGTGCTCGACGGCCGCATTCGCAACACCAAAGAGTCGTTGATTCAGACGCTGGCCAACATGAGCCGGGCCAACGACATTGCCCTGCGCGACCTCGACAGCCAACTGGGCCAGGTGCGCGGCCAGATGAGCCAGATGCCCGAAAGCGAGCGGCAGCTGACCTCGCTGAAAAGCACCAGCGACTTCAACGAGAAGAACTACAACTTCCTGGTGGACAAACGCAACGAAGCCGCCATCGCGCTGGCCACGAATGCAACGGACAAGAAAATCATCGACCCCGCCCAGCAAACCAGCGCCGGGCCTGAGTCGCCGAAACCGATGCTGGCCTGGTTGATGGCCGCGCTGGCGGGCGTGCTGCTGCCCACCGGCCTCGTGCTGCTGCTGGACAAGGCCAACCGCCGCATCCAGGGCCGTGAGGATTTGGCCGAAGTCACGAGTATTCCGCTGCTGGGCGTGGTGGCCCACGGCTCGAAGCAGGACAAGGTGACGATGCTGCAGGACCCCAAGGGGCCGATTGCGGAGTCGTTCCGGTCCATTCGGGTGAATTTGCAGTACCTGGCGGCGGGGCTCGATAAGAAGGTGCTGGGCGTCACATCGTCGATTCCGGGCGAGGGCAAAACCTTCTGCGCCGTGAACATTGCCACCGAACTGGCCATGGCCGGCCGCCGCGTCATGCTGGTGGAAACCGACCTGCGCCGCCCCACCGTGGCCGGCTACTTCGACCTCGACCCCGTGCCCGCCCACGGCCTGGCCAGCTACCTGCGCGAAGAAAGCACGCTGGAAGAGGCCTGCCGCCCCAGCGGTGTGCCCCACCTCGACGTGATAACCTGCGGCCAGATACCCACCAACCCCACCGAGCTGCTGGAGCGCCCGCGCATGGCCGAGCTCATCGCCCAGCTCCGCGCCGAGTACGACTACGTGGTGCTCGACACCCCGCCGGTGGGCTTCGTGGCCGAATACTTTGTGCTGGTGCGCTTCCTCGACGCCAACATCTACGTGGTGCGCCACAACTACACCGAGCGCAGCCTGGTGAACCAGATAAACGAGCTGCACCAATCACAGCGCATCAAGCAGCTCTACATGATTATCAACGACATGCACTTCAGCCGCAACTACGAGTACCGGTATAAGCAGAAGGCTTATGCCTATGGGTACTGAGGCAACAGTGAACGATGAAGGGAGGCCGTCATGCAGAGTGCAGCGAAGCATTTTGCCCGCCACCACTCCCCCTTTTAACTGATTGCATTGTGCGGTAAAGATGCTTCGCTGCGCTCTGCATAAGCCTTCTACCGATTTAAAACAGCAACACCCCACCACCCCAAAATGGCCTCCACCGACGAACCTGAAAACCTGACCGTGGCCACCGTCAATGGTGTGAAGTGGACGATGACGGCCACCATCGTCAACTCGGTGCTGCAAGTGGGCTACACCGCCGTGATGGCGCGCCTGCTGAGCCCGGCCGCCTTTGGGTTGGTGGCACTGGCGGGCGTCATTCTGCGCTTCGGGGTGTATTTCGCCAAGATGGGCATGGAGCGGGCCATCATTCAGAAGCCTGACTTGACGGAGCGTGATGTGCGGGCGGCCTTCACATCGTCGGTAGTGCTGGGGGTGTTTTTTGCGGGGCTGCTGGTGGCGGGCGCGCCGCTGGCGGCCACCATTGTGCATCAGCCCGAGGTGGTGCCCGTGGTGCGGGCGCTGGCGCTGGGCATCCTGTTTAGTGGCCTCAATGGCACGGCCATGAGCCTGCTGCACCGGGCCATGCGGTTCCGGGCGCTGGCTATTTTCGAGATGGCTTCGTTCCTGATAAGCTACCTGGGGCTGGGCATGGTGCTGGCCTGGCAGGGCTTCGGGGTGTGGGCGCTGGTGAGCGCCACGCTGGGCCAGGGGTTGATAATGAGCATACTGGCTTACGGGGCAGTGCGGCACACGCTTCGGCCCCTGTTCAGTTGGGAGGCTTATAAACCGCTGCTGGCCTATGGCAGCCGGATGTCAGCAATCAGCTTCGTGGAGTTTGTGACGCAGTCGCTCGATACGCTGCTGATTGGGCGGCTGCTGGGGCCGGCGGCGCTGGGCATCTACACGCGCGGCGGGCTGCTGATTGGCCTGCCGGTGTACCTGCTGTCCAGCAACGTGGCGAAGGTGGTGTTCCCATCCTTCAGCCAGGTGCAGGCCAACCGGGCTCGGCTGCGCGAGGTTTACCTGAGCAGCATCACACTGGTGGCCATGATTATCACGCCCGTATGCGCCGGCGCGGCCGTGGCGGCCCCGGAAATCGTGCACGTGATGCTGGGCGAGAAATGGATGGCCGCCGTGCCCATTCTGCAGGTCATTAGCGTGACGTATGTATTGAGCGCCATCACCATGTTTGCCGGCGTGGTGTGCGATGCCACGGCCGCCCTCAGCCACAAGCTGCTGCTCACGCTGGTGTGCCTGGCGGCGCTGGCCGGGCTGCTGTTTGTGGGCAGCAAGTTTGGGCTGGTGGGCGTGGCCTGGGCCATGGTGGGCTGTGAGCTGCTGCGCACGGCGCTTTACTCCAACATTATGCGGCGCGAATTGGGCGCGGCACCCTTTGCGGTAATCGGGGCCTACGGGCCGGGCGTGCTGGCGGGGGCCGTAGCAGCCGGGGCCATCGGGGCCGTGCGCCTGGGACTGCTGGCCCTGCACGCGCCCGCCCTGGCCATGCTGGTGGCCGAGGTGCTCACCGGAGCCGTGGTGCTGACGGCCCTGGTACTGGTGCGCCCGCCCGTGCAGCTGCGCACCGTGATGCGCTCCCTACTGGCCCGCCTCACCGGCCCCCACACCACGGGCACCAACCGCCTGGTGCCGCGCCTGCTGCACGCCATGGCCGCCCGCCTAGCCCGGCAGGCCGGCGACGCACCCGCTACGGTGCCCGCGTCTACTACCGCTATTGCCATCGAACTGGAAGCCGAAACCCCGGCCGAGACCCAACCCACCCATTTCTCCACCGCTGAAACTGAGCTTGCCTAGCTCCCTGCCCCGGCTATGAAAATCCTGTACGAACCCGAAACGTTTTCCATTCAGGATGTGGGCGGCGTTTCCCGCTACTTCTACGAGCTTATCGACCACGCCGGGCCGGAGGTATCCTGCGAGCTGCCCGTGGTGCTCAGCAACAACATCTACCTGAAAGACCGGAAGCACACCCGCCACATGGGGCTGCTGCCCGGCGTGCAGGTGCCGGGCCTGTGGCGCATGATGCAGTACGCCAACCGCCGGGCCTCGTGCAAGGCCATTCAGCGCCAGAAGTTCGACGTGTTTCACCCCACCGTGAACGACCAGACCTGGTTTCTGGATTTGCTGGGCAAGAAGCCGTTCGTCATCACCATTCACGACATGATTCCGGCCCTGTTCAGCGAGTATTTTCAGCGCCCCGGCTCGGAGCTGAGCACGCTGGCCAGCCGCGCCGCCCGCATCATCACGGTATCAGAAAACACCCGGGCCGACGTGCTGCGCCTGCTGCCCGTGCCGCCCGACCACGTGACCGTGGTGCACCACGGCCACGCCGTGCGCCACTACCCCTATGAGGAAACCGTGGTGGCCCCCGATGACTACCTGCTGTTCATCGGCAGCCGCCGGGCCTACAAGAATTTTGGCTGCCTGGTGAAGGCCTTCGGGATGCTGCACGCCGAATACCCGGGCCTGCACCTGCTGTGCGCCGGCGGTGGCCCCTTCACTGAGGAAGAAATGGCGCAGCTGCGCGAGGCCGGCATAGCCGGGCACGCCCACCAGCTCGGCTACCTCTCCGATGGCCAGCTGCACCACCTCTACCACCGGGCGCGGGCTTTCGTATTTCCTTCTCTTTATGAGGGGTTTGGATTTCCCATTCTTGAAGCCTTCGGGCAGCAGTGTCCGGTGGTGCTCAGCAATGCCTCGTGCTTTCCCGAAATCGCGCAGGATGCGGCCCTCTATTTCGCCCCGCACGATGCCGACGAACTGCACGAGCAGCTCGACCGCGTGCTCTACGACCGTGCCCTGCGCCAGATTCTCACCCGGCGCGGCCAGGACCGGGTGCGCGATTTCACCTGGACCCGCACCGTGGCCGACACCCACCGCGTGTACGAGGAAGCCCGCGAGGACTCGCCGATGGTGGCGTGCTGAGGCTATTTGAAAGAACGTCATACACCAGCCCGTCATGCAGAGCGCAGCGAAGCATCTTGCCCGCAGTCACTAATTCAATCGAAGCAACGAAGCGATAGAGATGCTGCGGCTTCGCTCAGCATGACGGCCATTGTAGTTACTAACCCATTTTCCCCAAGCCCATACCCCAAAATGAAGCTAAGTCTACGCTTTCTATACGTGCTGCCGGTGCTGGGGGGGCTCATCACGGACCGTGCTTTTACGGAGTTTGCGCTGGCCGACGAGGGTTCGCCGGTGCTGGCGAAGTTCGGGCTGCTGCTGCTGGCCACTTCCTGCGGCTTTTCGGTGCTGTATTTCCGGTACATGCAGCCGCTGATGCGGCGCTGGTTTCTGGTGGTGGTGGCCGCGCTGGGCGGGCTGGCGCTGGAGTCGTATGCCAGCTGGGGCTCGTGGGCGGTGTATCCGCACGTATTCGCCAAGCTGTTGATATTAAGCCATGTTTTTGGCCTGTATGCGTTTTATCGCCGGTTTGGGCCGCCGCCGTTTGGCCTGCTGATGGGCACCGTGATGCTGGGCCTGCTGGCCGACCTGGCCGTGTACCACCCCGACGCGTTGAGCCTGTCGGCTTTCCTGGACAACGAGCGCGGCTTCGCCTCCACGTCGGCCATGATGTTGCTGCTGCCCACGCTCTACTACCTCAACCAGTACCTGACGCGGGGCGGTATGGTGCGGCTGCTGCTGTTTTTTATGGGAGCGGCGCTGGTCATCTTCTTGCAGCACCGGTCGGTGTGGGTGGCCATGGGCGCGGCGCTGGCCCTGAACACGGTGCTGCTACTGCTGGGCCGTGTGGAAGGTGCCCGCCTCAGCTCGGCCCGGCTGCTGCCCATGGTGCTGCTGCCGCTGTTTGTGCTGGTTTCGGGCGGCCTGGTGGCCCTCAGCGACCCCAAAGTGGTGAAGAAGCTGGAAACCAGCATCGGCGACATCATGCACCCCGACAAGCAGGGCACCGGCAGCTGGCGGCTGAAGCAGTTTGAGGCTTATAAGCCTTATCTGGAAGAATACCCCATTGCCGGCATGCGCCTGAAAGGCTTTGAGCTGCCGGTGCAGTTCTACACGCTGGCCGAGGATGGCGGCGGGCAGGTGCAGGTGTGGGCCGACGGCACGGGCCACCACTTCCACAGCTTCTACGTCGATAGGTTGTTCTATTTCGGCATTCTCGGGCTGCTGCTCACGGTGCTGGTGCCGCTGGTGCTGCTGGGCCGCCGCCTGCTGAGCCGCGCTCCGCTGCCGCCCACCTCGGCGGTGCTCATCGTGTACAGCATCAGCTCGCTGGTCTACAGCATTTCCTACGACTGGCCCCTGTATTTCTTCGGCCTGCTGGGCCTCTCGCTGGCGGCTGCTGCTGAGCCCGGCCGCGTGCCCACGCCTGTTCCGGCCGTCCCGCAGCCCGCCCGCCTACCCCGCTTCGATTCATTTGCCACCGTCCGCCATGCCCACGCTCCCGACCTCGCCCGCCCCTGAGCTGGATACCCCCGTGCTGCTCATCGTGTTCAACCGCCCCCAAGCGGCGCGGCGCGTGCTGGAAGCCCTGCGCCAGGCCCAGCCCGCCCGCCTCTACGTAGCGGCCGATGGCCCCCGCCCCGGCCGCCCCACCGATGCCGCCCTTTGCAACGAAACCCGTGCCTTGATAGCCGCCGAAGTCGACTGGCCCTGCACGGTCCGGACGCTGTTTCGGGACGATAACCTGGGCTGCGGCCTGGGGCCGGCCACGGCCATCGACTGGTTTTTTCAGCAAGAGCCGGAGGGCATTATTCTGGAAGATGACTGCCTGCCCACGGCCAGCTTTTTCACTTTCTGCGAGCAGTTGCTGCGTCGCTACCGCTACGATAGCCGCGTGATGCACATCAGCGGCAATAACCTCTCCCGCGAGGCCCGGCAGCCTGCCGCGCCCGAGGCCGACTCCTACCATTTCTCGGGGCGGGTGCACAGCTGGGGCTGGGCCACCTGGCGGCGCGCTTGGCGGCACTTCGATATTCACCTCACGCTGCTCACCGAGCTGCGCCGGCGCGGCGTGTTGGAAAACATTTACCCCGCCTGGCTGGAGCGGCAGTACTGGCTGCGCAAGTTTGAAGCCGTGCGCCTCGGCCCGCAGCCGCCCCACATCTGGGACTACCAGTGGCACTTCGCGGTGGCCTGCAACGGCGGCCTCACCATTATTCCGGCCGCGAACCTGGTCACCAACATCGGCTTCGGTGACGACGCCACCCACACCTTCGACCCCCACGACCAGGACGCCCACCCCGCCGCGCACGAGCTGGCGTTTCCGCTGCGCCACCCGCCCGTGGTGCTGCGCGATGCCCGCCGCGATGCCCGCCACTTCCGCGAGCATCTGGCCGGCCGCGCCTGGGCCACGGTGCGGCGGCTGCTGGCCCGGCTGCGTCCGGCGGCCAGCCCCGCCCCTGCCTCGCCGCCCAGGCCCGTGGCGGCTTCGGTTGTTCATCCTCACCCTGTTTCTGCATTGTCGTCATGAATGTTCTCGTCTCCTCCTACGCCTGCAACCCCGCCCAGGGCGGCGAGTGCGGCAACGGCTTCCACTGGGCCTGGGGCATGGCGCAGCGCGGCCACCATGTGTGGTGCCTCACCACGCCATATGGCCGCCTGGGCATTGCCACTTTCCTCGCCAACAATGCCCACGAGGGCGCGGCCGGGCGCATTCAATTCCTTTATCCGAAGGTGCCCGGCTGGGTGCAGTTTCTGTACCGCTGGCAGTTTGGCGTGTACCTGCACTACTTCATCTGGCAATACACGGCCTGGCGAATGGCGCGGCAGCTGGACCAGGAAAACGACTTCGACCTGGTGCACCACGCCACGTACAGCAGCCTGAAAATGGGCTCCTGGCTGTGGCGGCTGGGCAAGCCGCTGGTGTACGGCCCGGTGGGCGGTGCTCAGAAAGCCCCCATCGCCTTCCGGCAGTACCTGCCCGACTGGTTCCAGACCGAAACCCTGCGCTCGGCTTTCACCTGGGTGCTCACCACCTTCGACTACAACCTGCGCCAAAACCTGCGCCACGCCGCCCTGGTGCTGGCTTCCAACGACGAATCGGCCAATCTGGCCCGGCGCTTGGGGGCCAAACGGGTGGAGCTTTTCCTTGATACGGGCCTGTCAGAAGCCTTCCGGGCGGCCGAGTTTCCGGAGCGGCCGGCGCAGCCCGAGCTGCAGCTGCTGTGGGTGGGCCGGCTCTATCCCAACAAGGCCCTGCCGCTGGTGCTCGATGCCCTTTCGCAGGTCGATAAACGAGTGAAATTTCACCTCACCGTGCTGGGCGATGGCCCCATGCGCGACCTCGTGCCCGGCTGGATTGCCCAATACGGGCTGATGGGCCGCGTGACCTGGCGCGGCAGCGTGCCGTGGGCTGAAGTGCATGCCGCCATGCTCAATAGCGACGTGTTCCTGTTCGGCTCGCTGCGCGATTCGTTCGCCTCACAGTTCATGGAAGCGCTGGCTACGGGCCTGCCCATTATCACGCTCAACCACCAGGGCGCCCGCACGTTCCTGCCCGACGCGGCCGCTATCAAGGTATCGGTGGAGTCGCCGGCCGTGGCCACCGCCGCCATGGCGCGGGCCGTGGAATACGTGTACGACCAGCCCGATGCGCGCCGTGCCATGGGCCGCGCCGGCTACGAATTCGCCCTGCGCCAGACCTGGCCCCAGCGCCTCGACCGCTTGCTGACCATGCTGCGCGACCTCAATCTGGCCCCGGCCAGCCCACCGCTCACGCTCGGCCGGCGGCGCAGGCTGCCACTCTCGCGCCTGCGCCGCCGCAAGCGCCGCCCCGCGGCCATTCAATCCCAATTGTCATCCTGACTTCCACCCACCCTTTTTCTGTAAGCCTTTTTATGCTGTACGTTGTCATTCCGGTTTTCAACCGCCTGCCCTACACCCGCGCCTGTCTGAACTCGCTTCGGCAGCAAACCCGCACCGATTTCCGCGTTGTGGTGGTTGACGACGGCTCCACCGACGGCACGGCCGAGGTGCTGGCCAACGAGTTTCCGGAGGTGGAAGTGGTGACTGGCGACGGCAACCTCTACTGGACGGCCGGCGTGAATGCGGGCATCCGCCGCGCCCTGGCCCTGGGGGCCACCCGCGTGCTCACCATGAACAACGACGTGCTGGCCCTGCCCGATTTCATCGAGCGGATGCTGGCCTACGCCGACCAGCACCCCACCGCCGTGCTGGGCGCGCTGGAGCTCGACGCTGCCACCGGCGAGCCCGTGTACGGCGGCGAGCGGCTGGACTGGAGCACCAACACCCGCCACGACCTGCTCACCGAACTCGCGCCCTCCGAGCGCCACGGCCTGCACCCCGTTACGTACCTGCCGGGCCGCGGCTTGCTCATCCCACTGGCCGTCATCGAGGCCATTGGCCTGTTTGATGAGAAACGCCTGCCGCACTACCTCGCCGATTTCGACTACACCAGTGTGGCCCGTCGCCACGGCTTCCCGGTGTTCTGCAACTACGACGCCCGCCTCAGCACCTACCCCGAGGAAAGCGGCCAGGAACAAACCCGCCGCCAGCGCAGCCTGAAGGGTTATTTGCAGCATTTGTTCGGCATTCGGGGGGGCGGCAACCTGCGCAATTTCACGCACTTCTCCCTCAAAAACTGCCCTCGCCCCTACCTGCCTTATTTCCTGCTGAATGGCTACGCCCGCCGGCTGGCCGGGTATTTCATGCACTAAGTGTAGGGCGCGGGGGCTTGCCCCTTTTTCCTTCACCCCAAACCCCTACCTCACGCTATGGTTATTCTTACCCAGGACCTCCACGGCTTCGGCAACTGCCTGCTGCTCACCTCGCACTTTTTGGTCAATGCCGTGGAGCACGACTACGAGCTGGCCATTCCGGCCTTCGCAAGCTACGCGCCTTATTTTGAAGGCACGGTGGGCCAGCGCACCAGTTTCTTTGGCCGCCTGCCGGTGCGCCTCAACCCCGACCACCCCGTGCCCGACCTGCTCCACCGCGTGCTGCAATGGCGCGTGGGGCCACCCGTGCTGCTGCGCCTGCCCTGGCTGCCGCGCCTGCTGGGCGTGCACCTCGTGGGCGACCGGCCTACCGGCGATGTCGACCTCAACAGCCCCGACTACCTGGCTCAGGCCCACGGCCCACGCCACTTGATGGTGCACGGCTGGCAATACCGCGACAAGCCCAACTTCGCCCGTCACGCCGACCTGCTGCGGCGCTTCTTCCGCCCCATCAAGCCGCACCGCGACGCCGTGGCGCAGGTAATAGCCACCAACCGCGCCCACGCCGACGTGCTGGTGGGCGTGCACATCCGGCGGGGCGACTACGCCGGCTGGTACGGCGGGGCCTACCTATATACCAACGCTACCTATGTGCGCGCTATGCGCGAAATGCGCGCCCTGTTACCGGCCGATGTGCGGGTGCGCTTCCTCTTGTTTTCCAACGAACCCATTCCGGCCGAAGACTTCGCCGGGTTCGACACCGGCCGCTCCACCGACCATCCGCTGGAGGACCTGTATGCGCTGGCCGGCTGCGACTACATCATCGGCCCGCTGAGCACCTATTCCATGTGGGCCTCCTTTTATGGCCGCGTGCCCCTCTGCCACCTGCACGGCCCCGACCATCCCATTGAGTCGCTGGAGCAGTTCGTGGTGTTCGAAGACCAGGAAACGGTGCGCTGGGAATCGGAAAAAGTAGCACTGGCATGAGGCCGCCCACTTTTTGGCCGCGCCCGGCGGCCCGCGCCCTCCTGCTGCTGGCCCTGACCAGTGCGGGCCTTGCGGCGGCCTGTGGGCGGCACCCCAGCGGGCCGGCCCAGCTCATCGTTCGCAAGGGCGGCACCTACACGGGCACGTTCGGCAGTACCGATTCCAGCCTGCCCTGCGTCAGCATTCAAACCACCGAGCCGGTCACGCTCAGCGGCTGCGTGCTGGCCGGGGCCGGCAACCTGATTGAGGCCACCCGGGGCGGGGCGCAGCTCACCGTGGTGAACTGCCAGGGCTACGGCCTGGCTCAAAGCCTGGACAACATCCGCCACGGACACTTCCTGGAAGCAAATTCCGCCAAATCCGTGCGCGTCGAGCACAATTACTTCGAGCACACCAGCGGCATCAGCATTTATCAGTGGAGCGGCGACGGCACCCCCGCCCAAACCCTGACGGTGCGCTACAACTCGGCCCGCAACATCGATGGCCGCTACCGCAACGGCGGCAGCACCCCCGTCAATTTCCTGGGTTTGAATGGCCTGCCCAACCTGGCCCACATCGAAGTGGCCTGGAACCAAGTCATCAACGAGCCCAACCAGTCGCTGGTCGAGGACAACATCAACTTCTTTAACTCGGGCGGCACCCGCACCAGCCCGGCCCGCCTGCACGACAACTACATTCAGGGCGCTTACCCCATCCCGGCCACCAGCGACACCTACGCTGGCTCGGGCATCACCCTGGATGGCACCGGCCGCGCGCCCATCACCACCACGGCCTGGGTGGAGGGCTACGACAACCAGCTGGTGAGCACCTGCGCCGCCCTGAACATCGCCTCGGGTCACGACAACTACTTTCACCACAACCGCATCATCACCAGCGGATTGTTACCCGACGGCACCCGCCTGGTGGCCAACTACGCCGGCATTGGTGTCTGGAATGCCTACAAGCAGCCGCCCACCGTGTTTTTCCACAACCAGGTCAGCGACAATGTGGTGGGATTCGTGCACTGGGGCGGCAGCACGCCCCTGCCCAACCGCCAGGACCTGAGCACCGGCGCGTGCCCCACCTGCACCGCCACCACCCACCTGCCCAATCCCGTCACCCTGCAAACCGAGCAGGCCGAATGGGCCTTGTGGCAGCGCAAGCTGCGGGCACAGCACCTGCACGTGGGGCCAGCCGCCACCTCGGCCCGGCCCAGAATGCGCCTTCAGCAGCCTTTCAGAGCCGATAGTGGGTCCCTGCGGAGCGTCATGACGTCATTCAGAGCGAAATCACAGTAATAGCCAAACTTGAATTAATTCAATTGGTATTGATTATTGGCCGATTCAGGTAGCAAATTAAATATTGTATATATTAAATATTAACGTTCGGGCCTTATTGCACTTTGCAAAGTCTTAAAAATTTTATTAAGCTCAAATAATTAGCTTAAACAATCATATATATTAGTTAGAAATGCAACAAACGGGCTTTTTTTGCTTCGGCTTGAGGCAGCTCCGTCGGCGCAACCAAGAGCCAATCCAAAGCAAGCAACAAGCCGCTATTAAGTTTAAATGGGCTTTGCAGAGGCCGCTTTGATGAATTTTATCAGGCAAATCGGCGGTCGCAAAGGCGACATTCCCAAGCTGAGAAACCTGTTCCACAGAAGCACCAGCGCTGGAGAGCAATTTTAAATTGCATTTTATGATATATAACAAATTCTATCAGAAGGCTTGGAACAAATAGATTTTTGGCTGGGTTGAAGGGGCCAATGCCAATCATTTTTTTCGTTTCAAGTTTTTCAAGAATGCAAAAAAATCTCAAGCACACCTTCGCTCTTTCCCCTGTATCGCGTCCTCTCACGGGTATTCTTTCTGCAGCCATTGGTTGTTTCCTCGCGGTAGCACCTGGTTTGAACCCCGCAATGGCGCAAGCTCCCAACGTTACTTATTCCGGCCCGCTTACTATTACGCAGGGCGGTACCTATAGTGGCAACTACCGCAGCACCAGCTCCGATGTGCCGGTTATTACGATTCAGACCACCCAGCCCGTAGTTATTGAGAACTGCGTGCTGGTGGGCCCCGGCGATATCATCGACGGCAAGAATGGGGGCGACAACCTCATTATCCGCAACAACAAGGCCTACGGCCAGACCCCTACCGTGGACAACCGCCGCCACGGCCGCTTCGTGGAAGTGAACTCGGCCAAGTCGCTCACGATTGAGCACAACTACTTCGAGCACACCACGGGCATCGACATTTACCAGTGGGGCGGCAGCGGCACTACGTCGCAGACCTACACCATCCGCTACAACCAGTCGAAAAACCTGGACGGCCGCTACCGCAACGGCGGCGGCACCTATTGCAACTTTCTGGGTGTGAACGGCGCGCTGAGTGTACCCGGTGCCGAAGTGGCCTGGAACGAGATTATCAACGAGCCCAACCAGTCGCTGGTGGAGGACAACATCAACTTCTATAACTCGTCGGGCACCTCGGGCAGCCCGCTGAAGCTGCACGACAACTACGTGCAGGGTGCCTACCCCTACCCCGCCACGGGGTCGAGCTACACGGGCTCGGGCATCACGATTGACGGCGACGCCCAGTCGGCCAGCGGTGCCACGGCCTTTATTAATGGCTACAACAACCAGCTGGTGAGCACCTGCGCGGCCATGAACATCGCCTCGGGCCACGACAACCACTACTACAACAACCGCATGGTGACCTGCGGCCTGCTGCCCGACGGCTCTAAGATGCCCGCCGGCTACGCTGCCGCCGGCCTCTGGAACGCCTACCAGCAGTCGGGGTCGGTGTTTTTCAACAACGACATGACCAATAACTTCATTGGTTTCTACTACCAGGGCGGCAACACGCCCTACAAAGACCGCCAAGACACCAGCCCCGGCGCCTGCCCCACCTGCACGAGCATCACGCACATTGCCGACCGTCCGCTGACATTGGCCGATGAGCAGGCCGAATGGACCTTCTGGCAACAGAAACTGTCGCAGAACGGCATCACCCTCGGTGCGGGCGGCACCAGCGGCGGCGGTACTACCACGCCCACTACGCCTACTGCCCCTTCGGCTCCTACCGTTAGCCTGAGCGCGCCGAGCACCGGCACCGTGGGTGCGGCCCTGAACCTGACGGCCTCGGCCGCGGCTGCTAACGGCACCATCTCGAAAGTCGAGTTCTTCAACGGCGCCACCAAGCTCGGCGAAGACCTGACGGCTCCCTACGCTTTCAGCTACACGCCCACCGCCGCCGGCACGCTCAGCCTCACCGCCCGCGCTACTAATAACGCCGGTGCTGCTACTTCCACGGCCGTTTCTTCGGTAACCGTAACGGCTGCTACGACCACCACGCCCACTACCCCCACCGGCACCGCGCCGGCCAACGCCACCTTCGTGCGCGCCATTAACGTAGGCGGCACAGCCACTACTGTCGACGGCCTGAGCTTTGAAGACGGCAACAGCGCTGCTAACTTCCAAATCAACGGCTCGCCCTTCTCGAACCAGAGCGTGACGCTGAACCCGGCCACCGACGCTGCCCGCGCAGCCATGATTCGTGACGCCGTGTACGACCCCAACATCGCAGCTTCGGTGAGCGGCGTGGCCAACGGTGCCTACAGCGTGTACCTCTACATGTGGGAGGATAACAACCCCGTAACGCTGAACATCAGCCTCCAGGGCCAGACCGTGCAGTCGAACTACAGCAGCGGCTCAGCCGGCCACTGGGACCGCCTCGGCCCCTTTACGGCCAACGTGACCAACGGTACCATCAGCATCGGTACTTCGAGCAGCAACAACAATAACCTGTCGGGCATCGAAATCTGGAAGCAGACCTCGGGCACTACCACGCCCACGACTCCTACCACGCCTACGACTCCGACGGCCCCCAGCGCCCCCACTGTTAGCCTGAGCGCGCCGAGCACCGGCACCGTGGGTGCGGCCCTGAACCTGACGGCCTCGGCCGCGGCTGCCAACGGCACCATCTCGAAAGTCGAGTTCTTCAACGGCGCCACCAAGCTCGGCGAAGACCTGACGGCTCCCTACGCTTTCAGCTACACGCCCACCGCCGCTGGCACGCTCAGCCTCACCGCCCGCGCTACCAATAACGCCGGTGTCGCCACGACTTCGGCTGCTGCGACTGTTACGGTAACGGCCGCCACGACCACCACGCCGCCCGCCACCACTGCGCCTACCTTCGTTCGGGCCGTGAACCTGGGCGGTGGCGCCATCACCCTCGATGGCAAGAGCTGGGCTGCCAGCGCCAGCGCCCCTAACTTCAAAACCACGGGCCTCAGCGCCTTTGCTAACCAGAACGTGACGCTGAATCCCGCCACCGACGCCACTCGCGCCAGCATGATTCGCGCCTCGATGTACGGCAGCAGCACCGGCATTGCCCTGAGCGGCGTAGCCAGCGGTACCTACAGCGTGTACCTCTATGTATGGGAGGACAACAATGCTGAAACCTTCAACATCTCGCTCGAAGGCAAAACCGTACTGAGCGGCTACAACAGCGGCTCGGCCGGCCACTGGGACCGCCTCGGCCCCTTCACGGCCAACGTGACCGACGGCACGGTGAACGTAGGCACCACCGGCGGCATGGCCAACCTCTCGGGCATCGAGCTCTGGAAACAGGCTACCCCGCTGCCCTAGTCGGTTCTCTCAATTGCGCAACGCGCACCTGCTCAAAAGCCTGGCCCCTGCGGCCAGGCTTTTTTGGTTTTGGGCCAATGCACTGCAGCGCGGACTTTGTAGCCGGCGCTACAACAGCTCCTCGGTATAATAGCGGGTTTTATTTGTCGAAAAAATAAATTAATCAATGAACAATATATGAATGTTGATATAAATTACTATCTTGCTATCACCTACTCTATCCCGGGGTACCCGAAAGTCATCTCCTACCTCATTTTAACCGCTGCTTATGAAATGCGCATTAATTACTGGAATCACAGGCCAGGACGGGGCCTACCTTGCCGAGCTGCTGCTGAGTAAAGGGTACGAAGTACACGGCATCAAGCGCCGCTCGTCGATGTTCAACACCGACCGTATCGACCACCTGTACCAGGATTTGCACGAGAAGGACGTGCGCTTTAAGCTGCACTACGGCGACTTATCGGATGCCACCAACCTGATTAGAATCGTGCAGGAAGTGCAGCCCGACGAGATTTACAACCTCGGGGCCATGTCGCACGTCAAGGTTTCGTTCGACACGCCCGAGTACGCGGCCGACGTGGACGGGCTGGGCACCCTGCGTTTGCTGGAGGCCATCCGCATTCTGGGCCTGGGCAAGAAAACCCGGCTGTACCAGGCCAGCACCTCGGAGCTGTACGGGCTGGTGCAGGAAGTGCCGCAGCGCGAAAGCACGCCCTTTTACCCCCGCTCGCCCTACGCCGTGGCCAAGCTCTACGCCTACTGGATTACGGTAAACTACCGCGAAGCCTACGGCCTGTATGCCTGCAACGGCATCCTGTTCAACCACGAAAGCCCGCGCCGGGGCGAAACCTTCGTCACGCGCAAGATTACGCGGGCCGTGGTGCGCATCGCGCTGGGCTTGCAGGACAAGCTGTATCTGGGCAACCTGGACGCCAAGCGCGACTGGGGCCACGCCAAAGACTACGTGGAAGCCATGTGGCGCATGCTGCAGCAGGACGAGCCGCGCGACTACGTCATTGCCACCGGCGTGACCACCAAGGTGCGCGAGTTTGTGCGGCTGGCTTTTGCCGAGCTGGGCATTGAAGTAGACTTTGCCGGCGAGGGCGTGGCCGAAGTGGGCTACGTGCGGGCCTGCCACAACCCCGATTTCCAGCTACGGGCCGGCCAGGAAGTGGTGGCCGTGGACGCGGCCTACTTCCGCCCCACGGAGGTGGAACTGCTCATCGGCGACCCCAGCCGGGCGCGCGCCGAGCTGGGCTGGGTGCCCAACTACGACCTGGCCGGCCTGGTGAGCGACATGGTACAGAGCGACCTGACCCTGTTCCGGCGCGACACCGTGCTGCTGGAGGCTGGCCACGCCGTGCTCAGCTACCACGACGAATAGCCGGCCCGGGCGCGGGCTGCCGCGCCCTTTTTTCTGTTCCGACTTCGCCTTTATACTCATGGAAAAGACTTCCAGCATCTACGTCGCGGGGCACCGCGGCATGGTGGGCTCGGCCCTGCTGCGCGAGCTCACGCGCCGGGGCTACACCAATATCATCACCCGCACGTCGGCCGAGCTCGACCTGACCAACCAGGCCGCCGTGGCCCGCTTCTTTGCCGAAACCCGGCCCGAATACGTGCTGCTGGCCGCCGCCAAGGTGGGCGGCATCCACGCCAACAACACCCTGCGGGCCGATTTCATCTATGAGAACCTGATGATTACGGCCAACGTGCTGCACGAAAGCCAACGCTGCGGCGTGCGCAAGCTGCTGTATTTGGGCTCGTCGTGCATCTACCCCAAGCTGGCCCCGCAGCCCATTCGGGAGGAATACATGCTCACCGGCCCGCTGGAGCACACCAACGAGCCCTACGCTATTTCCAAAATTGCGGGCGTGAAGATGTGTGAGGCCTACCGCGACCAGTACGGCTGCAACTTCATCACGGTGATGCCCACCAACCTGTACGGCCCCAACGACAACTACGACCTGGAAAGCTCGCACGTGATGGCCGCCCTGCTGCGCAAGTTTGAGGAAGCCGTGCAACACAACCGGCCCCGCGTGGACGTGTGGGGCACCGGCACCCCGCGCCGTGAATTCCTGCACGTGGACGACCTGGCCGAGGCCTGCCTCTATCTGATGGACCACTACGACGAAGCCGCCCCCGTGAACATCGGCACCGGCCAGGACCTGTCCATCCGCGAGCTGGCCGAGCTGATTGCCGAGCTCACGGGCTTCGCGGGCGAAATCCACTTCGATTTCTCGCGGCCCGACGGCACCATGCGCAAAGTACTTGACGTGAGCCGAATCCACGCCCTTGGTTGGCGCCACCGCCTCTCGCTGAAAGCCGGCCTGCGCCAGGTGCTGGCCTCGGCCGAGTGGCAGGCCGCCGGTCAGGGCCAGCCCGTGGAATAGCCCGGCCACCACACTTTCTCTTCCCGCCTTTAGCTTTTTTCTGCTGTGAAAATGCCTGACATTCTGAACCGGGGGCGGCAGCGGGTGGGCCGCCTGCTGCGCGAGCTATTGCCCCGCCGCCAGCACTATCGCCCCGTGGGCATGCACCCCAGCAGCCGCAACCTAGCCGCATGCCCCGGCAGCGGGGCCAGTTATACCGAAGCGTACCCCACGCAGGTATCGTACCTGAACGTGACGCCCGACCTGTATGCCCACACCACCGACTACGGCGGCCTGCACGCCAAACCCAACCGCGTGGAGCACACCCCAGCCGCCTTCGTGCTGAGCCTGGTGGAAGGCCGCCTGCTGGCCGATAACGCCCTGAGCGTGGCCATCATTAGCCCCGACAACCGGCTGGTGGGCGATGCCTCGTTTCAGTACGATGCGCAACGCTCGGACCTGGCCCGGCCCGAAGACAACAATGTATTCGCCCAGCGCTGGTTCTCCGAGCCGCGCCGGGTGCGGGGCACGGTGGCCAGCCTGCTCTCGGGCGGTGGGGCCGCCGTGGGCAACTATTACCACTGGCTGATTGACTCGCTGCCGCGCCTGCACTTGCTCAAAAAAGCAGGTTTGTGGGATGAAATCGACTATTTTCTGGTGTACGATGGGCAGCGGCGCTTCGTAGCCGACTCGCTCCGCGCCCTGGGCATCCGGCCCGAGCAGGTGCTCGACCTGCGCACCCACCGCCACCTTGTGGCCGACCGCCTGCTGGTGACTTCGCCCGTGCGCGGCGCGGGCACCCACACGCCGCAGTGGGCCTGCGCCTTCCTGCGCGACGAGCTGCGCGCCGCCGCCGCGCCCCACACCTTCGGCCCCTACGTGTACCTGAGCCGGCGCGACGCCCCCGCCCGCCACGTCCTCAACGAGCCCGACGTGGAAGCCCTGCTGCGCCCCTACGGCTTCGAGACGCACGTGCTGAGCGACTACAGCTTTGAGCAGCAGCTGGCCCTGTTTGCCGGGGCGCGGGCCGTGGTGGCCCCCACCGGCGCGGGCCTGGCCAACCTGGTGTTTGCCCCCGCCGGCACGCCGGTGGTCGAGTTGTTTCCCAAGCACTTCACCGTGGTGGAATACCCCGAACTGTGCTACCGCCTGGGCCACCGCCACCGCTACCTGGTGGCCGATGCCGCCGACGGCCCCATTACCTCCCGCCGCGCCGGCTGGCGCGAAAACCTTACCGTGGACCTCAACGCCCTGAGCAGTTGCCTGCACCAGGTGTTGTGATGCCCGGCCACCCTATTCGGGCTACATCCCTCCCACCAGCAAACTTATCTAACTATGCAAGACCTCCTTACCCGAGCCCAGCGGCGCACTGGCCGGCTGCTGCGGGACCTGGTGCCGCACAACGAGCACCTCCGCCCTACCGGCGTGCACCCTACCGCCAAAGCCCTGGCCGCCCAGCCGGGCAGCGGCGCGCACTACGTGGAAGTTTACCCCGGCTACACCTCGCACCTCACCGTGCCCGACGAGTTTGTATCCTTGGCCCCGGCTTACTATGACCGCATTGCCGAGCAGGAAGAAGTAGCCGCCGCGTTTGTACTAATGCTGCCCAATGCCCGCATCAACGCCGACAACTTCGGCACAATTGCCGTGGTTGCGGCCGATAACCACCTGGTGGGCGATGTGTCGCTCCAGTTTTCAGCAGGCAATTTCGCGGTGGCCCCGCCAGAAGAAAACCCCATCTTCCGGCAGCGCTATTTCCGGACGCCGGGCCAGGTGTCGGGCACGGTGTGCAGCCTGCTTTCGGGCGGCGGCGCGGCCATGGGCAACTACTACCACTGGCTCCTCGACTCGCTACCCCGCCTGCATTTGGTGGAAGAAGCCGGCCTCTGGGATGAAATCGACTACTTCCTGATTTACAGCCGCGAGCAGGCCTTTGTGATGGAAACGCTGCTGGCCCTGGGCATTCGCAGCGAGCAAATTATCGACCTGCAAACCACCACGCACCTGCGCGCCCAGCGGCTGCTGCTCACCTCGCCAGTGCGAGGTACCGGCCGCCACGCCCCGCGCTGGGCCGCTGAGTTTATGAAGGATGCCTTCCGGCCCCTGGCGGCTACGGCGGCCCGCGCCACGCGCTTCAGCCCGCTGGTATACGTGAGCCGGCGCGATGCCGCGTTCCGCCGCGTGCGCAACGAGGCCGAGGTGGAAGCCCTGCTGGCCGAGTACGGCTTCGAGAGCTACGCCCTCACCGAACTGAGCTTCCGCGAGAAAGCAGCCCTGTTTTCCGGAGCGCGGGCGGTGGTGGGGCCGGTGGGTGCGGGCCTGGTCAACATCATGTTTTGCGCTGAGGGCACGCCGCTCATCGAGCTGCTGCCTCGCAATCTGGTGGTGCCCGACTATCTCGACCTCACGGCTCGCCTGGGCATGCCCCATTACCCCATCATCTGCGCTCTGGAATCGGCCTCGGCGCAGCGCGCTACCGCCGACCGCCAGGATGACCTCACCGTGGACCTGACTGCGCTTCGCCAGGCTGTGGAAATGGCCTTGCGTCAGCCGGTGAGCGCGTGAGAGTTTGACCTTTAAAAGCGTTAAAAAAGAACGTCATGCAGAGCGCAGCGAAGCATCTTGCCCGCGCAACGCAATCCAATCGACAGGATTTAGTGGTGGCGGGCAAGATGCTTCGCTGCGCTCTGCATGACGTTCTGAGTACCTGCATAAACTCCTACCGCCATGCCTTCCGTTCTGATTTCCGTCGTCAGCTGGAACAGCGCCGACGTCATTGAAGCCTGCCTACGCTCGATACTGGCCCAAACGTATGCCGACTTTGAAGTGTGGGTGGTGGATAATGCCTCGGCCGATGACACCTGCGCCCGCGTGGCCGCCCTGGCCGCCACCGATGCCCGCGTGCGCCTGCACCCGCTGCCGCGCAACACCGGCTTCTGCGGTGGCCACAACTACGCCCTCGACCGCACCACTTCGGAAGCCGTGCTGCTGGTGAACCCCGACATTGAAATGGCCGTGAACTACCTGGGCCGGGCCATGGCCACGCTGCGCGCCAACCCCGGCGCGGGCACCGTGTGCGGGCTGCTGCTGCAAAACCCGGGGGCCAACCCGCGCATCGACAGTACCGGGCTGGAGGCCCTGCCCGACGGCCGCTTCCGGCTGCGCCACCACGGCCAATTGCTCTCTGAAACGCCCCTCACGGCCGGCCCGGTAGACGGGGCCGATGGCGCGCTGCCGCTCTACCGCCGCGCTTTCATTGATGATTTGCGGGTGGACGGGCAGTTTTTCGATGAGCGTTTTTTTGCCCACAAAGAGGACTGGGACATTGCCTGGCGCGGCCGCCTCTACGGCTGGACCACCCTGTTTGAGCCCGCCTGCCGGGCGCTGCACCCGCGCGAGTTCCGCCCCGCCGACCTGCGCCGCCGCCTGCGCCTGAACGGCACCATCAAAGCGGATGCGGTGAAAAACCAGTGGCTGCTGCTGCTTAAAAATCCGCCGGCCAGTCAAATGCCGGGCATGTGGCTGCGGGCGCTGCCCCGGCAGCTGGGCATTCTGTTCTACTGCCTGCTACTGGAGCGGCCCTCGCTGCGGGCCTACCGCTACGTGTGGCAGCACTGGCGCGGCATCTGGGCCACGCGGGCGCACATTCAGATGCGGGCAGCGCAGCCGGGCCCCAGCGCAGTGCCGATAGCGGCGATGCCTCGCCGGGCAGCTCACGCGCCAGCCACCGCCGTTTAGCAGCGGTCGGGGCAATAATCGTCTTTGCACGGGTTGAAAGCCGCATTTATCACGGCCATTTATTCAGTATCCCCAGGTACTGATAAATGGCCGTGTACTCTTATCGTGGCGGGGCCGTGCGCAGCCCAGACGGCTGCCAAGGCGTCCCGCCCCGACCAGTAGCGCACTGCCACCAGGATATTTTATCTAAAAAGATTGCAACAAGCAGAGCCGTTATATTAGAAAATTTATGTTTATTACTTAATTATATATATTATATTTGTTATAACTCTTCTGTTGGTGCTAGCTTGGGATGCCAGCACCTGGGCGAGCCGATGAAGTATCCACTTTAACGCCTCCCATGCATGAAAACCAAGGTCTACTTATCGCTGTTAGTCAGCCTGTTTACTTGGGCTAATTTATTGCTACCCACTTGGGCGACCGGCACCGGCAATGTAGCTGCTGCTGCTTCCATCACCGGCTTCACCCTGGTGAATGCCGACACCGACACCGACCTTTTTGCCATGACGCCGGGCATGGTGATAGACCTGGCCACGCTGCCCACCCGCAACGTCAACATCCGGGCCGATACCGACCTGCCCCTGCCGGGCAGCGTGGTAATGAACCTGACCGGAGCCCAGACGCGCAACGAGACGCAGGATTTTGCGCCCTACGCGCTGTTCAGCGATTTCCAGGGCGACTATTTTCCGTGGTCGCCGCCGGTGGGCAGCTATTCGCTGCTGGCCACGCCCTTCGACGACCCGGGCGGGACGGGAAACAGCGGCGCGCCTCTCACGCTCAGCTTTACGGTGGTGAATTCGGTGGGCGGCATCACGAGCTTCACGCTGGTAAATGCCGATACCGATACCGATATTCAGACCATGACATCCGGCATGACGCTCACCCTGGCCTCACTGCCCACTTCCAATCTGAACATTCGGGCCAACACCAATCCGGCCATCGTGGGCAGCGTGAGCTTCGACCTGACCGGGGCCCAAACCTACTCGGGCATCGAAAACCTGGCCCCGTACGCGCTTTTCAGCGATTTGAACGGAGACTATACTGCTTGGCGGCCCGTAGGCGGCACCTACACGCTTACGGCCACGGTTTTTGACGCGGCGCAGGGCGGTGGCACGCAGGGGTCGGGCCTCACCATTAGCTTCGTGGTGGTGGCTCCCGCGCTGCCGGTGCGCCTCACGGCGTTTCTGGCCGAGCCGCTGCAGGCAGGCGCGGTGCAGCTGCGCTGGAACACGGCCACCGAGGAGCAGAACAAGGAATTTGTGGTGCAGCGCAGCGTCGATGGGCGTGAATTCATCTCGGTGGCCCACCTGCCCGGCCACGGCAACACCATTCTGCCGCAGGCCTACCAATACATCGACAAGCAGCTACCCGCCAACCTGAGCAAGCTGTATTACCGGCTGCAGCAGGTGGATGTGGACGGCACGAGCACCTACTCGCCGGTGCGGGTGGTGGCCGTGGTGCCCGGCGCGGCTCCGGCTCCGCTCCAGGCCTATGTGCCCACGCCGGCCGATGGCCTGCTACACTACAGCTTTGCCGGCCCGGCCACCGGCACCGAGGAGCTGGTGCTGTATTCCATTATGGGGCAGCAGCTGGGGCGGTACCGGCTGGCGGCCTCGGGCAGTGGCACACTGCCGGTGGCCGGGCTGGCGGCTGGCACCTACGTGCTGCACCTCACGAATGCGGGCGGCAGCTACGCGGGGCGCTTTGTGCTGCCGTAGTACTTATGGTTGGTTTGTTGCGTCTCAAGTGCCTGTCATCCTGAGCGCAGCGAAGGCCCTTATCACGTTTGAATAAGTCGTTCAAACGTGATAAGGGCCTTCGCTGCGCTCAGGATGACAGCCTTTTAAAGCCCCACCCTACTGCCGCACAAAGGTGCGCCGCACGCGCCCGGTGGCCGTTTCCAGCTCCAGCTGGTAGAGGCCGCCGGGCAGGCTGCCCAGCTCCACGGTGGCCTGCCCGGCGGGCATGGCACCCTGCCGCAACAGCTGGCCTAGGGAGTTGCGCACGCGGTAGGCCGTGGCGGCCGCTCCAGCTATGAAAAGCTGCTCCCGAGCCGGATTAGGGTAGAGCGACACCGGTGCGGCCACCGGCCCCGCCACCACCACCGGCGAGTAGGTGGCTGCGCCGCTCACATCTACCTGCCGCAGCCGGTAGTACGACGTGGACAGCGGAGCCAGCGCATCGAGCACGGTATAGCTGGTGGGCAGGGAAGAATTGCCGCTGCCCGGCACGGTGGCAATGGTGGCAAAAGCCACACCATCGGGGCTGCGCTGCACATCGAAGCGGGCATTCTGCTCCTCGGTGGCGGTGGCCCAGTTCAGGCGCACGCCGGCAGCCTGGCGCTGGGCGGCGAAGCTGGTGAGCACCACGGGCAGCGCCTCGGTGGGCATGAATACCTGCTGAAACGCAACTTGCTGCAAAGCCACGGCGGTGGGGCCGGTGATGTCGAGGGCCACGGCGGCCTGCTCGGCGGGGCCGAGCGTGCGCGGGTCGAGGCCGGTGAGCTGGGCAAACAGCACGCAGGCGGCCAGGTACGAGCCCCACTTGCTGGCGTGCAGGTTATCGGGGCTCCACAGGCTGAGCTGGCCGGGGTTGTTGTATGGATTACGGACGGCCACGCCGGCCTGCATGGCCCGCAGCCAGGCATCGCCCACGGCGGCCACGGCGGCAATGCGCGGATTTTGGACGGCCAGGTAGGCGTAGGCCCGGCGCAGGTCGCGCGCCATGGTATCGATGGGCAGGCCCGAGTACGGCTGGCCGGCCGGGTAGGTCATATCGGCCCGGGCCCAGGTCTGAAAAAGGTAGACCCTGGCGGCGGGGCTGCCGGCATGTACGGCCTGTTCGAGGCGGGTGGCATAGTTCAGGAAATCGGCGGGACGGCCGGTGCGGGCCACGGGCAGGGGCTGGAAGCTATTCTCCTGTAGCACCACTTGGTCCCAGGGGCCCTGCTGCATCACGCTCAGCGCATTGGTGTAATGGTAGGAGAGCGCGGCGGCGCTCACCGCCTCCATGTGCACCTCGTAGGCCCGGCCGGCCTGGTCGGTCATTTTTTTGAAAATACCCGGCACGCCGCCCCAGGGCCCGGGCATGGCCGGGTCGGCCTGGTAGCGGGGGCTGTTGGGTGGCAGGCCGTAGTTTTCGTCGGTGATGCCGGCGGCGTTGTAGTTCAGCACCGGCGCCGCATTGCCGTGCGTGAAGCTATTGCCGACGAACAGAATGCGCGTTTGCGCGGTGGCGGGCGCGGCCAGTAGTGCGGCGAAGCAGCCGCTTAGCAGCCACAGCGTGTGTAAACGATGCACCATACCGGAGACCTGAAGAGTGAAACATAAAGAGGGGGCGAAAAAAGCCCTCGTGGCCCGGTCCGGGCCACGAGGGAAAGCAGTTTGGTTGCAGTGGCTACTGCCGCAGCAGCTTAAGCTGGGCAGCGGCGTGGTCGTTTTCGAGCAGCAGGTAGTAGAGCCCGGCGGCGTTGATTTCGTGGGAGAAATCGAGGCGCTGCACCGGGGCATCGGCCGGGAGCGTGCCGGTGGCCACCGTGGCCCCCAGCGCCGTGAGCAGGCGGTAGCGCACCGCACCCTGCAAGGCATCGGGCAGGCGCAGGGAGTAGCGGCCGTCGGCGGAGGGGTTGGGGTAAGCGGCCGCCTGCACAAGGGTTAGCCGGGTGGGCAAAGTGGCCGTAGCCGCCGCCACGCGGGCCGCCTGATTGGTCACCGTGAAGCTCACGCTGAGCGGGGTGCCGGCCGTGCCGCCATTGTCGGCGGCGGTGTAGGGCGTGACGGTGAGGGTGTAGCTACCCACGGCAATGGCCGGCGTCCAGGGGTTGTAGTCGCCGTTGGAATCGGCAAACAGGGCGTAGGGGGCCAGGTTCTCGTTGTGATTCACCGACTGCGCGCCGCTGAGCACGAAGAGCACGCTGCCCACGGTGGCCGGGCTGGTGGTGGCCCGCACGGTGAGGTTGGGCGTAGGCAGCGTGGCCAGGTTCAGCACCGCGCCCGTGGTCAGGGGTTGGATGTCGAGGTCGGAATCGGCATTCACCAGTATCAGGCTTGTCACCTGCGGGCCGCTGGCCGTGAAGGTGGCGGTGATGGATTTGTTGGCCGTCATCGTCACCGTGAGCGGGTTGGTGCTGCCCGTGGCCCCGCCACTCCAGCCGGTGAAGGCGTAGCCGGTGGCCGGCGTAGCGGTTAGCGTCACACTCGTACCGCTGGCGTAGCTGGCGGCATTCGGGTTCTTCGTCACCGTGCCGCTGCCCACTACGGCCGTGGTAAGGGTGTAGGTGGCGGCGAAAGTGGCCGTGATGGACTTGTTGGCCGTCATGGTCACCGTGAGGGGATTGGTAGTGCCTGTGGCTCCGCCGCTCCAACCGGTAAACGTGTAACCAGTGGCTGGCGTGGCGGTCAACGTCACGTTGGTGCCGCTGAGGTAGGTGCTCTGGTTCGGGCTTTTGGTGACGGTGCCGCTGCCCACGGTGGCCGTGGTGAGCGTGTAGGTGGTCGTTGTTGCGGTGAAGGTGGCCGTGATGGTTTTATTGGCCGTCATGGTCACTGTAAGGGGATTGGTGGTACCCGTGGCCCCGCCACTCCAGCCGCTGAAGGTATAGCCCGCCGCCGGCGTGGCCTGGAGGCTGACCGTGCTGCCGCTGGTGTAGCTGGTCTGGTTGGGCGTTTTGGTCACGGTGCCGCTACCGGTGGTGTTCACGGTAAGGGTATAAGTGGGCACGGCGGTGAAGGTGGCCGTGATAGACTTGTTGGCCGTCATCGTCACTGTGAGCGGATTGGTGGTGCCGGTGGCCCCCCCGCTCCAGCCCGTAAACGTGTAGCCCGTGGCTGGCGTGGCCGTCAGCGTCACGTTGGTGCCGCTGGCGTAGCTGGCCGCGTTCGGGTTTTTCGTTACCGTGCCGCTGCCCACGATGGCCGTGGTGAGCGTGTAGGTGGGGCCAGCCTGGTCGATTACGCTGAAGGCCAGCGTGAGCGGCGTGCCGGCCGTGCCGCCGCCCCCGGCATCGGTGAAGGGAGTGGCCGTGAGCGAGTAGCTGCCCACGGGCGGCGTCCAGGCGGTGTAGGCGCCACCAGTGTCCGAAAACAGCGCGTAAGGCGCTACCGACTCGGTCTGGTTCTGGGTTTGGGCTCCGCTGAGGGCGAAGACCACGCTGCCCACGGTGCCCGGATTGGTATTGGCCCGGATGTTCAGGTTGCGGGTCGGCAGCGTGGCCAGGTTCAGCGTCGCGCCGGCGGTCAGGGTCTGAATATCGGCGTTGCTATCGGCACTTACCAGGGTGAAGCTGGTCAGCTGCTGCGTGGAAGTGGACGTGAAGGTGGCCGTGATGGATTTGTTGGCATTCATCGTCACCGTGAGCGGGTTGGTGGTGCCCGTGGCCCCGCCGCTCCAGCCGGTGAAGGCAAAGCCCGCCGCCGGCGTAGCCGTTAGCGTCACGTTGGTGCCGTTGGCGTAGGTGGTCTGATTGGGGCTTTTGGTGATGGTGCCGCTGCCAAACACGGCCGTGGTGAGCGTGAACGGCCCCGGCGTGCCAGTATCCGTAACGGTGAAGCTGATGGACAGTGCCGTGCCCGGCGTGCCGCTGCCGCCGCTGCCCGAGTACGGCGTGGCCAGCAGCGTGTAGTTGCCCACCGGCGGCGTCCAGGCATTGTAGTCCCCATTCACATCGCTGAACAGCGCGTAGGGCGCCGTCGATTCGGTCTGGTTCTGGTTTTGCGGGCCGATGAGGGCAAACACCACGCTGCCGGTGGTGGTGGGGTTGGCATTGGCCCGAATGTTCAGGTTGCGGGTGGGGAGCGTGGCCAGGTTCAGAATCGCGCCGTTGGTCAGGGGCTGAATGTCGACGTCGGTGGCCGCGTCGGCATCCACCAGGGTGAAGCTGGTGGCGTTACAATTGGGGTCGAGGCGCACTTCCTTGGTAGTGGACAGGCCGCCCGCGTCGGTCACCGTCAGCACGATGCGGTAGTAGTAGGTTTCGGTGCCGCAGCCGTAGGGCACAATGACGGCGCTGGTCACCCGGGTGGTGTCCACGGGGTCGGGGTGCTCGTGGCTCTGGTGGTGCAGAATGGTCTGCCACTGGTAGCTGAGCAGGTGGCCGCTGTGCTCGGCATCGGTCACGTTGGCCGCCAGCTGGTAGGTGGTGTTGCCGGTGAGCGGGTACACCGTCCCGGCCGTCGGGCTGGTGATGGTGACCTGCGGCGGCGTGTTATTGGCCGAAATCCGAATGGTGGCCTGGCTGGTCAGGCCCTGGGCGTTGGTCACGGTGAGCGTGACGGTATAGTTGGTGACGGCCGAGGTGGGCGGCGAAAACGTGTGGCTGGGGTTGGCCGCTGTGCTATTCGCGGTACCATCGCCAAAATTCCACCGGTAGGTGAGCGCGCTGTTATTGGGGTCGGTGGAGCCACTGCCGGTGAACTGCACCGCGAGCGGGCCGGGGCCGTAGGTTTTGTTGGAAGTCGCCACCGCCACCGGCGGGCTGGCCGTGGTCACGTAGCTGATTTTGCGGATTTCCGACGGGTAAAAGTTCACGTAGAACAGCCCCGTTTCGCCCGGGCTGGTGGCAAAGGCCACCGGCACGGCCCCGCTGGGCACGAAGTCGCCCACCGCGCTGGGCTGGTTGCTGCTGTTCACGGTCAGGTTCTTTACCCAGCCGCCCACGTAATCACCAAAAAAGTAGGTATTCCGGTACTGCAGCGGGAAGTCGGTGTAAGGATAAAACACCCCGCCCGTGGAGGCGCTGCCCCCAAACTGCGAGCCCGATACCGGCGAGCCCGCCGCGCCCAGGTTGACAGTGGTAGCTGTGCTGCCGCTGAAGGTGCCCGTGCGCGACGGCCCGGTGGCCGGGTGCCCCCAGTCGATGAGCGGCCGGACGTGCACGAAGGTGGGAATGCTGGTGGGCACCGTCTGGGACGTGTTGCAGGAGTTGGGGAAGGTGGCCGTGCCCGTGGGCGTGGCCTGCTTGATGAGGTCCTGGAAGTAGAAAAACTGCTTGGTGCAGCCGCCCGTGTTGTAGAGCGGGTTGGGCGCGTCGCGGTTGTACACGTTCGAGGTGGTGAAGGCGTCGTAAGGCGTGAGGCCCTCAAACAAGGGCCAGCCGAAATTCTGGCGCGGGCCGGTCACCACGTCCACCTCTTCCCAGTTGGCCGCGCCCACATCGCCCAGGTAAATGGTGCCGGGGCTGCCGGCGGTGGGGTTGGTGCTGCCCGTGCCGGGCTTCAGCGTCATCCGAAACGGGTTGCGGAAGCCCAGGGCCCACACTTTGGAGCGGGGCGCGCCGGGGTTGGCGGCGTCGTAATACGGGTTACTGGCGACGCCATTGCCGGTGCTGGGGTCGATGCGCAGGATTTTGCCGTTGTAGCAGTCCACCAGCTGAGCGCGCAGCGAGCCCACGTCTTCCTTGGCTTTGATGATGCCATCGGCCAGGGCCTGGGGCGCGTAGGTAGCCGTCCAGGCCCCAAAGTCGGGGTACGGGTGGGCCCCGTCGCCGGTGGCCACCAGCAGGGTGCCATCGGTGCCGAACTGCAGCGCCGCCGTGACGTGGCCGTTGAAGGTGGACGGGATGCCGTTGGTTTTGCTCGTGCCAATCAGGATTTTGCGGCTGGCCGGGTTCACGGTGTAGCCCGTGCCGCTGGCCGTGGCCGTGTAGCGCGTGAGCCGCCCGATGGTGGCGCTGTAGTAGTCGTTGGCGGCCGGGTCGTAGTTGGCCGTGCCGAAGTTCATCAGGTAGTGCCGGTCCACCACGTACAGGAGGTACATGTAGCCGTTGGTGTTAAAGTTTGGGTCGAGGGCGAAGCCCAGCAGGCCCTGGTCTTCCCAGGCTCCTACTTCTTCCGTGATGTCGATGAGCTGCTGGCGCTGGCCGTTCACCACCACCCACACTTTGCCTGGCCGCTCCCAGACAAACATCTTGCTGCCCGTGCTATTGAAAGTAAGCCCCACCGCCTCATTCCAGCCCGAAGAAACGGTGGTGGAGGTGAAACCCGTGGGAGGAGTCTGGGCCTGCACCCGGCCGCAACAGCAAGCCAGCAAAAATGCCAGCAGAAAACAGGTAAGCGAAGATTTCATGGTGGAGAGAAAGTGGATTTGCAGAAAAAAGACAGATTGAAAAGACCAGTTGGGCCGGCAACAGCCGGGATTATTGCCGCAGCAGCTTGAGCTGAGCGACGCGGTGGCCGTCCTCGAGCAGCAGGTAGCTGAGGCTGGTGCCCGAAAGCGGCTGGGCGAAATCCAGCTCGGCCGTGCGCACCCCGGCCGGCAGCGTGCCCTGGGCCAGCGTGGCCCCCAGCACCGAAATCAGCCGGTAGCGCACCTCGCCCTGGAAGTCGGTGGGCAATAGCAGGCGGTAGTGCCCGTTGGGCGATGGATTGGGGTAGGCTTCGGCCGGAACCAGGGCCGTGCTGCTGCTGCTGGTAGCTGCGGCTACGCGGGCCGCTGCGTTGGTCACACTGAAGGTGATGGTGAGGGGCGTGCCGGCCGTGCCCCCACCCCCGCCGCTGGTGTAGGGCCGGGCCGTGAGCGTGTAGCTGCCCACCGCCGGCGTCCAAGCGTTGTAGGTGCCCGCCCCGTTGTCGCCGAATAAGGCGTAAGGAGCCGTCGTTTCAGTCTGGTTCTGGGTTTGGGCTCCGCTGAGGGCGAAGACCACGCTGCCCACCGTGGCCGGGCTGGTGGTGGCCCGCACGTTGAGGTTGCGACTGGGCAAGGAATTGAGGTTCAGCGTCGCGCCCGTCGTCAAAGGCTGGATGTCGGTGCCATTCGTCGCATTCACCAGGATGTAGCCGGTGAGCTGCTGCCCGGCGCTGGCCGTGAAGGTGGCCGTGATGGTCTTGTTGGCCGTCATGGCCACCGTGAGCGGATTGGTGCTGCCCGTGGCGCTGCCGCTCCAGCCCGTGAAGGTGAAGCCCGCCCCCGGCGTGGCCGTCAGCACCACGTTGGTGCCACTGGCGTAGCTGGCCGCGTTCGGGTTTTTCGTCACCGAGCCCGTCCCCACGGTGTTCACGGTCAGCGTGTAAGTCGTGGCCACAGCCGTGAAGGTGGCCGTGATATTCTTATTCCCGTTCATCGTCACCGTGAGCGGGTTGGTCGTGCCGGTGGCATCGCCGCTCCAACCCGTGAAGGTGAAGCCCGCCCCCGGCGCGGCCGTGAGCGTCACCGTTGAGCCGCTGGCGTAGGTAGCCGTGTTCGGGTTTTTCGTTACCGTGCCGGTGCCCACGGTGGCCGTGGTCAGCGTGTAAGTAGCAGCCACGGCGGTGAAGGTGGCCGTGATGGTTTTATTGGCCGTCATCGTCACCGACAAGGGATTCGTGCTACCCGTGGCATCGCCGCTCCAGCCGCTAAACTGGAAGCCAGCCGCCGGCGTGGCCGTCAGGCTCACCGTCGAGCCACTGGCGTAGGTGGCGGTGTTCGGGTTCTTCGTCACCGTGCCGCTGCCCACCGTGGCCGTGGCCAGGGTGTAGGTGGTGGGCGTGCCGCCGGTTTGCTGCCAGAGCTCGACGCCCGAGAAGTTGGGCCAACCGCCGCTGCTGGTGAAGGCCACACTGCCCGTGGCTGCCAGCGTCACGTTGTAGGGCCCGAGCCGCGCCCAGGTGCCGGCCGGGCCGGTGTTGTAGTTGGTGCGCACGCTTTGCCCGTTGAGCGAGAGGTTAATCACCTCGGGGCTGTTGTCCTCCCACACATACAGGTAGGCCTGGTACGTGCCGGCCGGCACCGCCGAAAGCGTCACGCTCAGGTTGGGCCCATAAACCGCCGCCCGAATCATGCCCGCTCGCGTGGCGTCGGTGGCCGGAATCAGCGTCACGGCCTGGTTGGCGAAGGCCGAGCCGTTGGTGGAATAATTCGCCGCCGTGCTGCCGCCCCAGGCGTTGCCGTCGAGCGTTAGGGCCGGGCCGCCCAGGTTGATGGCTCGATAGAACGTGTAACCGCCGCCCGTGGTGGCTGTGAAGGTGGCGGTGATGCTCTTATTCCCATTCATCGTCACGGTGAGCGGATTGGTGCTGCCCGTGGCGTCCCCGCTCCAGCCCGTGAAGGTGAAGCCAGCGGCTGGCGTGGCCGTCAGGTTCACTGTCGAGCCGCTGGCGTAAGTGGCTTGGTTGGGATTTGGCGTCACCGAGCCGCTGCCCACGGTGCTGGTGGTGAGCGTGTAATTCGTCGGCGTGGTGGCCGTAAATGTGGCCGTGATATTCTTATTGGCCGTCATTGTGACGGTGAGCGGGTTAGTCGTGCCCGTGGCATCGCCGCTCCAACCCGTGAAGGTGAAACCCGCCGCAGGGGCGGCCGTGAGCGTCACACTGCTGCCGCTGGCGTAGGTGGCGGCGTCCGGATTCTTCGTCACCGTGCCGGTGCCCACGGTGGCCGTGGTCAGCGTGTAAGTAGCAGCCACGGCGGTGAAGGTGGCCGTGATGGTTTTATTGGCCGTCATCGTCACCGACAAGGGATTCGTGCTACCCGTGGCATCGCCGCTCCAGCCGCTGAACTGGAAGCCAGCCGCCGGCGTGGCCGTCAGGCTCACCGTCGAGCCACTGGCGTAGGTGGCGGTGTTCGGGTTCTTCGTCACCGTGCCGCTGCCCACCGTGGCCGTGGTCAGGGTGTAGGTGGTAGGCGTGCCGCCGTTGGTTACGCTGAAAGAAATGCTGAGCGGCGTGCCGGCCGTGCCCCCGCCGCTGGCGGCGCTGTAGGGCGTGGCCAGCAGCGTGTAGCTGCCCACGGGCGGCGTCCAGGGGTTGTAGGTGCCGACGCCATTGTCGCCAAACAGGGCATACGGGGCATTCGATTCGGTCTGGTTCTGGGTGGCCGCGCCGCTCAGGGCCAGCACCACGCTGCCCACCGTGGCCGGGCTGGTATTGGCCCGCACGTTGAGGCTGGTGCTCGGCAGCGTGGCCAGATTCAGCGTCGCGCCCGCCGCAATGGTCTGGATATCGGTACCGTTGGTGGCATTTATCAGCGTGAAGCTGACGACCTGCGGGCCAGTGGTGGCCGGATTTACGGTGATGGTGGCCTGGGCGGTGCCGGTGGCCCCGCCGTTATCGGTCACGGTGAGGCGGAAGACGTAGCTGCCCGCCACCAGGCCGCTGGCCGTGAGAGTGGCCGTGCCGGCCCCGCTCAGGGTAGCGGTGTTGGGGCCGCTCTGCTGCGTCCAGGCGTAGGCCGTGATGGTGCCATCGTCGGTGCCCGAGCCGTTGAGGACCACGCTGCTGGTGGGCAGGGTGATGGTTTGGTTAGGCCCGGCGTTGGCGGTGGGCGGGGGGTTGGTAGCGGTGCCGTTGTTGGTGGCGTTGGGCGTGGGCGTGGTGAAGCTCACGAACGTGGCCGCGCCGTCCTGCACCCGACCTACCGATACATCGGATACCTGCGCGCCGAAAGTGTAGGTATCGAGGGCCGTCACGGTGGTGCCGTTGGGCTGGTACAGGCCAATCTGCTCGCCACCAGCGCTGAGCTTGGGGCTGATGTGTCGCACGCCCTGCGCCAGTTGGTCATCGGCCCACAGCAGCAGGAAGCCCTTGGCCGGAATGGTAGTCTGGGCCGGGTTGGTGGTCGGAATCTGATACTTGGCGGGGTTGGTCAGGTCATCGGTGATGTAGAAGCCGCCGATGTCCACGGGCGTCGTGTTGTTGTTATAAATCTCAATCCAGTCATCGAACTCGCCAAACTCGTCGGGAATAGTCGTGTTGCTGGCTAGGAATTCATTGATAAACAAGCCCGTGACAGCCGGCACCGTGTTGGTAGCGCCCGGCGTGGGGGCCGCAAACGACTTGAATTGCTTGCTGGCATCGGGGTAACGGCCGCGCGAGATATTGGCCTGCTGCGCGCCGTAGCGCGTGGAGTCGATGATGGACACATCCGGCCCCACGATGTCGGCCAGGCCGATTTGGCCGCCGCCCGCATTCAGCTGGAAGCCGGCGTGCAGCACGCCCTGGGCGGGTTGGTTATCGGCCCAAAGCACCAGAAAGCCTTTGGCCGGAATGGTGGTCTGCGTTGGGTCAGTAGTTGGGATGCGATAAAAAGAGGGGTTGCCGAGGGTATTGGTCAGGTACAGGCCGCCAATGTCGACGGGCGTGGTGTTGTTATTGTAGACCTCAATCCAGGGGTCGTGCTCGCCGGCCGGGTCCGTGATGGACGTCGTGTTGACGGACATAAACTCATTGATAAACAGATTGGATTTGAAGTTGATGACGTTGGCGCTGCCGGGCGTGGACGCGGTGAACTGCCGGAACGTGCTGCTGCCATCCGGGAAGCGGCCCGTTGAAACATCGTCCGTCTGCGCCCCGAACGTGTAGGAATCGAGCGCGGTGGGCGTGGTGCCTATCATCTGCGAAAGGCCGATGGCTTCGCCGCCTTTGCTCAGGCCCAGGTTGAGGTGCAGGGGACCTTGCGCGGGCTGGCTGTCGGCCCAGAGCAGGATATAGCCTTTGGCCGGGATGGTGGTGAGGGCCGAATTGGTGGTCGGAATCTGGAATTTGGTGAGGTTGGTGAGCAAATCGGTGATGTAGAGCCCGCCGATGTTCACGGGCTGGGTGCCCGAGTTGTAAATCTCAATCCAGTCATCAAACTCGCCGAACTCGTCGGCCAGCTTGGTGTTGCTGGCCATAAACTCGTTGATAAACAAGCCGGTGATTTGGCCCGAAATCGTGAACGGGGCTTCGTGCAGGGCGCTCCAGGCGCTGCCGTTGCGCACACGGGCTTTCACGGCCTGGCTGCCCGAAATGGTGAACGGGCCGGCGTAAGCCACCGCGCTGCTGCCCAGCGCCCCACCGGCGGCTTCGGGGTCGGTGCCATCGGTGGTGTAGTAGATGGTGCCGGCGCCGTTGGGGTTGGTGATGGTGAGCTGGAAGCCGGGGGCCACTGCCCCACCCTCCTGGCTAAAGGTGGGCGGCGCGAGCGAAGGGTAGTAGCCCTGGGCCACCAGCGCCGAGATGAAGCGGTTCACGTTGCCGTTCATCAGCGCGTCCACGCGGTTGATTTCAGGGGTCCAGTAGCCGTTTTTGGTGCGGGTGGTGCCGTCGCCCAGGGCGTCGCCCCAGCGGGCCGACTCGTCCACGATGGCCGTGCTGATGTAGTTGTTCACCGCCGCCCAGCGGGCGCGGGAAGCGGCATCGGTGAGGCCGCCGTTGTTGAAGCAGTTCCGGTACACGCGGTCGGCGAAGAGCTGCATGAAATCGGGGTTGCGGCGGGCGGCGTGCCATATTTTGGCAATGGTGTTGGTGCCGGTCGTGTTGTTGAGAAACTCGGGGTGCACCCACGCGCCCAGGTTCGAGCCGTTGGTGGTGTCCCACGACCATTCGCAGTCCCAGGTGTTGTACCAGAACGGGCCGGGCGGCACGTTGCGGTTGCCGGCCTGGTAGTTGTTGCCGGGCCAGTCGGTCATGCCGGTCATCCAGGTCACTATCAGGTAGTCGCAGAAGCGGGTCACGTCGAGGTACTGCTTCAGCTGGGCGTAGTTGGCCGGTACGGTCATGTCCTGGTTGATGAGCGTGGTGGTCAGGAAGTTGAACCGGGTGGGGTCGCCGCTGCGGACGCCATCGGGGTCCAGGGCCATCCAGTCGGAAGAGCTGCCGCCGTAGTAGTTGGCCAGCATGCCGGCATCGGTGCGTTCCACGGGGTTATAAAGCCCCCAGTACAAGCCGTTTACATAGAGGTGCACGAACGTGCCCCGGCCGCCCAGGCCCGAAATACTCTGCTGCGACTGCCGGTACCACTCGTCGCGGGTGTAGCAGGTGCGGTCGGGGTTCCAGTTACGGGCCCAGGAGCGGTTATTGCCCGCACGCAGCACAATCTTGGTATCCTTGAAGGAATTGGTGACGGCCGCCGTGTTGAAGGGGGCCTTCCGGAACATGTTGGTGGTGGTCGTGGTCGGGAACGACAGGCTCAGCGAGCGTTTCAGCCGGTCGTGGCTGTGCGGCTCCAGGGCGCAGTCGAACTGCTCCTTCGTGCCGTCAGGGTACAGCATTTCCACCGAGGTGGGGTGGGTTGATTCGCCGTCGTACAAATCCCAGAAATCGGCCTTGTTCAGCACCAGCGACATGGTGGGAATGGACAGCAGCCCCGTGCGCACCTGGCCGCTGTAGGCGGGGTCGTTCACCACGTTGGGGTCCATTTCGTAGTCGTGCACGGCCGTAGCGGTGCCCGCGCCCAGCTCGTAGGTGTTATTGGGCCAGCCCGCAATGTTCTTGGGCTGCTGCATCACATCGTTCAGGAAAAAGTACGAGTGCGTGGCCACCGGCGTGGTGGCCGCGCCGCTGTAGGCCAGGGCGCGGACCACGCTGGTGGTCGTAATCGAAATAGCGCCCGCGTACACGGTGCCCACCGTTGCGGTCGGGGCCGAGCCATCGGTGGTGTACCGGATGGTGCCGCCCGCCAGGTTAGTGCTCAGCGTGAGCTGAAACGGGGTATCGTAGAAGCCCCGGGTGGTGGAAAAAGTCACGCTCTGGCCCATCCCCACCTTGGGAAACGCCAACAGAATGAACAGGAAAATGCAGAGCATGCTTTTCATGACCTTGGAGATTTACCGGGTGAATGGAAGAGCCAGGCGCTTATTGGCGCACGAGCTTGAGGCGGGCCGTGAGCTTGCCGTCGTCGAGCAGCAGGTAGCTCAGGCTGGTGCCCGAGAGCGGCTGGGCAAAATCCAGCTCGGCCGCGGTGGTTCCGGCCGGCAGCGTGCCGCTGGCCAGCGTGGCTCCCAGCACCGAAATCAGCCGGTAGCGCACCTCCCCCTGGAAGGTATCTGGCAGCAGCAGGCGGTAGTGCCCGTTGGGCGACGGATTGGGGTAAGCCACGGCCAGGGGTGAGTTGGAGGTGTTCCCGGCCAGCGTTTGGCTCACGACCCTGTTGGCGGGTGGAGCGCTGGTTTGCTGCCAGAGTTCGACGCCTGAGAAGTTGGGCCAGCCGCCCGTGCTGGTGAAGGCCACACTGCCCGTGGCTGCCAGCGTCACGTTGTAGGGCCCGAGCCGCGCCCACGTGCCGGCCGGGCCGGTGCTGTAGTTGCTCAGCTTGACCTGTCCGTTCAGCGACAAAGTAATTGTCTCCGGGTTGTTGTCCTCCCACACGTAGAGGTAGGCCTGATAAGTACCGGCGGGCACGGCCGAGAGCGTTACGCTCAAGCCCGGCCCGAACACGGCCGCCCGAATCATGCCGGCCCGCGTGGCGTCGGTGGCCGGAATCAGCGTGACGGCCTGGTTGGCAAAGGCCGAGCCGTTGGTCGAATAATTGGCCGCCGTGCTGCCGCCCCAGGCGTTGCCGTCCAGCGTCAGGGCCGGCCCGCCCAGGTTGATGGCCCGGTAGAACGTGTAACCGCCGCCCGAAGTCGCCGTGAAGGTGGCGGTGATGTTCTTATTCCCGTTCATCGTCACCGACAAGGGATTGACGGTGCCCGTGGCGTCGCCGCTCCAGCCCGTGAAGGTGAAGCCCGCGCCGGCCGCAGCCGTGAGCGTTACCGTCGAGCCGCTGGCGTAGGTGGCCGTGTTCGGGTTTTTCGTCACCGTGCCGCTGCCCACGGTAGCGGTTGTGAGCGTGTAGGTGGTCGGCGGAATGGCGGTAAAGGTGGCCGTGATGCTCTTGTTCCCGTTCATCGTAACGGTGAGCGGGTTGGTAGTACCGGTGGCATCGCCGCTCCAGCCGCTGAAGGTGAAGCCGGCTCCCGGGGTAGCTGTTAAGCTTACGGTTGAGCCGCTGGCGTAAGTCGCGGCATTTGGGTTTTTCGTCACCGAACCCGTGCCCACAGTACTGGTGCTGAGCGTGTAAGTGGTCGGCGGAATAGCGGTGAAGGTGGCCGTGATATTCTTATTCCCGTTCATCGTCACGGTGAGCGGATTGGTGCTGCCCGTGGCGTCGCCGCTCCAACCACTGAACTGGAAGCCCGCCGCCGGCGTGGCCGTCAGGCTCACCGCACTGCCGCTGGCATAAGTCGCCGTGTTCGGGTTCTTCGTCACCGTGCCGCTGCCCACCGTGGCCGTGGCCAGGGTGTAGGTGGTGGGCGTGCCGCCGGTTTGCTGCCAGAGTTCGACGCCCGAGAAGTTGGGCCAGCCGCCCGTGCTGGTGAAGGCCACACTGCCCGTGGCTGCCAGCGTCACGTTGTAGGGCCCGAGCCGCGCCCAGGTGCCGGCCGGACCGGTGTTGTAGTTGGCCCGCACCACCTGCCCGTTCAGGGACAGATTGACGGTTTCCGGGCTATTGTCTTCCCACACGTAGAGGTAGGCTTGGTAGCTACCCGCCGGCACGGCCGAGAGCGTCACGCTCAAGCCCGGCCCGAACACGGCCGCCCGAATCATGCCGGCCCGCGTGGCGTCGGTGGCCGGAATCAGCGTCACGGCCTGGTTGGCGAAGGCCGAGCCGTTGGTCGAATAATTGGCCGCCGTCGAGCCGCCCCAGGCGTTGCCGTCCAGCGTCAGGGCCGGCCCGCCCAGGTTGATGGCCCGGTAGAACGTGTAACCCCCGCCCGTGGTGGCCGTGAAGGTGGCCGTGATGTTCTTATTCCCATTCATCGTCACCGTGAGCGGATTGGTGCTACCCGTAGCATCGCCGCTCCAACCCGTGAAGGTGAAGCCTGCCCCCGGCGTCGCCGTCAGGCTCACGGTGGAGCCGCTGGCGTAGGTGGCCGTGTTCGGGTTCTTCGTCACCGTGCCGCTGCCCACGGTAGCAGTTGTGAGCGTGAACGGTCCGGGCGGGTTCGAATCCGTCACCGTGAAGTTTATCGTGAGGGGCGGGCGGGCGGTGCCGCTGCCATTGGTCCCGCTGTAGCCGGTAGCCGTGAGCTGGTAGTTGCCCACCGGCGGCTTCCAGGGGTTGTAGTCGCCGTTCGCGTCGCCGAACAGGGCGAAGGGGGCCGCGTTATCCGTCACGGCCTGGGCTTGGGGACCGGTGAGGGAAAACACCACGCTGCCGGTGGTGGCCGGGTCGGCATTGGCCCGGATGTTCAGGTTGCGGTTGGGCAGGTTCGCCAGGTTCAGAATCGCGCCGTTGGTCAGGGGCTGAATGTCGACGTCGGTAGCGGCGTCGGCATCCACCAGCGTGAAGCTGGGCGTGGTGCAATCGGGGTCGAGGCGCACCTGCTGGGTGGTGGAGAGGCCGCCCGCATCGGTCACAGTCAGCGAAACGGTATAATAATAGGCTTCGGCCCCACAGCCGTAGGGTCCGATGATGGTGTTGGTCACCCGGGTGGTATCCACCGGGTCGGGGTGCTGGTGCGTGAGGTGGTGCAGCACCGTTTGCCACTTGTAGAACAGCAGGTGGCCGCTCTGCTCGGCATCCGTCACGGTGGCGGCCAGCTGATAAGTGGTGTTGCCGGTGAGCGGGTACACCGTGCCCGCGGCCGGGCTCGTGATGGTGACCTGCGGCGGAGTGTTGTTGGCCGAAATCTGGATGGTGGCCTGGTTGGTCAGGCCCTGCGGATTGGTCACGGTGAGCGTGACAGTATAGTTGGTGGGGGCCGACGTGCCCGGCGAAAACGTGTGGCTTGGGTTGGTGGCCGAGCTCGTGGCCGTGCCATCGCCAAAGTTCCACAGGTAGGTCAAGGCCCCGCCATTCGGGTCCGAGGACGCGCTGCCGGTGAACTGCACCGTGAGCGGGCCGGGGCCGTAAGTTTTGTTGGAAGTCGCCACCGCCACCGGCGGGCTGGCCGTGGTCACGTAGCTGATTTTGCGGATTTCCGACGGGTAAAAGTTCACGTAGAACAGCCCCGTTTCGCCCGGGCTGGTGCCGAAGAACACCGGCACGGCCCCGCTGTCCACGAAATTGCGCACCACGCTGGGCTTGTTCGCGGCATCCACCGTCATGTTCTTTATCCAGCCGCCCACGTAATCCCCGAAGAAATACGAGTTGGCGTAGGGAGCCGGAAAGTCGGTGTAGGGATAGAAAACCCCGCCCGTCACCGAATTGCCCCCAAACTGCGGCCCGCTCACCGGCGAGCCCGCTGCCCCAATGTTGGTGGTAGTGGGCGTGCTACCGCTGAACGTGCCTGTGCGTGCCGGCCCGGTGCTGCTGTGCGCCCAGTCGATGAGCGGCCGGGTGTGCACGAAGGTGGGAATGCTGGCCGGAATCGTTTGCGACGTATTACACGAGTTGGTGAACGTGGCCGTGCCCGTGGGCGTGGCTGGTTTGATGAGGTCCGTGAAGTAGAAAAACTGCTTGGTGCAGCCGCCCGTGTTATACAGCGGGTTGGGCGCGTCGCGGTTATACACGTTTGAGTTGGTGAACGCCGGATAGGGCGTCAGGCCTTCAAAAATCGGCCAGCCCAGGTTCACGCGGGGGCGGTCCACTACCGTGATTTCCTCCCAGGTGGAGGCCCCCACCATGCCCACGTAGAGCGTGCCGGGGTTGCCCTGGGCGGGGTCGGGGTTGCCGGTGCCGGGCCGCAGGCTCATGCGGAAGGGCGTGCGCAGGCCCAGCGTCCACACTTTGGAGCGGGCGGCGGTGGGGGCGGCGGCGTCGTAGAAGGGGTTGCTGGGCACGCCGTTGCCGGTGGCAGGGTCCAGGCGCAGGATTTTACCACTTAGGCAGTCTACCAGTTGGGCGCGCAGGGCGCCCACGTTTTCCTTGGCGGAGATGATGCCATCGGCGAGCGCCTCCGCGTAGTAGGTTTCGTTGTAGCTGCCTAAATCCGGCGCCCAGTGGGCCCCGTCACCGGTTGATACCAGCAAAGTGCCGTCGGTGCCAAACACCAGCGAGCCGGTGCAGTGGCCGTCGTGGGTTGAGGGAATGCCCGTGCTTTTGGTGGCCCCGAGCAGGATTTTGCGGCTGGCGGGGTTCACGGTGTAGCCCGTGCCGCTGGCCGTGGCCGTGTAGCGTGTGATGCGCCCAATGGTGGCGCTGTAGTAGTCGTTGGCCGTGGGGTCGTAGTTGGCTGTACCGAAGTTCAACAGGTAGTGCCGGTCCACCACGTACAGCAAATACATGTAGCCGTTGGTGTTGAAGTTGGGGTCGAGCGCGAAACCCAGCAGGCCGTGGTCGGCCCAGGCCCCTACCTCATCGGTGATGTCAATCAGTTGCTGGCGCTGGCCATTCACCACCACCCACACTTTGCCTGGCCGCTCCCAGACAAACATCTTGCTGCCCGTGCTATTGAAGGTGAAGCCGACGGCTTCGTTCCAACCCGAGGAGACAACAGTAGAAGTGAAGCCCGCAGGCGGCGTCTGGGCGCGCAGCGGCTGGCCGATTGCCAGTAGCAACGCGCAAATGATAACTGTAAAAACATTTTTCATGACGGAAAGGGTGCAACTGCATCGGATATAAGCGTGAGATGGATGAAAAAATGAATAGGTGTCGATGGCCGTCGCAAGGCCCGGCCGCAGCCGGATGACGGGCTAGTCCTCGTCGGTGAGGAAGCGGTAAATCTTGGTCAGCGGGTCGCCCAGAAAAGCCCCCACGCTGGTATCGCGCAGCGAAAACCGCACGTCATCGGGCCGGCGCTCGCGGCGGCCGTAGCGGTACTTGAGGTAGTTGGCAAACGGGATGTAGCGGCCCTCCCGGAACGGCGCGGGGGCCACTGCCCGTCCGGCCGCCACTTGGCAGGCCAGCACCGGAAAGTTCACCCCGGCCGCCAGCGCCGAGCCCACCACCGTGAGCCAGAAGCGGGTGTTGATTTCGATGACCTTGATTTGCTGGGTACGGGCATCGTAGCGCAGGTCGAGGTGGGCCACGCCGTTCCAGCGCAGGGCCTTCATCAGGCGGTCCACCACGGCCAGCACCGCGTCGTGGTGCACAAATTCGATGGCCTCGGTGGGGGCGTATTCGTCGCCGGTGGCCACCAGGCCCTTCTGAATGGAATGGGCAATGAGCTGGCCGTTCTGGTACAGCACGTTGCAGTCGATGTCGTAGCCCTCAATGCAGTTCTGGATGACGTAGCGGCTGCTATCGGGCAGCGCGGCCACCGCGGCCAGCAGCGCCTCGGGCGAAGCGTAGCGCACAATGCCCCGGCCACCGGCGCCCTCAATGGGCTTCAGCAATACCGGAAAAGCAAACTGCGCCAGCTTGGCCGCCAGGTTGTGCCGAATGTCCACGATGGTATCGGGCGCGGGAATGTTGTGCTCCTGCATGAATGCGCCCAGCAGGCCCTTGTCGGTGGCTATTTCGTAGTACGCGGCGGCCGGCAGCGGCAGCAGGTGCGTGGCCGCCGCCAGGGCCGTGCGGTGCGCAATCACGAAGCGCATGCCGGCCACGTCCACCGGCAGCAGCACTTCGGCTCCGGTAGCCCGGGCCGCGTTCTGGATGAAAGCCACGAACACGTTTTCCGGGCTATCGGGTGAGAGCAGATGGAAGGAGTGCACGTAGCTCGAAAACCGGTACGGGCTCCGCGCATCGCGCGACAGCAAGTGCACGCGCACCCGGGCCTGCCGGCTCAGGCAAAACAGCACCGCCCCGGTGAGGCGGTACTCGCCCTCCAGCACCAGCACCGTGAGCGGGGCCGTGGCCGGGCGCGGGGCGGGCGGGGCCGGCGTGGCAGCCGGAGCCGTGGCGGGGGCGTTTTGCCGCGTGGACAGTGGGTCGGAGTGCTTCAGAAACTCAACCAGGGTGGGATTCATGGCGACGAGGCTTCGGGGTAATCGGGAAGAAAAAGGCAGTCGGGGCTGAGTTAAAGGTTGGCCAGGGCAAAATCGGCGGGCAGGAGCGGCGCGGCGGTGGCCGCCAGCACGGGCGGGTTGAAATAAGCTTCCTGCTCGCGGCGCAGCTGGTCGATGAGGCGGCCGGGGGGCAGCGCCACATCGTCGTAGGTCAGCACCTGGTCTTTGGGAATGTCGCGCAGCAGCCGGCAGCCCTCGGCCACGCCAATGGGCAGCAGGTTTTCGGCGCGGGCGGTGGTATAATTCTCGGCCAGCCCGTAGGTCATGTAGTGGCCGATGCCGTCGAGGGTGTCGCCGGCCCGCAGGTCGGTTTTGGCGGCCGTAATCACCTCCACCTTGGGGGCCCCGGCGGGGGCCAGGCAGGCATCGCCAAAGAGCACCGCCCGCGCCACCGAATTCGGTGTTTCGAAATGGCACAAGTGGTAGGGCGTGTAGAAGCAGTACAGCGGCCCCGGCCCCAGCTTGTAGAGCTTGAGGTAGTGCTGTTGAATGGGGTCGTCGTGCATGCCCAGGATGAACACGCCGGGGCCGGGCTCGGCCCCCACCACGTAGTCCACTATGCCGGGGCCGCCATCCAGCAGGCGCTCGGTGGGGTACCACTCGGCGGCCTTGCTGATGGGCGTGCCCGGGGCCACGGTGGGGCCGTACATGCCGCGCCGGGCTACTTCCATGCCCAGCGCATTGGCGATAACGGCCTGCTCGAAACTGATTTTGCTGCCGTCGGCGAAGCTCGTCACCATGCTTGGGTTCTGGCCCCATTGCTTCGCAAAGCCCTCCTGCGTGGTGGGGTTGCGGTAGGGGTCGTGCAGGCCCTTGATGTTGCCGCACAGCACCGGCTTCACGCCCAGGCCCAGCACGAAGCGGGCCAGGTTGAGGGTCACGCCGGGTTGGTCGCCGTCGCTCACGGTGTACACCACGCCGGCGCGGTCGGCGTACACTTTCAGGATGGCCCCGGCCGTGCCGTCGAGCTCCGCATTCAGCAGCACCACGTGCTTGCCGTGCCGGATGGCCTCCAGCACCACGTGCGCGCCGTGCTCCACTGCCCCGGTCACCTCGATGATGGCATCGATGCCCTCGGCGCGGCTCAACAGCAGCGCATCGTCGGTGATGGCGCGCTCGCCCCGCTGGATGCAAGCCTCCAGCGCGTGTACCGAGCTAACCTCGCTGGTCACCAGCTCGCCGGCCTCGTGGTAGGCCCGCCGGGCCTGCTCAATGGTGCGGTTGGCGATGGCTACCAGCTCCATGCCGGGCACGTAGCGGCAGATTTGCAGGGCCACGCCCCGGCCCATAAAGCCCGCGCCCACCATGCCCACCCGAATGGGCTGGCCGGCCTGCTGGCGTTTCTTGAGGGCATTGTCAACAAGTATCATAATGCAGAAGGAAAGATGAGAAAAGCAGGGTTGTGGCGCGGACGCTGCGGGTCCGCGCAAGAGAGCTTATGTATTGTGCCGGCGGGCACGGACTCGCAGCGCCCAGGCTACATTGCCATCGGCACGGCCAGCCCCTGGAAATCGGGGTGCGCCTGGTCTTTCGCCGAAATGAGCAGGGGCTGGAAAGGCCAGCGGATGCCAATGGCGGGGTCGTCCCAGCGCAGGCCGCGCTCGGCCCCGGGCGTGTACTTAGCCGACACCTGGTAGCACACGTCGGTGTTGTCTTCGAGGGTGAGGAAGCCGTGGGCGAAGCGGCCGGGCACAAACAGCATGCGGTAGTTATTGGCCGTCAGCTCCACCCCTATCCACTGGCCGAAAGTGGGCGACTCCTCGCGCAGGTCCACTATCACATCCAGAATGGCGCCCCGGGTGCAGCGCACCAGCTTGGTTTCTTCGTAGGGGGCCAGCTGGTAGTGCATGCCGCGCAACGTGCCCCGGCGCGGGTTGAAGGACAGGTTGGCCTGCTGCGGCGGCATGGCAATGCCGTGGGCGGCAAACTCGTCTTCGCACCAGGAACGGGCAAAAAAGCCGCGCTCATCGCTCAGCCGGTCCACGTCGATAATGAAGGCCCCTGCAAGGGCGGTTTCAGTAAATTTCATCGCATTAAAAGCAAGGTTGAAGGGTTGATTTTTGGCGGCTGGGTTATTGGTTTCGCGTCTGTCATCCTGTGCTTGCGAAGGACCTTATCACGTTCGCATTGCTAGAATTGCTGCAAGCTGTTCTTCGGTGATAAGGTCCTTCGCTGTACTCAGGGTGACAGCCGAATTCAGCTCAGACCACCACCAATTCGGGCCGATAGAGCGGTACAGTCGTTTTAGCCGGGCCGGGGGCCCAGGTCAGGTCCTCGGTCAGCTCGTCCTGCTCGCGCAGGGCGGCCAGCACGCGCAGCCGCATCAAGCGGGAAGCGCGGAAATTGGGGTCGCGGAAGCTCATTTCCGTCAGCTTGCGCTGCAGCTCGCCAATGGTATCGGCCAGGGTGTGGATGGGCTGGTGGTCGGGCGCGAGGCGGCGGAACAAACTGAAATCGACGCGGTACGAGCGCAGGTCGGGGGCGGCGTCGGGGTTGAGGCGCACCTGGGTGCCGGGAATGGCGGCGGCCACGGCTTCGGCCAGCTCGCGCACGCGGTAGTTCCAGCTGTTGGCTCCGGCATTCACAGCCACAAAAGCGCCGCCGTTGCCGGCCTCCCGCGTCACGGCCCAGCCAATGGCGCGGGCCATGTCCAGCACATGAATGAGGGGCCGCCAGGGCGTGCCGTCGCTCAGAATGCTGATTTCGCCGGTAGCCACCGCACCGGCCACGAAGTCGTTCAGCACCAGGTCGAGGCGCAGGCGGTCGCTCCAGCCGCAGGCCGTGGCGAAGCGCAGGCAGGTTACCCGGAAGTTTTCATCGGCCAGCGGGGCCAGGTCGCGCTCGCTGGCCACCTTGGAGCGGGCGTAGGCCGTGAGCGGGTTCAGGGTGGAAGTTTCGGTTTTGGCGTCCTCGCCGCCCAGCCCGTACATGCTGCACGAGCTGGCAAACACGAAGCTTTTTACGCCATAGGTTTTGGCCCGCTTGGCCAGGGCAATGCCGGCGCGGTAGTTCACGTCCATCGTCACGTCCTCGTAGGCCGTGCCCATGGGGTCGTTGGAAATGGCGGCCAGGTGCACCACGGCATCCACGCCGGCCAGCAGGCCCGAAGGCAGCGTCCGCACGTCGCCAAACACCTGGCGGTCGAGGCGCGACTCGGGCAAGCGAGTGGCCCCGGTGAGGCAGTGGGCAAAAAAGCCCATGTCGTAGCCAATCAGTTCGGCGTTGGGATACGTCTGTCGGAGGTGGCGCACCACGCCGGGCCCCACGTAGCCCATGTTGCCGGTGATGAGAATGCGAGAGGGTTTCATAGTAATCAATTAGAAGTGAGATTTATACAGCCGTCAATCACCCGGAATGCCATGCCGGGCGCGCCAACCCATCGCGGCCGTGGGAAGGGGCTCCGTTCTATCTCAGCGGAGCTGCGGCAATGCGCCAGCGGCGCTCGGCACGGCGTTCGTGGTTGGTGTCTTTAGTCGCTGGGCATCATTTTGGTGGTCGCCGCCCGGCCACGCCCGGCCGGCTCAGCCAGCGGTGCGGCCAGGATGGTTTCCAGCTCAGGCTCGCTCACGGGCGCGGCCGGGGCCTGGTCCCAGAGCTTCCACTCGGCCTTGCCGGACTGCCACAGCTCCTCCAGCATGTTGCGGTCGCGCAGCGTGTCCATGGGCTGCCAGAAGCCGGCGTGGCGGTAGGCGGCCAGCTGCCCGGCGGCGGCCAGGTGCTCCAACGGGGCCTTTTCCCACACCGTCTGGTCGTGGTCGAGGTAGTCGAAAATGCCCGGCTCCAGCACGAAAAAGCCGCCGTTAATCCAGGGCGTTTCGCCGCCCTCGGGCTTCTCCATGAAATTGCTCACGTGGCTGTCGCCATCGCCGAGGTTGAACACCCCGAAGCGGCCCGGCTGCCGCACCGCCGTGAGCGTGGCCAGCACGCCCTGCGCCCGGTGATACGCTATGCTGGCCGCGATGTCGACGTTGCTCACGCCGTCGCCGTAGGTCAGGCAAAATGTCTCGTTATCAAGATATTTCTGCACGCGCCGCAGGCGGCCGCCGGTCATGGTTTCCAGGCCGGTGTCCACCAGCGTCACGGTCCAGGGCTCGGCATTGTTGCGATGAATCTGCATCTCGTTACGGTCCATCCGGAAGGTCACGTCCGAGTTCAGCAGGAAATAATCGGAGAAATACTGCTTAATCATGTGGCCCTTGTAGCCGCAGCAAATCACAAAATCGGTGATGCCGTGGTGGGCATAAATCTTCATGATGTGCCACAGAATGGGCTTGCCGCCGATTTCAACCATGGGCTTGGGCCGCACGCCGCTTTCCTCGCTGATTCGGGTGCCGTAGCCGCCCGCTAGTATCACTGCTTTCATCTGAAAAAAGGTTGGGTAAGAAATCGACTAAAAAGCGGCCCGCTCAGGCCACGGCGGGCAGCCAGCCGGCCATATTTTCCAGCGTGGCGCGGGCCATCAAATACACAAAGCGGGTGTTGGTGACGAAGTAGCGGCGGGCCAGGCGGCGCGGCTCCTGCCACAGCCGGAAGGCCCATTCCAGCCACAGCTTGCGGGCCCAGGCCGGCAGGCGCGGCTCCAGCCCGGCATACACCCGGAAGGCCTGCCCCACCCCCAGCATGCACGCTCCGATGCGTCCCTGGTGGGCCGCCATCCAGCGCTCCTGGCGCGGGCAACCCAGCGCCACAAACAGCAAATCAGGGTCGGCTGCGTTGATGGCGGCTACTTCCTCAGCGTCTTCTTCATCCGTCAGGGGGCGAAACGGGGGCGCATACGCTCCTACTATCCGCAGCTTGGGCAATTCCCAGCGCGCCCGCCACACCATGGCCTGCAAAACCTCATCAGTAGTGCCATAGAAGTACACCGACTGGCCCCGCTCGGCGGCGTGGCGCAGCAGCTCGGGCAGCAGGTCCATGCCCGCCATGCGCTCCTGGGCCGGGCCCCGGAACCAGCGCACTGCCGCTGCCACCGGGCTGCCGTCGGGTGCGGCCACGGCCGCGCCGTTCACAATCTGCCGGAATTCGGCGTTGCGCTCGGCTTCCACCAGCATGTGCACGTTGGCAAAGCACACGTAGGCCGACGCCCGTGCCGCGCCCAATCCCAGAATGGTATCGACGAAATCAGCGGTGCGCCCCGTCGAGATATTGGCGTGCAATACGGCGTGTTTCGGCAGCATAGCGGGCTTGGGTTGATGTTGTAATTGCCTTACTCTAGCCCCTAATAGGCATTCTCCTCGCCGCGCACCATGTTCCGCACGGTCTTGCCGATGATTTGCAAATCGAGCCCGAACGACCAGTTTTGCACGTATTTCAGGTCGTATTCCACGCGCTTTTCCATGGCGTTGGGGGCGCGGGTTTCGCCCCGGAAGCCGTTCACCTGCGCGTAGCCCGTGATGCCGGGCGTCACGGCGTGGCGCAGCTGGTAGGTGCGGCTGCGCTTGGAGTATTCCTCCAACTGCGACACCATGTTGGGCCGTGGCCCCACCACCGACATGTGCCCCAGCAGCACGTTGAAAAACTGCGGCAGCTCGTCCAGATTATACTTGCGCAGGTACTTGCCCACGCGGGTCACCCGGGGGTCGGCCTTGGTGGCCTGCAGCTCGGTCTGGCGGTGGTCGGCGCGCATGGTGCGCAGTTTGTAGCACGGAAACAGCTTGTTGCGCTTGCCCGGCCGCATCTGCTTGAAGAACACCGGCCCCGGCGAATCGAGCTTAATGAGCAGCGCCAGCACCGGCAGAATGATGGGAAACAGCCCCAGAATCACCAGCAGCGAAAAGCCCAGGTCAAACACCCGCTTCAGCACCTGGTTGGTGCGGAAGCCCAGCGGCTCCTGCCGCACCGTGAGAATGGGCAGGTGGTCGTGGAAATACACGCCCACGTCCTTACCCACCGTGCCGTTATAGTCGGGCACGATGCGAAAGGCCAGGAAATGGTCTTCCGCGAAGCGCGACAGCTCCTCAATCAAGTCGTGCCTATCGAGCGGCAGCGCGAAGTAGATTTCGTCCACCGGCGTGCTCAGGCAGTAGTTCATCAGGTCGGCCACGGCACCGCGCCGCAGGCCGCGCAGGGTGGTGGGCAGCGCCTCATCCGTAAAAAAGCCCTTGAACTGGTACGTGCCCGAGTCGTCGGCCGTGAGGGCGTGGTACAACTCCTGTCCGCTCTGGCTGGCCCCCACTATCACAAAGCGGTTGTGCACCCTGGCAAAGTACCGCAGCCAGGCGCGGTAGCTAAACGTGACCGCAAACCGGCCCACCACCACGCCCGCCACCGCAAAGCCATAAACCGCCAACAGGTAGCGCGTGGAGAGGTAGTTGATGCGCAGCGCCACCACTGTGCCCACCACCAGCACGCCGTGCAGCAGGAAAGCCGTGAGCAGGTGCCGCAGCTTCTCGCCATACGAAATGCGCCGGTCGAGCCGGTACACGTTGGCGTACTGCCGCGAGAGCAGCCACCACAGCAGTGCAAACGTGATGATGAAAAAGGGCGTCTCGCCCTTCATCGACCACGAGTGCCACACCACAAACTCGGCCATATGAAAGGCCAGCCAGATAAGGCCACCGTCCACAGCCAGCAAAATAAAGCGGGAAGTATCCGAGTATCGTACGTAACGCTCCATAGCTCAGGAAGTAACGAGTTGCTAACTGCCCCGACAAACACTTGCTCCGGGATGAATATGGAAGTAAGGTATAGAATTAATATTTAATTATCAATATTTAATATGACTAAATATTTTGCACGTTATTTTGTTTACAGAAATAGTTATAGGCATTGTGAAGCCTTGTGCCTGAATTACAAGCAATTGAAGTTTTTAATATTCATTATTTAATATATTAAATTCTGTATCAATTCTGTCTATCAGAAGTGCGTATAGAAAGGGGCTGTCGCCGCGGCACTACCAATGGCTTCCCGCTTCACTATCCCGAGGAGACACCACTGGTTTTAGCGAGGCATTGCCAATGACGGCCTTCTACCTCCCCTGCTATATACATAGTATATCAACATTTTTTGAATCAAATTAATATACAATATGTAATCATTAAAATTATATGTACATTTGAGCACTTTGCAAGCATAAGTGTCTGTGAGCCTTTCACTCCGGCCGCAGTACGCACCAACTCGGCTCACTCTGGGCATCACTGGTTGCCAATGGCTTTCCGCGCCACCACAGCCAGCAGCTGCCACAGCCTTATTATAGGTAAGCCCCTCGTTCGTATTTGTTACAGCCGCCGCCGCGGTATCAGCAGCTTCCCTGTCATGGGCTTGTATCACCTCTTATACCAAAGCCTGGCCCTGGCCAGCTTCAGCTTGCCGGAGCTGCTGGAGCTGCTGGAGAAATCGCGCGCTTACAATGCGGCCCGGGGCATTACCGGCATTCTGCTGCACGCCCCCAATGGCCAGTTCCTCCAACTGCTGGAAGGTGAGAAAGGCACCGTGCAGCACCTGTACTACGACCGCATTGCCGCCGACCCGCGCCACGAGCACTTGGTGGTGCTAAGCGAAGGCCCCGGCACCGCGCAGCTATTTCCGGACTGGAGCATGAGTTTTCGCTCCGGAACCGGCTTGCTGGCACTGCCGGGTTACCTGGCCCCCAGCGCGGCCTACTTTCGGGTGAGCAACCTGGTCCAGGCTCCGCCCGAGTTGAAGCACCTGCTGCTGGATTTCACGGCCGGCTACGACGACAGCCCCCTGGCCGAAAGCATGATTGGCAGCCGGCGCTGAGCCCGGTGCCTGGCTACGGGCCAAAAAAAACACCGCCCGGCCATGGTGGCCGGGCGGTGCAGCATGCCCAGGAAAAATGGTGCGCTTAGCGCGAGAACACCGAAGTGTACACCGAGCCTTTGCCAGCAGCGCCTTCCGAATGGGTGAGGCGCAGCGTGGTGGCCGTCAGTTCGGCCACGGCGAAGCGGCGGGTGTGGTCGGCCTGGGTGAGGATGAGCGAGTCGGCCGAAGCCGTCAGACGCCAGGTACCGCTCACGGGCTCGGCGGTTTGCTTGCCGGGGCGCGGGCCACGCAGCAGCGTGTAGGTGCCGTCCGACTTATACACGGCGCTTTGCACCAGCATAGAAGGTTTGGCTTGGGCAAACAGGTCGGAAGTTGCGGCAGGGGCCGTGCCTTCGCCGGCGGCAGTCACGGTCAGGCCGGTCTGGCGCCAGTTGCCGGTTGTGAGCAGGTCAGGTTTGGCCAGTGTCGATGCAGCGGAGGCGGATGAAGGAGAGCTATTTACTTGCTCGAGCTCTTTTTCGCAGGAGGCTAAGGTCAGCGCGGCGAAGGCCACACCCAGGAACAGGGGCATTTTTTTCATGCAAACAACTTTTTGGGGTTTACGCCGCCCCGGTAAGGGAGCAGGCATAGTGAAACATGTAGTTATTTAATGGGCAAGCATTCGAAATCAGCATCAGAACTATACTATATCCGATACTTGGGAGCCTAACTTTCTCTGTTTTGTTTTGGTTCAGCCATTCGCGGAAAAAGCCTATTATTAGAATTTTCTATTTATAAAATCACATTGGATAAATTAGTACAAAACGATTCCATTTCAGCATATTACGAATATAAATATCACTTGTTGGGTAATCCTGCCCTTGTTACGGATATGGTGATATTGGTTTTGTTTTAAATCAATTTCCGCTATTACACGATACCGATGGCTGCCCGGCCCGCCAACGCCGGTACCGGCCAGCCAGGATGGCCCCTTGGCCGGCGACGGTACTGGTGCATCGCTGACCGGTTACGCACGCTGGGCAAGCAGCATGGCGCATTGAACTAAAGCCTCTGCATTCACCGCAAGCCACTATTTTTTCTCTAAAAAAACTTATTACTAAAAATAACAAATGAATATCCGAAGATATTATTATATTTAAGCCATATTTCCAATCTCACTGCGATGGTCAACACTTACTTACCCTCCCCGATTGTTGGAACCCATACTCCGGCTCCGGCAGCGGGCCAGCTACTACCAATGTTCAGCACGTTTGTGCACCCCGACGCGGCCCGGCGCGTGGGCAAGGTTTTGGCCAGCACCTACCTGAGCGAGGGCAAGCTGGTGCAGGAATTTGAGGCCCGGCTCAGCGCCGAACTGGGCATGCACCACCCCGCGGCCCTCAACTCGGGCACCAGCGCGCTGCACCTGGCTCTGGAGTGTGCCGGCATCGGAGCCGGCGACGAGGTAATTCTGGCCCCGCAAACTTTCATCGCCACGGCCCTGACGGTGGTGCAGGTGGGCGCCAAGCCCGTGTTTGCCGATATCCAGTACGAAACCGGCAACATCGACCCGGCCGACATCGAGCACCGCATCACGCCGCGCACCAAGGCCATTATGGCGGTGCACTGGGGCGGCTACCCCTGCGACTTGGCCGAAATCCAAGCCATTGCCGACAAGCACGGCCTGGTAGTGATTGAGGACGCGGCCCACAGCCCCGGGGCCAGCTACCGGGGTCAGGCCATCGGGGCCATTTCGGATTTCACCTGCTTTTCGTTTCAGGCCATCAAGCACCTCACCACCGGCGATGGCGGCGCGCTGTGCGCCCGCTCCCCGGAAATGGCCCGCGAGGTGTTTCGGCGGCGCTGGTTTGGCATCGACCGGGCCAGCTCGCCGGTGAATGAGCTGGGCGAGCGCGAATACGACCTCACCGACGTGGGCTACAAGTACCACCTCTCGGACTATGCCGCCGCCCTCGGCCTGGCCAATCTCGACGGCTTTGGCGAGCGCATGACGGCGCGGCGCGCCCGCGTGCAGCAGTACCGCGACGGCCTGCGCCAGGTGCCCGGCCTCACGCACTTCGTGCACCAGCCCGACCGCGAAAGCGCCCACTGGCTGTTCGGGTTCCACGTTGAAAACCGATTGGAGTTCATTCGGGCGCTGCGGGCGAAGGGCATAGCGTCCTCGGTGGTGCACGACGGCATCGACCACAACGCGTTATTCGGCGGCAAGCGCCCCGAACTGACCCGCCAGCGCCGCTTCGACGACACCCAGATTCACGTGCCCCTACACGATGCCCTGACCGCCGAGCAGGTGGCCTACATCGTGGACGTAATCAAGCAAGGATGGTAAGCCCGGCCATGAAAGTCGTTCTGTTTGGCCACACCGGCTTTGCCGGCCGCAACATGGCCCGGGAGCTCTGCCAGCGCGGCGTGGCCTACGTGGGAGCATCGCTCAGCACCGGCCTCGACCTGCGCGATGCCGCCGCTACGGCCGCGTTTCTGCGCGCCCACCGCCCCACGCACATCGTGAACTGCGCGGCCCACGTGGGCAGCCTCAACTACGTGACCGAAAAGGCCGCCACGGTGATTGCCGATAACTCGCGCATGATTCTGGGCATGTACGAGGCCGTGGCCCGCGAATGCCCCGAGGCACTGGTGGTGAACCCCATCGCCAACTGCGCCTACCCGGCCGATGCCGATGTATTTGAGGAAAGCGGCTGGTGGAACGGCCACCTGCACCGCTCCGTGCTGAGCTACGGGGCCAGCCGCCGCCTGCTGTGGGCCACCGCCGAGTGCTTTGAGATGCAGTACGGCGTGCGCAGCATCCACCTGCTCACCCCCAACATGTACGGCCCCTACGACTCCACCGACCCCAACAAAGCGCACGCGCTCAATGCGTTGATTTCTAAATTTGTGAAGGCCGAAAACCTGGGCCAGCCCGAGCTCTCGATTTGGGGCACGGGCCTGCCCATCCGCGAGTGGCTTTATGCCTCCGATTTTGCCCGTCTGGTGTGGGAAGTGCTGCAAAACCCCGACCGCCCCGGCCTCGACCAGCCCACCAACCTGGCCCAGAACGACGGCCTGAGCGTGCGCGAGCTGGTGGGCATTATCCAAACCAAATTCGGCTACCACGGCCAGCTCCGCTGGGATGCCAGCAAGCCCGACGGCGCTCCCAAAAAAGTGATGGACAACGCTAAATTCCGTCAGGTATTCCCGCTGTTCCGGTTCACCGATTTCCAGGACGGCATTGCCGAAACCATTAAGTACTACGAGTCGGTGTTTCCGTACTGAAGCTACCTGGTTGGTTTTAAAACTGCTTCCCGCATCCATCAAACAGCGCCTTCAGGACCAACCAAACAGCCTCAGAGCCGGAGTAAAAGCGACAAATACGCTTGGCTTAGCGTATGCAAGGACTTTTTTGCCCCTTATGCACGTAGTAAGGGCTATTGTTACTTGCCAGTCTATGCACCATTTCCTTCGAGATTTTCGCCTTCCCGCCCTCGCCCTGTCCCTGCTGCTGGCCGCTTGCCAACGCGAAACCGTAGCGCCCGCCGGCCCCGGCGCTGCAGCCCAGCCGCTACCAGAGCATCTCACCCTCGGCAATCCCAGCGGGGCCACCGCCGACCCAACGCAGCCCACCAATTACCTCCTGCTCAAGCCCCAATACGCCCTGAGCTACCACCGCGACCGGGGCATTCCGAACTGGGCGAGTTGGCACCTGACCTCCGATTGGCGCGGTAGCGCCGCCCGTCAGGACGATTTCCGGGCCGATGACACCCTGCCCACCGGCTGGTACCAGGTGCAGGCCACCAGCTACACCGGCTCAGGCTTCGACCGGGGTCACAATTGCCCCAGCGCCGACCGCACCAGCACCGTGGCCGACAATTCGGCCACCTTCCTCATGACCAACATGATGCCCCAGGCCCCGCGCAACAACCAGCAAACCTGGGCCAATCTGGAGGATTATACCCGCACCTTAATCGGCTCCGACAACGAAGTTTACGTCATTTGCGGCAGCTACGGGCGCGGCGGTACGGGCACCAACGGCTACGCCACCAGCCTCGACCAAGGCCGCGTGACGGTGCCGGCCCGCTGCTGGAAAGTCATCGTGGTAATGCCCATCGGCACCAACGACGCCAGCCGCGTCAGCGCCAGCACCCGCGTTATCGCCATCGATACCCCCAACGACAATTCCCTTAGCACGACGTGGGCCACCTACCGCACCAGCGTCGATGCCATCGAAACAGCTACTGGTCTCGACTTACTTTCGGCCGTGCCCACAGCAGTGCAGCAGGTGATAGAAGCCCGCGTCGACACCGGCCCTACCAACTAGCGGAGTGCCCCCGAATCAGTTCTAAAATCCCCAAAAGCTATTTTGGCAACGCTTCGACAAGCAAGCGCTGCAGGTCGAACAGGCGGCGTTCGACCTGAGCCAGCAGGTCGGCGGGCACGGGAATTTGTACGCCGTGCCGGGTGAAAAGGTAGCGCACCAACGCCGTGAGCTCGCGTAGCTCTTCCTGAAGCTGGGTGCGCAGCGTCTCCCACTGCGCGGCACCGGCGGGCAGTCGGGCCAGGCAGGAATGCCGCACGGCAATGGTCTGGCTCACTACGGCCGCCAGGTGGTCAAGCACCTGCTGCTCGTCGGGGCTGAAGGTGCGGGGCTGGCGGTCGATGATGCAAAGGGTACCGAGCAGGCGCTGGTTGGGCAGGAGCAACGGAGCACCGGCGTAGAAGCGCAGCTCATTCTCTTCGGCAGCGCGGGCAGCTTCAGGCGTAATGGCCGCGCTGTCTTCGAGCACCAAGTCGTGGTAAACCACAGCGCGGGCCTGCTGGATGGCACTGGAGCAGAGCGCTTCGACGCGGGGCTGCTGGTCATTGCCGGGCATGCCGTGGTTGGCGGGGTAGTACACCTCGTTTTCCTCAACCACGGCAATTAGGGAGATGGGTAGACTGAATACCTGCGCAGTAAGAGCCACAAACTCATCAAACAGAGGCTCGCTGAGGGTAGACAGCACATCGTAAACGCGGAGGCTTTGCAACCGCTGGGTTTCGTCCGCGGGCAACAAAGAGGCAGGAGTAGCGGACATGGGCAAAGCGCTGAGGGAAGGTTTGCAAACTTAAGCCTTGTTTCCTAGTAGCTCATCAATAGTAATGAGGAACCTTGTTCTGCAACTTAATGGCAGCCATTTATTCACAACTTGCTGGCACCGCACCCTGGTTGTTGCAACTTCCAGAGTGGGTTCAATGCCTGTTATATCACGTTATAAACGCAAAAATGCCCATCGAATATCGATGGGCATTCTCGTTGTTGGCGCTCCCTCCTGAGACCGCCATACCCCTCAAATAACCTCAAAAAGGCATTTCAGGCGTCAAATTGTCCCGGTTTATGTCCCGGTATCAGCGTGTGTCCCGGTTTTGTGCTCTCCCCAAATTTAAATCACGTCAGCGTAAAAAATTCTCACTACGCGCCACATGAAGCGGATATCTTCAGCGGCCACTGGCAAGCTACCGGCATTGGGATTATCGGCGTGCAGCATCAGGATGCCCCGCTCCAGAATGTCATTACTCTTCACCCGCTTAATGGTAAGCTGGTTGCCAAAGGCTACCACGTACACCCCGCTGGTAGCATACTTCACATCGGCTAGGTCCACCCGTACGCCCACTACCTTCATACCCGAGCGCAGCTGCGGCTCCATCGAGTCGCCGTCAATCTCAAAGCCCTTCGTGCCCGGCTTGCGCATCTCCGGCGTCGGGTCGTAGATGCGCACGATTTCTGGACTCTCGAACTGGCTCACTTCGCCGCCATCGTCCATCAGGTCCAGGAAGCTACCACGCACCTTGCAGCCGATGAATTCTATGTCCAGATAGTCGCCCTCTTCCAGACCGGCCAGCACCTTCACGTTGCCACCCAGCGGACTGAACTCCTCCATGGGGCCACTGCCAAACCACAGCCAATTACGGCTGATGCCCAGCTTGGCTACGATGGTTTCCAACGCCTCATTACTTGGCTGATGGCGGCCTGCTTCCAGTTGCGCAATGGATGGGCGTGAGGTACCTATCAGGTCAGCCATTTCCTGTTGCGTCATGTCACGCGACTTGCGCACAACCTTCAGCCGCTCACTCATTTTGAGCGACGGCAGCGGAGTCACCTCACTAAGCTTTTTTCGTTCGAGTGTTTTCATTTTGCAACTTTTGGTAACTTTTACTTACATTTGAGTGTCATATTGCTTTCGAAGGTAACAAATATTCGACCAAATGCAACCACTTGAAACCGCCTCAACGCCAAAAGACCTGCGGATGTTACTTCCGCACGGCGCCATTTCTGACATCGCCCGCTCGCTGAAACTGTCCCATGCAGCCGTTTCCAAAGCCTTGCAGAAGGCAAAGCCGGCTCACCCTGCCGTTGCCGAGGCCATCCGCCTCATTAAGGCCGCCGGCAGCCAGCAGGTGCAACACGACCTCGCACAACTCAATCATTAAGTCCACTCACGCTAGCCCTTCTAATTATGATGCTCTTTATTAAAGCCGACCAGCACTATCCCCGCCGCCCCCTGCCGCCAGGTCCTTACCTGCTCGAAGAGCCCCGCGCAGCTACAGCAGCCCTGGAAGCGGCCACCCGGGCCTGCCCCAACAACGACTTTACCTCTGACTACGCCCGCCCGACGCATGCCCAGCGCTACGATTTGGGAGAAGCCATCGACAGCCCTTTCCTGACTCACCGCGAAGCCGTGTGGGTGGAACTGTGGCGCTACGAGTTCGACGCCGACACCGCTGCCCAGGTGCTCACGCAGTTGCAGCACATCATTGCCCACCGCAAGGACTCAGGTATTGCCCCAATCTTCTATAAGGGCAAATGCTTCTTCCCCGAACACGCCACGCCCCCGCAGCCATGACCGAGCTAACCACCACTACCGCCGACGGCCTCCACATCACGGTACGGATGCCAGACAACCACGAGTGGGTGCGTGAGTCGCTGGAAAAGGCTTGCGCCGCCGAGGCCCGCCGCCAACTCGAAACAGCCCCCACGCCCGACCCGGCCTATTCCGTACCCCGCACCGCCGAGCTGCTCGACCTGCACCCCGAGACCCTGCGCGACTACATGCGCCTGCCCGAACACCACCCCCGTCGCCTGCACTACCTCACGGGCGAGAGTAGCCGCGGCGACCGGGTACTGCTGTCCCAAATCCACGACTGGCAGCGCCGCAACCGCACCGATGCCACCCCGGCCACTGCCCCCGCCCCCCGCGTGAAACGCGGCCGGCCCTCCCGCTTTCAGCAGTAGCCTCACCATCAAACCACCAACAGCAACCAGCAGCCAAATCCGGCGGCCCAAATCCCTGTTCCCTTATGTCTCAGCTTTTGCCCGTTGTAGGCCCCGACAGCCCCGAGGCCACCACCTCCATCATCACCATTCAAAAGGTCAAGCTCAAAGACTAACACCTTACCTGCGAATTCACCGAGCAGCGCACCGACGACGCCCCACCCCGCGCATTTGCTCTCACCTGCGCCGAGCAAGTTCACCCCGACCTCACGCACGCCCTCAGCCGCCTGGTGCCGCACCTCTGCCTACTAGCCGAACAGTTGACCGAGACGCCCGACTTCTGGCCCGACGAATCCGAAGAGTTGCCCGCCCTGTTCGAGCCCTTCACCGTCACCGGCTTCTCCATGGGCCGTTACCAAGGCGGCGTCACGCTCATTGGCCAGAGCGAGCTAACCGCCGGACGGGTCCTGAACCTGACCACGCCCTATCAATCCTTCGATGACGAACAGGGCAGCTACCCCTACACCGGCCTGCTTGAAACCACCCTGGCCACCGCCCTTACAGAAGTCGAGGCCGCCCTCCGTGGCAAATGCACCGAGTACCGCCAGCTCGACCTCTTCGAAGAGCCTACTACGACAACCACCCTCCCATTTGTGCCCACGCTAACGCGCGCATGAAACTCCCAGCTATCCAATTCTACCCCGGCGACTGGCACAAAGACCAAGGCGTCCAGGCCCTCGACCTCATACAACGCGGGGCTTGGTTCGAGTTGCTGTTGATGATGCACGACAGCGACGAACGCGGCGTGCTCCTCGTCAACGGCGCCCCCATGCCCGATACCGTCATCGCCCGCCGTCTCGGTTTGGATAACCAAAGTGCCAACCAAATTCTAACCACCCTGCTCGATTACGGCGTGGCCAGCCGCCGCGAGTCCGACGGCGCACTCTACTGCCGCCGAATGGTCAAAGACGAAAACCTACGTCGAGTACGTACCGCCGCCGGCAAAAAGGGTGGAAATCCGCTTTTGCTTAACCAAACCGCCAACCAAAACCTACCCATCGGGGATAAGCAAATTCCAACCCCTTCATTTTCATCTTCAGTTACAACTTCAAAAGAAGAGAGGGCGGCGGCTAACACCGCCCCGCCCGCTCCCATCATCGAAAAAGTTGTGCAGGCAGAGCCAGCTCAAAAGACCGCCAACAACCAGAAGAAAGAGCCCGCTGCACTGCCTACACTTACCGAAGTCCAGAACTACGCCGCCGAGCAGCACCCCAACAGCCCCGACGCCCAAACCGAGGCCGCTGCCTTTCACGACCACTACCAAAGCAACGGCTGGCGCGTCAGCGGCAAAACGCCCATGGCCGACTGGCGCGCCGCCTTTCGCGGCTGGATGCGCCGCCGGCCCCAATTTCTGGCTGCCCACCACGGCATCGGCCCGCCCGCAACTCCAACCCGCGCCCGCACTGCCCCCAAATCTACCGACCCCAACCGCTGGAGCTAACCCCCAATGTCCTCAACCACAATCCACCGTTACGCCGCGCCCCAAAAGCCCGGCTACTTGCCACCGCAGGCCCTCGACCTGGAAGCTGCCGTGCTCGGTGCCGCCCTGCTTGAAGCCCATGCCCAACGCACCCTACTGGCCACCCTGCCCGACGAGCAGGTATTTTACTCCACTGCCCACCAGCAGGTGTACCTGGCCATCCGCGACCTGGTGCAAGTCGGTGACCACGCAGACATTCTCACCGTCACCCGGCAGCTGCGCCACCGCGGCACGCTCGAGCGCACCGGTGGCCCCGGCTTCGTGGCTGGCCTCACCAGCAAAATCAACTCGGCCGCCCACTTCGAAACGCATTGCCGCCTACTCCAGGAGCAACATGCCCGCCGCGTCATCATCCGCGCCGGCACCGAGTTGGCCACCTACGCCTACGACGACACCCGCGACCCGCTGGAACTGCTGGCCACCGCTCAAACTCATCTCACCAGCCTCAACCGAACGCTAGAAACCCGCCCCGGCCAAACGGCTGCTGCCGCTTTCGACCCCACGTTCGACCGCTTGGCCCAGGCCGTGCAGCAACGCGGCCTCACGGGTGTCCCTACCGGCCTCACCCAACTCGACGGCCTCACCGGTGGCTGGCAGCCCGGCGACCTGATTATCCTGGCCGCCCGCCCCGCGATGGGCAAAACCGCCGCCCTGCTGCATTTCGCCCGCACCGCCGCCCTCGACCACGGCCAGCACACCGCCATTTTTAGCCTCGAAATGCCCACCCTGCAACTTATGCAGCGCATGGTGGCCAGCGAAGTCCCCGGCTACAGCAATTCCGACCTACGCCGCGGCAACCTCCCCGGCGGCTTGGAGCAAGTAGCCCACATCCGGCACCAAGCGCAGCGCCTTCACACCCACGGCCACCGCCTCCACCTCGACGACACACCCGGCCTGAGCATCCAGCAGCTGCGCGCCAAGTGCGCCCGCCTCCACGCCCAGCACCCGCTGAGCCTGGTGTTCGTGGACTACATCCAGCTCATGCGTGGCGACACCAAAGGCAACCGCGAACAGGAAGTAGGCAGCATCAGCCGCGGCCTCAAAGAACTGGCCAAGGAGCTTAACGCCTCCGTCATCGCCCTTTCCCAACTTTCCCGCGACGTGGAAAAACGCGGCGGCGACAAACGCCCCATGCTCTCCGACCTCCGCGAGTCCGGCAGCCTGGAGCAGGACGCCGACTGCATCGTCTTCCTCTGGCGAGGCGAATACTACAACATCGCCGAGTACGAAGACGGCACTGGCACCGCCGACACCATCCTGTTCGACATAGCTAAACACCGCAACGGCGCCACCGATGAGGTAATAGCTGCCTGCAACCTCCGCCGGGGTGTATTCAGCGACTTACACCCCATTGGCCTCCGCCCACTACCCGCCTCGCAATTCGACCAACCCACTTTCTAACCGGCCCTCATGCCTACCCCCATCGTCATCAGCTGCTTCGACCTCACCACCACGCTCGTTCAGCCGTGGGCCGATGCCGGCTACCTCTGCTACTGCGTCGACCTGCAGCACCCGTCCGGCGAAACCCGCGAGGGCAACATCATTCGCGTCGGCATCGACGTGCGCGAGTGGCTGCCACCCTACGGCCCCGTAGCTTTCGCCGCCTTCTTCCCGCCTTGTACAGACACCGCCGTTTCCGGCAGCGGGCACTTCCGCCGCAAAGGTCTCGGCAGCGTCATCAAGGCCCTGCAGCTGTTCGAGTGGTCCGCCCGTCTCGCCGCCTGGTGCCAGGCTCCCTACTTCATCGAGAACCCAGTGAGCACCGTCAGCACCTATTGGCGCCCTCCGGACTTCCGTTTCGACCCCTGCGACTACGCTGGCTACCTGCCAGCCGAGCGCCAGCTGAGCGAAGCCTACACTAAGCGCACCTGCCTATGGACCGGCGGCGGCTTCCAGTTACCCGAGTCCAAGGCCGTAGTGCCCATCCTCGGCTCCAAAATGCACAACCTCCCTGCTTCAAAGAACCGCGCCAACCTGCGCTCAGCTACGCCCGCCGGCTTTGCCCGCGCCGTGTTTGAGGCTAATTGCCCTGATTTTGTGCATACTCAGCAAATGAGTTGAGTTGCTCTGCTTTGGTAGAACGGCTCCATCAAAGTGCCCAATAATTCCATACTCCTTCCTCTTTAATGCTCCCACAGAATCCCACTGGAAGGGCAGCAGTTCTTGCATCAATGTCTCATGAACTGCTGCCCTTAGTGTTATAGTGCCCACGTATTCATTCTCCTCCTGGTTTGGCGCACTTGTATGGTCTTTTCAGTCTGCTACTGCAGTGAGAAAAGAAATAAAAGACCTCGCTCCCCAAATCGTCTAGCATGGATGTATACAGTCAAGAATAACCTATTATTTATCACGGCTTATGGCGCTTTTCCTGGCGTGCGCTTGCTATTGTATTTAGTGCCATCCGTAACTAAATCGTAGCAAATCTCACTTTCCTTGCCGACCTTTCAAGCTGAATTGCCATGCCTTTTCCAAGGCTTATTTTGCCAGCTTCTATATATGTCCCCTCAGCTCCCCGCTACCACCCTTTCTGAGCTGTTCGATGCCGCTACGGTTGCCCAAACCTTGCTACCCAGCCCACCCAGCTTCGCCGGGCACCAAACATTTGCCCTGCGCTCTGCCTGGCTCAAAAAAGGCCTTGACGAACTGCTTACCAATGCCCACATCTTCGCCGATGAAGACGCCCTCGTGAAACTGGGCGTAGGCAAAAACATGGTCGCCGGCATCCGCCATTGGCTTTTAGCCACCAAGCTTGCTGATACAGTCTCTGCACGCGGGGGCGACTTGTTCCCTACTGAGCTAGGAGCCATGTTGCTCACCGACGACGGCGCCGACCCCTACCTCGAAGACCCTGCTACCCTCTGGCTGCTGCATTGGAACCTCTGCGGTCCCGGCTCACAAGCCTATACCTGGGCTTTTGCATTTAATGTGTTTCGGGATTGGGAATGGACCAGCACCGCCTTGGTTACGGCCGTACAAACCATGGCTCGCGCCAATAGTGCCAAAACATCTTCTCAGGAAACCATTGAGCGCGACGTAAGTGTGTTTTTGCAAACCTACGTGGCTCCTACTACCCCGGAACGCAGCCAAAACGCCGAGGATGGCCTTGATTGCCCCTTGCGCGAATTAGGCCTACTCCGAGCCGGCTTCGGTGGCCAGCAGCAATACACCTTTGTCATCGGCCCCAAACCCAGCCTCCCCGCCAGCATTTTCGCCTGGGCGCTCCGGCTCTTCTGGGACTGGAAATACCCCGGTAGCACCACCATCGCTGCCCGCGACATTGCCCACGCCGAAGGCTCACCGGGCATGGTGTTCAAGCTAGACGAGGATTCAACGCTGGCCTACCTCGACCAGCTCGAAACCCTCACCGCTGGAGCTCTTCGCTTTGAAGACACCCCCCTTGTGCGCCAGGTGGTTCAAACCACCGCCCATCCCCTTTCCCCCGCCGCTCTGTTGCGTCTTCATTACGCCGCTGTGCCTGTTGCTTAGTTTTCATGTCCTCCGCTACCCAACTCACGCTTGCTGACATCGTTTCCGTGCGGCCTCGTTTCGGCCGCTCGGTTCACTTGGAGCGCGACCTAGCCACCCGCGCTACCACTCCAGATAACTACTTCCTCACGCCTTCGGCCCTCGAAGCGCTCCAGGGCGTGCTGCGTGCCCAGCATACGCCTACCGACCGCGCCTTATCGCTCATTGGCCCCTACGGTGCGGGCAAAAGTGCCTTCGTCACCTTCCTGGCTCGTCTAGTATCAGAGCCCAAATTCAAGCAAGCAGTCAAGTTGCCTGCCAAGCTGGCGGCCGTACCTCAGTTGCTGCCCGTACCAGTTGTGGGCTCGCGCGCTGCTCTGGGCCCAGCTTTGGTGTTAGCTCTACGCCACGCTATCGAAACGGCCCCAGGTGCGCCCACTATACCCGGAGCCTTGCTCCTAGCTGAGCTAAAGCCCACACCTCGCAACCTAGCCAACGCCTATTTGGCAGCTGCTCAAGCTGTAGCTACCGCCGGCCACCACACGGGCATTCTGCTGCTGGTCGACGAAGCTGGCAAGTTTCTTGAATACGCTGCCAACCACCCCCAAGCTGGCGACATATTCGCCTTGCAAGAGCTAGCCGAAGCTGCTGCCCGTGCGCCCCAAACCGCGCCGCTGTGGGTAATTACGGTATTGCACCAGAACGCCGAAGCCTACGCTGGCCGCCTCGGGCGCACTCAACAAGCTGAGTGGGCGAAAATTGCCCAACGATTCCGCCAGCTCCCGCTCTTTCCCTCCGATGTGGAGCGTATGGACCTCATCGGCCGTGCCCTACGTCACGACTCAAGCCTGCACCTCAACGGCACATTCTCCGCCCAGCTAGCACCTGTACTCGACCCACAAAGTCAGATGCTACCCATCGGACTGGCCAGCCGCTTCGAGAAACTGGCTCGTGCAGCATATCCGTTGCACCCGGTGTCGCTACTAGCCGTGCCTGCCCTCTTTCGGCGGGCGGGCCAAAGCCACCGCAGCGTTTTCAACTTCCTCGAAGGCCAGGAAAACGGCGCATTAGGTCGCTTCCTTCGCGAGCAAGCATACGACCCCGCCGACCCTGCTTTCTTTCCGCTCGACGGTCTATTTGACTACGGCCGCGACGTTTTGTTGGCTCATTACACCGGCCCTACCGCTCGCCCCTGGCTTGAAGCCGTGGAGTTGGTTGCCCAGGCCATGAACAAGGAGCCCGCCGTTAGCCCGCTGGCTGCTCGCGCCCTCAAGTGCATTGCGCTGCTCACCTGGCTGCGCGATTCCCGTCTCAAGGCCTCACCCACGGTATTGGCCGCCGCGTTAGGCACGGAAGTTTCCACCGCGCTTGAGGAGTTGGTCAGCCGCTCGCTGGTCGTCTTCAGCCGCGCCCGCGACAGCTACCGCCTCTGGGAAGCCGGCGACGTGGATATTGAAGCCGAGCTAACTACCGCACGGGCCGGCCTAGCCGGTGATGTGCTACTAGCCGCCACCGGCGACCCCACTTTGTTTCCGCTGCCGCGCTTTGTTGCTCGCCGCCACTCGTTCCGCACGGGCACCTTGCGCCCGGTGGGCGTGGAAGTGCTACGCCCCGACCAGTTGGTAGCCCGTGCCCTCGACCGGCCTGCTGATTTAGCGGTATTACTCTGTCTAGCCCCCGACCCTCTGGCCCGCGCCCTGGCCGAGCAGGAAGCCCAGCGCCTACGCCAGCCCAACTTACTTATTGCCGTAGCCCTCGAAACCGAGGCCCTGCGCGATACCGCTTACCACCTTGCAGCTGCCCGCGTTGTCTCCGATACCGTGCAGGCCCTGGCCGGTGACCGCGCTGGCCGCCGCGAGCTCGAGCTTCGTCGCCACGAAGCTGAATCTCAATTCCGCACCGAGTGGAGCCGCCTGTTTGGCCCCGCTCTCGGCGGTGAGGCATCACCTGCTACCGCTTCTCCCGAAATCGCTGGTTTGGCTGCTACGTGGTATTGGCAGGGTGAGACCCAAGAATTAGTTGATGCTCGTGCGTTCAGCCGCCAGCTCTCGCTGCTGGCCGACCGCACCTTTGACCGCACCCCCACGTTGCGCAACGAAATTCTCAACCGCCGTAGTCTCTCTTCGGCGGGCGCCGCTGCCCGTGGGGCCCTCGTCAAAGCCATGCTTACTCACGGCGACCAAGAGCGCCTGGGCTTCACTGGCTACCCTCCCGAATACGCCATGTATGCCTCGGTGCTGTTCGCCACCGGCTTGCACCACCTCACCAACACTGGCACCTGGGCTTGGCGTGCCCCTGCCGCCCCCGACCCCTACAATCTGGTACCGGTGTGGGAAGCCATCGAACGCCTGGTGTTTCAAGCCGCCGAGCCACTGGCCCTACCTACCCTTTACGAACACTTGCGCGCTGCTCCCTACGGCATTTCCGACGGGGTGCTGCCGGTGCTCCTGGCCGTTTTTCGCCGTGTCCGCGAAGGTGACACTTCGCTCTACCGCGAGGGGCTGTTTCTAGCCGATGAGAAGGAAGCAGATTGGGAACTGCTGCTTCGCCGGCCCGATATGTTCGCCATTGCCGACTCCCGAGTTGCCGGAGCCCGCCTGGCCATCGTCGAGCGCATCGCTCAAGCAACCGGCGTACGGCCTCAACTTGGTCCCGTAGTGCGCCGCTTGCTTCGCATGCAAGACGGCCTTCCCGAATACACCCAACAAACTCGCCACCTGCCACCCTCGGCCCGTGCCCTGCGCGATGCCTTCCAACAGGCTCGTGCCCCTGAATACGTGCTTTTTCAGGCTACCCCGATTGCGCTCAATCTGCCGCCGTGGTCTGCCGATGCCGCACCCGACCCAGTGCGCATCGAGCAATTTTTCACCCAGCTCAACGAGGCGCTGCAAGCATGGGCCGCCGCCTATCCCGCCGCTCGCGACCAAGCGCGTGACCACCTGCTTCTGGCTTGCGGCTTGCCCGCCAGCTCCGAAGGCTGGCTCACCCTGCACCAGCGCATTCAAACGCTGCCGGCCCTCACCCTGCCGCCCTTCCTCGGTCCCTTCGTCAGCCGCTTCACCGATACGGCCGACCCCGTTGCCGACCTTGACCGCGTGCTGGCCCTCGTCGCCAATCGGCCGCCCAACCTCTGGCGTGATTCCGACCTTGCCAACTTCCCCAGCTACGCTGCGCCCTTCGGCGCGGCGCTGCAAGCGGCGTGGAATGGCGATGGGGCCGCAGCAGCTCCGGCCCGTCCCCGCGTTTCGCGGACCGAACAAAAGCAGGTGAAGCAACTAGTAGTGCAGTTCGACCAAATAGCCCGCCCCGCCACCGGTCCCCGCCCGCCCGCCCACCTTGTGCGGGCCGCTGTTCTCGAATGGCTCGACGCCCTCGAAGACGAACCGGCCCAGTAAGCCGCTGGTGCCGCTCCCTTATCCTTAAATCGCCTCGCCCCGTGAACCTACCCAACTATACCGGCCCCCGCCACCCCGAAGGAGCCAAGGTGCGCCACATCCTCTGCCTCTCAGGTGGCAAGGACTCTACCGCCCTAGCGCTTTATATGCGCGATAAGGTGCCAGAAATGGAGTATGCCTTTGCTGATACTGGCGAAGAACTCCCTGAAACCTACGATTACTTAGCTCTGCTTGAAGCTCAACTAGGCAGGAAAATTGACCGGCTTAATCCTGACAGACCATTTCAGCATCATTTAGATATCCGTAGTGGGTTCCTGCCCTCTGGTCGTCAGCGTTGGTGCACTGATTTGCTCAAAATAAAGCCCTTCGAGGCTTTTGTAGGTGACGATTTAGTATACTCCTATGTCGGAATCCGTGCGGATGAGAACCGCTCAGGCTATATCTCCAGCAAGACCAACATCATACCCATTCTGCCATTCAAGGATGATGGATTAGGCTATGATGAGGTAATGCAAATTCTGGATGACAGCGGCTTGGGGTTGCCTAAATATTATGAGTGGCGTTCGCGCTCCGGTTGCTATTTCTGCTTCTATCAGCAGCGAAATGAGTGGGTCGGATTGAAAGAGCGCCACCCAGATTTATTTGAAAAATCAAAAACATTTGAGCGTTTCGACGAAGAAACGGGCACTCGTTTTACTTGGAACCAGCGTGAAAGCTTAAATGAGCTGGAACAGCCTGAGCGCATGGCGCAAATCAAAGCGGACCATCAGAAGCGTTTGGAGCGTCAAAATAATTTCGTACCCGCCAATCTATTAGATATCCTGAGTGACGACGATGATGGCGAAGATGGTTGCCTGATTTGCCATTTGTAGAATAACTATTGATGTACCCTAAAAAGGCGTGTAATGCAATCAGAATCTATCATTGATACTACTGATGACAGCCTGAGCTTGTCATTTCACCGAACTTTTTCTTTATCACGAAGCGGGGTAGGCTCGGTTCTAACCGCAATTGCTGAAGGCAGTAAAGGTTCTAAAATTAGCATTCATGCTAATACTTCACTTGGCACGATTCAAGTTGAAGCAATGCCTAGGTATGCGGAAAGAATGGGCTTACTCGATAACAAAAAAAGGCTAACACTTTTTGGCGAATTGGCAATAGAGCATGACTTGACACTCTCTAAAAAAGAGACACAGTGGGCTATGCATTATTTTATCTCAGCTCCTCATCGTCAAAAGCCCAATTTTTGGTTTTGCCTAGTCGATAATTGTTTCATACCCGATACTCAAATCAATCTGACCAAAGAAGGTGACAAGGCAACAGACATTGTAACTAAGAGCCTGGTTGATTTATCTTTAGACAAAACCGGTAAAATACCTGCAGATAAAACGCTTAGCGGGACCGTTAAGGCCTTTCTAGGTACATATTCCAAGGAAGAGGGCTTAGCTAATCTTGGTTTGCTTCAGGCTACAGCAGCCAACACATACCAAGTACAAGACCCTGCACTGCCAACCCCGGCCACCTTCGCCTGCTTACTAGCCGACTATTGGGAGCATAACCACCCTGGCCGGGCCGATGTGCTACTTGCCGAACTCACCGCTGGTCCGCTAGCTCGGCTATTGCTAGCCGAAGGCCGCCTAGGGCCGCTACTGGGCCAAGTCGAAAAACTCGGCCTCGTGCGCGTGCAGCGCCGTGTGCCCCCTTACCAAGTTTTCCGCCTCTGGGATTCACCGGCCGACGTGTGGCAAAAGCACCTCTATCCTACCAACGCTTAGCCTCGTCAGCCTTTCCATGTCCACTTCCGCTAACTTACCCGCCGCGTTCGACACTACCGACGACGACGACGACAACGAATACCTCTGGCGAGAAGCCCCCGTAGCTGCGCTTCCCATTGCCGGTCCCACGGCTCGGCTGCGCGAGCTACTGCCTGGCACTATACAAGGCCGTGTACAAACCGGAGTCCTACTCGTTCCCAACCCCGGCAGCGGTCTGGGCCGTCTCGCTGCGCCGCTCGGGTTGCACGAAGTAAACCTCGCTCAGGCCCTGCTGGCTCCCCTTGGACCCACCGCCGCTTTCGTCGGCCTCACCCGCGCCGCCGACCTCCTGCGCCTCATCGACCAAACTGCTACTCATCCCCAAGCTGGAGTTGGGTTACTGCTCACCGGCCTCGACCTCCTGCTTACGCGCCTACCTCCCGCCGAGAGTGCCTTGGCCTGGGGGCAGTTGCTCGAAGGCCCTCCCCACCGCCGCCTGGTGCTAGCTCTGCCCAGTGCCTTTGCCTCCTATGGCCCACCCGAGCTGAGCCGTTGGCAACACGCCGGCCGCGGGGCGGTCTGGCCAGGTTAGTCGGTCTGTCAGGCTATTGCAGCAGGCTTTTCTTTCTACGCTCCCTCATTCGTTTATCCCACGTCCAGCAGCGCTTATGTCAGCTACCCTTACTCTTGGTGCCCTTACCCAACACGACGACGATTTAGCCCTTGAGCGGGCCGTCCAGCTCGATTGGTTCACTACCGACCCCGTTCGCAACGAGAAGCTCACCCGCAGCTTCATCTGGACGAAAGATGCCCCCAAGGGCTTCGTATCATCGGGTCAGATTTTGAACCAGACGATGGAGGCGTTTCTAAAAGAATCCAACCTCAACGAGCTGGTAGTCCGAGCTACCTATGGTCAGGGCAAAACCCACCTAGCCGTGGCCCTGGCCAACTACTTCGGCCAGCCCGCCGACTCAACCGAAGCCCAAAACGTGCTGGCAAAATATGCCCGCTGTACGGGCCAGTCCGCCGAGCGATTCGCCAACTTCAAAGCCGGCCGGCAGCCCTTCCTCATCCTGCGCCTGCGCGGCGACCGCCGCGAGAATTTAGCCCAAGCAGTTGTAACGGGGTTGGAAGCAGCCCTCCATCAACACCCCGCCACGGCTACCGCAACCCTTGGGCTTTGGTTCGAGGAAGCCAAGCGCATCCTGGGCACTATCAAAGGCCCCGAACTAGCGCAGGCCAATGATTTTTTGGCTGCTCACTCCCTCGACCTCGACAGCCTTTCGCGCAGCCTCGATGCCCGCGATGACACGCATTACGACCTTCTACACGACCTGCTCCTTGAGGTACGCCACGTTGTGCCCAATTTCGGTCGCACCGCCGACCCCGGTCAGGCCATCGAGCTGGTATGCGACACATACTGCGGCGCCGACAAGCCCTTCGCTGGACTATTGGTGCTGTTCGACGAATTTTCCCTCTTCGTCAACTCTTACGCCGGCACCTACCGCACCCAGCACGGTGCCCCCCTACAACGCTTCCTCGACGGCATTTACAACCGCAAGGGCAAAGCAGTGTTGTTGGCTTTTGCCCAGCAAAGCCCCCATGCTACTACGCTCCTCAAAGATAAAATACTGGCTGGAGGTGGTCACATAGACGATACCGGTGCGCTTATTCGCGAAATGACTCGCCTCGACCCCAAAGACGAGTTGTTTCTCTATGCCCCGATGGAGGACGTGCTCGATGCCTACCTCCAGCAAGACGAGGATGCGTGGAATGAGTTAATGCAGGACGACGATTTGTTCAGCCAGTCCACCGACGCAGCCGACCAAGTTCAGCGTCTTTTCCCCGAGCGCTACACCCCCAAGTTGAACTGGGACGAAGAACGAATTCAGGAGGTGCTAGTCAAAGGCTGCTTTCCGCTTCACCCGGTTGCCACTGCCATTATGTGCTCGGTTAAGCTGCCGGCCACCGACAATGCCCGCTCTGTACTCAGCTTCGTAGTCGAAGCTGTACAAGCTGCCGCCGACCAGCCCGCCGTTCGTCCTACCGACCAACAGCTAAATTTCATTCCGGCCACCCGCCTGGTACAGGGCCTGGGCGAAGTTCTAGCCGAAGACCCCTTGCGCTGGCGACAGTTCAGCGACGCCCTCCACTTGATTGGTGGCGAAGCTCCCGACTCTTGGCGTGAAGTTCTCCAAGCCTTATTTCTTCACGAGGTTCTGGATTTGAAAGTGCGTCCAGGTGAGTTCGCGCAAAATATTGCTGCACTGTCTGGCCGTCCCACTGCTGAGTGCGCCGAACTACTCGATACCCTGCACAATCGCCGCTACATTCGGCACGATGAGAGTCGCCAAGCCTATACTTTTTGGCCCTCAGGCCAGAATGGCAAAGAGGTTTACGAACAGCTCGAAAAGGAGACCAACGCTATTATCAGTAATTCTGACAAATTGCGTGAAGAGCTAGGCTCTTGGTTAAACGGGCTTGACTACTACCGGTACCGAGAAATTTCGTTTGCTTCTCATCAGTTCGATTGGCGGGCGCACATCACCCTGTTGCCAGTTAGCCTCTGGAGCACTGAAGCACTTCGCAAAATTGTGCAGACCTATGGGTGGGATGAACAAACCAATAATCTGCGCGCTCCCTTCCGGGGCTATATTATTTCGCCTCTAGCTGCAGACGAGCACGAATTACAGTGGGTCCGTGAGAATGCCGAGCGCACCCTAAACGAACTAGCTGAAGAATTGGGTGATACCATTCCCCCAGTTTTAATAATAATTCCCGCCAATTCTCAAACGGAACTTGTGCGAAAGCTAGTGGGCCAACGAGTGCTACACAGTTGGAAAAAAGATAAGCAAGAACAGCTTGGCCAGCAGAGCTATGGTGAAGCCCGCGCTAGCTTCGACTCCGAAGTACAAAAGCTTCTTGATGCCGCCGAGAAACAAGGGCTGCAGCGCGTTATCGTACCACGTCCTTATCGCGCCGCTGTCGAACTCAGTGCGCGGCCGGATAATGTTTCCGAAACGCTCATGGCTTGCTACCGTGCGGCTTACCGCTACGTACCGCCCTTCTTCCAGCAGTACAAAGACAATAACCGCAACATGGTGAAGGCCGTGCGCATGGGCTGCGGTTACTTAGCCGAAGGCTCATTTGATGGCTGGGAAAAAGCTGCGCCAGCATTTCCAGTAGCACAAGAGCTGTTTAACCGGTACCTAAGTGTCGGTGGCACTACTAACTGGGGATTTGTCGACGGCTCGAAACGAGTAGGGGAGCCACAGCTAAACTCAGTACGCGAAGCGTACAACCTGTTAGAAACTACAGTGCCCCGCGCTAGCGAAAAAGTACCTCTGCGGCCGCTGCTCGGGAAACTGCTCAACCCACCTTATGGCCTTGACTATAATACCCTCAGCTTAGTGTTTTGTGGCTGGTATGGTAGTCACCATCAGCACCTGTTTACCTATGCAGCCAACGGCCGCGCCCTGCGCTTAGGCGACTGGCTCTTAGATGGTGCTGACCCTCGCAAGGCTATTGAAACCCTATGCCGTCTCGACGTTCAAATTAGTCGCCGCGATGAAACCCAGATTCAAGGCCGCATCAACACCTTGGTGCAACAGGTCAAAGCGAAGAATCGCTATACCCTGGAAGAAGCTCAGTCAGTTGTAGCTGAACTCGAGCAGTATGCAGCCGACCCTGTGGCCGAACAGCGGTTGAAAGAGAACGCAGCCAAGGCAGTCCAACAATTAGCCAGCGACATTGCTGCTGCTGCCGAATTTGAGGTAGGCATGCAAAAAATGGCGGAGCAGCTACTCACTACACCTGCTGCCGGTATGATGGGGCTAAAGCTTGCCTTGAGCTACAAGCTGCACCTACCCAGCACTGAGCGCCTAGGTAGCGTCCGGCCCGCTGCTGAAGCTGACCTGCCAGCTCTGACTGAGCAAACCCGCAACCGAATGCGTGACGTAGCCGAGAAGCTTTGCGACGATTTGGCTCGCCTAACGTCAATCGCACACTACGAGCTGCAAAAATCTAAGCTCGACACCATTCGTACGGAGTTGGAAAAGGCCAAAGAGTACGATTTGATGGATGTGGTAGAGCAATCCAAACGGAAAATTGAGAAGGCTAAGAACGACCTGCTAGCAAAAGACCAGGACATCCCCTTTCTCAGCCGGTTCGATAACATCAAAAATATCCAAAGTCTAGCCCAGCTACGCGAACTAGCCACTGCCGCTGCAGACTACGCTCCTGGCCATGAAGACACCCGTACCAAGCTAGCTAGGCACCAAGAAACGCTGCAAACCGCCATTGAAAAGGCTGAAAAAGACCTTGTCAGCTGGCAAGCTAAACTGAGTGGTCAATTGACCAGCAAGGGTCTGAACGAATTCAAAACCACACTCGACCAGAACAGCTTCCGCTACCTCGACACCCCCGAGAATGAGACATTAAGTGCCATTTCGGCCCAGCGCGACAATCTCAAGAAATTTTTTGATAAGCTAGCCAAACTCAAAGAAGAAGCTCCCCGGACCCATTCCGAGTTACAAAAGCTACTCACATCCTATGACAAGCTAGCTGCCCTCCCAGGCCTTTCTGCTGAACAGCAGGCTTTGGCCACTTCGGCCCGCGACACAGCCACCGCCAAACTGCAACAGCAAATCGACAAAGCCGTGGCCGATTTACAACGTCAAGCAGCCCGTTGTCAGGAGCCCGAATACGACGCTGTACAGCTCATCAAAGAGCTAGACCAGGATAGTCCATTCCTTCCTAAGGAACATGTCAGTCAGCTTAATAATCTCCGCAAAACGGTCCGCACGGTAATTAATAAATCTGTGGCCAGCCAAGTGGAAGACATGGTATTCAATCAAATTACGGACCCATCCATCCGCCTTGAGTGCTTACAACGCCTCCAAATACGCTTAGCTCAAACTGAAACTGATATTACTGCATCTGTTCGCAATGGAGCGGAAGTAGCATCTACCACTGCTGTTTAGCAATGTTCAGCCCATTACTTCTTGACCCCATCGGCGACGCACCACTGCCAGCCAGCCACCGCAGGCTCAGTACGGAGGCGGCTTGGTTGCGATTTGCCGTAGACTTAGCTGCCAATGACCTTACCCTGCCACCCGTTGTGGTTACCGGTCCTAGCCTGTGCGCCTGGGCAGAGCGTTGGTGGCGCGGCCGCGGGGGCAAATGTCAAACGCTTCATTCTCCTACCGAATACTTAATAGATACCTGCCCTACACTCAGCTCCAGCGCTGCTCGCCTTGTACTAAGTGAACTAGGTCCCGGATGGGTTAGCCGCCCAGCTCCGTGGCCATTGCCGGAGGTGCTGCAGTCGCTTTATCCCAATTTTAGCTCACGCCAAAGCCCCAATATTAGCTGGTCTAGCCAACCAGCGTCGCCTTCTGCCCGTGTGGTCTTAGGAGCTCATTGGCTTCTTTGGAGCGCTGACCAAACCCAGCCCTGGCCCGTTCATCACGTCCCGCTACTCATGCAGCAACTTGCTACATGGGTGTCGGCTGATACCGCCTCATTATTCCCTATTGACTCATCGGCCGCCCGCACCATATTGCAGGTCTGGCTGGGATTCGAACGCCCTCCCCTCGGCGGCTTCAACCCTAATCAAACGGTTGGTTCATTCCCTCTGAATATACCGCCAGCCTACCTAGTCCAAGCCCGCACCCTGCACGAGCAACAGCTTACAGACCTCAACCAAACCCATCTATCCGCTGACGAGCTAATAAAGCAGCTGGGCGTTTGGTGGCGCGAACGTGGCTCAGCTAGTTTGCCGCTGCCCTTGCGCGAACTAGCAGCCCTTCAATATGCTGACTTTTTACTAGCCCGGCCGCATTTGCTGCGCCCAGAACACCTGTGCGACCTACTGCCTCTGCTTGGCTCTACTCCCCAGGCACTGGCGCTGCAGAGTGCATTACCCCCCACAGAGCCTACTGACTTACCAATTACGGCCTCGCCGGCAGCAGTATTAAGCTGGGCTACTACTCAATACTTACCATACCGTCGCTGGCAGAGTGATTTCTCTACGCCGCCAGCTGTGCCCACTGCTCGCATTGCTACCCTAGCCGGCCAATTTGAGGACTGGATACTGACCAACTACCCAGCCCTGCTTGTTGGCTCTAATACAGGTTTATTGCACATTCAGCAAGCGGAAGGTTTACGCTTTGCCCGCACTCGCGAGGTAACACTCTGGGTAGTCCCCGATGGGTTGGGCTGGCTCGATGCCCAAGCCTTGGCTGAGCATTTGCACACTGCCTCAGCTGGACGCCTAGACGTCCCAAAATCCAAAGCTTGCTTGGGTTTGCTACCGACTATTACTTCACTAACCAAAAAACCTCTTCTCAACAGCACTACGGCTCGGGGCTTGTCTCATGCTCGTCCTAACGACATTCGCCGCGAGCGACTTATTGCCGGACATCTTAACCCCGCCGACCACCTGCGAGATGCCCAGCCAGGCGACCTGTTTATCTGGACACCGCCCGACCCTGATAGTGCATACCATGCTCAGTTCGACCGCTCCACCATTCAGCAGCGCGTTTCACAGCTGCTGAAGGTACTAGCCCAACAACTCTCTGCTGCCGCACAGGCTGTGCCAATTACGCTTCCCTTCCGTATAGTAGTAAGCACCGACCATGGCCGTCAACTGGGCACTAGTGCCCGCACAGTTGCCGTCCCTACTGGCTTCGAGAGCCATGGCAGAGCAGCCTACCCTACCAATGGTAAGTCCGCCCCATTGCCAACTGACCGTAGCCGCCCAGATTTGGCTTGGCTTGAACCTGAAGCTTTCGGCCTACCGCACTGGGCTGCAGCAGTGCGGGGCGAAGACTCCTTCCGCACCAACAACACTGATTCTACCGGCACCTTGCTCTTTCCGCACGGCGGCCTGTGGCCAGAAGAGGTAGTTGTACCATGGTTGGTGGTTGAGCGAGTGGCTCCTGCTTTACCACTCACTGCCCGACTCACTGGGCATGGCCTGGCGCGTCGGCGGGGCCAAGCCACTATAACCCTGGTCAACCCTACACCTCAGGCCTACATGCTCGTTTCGCTTGACCTGAATGACTCCGCCGACTTTGCTGCGACTGTTTCTCTGGCCAACCAAAGCCTTCCAGCTACTGCTAATCATACTCACGCTTTTTTCCTCGAGTCTTGGCCTACGCCCGCGCAAACTACTCAGTTGCGGGCCCGCCTGGTACTTCAAGATGCTGAAGGCCGACAGTTCACGTACTCAGACATTGTAGTACTGTTTACCAGTGAAGATTTCGAGAGTGCCCCTGACCTTGACTTGAATTTTTAAATTAACCGTTCACCGCTGATTATCGTGGATACTACTTCCCTCGAAGCCAAAGCCGTGGAGGTGTTTGGCAATCTAGTTATCGACAAACGGCGACTGCCGGCATCCAAACTCACAAGCCAAGGCCTACCTGGCTACGTAGCAGAATGGGTGCTGAGCAAAATTGTGCCAGGTCCTGGGCCTTTGTCGCTTGAAGACGCGCAGAAGGTACAAGAGTGGGCGACAGGCCGTGTGCCCCGACCCGACGAGCGCAACCTGCTCATGCATCGATTACAGCAGGGCAACCCCGTTAAGGTCATTACTCCGGTGCAAGTCGACGTATACCTCGACCGCAAACGCAAAGACCGGGTAGCTAAACTACCCAACATCGGTATTTTCGACGCGCACATCTCCGATGCGCTGCTCGAAGCCAACCCCGACCTACTCCACCACGGCATGTGGGGCATCACCGAGCTGCTGCACGTTTCTGAGGGCATCACCATTACAAGCTTCGAGCCCTTGCAGGCCAAGGTTAGTTTGAGCCTTTGGAAAGAAGCCCGCCGCAGCTTCTCACTCCTCGAATGGCGCACCTTGCTGTTGCAGTCCATGGGCTACAACCCCTCCGCCTATTCCGAGGCAGAGCAAACTCTCATGCTTGCTCGTTTGCTTCCCCTGGTGCAGAAAAACATGCATTTGATGGAGTTAGCGCCGAAAGGCACGGGCAAGAGCTACATTTATGAGAACGTGTCTCCTCGTGTCCGACTGCTCAGCGGTGGTACGGTGTCCCCCGCTGTGCTTTTCGTCAACAATGCCAATGGCCTTCCTGGCCTGTTAGCGCGGTACGCAGTAGTCGTACTCGATGAAGTACAAACAGCCAAATTCGAAGACCCCGCCCAAATTGTCGGGGGCCTAAAAGGCTATTTGGCCAACGGCCTTATCACCCGCGGTGGCCTACATGAAATTCCAGCAGATGCCGGCTTCGTTCTGCTAGCCAACATTACCCTCGATGAGCAACTTCGCCCGGTGAAATATCCGCTCATCAGCGAATTACCCGCTTTTTTACAAGAAACAGCTTTTATTGACCGAATTAAGGGCCTCATTCCCGGCTGGGAACTGCCCAAACTGACCAGTGGCAGTTTCGCCCAAGCTAGTGGACTTAAAGCCGACTACTTTGGCAACATACTCATCGCCTTACGTGATGACTTATCCGCTGACTCTTATTGCAGTGAGCACGTCCAGCTTGGAGGGCGAGCATACCGCCGCAATGAAGAGAGTGTCCGCGCGCTTGCCAGCGGCTTTATGAAGCTTCAGTTCCCGCACGGTGAAGCATCCGAGGCTGACTTCGATACCTATTGTGTGCAGCCTGCTATTAAGCTCCGCCAAGGCATTTGGGACCAACTCTATGCCCTCGACGGAGAATACCGAGGCAAGTTTGACAAGCTTATTACCTTGGAATCCGCCGCCCAACCTGCCCCGGCCCAATGATTTACCTTGACCACCACGCTACCACTCCCTGCGACCCCCTCGTTGTGGAGGCCATGCTGCCCTACTTCACGGCGCAGTTTGGCAATCCGTCCTCAGCTCACTTTGCCGGTTCCCGCGCCGCCGATGCCGTGCAGGTCGCCCGCGAGCAAGTCGCCAGCCTAGTAGGGTCCCAACCTGGCGAGGTTATTTTCACTAGCGGCGCTACTGAGGCCAACAACTTGGCTCTTCTCGGCTACGCCCGTGCAGCCCGAGCAAATTCTACCCGTCGCCGTATTGTCATCTCCGCTATCGAGCACAAGGCTGTCACCAATCCCGCCAAGCAACTAGCCCGCGAAGGATTTGAAGTAGTAACATTACCAGTAGACCAGCACGGCATCATTAATCTGGCTGCTGCTGCCGAAGCCATTACTACTGATACTCTCCTGGTTTCTATTCACGCCGCCAACGGTGAGATTGGTACTATCCAGCCCATCGCCGAGCTTGCCCAGCTCGCCCACGCCGCCGGCGCCATCATGCACACCGACGCTGCCCAAGCTGTCGGTAAAATTTCAGTTGATATAATGGCTTGGGGAGTCGATATGCTTTCCCTTAGTGGCCATAAACTCTACGGTCCCCAAGGCATTGGAGCTCTAATTATCCGCCACCCCCGCCGCACTCAGATAGAACCTCTCGGCTACGGTGGCGGCCAGGAACGAGGCTGGCGTGCCGGCACCCTCAATGTACCCGGAATTGTCGGCCTCGGCGCCGCTTGCATGCGCTGCGCTGAGCTATTGCCAGAAGAAAGTACCCGTTTAAGCACACTGCGCGATGAGTTCGAAGAAGCTGTTCTCACAGCTTTTCCTGGAGCCCGCCGTAACGGTAATCCCCAAGACAGGCTCCCTCATAACACCAGCCTAACCTTCCCTGGTATCGAAGCTGATGCCTTACTCGCTCGCTTGCCCTCATTAGCGCTCAGCACGGGCTCTGCCTGCGATGCTGGCACCGTAGAGCCATCCCCAACACTGCTCGCCATTGGCCTTTCGCGTGACGATGCTCGCGCTACTGTGCGCGTAGGGCTAGGGCGGTTTACTACATCGCAGGAGGCAGCGCAGGCCGCTACAGATTTGTCGCGACAAGTCACCAAATTAGTTGACCTTGTGCTTCCCTAAGCAGGTCTCATTCGAAAAAAACTACCTGAACAATATGGCCTTTGTTTTCAACACCGTCAGCGAGGAAGAAATAACCCGCTCCCTGAATGGCAAGCAGATGATGCACGCCATTCGCTACGACGGCGATGACCAGTTATTCGTAACTGGTCGGCCTGGTAGTGGCAAGACAACAATTTCGCTCCTTAGGGCTGTTTTTCTGCACAATCAGCCTGATAAGAAGGTTTTGCTACTGACCTTTCAGAATCTACTTGTAACCAGCTTACGAAACAGCGTTCCGGTAGATATGAGACTGAGCATAAACACATTTGACTCATGGAGTGGGCAAAGAAAGTCTGAGATGAAGCTTGATTTTAACGCTAGCGTAGAGCAGCTTACAGAGTTACTCAGTGCCCAAGGTGAACGATACTATGAGATAATAATCGACGAAGCTCAAGATTTGCCAAGCAACGTTTTTCAACCATTGTTTGCTATTACTGACCGCCTGACCATTGGCGCAGATACCGGCCAAAAGGTTCACCCTGAAGGAACAACAGCCGCCGAGATAGAGGAAATAATAAGCCAAACTCATGACATCCACGATGTAGAGTTGCAGTACAATTACCGCAACTTCTTCGAAATCTATGATTTTGCCAGGCAGTTCGTCCCGCACATGCCTTTCGCCAATGGAGCTCTTTTACTCGACTCAATGCCAAAGGGCAAGGGACGTTTGCCAGAGGTTATCCAAACTGCCGACGAAATCAAAACAATACTTAACCTGCTGGAGCAACACACTGGCGAGAACATAGCTGTTCTGTTCGAAAACATTGCTCAAGTCGATAGTTTTTCTGAGTCCCTGAAACAACATAATCTACGGCATACCAAATATCATTCTAAACTGGATTGGAGGGACAAAAGGACAACGCTCGCCAACGTGGAGAGCATAGTGGTAACTACTTATAAGTCAGCAAAAGGATTAGAGTTCCAAACCGTTATTATGCCTCATGCTGAGCGATTACGGCCATCTGTTGGAAACTTCTTCAATCCTGAACATTGCTACGTAGGTTGTACTCGTGCCACGCAGAACTTGTACCTAACCTATCGCGGTGATAAGCCTCCCTACTGCCTGCTGAGCTTCCGTGCTACGTCATACACTCATCAGCTAATTCCGCAATTGACGGAGGAAAACGATTTACCCTTCTAAAAACATGGCAAAGACCAGCACTTTTGTTAGCATAGATGACCTTCGTGCCCAAGCTCGCAAGCATGGCTTAGATACATCTGGAAGAAAAGGAGAGATACAGAAGCGCCTTGAGGATGCCGGGCATTACACTGCGAAGGAAGACCCAACATTGTTTCCTGCGCCTAGTCTGGATAGTAGTAATAGTATAAGCAGCGGCCAAACTCTTTTCTTGCAGCTTCCTGTTGATAACATTGGTCGTTACTTTAAACGCGGCGTTTTCTATCCCTTGGCGCTTGAACTTGACGAAGATATTAAGAGGATACGCCAACCAGACCTGCTTACAAAGTGCCCCGGCTATTTAGTGCTTGCACCAGGCAGCATCGACTATTTGGAGGAATCCGATGTACTGGTTGAGTTATTCCTACAGCCCATTGATGAAATCAAGCTGCGACCATTTCACGACGTATTTCTATATCCCGAGCCACTACCCATTTCGCGCATCAAGAAACTTCTCTTTCATGGAGAGAAGGCCAGAACGCGGTTTTTAGCTAATGCAAATACATTCAAAGACTATTTTGCGCCAGCTCAGTTAACTGGAGTTATATCAGACAGTGTTGCTAGGCTCAATCAGCCCGAGTTTGAAACTGACCAATCCCCCTCAGAATCAAACACGCTCATTACTGATTCTCAGCCTATCCCCTGGAATAACGTTCTGGCCAAATATGACCGCATTTTAGGGTTGTTTGCGTACCTACGCAATAGTTCTACTGTTCTAGCTGCAAAGAATACATCCATTCAAGAGTACCCCAACGATGCACTTGCAGCGCTACACTTGCTGAATGAGGCAGCACCAAAACAAGCCACGGAGCGAACCGGACTTTTCAATTATCTGCTCAGACGCAGTACTCCAAACGCTGATAACGAATTATCTCCCAGCCGCCGGCTGTTTTTCGAAACAGTCGCAGCAATTTACGATAACGAAACCCCTACTTATGCCTGGGCTGCCGAGCATATAAAAAGCATTGGTTCCAGCTTGCCAGCGGGTGTCGACCCAGTCCCGCTACGTAACGCCTTCAAAACCTTTGAAGCGTTGACGCAATCTGGCCAAACAACTCCTCAGGATGCTATTCGCTCATTTAACCAGCCTAATACGGTCGGCGACCAGGACGGCGGCCTTGACATTCCGTTTGTTTCGTTGGTTTTACTTGGCCGGTACTCTAACCGCGAACGAACCAACACTGATAAGCAAGTTGCTCTTAATTTTCTACGTAAAGCCCGCTTTCGAGCGACTGAGCTAGGCCCTCTTTTAGCAATGCTAGGCCTGTATTACGGCTACGAGCGTATGCCACGCCAAGACGAAAATGCAGCGTATGAATTCTTGCCTGATTCGCCATTTCATCAACTTGCCCAACGTTACGGTCGGCTGCACTTTAGCATAGAACGCCCGCTTGACCGTGCTATCGTCGAGTGTTGCTTTCAATTTGCTCTTACAAACAACACTGGCAATAATGATTTGGCTTTCTTAGAGCTTACAAAAGCCGTGAGTAGTAAGGAGAGTGTATCGATTGCGGGGACCAATCGTAACCCTATATCAAAAGTGTTTGGGGTACCCGTCTTCCGCGACGAAATGGTGCCACGCCTTGAGACACGGGGTGAGCCACGGGTTGAGCCACGGGTTGAGCTAATCCAATCTAACCCTGTTCAGCATAGCCAATCTCAATCGCTCCAGAGCTCATCGCCTTCAACCATTTCCATCTTAAGAGCAGCCTACCCAAACGGAACAGTACCTGTTGGCGATTCACTTATCGCTGCATTGGACCAACTGCGACCCAATCAAGTTACGCTTCCTGTCGAGGTGCTTGCACAAATCATAAGTTCGCTTACTACTGAGCAACGCGATGTTCTGCTTAGTCTCATGCGAATAACTCGCGGCAGCAGCCAAAATAGCGGGACCACATCAACTCAGGGCAAATCGTCCTTTTGGAAGAAATGACATTAGACGAACTATCAACCCTGCTTGCGGCTCAGAAAACCCCTGACGAACTAAATGCTGCTATCACTACCAATGAGCAGCTAATCAGCTTATGTCTTCTGGTAACTGACGTTTCAACGCTTGAAAGCCACCAAAAGCTGGATGCCGCTTTCCATTCTCTAATAGATAGCAGTGCGTTTAAGAGTGCGCAAGCGTCTGGTGTACTTCCAGCAAAAATCAATACCCTGCTGCTTTTATTCGCCACTGCTTTCGAGCATAGTGGTGGATGGGGCAACATCGGCACGATGTTGAGTTACATCCCTGATTCTTCAATAAAAAAGCGTCTTACAGCTGGCAGGAAATTTCGCCGTATCTCCAATGCCATCACTGGTTATACTGCCGTCTTCGAGCCCGTGATGCAACAACTGAACGGTGCCACTCATGAAGATGAGACAGACTATAGTGCACCTGTTATTCAAGTCGTTTTGGACTATTGGCGCATTGCCTCTGAACAACTCTCAACTAACTATCCAAATGCGCTGACTGAATTTCAAGCCCTTTTTTTATCGGATGATAATCAAAAGCGTTTTCCATTTCTAGCCCATCCTGTTGTTCAGGATTCGGTAACTAACCTTTCTTTTGAAACTGTTCCGCTTTCGGTTGAGAATGGGGTTCCCGTCACTGCAGACCACCCACTACTCCCCACTGCGCAAATTCTTGCCACGTTTGATGAGCATATCACACAGCCTATCGACAAAGACCCACGTACTCGCTACGAGAGTCCACTTGGCTACCACAAAGACGTCATACGGCAACGAATTCTCGAATACGGCCGCGCTGATTTCCGTGAGATTTGCCGAAGTGTAAGTCCGGAGGCATCGCCAGCTGACCGTGTCCTCCTATACTGCTACTCGAACTTACGGAAGCACTTTTTCACGACACGTTATGTACTGGGGAAAATCATCCGCTCTTTGTCTAAGCAACTCCGCCCTGGTGCTCGGACTGTCTTTGTCGATTTGGGGTGTGGTCCCCTGACCGCCGGCTTGGCCCTGGCTGACCTACACCAAGAAGAATTTGGCAGCCCGCTAATTACCCATTACGTGGGTATAGACATTGCTCCTGCCATGCTGGATAAGGCAAGAGCGTTTAGCAGAAGTCCCGTTTTTGCCCCCGAAAGCACTTTTAGTTTTTTTACCAATTGGCATGACTCTCTCGACCTGTTAAGCGGTGATTTGGTGCAATTGACCAACCCTACTATTTTAAGTGCCTCTTACTTGTTTGCAAGCAACTCTCTTGAAGTGGAGAGTTTGGCTTTGTTTGTCGCAGAACTACAACGGCGCTGCCCCAGAGCTCCAATGTATTTTGTATTTCAAAACCCTAACCGCGACGACCGTAACGTAAACTATACTAACTGGAAAAAACTTTTATCAGGCGTTGAGCTGTTAGAAAGAGGGGCAACAAGGGTATTTTACAGAACAAAGCCTTGGGCTACTAAGTGGGAACCCAGCAACGAGGAGGTATATTATGAACTACTCACTTTTCAACCAAGCACCTTCCGCACCTAGCGTCCCCGCACCATGGCATAAGGAGCAAGACCATATAGTCTCTGTTCCACCGGTAGGGCTAAGGTACTTGCCCGGCTACATCACTCCTAAGCTGGAAGCCCGACTCCTTACCTTACTTGACGAAGCCATTTGGCTTGACGACCTAAAACGCCGCGTCCAACACTATGGCTACAGGTATGATTACAAGTCGCGACGTATAGACTACTCGATGTATTTAGGGCCGCTGCCTCACTGGTGTGACTACTACGCTCAACAGCTTGCCGCCGAAGGTATTTTTAGTAGCCCGCCTGACCAAGTCATTGTCAATGAATATATGCCTGGTCAAGGCATTGCGCCGCACATTGACTGCACCCCGTGCTTCGAAGACACCATCGTTTCGCTGAGCTTAGGGTCTGCCTGCGTCATGAATTTCACGCAGTTGGCTGACCCCAGCCAGCGCTATGACCAGCTTCTGGAGCGCGGCAGTGCCGTTGTTCTTCAAGATACTGCTCGTTTCGAATGGCAGCATGGCATTAAACCTCTCAAATCAGACATTATCAACGGTCAACGTCTGCTGCGCCAACGTCGCGTTTCCTTGACCTTTCGCAAGGTGAAACTCTAGTGCGCTTACGCAAGTCGCTAGCATTTTACGCTATTGTATAGGCCCCCTATTAGTAGTAAGAACCACTGACAATAGCCAAGACAAAAAGAGCGGGCCATCTGGCCCGCTCTTTTCATTACTACGTTACACTTCAAAATGCGGCCGGTCCTTAAACTCTGGCCAGTCGCCGCCCCAATGCACCCGTGCATCGGCCGCCTTCATCAGCCGCGCAAACTTGCTCAGCAGCAACCCCGACCACGACACCTCACCATCCGACAGCACAAAGGCCACATCCAGCGCCGGCGTCGGCAACCGGTTGTGCTTCGATTCGCCGCCTCGCTTGTACGTCACCACCGGCCCCGGCTTGCTGCGCCCCTGTTTGTACAACTCATCCTGCCGCTCCGGACTCCGGTAACACTCCGTAATAATCGGCCGCCCGGCTAGCCGCAGCACCGGGTCACCCAGCCACCGCGCTAAGGCCTGCGCATACGCCGCCGCCAGGCTCGGCACCGCCTGCCCCAGCCGGGCCGCCTGCACCTTCAACTGAACGCCGCTCAGCTGTGGTGCCGTCCGCTCCACCCCGTTGGCTATCCTATTGGGAGACATCAGTTCCCGTGTTAACCGTAGAATCACCGGCCGAAGCCGCCGGAGCCGCCACCACCCCCACCACCGGAGCCCTCACCACGTTTTCCGGTTTCTGCAGCGCCTTCCGAACCGTCGCCCAAATCGTGACAATGGCCACTAGTGCCTGGATAATGAGATGCCCGTAATTCTCAATTTTATCGGGGTCCGGCGGCGTAAGCTCGTTACTGGCTACTTGGCCGATGAGGGCTGTTGCGAGAATGTGCGCAAGGTGCCCGGTTTTGGTGCTACTAAACATGAGAAGAAGAATGGTTAAAGATGCTACGTAAGTTACAAATTTAAGTAACATTTTGCTACATAATAACTAAGTCTATCCTAACTGCACATTGCACTTTTTTTTGGCAGCCCCTTCGGGCCGGGCTATCCGCCACTCCGCTGCGCTGCGGCCCTGCGGGCAGCCTCCCGCTGGTCGGCTTGGCTACTATCCCTGCTGCGTCCGGCACTGCCTGGACACTCATTGATTCCGTAACGCCCGCCAGCCCGCCGCCGGCCATGCCGCCCGCCTTTCAGGACGTGCCGCCCGTCCGTCCCCACCAACCCAAGCCCCGGGCCCGGTCGCCGTTTCGCTCCGTCGCTGCCTTGCTACGCGGGGTTTTGGGCTCCGTACCTCCACCCAAACCCCACTACGCGGCGTCCGCTCCTCTGCTCCACGCCGCCCCGGCCCTCTCCCCACCGCACCGACACAAAAGCTTCACCAGCCGCTCCAGACACAGCCCTAGCGCCAACCCACCGCACCACGGCCCCGCAGTGCCGGGCCTAAAACAGGCCCCGAACCGCGCGCCCGCCTCCCCGGGTTAGGTGCAGGCCGCAGGCCGAAACGCCTGCCGCCCGCCAGCAAAGTTTGCGTTCAGGCCACGCAGGCAGAAGCAAGGCCCGCTTCGCGGAGGTTCTGTTGGGGAGCACCCCAAACCCCCGCCATCATGCCCTGGCTTGCCGCCCGGTCATCCTCCTCGGCCTCCGCAGCCTCCCGTTGGTCGGCCACTACCGCCTCACAAGGCTGGCTTCGCCGAGCATCCATTGGGCGCTGGCCGCCCCAAACCCCGGCTAAAAAGGCATTTAGGTTTTCAAAGCACGGCGCGGGCGCTCCAATTTATTGCATTTTATAGAGCCGGGCGCCTGGTCATGCAGGCCAATATTTGCCATATATTTTATTACCAAAAGTAACAACATGTTACATTATTTCGTATCTTTAGTATGTAGTCCGGGATAGGCCCGGACGCCCGCCCTACCCGGAGGCCTACGGCGCGGGGCACCCACGGCTAACATCTACAGCCATGCAACCCAACCAACTTTTGCAGCTTGCCGCTGCCGCCTGGAAAGGCCCCGCCCTCTGCTCGTTCTCGGGCATCTATGTTTCGCAGTCCGCCGCCACTTATGGCAAGGGCGGCACCAGCTGGCACGTCATGCTTAGCTTGGCCGAGCGCCCAGCATGCCAGCCTTCCGGTGGGTTCGCCGGCTCTTCCCCCTGCCCGTTTGAGGCGCTGCGCGTTGCCTTCCGCGCTTTGCGCGCTGCGCACCCCGGCTATGCTTTCGCGGCCGTGTGGGAGGTGATGAAAGCCGAGGATGAATTTGCCGGCGTCCCCGCTCATGCCTAGCGTCGCCATTGCCCCAGCCGCGCCCGTTGTGGGCGCGGCTGCTAGCAAGCTAGCGGCCTTGCGCGTCACCTTGGCCCGCCTGGAGGCTATGTTTCCGCCCCGCCCCCAGGTTGCCCCCAAGCCTGCACCGGCTCCCGTCTCGCCGGCGGCCGTGGCCGCCACTGCCGCGCTGGCCCGTGCCCATTCGGCCTTTTTTGATGCCCGCGCCGCCAAGTACGCGCTGCGCGATACATACGACTCACGGCCCGGCCGCTTCGCCCAGCTACGCGCCGCCATCCTGTGCTGCCGCCAGGCCCAGGCCGCATACGCCGCGGCTGCGGCAGCCTACCACGCCAGCCCGGCGGGCGCTGCTTTGCAGGCTGCCCGCGCCAAGTACCCAGGTTTCTAGCCTCCGGCCCGCGCCAGCTGTGGCGCGGGCCCCTTACCCCTTCATTTCATGGATTACGAACCAACTGAGGCCGAATTAAACGGTCTGAGCGGCGATGAAATGGCCGCTGATGAAGCCCAGGCTGCTTTCTACGAGCAGGAAGCCGCCGCCCGCGAAGAGTGGGAGCGCCAAGCCTACTACCACCACGAGCAAGAGCAGCAAGGGTGGGTCGATGGCGAGTATGAACAGATGATGTTCGAGGTCGAAGGCTACTAGTCGCTTAGCAAAAACCAATTTTCTAACCAGGGGCCGCCAAGTTGGGCGGCCCCACAAAACCGCCCCATCATGGCCAAAACCGCCACTCCTTATCAGCCCCAATTGCTCGACCCGCACAGCGCCGAGCCCCAGCCCGTCAATCCCAAAAACGGCCGCAGCTTCAAGCTGGCCGAACTATACCAGTTGCTCGATTGCCATACGGTCGAGGTCATACGTCTCACGTCCGAGCTGATTTTAATCGTCGACGAAGAAGGCAAGTTCCGCAACCCGGCCTACCTCAATCTGCTGGCTACTTACCTGTGGCACCAGCACCAGCCCGCCGCCCGTGGCGTCGATTCCATCGTGGGCCGCGCCATCCTGTGCCACGACAAACAATTCCGCTAGTCAAGCCAACGGCAACGGGGCCGGCCGCCAATAGGCCCCACCTTTTTCATTCCCACTCCCAACCATTTCCCGTTATGTCCACCAAAGTAAAAGCTCAGCGCAGCGCCGCCACCGAAGCCGTTGCCGTCCCCACCACCGCCCCCGAGGCTCCCGTGCTCACGTTCAGCAAGCCCACTACGGCCGCGCCGGCTTACCTCATCGAGAAGGCCGACGAGGCCACCGGCGAAGTCGTGCAGGTGCCGCGCTTTCGCTACCTACCCGGCCACCCGCGCCAGGTGCGTTTCGATGCCAAGGCCGGTCAGTTCAACATCAGCGGCATCACGCCCCTTGGCAATGCCCTGTCCTTCATTCCGCTGGCTTGGCGTGTGTTTCAGGACGACATTCTGAACATGGGACGCAAGCTGTGGGCCGAGCTGTTTTTTGCCAACGACAAGGGCGCCATCTGCGCCGTGCTCTTCCACGGCTACAGCGTCGAAAACCTTTACCGCCTCATCGAACCGCTGTTTTACGACGACCTGACCCTGGCCGACGTGATGGTAAAAGTCACGGCCGAGAAGAAGCAGACCACCAAAGACAGCAAGACGGCCACCTACTACATCGCCCAATTCAGCTACGAAGCCGCCGACGCGGCTGAGGTAGCCGCCCGCCGCGACTTCGCCCGCGACTTCCCCATCTGGCGCGCCGAAACCTACACCGGAGCCGCTGATATGCGCATCCAGCACGGCTACACTGTGCCCGCCGAGGACGACCCGCAAGACCCGGAACCGGCCGCCGCTGTGCCTGCCGCTCTGCCCCTGGCTGCCTAATACCCCGGCCCCACGGTGCCCGCCGTGGGGCCATCTGGCTACCCACTCATCCAACAACACTCCCAATGAATCACCCGACCGAACTTCCCCAGCTGTCTCTTGAGCAGCCGGCCCGCGACAACGCCGAGGCCGCCTTGCTGGCCCAGCTGGCCGAGCATCTGGCCGATACTAACCCGCTGCCCGACCTGCGCGACTTCGCCCCCCAGGTGCGCCAGCTCTTTCCCGAGCCCGCTTACCTGGTCGGCTGTGGCAGCGCCCACATCTGGCTGCACCGCGACGCCGACCCGCAGCGCCTGGCCCTCATCCGCTAACCCTATTTTCTCAACGTCATGTTTCACGCCCTTACGCATCACCCCGACCTGACCCAAGCCCAGCACCGCGCTCTGCCCCAGGTCAGCAATACCGACTTGAGCAACCTCAAGCAGGAACTACTTGGCCAGTTTCGACAGCCCAACCCCGTGGCCCTGGCCTACGGCAGCCACTTTCATACCGCCGTGCTGGAGCCCGCCACCTACACCCGCACCGAGGAGCACGGCATCAAGTGGGCAGACCTGGAAATGCTGGCCCGCCAGGTGCGCCGGCAGCGCTATTGCCGCGACCTGCTTTATCGGGGCCAAGCCGAACAGTCCTACACTACCATCCACACGGCCACCGGCGTTGGGGTAAAGCTCCGCCCCGACCTCCTGGTGCGCAGCCCCGCCGGCCGCCAGCTCACTCTCATCGACTTCAAAACCACCAGCAGCCCCGACCTGCCTCACTTCCTGACCACCATCGAGAAGTACGACTACGACCGCCAGGCCGCCCTGTATCTTGATGTGCTCGGCGCCACCCGCTTCCTCATTATCGGCGTGCAGAAAAAGGACCCGCGCGAAGTATGGCGCGTCGAGCTAACGGCCACGCCCGACCTCATCGAGCAGGGCCGCAAGAAGTACGCGGTGCTGCTGCGCCATCACGCCCGCAAAGTCGGTGGATTGCCCAGTTTTGCGCCTGTTGGTACTCCATTGGCTCTGGCCGCATAGCTTGAAACCCCGTTCACAGCCAGTCAATATATTTTCTATGTGTGATTTCGATAAGGAGGAATACTGCAGCACCCTGCTGCAATATTCCCGATTAGCTTCTGAGTTCAATAGTGCAACAGCTTGTTGCACTATTGAACTGCTACCACAATAGAAACGCTAATACTAGCCAAAACCGCTACCTCACCAACAGCAGAAGCCCCCGCACCACCTACGACGACTCTCGCGTGCAACGCAAGGCTTCAGTGGATACAGAGGCTTCTTTCTATGAACACGTTTGACAACGTGCCTTAATCAAATTTTATACAGTGTTGTCAGGCACAAGGAGTAGCAGGAAGAGTCTAGCCCTTGACCTCAGCCCCAGCGTTTTGCAGCAGTTGTATTGGGTTGACTACGGGCAGAAATGCACGGCTTAAAATTGTGCCTGCGCCAAGTGCCAGCAATTGCCCTCGCGTGGTAGAATAGGCTAACCCAATCATAGTCCCGCCAATAGGAGCCGGCATTGCAGGCGCTTCATCCAAGCTATTGGTCAACAGTTTGGGTAGTTGCGTTACTTTGAAAACAGTTTCGGTACGTATCTCCCCAACTTCTATTTTCTCAGCAGCGTCTTTTAGCGTGGCTTGGATAATGACCCCAATCCGAACCCGCACGATGCACTTCTTGGCATCCATGTCCTGCTCAGTTGTGATTCGATAGTCGAACCCACTCAACTGTTTGCCGGCAATGACCGGGTCCAGTTGATTATCCATGCGAAACAAAACGACCCGGCTTTCCAGAAACTTAATCTGGTCAACTTTAAATGTGGCCGGGGAAACAGATTTGGCGCTCAACAGAAAAGAGAAGAGAAGCGTGAATGATTTTTTTAGTAAAGGTCACAGACCTCGGATAACTCGGCTAATACAGAAAAAGCTGCCGGTTGGCCGGCAGCTTTTTCAGATTGGTTTCCGGCGGTGCGATTGCTCGCTCGCGGCTGCTTTTCTTCGGGGGCAACGAACATCACCATCTTATGCCAATCGGCACTAGTAAAATCGTCCGTTGCTACTGAATCGTGCAGCGTAACGGCAACTGCCTTGCTCTGTACTTCCTGCGGCGTAGTTACCAGCCGCGTCCCCAATGCTTGCTCCAAACGGATGAGCATCTTGAGGGTAAAGTTGTGGGTGCCAGTCAGCATCCGGCTTACTTCGGGCTCTTTCTTACCAAGCCGTTCGGCCAAGTCCTTTTGCGTGAGCCCTTGCGTGCGCAATGAATGTTTGATTTGGTCGGCTATGAGGAACGAGCGTTCCACGAATTGCCGGGCCTCGGGGGCGATTTCGATGTGGCCGAAATACTTGCTAGCCATGATGGGAGGAATTGATTTTTTTATATTAGCCCGGTAGGTTCATCTGATGATACGCGCCGTGCAGCTGTTGGTTTTCAATCCAAACAGTCTGATTTTTCAGGCGGTGCTTCAAGATTTCCGCTACCTGGTTCATCATACGAAACGCGGGCCGAGTGTCGCCGTCCTGCGCTTTTTTGGTGGTCTTGCGGCCACCACCGCCAAGGACCATTATATCGTCCGAGCAGATGAATCCATACAAGCGCAGCAGGTTGCCGTAGGCTTGCGGGGGAGGAAGCGCCACCGCATCCCTTTCGGGCCGGAACAAAGTGGCATCGCCGGGAGGAAGTGCCCCGCGTTTTGCCCCAATTTCCTCCAGCGCCGCGAGGATAACCTCAAGGTCCGGCCGGTACTCGTGACTGGCAATGAAACGGGAAATGAATCGGTCAGTTTCACTATCTTCTTCATTTTCAAGCCGCACGGTGTAGAAGTTCACCTTGGGCATTTGGCGGTATTCTTCGATGTAAACGACCAACTTACCTTAAAAGTTAAGTCAAAGGTAGATTATTTTTCTGCCTTCGCAAGTGCCACGAAAAAAATAACAGTGCCAACGCGTCAGGCCGGCTACTGGAAAGGGCGACGAAGTTACGCGCTTTTTTAGCAGTTGTAACGGCTCAAACTAACGTGATTGGTGCATCATGCCAAAGGACTTAGACTTGCTTGTTTAAGAGCCTACTTTCCTGCTTATTAGCCGCAAAGGTGCGTGGCACAGCCTACCCCACGGCCATCTTCCCCGCCTCGTGCCATAGGAACCCCGGCAACGGCGTCGCCAGCTCCCAGGTAATGGCCATGGGCCGGTTCCCCTTGTGTCTCACGTACCGCACGGGCCCCAGGAACACATACGGCATGGTTAAGCCCGCGGCATCCTGATTCTGCTCGCGCACAAACAACAGCAAATGCTTCCCTTGCGCCTGGTGCTTGATATAGCTGATGCCCTTCGGCGTGTCCTCGGCCGTGCTATTCTGCGACTCCCAATGAAACAGCGTGTCGCTGATGGCGTAGTCGTGGTAAAGCGTGGTGGGCGAGTAGTTGCGGCTGGACTTTTCAAGCGTAACAAACAGCAGTTCCGTTTTTAAGGCAGGTATGACATACACCCCCGCCTGCATGGGTGGGTTTCGCTCAAATGTCCAGGCACCAAAAGCACACAGGATTTCGTCGCGACTATAGCGGCTATGCAACTGCAGCGCGCACGGGTAAGGCAACGCCACCGCCATAGGTGGAATGCTGATTTGCGCTTCGCAAACGTCCACCACTTCCAACACTTCCGCCGTGAGAGTGGGCATAGCCCGCAGCGTGGCTAGGCTATCCAGCAACGAATCCAGTTCCAGCTTGGGCCCCGGCTTCTGGTACAGCAGGTAATGCAGCATCAGCCCCATTTCCGGGCCCAGCGGCAGCTTCAGCAGTTGTGGCAATGCTTCCGTCGCCTCAAACACCCGCCGCACAAAGGCCAGAAAAGCGGGCCCATTGGCTTGCGCCAACCGCCAGACACTGCCCACCAGCTGCTTTTCCGTGGCCGCCAACTCTGACGGAGCCAGCACCCCCGCCCGGACCTTAAGCGCCGTCCAACCCCGGTCGCCGCGCGTACGGTAAATGTCCACCAGCGCAAAATGCGTGTGCGCCAAAAAGGTGGCCAGCGTGAGCGGCAGCGCGCTTTCTAAGGAGAAGCCGCGTATCCGCCGCTCCAGCACCCGCACGTTCTCACCGGTGGCCGCCCGGATGTTGTCGAGAATAAACCGCATGGCTTCGCGCTCCATCTGGATGCTGCACCCCACCGGCAACCGCGGAAAGCCGGCCTCCGCTTCGCTCAGCACCGAACCACCGGTGCGCCCGAGCAGTGCCCGGAATTTCTGCTCGTAGCTGTACTCCTGCCGGGCCTGCCCCACAAAGTCCAGCACCGTGAGGCACTCCTTGCTCTCATGCAGGCGCAGCCCCCGGCCCAACTGCTGCAGGAACACCGTCAGGCTTTCCGTGGGCCGCAAAAACAACAGCGTATCCACTTCGGGAATATCCACACCCTCGTTGAAAATATCCACCACGAACAGGTAGTTCAGCTCCCCGCGCCGCAGCTGCGCGACCGCCGCCCGGCGCTGCTCCGCCGTGGTATCGCCGCTGGCCAGGTAGCTGGCATTCAAGCCCGCCGCCTGGAACTTGGCCGCCATTAGCCGCGCATGCTCCCGCGTGGCACAGAAGCCCAGGGCCCGCGCTTGGTGGGGCGCCAGCAAATAGCGTTGCAGGGCGCCCACAATGGCACTCACCCGCACATCGTTGCCGGTGTACACGTTGGTCAGGTCTTCGGCGGCGTAGCGCCCGTTGGTCCACCGCACGTTGCGGTAATCTACCGGGTCAGTGATGCAGAAATACTGAAATGGCACCAACAGCCCCCGCGCAATGGCTTCCGGCAACCGGATTTCCGCCGCAATGGTGTTATCGAAGTCCGGCAGGATGCTCTCCCCGTCGGCCCGCTCAGGAGTCGCCGTCAGCCCCAGCAGAATGGTGGGCTGAAACCACGCCAGGATGGGCCGGTAAGAAGCCGCCGCCAAGTGGTGCACCTCGTCAATCACCAGGTACTGATAATAGTCCCGCGGAATAGTTTGCTGAAAGAAATCCAGCCGCGACGCGAAGGTCTGCACCGACACAAACAGGTGTTCAAACTGAATGGGCTGCTCCGTTCCCACCCACAATTCTCCAAAGTTGGCCTCCCCCAGAATGTGCCGAAACGTGGCGCGGGCCTGCCGCAGAATCTCCTCCCGGTGCGCCACAAACAGCAGCCGCGGCAGCGTGGTAAACTGCTTGACAAAGCGGGCGTAGTCAAACGCCGACACCACCGTTTTCCCCGTGCCCGTTGCCGCCACCACCAGATTGCGGAAGTGCCCTCGCAGGCTCCTTTCCACCGCAAGGCGGTCCAGAATTTCTTGTTGGTAGGGAAACGGCCGGATGCGGAAGTTGGGCAATGAATCGGGCTCCGCCGCACCGCTATTCTCCTGGCGCAGGGCCCGGGCCAGCTTCAGCCGCTGCTCGGGCGAGCTGCTATAGGCCTCGAATTCCGGCGAGTTCCAGTAGGTCTCAAACGTGCCCCGGAACTTGTTCAATATCGCCGCGTTGTCCTGCGCCGTCACTTTCACGTTCCACTCCAGCCCGCTGGTTAGCGCCGAGCGGCTCATGTTGCTCGACCCAATGTAGGCCGTATCAAACCCCGAGTTGCGGCTGAACAGGTAGGCTTTGGCGTGCAGCCGCTCGTGCGCCGTGTTATAGCTGATGCGCAACTCGGCCCCCGGCAGCGCGGCCAGCGCATCCACCGCCTTCTGGTCGGTGGCGCCCATGTAGGTGGTCGTGAGCAGCCGCAGCGGCTTGCCTTGCTCGGCAAACGCCTGGAGCGCGGGCAGCAACAGCCGCAGCCCGCTCCATTTCACGAAGCTCACGATGAAGTCGATGCGGTCAGCCGTCGCAATTTCCTTTTTCAACTCGGCTTCCAACGACAGCTCCGAATTGCCCCCGCTGAACAGGTCGCTCTGCGAAAACCGCAGCGCCGGCTCTACCCCATCCAAGTGCTTGCCCAAATCGTGCTGCGCGGCCAGCGGCAGTTGCAGCCGCGGCAGCACCGCCCGCAGCAACTGCCCTTCCGGGGCTAGGTGGCTACCCGCCGCCAACACATCCGACTTCTCCTGCAGATAGGCGATTATGCCATTGGCCAGCATCAACTGCTCACCCACCTCTTCATTCTTGGCCAGTTGCCCAAGCACGCTGCCCAGCAGCTGCGTCAGGTGCCGCGTGATGAACACCGCGGCGTCGTCCGCCCCCAGCCTCTTTTCCGCAATAGCGTAAACCGCCGTTTCTAAAGTAGCAAGCTGGCCCCGCAGCTGTTGCGTGACGAGGGTTTCGTAGTGGCCAGTTTCCAATAGGTAGATTGTTTAGGCGTTTGAACACGCAAAGTCGCACCCGCCGCGCAAGGAAGTGCTGATTTTGTCGCTGACTTCAAAACTACTAGCACAAGTCCCCTCCACCGCCCTGGCAGCCAACCCAATTATTGCGACAGTGTCGCAAGAATCTCCGCACAGCTATGGCCAGGCTCCGCCAAAGGTTCTCCAGATACTGTCTATAGAATCAGTATTCCATTCTTCTCTCGCTCCTGTCAATGCAAAAGGCCGGCCCCTAACGAGTAGGAGCCGGCCTTACCGGTTATTGATGGGCAGTTGCTAACCCAAGGATTCCGATGCCTGCGTATCCGGCGCCGTATCCTTTTCCGGGGCCGCAGCCTTAGCGGCCTGCGCCGGCGGGGTAATTGGCGTACCCGCCACCAGCTCTCCAAACAGCGGATTAGCCGGCAGCGGCTGCCCGCCATTGCCGTCCGGCACCTGGTTGAACAACACGGCTTCCTCACCGGGCGCGCTCTGCGCCAGGTGGTCCACCAGCACTTCCTGCCCGCTGTTGGCGTGCAGCGCCTGCGTGAGCAGCGTGTAGGTGCTCACGTCCACGTTATAGAGTTGGTTGAGCTCGTTCATCTGCGTAGCCGCGTCCTCAGCCGCGCCAATGGCATCAGCCAGCAGCTGAGTGTAACGCCGAGCCTTGCGGTCGGCTTTAGCCCGTAGGCTGATGGCACGCTTCATGCGCCGCTTGAATTGGGTTTGATAGGCAGTAAGTGCCATAATGAGTAAAATGGAAGGGTTGAAAAAAGAACGGCCAGCCGTTAATGGCCGGCCGCTCGGTACCAGGGTGCCCCAGCGTTAGGCCACGTACTCAATCGCCAGCGGGTTGGTGCTGTTGTTATTGAGGGCGTAGAACTTGCCGTTAATCTGCTGGTAGAAGTTGATGCCCACCACGCCCACGACCAGGTTAGCCGCCGCCGGAGCAGCCGGAAAGCTGGCCACTACCGACTGGTTGGCTAAGGCCGCGCTGTTGATGGGCAGGATGCCCAGCGGAGCCGCCACCACGCCGTTAGTGTAGGTTAGCGTCTCCATATCCAAGTCCGAAGCAGCAAACACCACCTCGAAGTGCGTAGCGCCCTGCGGAGCGGCAATATCCGAAGCCGGATTCAGCGCCGGAATACTCATGGTTACATCAGCACCCGCGCCCGTCACCTCGTAAGGGAAGTACATAGTCTGGCCGATGCCGGCCCCCGCGTTGAAGTTGAAGCCGAGCAGCGGAGCCGAGTTGCCCGCATCGAACACGCGCTGGCCCCGGTCATTCGTATCATCGAGCCCGATGACTTCGCGCATCACTTTCGTGAGACGGGCCGCCAGCTGACTGTCGCTGGCCGAAGCAATAGCCACGCGCAGCGAGTCGCGGAGCAGTTTGCTGTACTTGGCGGCCAGGCCAAATTCGGCCGCGTTTTCGCGGGTACGCGCCCGGCTCGGGGCGTTGGCGAAGGCCGCCTTATCGCCTTGCGGCTTTTGGGAAATGTTCCCGTTTTTGCTGAACACCAAGCCACCTACGGTGCCCTGGATGCCAATAATGCCCGTTTGACGTGCCATAGTGGTAAGCTGTTAAAAGTTGGAAAAGTCGTTGAAAATGGCTGCTTGCACTCTGCGACCTTGCTACCAGGTGCAGCCCACCCCGTAACGCCGCTTGTTTTTGTAGTTGAATTGTCGCCACTGGCGCGGCGTGAGCACTCCGGCGGCTCCGCACTTCCATAGCCCCAGCCGGGCCGCTACAGCCGCTGTTTGCTGCACGCTACGGCCTGCTACCCGATGCTTCGGGTCCCAGGCCCACGCCCAGCCGCGCACGACCAGCAAAGAATCAAGCGCCAGGGCTGAGCCGCCGGCTACGGGCAGTCGCACCGAGGCCAGCGTCCGCCCGTACAGGTCCGCGCCCTGCCGCGTCAATAGCACCAGTTGCTTAGGGCCCAGCAGCCGCGCTACTGAGTCGGCCGCCTGGTGCCCAAATGGTTGGTCCTGCTCCGGGGCGTCCACACCCAGCAGCCGCACCCGGTAAATGGTGCTGCTAGCCAGCACGTCGTAGGTGTCGCCATCGACCACCCGCACCACCCGACTCACTTCCTCTTTCGGCGCTGCGCTTGCGCGGCGGCCCAAAGCCAAGCTTTCAACAGCCGCTTCACCCAAGCCGAAACCAGCCGCAACCGTTAGCAACCACCCACTGAAAAACAGCGCTTTATCTTTCATAGCACGAACCTACAGCCGGCTTTTAGCCGTTGTATATTCGTCTGTCCAAGTAGTCCCAATTCGCCCCCACATGCCCCAGGTTTGCCTCTATCCCAAAGACGTTGCCCAACTCACTGGCACCGGCTACGACGCCGGCAAGCGCCTATTACAGCGTATCCGCACTCAGCTGCGCAAGCCCACCCGCGCCTACGTCTCTGTCGCCGAATTTTGCCAGTACACCAGCCTCCCCGAGGCCGAAGTAACCGCCGCCCTCAACCGGAGCTGAAGGCAGGACGGAGGCAGTCTGCAGGCACTTCGCACCCACCGCTAGCGTATTGCGCCGCGACTACTTGAAAGGTCACTTGCAAGGTTTCAGGTAGTCTTTCAGGTAAGGTTTCAGGCAGTTCATAAACAAGCCTACTTGTAAATGGCGTTTACAAGTAGGCTTACAAGTAACAACTACCGCACTGGCACCCCATCGTACCACTCGCCCAATATCTTCTGCCACGCCTCCAGCACAGCCGGAGCCAGCAGCCGGGCCTTGTCCTTGGCATACCGGTCCGTTACGTCCTCATCGGCGTGCCCCAGCACCATCTTGGCGAGGGCCTTATTTCCGCCGCTGACTTGTTTGAGCAACGTGCCGGCCGTGTGCCGCGCCGTGTGAGTGCCGATGACCTGATGAATCGGCCGCCAGTTGTGCACCACCTTGCCACCCGTAATCAGCCGGTCGTCCCATTCCCGCGTCAGCCCGGCCTGCTTTGCAATTTCCTTAATCAAGTCCCCGCGCTGCTGCCAGGTGCGAGCCGGAAAATGCCAGTTCCAGTGCTCGCCAATCTTCACGGCGATAGGTGGCAGCGGCACCGCTGCGTCATTCCCCGTCTTGCCCTGCGCGTGCAATAGCGCTGGTACGTTCGTGCCATCTCCCAACGTCAGCATGATTCGCTCGCGCTTGTCGAACTTCTCCAGGTCTTCATACCGCCGCCCGCTGAACATCTGAAACAGCCACCGGTCCCGCTCCTCGGCCAGCGCCTCCGAAGTCGGCCGCCAGCTGATGAGCCGGCGAACCTCTTCCATCTCCAAATCCAACTGCGGTGCATTCTTGGCCGAGTATTGCAGCCAGGCCATGTCAGCTTTCAGGTTCAGTTGCTCCAGGCATTTGCGGATGCCGGCAAAATGTATCTTGATAGTAGCATCAGACTTCTGCAGGTCCAGCAGGTGCTGCTGGTATTCTTTGGCTACTTTCTGCGTCACCTGCTCCGGCCGTAGCTCAGGCCGCCATACTTCCATCATCGTGGCCAGTTGGTCATACTTGCGCAACGAATCCTTGGCTAGGTTACGGTTTTCCGCTTTCCATTCCTCCAGCACTTGTCGGAAGGTGCGAGTCACTCCCATTTTTACCGGAGCAGGCGCAGCCACTGACCGGACTTCGGCCGGCAGCAATTCAGCGAACATGGCCGCCTTGCTCACCTTCTCAAACGGCGCTGCATCCCAGAGACGGTTAAAAGTATCTACTACCTGCTTGACCATCTTGGATAGCCGAGAGTTGATGTTGTAGTGGAAATCTGGATGAGTAGGTACTGTGCCTTCCTCTTTCGCCGTCAGCTTGCGCCCGCTCATCACGGTTTGGGATTCGCTATGCCACAGTAGCTCTATCTCACCATCCCTGCCTTCCCGCTGAGGAAGGATGATTTCGCCCGTATCTACCTGTAATTCTTCTCCATGCCACCGCGCCGTGAGGCGCACGGGGCAAAAGCCGCTTTGGTTGGTGGATGCTAGCCGCGGGTACAGCCGCACGCTGATTTTCCTTTTGTAGGGGGTAGGGCGAAGCATGATTCTCGGTTATGTCCCGGTTTTGTTCCCGGTTCCTGTCCCGGTTTACATTCAAAAATAACCGAACATGACCGAACTTCCAAGCCGCCGCTTTCCTCAAAAACGCCTTAACTGCCTCAAAATGGCATAAACGCAAAAACACCCGCCGGTTATCGGCGGGTGTTTTCTGTCGTAGCGCTCCCTCCTGGGCTCGAACCAGGGACCCTCTGATTAACAGTCAGATGCTCTAACCGGCTGAGCTAAGGAAGCTTTTTTCTAGTCCGAAACCCGGTTGTTGTTGTTTCGGAGTGCAAATCTACAACGGGCTTTTGAAGATACACAAGCCTCAATCCGTTTTTTTTCAAAAAAATCTGCGGCAACTCAGTTCGTAATGTTGAGAATATTGCCTTGCAGGCTGGTACTGTACTGTTTAAGCGGCCGGGGCGTCGGCCCACCGGTTATTTGGCCCTGTAAATCAAATTGAGAATTGCAGCACGAATCGCGCATAAAGAGCCGCGACTTGTCCAGGCTGACGGTGGCGCAGGCGTCGTACGGACGGTAAGGACAGTTGCGCTCGAATGCCAGATAGGTGCTGGCGTTTTGGCGAACCACAATTACGCCCTTCACCCCACCGGTACCAGCCGGGCCTTTCACGGGCAGCGTCACGGCCCCATTATTGGCGCGCAGGTTCACGTATTCCTGGTTGGTGAGTACCAGGCTTAGGTTCACCGGCGCGTAGGGAATGAGGGGCTGGTCGTCGTTTTTGGCGCCGCACGCCGTCACGCCCAGCAGCAAGCATAAAGTCGGGAAGAGCGGGAGGCGCTGCATAAAAGAGTTATAACGAAGCATGGCTTACTAAGCGCTTGCGGGGCAGCAAAATTCCCGGCCCACTCGCTCGTCACCAACGCTGACCGGCCGTGCTTATTTCTTAAACAGCGAATTGACGAACGTGTGGCGGTCAAACAACTGCAAGTCGGTCATCTTCTCCCCCACCCCAATGTAGCGCACCGGGATGCTGAACTGGTCCGAAATGCCAATCACCACGCCGCCGCGGGCCGTGCCGTCGAGCTTGGTAATGGCCAGGGCCGTGACTTCGGTGGCTTTGGTGAACTCCTTGGCTTGCAGGAAGGCATTCTGTCCGGTGCTGCCATCGAGCACCAGCAGTACCTCGTGTGGGGCGTCAGGAATCATCTTCTGCATCACGCGCTTTATTTTGCTCAGCTCGTTCATCAGGTTCACCTTATTGTGCAGGCGGCCGGCGGTGTCGATGATGATGACATCGGCGCCCATTTCCACGCCGGTTTTTACAGCATCAAAGGCCACGGAGGCGGGGTCGGTGTTCATGCCGTGGCTCACCACGGGCACGCCCACGCGCTGCCCCCAGATGATAAGCTGGTCGACGGCGGCGGCGCGGAAGGTATCGGCTGCACCCAGCACCACCTTTTTGCCCGCGGAGTGGAAGCGGTGGGCCAGCTTGCCGATGGTTGTGGTTTTGCCCACGCCGTTTACGCCCACTACCATGATGACGAAGGGCTGACCGGTGCTACCTGCGCGGTCCAGCACGGCCATGGAGCCGGACTTATTGTCCTCGAGCAGGCCGGCGATTTCTTCTCGCAGGATGCGGTCGAGCTCGCCGGTGCTCACGTACTTGTCGCGGGCCACGCGGGCCTCGATGCGGTCAATAACCTTCACCGTGGTTTCAATGCCCACATCGGCGTGCACCAGCAGCGTTTCCAAGTCGTCGAGCACGGACTCGTCCACGGTGCTTTTGCCCACCACGGCCTTGCTCAACTGCTCAAAGAAGTTGGTTTTGGTCTTTTCCAAGCCGGCATCAAGCGAGGCTTGCTGGGCAGGAGTTTCCTTGTCCTTTTTAAAAAAATCGAAGAGGCCCATAGGGAGGGGAGATATTGGAGCGGGGTGATACCCCTACACGCAAAAAGTCCCACGAAGGTGGGACTTTTTAAACTTTTACAAAGCCGAACCCGGCCAGCAACTATTTGTTGCCGGTAGCCAGGTAATCCTGCACTTTGTCGAGCAATACCATTTCCTCACGGAAAGTGTAAGCACCGGTTTTCTCCGATTTCACGGCACGAATCACCTTAGCCCAGTTCTTGGCGTTTTCGGTGGTTTTCAGCGTAGCAACTACTTTCTTAGCCATTGTTCAGGTTATTTAATTTCCTTGTGAACGGTCATTTTCTTGAGGATGGGGTTGAATTTCTTCAACTCGATGCGCTCAGGGGTGTTTTTGCGGTTCTTGGTGGTGATGTAGCGCGAGGTGCCCGGCATCCCCGAGGTTTTATGCTCGGTGCATTCCATGATAACCTGCACCCGGTTTCCTTTCTTGGCCATCTCGACGGGGGTGTGTGTTTTAAAATTTAGGACTGCAAAGGTACGGGGAATTTTGGAAAATGCAAAGTACCTGTCGCATAAACGAATGGAGCATAATTGCTAGCTCATGCTCCTGGTCACTTCAATTCCGGCAACTTGAAGCCTTCCAGCGCGCTGGGTTCGGCCATCAGCTTCTCAATATCGGCCACCGTGCGCGGGGCTTCGGCCGAGAGATTCTCGTAGCCAGTGGCGGTAATGAGGGCGTCATCCTCGATGCGCACACCAATATTCCACCACTTAGGGTCGCAGGGCGAGCCGGCGGGGATATAGATGCCGGGCTCGACGGTGATGACGTTGCCGGGCATCAGCGGGCCGTAGCTGCCACTGTCGTGCACGTCGAGGCCGAGGTAGTGGCTGGCGCCGTGGGGGTAGTATCTGCGGAATTCCTCCTTCTTTTTGATGATGCCGAGCCTGACGAGGCCCGCAGCTACTACCTCCTGAGTGGCCTTGTTGGGGGCATCGAAATTGGCACCCGGGCGGCAGGCGGCGAAGCCGGCTTCCTGGGCGGCCAGCACCAGCTCGTAAATCTGGCGCTGGGCGGGGCTGAAGGTGCCGGAGGGCGGCGCGGTGCGCGTGACGTCGGCGGAGTAGCCGTGGTATTCGGCCCCGCAGTCCATGAGCACGAGGTCGTTGTCGAGGCGCTGGCGGTCGTTGGTTTCGTAGTGGAGGATGCAGCCGTTGGCCCCGCCACCCACAATGCTGGGGTAACCCTGGAATTCGGCGCCGTAGCGGCGGTACACGTACTCGTGCAGGCCCTGCACTTCCATTTCGCCCATGTCGGGGCGTAGCAGCTTCATTACTTCGCGCTGGCCTTGGGCGCTGATGCGAATGGCGCGGCGCAGCAAAGCCAGTTCCTCAGGGGTTTTGATGGCGCGCAGGTCGCCGAGCTTCTCGCCCAGCGTGGCATCATCGAGGCGGCCGGGTGGGTGCGCTTCGATGGCAGCTTTGCGGGCGGCATCGGTGGTGGCAGCCAGGAAATCTTTTAGCAGAGGCGAGGTTGCCAGGGCCGGGTTCTTCTTCACGGCTTCGCCGAGGTAGCTGGCGGCTTCTTTGCCATTGCGCAGCCCGTAGCGACGGGTCAGGTTTTCGGCGTCTGAAACCGTGGGATTGTAATTGTTGACCAGGCCGGCCTGCTGGCGAAAAGTGTTAACCAGGCTGAAAAGGTCGGCGGGATTTTCGGCATCGTCGCGGGCATCGGTGGGCAGGCCATTGAACAGCACCTTATCGAAATCATTCCACTTAATACCAGCGGCCTCGAAATCTTTGTTGTCAGCCGCAAACTGAAGCAAGAGCTGGTTCTTGGTGCCCATCGCGCCCAAGCGGCGGCCGGTCCAGGATTCGCGGCGCGGGTCGCGGGGCTGCGTGAAGATGGCCTCGGTCACGCCAGGCTGGCCGCCTACGGTGCGCGGCTCTTTGAAGAGCAGCAGCACGGCATCGGGCTCTTCGTAGCCGGTGAGATAGTGAAAATCGGGGGTTTGGTGGTAGATGTAGTCCACGTCGTTGGCCCGGTTGCGGACGGGCGCGGCGAAAAGTACGGCCACGCTGTTGGGCGGCATTTGGGCCCGCAGCAGCTCGCGCCGCTGCTTGTGGAAGGCGGGCGAGAGGAAATCGGTGGGCCGCGCCGGGGCGGGGTTGCTGTTCAGCGGCTCGGGGATAGAAACTGGGGCCTGAGCGGCAGCGGCGAAGCTTAGCAGCCCCAGCAAACCGGCAAAAATGACTGAAGATGCTTGGGGCCACGGCCAAGGCGACAGGAAGCGGGAGGATAACCGGAGCGACATAAGCAGCAGGATTTGGCGGGAACAATCAGACTACCAGACAAGGTAGCCGCCAACAGACAAAGCCAGCGCCGATACGGTTGCCTGGAAAGACAACCGTATCGGCGCTGGCTTTGAAAATTTGAAGCGAAGAGCCGACTTTTTCAGCCAACGTTTCGCCGCAACATCACTTTAATCTAGTAAACGATGAAGCCCTGCTCCTTGGCCTTCTTCAGGACCGACATGATGCCGTTCTTGTTGATGGTGCGGATGGTGGACGTAGCAACTTTCAGGGTCACCCAAGCATCCTGCTCGGGGATGTAGAAGCGCTTTTTCTGCAGGTTCGGGTAGAACTTGCGCTTAGTCTTGTTGTTAGCGTGCGAAACGTTGTTACCAACGCGGGTACGCTTGCCGGTCAAATCACAAACACGGGCCATGATATCGGAGGGTTAAATTATTTACAAAGCAGGGAAACGGGCCGCAAATATCGGCAAAAGTCTGGCATTCACCAAACACCCCGCCCTTATTTCCCGCCGGATGCGCCCTGAGCGCCTGGTTTGGGCCGAAATTTCCAGGGACAGTGGCGGCAGCCGCTCTGGCAGCAGCTGCCCCGGCGGCGGTGGTACTGCTCAGTGAAGACGAGGTAGCCTTCGGGCGTGTAATAAAAATCGCCGGGCTGGAGCGGCTGAGGAACGGGAGCGGGCATCGGTGAATCAAAGTTAGAGCCGGCGGCGTTCAATGGCTGGCGTGTTGTACCTTGTGCTACTGAAATTTGCTATTCATTCTATGAAAACGCCTACTGGTTTCACGTTATCGCTCTTGGTGGGGGCTACGGCGCTGTTTGCTTTGCCTACCGTTGCGCAGGCCCCCGTACCGGTGGTGCTGACGGCGGCCACGGCTCCGGCCGGGGTGCGCCCGGCCCTGGCCCGCGACGAAACCGCCCTGGCCGACCCGGTGCGCGAGGCGTTGCGCACGCTGCCCCAGGCCAAGAAAAAATTCCTGGCCGGCCTGCCCATCGGCGACCAGTTTTTGCTGTCGGTGCGGGTGATTGCCACGGATACCAGCTTCCGACAAGCCTCGGCGCGAGTGCTGGGCTGGCACGGCAACACGGTGCAGGCGCTGCTGCTGCCCGAAACCACCGCCGCATCGGCCACGCCGGCCGAGCCCACGCCGGTAACTTTCCCCGAAACTGCCGTGGTGGACTGGACGCTGCTGCGGGCCAGCGGCCGCGAAGAAGGCAACTACGTGGGCCGCTACACCGACACCGCGCACCAGGTAGAAGGCATGCGGCTGCGCTAAGGCCGCGCGGCGGGCGGGGCGAAAATCCGTAATTTCGGGCCTCACCAATTCCCACCCTTGCCATGTCCGCCACCGCTTCCCCCACCGCCACGTCCAGCCGCGCCGCCGAGCTCATGCAGCTCGAAGACCAGTACGGTGCCCACAACTACCACCCGCTGCCCGTAGTGCTAAGCCGGGGCGAAGGCCCGCTCCTGTGGGACGTGGACGGCAAACAATATTTCGATTTTCTTTCGGCTTATTCAGCTGTTAACCAAGGGCATTGCCACCCGCGGATTATCGGTGCACTCACGAAGCAGGCGCAGCAGCTCACGCTTACGTCGCGGGCATTTTTTAATGACCAGCTGGGCGCGGCCGAAAAGCAGCTGTGCGAGCTATTTGGCTACGACAAGGCGCTGCTGATGAACTCCGGGGCCGAGGCCGTGGAAACCGCCCTGAAGCTGGCCCGCAAGTGGGGCTACCAGGAGAAGGGCATCGCGCCCAATATGGCCCGCATCATCGTGGCCGAGCACAACTTTCACGGGCGCACCACGGGCATCATTTCCTTCAGCACCGATGGCGACAGCACGGGCGGTTTCGGGCCGTATATGCCGGGCTACCAAGTGGTGCCGTATGATGATTTGGCGGCGCTGGAAGAGGCGGTGAAAGAGCCGCACGTTTGCGCGTTTCTGGTGGAGCCCATTCAGGGCGAGGCGGGCGTAATGGTGCCTTCGGAAGGGTATTTGAAGCAGGCGGCGGCCATTTGCCAGGCGCACAACGTGCTGTTTATCGCCGATGAGATTCAGACCGGGCTGGGCCGCACGGGCCGCATGCTGGCCTGCGACTACGAGGGCGTCGACCCCGATATTCTCATTCTGGGCAAGGCCCTGAGCGGCGGGGTGATGCCGGTATCGGCGGTGCTGGCCAATGACATTATCATGCTCACGATTCAGCCCGGACAGCACGGCTCCACGTTTGGCGGCAACCCGCTGGCCTGCGCCGTGATGCGCGCCGCGCTGGACGTGCTGACCGAGGAAAAGCTGGCCGAAAAGGCGTTTGCGCTGGGCGAAATCTTCCGCGAGCGGATGCGCCAGGTGCAGGCCCAACGGCCGGAAACAGTGGACCTGGTGCGGGGAAAAGGCCTGCTGAATGCGGTGGTGATTATTCCTGCCGAGGACGGCCGCACCGCCTGGGACGTGTGCGTGACGCTGATGGAGCGCGGCGTGCTGGCCAAGCCCACGCACGGCGACATCATCCGTTTCGCCCCGCCGCTGGTGATTACGGAGGCGCAGTTGCACGCGGCTTGTGATGTGATTGAGGAGGTGATTCTGGCATTTTAAGCGCAATCTGTCATCCTGAGTGCAGCGAAGGACCTTATCACGCCCGAATAAGTCGTTTAATCGTGATAAGGTCCTTCGCTGCGCTCAGGATGACAAGCCTTTCCCTTGCCTCATGCCAACGGCCAACCTGTCCTATTGGGAGCATCAGTCCTTTTTCGGGCCGGCCGATGCAGCCATCATTGGCGCGGGGCTGGTGGGGCTCACCGCTGCTATTTACCTCAAGCAGCAGCGGCCCGACTGGCGCGTGGTGGTGCTGGAGCGCGGCCCGCTGCCCAGCGGCGCTTCGACCAAAAATGCCGGATTCGCGTGTTTTGGGTCTATTTCGGAGTTGGTTGAGCAGGAAAAGCGTGGCGACTTGCAGGCAGTGGTGGCCGCTCGCTGGGCCGGGCTGGCGCGGCTGCGTGAGCTGCTGGGCGATGCCGCGCTGAACTACCGGCCAGTGGGCGGCTACGAGCTTTTTCGTTACGAAGAAGCAGCGTTAGCGGCCGAGTGCCGGGACAAAATCGATTATTTCAACGCGCTGCTGGCCCCGGTGACTGGCCATGCCCGCACCTTCAGTGATGCCAGTGCAGAGGCCGGGCAATTCGGTTTTGGCGGCGTAGGTACGCTGCTCAAAAACGAGCACGAAGGCAGCCTCGATGCCGGCCGCATGATGCGCGCCCTGCTGGCCCGCGCCTGGGCTGCTGATGTGCCCGTGCTCACCGACTGTGCCGTGGAAAGCGTGGAAAGCAGCACCGCCGGCCACCACCTGCACCTGGCCAACGGCGCGACCGTGGCGGCCGGCCAGGTGCTGCTGGCCACCAATGCCTTCGCCACCGAGCTGCTGCCGGAACTGGCCGTGACGCCCGGCCGCGGCCAGGTGCTGGTGACCGAACCGCTGCCCGACGTGCAGCTGCCCGGCACGTTCCATTACGACCACGGCTACGCTTATTTCCGCCAGCTGGCCGACCACCGGGTATTGCTCGGCGGTGGGCGCAACCTTAATTTCGTGGCCGAAGAAACCACCGCCCCCGGCCTCACGCCCACCGTGCAGCACTACCTCGAAAACCTGCTGCACGAGGTGATTGTGCCCGGCCGGCGGCCCCGCATTGACTACCGCTGGAGCGGGGTGATGGGGTTTGGGCCGGCGCTGGCTCCCATTATTGATTGGGTGCGGCCAGGGGTGCTGGCCGCCGTGCGCTGCAACGGCATGGGCGTGGCCCTGGGCGCGGGCATCGGCTGGCAGGCGGCGCAAAAACTGGCCGCCGGGTAGCGGAAACCGGCCAATATTCGTACAGCCCTGCGCAGACCTTACTTCTGGCTTTCTTCTATGCTTTTTGCTACGCGCCCTCGCTTGTTTCACTCCCGTTTGCTGGCTTTGCTGGTCGTTGTTGGCGGTTTGGCCAGCGGCTGTCAGAGCAGCCGGCCCAGCTTCTCGTTTCAGCCGATGCCGGGGCGGGCGCGGGAGGTGAAAGCGGCTAACACACCGGCCGCGGCACAAGAGTCGGCGGCGGTATCAATGAATATGGCCTCTGCCAAACCAGTCGCTCAATCGGCGATTTCTTCACCTGTAACCCGGAAGCAGCGCCGCACGGTGCCACAGCCCGGGCCGGTAGTGGCATCAACTGAAAATATGTCTATTGCTCCCCTACCCATTATGCGCCCCGCTGCTATGCACCGTCGGCCGCTACTGGCCCGGCACCATGCTACGGCTGAGGTCGGCCTCGGCACCACGGTGCTGGGGGTGCTGGGGCTGGTGGTGCTGCCCATTGCCCTGCTGGGCCTGCTGCTGAGCGGCGGCGGGCTGGTGTGGGGGATTCTGGCGGGCGCGGCAGCGCTGGCGGTGCTGGTAGCATACATCGACCCGTTTGGGCAGCGGTAAGGTTTCGGGCCGAACTTTGCGGGCTCGTTTTGCTTTTTAAGCATCGTCTCTTTTCATCTTTACACGCCCAAGCTCATTGTTTGGGCCTATCAATAAATGCTTCCAACCCACCGCCCCCGCCGCAACCGCAAGTCCGCCGTCATTCGTGACATGGTACAGGAAACCCGCCTCACCGCCCACGATTTCATCTACCCCGTCTTCATCACCGAAGGCCAGAACCAGACCGAGGAAATCAAGTCGATGCCCGGCATTTTCCGTTTCACGGCCGACCGCGTGATTGACGAAATCGGGCAGTGCGTGGAGTTGGGCGTGAAAGCCTTCGCGCCCTTTCCCAACATCAACGAAGTGCTGAAGGACCCCATGGCCCGCGAAAGCACCAACCTCGACGGCCTCTACCTGAAAGCCGTGGCCGATATCAAGCGCCAGTTTCCGGAGGTCGTCATCATGACCGATGTGGCCATGGACCCCTACAGCTCCGACGGCCACGACGGCGTGGTGGACCCCGATTCGGGTGAAATCCTCAACGACCCCAGCCTCGAAGTGCTGGGCCAAATGGCGCTGGCCCAGGCCCGCGCCGGGGCCGACATCATCGGCCCTAGCGACATGATGGACGGCCGCGTGGCCTGGATTCGGCGGGTGCTGGACGAGAACGGTTTTTCGCACGTCAGCATCATGAGCTACACGGCCAAGTACGCGTCGGCCTTTTATGGCCCGTTCCGCGATGCGCTGTCGTCGGCTCCCAAGAAAGGCGACAAAAAAAGCTACCAGATGAACCCCGCCAACCGCCTCGAAGCCCTGCGCGAGCTGGCGCTGGACGAAGCCGAGGGCGCGGATATGGTGATGATAAAGCCCGCCCTGAGCTACCTCGACATCATTCGGGAAGTAAAAAACCACACCAACCTGCCCGTAACGGCCTACAACGTGAGCGGCGAGTACGCCATGATAAAGGCCGCCGCCCAAAACGGATGGGTTGATGGCGAGCGCACGATGATGGAGGTGCTCACCAGCATCAAGCGCGCCGGGGCCGATGCCATTCTGACCTACTTCGCTAAGGAAGCGGCCGCCGTGCTGCACCGGGGCTAATCAATTGATTTCAAACATGCTCACGACCCGCCGCGCTACCCTGGCCGATGTTCCTGCCATTCTGGATTTGGTGCGGCGCGTGGTGCCGCTGATGCAGGCCAGCGGCAATTTCCAATGGACTGATGACTACCCGAACGAGGCCGTGTTCACGGCGGACATCGCGCAAAACCACCTCTGGGTGGCCGAGTTGGATGGCGCGGTGGCCGGCGTGGCCGCCCTCACCCAGGACCAGGACGCTGAATACGCCCAGGCCGACTGGGACGTGACTGAGCCCGCCCTCGTCACGCACCGCCTGGCCGTGGACCCTGCCACCCAGGGCAAAGGCGTGGCGCTGGCCCTGATGGCCGAGGCCGAGCGACAGGCAGTGGCTCAGGGCTTGCAGGTGTTGCGCGTGGATACCAACTCCGAAAACGCGGCCACGCAGCGGCTGTTTCCGAAGCTGGGTTACCGGTATGCGGGCGAGATTACGCTGGCGTTTCGGCCGGGGCTGCGGTTCTTCTGCTACGAGAAGCGGCTGGGGTAATGGATTTATTCCGGCTCGGTTTGGTGCTCGGTTTGCTCGGGCTGGGCATGTTTTACAGCGTGCGCGCGGGCAAGCTGACCACGGCTGCCGCCGCAACCGGCGGGGCGCTGGGGCTGTTGATTTACCTGGGCAGTGGCTTTACGGGGCTGGCGCTGCTGGCCCTGTTTTTTGGGCTGGGCACGGCCGCCTCCAGCTGGCGCGTGGCCGATAAGCGCCGCCTGGGACTGGCCGAGGAGAATAAAGGCCGCCGCACCGCCGGCCAAGTGGTGGCCAATGCCGGCGTGGCCGGCCTGCTGGGCTTGCTCGCCTGGCAATACCCGACCGCTGCGCCGCTGGCCCAGCTCATGCTGGCCGGCAGCTTCGCTGCTGCCACGGCCGATACGCTGTCCTCAGAATTGGGCAACGTGTATGGCCGGCGCTACTACAACATCCTCACGCTACGACCCGATGCACGCGGCCTAAACGGCGTGGTGAGCCTGGAGGGCACGGCGCTGGGGCTGGCCGGCACGGCGGCGCTGGCAGTGGCTTACTGCTTGGGCTTTGGTTGGGGGGCGGCTTTGGGGTGGCTGCTGGTGGCAGGCACGGCCGGTAATTTGATGGACTCGGTGCTGGGCGCTACGCTGGAGCGGCGCGGTGTGCTGAGCAACAATGCGGTTAATTTTATCAACACCCTGACCGGCGCGCTGGTGGCGGGCGGGCTGGGGCATTGGCTGGGCTAATTCCGAGCGTTAGTAAGCTGTTTAGGAAGTCGCCAAAACGGCGTAGAGACGCATACTTGCGTCTTGGCGGTGAACAACCGACAAAGGGACCTAGCATTTCCGTTCAACGACGAGACGCAAGTATGCGTCTCTACATTAGCTGATTTTGCAATCAGCTTCCTGGGTTGATTGCCTACCGCGCAAACGGCCACCGCTTCAAACTCCGGCTCCAGAGAAGAAACGCGCCAGTGCCCAGCGCCATCATGCCCAGCGCGGCCAGCTGGAAATAGAGCTTGAAATGCACGCCACCCCACGTTACCTCGGCCGGGGCGATGCCCACGAACACGAACAGCCACACAACGATGGCCACGATGACGGGCAACGGGTAGAGCGGCATCTTGAACGGCAGCGCGCTGGTGCCGCGCCGCTTGCGGAGCAGCATCAGCCCCACGGCCTGGCCCACGAACTGCACCAGAATCCGCATGGCCAGAATGGCCGAAATGACTTCCCCCAGCCGGAACAATAAGCTGAACACGAAGCCCACGCCGCCCAGCAGCAGCAGCGACACGTAGGGAAACTGCTTGGTTGGGTGCAGCTTGCCGAACACGGGCAGAAACTCGCCATCGGCCGCCGCCGCGTAGGGAATGCGCGAGTAGCCCAGCAATACCGCAAACAACGACGCAAACGCCACCAGCAGCACCATGGCCGTGGCTACGGTGGCAGCCGTGGGCCCGTACAGCCGCTCCATAAACACGCTGATGATGAACTGCGATTTGTCGCCGGCGCTGGCCTGCCAGCCCTGCACCTCCTGCCAGCCGATGACCGTGCCCACGCTCCAGTTCAGGAGCAGATACAGCGCCGCGATGCCCAAAATGCTCAGGAAAATGCTGCGCGGAATCACCTTCTCCGGTCCTTTGATTTCGGCCCCGAGGTGGCACACATTGTAGTAGCCGAGGTAGGAATAGATGGTTTTGACGGCCGCCTGGCCCATGGCGGCCGAAATCAGCAGGCCCGGTAAGGCCGAAAAGCCGCCCGCCGGGAAAATATCGACGTGGTGGTTGGGGTGCGTGACCCCGCCGAAAATCAGCCAGCCCATCAGGCTCAGCACGCCCACCCACAGGGCCACGCCCAGCTTGCCAATGTCCTCGATGCGGCGGTAGAGCAGCACAATCAGCAGCAAAACCACCGTGCCGGCTACGGCTTTGGGCTGCCACCACTCAGTCATGGGCACGAGGTAGCCGAAGTATTGGGCAAAGCCGATGGCCCCGGAGGCCAGCACCAGTGGCGACTGAATGAGCGTCTGCCAGACGTAGAGAAACGACATGTAGCGCCCCCACTTCTGCTCGCCGTAGGCCAGCTTGAGGAAGCGGTAGCTGCCGCCGGCTTCGGGGTAGGCCGCGCCCAGCTCGCTCCAGATGAGGCCGTCGACAGAGGCCAGGGCCGCGCCCACCAGCCAGGCCAGCAGGAAATTCGGCCCCATAAAGCCCATGACGAGTGGCAGGGTGACAAAGGGGCCAATGCCCACCATGTCAATCATATTGAGGGCGGTAGCTTGAACCAGGCCGAGGCGGCGCTGCAAAGTGGGTGCGGACATGGGAGCGAAAGTAGCGCCGCAATGGCAGTTGCTACTGCCTGACAACGCCACCGTCAGGGGCGAAGGACATTGCCAGCAATAAAATGCCCCCGTAGCACGAGGCTGCGGGGGCATTGGCACATGGCCTTTGAATAGCTATTCTTTCATCACCTTCACTTGGCAGGGATGACCGTCGAGTACCAGGTGCAAGATGTAAAAGCCCGCAGGCAGGTCTACCAGCCCTGGAACTTCGAGCACAACCGTGCCAGCAGGGGCGCTTATGGAGCGTCTCAGCACCTCGCGGCCATTAGCATCGGTAAGCGTGAGCGGGGCTTCAGAAACGGGCGTAGCCACGACAAAATGCAGTGTAAGCGCATTGCCACGTAAAGGCACAGGAGAAGCTAGAATTGCCGAATTTGCTTCCTGCTTTCCTGCTAAAGAAACGGCTGCTACCGGTGAGTAATGCACTGTACCGTCCAGGTCTTGTTGCCGCAGGCGGTAGTAAGCCATGGCAGCACCAGCCGGCACTTGATTGTCGAGGTAGCTATAGGTTTGCAAACTGCTGGTATTGCTGCTTCCGGTAACAAAGCCGATGGCCGCAAATTCATTCCCAGCCCCGAGCCCCCGCTCCACCCAGAAGCCGGCGTTGTGCTGCTCACTTGCAGTGGCCCAGCTTACACGCACGGCTCCATGCTCAATAAGGCGTGCCCCAAACTGCGAAAGGCTGACGGGCAACGGAGCCGTATTGGTCCCCATCACCATGGGTTCGGCAATAGAATTTGCCTGGCCCAGTTGGCCGTATGTATTATTACCCCAGGCCCAGAGGGAGCCGTCGGTGCGGACGGCCGCTGTGTGATTGCTGCCAGCACTGACGCTGGCCCAGTTGGTGGCCGTGCCTATCTGAACGGGGCTGGTACGCTGCGTGGTGCTACCATCACCCAGTTGGGCACTGCCGTTATATCCCCAAGCCCACAATGTACCATCGGCCCGAATGGCCATTGTATGGGAATTGCCTGTACTGACGCTGACCCAGTTGGTGCCAGTGCCTATCTGGGTAGGTGACAAGCGCTGCGTGGTGCTGCCATCGCCTAACTGCCCATTGTTGTTATATCCCCAAGCCCATAGGGTTCCGTCTGTACGAATGGCCATTGTATAAGAGTTTCCAGTGCTGACGCTTGCCCAGTTGGTACCTGTGCCAACCTGAGTGGGTGCGGTGCGCTGGGTCGTGCTGCCGTCGCCTACTTGCCCGGCCCAGTTGTACCCCCAGGCCCAGAGGGTGCCGTCGGTGCGGACAGCCGCTGAATGGCTGGGACTCGCACTGACGCTGGCCCAGTTGGTGGCCGTGCCTATCTGAACGGGGCTGGTGCGCGCAGTGGTACTGCCATCGCCTAGTTGCCCGTTGCTGTTGTACCCCCAGGCCCACAACGTACCATTTGTGCGCAGTGCCAATTGATGAGAAGGACCCGTGTTGTAGGTGGCCCAATCGGTAAACGAACCTACTTGTACGGGGCTGCTGCGCTGGGTTGTGCTGCCGTCGCCTACTTGCCCGGTCCAGTTATAGCCCCAGGCCCAGAGGGTACCGTTGGTGAGGCGACCAGCTGAAAAGGAGTTGCCAGCGTCTACTTGCGCCCAACTGCTTACCGTCCCGACTTGGGACGGCACAGAGCGCTGCGCAGTGGTACCATCGCCCAACTGGCTATTGTCGTTATTACCCCAGGTCCACAGCGTCCCGTCGGTCTGACGAGCCACGGTATGGTCGCCACCGGCTCCGGCACTAGCCCAGGTAGTGGCCGGGCCTACTCGCAAGGGTGCACTTACGGTATTAGTGGCGACAAGTACGTTTCCTAGCTGGCCCATGCCATTGTACCCCCAGGTCCAGAGGGTACCGTCGGTTTGCGCAGCAACGGTGTGGGATTCTCCGGTTGCGACAGCCACCCAGGTAGTGGCGACTCCTACCTGCATAGGATTGTTCCTGTTGCTCCGGCTGCCATCGCCTAACCCACCGTAAGTGTTGCGGCCCCAGGTCCAGAGCGTGCCATCGGCTCGAACGGCCGCTACGTGATAATATGTTAAGCTAACGGCGACCCAATTTGTAGCAGTCCCTACCTGAGTCGGGGCCGGGTTAGCGGTGAAACTGCCATTTCCCAACTGGCCGTTCTGATTATTCCCCCAAGTCCACAGGGTTCCGTCGAGGCGCACCGCTGCGGTATTTTCTACTCCTCCGCTCACACTGGCCCAGTTGGTGGCCGTGCCTACCTGAACGGGGCTGGTGCGTTGTGTGTACCCCCCGTCGCCTAACTGGCCAGAACTGTTGAAGCCCCACGCCCAGAGGGTACCGTCGGTGCATACAGCTACTGAATGACGATACCCGGCGCTGATACTTTTCCAATTGGTAGCCGTACCTACTTGAACAGGGCTAGTGCGCTGAGTAGTGGTGCCGTCGCCCAATTGGCCAAACTGATTATCACCCCACGCCCAGAGGGTGCCGTCGGAACGAACAGCGAGCGTATGGTACCCGCCGGCGCTAACCTTAACCCAGGTGGTAGCGGTACCTACCTGCGAAGGAGCGTTACGCGGGGTAGTACTGCCATCGCCCAGCTGGCCAAAGCTATTGCCCCCCCAAGTCCAGAGGGTGCCATCGGTTCGCAACGCCGCTGTATGCGACTGGCCACCGCTGACACTAGCCCAGTTGCTTTCGCTGCCCACTTGCACAGAGGTCGGGCGCTGGATATTACTCCCATCGCCTAGCTGGCCACTGCCATTGTTGCCGCTGCCCCAAAGAGTACGATTGGAGCGAATGCTCAATGTTGTTTCCCGCCCGGCAGTTATTTTCTGGGCTTGCGTGCTCATGGGCATGCTCAAGGCCAACAATAACAAGGCCAGTACACGGTAAAGAAGGGGCATATTTTAAAAAGAAAAGGTAATACACTATGATTCTAGCTAACACAAAATTACGTTCGCCCCAGTGGGCTGCAATACTTAATTGCAGGTAATCTTATGCTGAATAATAAAGGCGACTCTTTTCCTTATCCCGTCATGCAGAAGAGTTCCGGCCCCAATTGTGCGGCTTATGGCTTTGGGGCAGGCCCACCAACCCCGGCCCCGCCCGCCGCGTAAGCCGGGCCATGAGTTCACCGGGTTCTTCTTCCAAGCTGGCCATTTACGGGGCCATCGCGGCCAACGTCGCCATTGCCGCCAGCAAGTTTGTGGCCGCGTATTTCACCGGCTCGTCGGCTATGCTTTCCGAAGGCATTCACTCGCTGGTGGACAGCGGCAACGGCGGACTGATTCTTTATGGCGTGCGCCAGGCCGAGAAGCCCGCCGACAAGCGCCACCCCTTTGGCCGCAGCAAGGAGCTGTATTTCTGGGCCCTGATTGTAGCCATTCTGGTGTTTTCGGTGGGCGGCGGCATGTCGCTCTACGAGGGCATCGAGCACCTCAAAACCCCCGCCCCTATCACCGACCCCACCTGGAACTACTGGGTGCTGGGTCTCTCGCTGGTCTTCGAGGGCATTTCCTGCTTCCTGGCGTTCAAGGCTTTCAACGCCGACCGCGGCGACGCTGGCTTCTGGGACTCCCTGCGCCGCAGCAAGGACCCGTCGGTGTTCGCCATTCTGCTCGAGGATTTGGCCGCGCTGCTGGGCCTGGTGATTGCGCTGGCCGGCGTGTACCTGGGCCATCTGCTCAACAACCCCTACCTCGACGGCGCTGCCTCCATTGCCATCGGCCTGCTGCTGGTGTGCGTGGCGCTGTTTCTCATCTACAAAACCAAGCGCCTGCTGGTGGGCACCGGCGTAGATGATGAAACGGTGGACGCCATCGAGGCCCTGGTGCGTGCCCAGCCCAACATCGACCAGGTGGGCCCGCCCCTCACCTCCTACCTCGGCCCGGCCGATGTGATTCTGGCCCTCGATGTGGAATTTGACCACCACCTCACGTCCGAGGAAATTGAACAGGCTATTGACAGCCTGCAGGACGTTATTCGGGCGAAATACCCGGAGATGAAACGCATTTTTATCGAAGCCAAGTCGCTGTCGAGTCGCGCGGCGTAACCGTCCGGCTTTTCTTTGGGCTTTACTACCATCATTACCCCGCCTTATGGCCGACGCTAACGCTTCTAAACTTTCGCTCTACGGCGGCATCGCCGCCAACGTCGCCATTGCCATCAGCAAGTTTGTGGCGGCGTATTTCACCGGCTCGTCGGCCATGCTTTCCGAGGGGATTCACTCGCTGGTGGACACCGGCAACAGCGGCCTGCTGCTCTACGGCACCGCCCAAAGCCAGCGGCCGCCCGATGCCGAGCACCCCTTTGGCCACAGCAAGGAGTTGTACTTCTGGGGCCTGATTGTAGCCGTGCTCATCTTCGCCATTGGCGGCGGCATGTCGTTCTACGAGGGCATCAAGCACATTCAGCACCCCGAACCCATCGAAGACGCGGGCTGGAACTATGTGGTGCTGGGCCTTTCCTTTCTCTTCGAAGGCATCGCCTTTTACCTCTCTGTGAAGGCCCTGTTGGCCCAGTCGACCGGCAACGTGGGCTTTGTGAAGATGCTGCGCACCAGCCGCGACCCGGCCGTATTTGCTTCGGTGATGGAGAACCTGGCCGCACTGGTGGGCCTGGCCATTGCCGGGCTGGGTGTGTTTCTGGGCCACCTGCTGAATAATCCCTATTTCGACGGGGGCGCGTCCATTGCCATCGGCTTGCTGCTGATGGGCGTGGCCATCTTTCTGGTGGGCCGCACCAAGGGCCTGCTGGTGGGCACCGGCGTGGACGCCGTCACGCTGGCCAACCTGGAACGCATTGCCCGCGCCCAACCCCAGGTGTGCGAAATCCGCTCGCCGCTGTCCATGTATCTCGGTCCGAACGACGTGATTCTGGCCCTCGATGTGCAGTTTGCCGATGACCTTACTTCAGGCGAAGTAGCCAGTGCCGTCGAGCATTTGCAGGATGCCATTCGGACCGAACACCCTGAAGTAAAGCGCATTTTCATCGAAGCTAAAAACCTGGTTCAGCCCACCGAGAAGTAGCGCGGACTTTGTAGTCCGCGAGTCCAACGGTCCCAGGTCGCGGACTACAAAGTCCGCGCTACAGTAAGCCCAACTTTAACCTTAGAGCCCATTTTGGGGTAAACAGAACGTGCGCCCGCCACAGCTACCGGGCTGATGCGGGCGGCCGCTTGTTCCACGCAGCCCCTTGCTATGAAAGTTACTACCCCTGTCGCCTCGCCGTTTCGCTCCTTCTGGTGGGGCGGCTACGAGTGCACCGACCAGCTCAACTGCTTCGGCCACCGCGTCGATTTCCTGCCCCTCACGGGCCATTTGCAGCTGATTGACGAAGATTATACCGCCCTCAATCCCTTCAACGTCCGCACCGTGCGCGAAGGAATCCGCTGGGCCCAAATTGAGAAAACACCCTACCACTACGATTTCAGCACGGTGAAAACCATGCTCGACGCCGGGCAGCGCCACGGCATCCAGCAGGTGTGGGACCTGTGCCACTTCGGCTACCCCGACGACCTCACGCCGCTGCACCCGCTATTTGCCCGGCGCTTTGCCGCGCTCTGCCGCGCCTTTGTCGATTTCTACCGCTCCGTGCGGCCCGATGACGTGCTCATCGTCACGCCCATCAATGAGGTCAGCTTCATTTCCTGGCTCGGGGGCGATGCCCGGGGTACCTCGCCCTACTGCCACCACCAGGGCTGGGACGTGAAATACGGCCTCATGCGCGCCTACATCGAAGGTGCTCACGCCCTGCGCGAGGCCGACCCCAGCATCCGCATGCTCAGCACCGAGCCGCTGGTGCACATTGTGCCGCCGCTGCACGCCACGCCCCGCGAGCGCCGCTGGGCCCGCGAAGCCCACGACAACCAGTTTCAGGCCACCGACATGCTCTCCGGCCGCAAGTGCCCCGAGCTGGGCGGCCGTGAAGACCTGCTCGACATCGTGGGTTTCAACTACTACTACGACAACCAGTGGCAGAACGGCACCCCCAATAAGCTGGGCTGGAACGACCAGGTGCCCGACCCGCGCTGGGTGCCCCTACGCAACCTGCTGCGCTCGGCCTACAAGCGCTACCGCCGCCCCTTCGCCCTCACCGAAACCAGCCACCCCGGCATCGACCGGCCCGTGTGGCTGCGCATGATTGCCGAAGAATGCGCCGCCATTCTCCGCGAAGGGCTGCCGCTGCAGGGCATCTGCCTCTACCCCATCATCGACCGCCCCGACTGGGACCACCTCGACCAGTGGCACCAGTCCGGCCTCTGGGATGCCGACCTCGCTCAGCCCGGCCCTGCCCGAGTGCTGCACCAGCCCAGCGCCGAAGCCCTGCTCCAGGCCCAGGCCGTGATAACCCAAGCCGTGCCCGCGCGCAAGCCCCGGGCGGTATTGGTGTAAGGTGCGGGGGCAAGCCCTGCCGGGTACGACCCCGCACCCTACTTTTGGCTTATGGATGCCACCGCCTTCCTCTCCACGCCCCTCGGCCCTCTCGCCCTCACTGGCTCCGATGCCGGCCTGCGCGCCGTCACGTTTCTCAACGAACCCGCCGATGCTACTCCGCTCACTGCCGTGCCCATCTGCTTGCGCCCGGCCCACCAGCAGCTGCAAGCCTATTTCGGCCGCGAGCTGCGCGGGTTTGACCTCATCTACGCTCCCGGCTTCGGCACCGATTTCCAACAGCAGGTGTGGAGGGCACTGCTGAGCATCGGCTACGGCCGCACGGCCTCCTACCTCGATGTTGCGAAGCTGCTGAATAACCCTAAATCCGTCCGGGCCGTGGGCGCGGCCAATGGCCAGAACCCGCTGGCCATCGTGTGGCCCTGCCACCGCGTCATCGGGGCCGATGGCAGCCTTACGGGCTACGCCGGCGGCATGCACCGCAAGAAGTGGCTGCTCGAATTTGAGCAGCCCACGCGGCAGGGCGGGCTGTTTGGTTAAGTGATGGAATAGTGGGTTGATGGATTTCTCAGCGCTTATACAAACCCACTAACTCCACCAACCCACTATTACGCTCCCACCAGCTTCAGCAACCCCTGATAGATAATGTTGTGCTGCCAGTACAACTGCAACACCATCGGAATGTGGTGCCGGCCGGGAATAATGGTGTACGGCGCGGGCTGCCCCGTCGCCTTCAGCCGGTCCCGAAACCGCCCCGCACTCCCGCTGATGCTCGGGTACGTCTCGCCGCCGATGTAAAAGATGAACGGCGGCAGATTGGGCTTAATCTTGTAAATGGCCGACATTTCCTTCCACACTGCCGGGTCGTTGCCGAAAGGCACTTTGTATTTCTCATCGCCCTCGTACTTCATTTCCTTGAGGTAACTGTACATATCCAGCCCCGCCGGGTCGTCCATGATGGCCCCTTGCACCGGATTCTGGGGCAGGCCGTTGGCGGCTAGCAAAGCATCATCGGTAGCCAGCAGCGCCGCCAGCCCGCCCCCAGCCGAGTGGCCCATTACAAATACGCGCTGCGGGTCGCCGCCGTATTGGGTTATGTTTTGCACCGTCCAGGCCAGGGCGCGGGCGCAGTCGGCCGCCTGCTCGGGCACGTGCACCGGCGGCGCGAGGCGGTAGTTTATCAGCACCGCCACCACGCCCTGCTTAGCCAGCCGCCGCCCGATAAAAGTGTAGATGTTCTTATTCCCGCTCGTCCAGCTTCCGCCGTGGATAAACAGCACTACCGGATAGCCCTTCCCGTTTAGGGCCGCTTTTTTGGGCGAATACACGTCCAGAATGTGGCGCTCCTTATCAAAATCGGGGGCCGAGGCCGGCACGTAGGCCACGTCTTTGGTGCGGGTACTGGGGCGGGCCACCACGTATTCGGTGGCCAGAATGACCACCACGGCGGCCAGCAGCACGGCCACGGGAGTCAGCAAAAAGAAACGACGCATCGGCGGGAGTTAAGCGGAAGGGCCTGCGGCCGAATCCCGGCGCAGGGACCTCACCTACGCCCGGGCCGGGCTAGCAGTTTGCGCGGGGCCGGCGCGCCCCCGGAGCCGGAGGCTTGGCGGCATTGGCTTTATCTTTGTCAGAATGGCTGCGGGCTGGCTTTTTGCCGAGCCGGGCTTCCCTCATTTATTTATTTCGCACCCGTGTCGATTTCTGCTTTGCTTAAGAATATGTCGCCGGCCCTGGCCGCCCTGCTGCTGGCAAGCCTGCTGAGCGCTGCGCCTGCCCAGGCCCAGCGCAAGGGCGCACCCGCCCCCGCCGCCAACCCCGACGGCAGCTTGGCCACCCCGGCCCCGGGCAAGCCCATGCGCCTGCAGCCCCTGTTCGGCGGCCTCAACCCCACGCAGGCCACCCAGCTGCTCGGCGAGGCCCGGCTCAAAGCCATTGCCGCCAGCTTCGCCTCGACGGCCGAAGCCAGCACGTTTTTCACCAACAAGGGCTACGAGTACCTGCGCGAGAACCAGCCCGATACTGCCACCTACCGCTTCAACCTGGCCTGGCTCCTCAACCCCCAGAATGCCGAAGCCTACCGCGGCCTGGGCATCATCGCCAGCAGCCAGCCCACCCCCGATGCCGCCATTGCCCTCCTGAGCCGGGGCTTCGGCATTGCCCCCACCAGCACCCTGCTCATGAGCGACCTGGGCGCGAGCTACCTCATCCGCTACAGCCAGACCAAGAAGAAAAAGGACCTCACCATGGGCCTCACCCTGCTGCAGCGCGCCACCGCCGCCGACCCCGCCAATGCCAACGCCTGGCAGCAGCTGGCCCGCGGCCTCTACTACCAGGAGAAATATGCCGAAGCCTGGGATGCCGTGCACAAAGGCCAGAACGCCAGCGTGAGCAGCCTCGATTTCGACCTCATCACCGACCTGCTGGCTAAGCTGCCCGACCCGCAGGGCACCTTCAAATAACTCCCGGCCGGCAGACGGATTTCAGCGGTTTGCGCGTTGGGTCCCGTATAGGCGGTCTTTGTTTCACTTAACCTGATAATATGCGGTTTCGCTCGTTGATTTTTGGAGGCTTGGCGGTTGGTGCACTTAGCAGCCACACCGCCCAAGCCCAGTACCATCACCCGGTGCGGCACTACAACCGCCAGGAGCGGGCCTACTTTCGGGGGCCGCTGCACGTCACCCTCGGCGGCGGCACGGCCCTCTACAATGGCGACCTGGGCAGCAGCCCCGGCGATAATTTCCTGGGCCCGGCCCTGAGCCTGGGCGTGCTCTACCGCCTCACGCCGCACCTGCACCTGGGCAGCGAATTTTCCTACGTGGAAATGGGCGCGCGCGACAAAGCCAAAGAGCGCGGCCTGGCCTTCACCAGCACCAACGGCCTGGGCACGGTGTTTTTCCGGTTCGATTTATTGCCCGATGAGTCCGTATTCGCAGCCTCCATGGCCGAAGCACCGGTTTTCCAAGTGTTTGTACAGGGCGGCGCGGGCCTGCTGCTCTATAATCCGCACGCCTACCTCGGCACCGAGCGCGCCACCGACGCCACCAGCTTCCTGCCGCCCGAGCGCAACGACTACCCCGCCATGGCCATGGCCTTCCCGGTAGGGGCCGGCTTCAGCGTGCGCCTCACCGACAAGCTGCGCGCCAACCTCGAAGGCAACTACTACTTCACCACCACCGACCAGCTCGACGACATCAACCTGCGTCTCGGCGGCGCCTCGGCCAACAAGGACGGCTTCGGCACGCTGATGCTCAAGCTGGACTACTCGCTGAAGTAGGACTAACAGCTGTCATCCTGAGCGCAGCGAAGGACCTTATCACGCCAGAACCGTTTGCAGTAAGCCAGTTAATGCGAACGTGATAAGGTCCTTCGCTGCGCTCAGGATGACAGAAGATATAGACATAATAAATAACAAAAAGGCCCGCCAGCAATGCTGACGGGCCTTTCTCATTGGCTCAGGAAGAGAACTACTCTTTCACGAAGCGCTGGTGGTACACTTGCTTGCCGTCGCTCACGGTCAGGGTGTACATGCCATGGGCCAGGCGGCCGATGCTCAGTACGCCGTTGTTCAGCGACAGGCCTTCCACGCGGGCACCGCGCACGTCGGTCACCATCACGCTCTTGATTTCAGCATTCTCCGGCAGCATCAGGTTCAGCACGTCGGTGGCCGGGTTGGGGTACACGGCCAGCAGCTTCGAGCCATTGGTCACCGTGTTGCCCGTCAGGCCCGCGAAGCCCGTACCGCCGGTGATGTTCACCGTGTAGTCCTCGGTTTCGCCGTAGCTGTAAGTGCCGCAGCTGCTGGTGGCGCTGGCGTCGCTCAGCGTCACGCGCATCCGGGTGGCACCGCTCTTGGCCGTGGTGGGCACCGTGAAAGAGGCCGAGCGGGTAGTGGCTACGCTGCTGGCGGCAGCATTCACCACCAGTTCACCAGCGTCGGTGAACACGCCGTTCTGGTTGTAGTCGATGTACACTTTCACGTACTCCGAGTAAGCCGTGCCCGTGAAGCCGGCCGAGAAGTTGATGGTCTGGGCCGAGCCGGCTGCAACCGTGGTGCTCAGCGCCGTGCCGTTGTAGTAGCCGGCATCAGCGCCCGAAGTGCGGTTGATGCTGCCCAGGTTTACGAGGTCGATGTACTCGTAGGCCACGCTGGTACCCTTGCTGGTGCAATAAGTGGGCGTGCCACCGCCGCCGCCGGCAGCCGTGATGTTCACGGTGTAGTCCTCGGTTTCGCCGTAGCTGTAAGTGCCGCAGCTGGTGGTAGCGGAGGCATCGCTCAGTGTAACGCGCATGCGGGTGGTGCCCACAGTAGCCGTAGCCGGCACCGTAAAGCTGCCGGTAGCGGCCGTAGTCGAAGCCACCGTGCCCGAAGCAACCATCTCACCGGCATCGGTGAATACGCCGTTCTTGTTGTAGTCGATGTACACTTTCACGTACTCGGTGTAGGCGCTCGATACGAAGCCGGCCTTGTAGGTCACGGTCTGGGCCGAACCCTGGGCGATGCTCGTGGTCAGGGCCGTGCCATCGTAGTAGCCACCATCAGCACCCGAGGTGCGGTTGATGCTGCCGAGGGCCACCTGAGCAATATATTCGTAGGCCACGCTGGTGCCCTTGCTGGTGCAGTAGGTGGTACCGCCGCCACCGCCGCCGCCGCTGTAGGCTGCGCCGATGCCCACGGCATACCAGGCGTTGGTTACGGCTTGCGTCTGGGGCGAGGTAGCACCGAACAGGTCGGTAGCGGCCTGGATGGAGTAGGTACGGGCGTTGGCGTAAGTCGAGCTGGCCGTCATGTACACGCTTTCCATGCGGAAGGTGATTTTAGCCGCGTCCGAGATGCCGATAGCACCCACGTTGTAGGCAAAGCCTTTTTCGTTGGTGCCGCTCTTGCCCACCGAAATCAGGTAGTACCAGTAGTTGAGGATGCCCGAGTTGGTGTGCACGCCGCCCTGGTCGTTGGCATTCGAGGGCGACGAGGTAGTGGCCGCCCAGTACGTGCCTTTGTAGTAAGCCGGCTGGCCGTAGAGGTTGGGGTTGCTCATGGAGCGCAGCGCGCCGCCGGCTTTCATGATGTCTTCGCCGATGTCCCAGGTCGATTTGGTGAGGCCCAGCGCTGCTGTGGTGTATTGCTCGATGCTGGCACCCCAGATGTCGGACAGGCCTTCGTTCATGGCGCCCGATTCGTTGGCGTAGGTCAGGTTAGCCGTTTTTTCGCACACGGCGTGGCCGATTTCGTGGCCGCACACGTCCAGCGCCGTCAGGGGCTTGAAGGTGCTGGCGCCGTCGCCGTAGGTCATTTCTACGCCATCCCAGTAGGCATTCTCGTAGCCCGCGCCGCCCGGCACGTCATCAAAGTGCACGTAGCTCTTGATTTTAGCGCCGGCGTTGTCGTAGCTGTTGCGGCCGAAAACGTTTTTCCAGTAGTCGTAGGTGGCTTGGGCACCGAAGTGGGCATCGCCGGCCACGTTGTCATAGTTGGCGTTGTTGTACTCGGCGGCCGTCCAGTTGTTGTCGGCGTCCACAAAGTCAGTGGCGGCGGTGTAGCTGTTGCCTTTTTTGCAGTTATAGGTTTCGATGCCCAGGCCGCGGGTGTACTCCTTCAGGTGCCAGCCGCCGGTGGTGGTTTCGTTGGCCAGCGAGCGGGTGCCGCTGTAAGCCGTGGCAAACGTGGCCGTGCCGGCCGTGTGCTTGATGATGTTGTCCTGCAACACCACCTGCCCGGTGCGGGCATCCACGTAGATGAACGCGCGGCTGATGGGCTGCGAGGCGTACACGTTGAATTTCCAGGCCAGCACGAGCGGGCCGGTTTCGGCGCTCACGCGGGCGTCGCGCACAATCACCAGCTCGCCCTTCGGCAGGAATGACTTGGCATCGGCTTCGCTGGACTGCCACTTGTACTGGCGGGCACCCACGTGGGCCAGGGCGCGGTCCAACGCAGCGCTTTCGCCCAGCGAAGGCGTGGTGTTCAGGCCCGAGATTTTCTCATAATCCCCGCTGATACTTTCCACTGCACCGGCTTTGGAGTGCACCGTATAGTCGGCATGCTCCACACGGATGCCCTGGTAATACTGGGCAAATTTCTGGTGCACGAAGCCGAGCTGGTCGGTTTCGGCGGCGCGCTGCACCATCTGGTCGGCGTTGGTGAGGGCGAGTTGCTGGCGCAGCACCTGGTCGCCGCTCATGCCCCGGGAGGCCATTTTAGCTTCGGCGCTGAGCTGCACCAGCACGGGCTGGTTGTCTTCGCCCAACACTTTGGATTGAACGCGGGCAGCGTCCTGAGCATTGGCCGTGGTGGCGACCAATCCGCCGAGCATCAATAATGCCGCAGCTGAGTATTGTTTTCTCATGTAAAAAAATAGGTTGTTGGTGGGACTCGAAGCCAGAGCAAATTTTGAATATTTTGCATCTAAGCAGCCGCAACCTAAACAACATTATTAGCACAATGAGGCATTTGTCATTAATTCAGCAATAAACCCGAAATTTTGCACGTTTCATGAACAAACAATGAAGCAATAATTGCATTTAATCAAATTGCAATATTTCTTTAACCTGAATAATTATTTGGTTTGATTCTTGCTAACGTTTCCCAGCATTCAGGTAGTCGGCCGCCAGGGTAGCCAGAGTTTTCACCCCTAGTGTTAGACCACTTTCGTCGATGCGAAAGCCGGCCGTATGGTGGTCGGCGGCGGTAGCGGGGTCCTGCCCTTTGGTCATGCCCCCCACGAAGAGAAACAGCCCGGGCACTTTCTCCTGATAAAAGGAAAAATCCTCGGCCCCGGTCACGGCCTTTATCTCCCTTACATGCGTAGCGCCGGCCGCCGCTTGCAGCGTGGGCAGCATCTGCGCCGTGAGGGCGGGGTCGTTGGTGGTCACGGGCACGTAGGGGTCGATGGTGACGTCGGCGGTGGCCCCGGCGCTCTCGGCAATGTTGGTGGCAATGCGGCGGATGCTGGCCCAGATTTGCTTTTGCACGTCCGGGTTCAGGGCCCGGATGGTGCCCGACATTTCCACATCGGGCGGGATGACGTTGTAGCGCACGCCGCCATTGATGGTGCCCACCGTGACCACGGCCGCGTCGTCAATCAGCTTCACCTGCCGGCTCACGATGGTTTGCAGGCCCATGATTATCTGGGCGGCGGTCACCACCGGGTCCACGCTGTTCCACGGGTAGGCGCCGTGCGAGCCCTTGCCGTGCACCTTGATGGTGAAGCGGTCGGAGCTGGCCATTTCGCCGCCGGGGCGGAAGCTCAGTGTGCCTACCTCGGTCTGGGCCTGAATGTGTACGCCAAATACGGCATCGACTTTGGGCTTGTCGAGCACGCCTTCCTTCACCATGAGTTTGGCCCCGCCTTCTACGCCCGGCAAGGAGCCTTCCTCGGCTGGCTGGAAAATGAACTTGACGGTGCCGGGCAGGTCGGCTTTCACCTGGCTCAACACCTCGGCCGCGCCCATGAGCATGGCCACGTGGGTGTCGTGGCCGCAGGCGTGCATCACGCCCACAGGCTGTCCCAAGTAGGTGGTTTTCACTTTGGAGGCGAAGGGCAGGTCGTTGTTTTCGGTGAGGGGCAGGCCGTCCATGTCGGCGCGCAGGGCCACTACGGGGCCGGGCTTGCCGCCCTTCAGCACGCCTACTACGCCGGTGCGGCCCACGCCGGTTTGCACTTCCAGGCCCAGCTTTTTGAGGTGCGCGGCGATGATGCCGGCGGTGCGGGTTTCCTGATTGCCCAGCTCGGGATGCTCGTGAATGTCGCGCCGCCAGGCAATGACTTTGGGTTCTTCCTGAGTAGCCAGTTGGGCAATGCGGGCGTCGAGGGCCGCATTCTGGGCATGAGCGGCCGGGGCGGCGGCCAGCGCCAGCACGAGGCCGGCCGGCAAAGCAGAAAGTAAAAAGCGCATCATAAAACCAGGGGCGAGGAATGAAAGCCGGGCGGCACGTTTCGGCCACTTGGCAATGTTACGCCACGGTTATCAACCAGCGTGCTACTGTTCAGGCTGGAACGTAATTTTGCGCGCTGTTTTATTGCCTTTCCATTAGCTGAACCCGTTATTTTTTGTGGCTACCATTCTAACCCCGCCCCCCCTGCCCCGGCCCGTTGATTCCTCGCGCCCGCCAGCCCGCCGGGGTTCCTGGCCCGCAGCCTGGGCTTCGATGAGTTTCCGGTTGCGGCTGGGTGCGGTGGTGCTGGGCCTGCTGGGGCTGCTGCCGGTGGTGCCGGGCTTCTACCACTTCATTCAGGCTCGCCCCGGCCAGCGGCTGGCCGACCCACTGCTGGAGCTGCTGCCGGTACACGACGTTTCGGCCCTCACATTCGCGCTCATTTATGGGGCCATTGCAGCCACCCTGGCCTACCTGCTGCCCCGGCCGCAACGGCTATTACAGGCGCTGTGGGCCTATTATTTCCTGCAATTAATGCGCATGCTCACGCTCTGGCTGCTGCCACTGGAGCCGCCCACCACGCTGGTCATTCTGCACGACCCGGTAATGGACCGCATCTTCGAAGTAACCACCCAGCCCATCGTGCGCGACCTGTTTTTCTCGGGCCACACCGCCACCATGGTGCTCCTCACGCTGGCTGGCCGGGGCCGCAAGTGGCGCTGGGTGCTGGGCCTGATGAGTGTGGCCGTGGGCCTGCTGGTGCTGGTGCAACGCGTGCACTACTCCTACGATGTGCTGGCCGCGCCGTTCTTCGCCGGGGCCGCGTACTGGCTGGCCGGGCGCGTGTGCCGGAAGTAGCGCGGACTTTGTAGTCCGCGAGTGAATGGACATTCAACTGCCCCACTCGCGGACTACAAAGTCCGCGCTACTTCCTACAAATACTTCTCGTAAATCCCGGCCGCAATCTTCTCCACGATGCCCTTGGGCACCACGCTGGTGAGGCCGGCCGATACCTTGTTGAGCACACCGGGGATGATTTCAGCCTCGCCGGCCAGCAGGCCATTAACGGCGGCGATGGCTACGGCTTCGGGCGTCATCGAGACTTTGTTGGCGGTGGCTTGTAGCTCGGCGCCCATGCCGGCACGGTCGGCAAAGTTGGTGGTGGTGGCGCCGGGGCTCAGACAGGTTACAGAAATATTGCTGGTTTTCAATTCGTAGCGCAGGCCCCGGCTGAAGCTCAGCAAAAACGCCTTGCTGGCCGCGTAGAGTGAGAGCGAGGGCACGGCCTGGTAGGCGGCGGTGCTGGCCACGTTCAGAATGTAGGCTTTCGGGGCCTTGTGCAGGGCCGGAAGCAGGGCGTGGGTGAGGGCCACGGGCAGGTGCATATTCAACTGCATCATGTTCTGCTGGTCGGTCAGGCTGAGTTGCTCGAAGCGGCCCCAGAGGCCGTAGCCAGCGTTATTTACCAACACGGCCAGCTGGTCGGCTTGCTGATTGGCCCAGGCGGCTACGGTTTCGGCGGCGGCGGGGGCGGCCAGGTCGGTGGCGAGCACGTGGGCCTGGCGCTTGTGCCGGGTGCCAATTTCGAGGGCCAGGTTGGTGAGCTGGTCTTCGGACCGCGCCACCAGCAGCAGGTCGTAGCCGCGCTGGGCCAGCAAAAGGGCAATGGCACGGCCAATGCCGCGCGAAGCGCCGGTAACGAGAGCGTACATAGTGGGTGGGTGGATTAGCGGGAAATGGTCTGTCATCCTGAGCGCAGCGAAGGACCTTATCACGCTTGCGCTATTTGAGTTACTTCAAATCGTTCTTTGGTGATAAGGTCCTTCGCTGCGCTCAGGATGACAGTTAATTTAGCAAATACCCTACTTCACCAAGTGCAAAAAGCGCAGGTAGAACGGCGTAGGGCTGTCCTCGCTCTTGGGCTGGTACTTGCCCGAGATGATGGGCACATACATCACGCGGCGGCGGCTTTCGGGGCCTACCAGCGGCGACTGGGCCACGCGGTGCCACATGCGGCCGTCGTGCACGGTGAGGTCGCCGGGCTCGGTTTCGATGGCTACCTCGTTGGGGTCGTAGAACACGTCCTTGTAGTATTTCTTGCGAAACAGCATCTTGTGCAGGCCCTGGCGGTGGGTGCCGGGAATCACGCGCAGGCCGCCGTTGGTGGCCTTGGTGCCGTCGAGGTGCAGGCCCACGTTGAGCATGGGGCCGATGCGCTTGCCGTAAAACACGTCGCGCAGCGAGTCGGTATGCCAGCCCATCTGGCTGAATTCGGAGCCGGGCACGTTCACGTAGTGGTTCACCACGAGGCCATCCTTTTCATTCTCGCCCACGCGGCCGCCTTCGGCTTCGAGAAGTGGAAAAAGCGCTTTGAAACGGTCGTCCTGGAGCAGTTCATGCAGCACGGGATGGTGCTGCGAGGCGAAGGCAAAGCGCTGCACAATGCGCGAGCCGTCCACGTCGTGGCCGTATTTAATGGGCACCCCGTTCACTTTTTCTACGCCCTCGGCCAGCCACTTGGCTTGCACATCCTCCGTTGCTTTGAGGATTTGCTGGACGTATTCGGGCGAGGCGAAGGGCCGGAAGTGAAGGAAACCGTATTTGGTAAAAAAAGCCCGTTGCTCGGCGGTGAGGGTGCTGCCGAGCGTGAAGCGTGGATAGTCAGAGGATAGGGCCATAACAGAAAATTGGCGGCCGCCGGGTATTCCCGGGCGACACACAAAGGTAATACGTCCGGCGCGGCCCCTGCCGGTTTTCAGGCGGGGCATTCGGGCAGCACGGCGGCTATAACCGCGCTGCGGCATGGTAGTTTTGGGAAGGCAAATACGCGTTTGGCAGGTGAACAGATGGTGAACCAGCGCCACAGTGCGCGCCCGCACTGACGGCTATTGCGAGGCAATGCTTTAACGGTCAGCAGGTATTTGGGTGCTGCCCACCGCACCGGGCACCTGTGGCCGGGCCAAGGCTGCACAAGGAAAGGGAGATAAGGCCGTTACAGAAGCTGCGCTAACCGCGAAAGTTTCTATCTTTTCCCGCTTCTTTCCAGCCTTCCATGCTTCTACTGCCCACTTTCCAAGCCGTTTTGCAGCCGTGTGCCGTTGGGCCCGACGCGTTTCGTGCCCACCCGCAAGGTCATTTTTGCGACAGCTGCCAGCGAGTGGTGCAAGATTTCAGCCACTCAACTAACCCCGTGGCCGACCTGGCCGCCGCCCGCGCCGCCGCGCCCGATGGCCGGGTGTGCGGCAGCTTCCGGGCCGCGCAGGTGCAGGCTCCGCCGCCGACATTGACGCGGCGCTTGAAGTGGTTTCTGGTGGCGCTGGTGCTGGTGGTGGGCCAGGGCCTGACGGCGCGAGAGGCCTTGGCGCAGGTGCGGCGGGCATCTAATCGCACACAAGTGGAAATGGTCAAAAGCAAGGCCACTCAGCAACCGAAACACACAGACCAGTTATATGGCGTAGTGGTGGAGCAAATGCCCAGTTTCCGCGGGGGCAGCAATCGTGAGATGGTACAATACATTCAGAAGCAAATTATCTGGCCGCTTAAAAATGGGGAAATGATTCAGGCAGAAGGCAAAGTATTTGCCTCTTTTAATGTCGGTGCAGATGGACGAATACGTGACCCCAAAATCGTGAAGGGCTTACAGCCGCTGTTCGATGCGGAAGTGTTACGGGTACTGCGAGCCATGCCTGATTTCATCCCAGGCCGGCAAAATGGCAAACCTACAGTAGTAGGTATGGTAGTGCCTATCACGTTTAAATTGGAATAACCCCATCAACCAAGCTAGTATTAGCTATTTACAATTCGGATATTATTTGGACATTCCGCCCAAAATTCCGCACCTTCACCACCGTTCTCCACACTTTTCTAATTCCCACTATTACGCTCCACCCTCCCCGCCCTATGGTTTTCACGCCCAGCCCCATGCTCCTCAAGTTGCTGTACACCCGCGGCAGCCTGCACAACCTGCCCGACAACGCGGGCGTGGCCTTTAGCCTCAAAAACCGGCTCGATACCGTGAAGGTGACTGGTTTTAAGCAGGTGCAGATTGGTGAGGTGGTGGTGCCGGCTGATAAAATCCGGGTCGATTTGGGCAACGGCGAGCAGCGCGCCGCCACGGCCATCGATGCCGACGGGCAGGCCGTGGAGCTGCCCGTCGGCCGCGCCATCACGGTGATGCTCGACATGCCGGCCCTGCCCGAAGGCATGCACCCGGTGCAGATGTGGTTTTCGACCGATGCCTTCGGCGACCTGCACGTGGAGGTGGAAGACGCCATTGTGGGCGTGGCCAACTCCAAGCCCCGCATTCCGCGCTCCGAGGAGGACGACTATTCCGAGGCGGCCATCGCCGCCCGCCAGCGCTTTGCCGAGCAGTTTTCGGAGAAGGAATTCAAGCACCTCAAGCACTACTCCTTCGATGCCCACCAGCTGCAGGGCAACTGCGAGCATTTCATGGGCGTGGCCCAGATTCCGGTGGGCCTGGCCGGACCGCTGACGGTGAACGGCGAGCACGCCCAGGGCGATTTCCTGATTCCGATGGCCACTACTGAGGGTACCCTGGTGGCCAGCTACAACCGCGGCATTCAGGTGCTGAACCTGTGCGGCGGCGTGAAATGCACCGTCATCGGCGATGCCATGCAGCGCGCGCCGGTGTTCGTGTTTGATGATGCGCGCGGGGCGCGGGACTTTGGCAAGTGGGTGGAAGACAGCATTGACCAGATTCGGCCGCAGGCCGAAAGCACCTCCAGCGTGGCCAAGCTGCAGTACATCGACACCTATCTGAGCAACAAATTCGCCTACCTGCGCTTCAATTTCAGCACCGGCGACGCGGCCGGGCAGAACATGGTGGGCCGCGCCACCTTCGCCGCCTGCTCCTGGATTCTGGAGAACTACAAGGGCGCGAAAATCGAGCACTTCTACCTCGAATCAAACTTCGCCACCGACAAAAAGGCCTCCCAAATCAACGTGATGCGGACCCGGGGCAAACGCGTGGTGGCCGAGGCCGTGATAAAGCGCGACATTCTGATGCAGCGCATGCGCGTGACGCCCGAGCAGCTGGCCTACCACGGGCAGGTGAGCAACGTGGGCGCGTTCATTTCGGGGGCGAATAACAACGGCGCGCACTCGGCCAACGGCATCACGGCCATGTTCATTGCCACGGGGCAGGACGTAGCCAACGTGAGCGAATCGTCGGCTGGCATCCTGTATTCGGAAGTGAACAAGGACGGGGATTTGTACATCAGCATCACCATTCCTTCGCTCATTGTGGCCACCCACGGCGGCGGCACCGGCCTGGCTACCCAGAACGAATGCCTGCAAATGCTGGGCTGCGTGGGCCGGGGCACGGTGCGCAAGTTTGCCGAAATAGTGGCCGGCGTGGTGCTGGCCGGCGAGCTCAGCCTGGGCGCGGCCATCTCCAGCTCCGACTGGGTGAGCAGCCACGAGCAGTACGGCCGCAACCGCTAAACACCACGGGCCAGCCCGTTTGACACCTTTCCATTGCTCATCTACATGACTACTACCCAAAAACTTGGGGCCGGCCTGATGCTGGCCTTCCTGCTGCTGTCCGCATCTGCCCGAGCGCAGATGCAGTCTTCGCGCGACCTCACCGAAATCGGCATGGACCTCTACCAGCGCGCCAACGCGCCCGACGCTCTGGCGCGCATGCGCAAGGACTTGGTAAATGCCCCCGAAGCCTACCTGGAGCGTGTGGAGTTACCCGGTACGTTGGTATTGCTCGATAAGCGCCGGGTGCGGGTACCGGCGATGAAATACAACGTGGCCCTGCGCCTGCTGGAAGTGCGCGACTCGACCGGCAGCCACGTGTGGCCGCCCGGCAGCCTCGACGGCTTCTACCTGGGCAAGGGCAGCGATATGCGGCATTTCCGCAGCAAGCTGGTACGCAACGGCAGCACCAAGCTCGACTTTGTGGAAGTGCTGACTCGGTCCGACAGCAGCCCCATGGCCCTGGCCGTGCAGCACAGCTACCGCCACGAAGACGCCCAGCTTGACCCCATTCTGCGCACCGAAACCAAGCCGGAGCGCACCGAAATCGGCCAGACGGTATTGGCCGGCACCGACCTGGTGGCCAAAGAGCCCTTGCGGGCCATATCCCTCAACCGAAAGAGCGTGAGCGAGCTATTTGGCTCACGAGCCCCCGAAGTAACTGCCTGGGCGGCCAATCAAGGGTTAAGCTACACTGACCTGGGCCAGGTGCTGCGCATGGTGGAATACTATAACCAGATATCCTTTAAGCAGCCTTAATCAGAAGGGAATTCCCAAGGATGGCACGGTGCTTGAAAACGGGTCCGATTAGTGCGCAACCGCCTAATTATCGTAATTTTGACGCCCCCTGTTCCATTCACCATTTTTTAGTGCCTTTAGTGAGACTCCACCTCTACTTATCTGCTATTTTTTTGCTCGCCGGCACACAGCAGGCCAACGCCCAGGCCGCGAAGGAACAAGCTGAAGCCCGCACTATCTACGCCCAAAGCAACCGCAACCCCACCGCCGCCACCCTGCGGGCCGGCCTGAAAACCCAGGCCACCGGCTTCCTCGGCGATGGCGCCTTTCAGCCGGGGGCTCTGCGCACCTTCGACGGGCGCTACCGGCCCGTGCCAGGCCTGCGCTTCCACGCCGGCATGCGCCTGCTCGAAGCCCAGGATTCTATCAACACCGATTCGACGCATCTGTGGCCCGTGGGCAGCCTGCGTGGCTTCGACATCGGCGAGATGGGCGGCACCGGGGCGGATGCCCTGCGCCGCTTCCGCCCCCGCCTGGTGAAGGAAGGCAGCGCCGGCACCCGCCGCGAATACGTGGAAGTGCTCACGGCTGTGGATGCCGGCCCGCTGCTGCTGGCCCGCCTCTATTCATCGGGGGCAGATGCAGTAGCCGGCCGCCTTTCCATGGCGCCCCTGCTGCTGGTCGGCGTCGGCAACGAGCCCACGGAACCCCTGCACCCCATCACCCTTAACCAAACCGATGTGCTGCGCCTGTTCGGGAAGCGTGACAACGAAATCAGCACCTTCGCCAACGCCCAACATCTGCAATACGACCAGCCCGCCGACGTGGCTCGTATGATTGACCACTACAACCGCGTGGCGGTGGTGAAGTAGCGGGTTTCGACTCACGTTAGAGCATCAAAAAAGCCCTTTCTGCGCGTGCGGAAAGGGCTTTTTTACTTTTGCGTGCAGCTACAGTGGGTCGGCCGTCACCTTAAAGCGTGTGTCCGAACGGATGGTGAGGGAATCCATAATAAAGTAATTCGGCCGCTGCCGGCTGTACACCGTCAACTCGTACGTATCCGCCTTCAGGTAGTCATCGAGGCGGTCGGTGGTTGGAATGAGCATCAGCGTTTTGGCACCCTTGGGCGGATTGTAGAGGTGCGCGAGCAAAACTCGGTTATTAACCTTGGGCGTATTGATGTAAACTCGCAGGGTATCGAGGAAGTCGAAGTTGAGCGTGGCCGGGCTAACCAGGGTAAGCTGCATCTGGTCGAGCAACACGTTTTTGACCTTATCGCGGGTGGTCTTGTTGTTGCGAAACGAGGCTTCCGAATTCGTGATGATGGATACCGGCCGGGGCAGGCCCGTGTAGAAAATGCTGGGCGGGGGGATTCGGGAGTTCTGCGACACATCCACGGTAAACGTCAGGAGTTGGTCAATCAGGTTCTTTTTGCAACCGAACACCGTCAGCAGCACCAGCACGGGGGCGAGGAGAAGGAGCTTCTTCATAGATTGTCGGGCTATTGATAAGTAGGGGTCGATATACGTAGCCTGGTCGCTAAAGAGTTCGGGGCAACCGCTACGGTAGTTCTTCAAAGTTACAACGAGCGGCCTAGTCCATCATATCCGCCGATTTGGGCGGGTCGGGCACGAAGCCGGGGTTCCAGCTCATGGGGTAGCGGCCGTCGATGTATTGCAGGGCCGTTTCGGTGAGGTAGAGCGGGCGGAACGTGTCGAGCATCACGGCTAGTTCGTGGGTTTCCTTTTTGCCGATGCTGGCCTCCACGGTGCCGGGGTGCGGGCCGTGCGGCAGCCCCGTGGGGTGCCAGGTGAAGGAAGCCAAATCGACGCCTTTGCGCGACATGAAATTGCCAGCCACGTAATACAGCACCTCGTCGGAATCGACGTTGGAGTGGTTGTAGGGCGCGGGGATGCTGAGCGGGTGATAATCGAACAGGCGCGGCACGAAGGAACAGATGACGTAGTTGTGCCCCTCAAATGTCTGGTGCACGGGCGGCGGCTGGTGCAGGCGGCCGGTTATCGGCTCAAAATCGTGGATGCTGAAGGCGTAGGGGTAGAAATAACCGTCCCAGCCTACCACGTCGAACGGCGAGTGCGCGTAGGTAAGCTCGTGCAGCATGCCTTCTTTCTTGGTGTGTATCACGTAGTCGCCTTCGGGATATTCCTCGGTGATGAGCTCCGACGGCGGGCGCATGTCGCGCTCGCAGTAAGGCGAGTGCTCCAGCAGCTGGCCGAAGTGGTTGCGGTAGCGCCGCACGGTTTCCACGGGGCTGAACGACTCAATAATCATCAGCCGCACCGGGCCTTCCTCGAAGTGCAGTTGGTGGATGACGGTGCGCGGCACCACCACGTAGTCGCCGGGCTCGAAGGCCACTTTGCCCATCTGGCTCCACAATTCGCCCCGGCCTTCGTGTACGAAAATCACCTCATCGGCCTGGGCGTTTTTGTAGTAGTAATCCATCCGCTTGTCCGTGGGGTTGCAGATGCTCATGGTCACGTCGGCGTTACCGAGCAGGGTTTGACGGGCGGCCAGGTAGTCGCCGCCAGTGCTGGTCTGGGCCAGTGTGCGCAGGTGCTCGGGCTGGAGCGGCCGGTCCTTAATCAGCTTCGGCGCGAAGGGCTTGGGCGTGCCCACATGCTTAATCTGGGTGGGCGGGTGCACGTGGTAGAGCAGCGACGACACGCCGTGAAACCCAAGCGTGCCCACCAGCTGCTCCGAATACAGGGAGCCATCGGGCTGGCGAAACTGAGTGTGCCGCTTGCGCGGAATCTGGCCGAGGCGGTGGTAATGCGACATAAAACGGGTGGGATTGGAGTTGCGAATTTACGGAACTGCCGCCGAGGTTGGCGTGGCACACACAGTACCGCGACCTTGCTGGTAATGCCCCGCCACTTTTTGGGCTAATGCTTGGATATGATGCCGCCCCGGGTTAGCCCGTTGTTTTAATGAACAACAGTAGTAAACGTACCATCATCCAGCCGAATCCCCAACTGATTCTCTTCCCCCGAAAAAGTCCCTTCTACGTTGTTGGCACTCTCGTTCAAAGCAAAGGAGCCAAGCATGTAGTTCACATGGCTCGTGGAAGTACCAATGCCCGTGATGGCATACGTGGTGCCTCCAAGCACCACAGTGGCTCGCACTGCCTTATAAGGCTTTGGCAAGGTATAGGAGGGCTGTTCCTCATAGGTAATTACAATGCCATCCTGCCCCTGCGTGCCACCTTCCACCTCGTAATAGCTGCGGAGTATATTGGTAGAACCTAGCTTACAAGGCCAGATGTATTGCCGTCCGTTTATTTTGAGGCGCATCTCGCGTGCTACCGGCGCTGGCTGGGACACGACTGCTTCCGACTTTTTACATCCCGAAGTTGCAGCTGTGACTAAAAGCAGCACTGCGATGCTAGACCTGCTAGAATCCATTACTAAAAAGGACAGGATTGAAGGATGAGTAAATGTAGCCCGCTGATTTCAGGTATCCTGTTTCGGCGGCTATGTCTACTGAGTTGGCCCTCCCTTATTTCCCCAGCAGCGCCAGCTGCGCGGTGTTGTCGCTCACCACGTGCAGCGCGCGCTGCAGCTCGGCATCCTGTTCACGCAGTACAGTGTAGTAGGCCACGTTGCCATAGGCGCTGCGGGCGATGTAGGCCTTGAGCTGGTTGCGCAGCAGCGGTCCGCAGCGGCGCACGCTGGCCGCGTCGGCCGTCACGCCATCCTGGGCGGCCTGGGCGGTCAGGCTGGCCAGCTGCGCATCCGAGATGCGAAAGGTGGCGTTGAACTGCTCGAAACGCAGGCCTTCCAGCTCAGCTTTGTGGCTCTGGTAGAAATTCAGGGCGAAAGCGCGGGCCACGCCGTGGCTCAGCAGCTTGGTGAAATAGAGGGAATGGGCCACCGAATCGCGCGGCACGAACACATCGGGCATGATGCCGCCGCCGCCGTACACGGTGCGGCCGTGGTCGGTGCGGAACTGCAGGGCTTTGGAAAAGTGGATGCTGTCGGCCGACTGCAACTCGCCGCGGGCCGAGCGGCCGCTCAGCTCGGCGCTGTATTCGGCGTAGTTGGCACCGTAGGGCTTCTGGATGGAGCGGCCGGCGGGCGTGTAGTAGCGGGCAATGGTGAGGCGCAGCTCGCCGCCGTCGCTCAGGGCAATAGGCTGCTGTACAAGGCCTTTGCCAAAGGTGCGGCGGCCCACCAGCGTGGCGCGGTCGTGGTCCTGCAACGCGCCGGCCACTACCTCGGCGGCCGAGGCGCTGCCTTCGTCCACCAATAATACCAAGGAGCCTTCCTCAAATTCGCCGGCCACTTTGGCGTAGGTCTGCGAGTCGTATTGGTCGCCCTTGCCGTCGGTGTACACGATTTTGCGCGAGCCGGCAATGAACTCATCGGCCAGGCGAGTGGCGCGGTCGAGGTATCCGCCGGGATTGCCGCGCAGGTCCAGCACGAGGCGGGTGAGTCCTTGGCGGCGCAGGTCGGCCAGGGAGGCTTTGAATTCGTCGTAAGTATTAGAAGCGAAGCGGCTCACCTTGATATAACCAGTCTGGTCGTCAACCAGGTACGCGGCATCAATCGAGCTATTCGGAATGCGGCTGCGGGCAATGCTCAGGCGCAGGGGCTGACCCTGGTGCCGACGGCGCAGCTCGATGGCCACGCTGCTGCCCCGGGGGCCGCGCAGCAGCTGCGAGAGTTGCCCCGAGGTAAGGCGGGCGCCCGACACCCGCTTGCCGGCGATGCTCAGAATCTGGTCGCCGGGCTGCACGCCGGCTTGCTCGGCCGGGCCGCCGCTGAGCGGGGCCACCACCGTCACGGTATCGCGGAAGGTGTTGAATTCGACGCCGATGCCGTCGTAGTCGCTTTGCAGGAAGGAATCGGTTTTTTCACGGTCGCGGGCCGGGATGTAGACGGAGTGCGGGTCCAGTTTTTCCAGCATCTGGGCCACGGCGTAGTCGGCCAGGCCTTCGGTGTCCACCGAGTCGGCGTAGTCGCGGTCCACGTAGCTCAGGATTTCTTTGAAGCGTAGGTAGCCCCGGGCCGTAGCATCGGGGTTTTCTGACGAGGGCCGGAAGGGATTATTGGCCACCAACACGCCGCAGCCCATGGCCAGCACCAGCAAAAAGCCTTGCCGCAACCAGCCGCGCCGCCAAGAGCCAGCCGACGCACCAGTTGCCTGATTAGCAGGGGTAGAAGTGGGCATGTAAAATAAGTGTAGCGTTAATAATCAATAGGATAATCTTATATGCGATTCAAAATTATTGAAATTTTCCCAGTTCCAAGTGCCGCAAGGTAGCCATTTCTGCATTTCCTAAATCAATGCAATAATTTACAATAAAAGGGCAAAAACAAACTGTTTTTACTGGCATATTACAATTTAGTTGTGCCGTATAAATCATTTGGAAGCAACCGCAATCTATGATTTTTCCCATAACTTTTCGCATGACTTTCGTTCAGGCCATGTCTTTTCCGGTTGGACACCGCTTTTCCCCGTGCGAGCGGGGCGGCAATCAGCACTCGGAGCAAATACGGCCGGTGTTGCCCGGCGGATTGGGACCTTTCGGGCCGCCGTATCTTTGCACCCGGCCGCAATGGCTGGCTCTTTTTACTTTCTTCGTTTTACCCCGCCACCACATGGGTCGCATCCTTGCCATCGACTACGGAAATAAGCGCGTGGGCCTAGCCGTGACCGACCCGCTGTGCATGATTGCCTCGCCGCTGGAAACCATTCACAGCAAGGATTTGCTGGCGTACGTGAAGGCCTATCACCAGCGTGAGCCCCTGCGGGCCGTGGTGGTGGGCATGCCGCGCACGCTCCTCAACGAACCCACCGACGTGACCAGCGCCGTGGTGGGCCTGCTGCGCACGCTGCGCCGCGAGCTGCCCGCACTGCCCATTCACGAGCTCGATGAGCGGTTTACCTCGCGCATGGCCCACGCCACCATGCTGGCCGGCGGCCTCGGCCAGAAGGCCCGGCGCGACAAGGCGACGGTGGACCGCATCAGTGCCACCCTTATTCTGCAATCATTCCTCGAATCGCCGCTCATGCGGGAAGTCTGAGTTCTCAGTTACTAAAAAACGTCATGCAGAGCGCAGCGAAGCATCTTTACCTCAATAGTAAATGAATTGCGTTGCGCGGTAAAGATGCTTCGCTGCGCTCTGCATGACGGCCATATATTCCCTTTTACCATGATTTACTCCATTGTTGCCATCGGCGACCCCGTCCTCAAGACCAAAGCCAAAAATATCCCCGCCGACCTGCCCGCAGCCGAGCTCAAACAGCTGATTGCCGACATGTACGAAACCATGTATTCGGCCAATGGTGTGGGCCTGGCAGCACCTCAGATAGGCAAAGCCGTGCGCCTGTTTGTGATGGATTCGGGCCCGATGGTGGAGCTGGATGAGGAAGACCTTGCCGAGCTGGGAGAGGGCGAAGTGCCCGAGCCAACCGTGAAGCGTGCCTTCATCAACCCGCAGATGGTGAGCGAAACCGGCGAGGAATGGGGTTTCGAGGAAGGCTGCCTGAGCATTCCCGGCGTGCGCGAACTGGTGACGCGCCACGCCGACATCGTGCTGCGCTACGAGGACGAAAACCGTCAGGTGCACGAGGAAGCTTTCTCGGGCATGGCGGCCCGCGTCATTCAGCACGAGTACGACCATCTGGAAGGTATCCTATTCACTGATAAGCTGTCGGGTTTCAAGAAGCAATTGCTGAAGGGCAAGCTGGCCCGCATCAGCAAGGGCGACGTGCGGCACGACTACCGCATGAAATTCGTGAGCGATGGCCGACGGCGGTAGAAGTCAAACTTGAGGGTATTCTCCGTCCTGCTGAGCGCAGCCGAAGCATCTATACCGCGTAACTGACTCTATTTAGTATTGCGGTAGAGATGCTTTGACTCTGCTCAGCAGGACTGTTTTAGCGAATCCCGATTTAGTGAATTCCGAAGTAGGTTCCGTACCTTGTTAGCCGTGAAAAAATACGGCTACCTGCTTCTGATTTGTTTGCCCCTGCTCTTCGTTGCCCGTCAGGCGCAGGCGTGGGGGTTTTTCGGCCACCGGCTGCTGAACCGGCTGGCGGTGTACACGTTGCCGCCGGGCATGATTGGCTTTTACAAGGCCAATATTGATTACCTGACGGTGAATGCCACGCGGCCCGACTCGCGCCGCACGGTGGTGCCGGGCGAAGCTCCCAAGCACTTTCTCGACGTGGACCGCTACGGCGACAGCGCCGAGTTTAAGCTGCCGCGCAAGTACGCCGACGCCGTGGCCCGCTACGGCGAAGACTCGCTGCTGCGCCACGGCATTGTGCCCTGGAACGTGGTGAGCATGAAAAACCAGCTCACCGCCGCCTTCAAGGCCAAGGATACCGACCGGATTCTGAGCCTCTCGGCCGACCTGGGGCACTACGTAGCCGATGCCTGCGTGCCGCTGCACACCACCCGCAACTACAACGGCCAGCTCACGGGGCAGCGCGGCATCCACGGGCTGTGGGAATCGCGCCTGCCTGAGCTGCTGAGCGCCGATTACGACCTGTTCAGCGGCAAGGCTGAATACCTGGAGCGGCCCAGCGACGCGATTTGGGCGGCCGTTATCCGCTCGCACGCGGCCGTCGATTCGGTACTGCGCTTCGAAAAACAACTCACGGCCGAGTATCAGGAAGACCAGAAATTTGGCTACGAGCAGCGCGGCAGCCAGACGGTGCGGGCCTACTCGCGCGATTTCAGCAAGGCCTACCACGCCCGCCTCAATGGCCAGGTGGAGCGCCAGTTGCGCTACGCCGCTGCTCTCATCGGCGATTTCTGGTACACTTGCTGGGTAGACGGCGGCTCGCCCGACCTGCGCCAGCTGCAATACACGCCCTCGGCCAAGGAGCAGCAGCGCTTGGAGCTGGAAGCCAAGCAAACGGCCGGTGCGCCGGCTACGTCCGCGCCTGGGCACGACGAGTAACGTTTGTCATCCTGAGCGGAGCGAAGGACCTTATCACGTCAGAGCAAGCCGTTCAGCCGTGGTAAGGTCCTTCGCTCCGCTCAGGATGACAGGTTTTATCTCTCTAATGCCTCCGTCAGGTGCACCATGTCCAAATCCACCACGGCGATGCCGTCGTCGCCCACTTCGTAGGCGCGGATGAAGCGGCGGTGCCATTCAATCTCATCGTGGGTGTAGGAGTTGCGGGCGTGTACGTCCTGGGCGAAGGTATCGTCGTAGGCTTTCAGCTGGATGATGATTTCGGCATCGAGGCGCTCATAATCAGCCGGTAGCAGACCGTGGAGCGGGCTCTCCGGGGTGATGTCGTGCACGATGGTCCAGCTCAGGGGGAAGAAGCTGATGGCGTCGCGCTCGAGCGGCAGCAGGGCGTAGGTCTGGTCGTTGGTGGCGGGGTTTACGGTTTTGAGCAGTACGCGGGCCTGCAGGTCGATGAGGATGTTGTTGCGCTGGTTGGCGATGCGGAACTGCAGGCAGGGCATACCGTCGGGCCGGCGGCTGATGATGGCCGTGCGGCTGAAATGGATGCGCGCCGTGGGCCGCGAAAACCGCCCGTAGAGCAAACCCGTGGCCAGCGCGAAGGTGAGCACGCCCACCAATGCTTCCACGCTGCTGAGGAAACCGGTGGCGTTGGTGCCCGGGTACACGTGCCCATAGCCGACGGAAGTGAAGGTTTGAATGGAGAAAAACAGCGCGCTCAGGAAATCCTGAAGGCCGTCGTGCGGGGCGGCCACGCCGGGCAGGTCTTCGAGGCCCAGGGCCATGAAAGCGAGGGCAAAAGCCACGTTCAGCACCGTAAAAAACACCACCACGAGGCCGATAAACGGATACCAATCCATCTGAATAAGCCATTGGTAGGGGTCGTGGCGGTGCGGGCCGCCGCGCCGCCGCACGTTGAACGAGCCGTCGTGATTGATGGCCCGCTTGGTGCGGCGCGAGAATTTTTCGCCGATGCCGGGGTCGAGAGTAGGCATGGAAATGCAGGGGGGTGATGGCCGTTGAGAAAACAAAAGAACGTCATGCTGAGCTTGTCGACGCATCTCTACCGCTTTGTGGCAACGATTGGCTTGCCTGAACAGTAGAGATGCGTCGACAAGCTCAGCATGACGTTCGAGTGATATTCTAATCCATCCATTCACCGTTCACCAACCCACCACATGAAAGGCGTTTATTCCCTTTTGCTTCTCACCATATCCAACCTGTTTATGACATTTGCCTGGTACGGGCACCTGCATTTGTTCAAAAAAATGGCCTGGTTTGCCAAACTGGGGCTGTTTGGCGTCATCATGGTGAGCTGGGGGCTGGCCTTGTTCGAGTACGTGTTTCAGGTGCCGGCCAACCGGCTGGGGTTTGAGGAAAACGGCGGGCCATTCAGCCTGTTCCAGCTCAAGGTGATTCAGGAGGTGATTACGCTCACCGTGTTCACGCTCTGCGCGGTGTTCGTGTTCAAAACCGACAAGCTGGGCTGGAACCATGTGGTGGGCTTCATCCTGCTAGTGGCGGCCGTGTATGTCATTTTCAAAAAGTGGTAGCTATTCGGCTTTCAGCACCCGCAGTACTTCCGTGCGGCCTTCCTGCATAAAACGCAGGTGCAGGCTGTACACGCCCACGGGCAGCCCGGCGGTGGGCAAGGTTAACTGCCGTGCGCCCGCCGTCTGTGACGCGGGAACCATTTCCCGCACCTGGCGGCCCAGGGCATCGTGCAAAGTCAAGCCTACGGGCTGAGGGCGGGCCAGGGTGAAAGCCACCTGGATTTCGGCATCAAACGGGTTGGGGAAAGCGGCCGTGGTGCTGGCCGGGCGGCTGGCGCGCACGGGCAGCAATTGCGCGAAAGTGGTGAGCTGGCCCCAGGTTTCGGTGCCCTTGCGGTAGCCGAGCAGCGTGGTGGTTTCGGTGGTGAAGCTGATGGATTCCTCCTGCGTCTGGCCCAGGCCAGCGACTGTGAGCACGGAGTAGCCGGCATCGATATTACTGGCATTGCGCAGCGAAGTGCTGTCGGCCGTGGTGGTGCCGCACGGCATATAGTTTGCGTGGCGTTGCACGAAGCGGCCATTGTAGTCGGCAGTGCGCCAGGCGGGCAGGTGCACAAAGCCGCCGGTGCCGGCCGAAACCGAACCATCCCAGGAACTGGTGGGCTGGTCGAGGTGGTCGGTGGTGCGGGTGATGTGCAGGGCCTGCACCACGGAGGCGCTCAGCACGGGTGCACCGGAGCAGTTGCGGGTGAGCGTGCGGCGTTGCAGCTGGTAGTCCAGCGCATCGCCGCTGGCGCTGAGGGTACGGCTAATGATGCTGTCGCGGGTCCAGATTTGGGTCTGGCATATTACCCCTGGCCCCAACGCATACTGGCTCAGCGTTTTGCGAAAAAACACATCACCGGGCTGGAAATCATACACCGCAAAAGCGCCCAGTTGATTCACCCCCAAACCCAGCTCCGGCAGGGCCGTGAGGGTGAGCGTGGCCTGCGGAAGCCGGGCATTAAGGTAATGCCCCAACGCCGGGCCACTCACCCAGCCGAAGCGCTTGCCGAGCGTTATCGCGGCCCCATCCGACAAGGTGATGGTAGCCAGCGAATCGGCCTGCCCCAGCACCGTGCCCAGTGTGCGGGCCGTGACGCGCGCCGTGAGGCCGGCCGTGGTGGCTGCCCACATTTGGTTCAGCGCGGCCCGGGGGCGCAGCGTGAAGGTGCGGCCGTTGGCGGCCGCGAGGACGTATTCGGCCCCCGGCCGCTGCGTGAGCGAGGCACCGAATAGGTTATCGTTCCGCTGCACGTAGTAGCCGCAATTGCCCTGTTGGGGCATGGCGCGGCCCGAGCTGGTGCGCTTATTGAATAAAAACAGGGAATCAGTGCCCTGCGCCTGCCGACTGGTTATGCGCAGCAGGTGGGTGGTATCGCCGGGCGTGGCGGAGGCGCTGAGCTGGTAGCTGAGGCCGAAGCGAAAGGGCCGGTAGGCTTGCGCCCGGGCTGTGGAGGCGCACAGCCCGGCGGCCAGCAGGAAAATCAGCGAGGAAATTTGTTTCATGTGGTTGTGGAAGGAATGGAAGGATTGGGGGCGGACAGCACGAGGCAGGCAGCGGTAGGTAGCGGTAGGTAGCGGTAGGTAGCGGTAGGTAGCGGTAGGTAGCTGGGGATAAATATATTGAAAGAAAAATCCCAACCGAATTTTGGCGATGCGAGCCGCCGATTATTCACCTGAAGAAAAATTAATGTGACCTTCAGGGTGGCTTCAGGGCGCGGTAGAAATTTTGTATCGTCGGAAGAGCAACCGGAGTTCGCCGACGCTGACAACTCAACTTTTCATCCCCATATTTTTTTCGTCAATCCCATGAACAAGCCCTTTTATTCGGTGGCCCTGCTGGCCGCTGCTCTGCTGGCCGGCACTATTCAGGCCGAGGCCCAGACCGTGACCAAAGTCAAAACCAAAACTTCCAAGTCGGCCAAAGCCACCGCCGGCACCCCTACCACCCCGCCGCCCGCCGAGGGCGAAGGTCCCGATGGCCCCCGCCCGCCCCGGGGCCCACACGGCGGCCCGCGAGGTGAGCACGGCCCCCAAGGCGGCCCCGGCCGGCGCGGCGAGCACGGCGGCCTGCAAACCATCACCGACGTGCGCGGCACGCTGAGCAGCTACGTGGCCAACAATGACGACCAGGTGTACGACGCCTTCGTGCTGAAGCCCGAAACCGGCGCCGTGGACACCGTGCGCTTCCCGCGCCACCTGGGCCAGCAGCTGCAGGCCGCCGCCAAAGCCGGCAGCACCGTGACCGTGAGTGGCGTGCGCCACACCGGCCCCGACGGCCGCAGCCACTTCCGCTTCGTAAGCCTCACCAGCGGCAGCCAGACCATCAACGACGTGCCGCCCGTGCGCCCCACCACCCCACCCACCCCGGAAAGCGCCACCGCCAAAGGCAGCATCAAGGAGCTGCGGCGCGACCCCAAAGGCCGCATCCGCGGCGTGGTCCTGAGCGACCAGACCGTGGTGCAGCTGCCGCCTCACGCTCTGGAGCAGCTCAGTGATAAGCTGACCGTGGGCGCGACGCTGGAAGCTACCGGTAACCTGCGCACCGCCCAACCCGGCGAAGCCCGCGTGGCCGGCACCACCGCCACCCGCGTGGTGCACGCCCAGACGCTGGCACTGGGTGGCGTAAAGTACCTGGTGCGGTAATTCGGCTGGGTTTTAGAATCTGAACTTATTAGCTCGTCATGCTGAGCGCAGGCGACGCATCTCTACCGTAAGACTAAATCCGATTAGTTGCGCGGTAGAAATGCTTCGGCTTCGCTCAGCATGACGTTTTCGCGTAGTACAACAGCTCCATTATTCCCCCATTCATGCGCATTCTCATCGTCGAAGACGAAGCCCGGCTGGCGGGCTTCATTCAGCAGGGCCTCACCCAGGCCGGGCACGTGGCCGACGTGGCCGCCACCGGCCCCGAGGGCCTGGAGCAAGCCGCCACCACGCCCTACGACGCCGTGCTGCTCGACCTGATGCTGCCCGGCCAGAGCGGCCTCGACGTGCTGCGCAACCTGCGCGAGTTTGGCATTCAAACGCCCGTGCTCATCCTCAGCGCCCTCACCGATACCCAGCACGTGGTGAAGGGCTTGGAGGCTGGGGCCGTGGACTACCTGCGCAAGCCGTTTGCGTTTGACGAGTTGCTGGCCCGCCTGCACATCATCGGCCGCAAAACCGCCGGCCCGGCCGGGGCCGACGCCCTGCGCCTAGCCGACCTCGTCCTTGACCCATTGGGCCGCGTGGTGACGCGCGCCGGCAAAATCCTGAACCTGACCAACCGCGAATTTGCGCTGCTGGAGCTGCTGCTGCGCAATGCCGGCCGCGTGGTGAGCAAAACCCGCCTCGCCGAAAAAGTGTGGGACGTGGACTACGACATGGGCTCCAATGTGATTGAGGTTCACATCTCGCAGCTACGCCGCAAGCTGGACCGGGATTTTGCCCCCGCGCCCGCGCTGCTGGAAACCGTTATCGGGCAGGGTTACCGGCTGCGGGAGCCCGGGGCGGCTGGGTGATTGTAATGGTTGAAGCTTGTCATCCTGAGCGGAGCGAAGGACCTTATCAAGATTGAACAGCCTGCAGTAATTCTATCGGTGCGAACGTGATAAGGTTCTTCGCTCTGCTCAGGATGACAGGCGTACCCCCTAATTCAAACTCAAACCCTATGCCCTCCCCCATCCCTACAACCCGCCGTTTCCGCCTGGGCTTGCGCGGGCAGCTGCTGCTGGTGTTCGGGCTGGTGTTTGGGCTGGCTACGCTGGCGGCGGGCGGCTACCAGTACCGCAGCCTGGGCCGCCTGCTGGCCCGCGCCGACGACGACCGCCTGCGCCTGCGCGCCAGCCAGCTGCTGGCCCGCGTTAGCCTCGACCCCGAGCCTACCCTGCCCCTCCCCGACCAAACCGGCGAAACCATGCGGCTGGTATTTAAGGAGCCCGGGCAGCCGGCCCGCGAGTTGTTCCGCTCGGCCCAATGGCCCGCGGGCGACACGGCCGGACTGCCCCGGCCGGCGGCGCCGGGTGGGCGACTGGGCCAGGGCCGGGTAGTGGCAGTGGCCCGCCTGGCCGCTCCGCCCGGCCAAGGGGCCGACTACGCCGAACCTACCGGCCGCCTCACGCTGTGGCTGGCCCACCCTGCTGCCCCCCTCGAAAAATCTCTGGCCCGGGTGCGCCGCACGCTGGCGCTGGGCCTGCTGGGCAGTGCCGCGCTGGCCGGCGCGCTGGCGCTGCTGGTGGCCGGCGTAGTGCTGCGGCCCCTGCGGCGCATGGCCTCTCAAGCCCGCCGCATTCAGCAGGCCACCGATATTGCGCCGCTGCCCGTGCCCCACACCGGCGACGAAGTGCAGGAGCTGGCCGAAACCCTCAACCAGCTGCTGGCCCGCCTGCGCGGCCAAGCCGCTGCCCAGACCAATTTTCTGGCCGCCGCTGCCCACGAATTGCGTACACCCCTGGCTACCCTGCAAACCGGCCTCGACGTGAGCGGGCGCGACCCCGCCCTGCCGCCCGTCACCCGCGCCGCCCTGGCCGGCCACGATGCCGAACTGGCCCGCCTGGGCCGCCTCGTAGATGATTTCCTGCTGGTGGGCCGGCTGGGCAATGGGGCAGCCTTGCCGGTTGACAAGAAGCCTGTGGCACTTGACGAGCTGTTGCTGGCGCTGGCCGACCGCGAGCTGCCGCGCTTCCGGGCGGCGGACCGCACGCTCACCATCGAGTTGCCCGCTGAAGATGCCTCCACCGCCACCCTATCGGCCGAAACCGATGCCGACCAACTCACCACCTTGTTGTTAAATCTGCTTGATAATGCCCGCAAGCACGCCCGGTCCGGTACGGGTGTAGTGCTGCGCCTACAAGCCGCTGGAGCAGGCCACGGCCCAATTATCAGCATCGAAAACGCGCTGGCGGCCCCGCTGGGCGAGCACCTGGCCCAACTCACTACCGCCTGGTACCAGGCCGACCCGCTGGCCCCCGGCACCGGCCTGGGCCTCTGGATTGCCGGTCGGCTGGCCCACGGCCTGGGCCTGCAGCTGACATTTCAGGAGCAACAGCAGCGGCTGGTGGTGACGGTGGGTTTCCCGGCGTAAGGTTCGGTGCCGACCTTTGGGGTTCCTGCCACGCCCATTTTTTCGCCCATGAACATTCTGCTGGTTGAAGACGACCCCCGGCTTTCGGCCCTCATCAAGCGGGGGCTGGAGGAAGAACAGCTGACCGTAACCGTGGCCGCCGACGGCGAGCGCGGCCAGGAACTGGCCCTCGCCCAGCCGTTCGACCTCATTATCCTCGACGTGATTCTGCCCCACCGCAGCGGGCTGGAGGTACTGGCCGCCATCCGGGCGCAGGATGCGCGGGTGCCGGTGCTGCTGCTCACGGCCTTAGGCACGACTACCGATAAGCTCCAGGGCTTCGGCAACGGGGCTGATGATTATCTGGTCAAACCCTTCGATTTTGCCGAGCTGGTGGCGCGGGTGGGCGCCCTCACGCGGCGCGGCGGCGGGCAGCCCCAAAGTGCCCGCCTGGCCTTCGCCGACGTGCTGATGGACACCGCCAGCCGCACCGTGACGCGCGCCGGCCAGTCCCTGCGCCTTACCACCCGCGAGTTCAACCTGCTGGAATTGCTGCTGCGCCACCCCGGCCGCGTGCTGAGCCGCGGCGAAATAGCAGAACACGGCTGGGACGAATCCTTCGATGCGGGCAGCAACGTGATTGACGTGTACGTGAGCTATTTGCGCAAAAAAGTAGACCACGGTTTTTCAACCAAGCTCATCCATACCGTGACGGGCGCAGGCTACGTGCTGCGGCTGGAGTAGCATTTTTTGTGGCCGTTTGAAGTGGTCTGTCATCCTGAGCGCAGCGAAGGACCTTATAGCCGATGCACGACTTATAATAAATTCTAACTTAAGCTAACGTGAGAAGGTACTTCGCTGCGCTCAGGATGACAGAAGATTCCATTCACCCACCCCCAATTCGAAACAAACCTAATCCATGACCATTCGCAACCGCCTGACCTGGCTCTTCGTGGGTGTGGTGGCCTTCATTCTGCTGGGGGTGCTCACTACGGCCTTTCTGCTGCAGGCCGATTACAGCCGGCGCGATTTCCGGCAGCGCCTGCGCGAGCGGGCGGTGGTGGCGGCCTACATCTACCTGGAAAAGGATGAGCTGCGCAGCTCGGCGTTCCAGGCGTTCCAGAAACAGTTTCAGCGCACGCTGCCGGAGGAGATTATTCAGCTCTACGATGTGCGGGGCGAGGTGCGCTTTGTGCGCGAGGATGCCCGCCTAGAGGTGCCGCCCGATGTGCTGGCCCGCATCCGGCAGGGCCACGAGGAGTATTTTGAGGATGGCTCACGCGAGGCGGTGGGCATTTTCTACCGCGACAACCAGGGCCAGTACGTGGTGGTGGCCGGGGCGGAAAACATTCGCGGCGAAGCTCGTCTGCAATATCTGGCCACTATTCTGGTTACGATTTTCGTGTTGAGCCTGCTGCTGATTTACGCGGCCGGGCGGCTGTTTGCGGGGCGGGCGCTGGCCCCCATCGCGGCCCTCAACGACCAGATGGACCGCATCTCGGCCCACGACCTGCACCGGCGCGTGGCCGAAAACCTTTCGGGCCGCGAGCGGGATGAACTCTCGCGCCTCGCCCACACTTTCAACCGCCTGCTCGACCGCCTCGAAAGCAGCTTCGACGGCCAGCGCGCCTTCGTGCGCAACGCCTCGCACGAGCTGCGCACGCCGCTGGCCGCCAGCATTGGCGAGGCCCAGCTGGCCCTGGCCCGCGAGCGTGAGCCCGCCGCCTACCGCGCCGCCCTGCACGCGCTGCTCACCGACCTCACCCAGCTCAACGCCCTGCTCAACCACCTGCTGGAGCTGGCCCAGGCCGAAACCCCGCTGCCCGAGCACGACACCCGTATCCGCGTCGACGAGCTGCTGGCCGAAGCCTGCGTCGCCATCGACCCGGCCCAGCGCCCGCGCCTGCACCTGCACACCGGCCGCCTCCCCGCCGAGCCCGAGCAGCTGGAGCTCACCGGCAACCGCGCCCTGCTCAGCCGCGCCCTCATCAACCTCCTCGAAAACGCCCTGAAATACTCGGAGCCCCAGCCCGTAGCCGTCGAACTCGAATACGAGCCCGGCGGCGTACGCCTGCGCATTCACGACCAGGGCATCGGCATTGCGGAAGCGGATTTGCCGCAGGTGTTCCAGCCGTTTTTCCGGGCCGGCAATGCCCGGCCGGTGGCCGGCCACGGCGTGGGCCTGCCGCTGGCCCGCAAAATCATCGAGCAGCACGGCGGGCAGTTGGAGCTGGCTTCGCAGCTGGGCCACGGCACCACCGCGCTGGTGCGCCTGCCCACCGCGTAACCACGTAGCGCGGACTTTGTAGTCCGCGAATCGATGGTAACGATTGAACTCGCGGACGACAAAGTCCGCGCTACGTTTTTCTAATCGTATTCTAATGACTGGCCGGTAGCCTTGCAGCAGATTCACCAACTGCCGCACTACCATGAACCTACCAAATCAGTCCCGCTACCGCACAAGTGCCCTCGCTTTTACGGCCGTACTCGGGCTACTATTTTTCACCGCCTGCACCCCTTCCGATGCCGATGCCCTCGACGAGCCCGCACCCCAGGCCGTTGTAACCCAATCAAAAGCCGCCCCTGAACCCGCGCCGGAAACGTTAATTCTAAGCGGCGAAATCGCGGCCGATGCCAACCGCACGGCGCGGGTGTTCCCGCGGGTGGGCGGCCAAGTATTGCGCGTGGGCGTGGATTTGGGTGATGAAGTGAAACAGGGCCAGGTGCTGGCCGTGCTGCAAAGCGCCGAAATTGCCGAGCTGCAAAACCAAAGCACCACCGGCACCGCCGAGCTGGCCGTGGCCCGCAAGAACCTGGCCGTGGCCGAAGAGCTACTCCAAAACGGTCTCGCAGCTGAGCAGGACGTGTTTCGGGCGCGGGCCGAGCTGGCCCGCGCCACCGGCACCGCCACCCGCAACCACCGCCAACTCGACACCTACGGCATGGCCCGAGGCGGACAGTACGAACTGAAAGCGCCCGTAGCGGGCTACGTTATTGAGAAAAACCTGGCGGCGGGCCTGCGTTTCAACGCCGCCAACGTGCCGGCCGCCTTCACCGTGGCTAACCTCGACAGTGTGTGGGTGATGGCCAACGTGTTCGAATCGGACCTGAGCCAGGTGCACCGGGGCCAAGCCGTGGAAATTACCACGCTGAGCTACCCCGACCAGCCGCTGCAAGGGCGCATCAATCAGCTGTTCCATGTGCTCGACCACGACAGCAAGGTGATGAAGGTGCGCTGCACGCTGCCCAATCCCGGCCACCTGCTCAAACCCGGCATGCACGCTCAGGTGCGCGTGCTGGCCCCTTCCACCAACTAAGCGCGGCATGGCTATTCTCATCATCGAAGCCCACGACACGCGGCGCAACTCTGTGCAGCGGTTTTTGCAGCGCGCCGGCTACGTCACCGACCTCGCCCCTACCCTGGCCGCCGCCACCGCCCGGCTGGCCGCCCGCTCCTACGAATTCGTGCTGCTGGCCCAGTTCCTGCCCGACGGCGACGGCCTCACGCTGCTCTACGAAGCCCAACGGCGCGGCTCCCGGGCCGCTTTTATCCTCATGATGGTCACCGACGCGGTGCAGGACCGCCTGCAGGGTTTTGCCGCCGGGGCCGACGACTGCGTGGCCCGCTCCACCACGCTGCTGGAGCTGGAGCGGCGGCTGCGCAGCATTGCCCGGCAGCGGTTTGGGCGGCCCCGCCCGCGCATCAGCTTCGGGGCCGGGTTTGAGCTGGATTTGGCTGCCCGGCGCCTGCGCCACGGTTCGGAGGCGGTGGACTTGAGCCGCTCGCAGTTCGACTTGCTGCACCATTTGCTGCGGCACCGCGGCCAGCCCCTTACCCGCGAGCAGCTGGGCGCACACATCGGCAAGGGTACGGAGGGCTCCAACTACATCGACGTGCATATCATGAACGTGCGCAAGGCCCTGGCCCGCTTCGCCCCGCCCGATTTCCTGCAAACCGTGCGCGGCATCGGCTACCAGGCGGCGTAGAGAAGTAGGGTGCGGGGCTTGCCCCCGCCCGTCGTTGAATAATTTAATTACAAGTCGTTTAACGATGGGTGGGAACAAGCCCCGCCCCTACCCCACAGGACCAGAACCGCCGCCCATCCGCCCCGCAAAAACCCCACGGGCCGGCCCGGCGTACCAGCGGCAGCGGCGCAGTTATGGCGCTGGTTATTCACGGCCTTCTATGCGTCACTTCTGCACTCGTTTACCGCTGGCTTTGCTGCTGGCGACATTTTCTGTTTTCACTGCATCGGCCCAGAAAGTGGGCCTTGTGCTCAGCGGTGGCGGGGCCAAGGGGCTGGCGCACGTGGGCGTGCTCAAGCAGCTGGAGAAAAACCACATTCCCATCGACTACATTGTGGGTACGAGCATGGGCGCGGTGATTGGCGGTATGTACTCGGCCGGCTACTCGCCCGATGAGATTGAGCAGATTGTGCTCAGCCCCGAGTTTCAGCGCTGGACTTCTGGCAAGCCCCTGGAAAGCAAAACATTCAACTTCCTCACGGCCGAGCCTTCGCCCTCGGCCCTGCGCCTGGGCATTGCCATCGACTCCACGTTCAAGGCCCGCATCAGCACCAATCTGGTGAACGATTTGAACCTGAACCTGGCCCTGGCCCGCCTGCTGGCCCCGGCCTCGGCCAGCAGCAACTACAATTTTGATAACCTGTTTGTCCCCTTCCGCTGCATGGCCTCGGAGGTGTTTACGCGGCAGGTAGTGGAGCAGAAAAGCGGGTCGTTGTCCGATGCCATCCGCAACTCCATGTCGTTTCCGTTGGCGTTCCGGCCCATCCGCAACCTCGACGGCAAGTACTACTATGACGGCGCGGTGTACGACAATTTTCCCACCAATACCATGAAAAAGACCTTCGCCCCGGACATCATCATCGGGGTGAACGTGGGCGACGTGGCCTTCAAGAAATACCCCAAAAACGACGACGCCCTGCTGGCCAGCACCGTGGCCTTCCTAGGCACGAGCGTGGCCGACACCGGCAGCGTGGGCAAAAACGGCATCTACATCCAGCCCGATTTGGACGGCATGGGCGTGGGCGATTTCGACCGCGTGAAGGATTTCATTGCCGAAGGCGACACGGCCGCCCGCCGCAACATGGAAAAAATCAAGGCCCGCATCGGCCGCCGCGTCGATTCGACGAGCCTGCAACAACGGCGGCTGGCGTTTCAGGCCCTGGCTCCCAAGCCGCGCTTCATTGATGTGCAGGTGCGCGGCCTGCGGCCCGACCAGAACGAATATGCGGCGCGGTTTTTCCCGCGCTCGGGCCGCGAGTATTCGCTCGACGACATTGAGGAAGGCTACTACCGCCTGGCGTCGGACGATTATTTCAAGAACATCTACCCGCGCATTCGTTACGACGCGGCGCGCAAGGGTTACGTTTTCAGCGTCGATGCGCAGCGCAACAACAACGTGAGCACCGAGGTGGGCTTCGTGCTCAGCAACCGGCCCATCGACAACCTGTTTTTTGGGCTCGAATTCCGCTACCTGCGCCGGCTGCTCTACACCGCCTCGGCCGATGTGAGCCTGGGCCGCTTCTACAACGGCGCGCACGGCTCGTTCCGCATCAACGTGCCGGCCCGCCTGCCCTTCTTCTTCGAGCCCGAAATCACCTATAATCAGTGGGATTTCCAGAACACGGGCGGGGTACTGGGCCGCGATGTCATTAATACTCAGGTGCGGCAGCAGGATACCAAGCTGGGTGGGCAGTTCGGCATCAGCCCCACTTTCCGCAGCCGGCTATTGCTCGACCTGGCCACCTTCGTGACCAAGGACGAATACACCAACTCCAAAGAAATCAACACTTCCGACGTGCTGGATGCCACTGTGTTCCGGGGCGTGACCGGTGCCCTGCGCCTGGCCCGCAACACCCTGAACCGCAAGCAGTATTCGACCAGCGGCCACCGCTACGTGTACACGCTGCGCGGCGTCACGGGCTCATCGGATTACACCCCGGGCTCCACGGCCCAGCAGCCGGGCAGCTCGCAGCACCGCGAGTGGCTGCAGTTCCGGGCTACCGTGGAGCGCTACTTCACGCTGAAGGGCGACCGCCATGCCTGGGGCTACTTCGGCGAGCTCATGGCCAGCAGCCAGCCCACGTTCACCAACTACCGCTCGTCGCAAACCATGGCGCCGGTGTTTGCGCCCTTGCCTGATTCGCGCACGCTGTTTCTGGATTCCTACCGCTCAGCGCGCTACGCGGCCGTGGGCCTGCGCTACACCCAGCCCTTCCTCAAAAAGCTGGAGTGGCGCACCGAGCTGTACGTGCACCTCAACGGCCAGCCCCTGAAGCAAGGCGACCTGCAACAAGCCGTGCGCCAGTCGGGCTTCGACCGGCCCCGCGTGACGGCCAGTACCGGCCTCATTTTCCAGACGCCGGTGGGGCCGCTGGCCCTGCACGCCCGTTTCTACGATGACCCGGCTGAGCGATTCGGTGTTTACGGCCACCTGGGCTACCTACTGTTCCGCAGCCGGGCGCTGGAATAAGGGAGTTGAATTTGACCGAAAATATCATTCCGACCGAAGCCAGGAATGACTGTTTTTAGTCCAGCGCCCGGCGTACCACTTCCGCCGCTTCAAGCGGCAGCAAATGCCCGGTATTTGGCACCACTTCAAACGGGGTGCCGGCCGGCAGCAGCGGCAGCGTGAGGCGGCGCTGCGAGTCGGGCGTGATGGACGTATCGCCATCGCCCACCAGCAGGTGGCAGGGCACATTTAGTTGCGGCATCAGGGCGGTAATATCCTCGCGGGCTCCTTTCAAGAGCCAGGTGGCCCAGGCGGCTTCGGTGCTGCGCAGATTGTCGGCGATGACCTGAGCGCGCAGGGTAGCGGGCAACGGTTGGCGAGTGATTTTACGGAAGGTTTTCTCGGCTTCCTCCCGCTTGCCGTAGGCGGCTAGGGAGGCGGCCCGGTCGGCCTCCGTCATGGGCTCGCCGGCCGGTGGCGAGGGCGAGAGCAGCACCAGCCGGCGCAGCCCCACCGGCTGCCGGGCGGCCAGCGCCAGCGCCATTTTTCCGCTCATGCTGTGCCCGATGAGGGTAAAATCCGCCACTTGCTGTTGCTGAATGTAGGCCGCTATCCAGTCGGCGTAGGCCCGCACCGAGTAGTCGAACCCCGGCGGTACCGGCTGCGCGCCGAAGCCGGGCAGGTCGGGTGCCAGCAGGTTGGCAGCAGGCAGCAGCGGGCGCAGCACGTCGTATTCGCGGCCGGAGCCGGCCCAGTAGTGCAGGGCAATAATGGTATGAGGCATAAGCTAGACGGGTATGCCAAACATTACGGCAGGGCCGCCAAGGCGGCCGGGAACACCAACGTACCCATACCAGCAAACTTGGTCAAACAGGCACTGGTCAGCATTTTACATATTTTTTATTGCTACTGCGAATCGAGCTTAATCCATAAAAATCATTGAATTAACTGGTCTAAAAAGTTCTGGTTTGGTATCGCGCCCATCTTTTCCAGCCGAGCCGGTGAAATCCGGTTTTGGGAATGTGTCGTAGGTTCTGGCTCAACCGCTAGCTGATTATTTATTCATTACCCAAACTTGCACCACTAACCCTTCTTCTTATTTCCGTATAGCTACTATTCTTTTCCGTTTATCCTACTCCTCAGGCGCTTGACTCGGGCCATTGTCATGGACCGGTAGCCGGGTGCTTTCATCTTCCCCTGTATGAACGAGACTCCGACGTTGCTTCCCGCAACGGACGAAGAAATTCTTGTGCAGCGCCTGCTAGCGCGCGACGAGCAAGCCCTGCGGGTGCTACACGACCGGTATTCCCGCAACCTACTGACCGTCATCGTCCGCTTAGTGCGCGATGAGACGCTGGCGCAGGATGTGTTGCAGGAAGGCTTGCTCAAGGTCTGGCTTAGCATAGCCCGCTACGATGCCACGCGCGGCCGCCTGTTCACCTGGATGGTGCGGGTGTGCTGCAACCAGGCCATCGATGCCATGCGCAGCCCCCGGCATCGGTTCAACAGCGGCACCAAGTCGCTGGAAGTGGGGGGGGCGCAACGGGCACACGCCCCGTCCTCCTTCAACCCCGAGCACATTGGCCTGCGTGAGCTCACCCTCAAGCTCAAGCCCAAGCAGCGCGAGGTGATTGACCTGCTCTATTTCGGCGGCTGCACCCAGGTCGAAGCCGCCGAGCAGCTCGGCATCCCACTGGCTACGGTGAAAACCCGCGCCCGCGCCGCCCTCGTGGTGCTGGGCCAGATGGTGAAGTAGTTTTTTTAGTTGTTAACTGTTAGTGGTTAGTGGTTAATGTTCATCTACACGTGTGTCTTACCACTAGCCACTAACAGTTAACAACTAACCATTGACCACTATTTTGGGCATTCCTCGCGCGTCAGGCTTTCGTTGATGACGATGGCGGCGCGGTTGCCGTCGGCGGCGGCCAGCAGGGCCTGCTGGGTGCCGGGTTTGGTATCGCCGGCCGCGTACAAGCCGGGGATAGATGTATGAAGCTTGGAATCGACCCACACCGCGCCCTTGCTGGTAAGGCGTGCCCCCAGGTTGGCGGCCAGCGGCGTGCGCTGGTGCTGCGGCGCGTGCAGAAATAACGCGGCCCGCTCCAGCTGGTCGCCGTTGGCGAATTCGATGCAGCGCAGGTCGCCATTTTTGGTCCCGATGAGGCGGGTAATGGATTCTTCCCGAATGCCGATTTTTTCGCGGCGCAGACGGCGGCGCGCATTGGGCGTGAGGTGGCCGGGGCCGTCGGTCACCACAATTACGTCGCGGCTCCAACGGCTCACCAGCAGGGCCAGGCCCGTCACGGTACGGCCCTGGCCATACACGGCCAGCGGTTGGTTACGCACCTCCCAGCCATGGCAATACGGGCAGTGCAGCACCCCCCGCCCCCACAGCTCGCGGAAGCCCGGCAACGGCGGCAAAATATCGCTCACGCCCGTGGCCAGCAGCACCCGCCGGGCCGTGACTGTGATGGGCGTATCGTCGGCGGTGCCGTGGCCGGTGGCCTGGAAACCGTGCGTCTGCCGCGTGAGTGTATCGATGTGGAGGCACTGCACTGCCACGGTTTCGTAGGGCGCTAATTGCTCCTGCCCCAGGCGCAGCAGTTCGGCCGGCCGGATGCCGTCGCGGGTGAGAAAGCCGTGCACGCCGGGCGAAGCCGCGTTGCGCGGCGGCCCGCCGTCGGCCACCAGTACCCGCCGCAGGCAACGCCCCAGCGTGAGAGCCGCCGACAGCCCGGCGCTGCCCGCACCAATAATCAACACGTCGTAATCCAGTTCCATAACAAGCAACGGCTAGTAGCCGGCTGGTTTAACCCAAATGCTGCGGCGCAGGTTATGCCCGCACTTGGTTTTAACGCAAAAAACGGCCCTCCCCGCGTGGGGAGGGCCGTTTCAGTGTTCACCGGCCAGGGCCGGGGCCGCATCCGTTATTCCTTGATGAGGCGCTTGGTCAGGTTGATGGGCTGGCCGTTAGCCTGGCCGCGCACCAGCAGGTTGTAGGTGCCGCTGGCGATGGTGTTCAGGTCCAGGGCGTGGGCCAGGCCGGCTTCCAGCGTCGTGTTGAGCACGATGCGGCCCGTGGCGTCGAGGATGCTCACCTGGTAGCGGCCGGTGGGCAGCTGGGTCAGGTCGAGTTGCGTGCCGGTGGTGGCCGGGTTCGGGAACAGCGCGATGGCCGGCGTGATGGCCGTGGTGAAGGTCACGGTGCGCACGGGCGAGTAGCTCGTTTCGCCGTCGGTGTCCACCTGCTTCAGGCGGTAGTACACCAGGCCTTTGGCTTTGGGGCCGATGCCAGCGTCGGTGAGGGCGTACTCGGTGGCCGTGGTTTTGCTGCCCTGGCCCTTCACTTCGCCGATTTTCACGAAGTCGGTGCCATTGAGGCTACGCTCCACTTCGAAGTGGTCGTTGTTCTTCTCCTGGGCCGTGTGCCACAGCAGCGCCGCGTCCACGTTTTTCACCGCCGTGGCCGTGAAGTCCGTCAACTCTACCGGCAGCGGGAAGTCACCGATGGTGTAGGAGTAGGTCAGCGTGTTAGTGCCGCCGTTAGCGTCGATGGTGGCCACGGTTATCGAGTAGGTACCCGACTTGAGCAGGGTGCGGTCGAGCACGTAGAGCTGGCCCGTGGTGGCATCCATGGCGAGGCCAGTGGCCAGGGTTCCACCCGTCTGCACCACGCTGGTGAGGCCGGTGTTGGCCGGAGTCGGGTTCACGCTGCGGTCGGCCAGGTACTTGCCGAAGGGCAGCGAGCCATCGGCGTTATACTTCACCGTGTTCACGTCAATCAGGTTAGCAACAACGTCGTTGTTCTGGTATTTCACCGTGCGGCCCTTGGTGGGAGAGTTCACGGCGGTCGATTTCTCGTCCTTGCCCACCGCGATGGTGTACAGGGCCGGGGCCGAAGTCAGACCGGGTATATCGGTGGTCGTGTAGCTGAAGGTTACGTTGCCGACATACGTCGGGTCGGTGGCCAGGATGGTGCCACGCGGGTCGAAGTACAGGTTGGCCATCTGCGTAGCCGTGTAGCCCACATTGGGCTGAGCAAGCGAGGTGCCAGCAGCATCAAGGTACAGGACGCCGGTGCCGGGAGCGGGCAGCGAGGTCAGCGTGTAGAGGAGCGTGGCGGTCTGGCCGGCATCAGCATCGCTACCCGTGAGGGGCGAGATTTTGATGGGGCCGGCCGTGCTGCCGATAACACCGGTGAAGAAGCTCGGCAGCGTGTTCACTACGTCGTAAGCCGTGGGAGCCTGGTCGACGGCGGTAGCGAAGGGCATGGCCACCGTGTTGTTGCCGGTATTGGTATCGCCGGGGGTGCTGGCCGTGGCCGACACCGTGTAGTTGGCATTGGGCGCATCGAAAGACACGTAGTTCACCACATCACCGGCCGGGGTCACGCTCATGGTGTTAATCAGCGGGAAGGTGATGGTGATGGTGCCGCCCGAGGGGGCTGCCTGCGTGCTGCCCGCCGGGAAGCTGATGTTGGTAGCCGTGGCCGGGATGGTCACCGTCTGCGTCACCACGCCCGAGGGCGAAGGGCCGTTGTTGGCCGTCACTATGGCGTAGGTCACGCGGCTGCCCGTCAGGGCGATGGCGGGGCCTTTCACGCTGGTGGTCACATCAACCTGCGGGGTCACCGTGATGGTCGTGCTGTTGGCGTTGTTGGTAGCCACAGCGTCAGCCACGGCCGAAGACACGAAGGAAGTACCCGTTACCGAGCCGCTGGCCGGAGCTTTGAAGGTCACATTGTAGCCCGAGAGAGCCGCCGCGCCCGAAGCGAGCGAGGCCACCGAATTCCAGGTTACCAAACCAGTAACGTTGTTGTAGACGCCACCAGTACCACCCGATACAGTCACCGCATTGCCGCCATTGGCCAGGCCGGCCGGCAGCTGCACGCGGGGCACTACGGTAGTGGCCGTGATGCCACCCGCCAGGTTACTGAAGGTTGCGTTCAGGGTAATCGAAGCGCCGGGTGTTACCGAGGTTGCGCCGCCTTGAACGCTGATGTTTGTAGCCAGGTCGGCCGTGCCCACTACCGAAGTATTGGTGATGGTGGTGAGGGCGTCTGCGCGGTTGTTGTCGAGGTTGGTATCGATGGTGGCGCTGCCTACCTGGGCCCGGGCTACGGGCACCAGTTGGGTCACGTCGGGCATCTGCACCGTCACGGTGCTGGCCACGCTGCCGCCGTTGGGCAGGTTAGTTACCGTGGCGAAGGTCACGAGACCGGTTGCGTTGTCGTAGCTGGCACCGGCGGCGGCGCCGTTAATCAGTACCGTGCCACCGCTGGTGGTCAGGCCGGCGGGCAGTTGCAGGGTCGGCACGATGGAAGCCACCGGCACGGGGCCATTGTTGGTCGTGGTCACGGCGTAGGTCACGGGGCTGCCGGGCAGGGCCGAAGCCGGGCCGCTCACGGCGACCGTTACATCAGCAGCTGGCGTCACGGCCATCACGGTCGCGGCCGAGTTGTTGGTGCTGCTGGTTTCGGTGGTCGAGGTGCGCACGGCGGCCAATACGGCCAGTTGGTTGCTACCCGTGGCAGCGCCCGAGGGGTCGGTAATTACGCTGGCGGGCACGGTGAAGGTGATGTTATTCACCTGGCGGCTGCCGGCGGCCAGCGGGCTGGCTAGGGTGAAGGTGGCCACGCCCGAGGCGTTGTCATAGGTTCCGGTGGTGGTACCGGCAAAGGTCACGCCGCCGTTGGCGTTCAGGCCAGCGGGCAGCTGCACCGTCTGCACTACGTTGTAGGCGGTGTTGGCACCGGGGTTGGCGGTGGTCACGGCGTAAGTCACAACCTGGCCCACGGTGGCAGTAGCCGGACCAGCCAGCGAGGTGCTCACGTCGGTGGTCGAGTTGATATCCACTTTCACTTCGGCCACGTTATCGGCCGGTACGGGGTCAGCATTGGCCGCACGTACAGTAGCAGTAGCCAGTACCGGGCCAGTAGCCGGGGCAGTAAACTGAATGCTGAACGGCAGCGAATTGGTGGCCTGTGGCGCGAGGCTGCCAATGGTGGTGAAGGTCACAATGCCCGTGGTCGAGTTGTAGGTACCGTTGTTTACGACAACAGTACTACCGGCGCCCGGGCCGGTGAGGCCGGCTGGCAATTGCACTTGCTGTACCACAGTGTTGGCCGTGCCGGCACCGCGGTTACCAGCTACTACCGTCAGGGTAACGGTGGTACCAGCGGTGGTCACCGACTGGTTCGAGTTGATGGTAGTGTACACGTTGGCAGGGGTTCCTGCGCCAGCTACTACCGTCGTGCTCAGCGTAGCTACATCGTTCGAGCCGGCGCCGGTGTTGGTATCGCCGGGGTTAGTGGCACCAGGAGTGGCCGCACCGTTGGCCTGCACGTTAGCAGTGGCGCTATAAGTGGCAGCCGGGGCGGCGAAGCTGATGGTGTTAGTCACCGTCTGGCCGATGGGCAGCGTGCTCAGGGTCGGGAAGGTTACCACCGTTTTGTTGGTGCCCGAGTTGTAGGCAGCGGTGCCACCGTTCGAGATATACAGGCCGGTGGGCAAGCCGTCGGCAGCTACGGTCAGGTTGCCATCGAAGGTCACCGTCTGAATCACGCCGGGAGCCGGCGAACCCGCAGTAGCCGAGTTGCTGGTGCGCACCAGGTAGGTCACGAGGCTGCCGGAAACCACCGAGGCCGCTGCACCCGCACCATCAACCGAGCCGGTGATAGTGGTAGCCACATCATACGAAGGCGTAATGGTCACCGTGTTGGTGGCAAAGTTGTTGGTTCGGTTCAGTTCCGGACCGTTGCTGCCGGCCGTGCTGCCGATGTTGGCCGTGGCCGTAACCGGGCCGCTGGCGGGCGCTTTGGTGAAGCTGGCCACGTAGGTATTCGTGGTGCTGGCCGCCAGTGCAACGGGCGAGGGCGTGAAGTTCACCAGGCCCGTAGTGTTGTCGTAAGTGGGAATAGCGCTAGCCGTGCCGTTGATGGTGAAGCTCACCGTGCCACCGTTGCTGGTGAGACCGGGCACGAGCTGCAGGGTCTGGGTCACGTTGTTGGCCGCGATAACGCTGGCGTTCTGGGCCGTCACGGTGTAGCTTAGGGCGGCACCGGCCGTTACGCTGCTGTTGTTGGCAGGGCCGGTGATGGCGGTTACCAAATCCAGTACCGGCGTTACCGATACGGTCAGGTTGGCCTGGTTCGATACAATGCCTTCGCTGTTGCTGATGACGTAGGGAATGGTCACGTTGCCGGTGAAGGTGCTGTTAGCGGGTGTGAATTTCACCGAACCGGCGGCTACGCCCACAGTGGTGAATGTGCCCTGGCCAGCTACTGTGAAGGTGGCAGCCGTCTGCCCGGCAATGTTGTTCGGGTTCAGGTTGATGGTTGTGCCCACGAGCGAGCCGTCGGCCGGCGTGTCGTTGGCAATGGCGCTGAAGGTCACGGGCGCGGCCGGGTTGGCCGTCGTCGTGGCGAAGTCGTTATTAGCCGTGGGCGCTTGCAGTACCGCGGCGGTACCCGAGAATTCCGAAGTGCCCTGGTTGCCGTTGGTGAGCGTGGCCAGGGTGGCCGTAGCGGTCAGCTTGGCGTTGGTAGTGTTCAGCGCGCTCAGTTGAGCCGCACTCAGCGAAGACAACGGGATGGTGAACAGGAAGCGCTGCTGGCCCGTCTCCGTGCCTTGGTTCAGGCCGTTGATGTTGGTGGTGTAGGTGCCCGTAGTGGCATCGCCGTCGTTGCCGGCCAGGCCTTCGGTGCGGCTTACCAGGTAGGTTTTGCCCTGGCCAAAGCTATTCGTGGTCGTCAGGTTGTCGGCCACAAACAGTTCAACTACCGAGTTCTGCGTGGCAAAGCCGGTTACTATCAGGTTGCCGTTGCGGATGGTGGCCGATTGAATCACGGGGAAGTTAATCAGGCCATTGCCGCCCGTGTCACTGTCGCCGTTGTCGTTCACGGTTACGTTCGGGGCCGTGCCGCCGGTGTTGATGTCGCCGCCGGTTGCTACCAGGTCGATGCCCAGCTGGCCCGAAGCCGCCGTGCCGTTTGTGGACACGATGGTACCGTTATCGAAGATAGAATTCTGCGTGATGGTCGTGTTCGAGGCCGTGGGCCGCACCAGCACCCCAGCGCCGTAGTTGCCGCTGATAACGTTCTGGCTGATGCTGCTGCCCGAGCCGTTCACCCGAATGCCGGGGGTCTGGCCCACGCCGGCGCCGTTGCCCACGCCGTTGCCGCTGATAGTATTGTTATACACCACCATGTTGGCAGTAGTAGCCAGAATATCAACTCCCGGACCGGCATTGTTTGCAAACAGGTTGTTGCGCACGATGCCGCCGCCAACCGAAGAGGATACCCCGTCGCCGGCCGTTGCGTAGATAGAGCCGTTGCGGATTTCGTTGTTTTCCACAAAAATGCCCGTCGAAGTGCCGGCCACGTACGCGCCGGTAGCGGTGCCATTGCCCTGCGCCAGGTCGCGGATTTCAACGCCGCCCGTGCCGTTGAAGCCAATCAGGTTGTTGCTAACCAATGCTGTAGTGAGGGTAGCAGCCGGGTTACCGGAGAACAGGATGCCGTAAGCCGTCGTGCGAGCCGTGTTGCCGGGGTCGGTGAAGCTATTAGCTGCAGTGCCGATAACGTTACCCGTGAGCGTGATGCCTGATACGGCCCCCGCGCCTACCACGATGTTGGCGGCCTGGCCGGTGTTGCCCGCGCCGGTAGCGCCGCCGCCGGTGTTGCCGAAGCCGTAGATGGCAATGCCGGTTACCGTGGTGCTATTCGCCAGAATGTTGAGGCCGATGTCGGAACCAGTCGCGCCCTGGGTGCCCACAATCTGGACTTCCGGGCCGTTGAGCTGGCTCAGCGTAGTAGACGCCGTGCCCACCTTGATGCCGCTGGCACCGCCCGCGCCCAGGGTCGTGTTGTTGGTGTTGCCTACGTTCTGCGTCTGCGTGGTGCCATCGATGCTAGTGCTGGCATCGGTGATGGATGGCAAAGCACTGTTGGCGGCCGTAATGACGGCCACACCGTTGGCATTCAATCCCGAAATCAGGCCGGGGTTGGTCGTGGCATTGTAGGCCGTGAGGCCCTGGTGGGCAAGCCCATCCGGAATCATGAAAATGCTCGTCTCCGTGCCCACGGCCGGGTTAGCACCGCCGGTGCTGGCCTGGGCTTGGTTGAGATTGGTGTTCGAAAGCGCGTTGGCGTTGAGGATAAACTGACGCAGCGAGCCCTGGGCATTGTTGCCGGTAACAGTGGCCACGTCGTTGGTGTTTACCACCGTGTCGAAGTTGAAGCCGAAGTCAATCCCGGTCGTGGAGACGGCGCTGAACGAGGCGGTGTAAATCGACTCGGGCGTAACGCTGCCACCAGCAGGCGTTAGGTCGGCCAGGGTTTGGGTACCGGTGTTAGCGGCCGCATCAACGAATTTGGGGCTTTCGCCGCCTACCCGGTTTGCGTTGCCAGCTACGTAGGTCTGCACCGGCACTACGCCGGTAGCGCCCGGCGTGCGCACCGAAGTCACAGTCGAGTTCACGACCCGCACCGTGTAGGTGCCGGCCACCGGCAGGTTGTAGGAGTACGCACCATTGGCGCCGGTCGTGGTCGTACCCACGAAAGCGCCCGTGCTGCTGTAAATCTCCACCGTTGCGCCCGCGCGGCCAATGGCGTTGTTGGCGAAGCCTGACGCTGTGGCCGAGGAATTTGCCGCAGCAAAGGTGCGGCCCGAGCCACCACCGTAGTTCACGTCATCGTACACGGTGCCGCTCAGGGTAACCGGCGTCACGTTCAGCGTGCGCGTGCCCGAGTCAGCCAGCGCGTTAGCGCCCTGGCCGGTGGTCGTAGTCGTAGCCGCTGTCAGCGTGATGGGACCGGAAGCCGGAGCTCCGATGCTGAAGCTATAAGTAGCCGTATTGGCCGGTAAGATGTTGCCGCCGGGATAGGTAATGGTCCAGCCTGCCGCCTGGCTGCCTGTAACAACGCCAGTCGCAGCCGTAACGCTGGGCACGCCCGCCGGAATGCTCACCGTGCGGGTTACGCCGGTAGCCGTCGAGGGGCCGGCGTTGGTAAAGGTTACGCCATAGGTCACGGTCGCGCCAGCGGCCACGGTCGAGTTGTCGGCCTGGCCGCTGCTGAAGGAGGCCGATACGTCGGCCACGGAACCTACCGTGTAACTTACGCTGGCCGAGTTGGTGGCCGTGTTGGCACCCTCGCTGGTACCGCCGGTGCCCGGGACCGTGGCGCTGTTGACCGCAATGGGATTGCCGGTCGACGTCAGCGAAGGCGTGACCGTGAAGTTATAGCTCACTGCGCCGCCCGCGCCAGCAGCTACGTTGGTACCGGCCGGATACGTAATTACCCAGTTAGTCGTCGCGGTTCCCGTTACCAAAGTCGAGCCGGGGGCCGATACACTGCTCACATTGCCTGTGTTCGGAATCGTGACGGTGCGCGTGGTGCTGGCCGCTACTGAAGGCCCGTTGTTGGTATAAGTAACCGTGTAGTTCCCCGACTGCAAGCCCGCCGTCAGCGAACCCGGGCCAGTGAGGGTGGTGGTCAGGTCCGCTATTGGGGTTACGTTAGTCGTAACAGTCGCCGTGTTGGTCGCGGTGTTGGCACCCTCGTCGTCGGTGGTGCTCGTGGTGCTGGTGACGGCTATGCTGGCAACTGGGAGTGGCGTTACCGTGAAGTTGTAGCTCACCGCGCCGCCCGAGGCGACGTTGGCACCGGCCGGAAACGTAATTGTCCAGCCCGCCGCCTGGCTGCCGGTTACGCTTGCGCCAGCCACGCCCGTGGCTACGGCCGAAGCGGTATTAGCCGGCACGGTTACCGTGCGGGTGGTGCTGGCCGCGATGCCGGGGCCATTATTGGTGAAAGTAGCCGTGTAGTTGGCCGATTGCACGCCCGCCGATAAGGAGGCAGGGGCCGCCAGGGTCGTGGTTACGTCGGCCTGCCCGCACCAGGAGATGCTCTGGATGCCGATGGTTTGCAAGCGCGAAGGCGTAGTAGTGCTGCCCGCAGCGGCGGTATAGGTACGGGTATTGAGGTTGCGGAAGCTCAGTACGACCGTTTTCACCGGGCTGGGAAAGGTGAACGTAGTGGTTCCGTTAGCATTAGCCGCACTGGAAGTGCCGTTCAGCGAATTACCCCGCGCCCCTTGCCAAGGTCCCGCGATGCCCGCGACACTAATGGCACCAGAGGCATAAGAGATGTAGTCGCTGGTTTTGTTAGGACCCCAGGTAACGCCGCTGCTTGGCAGCGTAACGGCCGTACCGGCGGCGTTCTTAGCCGAGAGAATAAACTCGTCGGTATAGGTGCTGCCGCCGTCAGGAGTCACCCCTTGCAGGCCCTTATCAATGTCCTGCACCACAAACGTCAGGTTCGATACTTCCCGGTCAAACGTTACCGTTACATAGGCGTTATAAGGGCTGTTAGGGTCGTTTTCCGAGTTAGTAGCCGTGCCGATAGGTGAGCCTGCCCGCTGCTGTCGCCAAATCAGTGCCGGGCCGGAAATTTGCGCGGCGTTAAGCGTTGAGTGCTCAAACAGGTCGAGAGTAGAACTCGTGGAATTTGCCAGGCCATAGCCACTGTAGGTGAAGCTGATGCCTCCATCCGACTCGGTTGCCGTTTTTTTGGTAGTGGGATTGGTAGCCGGGGCCGTCGTGTAAGGTATTATGTTGGTAGTAGTGCAAGTCTGCGCCAGGACCTGCCATGTACTAATTACGCACAGCCACAGCACCGCTGTAAGTCGTAAGAGATGTTTCATAAGGTGTGAAGAAAGGTATTAGAAAAATTTATCATCGCTAAGTAGTTGTCTTTAAAGAGCAAGCCTCTATCAACCGTGGCGCAATGCACCTTTTAAATCGGTTACAAAATTATCTGCCAAGCATAGGCAAGGGAAGACAACTTCGACCAAAGGGGCATCACTCCAGACGAACACCCGTTTTGACCGCTATCAAAATGAATGGGTAATTCATTTCATCCTTGGCTAAACAATTATTACTTGTTATAATTATAAATTTGTTTCCATATCTGGGAATAGGGTGCAGACTTGTACCTGAACAATTTTATAAGTAAGCTCCTCAATACGTCCCTGTTTATTTGGTTTTACGGTGCCTCAAAAAGCCACAATTGGGCATATGTAGGGGCTTTTGTGCATACGGAATTAACTATTACACTGGATTTCGGCGATTGACGTTATGTGTGGTCAGCAACAAATAGATTACGAAAGGGAAATAATCAACCAATAATAATATCTTAAATAAAGTCTATTAGCGTTACTCCTATTGCAGGCTATTAGCAGCGTCGCGCTTCCCTTCATCACCATGGTTTTAGCAGGGGTAAATAGCTGCAAAGAGGGCACAAAGAAGCGGCCAGCCGAAATCCGACTGGCCGCTTCTTTGTGCCCTTATTTTTGGTGCGATTTGCGCGGTTTTACCCCCGGCCGCTGGCCACTACCAACTGGTGCAGCGGCTCGTTGAAGCCGATGGCATCTACTAACTCTTCCAGCGGGAGGTGGAGGCGGTATTTCCAGAAGTGGGTGGGGTTGCTCGGCACGTTGATTTGCTCGTCGTGCGGGTTGGCGCGGCGCAGGTGGCTGTCGATGGCCAGCATATCCTGGAGCGGGAAAATGGCCCACATGGCCGGCGAGTGCAGGTGCTGCACCAGGATTTCGCGCGCCACCCAGGGCTCGCAGTAGAACGGCGCCACCTCGCGCCAGTGCCCGAGGATGGTTTCGAAGAAGCGCTGGGTGCGCACCCGGTCTTCCTCCCACCAGCCGCGCACAGTGCTCATGTCGTGGCTGCTGGTCGTGACCACGCTCAGGTAGGGGGCGCTATCGGGGTGGCCGAATTCGGTTTCGGGGTTGGAGGGCATGCGCTGGATGTTGAGGCCCAAAATGCCGAGCTCCTTCATCACGCCGGGCACCGAGGCGGGCACCATGCCCAGGTCTTCGCCGCAGATGAGCATGTCGGTGGCGTAGCGCACAGGCGGCAGCTTCACGAGGCCCTGCTGGCGCCAGAATTCCTCGTGGCGGCGGAAGAAGAAGTCCACGTAAATGTCGTCGTAGAGGCGGCGGCGGTCCTCGTCGGAGTCCAGCTCGCGGAATGAGTAGCTCTTGTTCAGGGTGATGCGCGGGTGGTAGAAGTCGTTGCCGGCAGGCACGAACAGGACTTCATTTACCAAGGCAAACAGGCCCTTTTGCAGCCAGGCGAAGTACTCGGCGTGCTCGGGGTAGGTGGCTACCTTTTGGGTGATGTAGGCTTCGATTTTGCGCTGGTCGCTCACTTCTTCCTTGAGGTGAATGCGGCCGTAGCTGGCGTCGTCCATGTACTCATCGAACACGTTCTGGGCTTCGCCCTGGAAGATATCCTGGAGCATGTGCCAGCGGATGTACGGCTCACAAAGGCGCGAGTAATCGAACCAGCCGAGGCGGCGCTCAATCTCGTGGCGGTGCAGCGGCAGCGCCGGCGCAAAGTGCCCCAGCAGGCCTTCCACCGATTCGATGGGCATCTCCCAGATGCGGAAGAAGCCCAGAATGTGGTCGATGCGCAGCGTGTCGAAGTAGCGGGCGAGGTGGCCCATGCGCTGTTTCCACCAGAGGTAGCCGTCTTCGGCCATGCGCTCCCAGTTGTAGGTGGGGAAGCGCCAGTTCTGGCCGGTGGTCGAGAAATCATCGGGCGGGGCACCAGCCTGGCTGTCCATGTGGTACAGTTCGGGCTGGGTCCAGGCGTCTACCGAGTGGCGGTAGATGCCGATGGGCAGGTCGCCTTTCAGCACCACGCCACGGGAGCGGGCGTAGTCCACGGCAGCGCGCAGCTGCTTGTCGAGGTGGTATTGGGTGAAGAAGAACAGGCCGTAGTCGTCGTAGTCGGCGGCGGTTTCGGCGGTGAGCTTGGCCAGGTTTTGCGGGGTGCGGAACTGCTTGGGCCACTGCTGGAAGTCGGCGGTGTGGTACCGGTCGCGCAGGGCCGAGAAGGCGGCGTAGGGCACCAGCCAGTCGGCCTGGCTGGCGTAGAACTCGCGGTACTCGGGGTCGGCCAGGAAGGCAGCCTTCTCCTGCTTGTAGAGCAGCTTGAGAAACTTCCACTTGGCGTTCATCACCGGCTCGTAATCCACAAAATCCTTGGCGTTGAATTCGGCCTTCAGCGTGGCCAGCTCCTTGGCGGCTTTTTTGTCTTTGAGCGCGGCAATGCCTTCGAGGTGAATGAACTGCGGGTGCAGCGCAAACACCGAAATGGCGGCGTAGGGGTACGAATCGACCCAGGTGTGGGTGGCGGTGGTGTCGTTGATGGGCAGAATCTGGACCAGCTTGAGGCCGGTTTGCACGGCCCAATCAGTCAGCAGCTTCAAATCGGAAAACTCCCCTACCCCGAGGCCGGCGGCGCTGCGCATGGCAAACACGGGCAGGGCCACGCCGGCCCCGCGCCAGGCGGTGGCGTACTGGTAGGCTTCGTCGTTGAAGACGCGGGCCACGGTGCGGTCCTGCGTGGCGGGGATGACGCGGTTTTCGCCGCCTTCCATGTCAAGGGCGTGGCCGGCAGCGGCATCCCACATGGCGTACTTATAGTGACAGTCCTCGCCGGGGTTTTGCAGCGTCACGGTGCCGCTCCAGGTGGGGTAATCAATATCGGAAAGCACGAGGGCTTTGGTGTTGTCCCAGGCGCCCAGCGCGGGGTCCGAGCCGAGGATGCAGAGGCCGTGCTGCGGCGCTACGCGCGGGGCCAGCAGGCGAAAGGTGGTCTCGCCAGCGGCGGGCGCGGGCGACGTTTCTGGTTGCTGGTTTTTGGTTTCTGGTTGGGCGGCTGCGGCGGCTTTCGAGCCTTTGGCCGCGGCGGGGGCTTTGGCTTTCTTGGTCGGGGTCGCGGCGGGCGTGGCTTTGGCCGGGCGGCGGAACAGGGCTTTGGTGAACGCAGCGGTCAATAGCTCGTTTTCGGGCTGGGCTGGCGCGCGCCAATAGTCGGCCAGGTGCAGGCGCTGGGTGCGGGTGGCATCGTAGGCAACGCGGCGATTGGGGCCGGCCTCCCAATGCTCACCGCCGGTGTTGGCATCGTGCAACACATACTTATAGGTAAGCTCCCCCACAGCGTCGGGCACGGTCAGTTCGAGGCTCCAGCAGGTGCTGGCTTCGTCGTAGCTCATATCGGCGGCAGCATCGGGCTGCCAGTTGCCGAGGTCGGGATGAGAGCCGCACACGGCCAGGCGCTGGCCGAGTACGGTGCGGTAGGGAAGGGAGAAACGTAGTATCATGGAGCTTGGTGGGGTTTGGGGGGCGCAAGATAGGGACTTGCCAAGAGAGGATTTATGAAGCCGAACAGTAGCGGGAATGCTCAAACGGTTGCGCACGAACAGTTCCTCGGGCGGGGGCTTACGCAGCCGGGGCGGGCCGCGTTCGGCCGGCGGGGGAACGGGCCACTTTGCCAACCCCAGCCGCTGGTTTTGCGTTTGGGAAGGTGCTCCTGCTTTGTGTTGCTGCTAATTACCTTCCGCCTTGTCCACTTTTCTGCGTCGTGCCCTCTACGGAATTCTGGGGTTAATAGCCCTGGTCCTACTCCTTGTTATTGGAGTAGTGGTTTTTTTACAATTTCCTTCGGGCCAGGACTTTGTAGCCAGCAAAGCGGAGAGCTACCTGCGCGGCAAGCTCAAAACGGAAGTCCGCATCGGGAAATTTCGAACCGATTTCCGCCACGCCATCAACCTCGACGGCGTGTACCTGGAAGACCAGAAGCGCGACACGCTTTTATCGGTCGGCCACCTCGGTGTCGACCTTGATATCTGGGCCTTGCTGCACAGCCAGGTGAATATTTCCAACGTTGAGCTGAATGATGGCCGCGTGCGCCTCACCCGCACCGAACCAGATTCGGTGAACAACTACGACTTCATCATCGACGCCTTCGTCGACCCCAATGCGCCGGTGGACACCACTGCTTCGACGCTGAAATACGACATTGGCAAGGCGCGGCTCACCAACATCTACTTCACGCAACTCGACCAGGTGACGGGCTCCGATATTCGGGCCAAAGTGGGCGAGTTCACGGCCAACATGGACGAGGTGAATCTGGATAAGTCCATCTACAAGGTGGATAATGCGGCGTTGCACCGCTCGGCCATCAGCATCGTGCAAACCAAAACGGCTCCGGAGGTGGAAAATCCCGGCCCTACCAAGCCGCTCACCCTGCAATTTGGCCTGAACCACGCCGCGCTCGACAGCGTGCAGTTCACGTATAAGAACGCCCCGGCGGCGCAGTTCATCAGCACCAACATCGGCCTAGCCGACGTCACGGCCAAGAATATCGACCTGCAAAAGCAGCGCGTGAACCTGAGCAAGCTGACGCTCAAAAACACCACCTTTGCCTACGCCCAGAATGAGGCCGTGCCCGTAGCCGAGCGCGTGGTGAACCCCGCCGAAGCCGTGCGCAAGCTGGACGAAGCCACCGACAAAGCCAAGGCCGCCACCGGCCAGAGCGCCGCCTCGCCGGGCTGGCGCGTGCTACTGGACGAGTCCGATATCAGCGGCTTGGCCGTGAAGTTTGACAACTTCAACCAGCCGAAGCAAAAAACGCGCATTCCGGCGCTGGACTACAACCATCTCAATTTCACCGACCTCGTGCTGAATACGCACGACTTGAGCTACTCCGAAAACCGCACCACGGGCAAAGTCGACAACCTGGCTGGCAAGGAGCAGAGCGGCTTCCGCGTCGATTCGTGGAAGGCCAACGTGGTGTACGACTCGGTACAAATCCGTCTGGATAGCCTCGACTTGATTACGCCGCACACCCGCATCCGGCGCACGCTGGCCATTGGCTACGAAAGCCTGGCCGCGCTGGGCGACGTGAAAAAGCTGCCGAATTTGAAGATTGAGGGCGATTTGCGGAACGTGCGGCTGGGCTTCCGCGACATTCTGTACCTGGCCCCGCAGCTGGCCGGCACTTCGCCGTTCAATACCGGCCCTAACCAGTCGGTGCTGCTCAATGGACAGATTGCCGGGCGCGTAGGCGACTTTTCGGTGCGCAACCTGGAGTTTGTGGGGCTTCGCAATACGGTCCTCAAGGCCCGGCGCGGCCGGATTCAGGGCCTGCCGAATACCGATGCGCGGCTGTACGCCGACCTAGATATTCAGCAGTTCAGCACCTCGCGGGCCGATATTCTGAGCCTCGCGCCGAAGGGCAGCATTCCGAACAACATCAGTATCCCGCCCACACTAGCACTGAGCGGCACCTTCCGGGGCCGGCCCACTACGTTGGCGTTTGATACCAACCTCAAATTGCGCTCGACTTATGGCAACCTCGCGTTCAGCGGGAAGCTGGGAGCCGCGCAGGCGAATGGGCGGCAGCCGCTCATCGGTACGTTTGCGGTAGGTGGGTTCGATTTCGGCAAGCTGCTGAAGGACCCAAGCATCGGGCGCGTCACGGCCACGGGCCGCATCAACGCCACGGGCGACTTGAAAAATCCAGCCTCGCTGGTGGGCCGCGTGCAGAGCACCGTGCAAAGCGCCCGCTACAACGGCTACACCTACCACGGCGTGGTGGCCACCGTCGACCTCGACCGCAACCGCTACGTCATCAACGCCAGCAGCAAAAACGACCCCAACCTAAACCTCGACCTGAGCGCCGTGGTGAACCTGCGCGACGCCAAAAATCCCACCTACGAAGTCACGAAGCTGAACCTGCGTGGTGCCAACCTCACGGCGCTGGGCTTCTATCCCGGCGGCGACTTGCGGGTGCAGGGCGACCTGGTGGCCAACCTGCGCGGCTCGAACCTGAATACGCTGAACGGTACTTTCAGCGGCCGGCACATTGTGATTGTGCGCGACAACCAGCCTTTCCCGCTCGACTCGCTCAACGGCCGCATCGTGCAGAACGACCGCCGCACGCTGGCCGTCATCAGCTCCGACATTGCCAATGTGAATCTTGACGGCAACGTGCATCTGGGTGACATTGCCACCGAATTGCAGCAGCACCTCGACCGCTATTTCGACGTGCCCGGCGTGAAGTACGTGCCCAGCTCGGCCGACCGGCATTTCACCTATTCACTCCAACTGAAAGACCCGAAGCTGGCCACCAAGCTGGTGCCGGGGCTGAAACGGATTTCGCCCTTCACGCTGGCCGGCGACTATTCGCGGCAGGCGGCGCGCCTCACGGCCAACACCAGCATTCCCGTTATTCGGTATAATAATTATAAGCTCGATTCGCTGCGCCTGAATGTGGATTCGGACCCCGCGAAGCTGGACTACAGCCTGCGCCTAGCCCAGGCGGCTCAGGATTCGACGCTGAAACTGCGCCGCCCCAGCATCGTCGGCAACGTGGCGAATAACAAGCTGTTCAGCCGCGTGGCCATCCTCGGCGACTCGGCCAACCGGGAGCGGCTGGCGGTGGCCGGCACCTTGCAGGCACTGGCCCAGGGCGGCAAGAATAGCAGCGTGGTATATGAGTTTGTGGCCGCGCCGGAGCAGGTTATCAACTACGAAAACTGGACGGCGGGCGCCAACAACTTCGTGCGTTATTACCCCACCGGCGAAGTGGTGGCCGACGGGCTGAACCTGACCAACGGCCGCAGCACGCTGGCCCTGCAAAGCCAGAACCCGCAGGTGCGCACCTCGCCGCTGGGCGTCACGTTCACCAATTTCGAGCTGGCTGAGTTAGCCCGCATCGTGCAGCAGCAGGATTCGCTGGTGGCCGGCAACCTCAACGGCACGGCCCGCATCGACAACCTGGGCAAGCCCAACCAGGCCTTCACGGCCGATGCCACCATTAAAAACCTGGTGTTCCAGAAGGCCCAGATTGGCGACATTGCCCTGCGCGCCACCAACCCCGCGCCCAGCCGCTATGACATCGACGCGCGCCTGACCGGCGGCGCGGCCGGCACCGTGGGCGGCGCGGGCAACGATGTGCAAGTGCGCGGCACCTACCTCGCCAGCAGCGCTACGCCGCTCAACCTGACCGTGGATGCCAACCGTCTCAACCTGAAACTGGTGGAGCCCTTTTCGGTGGGCCAGGTGCGTCAAGCCAACGGCTACGTGCGCGGCCAACTCACCGTGACGGGTGCGCCGAGTGCGCCGGTGGTACGCGGCACCCTCAATACTTCCGACGATGCCGGATTCGTCGTGCCGCAGCTCGGCTCGCCCTTCCGGATGCCGAATCAGTCGCTCACGTTTGATGACCGGGGCATTGCCTTCAACAACTTCACGGTGCTGGATTCGGCTTCGAACAAAGCGGTTATCAACGGCTACCTGCTGAGCAAGGACTTTGTCAACTACTCCTTCGACATGCGGGCCACGACCAAGAACTTCATGGCCGTGCGCAGTACCCGCGAGGACAACCAGCTGTTCTACGGCCGCCTGGTGCTGGATTCCGACACCCGCCTCACGGGGCCGGTTTCGCTGATTAAGGTGAATACCAACGTGACCGTGGTGCAGGGCTCCAACCTCACGGTGGAGTCGCCCACGGCCACGCCCACCACCGTAGAGCGCGAGGGCATTGTGGAATTTGTGGATAAAAGCGCCCCGCTCGACACCATGCTTTCGCGCAAGCTGGCGGCCGGCGACACGGTGAAAATGGCGGCTTCGGGCTACGACGTGACGGCCGTGGTCACGATTACGGACCGTACGCCCTTCACCATCGTCATCGACCCGGTGAGCGGCGACAACCTGAAAGTGCGGGCTGCCGGCACGCTCAACACCAACATTGCGCCCGATGGCACCATCACGCTCAGTGGGCGGCTGGAGGTGGGGCGTGGGCAGTACCATATGTCGCTCTATAACCTGGCGCAGCGGGATTTCATTATCCGCCGGGGCTCCACGATTGTCTGGGATGGCGACCCGTACAATGCCACGCTCAACATCACGGCTGTGTACAAAGTCCAGGCCGCACCGGCCGAGCTGCTGGCCGGTCAGGGAGCCGACGACCTCACCACTGCTACGGTCGCACGCAACCGCCTGCCTTTTAACGTGCTACTGAACGTAACCGACCAGTTGACCAAGCCCACCATCGGCTTCGACATCACGCTACCCGAAAACCAGCGCGGGGCCCTTAATGGCCAGGTCGATGCCAAGCTGGCCCAGCTGCGCCAGCCCAACCAGACGTCGGAGCTCAGCAAGCAGGTGTTTTCGCTGCTGATTCTGGGCCGGTTTGTGGCCCAGAACCCCTTCCAGACCAGCAGCGGCGAAGGCTTGGTGGCCACGCAGCTACGCGGCAGCGCCAGCGCCGTACTCACGGACCAGCTCAACAACCTCACCGGCAAGTACCTCGCGGGCCTCGGCCTCGACCTGGGCGTGACCAACCAGGCCGCCTACGGGGCCGACGGCAGCCAGGGCAGCCGCACCGACCTGAACGTGGCCCTGCGCCGCCAGCTCCTCAACAACCGCCTGACCGTGCGCGTGGGCACCGACATTGCCCTGAGCGGTAACACCGGCACCCAAAGCACCCAGGGCCAGAACAGCCCCAGCAACCTGGCCGGCGACGTGAGCCTGGAATACACGCTGCTGGCCGACGGCCGCCTGCGGGTGCGCGTGTTCCGCCAGAACAGCTACGAGGACATCGACGGCGCGCTGGTGCGCACCGGCGCGGCCCTGGTGTTCCAGCGCGACTACCAGGATTTGAAAGAACTGTTCTCGAAAGTCCCCAAAGACATCAAAGCCGAGCGCAAGGCCAACCGCAAGCAGGAAAAAGTGGATAAAAAAGCCGAGCAGGATTCCGTTCAGCAAGCCACAGCCCCTACGGCACGAATGGATTCGACGAAGCAGACGAGCAAGAAATAAATATTTAGTTGGTAGTGAACGATAGTAGCATGATTGATTGGCATACCCGAACCTTACCTCCTGGTCCTCGCTCCCCCCAAAAGGAAGCGCCTGATGTCCTTCATCAGGACGCAACCAGCGCCCCTGGTTTTTCAAGCGGTCGGGCGGGAAGTGAGGTTTCGTTGCGCCGCTTCGCCAGCCTCGCCCTGCTCTTGTTGCTCGCTTCCTGCTCGGGCCTGAAATACATTCCCGAGGGCCAGAAGCTGTACACGGGCAGCAAGGTCATCATCAAATCGCCCGAAAAGCTCACCAACAAAGCGGCCCTGCAAACCGAGCTGGAATCGGTGGTCGCGCCCAAGCCCAACGGCTCTATTCTGGGCCTGCGGCCGAAGCTGTATTTCTGGCACCTGGGCGTGGGCAAAAAGAAGGGCTTGGGCAAATTCTTCGCCGATAAGTTTGGGGAAGCGCCGGTGCTGCTGAAAGACGTGAAAATCAGCGCCACCGAAGGCCTGATTACTAACCGGCTCTACAACAACGGTTTCTTCAAAGGTACCGTGGCCCACGAGGTGAAAGCCAAGGACAAAACGGCCCAGGTAGACTACACGGCCACCACCGGTAAGCCCTACACCATCAAGGAGATTCACTTCCCGGAAGGCGACACCGCGGTGAACGCCGCCGTGCGCGCCACCCAGTCTGGCACCCTGCTGAAAGTGGGCGACGCCTACAACCTGACCACGCTCACCAACGAGCGGGTGCGCATCGACAACGTGCTGAAAAACGAGGGCTATTTCTACTTCAACCCCGATTACATTCTGTTTCAGGTGGATAGCACGCTGCACGACAAGGTAAACGTGTACCTGCGCGTGAAGGGCAGCGCACCTGCCATCGCCGTGCGGCCTTACTGGCTCGATGTGGTGAAACTGAACACGAACTACATCCTGACCGATACCACCAGCCGCAAGCCGGTGCTGTTCCGCAAATACGAGTATTATCCCGACGAAAAAGTATTCAAGGCCAGCGCCATTACGCGGGCCACATTCCTATACCCGGACAGCCTGTACCGGCGCAAGCGGCGCGACCAGACCATCAGCCGCCTGATGAGTTTGAACACGTTCAAGTTCGTGGAAATCCGTCTGAAACCGGCCGTGGCCGGCGACTCGGCCGGCCGCGCCCGCCTCGATGCCGACGTGCTGATGACGCAGCTCAAAAAGAAAAGCCTGCGGGCCGATTTGCAGCTGGTATCGAAGAGCAACGGCTTCACCGGGCCGGGCCTCACGGTGTCGTTCCGCAACCGCTCGGCCCTGCGCGGCGGCGAGCAACTGCTCGTAAATGCCGTGGCCTCCACCGAAACCCAGACCGGCAGTGGCAGCGGCGGAGTGGGCCTCACCAGCTATGAGCTGGGCCTGAATGCCCAGCTACTCGTGCCGCGCCTCGTGGTGCCCGATTTGCCGTTGCTCGATGTGCACCTGCCCAACTCTGACTTCCAGCCGCGCACCACTATCGGGGCAGGGTTCCGGCTGGTGACGCGCGCCAGCTACTTCACTCAGAATTTCTTCAACCTGAACTACGGCTACTCCTGGAAAACCAAGATTACCAACGAGCAGGAAATCAAGCCCATTGATATTACCTACGTACAGTTTACGCCTACTGACCAGTTTATCCCGATTCTCGAAGCGCGGCCTTTCCTGAAAAGCGCGTTTCAGCAGCAGTTCATTCTGGCCAGTTCCTACCGCTACACCTACAACCAGCAGGTGCTGGAGCAGCGCCGCCAGCAGATTTACTTCAGCGGGCAGGTGGAAGGCAGCGGCAATCTGGCGCAAGGTCTGGTCAGCTCTTTCGGCGGCACCAAGGACGCGAATGGCAAGTACACCATTGGCGGCCAGGAGTATAGCCAATACCTGAAATTCGATTTCGAGTTCCGCGAATACTACCGCATCAGTCAGAATCCGGCTTCCGGCAACCGCATCGTGGCCCGCTTCCAGGCCGGTGTAGGCCTGCCCTACGGCAACTCCGACGTGTTGCCCTACCCCAAGCAATACGGCATCGGCGGGCCAAACTCGGTGCGGGCCTTCGCCGCGCGGGGCGTGGGCCCTGGCACCTACCGTCCTCAGAATGCCACGCAGGACCTCAACAGCTTCTACGACCAAGTGGGCGACATTCGCCTCGAAGGCAACGTGGAATACCGCCAGGACCTGATTCCCTACCTGAAAGGGGCTGTGTTCCTCGATGCCGGCAATATCTGGCTGGCTAACCCCGACCCCAGCCGCCCCGGCTCGGACGACAAAGGCCAGCCCGACGGCCGGTTCGGCCAGTTCAGCGCCAGCACTTTCCTGAAAGAGCTGGCCGTAGGCGCGGGCGTAGGTCTGCGCGTCGACGTGCAGTTTTTCGTCATTCGCTTCGACTACGCCATCCCGCTGCAAGCGCCTTACGGCACGCCCACCAGCACCACCGGCCGCTTCAACCTGGCCATTGGCTATCCGTTCTAACGAGTGAGGGAGTGGCTGAGTGGCGTTCTAACTTATCACTCAGTCACTCGTTACCGAATTATCGGCATCCGCTCAAACGGCCGCTCGCGGTCGAACAGATAGCGGAAGGTGGCGTGGGTTTTCACAATGGTGGCCCCAATGGAGCGCGTGGTGACCAGCATGCGCGGGTTAAAATCGCCAATCCAGTTCATTTCGATGTCGGCGTAGCCCGCGTCGATGAACGCCTGGCGGGCATACACCAGCATGGCCGCGTCCACGCCCTTGCCCTGGTACTCGGGCACCACGCCATAGATGATGCCGAACAGGCGCTTGTCCGTGCGACGCATGAAGCGCCACCGCGCCCACAAAAAGCGCAGCTTGCCTACCAGGTTTAGCCGCCGGCCCACGTGCCGGAAAATCTGGTTCAACTCGGGCAGGCTGATGAAAAACGCTACTGGCTCGGAGCCGTGGTAGGCGAACCAGAGCAGGCGCTCATCCACCACGGGCTTCATTTCCTTCACGATGTTGCGGGCCTGGTCCAGCGTCATCGGCTTCACGCCCGAGTGCTTGGCCCACGCCAAGTTATACACGTGGTGGAAGTCGTAGGCCAGCTTTTCGGCATCGGCCTTGCGGGCGTGCTCGAAGCGGAATTCGGCCGCGTGCTCTTTGGCCTGCTGCGCAAAGCGGGCGTGCAGCGGCGCGGCCGTAGTGCGGTAGCAGGTGTATTGCTTGAAGTAGAGCTGAAAACCGTACTGCTCAAACAGCTGCTGGTAGTACGGCGGATGCCAGAACATGCCGTAGTTGGGCGGGCGGTCGAAGCCGTCAATCAGCAGGCCCCACAGCCGGTCGCGCTCGCCAAAATTGATGGGGCCGTCCATGGCCTGCATGCCGCGCACGGCCAGCCACTGCCGGGCGGCATCGAACAGCTCATTGGCCGCCGACTGGTCGTCGATGCACTCGAAAAAGCCCAGACCGCCGGTGGGCAGGTCGGGGTTCTGCACGTCGGGCGCGTCGCGGTTGAGGAAGGCCGCCACCCGGCCGATGACCGTGCCTGTGGCATCGGTGAGGACCCAGCGAATGGCTTCGCCGTTGGCAAATTTCGGGTTTTTGATGGGGTCGAAAACGGCCTCAATTTCGTTTTCCAGAATCCCGATGTATTGCGGCACCGCTTGGTGCAGGCGGGCGGGCAACTCCACAAACTGCCGCGCCAGGCGGGCATCCGTAACTTCAAGCAGCGGCATAAACTAAAACGATAAAGGCAATGCTTACCCGCCAGACGCAAGCAAAAAAGTCCCAGCGGGGCCGCAAAGAAACGTCTGCGCCGTCGTTCGGGGTTCAGGGCCGGCGCAGCACCCTAAGAATAACCGCCCCGCCCACCCGGATGGCATACCCCGGCTGCCCCGCCCTGGCCGGATACGGCCCCGGGTGCCAACGATGAATACTCAGAAAATACCCCCCAGCGGCCGAATCCGGCGGCACAATGCGCAAACGGGCGCGGGCAGCGGGCGGCAGCATTTTGGCGTTGATGCGCAGAGTCATTTCGGTGCGGCTGTCCATGCTCACAGGCACGGCCGGGCGGGCATCATGCGCCAGCACCCATTGCAGCCCCTGTTTCACCGATAAGCCCCAATAGTCACGCTCGAAATTCTGCTCGATGACGTGGCCGGGCAAAAAGCTGAAATAGACGTATTGAAACGGATGCTCGGTAGCCATGCGCCAGGCCACCTGCGCAGTGCCCAGCGCCACCGCCAGCAGCGCCGCACCGGCGGCCCACGCGCCCGCCCGCGGGCCCTGCTGCCACTGCCGCCACACCAGCCGCGCCGCACCGGCGGCCCACGCGCCCGCCCGCGGGCCCTGCTGCCACTGCCGCCACACCAGCCGCAAGCCCTGAACAGCCAGTAATAAGAAGGCTGGGTACACAAAGTACAGGTGCCGCCACCCGTCATAAATGGCCGAATGCAGGAGCATCACGCCCAGCAGTGGGCCGACAAACCAGGCCAGCACCAGCAAATCGCGCCGACTACCCGTGCGCCGTAGCCAGCGCTCCGGCCCCCGGCGCCATAGGTCGCGCCCCACTCCTACCACTCCCACCACAAATAGCAACGCATAGGGCACGGGCGTGGTGATGAGCAGCCACACCGGGGCGTAGTGCCACGGCAGGGCCTGAATCGGCACAAACTGCCCCAGATAAAACACCTCCAGCGGCTTGGCATAATGCCCAAAGCTGCTGAGCGCGGCCCTGAAATTCTCCCAAGGGTTTTCCCACAGATAGGGCCAGGCCAGCACCACCAGCACCACCATCGTGGGCAGGTAGAGAGCTAGCGCCCCGGCCAGCCCGCGCCGCCGTATCGGCCGCGCCCACATCTCCAGCACCCCAAAAGCCAGGGTGAGCAAGGGCAGCAAAATGCCCATTGTTCGCACATCAATCGCCGCCGCCGTGGCCAGTGCGTGCAGCAGCATCCGGCCCGCCGTGGGCCGGCGTAGCAGCCGCGTGAGCGTGAGGATGGCCAGTGCAAACAGGCTCAGGAACACAATGTCCTTGTAGTTATAAAACGCTTCGGCGAAGATGCGCGGCGAGAGTACCAGCAGGCCCGCGCCCACCAGCCCCCAGCGCCAGCTGGCAAGCCGCGCCCGCCCCAGCCGGTACACGGCCCACGCGCCGGCCACAAACAGCAGGAACCCGGCCAGGTGCCGCCGGTAGGCCCATTCGGCGGGGTCAGGGCCGGGCCGCAGGGCCTCCAGGCCCACCCAGGGCAGCATGAACAGCACACCGTGGTCGGCGTCGCGGTGCTGGCGCAGGTCGGGGATATCGGCCAGGCGGGGCTGGCGGCGGGCCAGCTCGGGGGCCAGTTTCAGGGCAATGTACTTGGCGCTGACGAAGGCGTTGAGGCGCTCGGCGGGCTCGTCCCAGCCCATGCCATAGTCGCGGTGCAAGGCACCCCCCAGCAGCACCAGCAGACCGAAAAACAAGCCTGCCACCCAGCGGCGCGAACGAATAAATGCAGAAAAAGCAGAGTCAGGCAAAGCGGCGCGATGGCAAATAGCAGCACAGATTGGCAACGAATGTAGCCCCGAACGTTGTGCTGGACTTGGACTATCCGTGCCGAAAGCGCTGCAATCGGCAAAGCTGTGTTTTGCGTATGCTGTCAACGAATGTCACGCGCTGCGTCATTTACCGTAGCATTGGCCCGCCGCCGGGCCGTTCAGGCGCTTTTCAGCCAATTCCCATTCATGACAATCACCCGTTTTCTCACCCTCGTGCTGCTCGAAGCCACGTTCCTGGGCGCAAACGCCTCCGTGCAGTCCCCGGCCCGCTCTCCTATCCGCACGGCCACCACCAGCCCCACTACCGTGGACCACGGCAGCTACGACAAGCTGCTGAAAAAATACGTGAGCGCCAGAGGCCTCGTCAACTACAAGGGCCTCAAGGCCGACCAGCAGGCCCTCAACAGCTACCTCGACCTGCTCAGCCGGAACGCGCCCGCCGCGTCGTGGAGCAAGGCCGAACAGATGGCCTTCTGGATTAACGCCTACAATGCCTACACCATCCGGCTGGTGCTCGACCACTACCCCGTTTCGAGCATCAAGGACATTGGCTCGAAAATCAAGATTCCCTTCGTGACCACGCCCTGGGCCATCAAGTTTTTCAGCATCGGCGGCGAGAAAATGAGCCTCGATAACATTGAGCACGGCACGCTGCGCAAGAAGTACGACGACCCGCGCATTCACTTCGCGCTGGTGTGCGCCTCCATGTCGTGCCCGCGCCTGCGCAACGAGGCCTACACGGCTGCCAAGCTCGAAAGCCAGCTCGACGACCAGGGCCGTGACTTCCTGAACAACCCAGCCAAAAACAAAATCAGCACCGCCAGCGCCCAGCTCTCGAAGTATTTCGATTGGTATAAGGGCGACTGGGATAGGAACGGCCAGTCAGCGGAAAATTGGGTGAACAAGTATTCCACGACGAAAATCGACGCCAAAACCAGAATTTCCTATCTCGATTACGACTGGAGCCTGAACGAGCAGTAGGCTACGTTCAGGCGAAACAGGGCATTGCCCGGACCGCAGCCGACCCGGGAATGCCCTACTTCGTCAGCACAACATAGCCGTAGGCGGGTAGCGCCAGCGTGCTGCCCAGCGCAACCGGCCCGCCTTGCAGGGCATCAGTCCAGGTGGTGCTGTTCAGGGTGGCGGGCAGCGTGAAGGAAGTGGCCGCGTTGCGGGTATTGACCACTACCAGCGCCTGCGACGTGCCCGAGGCTTTGGTGAAGGCGCACACGTTGGCCGTGCTATAGGAGGCCGTGGGCAGGCCGTGCTGCAGGGCCGGGCTGGCGGCGCGGGCTTTCAGCAGCTGGCGGTAGAGGCGCGTTACCTCGGGGTGGGCATTCCAGTTCACTTTCACACCGGTGAAGGGGAATTTGATGGCCGTACTCATGCCCACTTCCTGGCCGTTGTAAATCATGGGTACGCCCTTGTAGAGCGCGGCAATGACGAAGGCCGACATGGCGCCCGCATCGCCGCCGAACAGCGCCACCGGCGTGCCGTCGGAGTCGTTCACGTCGTGGTTGGTGATGTAGCGCACCACCTGTTGCGTGCTGCCGTTGGTGCCCGCGTACTCGCTGGTATTCAAGGCATCGAAAGTAGTGGCAGAGTAATTATTGCGGTACACGTTATAAATACCGCCGTAAAAGTTAAAGCCAAAATTGTAGTCGAAGCCCGAAGCGAAGTTGCTGCTGCGGGTGCCTTCGGCCAACATCAGCAGCTTGTGGGTTTTGATGGTGCGCAGCGTGTCCACGGCCTGCTTCCAGAAGGTGGAGGCGGCGATGGTGGGCGCGTCGGCGTAGTCGCAGCGGAAGCCGTCGACGTTGGCCGTGAACACCCACGATTTCATGGCCGAAATCATCTCCAGCCGCATGGCCGCGTTGCTGAAATCGAGCTGGGCCACGTCGGTAAAGGTGGTGGTGGGCGGGCTGATGATGGTGCCGTTGCTTTTCAGGTACCAGTCGGGGTGGTCGGTTACCCAGGCATTGTCCCAGCTGGTGTGGTTGGCCACCCAGTCCAGCATCACGGTCAGGCCCCGGGCGTGGGCGGCGTCCACCAGCGTGCGCAGGTCGGTGAGGCTACCAAACTCCGGGTTCACGGCACGGTAATCCTGCACAGCGTAGGGCGAATTCACGGCCCGCAGCTTGCCCACGGGATATATCGGCATGAGGTACACCACATTTGCACCCAGGTTCTTAATAGAATCGAGCCGGGCCGTAACCCCCGCAAAGTCGGCTCCCTGGCTGAAGGCCCGCATGTTCACCTGATAAATCACGGCATCCTCGCGGTTGGGCACGCCAGCGAAGGGCGTACCGTACTGGGCCGGGTTAGGAGAAGTGGGCGTTGTGGGCGTGGTGGGCGTCACGGGTGGCACAACAGGGGTTGGAGCCGAGGGCGAGTCTTTTTTACAACCGGCCAAAAAACTGGTGGCCAGCAGCAAAGTCAAGCTGTTTTTAGTTAAAATACGACGAATAGACATTGAGAAAATTCTTTAAAAGGACAGAAGAATAGCGCGCCGAAACGCGGAAAATTATTTCTTAACCGGCTTGAAGCTGATGGCCGCGCCGCCGCCGGGGGCCAGCTGCAGGGTAAGGGCCGATTTGCTGCTCACCACCTGCTTGCTGATGCGGTAGGCCGTGGGGTTTTTCTGCCAGTCTGCGCCTTTGCCGTCGGCGTAAATGGTGGCTTCGTAGCGCAGGCCGGGCGTGAGAAAATCCAGCTTAATGGCCTGTTGGCGGGCTTTTTCGTCGGTGATGCTGCCGAGGTACCACTCGTCCTTACCCTTGGCTTTGCGCACGGTGGTAAGGTAGTCGCCGGGCTCGGCGGCCAGGATGCGGGTGTCGTCCCAGTCCACGGGCACATCTTCGATGAACTGGAAGGCATCGAGGTGCTGGTTGTAGTTTTCGGGCAGGTCGGCGGCCATTTGCAGGGGCGAGTACATGGTCACGTACAGGGCCAGCTGCTTGGCCAGCGTGGTGTGCACCATCCGCTTGCCGGTCGGCTCAAAATTCTGGAGCTTGAAGATGCCGGGCGTGTAATCCATCGGCCCACCCATGAGGCGGGTGAAGGGCAGGATGGTTTCGTGCTCGGGCTGGTTGCCCTCGCTGAAGGCGTTGAACTCGTTGCCGCGGGCGGCTTCGCAGGCCAGCCAGTTGGGGTAGGTGCGGTTGAGGCCGGTGGGGCGCACGGGCTCGTGCATGTCGACCATAATGTGGTAATCGGCCGTTTTCTGGGCCGTTTGCACGTAGTGGTTCACCATCCACTGGCCGTCGTGGTGCTCGCCGCGCGGGATGATTTTGCCCACGTAGCCGGTTTTCACCGAGGTGTAGCCGTGGGCATTCATGAAGCGGTAAGCGTTGTCCTGGCGGCGCTCGTAGTTGGTGGCCGCGCCGCTGGTTTCGTGGTGCATGATGATGTTGACGCCCTTGCCGGCGGCGTAGCGCTGCAGCTCGTCCACGTCGAAATCGGGGTACGGCGTCACGAAGTCGAACACTTCCTCCTTCCAGTTATTGGCCCAATCCTCCCAGCCCACGTTCCAGCCCTCCACCAGCACGCCGGGGATGTGGTGCGCGGCCGCAAAGTCGATGTATTGCTTCACGTGGGCCGTATTGGCCATGTGGCGGCCGTTGGGCTTGAGTTTGCTCCAGTCGGTGCCAGCCAGCTTGATGTTGAAGGTATCGGCGTAGTTCCAGCTGCCGCGGCTGGTCTGCATTTCCCACCACACGCCCACAAATTTCTGGGGCTTAATCCAGCCGGTATTGGTGATTTTGCTGGGCTCGTTCAGGTTCAGAATCAACTTCGAGGCCAGCACTTCGGGGGCCTTGTCGCTCACCACAATGGTGCGCCAGGGCGTGTGCTCCGGCGCTTGCAAATAGGCTTTGGCCCCCGTGCCGGTGGCATCGGGCACGAGCTGGCTGGTGAGGTCGAAGGTCTTCGTATCCACGTTCAGGTACAGGGCCGGGTAGTTCACCAGCGCTGCTTCGTGGATGTTGATATACAGTCCGTCATCCGATTTCAGCATCAGCGGGGTCTGGATGCGGTTGGCCGGCGCTTCCTCCTGAATGGCCGGAATGGGCGTGGTATTCACCTCGCTCACGCGGCTGGTGGTGTAGGCGTACTCGTTCGAATCGTAGTCGCCCGGAATCCAGAACGCCTTGTGGTTGGCGGGCAGATGGAATTCAGTGAATTCATCTTGCACCGTGAAATACTGCAGGTGCGCCTGCCGCGGAAACTCGTAGCGAAAGCCCACGCCATCGGCAAAAACCCGAAACACGATATCCAGCTTACGGCCGTCGGCGGCGGGCTGGCGCAGGTGCACCGTGAGCTGCTGGTAGTGGTTGCGAATGTCTTTCACCTCGCCCCACACCGGCTGCCAGGTTTCGTCCACGTCCCTGGTTTCGCTGCCCGTGAGCACCAGCGGCCCTTCAAAGCCCTTGCCATCGGCAAAGCTCAGCCCGAGGCGCGAGGGCGCAATCACGGTTTTCGGACCGAAGGCCACGGCGTAGGTTGGGCGGCCGTCGGGGCTCAGCGCCACGGTCAGGCTCACTTTGTCGAGGCGGGCGGTGAGCGGCGCGGTGGCTTGCGCGTGGGCCTGGGAGCCGGCCAGCAGCAGCCCAGCCAGCAGAATTTCTTTTGTCATTCGGGTATAAAATCGCAACACAACGGGTGCCGCTACTTCTTCAAAATTAGGTACTGATAGGGCTGTAGCGTCAGTTTTTCCAGTGCCACGGAGCGGCCATTGAAGGCATTGCGCCAGCCCAAACTGGCTACACTGGCGGGCACCAGGTAGTTCACGGCGGCGTTGCGCAGGTTGGCCAGCACGAATACTTGCTCCTTGCCTTCGGTTTTGGTGAAGGCGCACACGTCGTCGGTACTGTAAGAGGCCAGCGCGCCGTTGCGCACGGCCGTGCTGCCGTTGCGAAACTTAATCAGGCGCTGGTATTCTTTGGTTAAGGCCGGGTTGGGCGTCCAGACGATGGGCCGGCGCGCGCCCATGAAGGGCACCCGCTCGGCGTAGCCCACCTCCTGGCCGTTGTAAATCATGGGCACGGCCTTCATGTAAGCCGCCACCACGAAGGCCGCCATAGCGCCCCGCTGGTTGCCGAAAAGCTGCGCCGGCGTGCCATCCCAGGCGTTGATGTCGTGATTGGAGATGTAGCGCACCATCCGGGCATTGGCCGGAGCGTTGCGGTAGTTGGCGACGTTGACGGAATCGATGAGCTTGACGCTCTTACCTTTGGCAAAGATGTCGCCCTTCATCACGTTCATGAAACCGAAGTCGTAGCACAGGTCGAAGCCGCCCTGCAGGTAGTATTTCTTCTTGTCGCCTTCGGCCAGCATCAGCAGCTTGTGCTTCGGAATGGCGCGCAGGTTGGCCAGGGCTTCAGTGAAGAATTCCTGACTGGGGCCATCGGCATAGTCGAAGCGGTAGCCGTCGATATTGGCCGCGAATACCCAGTAGCGCAGCGCCTGAATCATGGCGGCGTGCACTTCGGGTTTGGCCCAGTTGAGTTGGGCGATGTCTTTCCAATCGGGGATTGGGTTCACAATGTTGCCGGCGGCATCGTGCACGTACCAGTCGGGGTGCTGGGTTACCCAGGGGTGGTCGAAACTGGTGTGGTTGCCCACCCAGTCCAGCATCACGGCCAAGCCGCGGGCGTGGGCAGCATCCACCAGCGTGCGCAGGTCATTCAGCGTACCGAATTCCGAGTTTACGGCCGTGTAATTCTGCACGGCAAAGGGTGAATCGACGGCCCGGAACTTGCCGATGGGGAAAATGGGCATCAGGTACACCACATTCGCTCCCAATGCTTTAATAGAATCGAGCCGGGCCACCACGGCCTTGAAGGTCCCTTCCTTGCTGAAGCCCCGCATGTTGACCTGGTAAATGGTCGCATCGCGGCCATCGGGCACGCCGTCAAAGGGCTTGCCGTACTGCGCTGGGTCCTTTACCACGGCGGCGGCTGGGGTTTGGCCCGGGGCCAAACCAGCACTGGCCAAGCCCGCCAGTAGCGTCAGGAAGAAGGGAAAGGAGTTTTTTTTCACTTAAAGATTTATTTGAGTTAGCAGAATATAAACAGCCCGCAGCCCCAACCAACGTCGGCACCGCGGGCTGCCCGCAACTAGCGCCGCACTTCTACCCGGCGGCTGGTTACGCCGGCTGCCGTTTGCAGACGCAGCAGGTATACGCCGTTGGCCACATCAGCCAGCGCGAAGGTGAAGGTGCTGCCCGTGCCCTTTTGCTCGGCTACTACCTGGCCGAGCAGGTTGAGCAGCGTGGCTCGCACTGTGCCCACCGGCCCGGCCAGCCCGCCCAACTGCACGGTGAGCTGGTCGGCCGCCGGGTTGGGGAACACGGCTACTTCGGGCGCAGCTTTCGACTTCGCACTGGCCAGCGCGGTGGCTACCGGCGCCAGCGCCACACCCCGGAACGAGGTGTTGGCCGCCAGCGGCACGAAAGGAGCCGGCAGGGCCGTGGTGCTGGGTGCAACGTTGTAGCCCCCCTGGTCGGTCACGGTATACAGGCCGCCGCCACCACTGGCTATCAGTTGCACAGCCGTGCCGGCGCGCTGGCCCGTGAGGCCGCGCAGCAGCGCGGTAGTCGAGCCGCCAATGGTGCCGTTCAGTGTCCAGGTGCCGCCCACCAGGCTCCACTTCTGAATGCCGCCGGTGGCCGCGTCGTCGGTCACGTACACCACGTCGAGGCCGGGTACGGTGGTGCTCAAATCAGCAAAGTAGAAGCCGTAGGGGCTGGCGCTGGCCGTGGGGAAGCCCGGCAGCAGCGTTACGGCCGCGCCGGCCGCCGTGGGCAGGCCGGTACCAATCTGGTTCACACCGTAGTTTGAGCCCGTGGCCGAAGTAGCGTAGAGGTTGCCGCCGGCAATGCCCAGAATGCGGAAGTTCAGCACCGTGCCGCCGCTCAGCGCGGTGGTTGCGCCGGTGTTGCCGAAGGGCACGTAGCGGATGCCACTGTTGCCGCCCGAGACGTAGAAATTGCTGCCGTCGGTGCTCACCGCCGTGCGGATGTTGGTGCCCGAAAAGGCGTCGTTGATGCGGGTGTTGGTGTCCACGCTGCCATCGACGCCGATGCGCGCCACCAGGCGGTTGTTGGTGGTGCCGCTGTTGGTGCTGGTCACGATGCCGGCCGTGCCGGGCACGGCGTTGTAGCCGGTCAGCAGCAGGTAGCGGCCATCCACGGTGCGGGTGATGTTGTCGGAAGTAGCCGTGCCGCTGTTGGTGAAGGCGCGCACGTTGCCGTTGTCGGCCGTGGGCATGGCAATACTGCGCACCAGCGCGCCGCTCAGCGTGTACTCATCCACAAATTCCGGCGTGGCGGCGGTGGTGAGCGTAGCCGAGCCATCGCCTACCCGCACCACGGCCACGTTGCCGGGTGTGAAGGCGGTAGAAGTGGTCGGCGAGGTTACCTGCTGGTAGGCTAATTGCTGCAGCGTCACGGCCGTGGCGGGCGCAATGCCCAAGGTAGCCGCGGCCTGTTCGGTGGCCCCCAGGGTACGCGGGTCCACGTTGGTGAGCTGGTAAAACAGCACCAGTGCGCTGAGATAGGCCCCCGTGGTGCTGGGGTGCACATAATCCACGTTCCAGAGGTTGATTTTGGCGGGGTCAGGCGTGTAGGGGTTGCGGGTGGCGATGCCGGTGGTGATGGCGCGCATCCAGGCGTCGCCCACCGGGGCCACGGCGGCGAAGTGCCCGTTGGTGGCGAAGGCCTGGTAGAAGGCCCGGTGCAGGTCCTGGGCCATCGAGTCGAGGGGTAGGCCCACGTAGCGGGACCCGGCGGGGTAGGTGTAATCGGGGCGGGCCCAGGTGCCGTAGAGGTACACCTGCGCGGCGGGGTTAGCCGCGTGAATGGCCTGCTCCAGGCGGGTGGAATAGTCGTAGAACAAGGCCAGATTGCCTCCGCGGGTGCTGGGCACCGGCCGGGTGCTCTGTTCCTGCAACACTACTTTGTCCCAGCCCGGCTGCGCTATCAGCGACAAGGCGTTGGTGTGGTGGAATTCCAGCGTTTTGCCGCTCACGGCCTCCAGCTGTACGTCGTAGTTCAAGCCCGCCTGAACCGTGAATTTCTTGAAGATGCCCGGTATGCCACCGAAAGCGGCCAACATTCCGGAATCGTGAGCGCGCGGGTTGCCCGCGGGCAAGTTGTAGTTCAAATCCGTGACGGCTCCGGAATTATAATACAGCACCGGCGCGTACTGCCCGTGCGTGAAGCTGTTGCCCACAAACAGCACCCGGGTCTGAGCCTGAGCCGTGATGTTAAGGCCCAGCGCGGCAACGGCCAGCCCAAGGAAATGCAAAGTGGTGCGTGGAGTAAGGAAAGAAAGCATAGACAAAACGGGGAAGGACTTTTGCGAAAGCGTCCGGCCATTCAATGGCCCGGACGCGGTGGATGAGTTTGCGCGCCGCATATCGAACCCAGCCGGCCCGATATGCGGCGCGTTGATAACTAGCGGGTTACTTCCAGGCGGCGGGTAGCCACTTTATCGCCCACCTGCACTTTTACCAGGTAAATGCCAGCGGGCAGGTCATTCATCGACACCTTGAAATCGTGGAAGCCGGGGGCTTGCTTGGCATCGAGCAAGGTGCGGACTTCACGGCCCAGCAGGTCGGTTACGCGCACGGCCACGGCCTGGGGGCTGCCCTGCACCTGGTAGGAAACGGTCGATTCACCCTGCGCCGGGTTCGGAAACACGCTCATGGCCACCACGGCGTCATCGGCCTGGCGGGTGCTGGTTACCACCACGTTGAGCGTGGCGGCCTGGGTGCCGGGATACAGCGTCTGGTTGGTGAAATCGGGGCTGAAACCCAGGTTGTTGTTGCCGTTGCCGGGGATTTCCGGAATCACGTCCGACGACCAATAACCGTCGCCGCTCACATAGGCCGCCATCACGCGCACGATGGACGCGCCCGAAGGCAGGCCCAGCGAGGTGCGGTTGAACTCGTATTCCAGGCCGTAAGAGCCCGCGCCGCCACCGTTGGCATTGCCGGGGTTGCTGGTGATGTCGATGGTGGGCGTGCTCGGAGCCTTGTAGGCCAGGCGGGTGCCGGCGAACACGTTGTACACGCCCGTGGTCGAAGAGGCCGGAATGGTGTTGGGCAGGCCGTCGCTGGAAGCGGGGGTGCTGATGCCATCGCCCAGCGACTTGGCCACGCCTGTGGTGGCGGTATAAATGGCTGCCTGCACGTCCATGTTGCCCGTGGTGGCGATGACCGCATCGGTTTCCATTTCCATCTTGGTGCCCCCGATGCTGCCACCGGCGAAGGTGCCAAACACCGTGGAAGTACCCGCAATGCTGGGCAGGGCCGTACCCGCCGGCACGCCGGATTTATTGGGCAAGTCCAGGTACAGCTGGAAGTTATTACCGCCCACCTCAATGGTGCCGGCCAGCCCGATGTAGAGCTTGGTCGTGGTGTTGGCTCCGTACATGCGCAGCAGGCCGGCATTGCCAAAACCGGCATTGCCGACGTGCGCCGGGGTGAACGCGCCCAGCGAGACGTACTTGCCGCCAGCGCCGATTTCGCTGGCGTTGATGACGCCATCGAGCACCACCTGGGCGCGGGCGCTGAGCGTGGTGCCGCCCAAAGCGGCGAGAAGAGCAAGGGTAAATGTTTTGTTCATGAGTGAAAAGCTGAAAAGTGAGTGGGAATGGAAAATGACGGGCCGGAGCGGGCAGCCCCGGCAAGGGGTTTCGGACTTAGTGCCTGGATTTGCTCAATCAGCTGACAATTCCCAATGTCTTCCGAGGTTCCCACCCGGTTTCCCACCAAGAGCACCCAGACACTAAGTCCCAAACCATGATGTAGTTGCGGGCAAGCACAGCCGCTTAGTACCCTGGGTTCTGCACCAGCGAAGGGTTGGCCACGATGTCGGTGGACGGCAGGGGGTAGAGGTTGTACTTGGCATCGATGCTCTGGCCGGCTTTCACGCCACCTTTCCAGGGCCACAGGTAGGTGGAGCCGGTGAATTTGCCGAAGCGGATGAGGTCGGTGCGGCGGGTGCCTTCCCAGTACAGCTCGCGGGCGCGCTCCTCGAGGATGAAGTCAGGGGCGGTGAGTTCGGCGGTGGATACGTGCCCATCGGTGGTGCCCGGGGTGTTGCCGTAGGCGCGGTCGCGCAGCAGGTTCACGTAGGCCTGGGCCTGGGTTTGGGTGCCGCCCTTGCCATTGCGCAGCACCGCTTCGGCGTACATCAGGTACACATCGGCGAGGCGGAAGAGCGGAAAATCGGTGTCGACGAAAATCTGCTGCGGGTCGTTGCCGTTAGCGCCAGTGGAGGTTTTGTTGCGCCACTTGGTCACGGCATATCCGTCGGTGAAGGCCGTCAGGTCGTTGATTTCCAGGTTCTGGCCCGTGGTGAAAAACATGGCCCGGGTATCAAAACCGCTGGCCGGCGTGGGGAACAACAGCGGCAGGTTTTTGCGGGTGCGGTTGCCGGCCCAGGCGCTATTAATGCCGAAGCCGGTGTTGAGCATGCGGCCGCCCACGGCGGCGTGCACCAGGTAGGTAGTGCCGCCATACACCTGCGAAACCAGCCCGTCACTTTCCAGCGGGAAGATGATTTCCGAGGCCGAAGTCACATTGTTATCGGCCAGGAAGAGCAGGCGGTATTCCGGGGCCAGCGCGTAGCTGGGCTTGGTCAGAATCTTGTTGCAGTACACCAGGCAGCTGTCGAACGCGGCCGTGGTGGTGCGGCCCGTGTACACGTTGCCGTTCAGGTAGAGCTTGGCAGCCAGCGCCCAGGCGGCACCCTTGTCAGCCCGGCCGTATGGGGCCTGGTGGGCGGCCAGCAGGGCCGGTTGGATGTCGCGCAGCTCTTTGGCGATGTAGTCGAACAGCTCGGCTCGCTTGATTTGCCGGGGCTGGAGCTGCTTGCTGGGCACGTCGGCTTCGGTCACGAAGGGCACGTTGCCATACAAATCGATGGCATGCGAGTAAGCTACCGCCCGCAGAAAGCGCGCCTCGGCCCGGTAGGTGCGGGCCTTATCCGCATTAGCGCCGGCGATGCCGCGGCTGCTGAGCTTGTCATCGCTGGTTTCGCGGATGAACTCGTTGCACAGCGCGATGGTGTAGAAAATGCGCGTGTAGCAGTTGTTTATCAAGTCGTTGCCTGAGGTCCAGGTGGCTTTATTCAGCTCCTGCAGGGGCGGGCTGTTCCAGGCCACCACGGCTTCATCGGTGGGGAGTTCCTGCAGGTACCAGTAGGCGCGCAGGTAGGCAGTTTCGCCCTCGTCCTTGCCCTGGCCGGCAAACACGTCGGGCGCACCCGAGTTGCCCGACAGGTTGAGCGAAGCGTAGCACTTGGCCAGCACCTGGATGTAGTTGGCCGGGTCGCGGTACACCGATTCGGTGTTCAGGTCGTAGAAAGGCTCGCGGACCAGGTCCTTATTGCAGGCCGTGAGGCCACCGGTGAGCGCGGCCGCCGCAAGGGCAAAGACGAGCCCGGCGCGGCGCAGAATGGGGTGGGATTTCATGATAGGGGTCAGTTATTAGTGGTCAGTGGTTAATGGTTATGGTGGGGTTCTTCCATCAATTGCACCTGGCAATCAATCGTTAACCACTAACCGTTTACCGTTCTGTTAAAAGCCGACGTTGACGCCCAGCGTCACGGTGCGGGGAAGGGGGTAGAAGTTGCTGTCGATGCCGTTGGAGCGCTCCGGGTCGAGGCCGGAGTACTTGGTGAGCAGCAGCAGGTTCTGGCCAGCCAGGCTCAGGCGCAGGGTGGTACCGGCACGCAGCAGGCTGCCGAAATCGTAGCCCAGCGTCACGTTTTGCAGGCGCACGAAGGAGGCACTTTCCAGGTTGATGTCGCTGTAGGGCTGGCCGTTGGCGAAGCCCGTGTTGTAGATGGCGGGCACCACGTTGGAGTTGTAGTTGTGCGTGGTATTCAGGCCGTAGTAGTTGTTCTGGCCCGCCACCACGTTGTTGTACACATAGCCGCCCACGTTGGAGCGCACCGTGAAGGCGAAGCTGGCCTTGCCGTAGCTCAGGTTCGAGCCGAACCCGAAAATGGCGCTGGGGGCGGGGTTCTTGCCATACACTTTGTCGCGGTCGTTGATTTGGCCGTCGCCGTTCTGGTCCACGTACTGCACCGTGCTGGTGCTGGAGGTCAGGTCCTGCAGCGGCTTGCCGTTCTCGTACTTCTGCTGGTACAGGAAGAAGGTATTGGGCGCGTAGCCCACAGCATTCACCTGCACAAACTGGAAGTTGCCAACGTTGCCCGTGGGCGTGCCCAGGTAGTTGGGGTCTTCGGCCAGCAGCAGCTTGGTAATCTTGCCCCGGTTCACGGTGGCGTTAAAATTCACCGACCAGTTCAGGCGCTGGCCTTGTAGCACGTTGTAGTTCAGGGCCAGCTCCACACCCCGGTTTTCGAGGTTGCCGATGTTGGTGAGCACCGTATTGGAGAGGTTCGTGCCGGCCCGAATGGGCACCACGGCCAGCAGGTCGTTGGTTTTGCGCAGGTACACGTCTACCGAGCCGGTGAAGCGGTTATTTAAGAACCCGAAGTCGAGACCTGCGTCGTAGGTGTCGGTCTGCTCCCATTTCAGGTTGGCATCATAAGCAGCCGGCTTGAGCGTACGGATGGTGTCGGTGCCAAAAATCTGGCTGACCGAAGGCGAGCTGAGGCTGTATTTGGCCAGGTACGGGTAGTCGCCGGCCACGCTGGTGATGTCCTGCTGGCCCGTGCGGCCGAAGCTCACGCGCAGCTTCAGGTCGGAAACCGTCCGGGAATCCTTCAGGAAGCTCTCTTGATTGATGCGCCAGGCCACCGAGGCCGCCGGGAAATACCCCCACGGATTGCGGAAGTGCGACGAGCCATCGGCCCGCACCGTGCCCGTGAACAGGTACCGGTCGCGGAAATTGTAGTTGACCCGGCCGTAGTACGACAGCAGCGTGTACTGCGTCTTGTAAGGGTTTTCGGCCGGCAAAAGCGGGTTCACCCGCGAGCCATCGGCTTTATAGCCGAAGCGGAAAGGCGAGTAAGTGTAGAAGTCTTGGTACGAGTAGCCCGCCAGCGCCTCCATATGATGGTCGCCAATCTGTTTGCTGTAGTTGAGGTAGGCTTCCAGCAGCTTGTTGTTCTTCTCCTGGCGGTAAGAGGTATTCTGCCCCATGGTACTGAATGCCAGCGACGAAGCCGCCGGAATAAACACCGTACCGTTGCTGCGCGACAGGTCGTAACCCAGGTTCAGGTTGGCGTGCAGGTCGGGCAGGAAGTGCAGCTTGTAATCGAACTGCACGTTGCCGATGCTGCGCAGCACCGTGCTCCGGTCGCGCTTGTCGTTGAGGCGCGCCACGGGGTTACGGTCGCTCAAATCGTTCGGAATCGCGCCCGCCTTCCACTCAAAGTAGCCATTGAAACCGTTCGGGCTGCTATCGTAAATCGGTTGCGTGGGGTCGAAGCGGGCCGCGCCACCAATGGCGCCCTGGTCGGCAAAACGGTAGTCGGCCCAGGTGCCTTTCGCGTTCACATCAATGCGCAAGTGGTTGTCAAACAGGCGCGGCGAAAGACCCAGCGAGGCCGAGTTCCGCTTCAGGTTGCCGGTGCGCAGCGTCCCGTCCTGGTCGAGGTAGCCCACCGAAATGCGGTAGGGCATGTGCTTGGCGCTGCCGCTCAGGCTCACGCTGTTATCCGTGGTCCAGGCCGTTTTATAAATGGCATCCTGCCAGTCGGTATTGGCCGTACCCAAATATGAAGGCGTGGAAGCCGGAATGCTGCCGTTGAGCTTGGCCTGGGCAAATAGCGTGCGGTAGGCGTCGGCGTTCAGCACGTCCACCTTGCCGTAGTTCGTGGCCCGCGACACCTGCGAGCTGATGTTCACGTGCATCTTCTCCCCTTCCACCCCTTTCTTGGTGGTGATGAGGATGACGCCATTGGAAGCCCGCGAGCCATAGATGGCCGTCGCCGAAGCATCTTTGAGCACCGTGAAGCTCTCAATATCCTGCGGGTTCACCAGCGACAGCGGATTGCCCGCTCCGCTGATGCCCTGGTTATCAACCGGTACCCCGTCGATAATGATGAGCGGGTCGTTGCTGGCGTTCAGCGACGAGCCTCCGCGAATGCGAATTACGCTGGCCTCGCCGGGCGCGCCGCCGCCGGTTGTAATCTGCACACCGGCCACTTTGCCCTGCACCAATTGCTCGGGCGAAGTCACCTGACCCTGCACGAAGTCTTTGGTGGTCACGGTGGTTACGGCGCCGGTCACGTCCTGGCGGCGGGTGGTGCCGTAGCCCACCACCACCGCCTCACTCAGCGCGGTGGCATTCTCGCTCAGGGCCGTGGCGGCCAGCTGGGTGGTTTGCCCTTCGGTCACGGTCACCGGCACGCGCACTGAGTTCAGCCCGATGGACGAGTATACCAGCGTGTGCGGCCCGGCCGGCACGTTGGCAATGCTGTAAGTGCCGGCCGCATCAGTCGAGGAGCCCAGCGTGGTGCCCTCCACAATCACGGTGACGCCCGGAATGCCTTCGCCCTTGGCATCTACCACGCGGCCGGTGATGGTGCCGCCGGCCAGCATTTCAGCCCCGGCCCAGGGCGCAAGCCGCGCCGCCGGATGTGCCAGTGCGGCGTTCAAAACAAAAGCGCCCAGCGCCGAAGTCAGCAAGGACTTTCGCAGCAAGCGGGCAGTGAGCAGGGGGGGTAACGGGTGCAGCATGGGTGGGAGTTTAGTGGTGGCTAATCGTAGTGCCGGCCGCTTGCTGCCGGGCAGCAAACCCGCCAGTGGCGGCGCAGCCCTCCCCCTATTGAATCGCGAACCGAGTCACGAACCCAAGTCGTTTCCGACAATCGTTTGGGGGAGCTTGCCAGGCAAAACTAGAGGCACCCCTACCCCGCTGAAATTTGTCAAACCACAGTATGAAAAATATTAACACGTCACATCATTTACCAACTCATTTACAAAATTTTAACCCATAAAAAGTCGCCCAAAATATTGACATTGTATAAGCGTATCAGCCCCCATTTTCCACAAAAAAAGGGGCCGTAGCCCCACCAAACTGCTCCCAAAGCCCTGCTTATCCACGCCCAAAAAAGGGCACTATTCCCATTGCAAACTGCCGCCCACAGGCAGATATTATTCTCCACAATATGCCCCCAATCCCGCTCTGGTGTGTACTTACTCACCTGAGTGCACAATCAGCCTCTGGATGCTGACACCCACCGCTCAGAAACCTCGTTTTTCAGACAGCCTGAATGGCCTGAATGCGCGCCTCAAACTCCTCGTTCGGGAGGAAAGAGCGATTCTTCACCCGGGTCTTGTAGGTATAAATCGTGTTGATGGAGTAGCCCAGCATCCGGCTGATTTGCTCGCTGTCGTCGATGCCGAGGCGGATGAGGGCGAAGATGCGCAGCTCCGTGGTCAGCAACTGGTCGTCGGCCAGCTTCACCCGCTCCTCTTCGCTGAACAGCGCGTTGAACTGCGCGATGAAGTTCGGAAACAGCCGCAGGAACACCGTGTCAAACCCCTTCAGCAGTTCGTTGCGCTCGGTTTTGATGTTCACGCCGTCCACCAGTTTCTGCACGCCGGCGTACTGCTTGCTGGCCAGCAGAGCATCGAGCCGCTTTTTCAGGGTCTCGATTTTGTCGATGTACTGCGAGTTGTTGTGGAAGTAGAAGCCGATGTACTCTTCCTTAATCTTGTTGGCCTCGTTCAGGTCGCCGTTCAGCTCTCGGAGCACCTCGTTGCGTTCGCGCAGTTCCTGGTTGGTGGCAAAAATCACCCGGTCGGCCTTGCGCACCTTCCGCAGCTGCTTGAAGCTGATAACGGCAAAGCCAATCACCACGCCCGCCAGCAGCGTCATGATTATGGCGTAGGTTTTCAGCGACTTGCGCTGGTTTTCGATGATGTTGATTTTCTGGCCCTCGATGATGGACGAGACGTGGCTGATTTCAATCTGCCGCTGCCGGGCTTTGTAAAACGCCGCATCCTCCCGTGCCTCCCTGATGAAGGTGTAGGCGTTTTTTAGGTCGCCCTGCCGGTAGCAGTAGTCCGAGAGCTTGAAGATGGCCGTGGTTTCCTTGGTGGCTGTTTTCACGTCGGCAATGGCCGACACCAGTAGCAGCTCCACGGCCTTGTCGGTCTGGCCGGCCAGCTCGTAGAGGTAGGCCGTGGTGCTGGCGCTCACTGCCAGCTGGTGCAGCGAAAGGTGCGGCAGCCGCAGAATCTGCTGGTACACGGCTGCGCCCGCTTTCAGGTTGTTGGTCTTCTGCGCCCGAAACTCCTGCACCGACAGGTACTCGTAGGAGCCAGGACGGGCGTATTGCAGGGCCGTATCGGCGTAGGCCAATGCTTTGGAGTAATACGTGGGCCGGTACACCTGGTCCTGGTTGAAATCGCCCAGGTCGCTGTAGGCCCGGGCTTTCAGAAAATAGAAGCTCTGCTTATCCGCCTCTTTCAGCAGCGTGGGGTTGATGTCCTCAAGCGTTTCAAAGGTTTCCTTGAACAGGCCCGACGAGAGCAGCACGAAAGCCAGTTTCAGCTTGGCCACCTCTACCTTCTCGGGCTGCTTTAGCTGATTGGCCAGCCGAATAATCTTCTGGCAGTACACAAAGGCCGAGTCATACTTAAACGCCTTGTACTCATCGTAAATACGCAGCCCCAGGTCAAACTTAGCGTTGTCGTTCGCTTCCGCTGAGGCAAACTCGGCCGTGAGCTCGGCAATACGATTCAGGCGCTGCGAGTCGTACTCTTTTTTATGGTCCAGCACCCGGTTTAGTTCGATTAGCAGGCTGTCGGTCGTGCCTGTGCTTACCGCAGCATACACAGGAGCCACGCCAAAGAGCAGGCCGCACAGGAGTAAGAAGAGCTTCACGGGAGACAACAGGCAGTTATTCGGGCAGTGCAAGGGCCAAAAGTAACAGATTGTTGATGCGATGCGGCAGGCGCTGCCCATCCCCAGCGGCCCCGCTGGCTGTGCGCCCCGCGCTATTGGCTTAACACTCTCCCGACCGAAAACATCCGGGCATAGTTGTCGGCCAGCCCCGTTGCGTTGCGGCCGGCCATGATGCTGGCTGCAGAATCGGCCTGAGCGAGCTTCAGCGTCAGCCCGGCCTTGGGAAAACCGCCAAAAAGCTGCCGGGCATCAGCCGTGACTTCCACGGTTTTCGCCGCGCCAGCGCTGAGGGACAGCTGGCCGGGCGGCAGCGGCAGCATCACGGAGCGGTAGCACCCGTCGCGGGCCACGTGGTACACGAAGGCCCCCTGCTCGCGGGCGGGCTTTTGGAAGTAGCCTTCGCATTTAAGAAACACGTAATCAGACTCCCACTGCCAGAACATGCCAAAATCCGGGTTGAGCGGCCCCGCCCGGTCGGGGCCGTGGTTCACCAGGCTATCCAGCCCCACGGCGAAGCCAATGGCCGTGTACTCGCCCGCTGGCACACCCGCCAAGGCAAACGTGAAGTCGGACGTGCCGTCTTCGTTCACTTCCAGCAGATGCCAGCTTCGCGGCTCTCGCCACTCCGTCCCGTCGGCGCGTTGGAGGCGTAGATTGCTCAGGTAGTAAGCGTACCGGGTCAGCTCGATTACGTCGCCGGGCAGGGTGGTGTAGGACTGGTGCAGCTGCAACCGCTCGGCCCCAAACACATTCCGAATCCGCACGCGGACCTCTGCCGTTGGCGCCGGCGGCGGGCCCAGGGGCGGCACCCGGAACGAAGCCGCGACCAGACTTGCTATTGCCCAGCCCGCACATATCATCAATCGCATGGTATCTGCTCGCTAAAAAATTGAATACAAACCGCTTTCACTCAGCCCGCAACACCGACGCCGTTCCGTGCACGCTCCTACTTTCGGCTCGCAGTAGCTTTGGCGAAGGGGTCGGAAAACCGGGGGTCGGTGATGAAAGTAGAGTCCGTCAGCATGTTCAGGAATGCCAGCACGCTTTCCTTTTCTTCAGGCGTCAGGAGCAGGCTTTTGCCACCGCGTTGGTTGGTGGCCTCGATGAGCAGCGGGCTCAGCGTGGCGCTGGGCTGCAGGTGCTCGTTGTAGTGGTCCAGCACTTCGCTCAGCGTTTTGAACCGGCCGTCGTGCATGTAAGGGGCCGTAAGGGCGATGTTGCGCAGGCTCGGGATGCGGAACATGCCACGGTTCTGGTAGCGTTTCGTCACGCCTTCCCGGCCTACGTCTTTGGGGTTTGCCTCCAGTCCGTTGTTGTGGAAATAGTCCATAAAGGTCTTCGGTCCGGCGTGGCAGTCGCCGCAGTTGGCCCCGCGCAGGGCGTTTTCCGGCGTAGGATGGGTCATGAATAGAATCGAGCCCGTCAGTTCGGCCCCCGTGGGCTGGTATTTGCCCTGCAGGTACTGGTCGTAGCGCGAATTGCTGGAAATGAGCGTCCGCTCGAACTGAGCAATGGCTTTCACCAGGTTTTCCTTCGTAATCTGCTCACTGCCAAACACCAGTTTGAACAGCGGCGGATAGGTACTGGTGCGCTGCAGCTTGGCCACGCCCTGCTCCAGCGACTGGTGCATCTCCAGCGAATCCTGGATGGGCACGGCGGCTTGTTCCTCCAGCGTAGCGGCGCGGCCGTCCCAAAACAGATTGCGCACCCACAGCAGGTTCACCAGCGACATGGCGCTACGGCGTCCCTCCTTGCCATCGATGCCCCGGCTGAACGCCTTGCCGTCCGTAAAGGCCTTGGCTTGCTGGTGGCAGGTGCCACAGGACATTTTGTTGTTGCCCGACAGCCGCTTTTCGTAAAACAGCATTCGCCCCAGAAACACGCCCTCTTTCGTCATGGGGTTGCTGGGGTACCGCGCCAGTTCGTCCCCAAAATAGGTGGGGTAATTCAGCGTATACGGCCCTATCTCGGCAGGAAGCACCGATTTGGGCGGCGCTCCAGCCACGAGGAGTAAGAACAGCAGCGCCGAAAGCAACAAATAGAGCCGTGATTTCATATGCTTTGCGCCAGTTCTTTAACACGATTTTACATATAAATATATTGAAATAGTATTAATAAAAAAATTCATTCGCTTCCTGTCCACACACTAAGACATGCTTGCTCATCGGTTCTTGCCGCTAGCAAATGCCGTTACCATCCCAATTTTTATAGGCAGGACATAGTCCTAATTCAAGCGCATAGGCTACTGGTAGCCAATTCATTTTGAAGTTGCGCCAAAAGCAAAACAGCCACTCAGACTTGCGTCTAAGTGGCTGTTAATGTTACTGGTGGGAAGTAAAGGATTCGAACCTTCGACCTCTTGCGTGTGAAGCAAGCGCTCTAAACCAACTGAGCTAACCTCCCATTAAAAAACCTGCACGCCCTATCAGCAGTTGCAGTGGCCTTGTAATAAATCAGAAGGCCGGCTTTAGAAGAAAACAGCCACTCAGATGTTAATCTAAGTGGCTGCTTATCAGTGTGGGGGATACTGGGTTCGAACCAGTGACCCTCTGCTTGTAAGGCAGATGCTCTGAACCAGCTGAGCTAATCCCCCGTGTGGTTGTTCCCGTTTGGGATTGCAAAGATGGGAGGACTTTTTGGAAACACAAAACCTGTAGCTGCATTTGAGCGCATATTTTTTCGTTTTCCGGCCAAATTTGAAAGCAACAAATTCATTTTCAGCGCAAGAAATTTTCACTGAATTTTAGAAAAAACTGGTTTCACCGGCTCCAATAAGGGCAAGCAACGTATTCGGTGCCGTCCCGTTAAGGGTGGAAACAAACTTCTCACTCAACGCACCCTTCCCAATGGATACCCAACTCCTCCAGAATTACTCGGAACAAGAAAAAACTGCTTACTTGAGCGCCATTGCCAGCCTGGCAACGGCCGACCGGCAGGCCTCCGGTGCCGAAGGCCAGTTTCTGCAAGCCCTGGCCCAGCAGGCCGGCCTCTCGGGCGGAGCCACCCAGCAGGTGCTGGCCGCCGCGCAGGACGCCAGCAACCAAAGCATCCAACAGAACCTGGACGTGCTCAAGAACAGCGACTTGCGCTTCTCGCTCGTTACTGACCTCATCAGTTTCGCCCGCGCCGATGGCTCGTATGCCAACGATGAAGAGGCCATGATTAGCAAAATGTCTCAGTACCTCGGCATCAACCCCGAGCAGAAGCAGACCCTCGAAACAGTGGTCGACCAGGCCGCCAGCGTGCCCCACGACCCGCAAGACCCGGCCAAAACCGGCTTCCTGAGCAGCATCGGCGACAAATTATCTAACGTGGGCATTCCAAAAGGCGCGCTCATGGCCGGCCTGCTGGGCGTGGTGGCCCCGATGGTGATTTCGAAAGTGATGAGCGGCGGCAGCCAGAGCCAAAGCGGCTACGGCGACCAAAGCAACTCCGGCGGCGGCTTGCTGGGCGGCAGCATGGGCGGCCTGTTGGGCGGTGCGGCGCATAGCGGCATGGGCAGCCTTCTCGGCGGTCTGCTCGGCAGCGGGATGCTCGGCGGCTTACTGGGTGGCGGCAATTCCAACGCTACGGCCAATATGCCGCAGCAGGGCTCGGCCATCGGTAGCGGCGGGCTGGGTTCGATGATGTCCATTTTGGGCGGCCTGGGTGGCCGGGCTGGTTCGCAGCCGGCCAGCGCGGGCGGTTCGGGCCTGGGCGGCCTCCTGAACGGTGGCCTGGGCGGAATGCTCGGTGGCTTGTTCGGCGGACGCTAGGACCACGGATTCGCTCGGATTTTTCGGATTCCACGGATTTTGTGGACGCATATTGATGCTACTGACAGATAAGTCTCAGCTAAGTAAAGAAAAAGGGCCACCCTCCGGTGGCCCTTTTTAATTGTGGTTTCACATCCACGAAATCCGTGGAATCCGAAAAATCCGAGCGACGTGGTCAGGCTTTAGCCGCCGGAGCCGCCACTACGGGCGCACCAGCGAAAGCACCGCCGTGCTGCTCCACTACTTCAATGATGCTGTAGTTGAGGTCTTCTTTAACATTTAGGTACTCATCGTAGCTGGTGGTTTCCACGAAGTATTGCACGGTCACTTCCTTGCCGGCGGGCGTGAGGGCGTTGAACTTCATTTGCACGTCCTGGGTCACGAGCGGATGGGCCTGCATGGCCGTCACGGCATCGGCGATGATGGCGTGGAGCTGGGCGCTGGTGGTTTTCTGGTCGAAGGTGAGGGTGAAGCCCACGCGGCGCGAGGTGCGCAGCGAGAGGTTATCCAACGGCTTGTCAATCATGCTCTTGTTGGGCACGGTCACGTAGCTTTTTTCGGCGGTGCGCAGGCGAGTGCTGCGGAAACCAATTTTCTCCACGGTGCCGCTCACGTCGCCGGCCGTCACGAGGTCGCCCACGCCGAAGGGCTGGTCGAGGAATATGGTGAACGAGGCGATGAGGTTTTCGAGGCTCTCCTTGGCTGCGAAAGCCACCGCCAGCCCGCCAATGCCCAGGCCGCCGATAAGCGCCGTGACATTCACCCCGAACACCTGCCCCAGCGCCACCAGCACCGCGATGATGATAAAAAACACCTTCAGCAAATCTTTGGCAAAGGGCAGAAACTGATTGTCGAGGCGCGTGGGGCCGCTGGTGGTTTCGCGCAGGGCGGCCCGGCGCGCCATCACCAGCAGGGCAAAATCGACGAGGCGCAGGGCCACCCGTGCCGCCGCCACAATGAAGGCCAGCGCCAGTACGCGCAGCAGCAGCACCTCGTGCCAGGGCAGCACGCCCGGGCCGGCCGTGGGGCTATGCGGGTAGGTGAGCGTGGCTCCAGCCAGCTCCAGCGTCACGAGCAGTAGCAGCGTGGACAGCGGCTGGATGAGCAGGTCGTGCAGTTCCTCTTCCGTTACGCCGGCGGTGTAGCGCTTAGTGAGAGAAAACAACAGCTTGCTGAGCAGCCGCGAAAACAACCGCCGGAATGCGCTACCTACCAGTAGGATGAGTATCGCAATGAGGTATTGCCCGAGGGTATTGCCCAGGATTTGGTAATCGAGAAAAGCCGGAAGCGTCATGGGTAGTAATGAATCGTAGCGCGAACGACAAAGTTCGCGCTACGGCCGCCAATCCCTCCCCTACTTGGCCCGAATGGCAATCACGGGGTCCAGATTAGCCGCCAGCACGGCGGGCACGATGCCGGCGATGATGCCAATGCCCACCGAAATGAGCAGCCCCAGCACCACCCGCGCCGCCGACATGGTGAGTGGCAGGGCATCCTGCGGAATCAGGGTCACGAGCCACACCAGAAAGATGCCCGCCGCGCCCCCAATCAGGCACAGAAATACGGCTTCAAACAGGAATTGGAACAGAATGAAGAAATTCTTCGCCCCTAATGACTTCTGAATTCCGATGATGTTGGTGCGCTCACGCACGCTCACAAACATGATGTTGGCAATGCCGAAGCCACCCACTAGGATGGCAAACGAGCCAATGACGCCGCCCACCAAGCCGATGACGCTGAATAGCTTGCCCACGGCCGAGGCAATCATCTCGGGGCGGTTCAGGGCGAAATTATCCTCCTCACGGGGCTTCAGGCCACGGATGTTGCGCATCACGCCGCGCATTTCGTACTCCAAATCGAGCAGGCCTACGTCCTCGTCGCGGCCCTTCACGGCGATGGTGGCGCTGGGGCCGCCCCCGAAACCGGTGGTGCTGAGCGCGAACATCTTGGTAAACATCCCAAACGGAATGATGCAGTTGGCGTCGTTGCTGGAAATGGTGATGAGCTTTTTGCCCTCCTTTTCCATCACGCCAATCACGGTGAAGGTCTGGCCGCGCGCCTTGAACTGACTGCCCAGCGCATTGCCGTGCGGAAACAGGTTTTCGGCGATGGTGGCCCCGATGATGGCCACGGGCCGGGCGGCGTCCATTTCCTGCACCGTGAAGTAGCGGCCTTCCTTGATGGGCACATTGCTTACCACGCGGAAGTCATAGCTCACGCCCTGCAGCACGCAGTCGGCCACCGAGTTGGAGCCGGCTTTAAACGTATTGCCGCTGTTGGCAGCAAAGAGGGCAATGCCTTTGTTGTTGGGGCCCAGCTGCCGGCGCAGCTGCTGGTACTCGCGGGGCGTGGGCACGGGGCGCTGGAAATACTTCCACCACGGAAAATCTGAATCGAAGGCGAAGGGCCACTTCGAGACGTAGATAATCTTGTCGCCCACAAAGTCGAGGCTGCTGCGCACGTTGGCTTCCAACGAATCGACGATGGTGAAAACGGCGATGATGGCGAAGATGCCGACCGTGACGCCCAGCAGCGACAGCACGGTACGCAACAGGTTGGATTTGAGGGCATCCCAGGCAAACAGAAAGCTTTCGAGGGTGAGGCGCAGGTTCAGCATAAGGGCGGGCGGACACGGATAAAGCAGCTTCCGGCCCCAAAAGACGGAAACCGGCGGGGAAGTTGCGCTCTCCTGTTATATCTCTTGTCATCCTTTATCTGGCGTCCGCGGAGAGAGGGGCCTTATTACGCCTGAACAGTTTGCAGTAATTCCGGTACTGTAAACGTGGCAAGGTCCTTCGCTACGCTCAGGATGACAGGACGGTAAGTGGATGTCGTTTTCACTCGAAAAAACGAAATTCAAATAAAAGCCGTACTTTTGCCTCCCCAAATTTCCGTATATTCCCCCAAATACTGCCCTATGGCGATGAAATTGCACGAGTTCAAATTTGAACTCCCTGAGGAGCTGGTGGCCATGCACCCCGCCCGCAACCGTGACGAAAGCCGCCTGATGGTGGTGCACCGCGCCACCGGCCAAATTGAGCACCGCAACTTTAAGGATATTCTCGACTATTTCAACGAGGGCGATGTAATGGTGTTCAACGACACCAAGGTTTTCCCGGCCCGCTTGTATGGCAACAAGGAAAAAACCGGTGCTAAAATCGAGGTATTCCTGCTGCGCGAGCTGAACAAGGAACTGCGCCTGTGGGACGTGCTGGTGGACCCCGCTCGCAAAATCCGCGTGGGCAACAAGCTGTACTTCGGCGAGTCGGACATGGTGGCCGAGGTAATTGACAACACCACGTCGCGCGGCCGCACCATCAAATTCCTGTTTGATGGCACCGACGAGGAATTCCGCAAGGCGCTGTACGAGTTGGGCGAAACCCCAATTCCGAAAGAGGTTATCAACCGCGAAACCGAGCCGGCCGATAAGGAGCGGTACCAGACCATCTACGCCGAGCACATTGGCGCGGTGGCGGCCCCTTCGGCCGGCCTGCACTTCACCCGCGAGGTGATGAAGCGCATGGAAATCAAGGGCATCGAGCCAGCGTTTGTGACGCTGCACGTGGGCCTGGGCACCTTCCGCACGGTGGACGTGGAAGACCTGACCAAGCACAAGATGGACTCGGAGAACTTCATCGTGACGGCCCCGGCCTGCGAAGTGGTGAACAAGGCCCTTGATGCCAAGAAGAAAGTGTGCGCCGTGGGCACCACCACCATCCGCGCCATGGAGGCGTCGGTGTCGGCCAATGCCCGCATGAAGCCCACGCAGGGCTGGATTGACCGGTTCATCTTCCCGCCCCACGATTTCAAAATCGCGAACTGCATGCTCACCAACTTCCACATGCCGGAGAGCACGCTTATCATGCTGGCCTCGGCCTTCGCCGGCTACCCCCTGCTGATGGAAGCCTACAAGCAGGCCATTAAGGAGAAGTATAAGTTCTTCAGCTACGGCGACGCGATGTTGATTCTGTAGTTTGATTAATTGAACGAGCGAAGGGCCGGCTGCAATGTGCAGCCGGCCCTTTTGCTTTGTTGGATATTTGCGCTTCTTTCAACTCCGCTGTTTATGGCTTCGCCGCGCCCTTCCGTTCACTCATCTGCCCAGTCGCTCACGCACCGCTTTGCCATTCTGGTGGCGGGCGGCAGCGGCACCCGCATGGGGGCCGACCGACCCAAGCAGTTTCTGCTGCTACGCGGCGAGCCCGTGCTGCTGCACACGCTACGGCGCTTTGCCGAGCCGGCGCTGGGCGTGAGCGACATTGTGGTGGTGCTGCCGGCCGACCAGCTCGATACCTGGCAGGCGCTGTGCGCGCAGTTCAGCGTGGATATTCCGCACCGGCTGGTGGCGGGCGGGGCCACGCGCTGGGCGTCGGTGAAGGCCGGCCTGGCTTCTTTGAAAGCCCACCCCGAAGGCCTAGTGGCGGTGCACGACGGCGTGCGCCCGCTGGTGTCGCGGCAGGTGGTGGAGCGCACCTACGCGGCGGCCGCCACGCACGCGGCGGCCGCCGCCGCCGTGATGCCCAAGGACTCCGTGCGGCTGGTGTCGGCGCACGGCTCGGCAGCGCAGAACCGCAGCCGCCTGCGCCTGATGCAAACGCCCCAGACGTTTGAAATTGACCTGTTGCGCCGCGCTTATGCCATGCCGGAATTGGCCAGCTTCACCGACGATGCGACGGTGGTGGACGACCTGTGCCGCGTGCAGCTGGTAGATGGCGACTATCGCAACCTGAAAATCACCACGCCCGAGGATTTGGTGGTGGCCGAGGCGCTGCTGGCGGCGGGGATTTAAACACCAAAAAAGCCGCCCCGATAAAGGACGGCTTTTTGCGAAGCTTGAAAACCGCGACCTGATGCTAGCGCAGGGCGATGGTTTTGGTATGGCCGTTTACAGTTACGGTAGCTACGTTGTCGCAGGTGCCGTTGCCGTAGTCCAGCGTCATGGTCTTGCTGTTGGTGTTGGTGAGGCCAATGGTGCCCTGCACGAAGTATTTGGGGCAGTCGGCGCGCTTGATGAGCGGGTTCTGGATGGTGGCGGTGTAGCCCACGTTTTTGCGGTTGGTGCCAGCCGAAGAGCCGGTCACGTTGTACACGTCGTCGGAAACCTGCGGGGTGCCGAAGCCTGCCGTGCGGGTGAAGGTCCAGTTGGCCGTCCAGGAGTGGGTACCGCCGTTGTTGGCGCGGATGATGCTGGCATTGGTGACATCGACGGTGAACGAGCCCTGGCCGATGTCGGTGAAGGTGCGGGTGGCGGTGTGCTGGTTATCGTTCACGAAGTAGTTTTCGCGGGTAACGACCGCGCCGGCCGTGCGGCGGTTCACATCGGTGGTGAAGCGCACCAGGATTTTGCCCCGGCGGTAGCGCCCATCCACGCACAGGCAATTGGTGGTACCAAAGTCGATGGTGAGGGTCTTGGTGTTGAAATCGTAAGTGCGGGTGGCACAGCTGCCGAAGCGGGCCCGGAAGTCGGCATCGCCAATGACATAAGCCGAACCCTGGGTCTGGGCATCAACGGGGCCAGCCATCTGGTAGGCTTCCGAGCTCATGGCCGTTTCGGAGTTGTCGTCGCTGCGGTCCTCTGCCGTGGTGATGTCGTCGGAAGGTGTGGCGTCGTTGTTGCGGTTGCAGCTGGCGGTGAGCAGCGCGCCGCTGGCGAGGCAGGCAAGGGCCAGGGAACGGAGAGAAAGGGTACGCATGACGAGGTGAGAAAAAGTATGAATGGGAATATTGAACTGCGGTTGTGGTCGGTTGGAAGCGAAGGGGCCATGCGGGTTTAACCCGGCCGTAAAAAAACTTCTCCAAGCTCGCAAAAAACCCGGCCCGGGTGGAGTCGTATAGCTGACAGGTAAGCCCATCTGGCTTATTATCAACTTATTTATCATGCGCCCCTCCCCTGTTCTTTTTCTTTTGATGCCACTGCGGCGGTTTGCATGGGCAGCCGCGGCGCTGCTATTGCTGGCGGCCTGCTCATCGGGCGGTGGCAAGGCCGATGCCGTGGACGCGGCCATGGCCCAGAACGAAAAGAAAATTGACGCCGCCGACATCACCAAAAAGCAGGAGGCCGACGCTGAATTTCTGGTAAAAAGCACCAGCAATGCCCTGCTCGAAGTAGAGCTCGGCAAGCTGGCGCAGGCCCGCGCCACCTCTCCCACCGTGCGTAGCTACGGGGCCCGCCTGGTGCCGCAGCGGCTGGAGCTGCTGGGCACGCTCCGCGCCCTGGCCGCCGCCAAGGGCCTGACCGTGCCCGCCGCCCTCGGCGATGACGAGCAGGAGGCGTACCACGAGGCCAGCACCCAGGCCGGTGCTCAGATTGATAAGCACCTGATGGCGCTGCTGGTGAAAGCTCAGAAGCAGGACGAGGACGCCTTCGACGACATGAGCGACGATGCCTACGACGGCGACATTCGCGGCTTCGCGGCCAAGTTCCACGACCCGGTGCAGGAACAGCTTGATGCGGCGAAGGAAACGGCCGACGTGGCCGAAAAGCTACCCTAAGCGGCAGTTTTTCAGCAAATTTTCATCGATGCGGATTCATCTTACCACATTCAATTTCACCAACTCATCCTCTTGCCATGAAACGCTCGTTCATCGCCCTGCTCAGTGCTGCTACGCTGCTCATCAGCGCCGCTGGCTGCAATTCTAATGACTCCGTGAAAGAAGCCCAAAAAGTTAACGAAGTGAAAGCCGACAGCACCACGGCCAACACCGACATGGGCAAAGTCGAGAAAAAAGGCATGGACTACGACTCCGAGTTCATGACCAAGGCCGCCAGCGGTGGCATGCTGGAGGTGGAAATGGGCAAGCAGGTAGTGGCCCGCGCCGTGACGCCCGACGCCAGAAAATTTGCGAAGCAGATGGTGGCGGACCACACCAAGGGCAATGCTGAGCTAATGGCCCTGGCCGCCAAAAAGAACATTACCCTGCCCACCACCCTCGGCGATGACCACCAGAAAGTGCTGAAAGATGTGATGGAAGAAAAGGGCGTAAAAATGGACCAGGAATACATGAAAGAGATGCTGAAGGACCACGAGGAAGACGTGAAGGAATACACCGACGCGTCCATAAAAGCATCGGACCCCGATATCAAAGCCTTTGCCGCCAAAACCGTCCCGATGCTGAAAATGCACCTTGATATGGTGACCAAAATGAAGCCAACGGTGGACGCAGCTAAGTAGCTTTCCGCCCGGTATTTGCCTTCGGTAATCAGCCCGCTCCGTTTTCCCGGAGTGGGCTTTTTTTGGCTTTTTTCGAACGATATTCTATTGACATTCAACGGATGAGCTTAGTATTAAAATAGCGTCGGCCGCGTAACATCTTCTGCAGAATCTTGCGTACTGCCTGTATTGCTAATGTTTCTTTAGCTCTGGTTTGTGCTTCCGTTTTACGTTCCAATCACCCATTTCTTCAACCTTATGAAACGCATCTTCCTTCCGCTGCTGGCCTCGGGCCTCCTTGCCTTGACTTCCTGTGGCGATGGCAATAAAACCGCCGACACCGCTGGCACTGACAGCAACATGGCCAACACGCCCGCCGCCGGAACCGACACGGCCGCTACCTCGGATGCCATGGCCGGCGACACCAGCGCCATGCCCGCCAGCGGCACCGCCATGGGCGACGCCAATGGCCCCACCGGCCCGCACAAAGACGACAACGAGTTTATGATGACGGCCGCCCACAGCGACCAGAATGAGATTCAGCAAAGCAAAATGGCGTTGGCCAAGGGCGTGACGGGCATGGCCAAGGAAATGGCCAACAAGATGATTGCCGACCACACCAAATCGACGGCCGACCTGAAAAAAATTGCCGCTAAAAAAGGCATCACGCTGCCCACCGACATGGACGCCGAGCACAAAGCCATGGCCCCGGCGATGGAGAAGCTTTCGGGCAAAGCCTTCGAAGCCAAATACCTGGCCCAGATGCAGGCCGACCACCAGAAAACGGCCAATACCATGATGGCCCACGAAAAAATGACCCAGGACGCCGACCTGAAAGCCTTCATCGGCAAGACGCTGCCGGTGGTGCAGCAGCACCTGGGCATGGCCCAGAAGGGCAACGAGATGAAGATGTAGCTTCGGCCTGACCGCAGCCTTACTGAAGGCAAAGAGCCGCTTCGGGAAACCGGGGCGGCTTTTTCATTCCGTTGAAACGCTATATTGCGGCATCAGCCTTTGGGCGGCCCACAACTTTATGGATGGCAACGAGAAAGCTCAGCACAACCGCGAAGCGTTTCAGCTGGAACGCCTGATTCTGTTCACCGACGCGGTGTTTGCCATCGCCATCACGCTGCTCGTGATTGAGCTGAAGGTGCCGGAACTGGAACACCGCACCGAACACGAGGCCAGCAGTGCGCTGCTGCGGCTGATTCCGAAGTTCATTGGCTTCCTCATCAGCTTCTTCATCATTGCTATTTACTGGACGGCGCACCACCGCATCTTCCGCTTCGTGCGGCACCTCGACAACAAGCTGATTTGGCTGAACCTGCTGTTTCTGCTCTGCATCGTGCTCATGCCCTTCACCACGGCCTACCAGAGCGAATACGGGATGCTGGCCACGCCCTGGGTGCTGTATAGTGTCAATATCATTGCCACGGGCCTGTTGCAGGCCCGCATCCAGACCTATCTGCGGCACCCGGCCAATGGCCTCGTGGCCGCGCACGAACGCACCCACCCCGACCTCGACCTGGTGCGCCCGCTGATGACGCCGCTGGTGTTTGCGGTGAGCCTGGTGTTGGCGCTTTTTGTGCATCCGTGGGTGCTGCGCGTGGTGCCGGGCGTGGTGTTCCCGTTGCTGGGCATCTACTTTGGCCGGCGGCGGCGGCGGTTGGAGCAAGCTTATGCGGAGGCTTCCCTGCCGGTGCCGACGGCTCATGCAGAGCCAGCCTGACCAACGCCTATTTACCAGCCGCGCCCACGGCTACGGCCTCCCATTGCAGCTCGTAGGAATCGCAACGCAGGGCGTTGATGTTCATACGGAAGCGGCCTTTGGCCGTGTTGCCCGTAATCTGGCCGCCCAGGTCGAAGCACCATGCTGAGGCCCCGCCGTTCGGCGGCTCGCACAGGCGGCCCTTGATGGCGCCATTGGCCACAGCAAAGGTGCCTTTGGGGCCAGTGGCGCCCAGCATCTCCAGCTTCCCGTCGCAGCGCCAGTAGCCTTTGAAAGTGAAGTCGCTCACGGTTTTGCCATCAGGCGCCAGCACAAAGCTCAGCGTATTGCCTTTGAGGCCGTTGGTGAATTTTCCCTCGTAGCGGGTGCCAGCTTTGGGCGCGATGGGGTTGGTGGCGGCACTCAGGGCCGCGAGAAACGGCAACAGTAGCAAGGTTCGCATAGCGGTGAGAAAGAAATGAGGCCAGCAAATAACTATCTGCTGGCCTCATTCACAACTTATGGCTTGAGCTATGCCGTGGCGTACTTGCTCGTGCGCAGCTCCTCGGCCAGGAAGCGGGCGGTGTGGCCCTTGCCGGCCTTGGCCACCTGCTCGGGCGTGCCCTGGGCCACGATGGTGCCGCCGCCCGCGCCGCCCTCGGGGCCGATGTCGATGACGTGGTCGGCCACTTTTATCAGGTCGAGGTTGTGCTCGATGATGAGGACGGTGTTGCCCTTGTCGGCCAGCTTCTGGAGTACGTCGGCGAGGTGGTTGATGTCCTCGAAATGCAGGCCGGTGGTGGGCTCGTCGAGGATGTAGAAGGTCTTGCCGGTGTCTTTTTTGCTGAGCTCGGTGGCGAGCTTCACGCGCTGGGCTTCGCCGCCCGACAGCGTGGTAGCCTGCTGACCCAGCGTGAGGTAACCGAGGCCTACCTCATTCAGGGTCTTGATTTTGCGCAGGATGCGGGGCTGGAATTCGAAGAATTCCACGGCCTTCTCCACCGTCATGTCGAGGATGTCGGTGATGGACTTGCCCTTGAAGCGCACTTCCAGCGTTTCGCGGTTGTAGCGGCGGCCTTTGCAGGTTTCGCAGGGCACGTGCACGTCGGGCAGGAAGTTCATCTCAATGGTGCGAATGCCGGCGCCCTCGCAGGTTTCGCAGCGCCCGCCCTTCACGTTGAAGGAGAAGCGGCCGGGCCCGTAGCCGCGAATTTTAGCTTCCGCCATCTCGCCAAATAGTTGGCGGATTTCGGTGAACACGCCGGTGTAAGTGGCCGGGTTTGAGCGCGGCGTGCGCCCGATGGGCGACTGGTCGACCTCAATCACCTTATCCACCAAATCCAGCCCTTCGATGCTGCTGTAAGCCAGCGGTTCCTTCTTGGCGTTGAAGAAATGCTGGTTGAGAATGGGGTACAGCGTGTCGTGGATGAGTGTGGACTTGCCCGAGCCCGATACGCCCGTAACGGCCACCAGTTTGCCCAGCGGCACCTTCAAGGTCACATTTTTGAGGTTGTTGCCTTTGGCACCTTTCAGCACTAGTTCGGTGCCCTCGCCCTTGCGCTTCTTCTTTTGCAGCTCTATGTGCTTCTGCCCGCTGAGGTACTGCGAGGTGAGCGAGCCGGAATTGAAAATCTCCTGCGGCGTGCCCGAGGCCACGATGTGCCCACCGTGGATGCCCGCGCCGGGGCCAATGTCCAGCACATGGTCGGCGTGCAGAATCATGTCCTTGTCGTGCTCCACCACAATCACCGAGTTGCCAATATCGCGCAGGTGCTGCAGTGCCTTGATAAGCCGTTCATTATCGCGCTGGTGCAGGCCGATGCTAGGCTCGTCCATGATGTAGAGCACGCCCACGAGTTGGGTGCCAATCTGGGTGGCGAGGCGGATGCGCTGGCTCTCGCCGCCGCTCAAGGTGCGCACCGGGCGGTGCAGGTTCAGGTAGTCGAGGCCCACCTCGAGCAGGAAGCCAATGCGCTTGCGAATTTCCTTCAGCAGTTCGCGGGCGATGACGTTCTGGCGCTCGGTGAGACGGCTTTCTAAGCCCTCAAACCAGCCGGCCAACTCGTTCAAATCCATCACCGACAGCTCGCCGATGTGCTTGCCATCCATTTTGAAGTGCAGGCTCTCCTTTTTGAGGCGGTAGCCCTGGCACTCGGGGCAGGGCTGAGCCTGCGCGTACTGCGCAATCCACTCCCGGATGTTGTCCGATTCCGAATCCATCTGCCGGCGCAGGAAGGGAATAATGCCCTCGAACGGCTCCGTGAAAGCACCCTTGCCGCTGTCGGCTTCATCCTCCGAGATGCCGTGGAGCAGGCGCTTCAGTAGTTCCTCGGGCAGCTTCTCGATGGCCGTGTTCAGCGTCGCCTTGTTCTTTTTGAGGATGAGCGAGAGCTGCTGGAAAATCCAGATGTCGCGGTACTCGCCCAGCGGCGCGATGCCGCCCCGGCTGATGCTCAGCTTGCGGTCGGGCAGCACGGCTTCTTCCGTGATTTCCTGCACTTCGCCTAAGCCGTTGCAGATGGGGCAGGCTCCGTAGGGCGAGTTGAATGAGAACGTGTTGGGCGCCGGGTCGTCATAGGCGATGCCGGTGGCGGGGTCCATCAGAAAGCGCGAGAAGAACTGCGGCTGCGCCTTTTTGGCGTCGGGGTCGAGCACCAGCATGGTGCCTTTGCCGTGCGTGAGGGCGTTCTGCACCGAGCCGCTGAGGCGGAACCGGTCTTCCTCCTTCACGATGAGCCGGTCAATCACGATTTCGATGTCGTGGATTTTGTAGCGGTCCACCTGCATCTTGGGGGTGATATCGAGGATTTCGCCATCGACGCGCACTTTGGTAAAGCCCAACTTGGCAATCTTCTGGAAGTCTTCGCGGTAGTGGCCCTTGCGGCCCTTCACCACCGGTGCCAGCACCACCAGCTTCTTGCCGTCGAAGTGCTTGAGGATATAGTTGATAATCTGGTCGTCTGACTGCCGAATCATCTTCTTGCCCGTCGCGTAGCTGAAGGCTTCGGCCGTGCGGGCGTAGAGCAGACGCAGGAAATCGTAAATCTCGGTGATGGTGCCCACCGTAGAGCGCGGGTTGCGCGAGGTGGTTTTCTGCTCGATGCTGATAACCGGCGACAGGCCCTCAATCTTGTCCACGTCGGGCCGCTCCAGCCCACCCATGAAGCTGCGGGCGTAGGCCGAAAACGTCTCCATGTAGCGCCGCTGCCCCTCCGCATAAATGGTATCGAAGGCCAGGCTCGACTTGCCCGAGCCCGAGATGCCCGTGAACACCACCAGCCGGTTGCGCGGAATCTGCACCGATACATTCTTCAGGTTGTGCTCGCGCGCGCCGTACACTTCAATAAAAGGGGCGTCGATGTGGTGCGTGCTGCCATTGGCGACGGCCGCAGTGGGCGGCAGCGTTTCGGGCGTTTGGTGCTGGAGGGCGACTTCCAGACTGGCCGGGTTGGGCTGGCTGGCTGCGGCAGCCGCCGGTTCGGTGAGGGTACCGGCCAACTGTTTTTTTAGCGTGGCGGCAGAGGTTTTGGGTGCTTTGGGGGCTTTGGCAACCGGAGAAGCAGTGGATTTTTTGGCCATTCAGAAACGCAGCGAATAAGTGCGTAAAGGTACGTAGAAGGGATGCGGAAGGCTAACGGAAAAGGCATATTTGCCAGTTGCGTTAGCTTCGGATGCGGTGGGGGCGTCGGAACACAACAGCGCAACGCCTGCATTTGTCCCCGGCATTCTGACCGAAAATAAACCGGCGACGATTACAGGCATTTGGCCGACGTTTCTTGCCATTGAAGCTACCCTTTCGGGCACATTGGCACTTGCCTTGCATCTATCAGGCAGCAGCGCCGTTAGTGGCCTGTTAACCCATTCTATTCAACCAATTAGCATGAAACCCCTCGCAAAATTTGTTGGCGCGGCCCTGGTGGGCGCGTTTGCTCTGTTCGCAGCTCCGGCGGCCCAGGCCCAGGTGGGGGTGAATATTAATATTGGCACCCCGGCCTGGGGACCGCAGGTTCCCTACGGCACGCAGTACTACTACATCCCCGAGATTGACGGCTACTACGACCTCTACAACCAGCAATACATTGTTTACCAAGATGGTTACTGGGTACCTCTCCCCGAGCTGTACGGCTACGACCCCTACCAGTTCCATCCCGTCATCGTAGACTATCGGGGCCCGCAACCCTGGCTGCGGGTCGATTATTACCGCCAGCGCTACGCCTACCAGCCCTACCGCAACTACGGCCCCAGCCGCGCCGGCTACTATAACGGCGGCTATGGCTACGGCCCTAGCTACGGCCGCTCCCGCTACGACAGCCGCGGCAGCTACTCCTACGGCCGCAACTATGGCGACCGGGACCGCGGCAACGACAACCACGGCCAATACCCCGGCGGCTACAATACCCCGCGCGGTAACCCCATGCCTCAGCAGCCCACGCAACACCCGCAGCAGGGTGGCGGCAGCTACAACCCCGGCCAGGGCCATGGCGGCTTTGGTGGTGGTGGCCAGGGCCAGCAGGGCGGCGGCCAGGGCAACAACGGCGGCGGGCGCGGCAATGGCGGCGGAAACAACGGTGGCGGGCGCGGCCACGGCCGCGACTAAGCCCGCCCACCGCGTAGCCAACTTGTTAGCACCAGTTGCAGTATAAAGCGCCCGGCTCATTGTTTGGGCCGGGCGTTTGCTTTTTTGCTTTAATTATTTTCCTATGAAAATCATTCGCACCGTGCTCTGCGCCATGTTGGTTGGAGGCGCGGGCCTCGCAGCCGCACCAGCAGCCCAGGCCCAAATCAACATCAATATCAACCCGCCCAGCTGGGGACCGGCCGTGCCGCAGGGCTCGCAGTACTACTACATTCCCGAAACCGACGGCTTCTACGATGTACCGGCCCGCCAGTACGTGGTGCGGCGCAACGGCAAGTGGCTGCGCACCGGCACGCTTTCGGGCTACAACACGGCCAATTTTCACCCGGTTGTGGTCGACTATGTGGGGGCCGAGCCCTGGTCGCGCTACGACGAGTACCGGGGCAAATACGCTAAGCCGGGCGGCAACCCGCACGGCCTGTCGCCTGGCCAAGCCAAGAAAATGTACCGCAACGATGACCACCACGACGGCGACCATCACGACGACGACCATGGCAAGGGCCACGGAAAAGGCAAAGGCAAGCACTAAGCCGCCGTATGTCAGCGAAGCCCCGTCCTACCGGCGGGGCTTTTTGCTGCATCAGGATTTGGCATCTTCCTTGCGAACAGAGCCGTATTACCCCATCATTTCACTTCGTAAAAAGACATGAATTTCCTCCCCAAAACCCTGTGCGTGGCGCTGGTCAGCATGTTTGCGCTGGCCCTGGCCCCGGCCGCCAAAGCCCAGGTCAATGTGAACGTGAACGTTGGCCAGCCCGCCTGGGGGCCGCCCGTGCCCCAGGGCACGCAGTTCTACTACATCCCCGAAATCGACGGCTACTACGACCTGTATGCCCAGCAGTACATCGTGTTTCGCAACGGCCAGTGGGTGCCCGTGGCCGTGGTGGAGGGCTACGACCCCTACCAGTTCCATCCCGTGGTGCTCGACTACCGGGGCCGCCAGCCCTGGGTGTACGTGGGCGCACACCGCGACCGATACCCCCGCCGCGTAGTGGTGGTGCAGCCCCGGCCGGTCATTGTGCGCCAGCGCGGCTTGCCCCCCGGCCAGGCCAAAAAGCTCTATCGGGAAGGCTACCGCGAAGGCCGGCAGGACGACCGCGGCCACGGTAACGGCCACGGGCGCGGCCATGGCCGCGACTAAGCAAATTTTCAATCACTGGAAACAAAAAGGCTGCCCGAACGGGCAGCCTTTTTTTGTTGAAATCTCAGCTTCATCCAGCATTCCCGGCCAGCGCGGCCCAATCGGTTTCGGGGCTGATGCCCGCCAGACCGGGCATCTTATTTTGGCTGAATAACTCCGTAATGTAGAGCATGGCCGTATCGCGGCCCATGCCAGCCACGGCCGTAATTTCGCCTGCCAGCACGTAAAAAGCCAGGAAATCCAGCTTCGCAACATCGCCGTGGTAGCTGATGGTGTCCCAGTGCTCGGCGTGGCCAGCGTAGCGGAGGCTTTTGCCGTACTGCTGCGTCCAGAAAAAGGGGGCGGCAGTGAAGTTCTGCTGCTGGCCCAGCATGTTGCGCGCGGCTATCTGGCCGTGTTGCTGGGCCAGGCGCCAGTGCTCAATGCGCGTGGGCGCGCCAGCGGTAGCCAGCGGGAAACGGGCGATATCGCCAGCGGCGTACACGTTTTTGGCGGCCCGCAGCTGCGCATCGACGGGCACGCTGCCGTCTTTTTCCAGGGCGAAAACATCCTTGAGAAAATCGGTGGCCGGGCGCACGCCCACGCCCAGCACCACGGCCTCGGCGGGCAGGATTTGGCCGGATTTCAGTTGCACGCCGCTCACAGAGCCGCCCTCGCCCAGCAGGGCAGTTACCTCGGCTTCGGCTTCAAACTTCACGCCTTTCTCCTGGTGCAATTGGCGGAACATTTGCCCGATTTCCGGCCCCAGCACCCGCTCAAACGGCACTTTATCCTGCGCTACCACGGTCACCTGCCGCGTGTCGCTGATGAGGCTGCTCGCCGCTTCCATCCCAATAAAGCTGGAGCCAATGACGACGACTTGCCTGGCCTCTTTGGTGGCTTTCAGGATGGCATCCGCGTCGGCCTGGGTACGGAGGGTGAGCACGCCGGCCAGGTCGTGGCCCGGCAGTTTGGGGAGTTTGTTGGCCGTGCCGCCGAGGGCCAGCAGCAGCTGGTCGTAGCGCAGCGGCGGGTGGTTTTCGAGCTGGATTTCCTGCCGGGCCACATCCAGGCCGGTGGCGCGGGTATTTAGTAGCAACTCAATGCGCTGCTGCTGGTAGAAATCCGGCTGGCGCAGGGGCAGCGCGGCCGGCTGGGCCTTGCCGGCCAGGTAGGCTTTGCTGAGCTTGGTGCGGTCATAAGGCGCATTTTCATCGGCCGAAACCAGTACCAGCCGGCCCTGAAAGCCTTCCCGCCGCAACGTCTGAGCCGCAAACTGGCCCGCTGCCCCACCGCCGAGGATGACGAACGTGCGCGCATCGGCTGGGGCCGGCACTGCGGGCGCGGGCGGAGTGCCGCCCACTTCGGCGGTTGGCGTGGCGTCGGGCTTGTCGGTGCTGGCGGGCGGGTTAGCGGGCAGTTGCACCAGAATGCGGCCGCTGGCCTCGCGCACGGCAAAAGTAGGCAGGTCGTCAAGGGCCGGCGGCTCGCAGAGGTGGCCGTTTTCAACCTTGAAGCAGGCGTGGTGCCAGGGGCAAATCAACTTCCCTCCTACCACTTTGCCTTTCTCCAGCGGCGCGCCGTAGTGCGGGCAGTGCGCGGCAAAGGCGCGCACCTGGCCCTGCTGGCGCGTGAGCAGCACCGGTGGGCCATCGTTGGGCGTGGGAAAGGCTTTGAGGCCGCCTTTGGGCAGACTGGCGGAGTCGGTAAGGTCGATTTCGGGAAGCATACGCGGCAAGGAGTTGGTGCCAGGTAGCAACGGGCGGCGGGCCGGTGGGGTTAAGCAGGCACAAAAAAAGCGACCCCGGCGGGGTCGCTTTTTTGCAATTCAATATCCGTAAGTACAGGGCTTAAAACGCCGCGTTCTTGGGGTAGCGCGGGAAGGGAATCACGTCGCGAATGTTGCTCATGCCGGTCACAAACAGCACCAGGCGCTCGAAGCCCAGGCCGAATCCGGCGTGCGGCGCACTGCCGAAGCGGCGGGTGTCGAGGTACCAGTCGAGGTCTTCGGCGGGCACGTGCATCTCGGCCATGCGGGTGGTGAGTTTGGTGTAGTCCTCCTCGCGCTGCGAGCCACCGATGATTTCGCCGATGCCGGGAAACAGCACGTCCATGGCGCGCACGGTGCGGCCGTCATCGTCCAGCTTCATGTAGAAGGCCTTGATTTCCTTCGGGTAGTTGGTGAGAATGACGGGCTTCTTGAAGTGCTTCTCCACCAGGTAGCGCTCGTGCTCCGACTGCAAATCGGTGCCCCAGTCAACCGGGAATTCGAACTTCTGCTTGGCCGATTTCAGAATTTCAACGGCCTCGGTGTAGGTGAGGTGCTGGAAGGCGTTATCCACCACAAAGTTGAGGCGCGTGAGCAGCTCCTTGTCGTACTGCTCGTTGAGGAAGGCCAGGTCGTCGGCGCAGTTGGCCAAGGCATACTTAACCAGGCTCTGGAGGAAGTCCTCGGCCAGGTCCATGTTTTCTTCGAGCTCGTTGAAGGCCACTTCGGGCTCAATCATCCAGAACTCGGCCAGGTGGCGGGCGGTGTTGGAATTCTCGGCCCGGAACGTGGGGCCAAAGGTATAGATACTGCCCAGCGCCATAGCCGCCAATTCGCCTTCGAGCTGGCCGCTCACAGTGAGGTTGGTTTGCTTGCCGAAAAAGTCTTGGGTGAAGTCCACCGAGCCGTCTTCGGTGCGGGGCGGGTGCTCGGGGGGCAGCGTGGTCACGCGGAACATCTGGCCCGCGCCCTCGGCATCGGAACCGGTGATGATGGGCGTGTGGACGTAGTAGAAGCCGTGGTCGTTGAAATACTGGTGCACGGCGAAGGCCAGCGCGTGCCGGATGCGCAGCACCGCCCCAAACGTGTTGGTGCGCGGGCGCAGGTGGGCGATGTCGCGCAGGTGCTCCAGCGAGGTGGCTTTCTTCTGCAGCGGGTAGGCTTCGGCATCGGCCGCGCCCAGCACCGTGACTTCGGTGGCCTGGATTTCGACGGCCTGGCCTTTGCCCTGCGAGGCCACCAGCTTGCCGCGAATGGCCACGGCGGCCCCGTTGCTCACGTCCTTGAGGCTCTCCTCGGGGAAATTCCCGGCGTCGGCCACGGCCTGAATGGTGTGAATCGTGGAGCCGTCATTCACGATGATGAACTGCACGTATTTGTTGCCGCGGCGGGAGCGAACCCAGCCTTTGACGAGAACTTCGCGGTCAAGGTCCTGGCTGGCCAGGAGTTCTTTGACGGTGGACCGTTTGAGGGACATAACTTGCGGGGAAGCGGATGAATCGGCAAAGGTAGGCCGATTAGGCGGTAGCACGGAATGTAGCGCGGACTTTGTAGTCCGCGGGTGGTGGGCAATGGGTTGTTCACTCGCGGACTACAAAGTCCGCGCTACACTAACTTTTCATGCCAAACTTTAGTAAAACGGACCTCCGCCGCCCGCATTCCGTACTTTCGTCATTATGCAACGCCTCGACTTAAAACAGCTCCTTTCGCAAAAGCTTAGCCCGCAGCAGATTCAATTTATCAAGCTGCTGCAAATCCCGACGGCGGAGCTGGAGACGCGCATCAAGGAGGAAATGGAGGTGAACCCGGCGTTGGAAGAAGACGAGCCCGACGACTCCGAAGAGCTGGACCGCGACGATGACGACAGCGACGACTCAGACGACCCGGACGCCAGCCTCGACAACGACGAAAACACGCTGGATGAGGACTTTGACGACCGCAGCAGCTCCGACACCGAAACGGCCGAAGAAATGCCCGAGCCTGACCTGGCGGCCAAAGAAGACCTGGCTTCGACGGATGACTCCCCCGACAACACCGACCTCGACCTCAGCGACTACCTCAACGACGACGAAATAGCGGGCTACAAGATGCAGGGCGACGGCCCCGGCGAGGAAGAGGAGCGCGACACGCCCCTGGCCGACACCAGCGGCTCGCTCCTGGACTCGCTGCTCGACCAGCTGCATTTTGCCGATTTGGACGAGCGCCAGGAGGCCATTGGCCAGCAGCTCATCGGCTCGATTGACGGCGACGGCTACATCCGGCGCGACCTCTCAGCTATTGCCAACGACCTGGCTTTTAGCCAGAACCTGGAAGTGACGGTGCCCGAGATTGAGGCGGTGCTGCGCGTGGTGCAGCAGTTCGACCCGCCCGGCATTGGGGCCCGCGACCTGCCCGAGTGCCTACTGCTGCAACTGGAGCGCCGCCCGCAGGACGAGAATACAGTGAACGCCGAGCGCATTCTGACCGATACGTTTGAGGAGTTCAGCAAGAAGCACTACCCGCGCATTCAGCAGAAGCTGGACCTGGAAGATGACGAGTTGAAGGAAGCCATCAACGTCATTCTCAAGCTGAACCCGAAGCCGGGCGGCAGCGGCCCCAGCGGCCTGGGCAAGACCCAGTACCTGATGCCGGACTTCATCTTGACCAACGACAACGGCGTCTTCAACCTGACCCTGAACGCCCGCAACGCCCCCGAGCTGCGCGTGAGCCCAGCCTACACCGAGATGTTCCGGACCTACGACAAGGCCGCCAAGAAGGACACCAAAATGAAGGAAGCCGTGACCTTCGTGAAGCAGAAGCTGGACTCGGCCAAGTGGTTTATCGACGCCATCCGGCAGCGGCAGAACACGCTGCTGCGCACCATGAACGCCATTGTGGAACTGCAGCGCGACTTCTTTGCCGAAGGCGATGAGGGCAAGCTCAAGCCCATGATTCTGAAGGATATTGCCACGCGCATCGGGATGGATATCTCGACGGTGAGCCGGGTGGCGAATTCAAAATCCATCCAGACGGAATTCGGGATTTATCCGCTCAAATACTTCTTCTCCGAAGGCATTGCCACCGATTCGGGCGAGGATGCCAGCAGCCGCGAGGTAAAGAGCATTCTGAAAGACCTCATCGGCAAGGAAAGCAAGGAGCGGCCGCTGAGCGACGACAAGCTGGAAAAAATGCTCAATGCCCGGGGCTACAACATTGCCCGCCGCACGGTGGCCAAGTACCGCGAGCAGCTGAACATTCCGGTGGCCCGGCTGCGCAAAGAGCTGTAAATCTTCGATTAACATTTATCAACTCGCATTTACCAGTACATCACCAAGAGCCCAAAGCCCGGGGCAGTTTCTATCTTTGGAGGATTACTGCTGAGGCAATTGTTCCGCAGCGGGCAGTCGGCGCTGGTGTAGGCCTGTTAAATGTGAATTGATAAATGGTAAATGACCTTCCTACCGACGCGGCCGCACTGCGAGAGCTGCTACTGGCTGAGCGTGCCCGCCGTGAGCAGGCCGAAGCCCAGTTGCCAAGCGTGCTCGCGCTGAGCCGCACCCCCGAGCTTAACCCCAACCCCGTGCTGCGGGTGAGCGCCACGGGGCAGCTGCTGTACGCTAACTCGGCGGCCGGTTTCATGGCGCGGGAGCTGGAATCTAATGGGCCGTCGCGGCTGAGGCCGCTGCTGGTGCAGGCCACCACCAGTGCCCTGCACGCCGGGGGCATTCAGCAACGCGAAGTCATGGCCAACAGCCAGCATTTTCTGCTGTCGGCAGTGCCGGTGCTGGAAGACCAGTCCGTAATGCTCTACCTCACCGACATTACAGCGCAGCGGCGGGCCGAAGAAAATCTGCGGGAGCAGTACTCGTTCTACGAATCGGTAATGTCCCACCTACCGGCTGTGGTGACGGTGCTCGACCCCGACCAGCGCTACCGCTACGTGAACGCCTACGCCGAGCCTGACCCTGCCCGGCGGCAGGCCCGCATCGGCCTGACATTTGCCGACCACTGCGCCAGGCAGGGCCTGCCCCAGGAGCTTGCCGTGCGCCGCCGCCGCCTGTTTGACCGGGCCGTGCAAACCCGCGCCCTGGTGAACTGGGAGGAGCGCTGGCCCGGCACCAGCACCGAAGACCACCACCACTGGCTGTGCTACTACCAGCCCGTGTTCGGGCCCGACGGGGTGCTGCGCCAGGTGATGTGCTACGGCCTCGACATCACCAATCTGCGCGAGGCCGAGGCCCGCACCCGCGAGAGCGAGGCCGCCGCCCAGGCCCAGCAGTCGTTTACCAACCTGGTGCTCGACCTCAACCCCAACCTCATCTGGGTGCGCGATGCACAAGGCTACACCGTATTCGAGAACGCCGAAATGCAGGCCTGGCGTCGCCTCATTGCGGAGCTGGCCGGCGCGCCCAGCATGGAGGCGGGCATGAGTAAGGAGGAAATTCAGACCTCGGTGATGGCCGACCAGGAAGTGTTGCGCACCGGCCAGGCGCTCACCATTCAAACGTCCATCACGCTGGCCAACGGCGAGGTGCGCTGGCTGCAAACCGTGCGCTGCCCGCTGGTGCTGGCCGACGGCACGGCCCAGGTATTGGGCGTGAGCACCGACATATCGGCCCTGAAAAACGCCCAGCACGCGGCCGAAGCCGCCGCTACGGCCCGCGAGAACTTCCTGGCCAACATGAGCCACGAAATTCGCACGCCGCTGAACGGGGTGCTGGGCATGACCAGCCTGCTGGCCAAAACCGGCCTCGACGAGCAGCAGCGTAATTACACAGCGGTGATTCAGCACTCGGGCCGGCACTTGCTGAACGTGGTGAACGACGTGCTCGACATGGCCAAAATCACTTCCGGCAACCTGGAGCTGGAAAAAGCCGCCTTCAACCTCTGCGACTCGATGGCCAGCGCCAGTCAGCCGTTGGTGATGCAGGCCGAGGAAAAAGGCATTCGGGTGGTGGGCACCATGCTGCGGGATTCCTGCCCCCACCCCTGGGTGCTGGGCGACTCCTACCGCCTCAACCAGGTGCTCATTAACCTGCTTTCCAACGCCATCAAGTTCACGCCGGTGGGCGGCACCGTGACGGTGGGCGGCCACTACGTGAGCGAGACCGAGGACACGCTCACCACCGAGTTCCGGGTGACGGACACCGGCATCGGCATTGCCGCCGACAAGCTGGAGAGCATCTTCCAGGAATTCACCCAGGCTTATGCCGACACCACCCGGCAGTTTGGCGGCACGGGCCTGGGCCTGAGCATCAGCCGGGCCCTGGTGGCCCAGATGGGCGGGCAACTCACGGTGCAGAGCGAGCCCGGCAAGGGCAGCTCCTTCGCCTTCCGCACCACCCTGCCCAAGGCCAGCCCCGAGGCCCGGCAGGCCGCCCTGGCCCCCCTGGCGCCGGTGCAGGAGGCGGCCGTGCGCGGCGCGCGCGTGCTGCTGGTGGAAGACAACGCCGTGAACCGCGAGGTGGCCCAGCTGCTGCTGGAGGCCCACGGCGTGACGGTGGACGAGGCCGCCAGCGGCATCGAAGCCCTGGAGCTGTTCGAGCTAAACCGCTACGACGTGGTGCTGATGGATATTCAGATGCCCGGCATGAACGGGCTCGAAGCCACGGCCCGCATCCGCGCCCACGCCGATGCGCGGCGAGCCGCCACGCCCATCCTGGCCCTCACGGCCAATGCCTTCCGGGCCGATGCTGAGAAGTACCACGCCGCCGGCATGAACGACACGCTGCCCAAGCCCTTCGACGAGGCCGAGCTGCTGAGCAAGCTGGCTTCCTTGATTGCCGGAGTACCCGGCCCGCTGGTGGAGGTGCGGCCCGCCACGGCCGCTGTGCCCGCGCTGCCTGCTACCGCAGCGGCTTCGAGTGCCGTGCCGGCCGCCGCGCTCTTCGACTTGGCCCTGCTGCACCAGACGGCCCACGGCAATGCCACGTTTATCAACCGGATTCTGACTTCCTTTCATACCAACACGCCCGCCAGCGTGGCCGACCTGCACGCCGCCCTGGCCGCCGCCGACTGGCCCGCCGCCGCCGCCGTGGCCCACAAGCTGCGGCCGTCGCTCAAGCTCATCGGGGCCGGGCAGCTGATGCCCCTGATGGAAGTGCTGGAAAGCAAAACCAGCGCCGAGGCCGACCGCCAGCAAGCCACCCAGGCGCTGGCGGCCGGCCTTACTGAGTTGCTGGCGGCATTGCCCACGGCCGTGCCCGCTGCTTAATGCAAACGCATCCGCCACGGAAGTAGCGAGAGCGTTTGGCCCTAGATAGGTGCCAAGCACTGCTACCGCCGCCCTACCCGCCACTCAGCCGCCAGCTCGAAATACGGCAGCACCCGCCGCGTCTCCTGCGCCAAGTCCACGGCCGTGTAGCTGCTGCCCGAAAAGGCCCCTTTGCCCAGCGAGTAGGCCGAGTACGTGCGCAGCCATTGTAGCCAGATGCTGGCCGTGAGGTTGAAGCCAGCCGTGGCGCGGCGCTCCACCGCCACTTCCGGCCCCTGCTGCCGCGTGATGCCGTGCAGGTAAATAAGCTGCGACGCCGGCCCGGTGGGGTTGTCGAGCAGCAGGGCGGCGCGGCCGTAGTTGCGCTGCTCCAGCAGGCGGTAGCCCAGGCGCAGGCTGGTGCTGCCCCGCTTGCCAATCCAGCTTTGCCGGCCGCCGATGGACAGGTCGTGGGTCACGCTGGTATCGAGCGGGCTCTCGCGGAAGCGCGTCCAGTCCAGTTGGCCCACGCGGTTTTCGCGGCGCTGGTAGTCGGCCAGCAGCAGCAGGCGGGGCCGCAGCTGATAGGTGATGCTTTGGGATTGTTCAAGCACGCGGCTGGCGCGGTTGCGGGCCTGCTCGGCGGCCTGGTCGCGCACCTGGTAGCTCACCCAGAGGTGGTAGTTCGAACGGATGCTCCACTTGCCTGGCGCCCAGGTGAAGCCCGGCTCCCAGTGCAGCAGGTGGTCCACGTAGTTCTCGGCGCTCTGGCTGGCCCTGATGAAAACCGTCTGGCGGTACTCGCCCGCCACCCCCAGCGTGGTGCGGAAGGCCCCGGCCCAGCGGCCCGTCCAGGTCAGGCGCAGCAGGTGCTGGGCCTCGTCGCGGGTCTGTTGGTTGTCCTTACTGGGGGCATCCACGCGCAGCAGCTGGGCCGTGCCCAGCAGCGCCAGCGCATGGCGCGGGCTGGGCAGCCAAGTCAGGTTGCCCAGCCACAGGATGGTTTGCTCCTGGATGTCCTTCACCTGCTCGCGGGCCAGGGCGGCGGCCAGACGCGGCACGCTCAGAAAGCGGGAGTTGTCGAGGTAATACGACCGGGTGCGCTCGCGGTAATTGAAGCTGATGGACGACTGCAGCTTGGGTCGGGCAAAGCGCAGCTCCTGCCGGGTGTCCAGCTCGCGCTGGCGGTAGCCCACGTCCTGCAAGGTATCGGCCCGTTCGCCCAGCCGCCGGTACCGAAAGGCCCGGTTGGGCAGCAGCAAACTATTGTCCGAACGCAGCGTGGCAAACTCGTTAATTCGATACGAAGCCCCCGCCTGCACCGCCACCGTATCGGACTGAATGCGCTGCACCGAACCCAGCAGGTAATCCTCGGCGCGGTTGGTGCGGTAGCCCAGCCGGCCCTGCACCACCAGCGGCGCACCTTCCAGAAAGGCCTGCTCGCCGGCCGCCTCGGCCACCAGCCGCTGCATGGTGCGGGGGCCCAGGCGGGCACGGGTGCCCAGCACGCGCACCGCCAGCGGCGCGGCCGTGGGACCATTGAGGAAGTACAGCGCCGCCGCATCGAACCCAAGGGCGAAGCCGGCGTCTTCGCGGCCGTTGCGGCGGTCGGTGGCCAGGCCACCCAGTATTGTGAGGCGCATCTGGCTCAGCGTATCGGTGGGCGAGGCGGCACGCAGGCGGCGCTGATAGCCCAGGCGGCTCAGCCACAGGCCGGTGCGGGTGGCATTGGCCCGGCTTTGGTCGTAGTGAAACTGCTGGCCCAGCTGCCAGTGGTTGGCCGCGTCGAGGGTAAAGACGTCGGCCACATCGGCCCCGTAGTCTTCCCGCACGAAGGGCGGCGTGCCCCGCGAGTCGTAAATCATGTCGGTGCCCACGCGGTAGCGCAGTTGCTGGCGCGCCCCCAGTTGCAGGTAGCCCCGTGCTCCGCTGGTTTGTACAAAGGTGCTCACGCCCACCCGCCGCGCCCGGGCCACCAGCAGCAGCGCCGTATCGGCCCCGGCCGGCCGCAGCCCCCGAAATACCGGCCCAAACGCCGTAGCGCCCACCAGCACCTGCGCCCGTCCCGCCAGCGGCAGCAGCGCCAGCAAAACCAGCAGCCAGGCCACGCGCCGGCCTGCCGCCGCGCGCCGCGCTACGGTCCTCTTACCCGCCGAAAACCACCGGATTACCACGTTTGCCCGGCCCCCGACTTATTCCCTCGGCGGGCCGAAGCGGGAAGGTAATACATGGCGCGGGGAGGCTCCGAAAATAGTTTTTCGTTAGGTTAGCTGTCGAAACGCCGGCCCGTCCCCGGCCGCGCTGATGTAAATTTGCCCGGGGCCCTCATGCCACTTCTCCTTTTCTGCTATCGTTACCATGAATAGTTATCTTATCAAACGCATGCTGACGGCCACGCCGGTGGCGCTGGGCCTGCTGGCCGCTACTTCGGCCCAGGCCCAGCACGTGCAATGGGCCGCCCGCCTGGTGGCCGTGTCGTCGCAGAAATCCGAGGGCAAAGACCCGTTCTCGCCCTCACAGGTGCTGGGCGTGCCCAACGCCCTGCCGCTGGGCCAAATCAGCAACGATGCCTGGATTCCGCGCAAGGAGGGCCCCAATGAGTTCATTGAAGTGCGCTTTGCGCGTTCGGTGGCGGCCCAGCAGGTCACCATTGTCGAGAACTTCAACCCCGGCTCCATCACCAAAGTCGAGCTGGTGGATACCAAAGGCGTGCACCACGAAGTGTATTCCAACGACAACCCCGGCCCCCTGCCCGAGCCCTCGCGCACGCTGGAAGTGAAATTCCCGGCCGCCGAGTACCGCACCTTGGGCGTAGTGGTGCGCATGAATACGGCCAAAGTCGAAGGCATCAACCAGATTGACGCCATCGGCATCGCCGACGTGGCATCAACGATGGTGAAGCAGGCCTTTACCGGCGAGAAAGGCCCCGATGCGGTGAAATCCAGCCAGTTCGATTCCTCGCTGGTGAACCTGGGCCCGAACGTGAACACCCGCTACGTGGAAACCCACCCGGTTATCTCGCCCAACGGCCGCACGTTGTACTTCGCCCGCGAAAGCAACCCCGATAACGTGGGCGGCAGCCGCGACCCACAGGACGTTTTCGCCTCGGCCCTGCTAAGTGGTAAAAACAAAACCTGGGGCCTGGCCAAAAACGTGGGCGGCCCCGTGAACACCCCCGACGACCCCAACGGCATCGCCTCGGTGTCGGCCAACGGCCAGAATGCCATCCTCATCAACATCTACAACCGCGACGGGACCATGGACCCGCTCGGGTGCAGCCTCACCAAGCATACCCGCATGGGCTGGACGCAACCGGTGCCGCAGGTCATCAAGGACTTCGTGAACCTTGATAAGGAGCACGTCGACTTCTTCCTGGCTACTTCGGGCAAAGCCCTGCTCATGGCCGTGGAGCGGCCGGACGGCCTGGGCGGGCAGGACCTCTTCGTGAGCTTCCCGGTGCCCGAAATGAACAACACCTGGACCAAGCCCAAAAACCTGGGTCCGAACGTGAACACCGCCAAATCAGACTTCGCCCCCTTCCTCGCCGCCGATGAAAAGACCCTGTACTTCGCCAGCGAAGGCCGGGGCGGCTACGGCAAGTCGGACATCTTTTATAGCAAACGCCTCGACGATACCTGGACCAATTGGAGCCCGCCCCGCAACCTGGGCCCGGTAGTGAACTCGCCCGATTTCGACGCCTACTACACCATTTCGGCCGCCGGCCAGGATGCTTACCTGGTGTCGTCGCGCAACGGCACGAACGGCTCCAAGGATATTTTCCGCATCTCGCTGGCCCCCGCCTTCCAGCCCGAAGTGGTGACGCTGGTAACCGGCAAAGTGCTGGATGTGAACACCGGCAAGCCCATCCGGGCCATCATTCACTACGAAAACCTGCTCACGGGTGAGGAAATCGGCGTAGCCGAAACCGACCCGGTGGATGGTTCCTACACCATCGTGCTGCCCAGCGGCGTGCAATACGGCTACCGTGCCGAAGCCAAAGGCTACATCGCCGAAAACGCCAACCTCGATGTAACGGCCAAGGACAAATATTCCGAGCAGAAGCAGGACCTGTTCCTCGTGCCCTTCAACGTGGGCCAGACGGTGAAGATGAACAACATCTTCTTCCAGCAAAGCAAGTACTACCTCACCACCAACTCCTATCCCGAATTGCTGCGCCTCATCCGCATCATGAAGGATTACCCGACGGTGGAAATCAAGCTCTCGGGCCACACCGACAACCAGGGCGACCCGGCCCTGAACCTCAAGCTCAGCCAGGACCGCGTGAATGAGGTGAAGAAATACCTCGGCAGCCACGGCATCAAGGCTGAGCGCGTGACCACCGAAGGCTTCGGCGATACCAAGCCCATTGCCAGCAACGACCAGGAAGAAACCCGCGCCAAGAACCGCCGCGTGGAGTTCACCATCACCAAGAAGTAAACCCGGCCCCACCGAATGCAAAAAAGCCCCGACACGCACTGTGTCGGGGCTTTTCTTATAGTAAGAATGCCGCTACTGCCGCGCTTTGCCGGCCGCACCCACGAAAGCATCCAAGCGGCCTTCGGAGCTTTCCAGACCCACAATTTCCATTAGCTCCTGGAAATATTCGGCCACTTGCTGGCGGTCAGTGGCAGTCTCGGTGAGCGGCGCTACGCGGGCCAGGCCGTTGTCCAGGCACTTGAGGTAGGCCTCCTTGGTGGGCTGCTCCTTGGTCACGCGCAGGAAATCATCGGCCGAAATAACGAGGTAGCGGTTGAGTTCGGGCCGCACTTCGGCCTGGGCTTTGGTGGCTTTGCCGGCCTTGGCTACTTCGGCTTTGGTGAGTTCTTTCAGGTCTTCGAGTTGGGTGATGGCTTGGGCTGGCACCTGAATTTTGCCCGTCTGGGCATTGGCGGCCAGGGTGCCCAGCGTCAGCAGTCCGGCGAATATGGCATGTTTCATAGTAATGCGGTAAAATGTTATGGAAAGATGATGAAATGGCTAATTCGAGGTTATCAGGCAAGATAATTCTCTCCGAAGGTACTAGTGAACAGACATACTATCCTCTTTAGGCCGACTATCAGGCGCAAAAAATTGTCATTCCGACGCAGGAAGAATCTGATGAAAAGCGTTATTCAACGACCTCACTTAGATTCCTCCTGCGTCGGAATGACAGTTCAGGCAACAGCTAACCCGACCTAGTAAGCGCGGGCGAAGTAGGCGCGGCGCGGGCTGGGCTTGCCCGTTACCATGCAGATGCCTTCTTCGTCGGCCTCGTTCAGGGGCAGGCAGCGCACGGTGGCTTTGGTTTCTTCTTTGATGCGCTCTTCGGTTTCGGAAGTGCCGTCGTAATGCGCCAGCAGGAAGCCGGGCTCCTCGTCCAGCATCCGCTTGAACTCGTCGTAGCTATCCACGCGGGTAGTGTGGGCAGTGCGGAAGTTTTTGGCGCGCTCGTAGATGTTGGTTTGGATGTCGGTCAGCAGCTGGTCCACGCTAGCCACGATGTCGGCCAGGGGCAGGCTCATTTTCTCCTTGGTGTCGCGGCGCACCACTTCCACCATGCCGGCGTCGAGGTCGCGCGCGCCGATGGCCAGGCGCACGGGCACGCCCTTCAGCTCCCACTCGGCAAACTTGAAGCCAGGGCGCTCGGTGTCGCGCGCGTCCAGCTTCACCGAAATGCCTCGGGCCAGCAGGCCCATCTGAATGGGTTTGATGCGCTCCAGCAGCGCATCAAGCTCGCCCGTTTTGTAGATGGGCACGATAACCACTTGGATAGGAGCCAATTTAGGCGGCAGCACCAGACCTTCATCGTCGGAATGCGCCATCACGAGGGCGCCCATCAGGCGCGTGCTCACGCCCCAACTGGTGCCCCACACGTGCTCGCGCACACCTTCCTTGTTGGCAAACTGCACATCAAACGCTTTGGCGAAGTTCTGGCCCAGGAAGTGGCTGGTACCAGCTTGCAGCGCCTTGCCGTCCTGCATCAAGGCTTCGATGCAATACGTGTCCTCGGCTCCGGCGAAACGCTCGTTGGGGGTTTTCACGCCCTTCACCACGGGCAAGGCCATGTGCTCCTCGGCAAACTCGGCGTACACGTCCAGCATCTGGCGGGTTTCGGCCACGGCTTCCTCGGCGGTGGCATGGGCGGTGTGGCCTTCCTGCCACAGAAACTCGGCGGTGCGCAAAAACAGGCGGGTGCGCATTTCCCAGCGTACCACGTTGGCCCACTGGTTGATGAGCAGCGGCAGGTCGCGGTAGCTCTGCACCCAGTTCTTGTATGTGCTCCAGATGATGGCCTCCGAGGTGGGGCGCACCACCAGCTCTTCTTCCAGCTTGGCGTTGGGGTCCACGCGCAACTTGCCCGGCTTGTCGGGGTCGGTCTGGAGGCGGTAGTGCGTCACCACGGCGCACTCTTTGGCGAAGCCTTCGGCGTTTTTTTCTTCGGCTTCAAATAAGCTTTTGGGTACGAAGAGCGGGAAATACGCGTTTTCGTGACCGGTGCGCTTGAACATATCGTCCAGCTGGCGCTGCATTTTTTCCCAGATGGCATAGCCGTAGGGTTTGATGACCATGCAGCCGCGCACGGCCGAGTTCTCGGCCAGGCCGGCCCGCTTCACTAACTCATTGTACCAAAGCGAATAATCTTCCTGGCGGGTAGGCAACTTTTTACTCATGGGAGGCATCTTAGGGGTAATTGAAAAAGTTCCCGGATTTGGTACAGGATTTGAATTGACCTTGGGGCACCGTTTCGGGGTCAAATTACGTTATTAAAGTGCGGACCTCCTTGCGGAAGCTATTTGCACCCGGGGCGGCAGCGAGCAGCTTATTCTCCAATATTATTTGTTGGCTTAGCCCCGATTTCGAACCGCTTCATCCTGCTTCCACCGTATAGTCCGTTACTTTACAGAAAGCCTTCCCATCCTTACCTTTTTTCATCATGAAAAACCTGCTCACCGCCTGTTTGCCCGCTTTGGCCCTGTTTGCGCTGGGCGGCTGCGCGGGTACTTCGGCCCTCACTTCGTCGGAAGACGATGGGGTCTATTACTCCTCCAAAGACCGCACCACGGCCGTGGTCAGCTCCGCGCCGGCACCGGCCGCCAACAACGAGGAGGCCAACCCGGACTATAACGGCGGTTCCACCAACTCGTCGTCGGCCCGGCAGAATAACTCCGGCTCCGACCAGTACTACGACAACACGTACACCTACATGCGCGGCGTGCCCGGCTACGGCTCGTCGAGCTACTACGGCCCGGGCCTGAGCTCCTACTCTCCCTATAGTCCTTACACCAGTCTGGGCTACAGGGGTTATGCCTATGGCGGCGGGGCCTGTGGCTTTTCGCCGTATGCTTACGGCGGCTACGACCCTTTCTATAGCTCACTCTACAGTCCGTTTGGCTACGGATATGGTTACGGCTCGGGCCTGAGCATCAGCTTTGGGTTTGGCCGGCCGTTTGGGTATGGTGGTTATGGCGGCTACTACGGGTACAGTCCGTTTGGCTACGGGTACAGCCCGTATGGTTACGGCTATAGCCCCTTCGGCTACGGCGGTTACGGCGGCTATGACCCTTATTACTACAGCAGCCCTTACTACGGCGGGTATTATGGCCGGGGCGGCTACTACGGCAGCGTATACAACGGCGGGGGGTTCAACAACAATGGCGTTAACAGCGGCCCGGGCACTGTTCGGACTTATGGACACCGCAACGACCGGGCTTCGGACGGGCGGTATTCTTCGGGCACTGCGGGCGCTGTGCCCGGCACCGCCACTCCTGGCACGGCAAATGGCGGTGGCCGCGGCCGCAGCACCGAGCGCATCATGTCAAACACCCCGGAATCGATGCCAATGAGCACTGCTGATGCCGTGGGGCGCACCCGTAGCGAAGCCGTTTCGGCATCGCCGACAGCTCAGCCCATGCGCGCCAATGACTCCTACAACCAGCCCCAGCGCATGGACGACAGGCCGCGCTACCGCAACATGGACCCGCAGCCCGCCATTGGCGCGCGCCCGGAGCAGGGCCAGATTACGGGCGACAACAGCCGGGGCCGCATGCGCACCGCCGAGGAGGCCACGCCGCAGGGCAACGGGCAGATGCAGCCAGCCGCTGCGCCACAGGATGGTCAGCGCCGTCGCGGGGGCTTCTTCCAGAATGTGTTTGGCGAGCCAATCAATAACGGCGGTGGTCAGGCGGCCGAGCAGCCCCGCCAGCGCACGTATGACCAGTCGCAGCAACAGCGCAGCTACGACCAGCCCCGGCAGCGCACCTATGAGCAGCCGCAGCAGCGTACCTATAGCCAGCCCTCTTATTCTGCCCCGTCGACTCCTTCCTATGGCGGCGGCGGTGGCGGAGGTGGCGGCGGCCACCGGGGCCGTGACTAACTGCTAAGCTGTATTTCTGCAAAATATTCTCAAGTGAGCCGGCCCTTCGGCTGGCTCCTTTTCTTCCACCCCACCCATGAAAAAACGGATAATCTGGCTTAGCCTGGCCCTCGTAGCAGGGCAGGCAGGCCACGCCTTTGCCCAAGATGCCAGCGACGCGCTGCGCTATTCCCGCCTGCAATTTGGAGGGCCGGCCCGTACACAGGGCATTGGTGGGGCCAACGTAGCCCTGGGAGCCGATTTTGGTAACCTCACCAGCAACCCGGCTGGCCTGGGCATGTACCAGAAATCAGAGGTGCATTTCACGCCCGGCATCGGCATCGGCCAGAGCGATGCCCGCATTGACGGTGGCCCCACCGCCTCGCAAAGCGCGGAGAAAAACAGCCTGCACGTGGCCAGCCTGGGTGGGGTATTCACTACCCGCCGCCCCGACAACGACCAGACCTCCGAGTGGCGGGGCGGGGCTTTCGCCCTGGGCTTCAGCCGGGTGGCCGACTTCAACTCAGCGTCGAGCTACCAGGGCACCCTCAATAACAATCAGTCGTACCTGTCGCGCCTGCAGCCCGCAGCCGATGCGGCTCGGGGCGCCACTGCCTTTGCCGACCTGGACAAGCAGGCCAGTTCCGGCACGTACACCTCCAACCTGGGGCTGGCTTACGGGGCTTATCTGGCCAATATCCGCAGCTCCCGCACGGGAGCCGATTCGGCCGTGGTGCTGCGTAAGCAGGGCAATACCCTCACCCAGGGCGAAACGCTAACCACTTCGGGCTCGATTTCACAGTTCGACATTGGCTACGGGGCCAACTACCGCGACCGGCTGTACATCGGCGGCGCCATCGGCATTGTGAGCTCCAACTACACCCAGTTGCGCACGCTCACTGAGGCCGACAATGACCCTAACACCCATTTCAACAGCCTGACCAGCAACAGTCAGCTCAAGACCTCGGGCAAAGGATTTAACGCCCGAGTAGGGCTTATCTACCGTGCGTTGGACAATCTGCGGGTGGGAGCGTCGGTGCAGACGCCCACGTTTATGCAGCTGACCGACACGTATAGCGAGACCCTGACGGCGAACTACAGTGCACAGGGCACCGACCGCGTCCCGAGCGACCTACCGATTGGGGATTATTCGGCGTCGCTGCCCACCAACGACTACGCCTATACCATCACCACCCCTTTTCGGGCGAATGGTGGGGTGGCGTACACACTTGGCAAGCATGGTTTTCTGACCGGCGATATCGAGTATGTGGGCTACGGGCAGGCGCGCCTGCACAACGACTCGCAGAATGCCAACGGCGACAATTACTCCTTCGCCACCGAAAACAGCGACATCCAGGCCCGCTACAAAAACACGGTCAACCTGCGCTTCGGGTCCGAGGGCCGCTTCGACGTATTCCGGCTGCGGCTGGGCTACGCCCGCTACGGGGACCCGTACAAGGCAGACACCAACAACGAGCGGTTGCAAAGCTTCTACACGGCGGGGGCCGGCCTGCGCCAGGGCAACTTCTTCCTGGACGCAGCGGTGGTGTACACCACCGTCGACCAGCTCTACACGCCCTATTCTCTCAACAACGGCTTGCAGCCCGTCATCAAAGTGAATGGCAACCGCTACACCACCAGCATCACAGCAGGCATCACCTTTTAGTCGAAGCTTAGATTTAGATACTGAATAAAAAGGGCTGCCCTGTACTGGGGCAGCCCTTTTTTCTGTTTGCCAACGGCGGCTACTTCTGCACCCGCACGGTGCAGGTGAGCACCGGAGCCGAACCCAGTACGAGGTCGGAAACGAGCAGCAGGCCGTAGCGCTCCGTAGTACCATCGGTAATTTTGAAGGCCAGCACCTGGCCTTTTTTCAGCGGCCCGGTGTAGAAGGCATTGGTGCCAAAGTTATTGTTGGTAGTGTAGCCCGCCGGAAAATCAGCCGCCGCAGCGGCCGCAAACTGGTTACTGCTAAGCGCGGTAGCGTGCAGGCCGGTAACGTGCCGTTTGGTCCAGATGGCGGGTAGTCGGCACACTGCTGTATCGGTGTTGGCGGGTGCCACCAGCCCAACGGTGTTTCCCGTGCCGCCGGCCACACAAATCAGGTCCACCAAATCCTGGTTGGCCTCCACGGAGCGCTCCTGGTTCAGCACCGCGTACTTGGGCAACAGCAGGCCGTATTGCAGATTGAGGAACACACGGCTACGGTCGCGCACGCCCCGGGCTACCACGGCCCGGCGCGGCACCGGCCGCATCACCGCGGTAAAGCTGTGCAACACCACCGCCGAATCGGTTTTGCGGGCCGTGAGGCGATAGGCGCGGCTGGCCGAGGCCCCAGCTACGTCGGTGGCCGTGTATTGCCACAGCTCGGTGCCGGAGGTAGCCCGCGCCGCAAACTGATTGACAAACAGCGTTTCGCTGATGGCGTGGCCACTGGCATTGCCGGCCTGGGGCTCAATCAGCGAATCGAGGTAGATGATTTCCTTCTTGTCCGGTGCGTTTTTAGCGGGGTCGTATGACGACAGAGGCACCGGGTAGATAATGGGCGTGATGCCGGGCTCGTAGGTAACGGTGATTTTCAGGCGCTTGAGTTTATTATCGTTGCCCACGGCATACACCCGGGTCGTAAGCGTGTCGTTCGGCTGCACCGTCTTGTTGCTGGAAGTCAGCGTGGAAATACCAACAAAGTCGAGCTGAACCGGCCGGTCGGTTTTGGAGCAGGCGGCCAGCAGCACGGGCAGGCAAAGCAACAGGAGGCGAAAACGCATAATGCAAAGGTAACGGGAGCCGGGCCCCGCAACCTTGCGGCCAGCTCCTGCTACCTTTAACGTTCCGTTGCCGACCTTATTTCGATTTTGTTCTTATTCCCTATGCGTTTACGTTTTTTTGCGCTGGCGGCCCTGCTGGCGGCCAATGGCCCGGCCCTAGTGCCGGGCTTCACCCCTACCCTGCTCCACGCCCAGCAGAAGCTGCCCCTTACATTAGAAGACATCTGGGCCAAGCCCACGTTCCGCTCGGCCTCAGTGCCGGGCTTCAACTGGATGAATGACGGCCGCTACTACTCGGCCCTGGAAAACGGCAGCCTAGTGCAGTACGAAGTGACCACCGGCAAAGCCGTGCAAACCCTGGTGGCCGCCGCCGAGCTGCAACTGGCCGGCGCACCGCTCAACGTGGACGGCTATTCCTTCAACGCCAACGAGCAGAAAATCCTGTTCACGACCGGCACCGAGCCCATTTACCGCCGCAGCGCCCGCGCCAGCTACTACGTGTTCGACCGCGCCAGCAAGAAGCTAACGCCGCTGAGCGCCGGCGGCAAGCAGGGCTACGCCACCTTCTCGCCCGACGGCCAGCGCGTGGCCTTCACCCGCGACAACAATGTGTACGTGACCGACCTGGCCACGATGCAGGAAACCGCCGTGACGGCGAACGGTCTGAAAAACAACATCATCAACGGCTCGGCCGATTGGGTGTATGAGGAGGAATTCGGCTTCGCGCAGGGCTTTTTCTGGTCGCCGGATAGCCGGCAGATTGCCTTTTACACCTTCGACGAAAGCCAGGTGCCCGAGTACGACATGCAGGAATGGGGCGGGCTTTATCCGAAGGAATACCGCTTCAAATACCCCAAGGCCGGCGAGAAAAACTCGGTGGTGAGCGTGAGCAGCTACGACGTGGCCAGCGGCAAAACCATGAAAATGGACGTGGGGCCGGTGGCCGACCAGTACATCCCGCGCCTGCAGTGGACGCGCGTGCCCAACACCGTCAGCATCCAGCGCCTGAACCGTTTGCAGAACAAGCTCGAAATTCTGCACGGCGATGTGACCACCGGTAAAACCAAAGTGGTGCTGACGGACACTAATCCGGCCTACGTCGAAATCAACGATGATTTGAACTACCTCGAAGGCGGCAAGCAATTCCTGTTTACCAGCGAAAAGGACGGCTACCAACACCTCTACCTGCACGACATGGACGGCAAGCCGGTGCGCCAGCTCACGAAGGGCAACTGGGAAATTTCGGCCATCAACGGCTTCGACCCCAAAACCGGCAACGTGTACTACACCAGCACCGAGGGCTCGGCCCTGCAGCGCCATTTGTACCGCATCAACCTAAAAGGCGGCGACAAAAAGCGCATCAGCGAGGCCGGCAACGGCACCGACGTGGTGAACATGAGTCCCGACACCAAGTATTTCCTGAACGTGCACTCCTCGGCGGGCGTGCCCACGGTGACCAGCCTGCGCGAGGGCAGCACCGGCAAGCTGGTGAAAACCCTGGAGGACAACGCCAAATTGAAGGAAACGCTGACCCAGTACGACCTCGGCAAGCTCGAATTCCTGACCTTCAAAACCAGTGAGGGCGTGGAGCTGAACGCCTGGATGATTAAGCCCAGCAACTTCGACCCCGCCAAGAAATACCCCGTGCTGATGCACGTCTACGGCGGCCCCAGCTTCGGCACCAGCAGCACCCAGACGGTGCTCGACAACACCGGCGGCGGCACCGCTCTCACCAACTACCTCTGGCACCAAATGCTGGCCGAAAAGGGTTACATCGTGGTTTCGGTGGAAAACCGGGGCACCTCGGGCCGGGGCTCGGCTTTCCGCAAAGCCACGTATGCCAACCTGGGCAAGCTCGAAACCATTGACCAGGGCGAAGGTGCCAAGTACCTCGCCACGCTACCCTACGTGGATAAGTCGCGCATCGGCATCTGGGGCTGGAGCTACGGCGGCTACATGACCTCGCTGGCCATGACTAAGAATGCCGACCTCTTCAAAATGGGCATCGCCGTGGCCCCGGTCACGAACTGGCGCTACTACGACACCGTGTACACCGAGCGCTACCTCAAGACGCCCCAGGAAAACCCGGGCGGCTACGACGACAATTCGCCCGTGCAGTTCGCCCAGAACCTGCGCGGCAAGTTCCTGCTCGTGCACGGCACCGGCGACGACAACGTGCATTTCCAGAACTCCATCGCCTTCGTCGACGCCCTCATCAAGGCCAACAAGGACTACCAGACGCTGTACTACCCCAACCGCAACCACGGCATCTCGGGCGGCAACACCCGCCTGCACCTCTACCGTCAGATGACGAATTTCGTGCTGCAGAATTTGTAGGCTTTTAGCTGGCGCTGAAGCCCCCTCTGTCATCCTGAACGTGAAGGACCTTACCACGATTGAGCAAGTTGTTCAACCGTGGCAAGGTCCTTCACTGCGTTCAGGATGACAATGGCCTTACCGGCGCGTGCCGCGTACTATTCGCGCTTTGCCAAACATGTCGGGCAGTACGCGCACATCCTCAAAATCCTCCGGCGTGAGCAACGACGCCGTTTCAGCCCCCAGCGCCTCGTTGATTTCCAGACAAATACTCCCACCCGCGCGTAGCAGTACCCGCCCCACTTCGGCCAGCCGACGGTAGAACAGCAGCGGGTCGGCATCGGGCACGAACAGTGCGGTGGCGGGCTCCCAGGCCAGCACGTTGTCGCGCATTTCGGGCCGCTCGCTTTCGCGCACGTAGGGCGGGTTGCTTACCAGAATATCAAGCGAGGCGGGGGCGATTTTTTGGGGTAAGCTATTCAGAATATCAATCTGCTCAAACGCTACCTGCGGCGCAAATCGGGCCGCGTTGCGCCGGGCCACGACCAGTGCTTCGGCCGAAATATCCGCGGCCAGCACCTCGGCGGCGGGCAGCAGGCGAGCCAGCGCCAGTGCCAGGCAGCCCGAACCCGTGCCCACGTCGAGCACGCGCAGGCCCACCCGGCCCGTCTGCTCCTGCTTGATGAGGTACACCAGCTCTTCGGTTTCGGGGCGCGGAATGAGGGTGGCGGGCGTCACCTCCAACTCCATATCGGCGAAATAGGCAGTGCCCAGCACGTACTGCACCGGCTCATGGGCCAGTAGGCGCGCCAGGAGCGGCTCCAGCGCGGCTTCCGCGCCGGGCGCGATGGGCTGCTGGGCCTCCGTCATGCGCTTCAGGGAATCCATTTGCAGCAGGTGCTCCGCCACCAAAGCCGCGATGGCCTGCGCTTCGGAGACGGGGTAAATGGCTTGCAGCGCCGTGGCAATGGAGGTGGTGAATTGGCGGACGTTCATTGGGGCAAAGGTAGCGCTGCGCCCCAGCGGCAGCCCGTTCGTTACCTTCGCGCCCATGAAAAACGATGATGCCCTGTTCATGCGCCGCGCCCTCGATTTGGCGCTGCTCGGCACCGGCCATGCCCGGCCCAACCCCTTGGTAGGCTGCGTGGTAACGCACGAAGGCCGCATCATCGGCGAGGGCTGGCATCAGCAATACGGCGGCCCCCACGCCGAAGTAAACGCTCTGGCTTCGGTGGAAAACCAGGAACTCCTGAAAAAAAGCCGCGTCTATGTGACGCTGGAGCCCTGCGCCCACCACGGCAAAACGCCGCCCTGCGCCGATTTGCTCATTGCCAAAGGTGTGCCCGAGGTGATGATTTGCAATGAAGACCCTTTCCCACTGGTAGCAGGACGTGGCATCGAGAAACTCCGCGCTGCTGGCGTACACGTCGAAACCGGCCTGCTGGCCGAGGAAGGCCGCTGGCTGAACCGGCGCTTCTTCACTTTTCACGAGAAAAAACGCCCCTATCTGGTGCTGAAATGGGCTGAAACGGCCGACGGCTTTCTGGCCGGACGCTACTTCCAGCCGGTCCAAATCAGCGGGCCGCAGGCGGGGCTGCTCACGCACAAGTGGCGCACCGAGGAGCAGGGCATCCTGGTGGGCACGCGCACGGCCTTGCACGACAACCCCCGCCTGAGTGCCCGCGACTGGCCCGGAGCCCAGCCCACGCGCCTCGTCATCGACAAAAACCTGAGCCTGCCGCCCACCCATAACTTGCTCGACGGCTCGCAGCCCACCCTCATCTACACCTACCGCCAGCCCTATCACAAGGCCAACCTCGACCTCGTGCACCTCTCCGAAGCCGACGACCTCATGCCCCAGGTCATGGCCGACCTATATCAGCGCCAAATCCAATCGGTGCTGGTCGAAGGCGGCCCCACGGTGCTCAACGCGCTGATAAATGCCGGAATGTGGGACGAAATCCGGGTTTTCCGCTCGCCCATGAAGCTGGGCCAGGGCATTGCCGCCCCGCGCCTGGGCCACGGCGGCCTGCACTCAGTCGAAAACGTTGGAACGGATGAACTGTTCTGGTACGTGAATAAGTAGCGCGGACTCTTAGTCCGCGAATGCGCTTTCAAAATCAATCTATAAAAATCCACTCGCGGACTAAAAGTCCGCGCTACACTCATGGCCGAAACCCTCGCCCTCGACACCACGCTCACCAAAGCCGAGCAATACCGGCTGCTGCTGCCCCAAATCGAAGCCCTCACCACCGGCGAACCCGACCTCACCGCCAACCTCGCCAACACGGCTGCCGCGCTACGCCAGGCATTCGGCTTTTTCTGGGTCGGCTTCTACCTAGTGAAAGGCGAAGAGTTAGTGCTCGGCCCGTTCCAGGGTCCGATTGCCTGCACGCGCATCCGTCATGGCAAGGGCGTGTGCGGGGCCAGCTGGGCGCGGACCGCAACCGTCCTCGTGCCCGACGTGGAAGCCTTCCCCGGCCACATCGCCTGCAGCTCCGACTCGAAATCAGAAATTGTGGTGCCCATCCTCAAAAACGGCCAAGTGGTGGCCGTGCTCGATGTCGACAGCGACCAGCTCAACGATTTCGACCAAGACGACCAAGCCGCGCTGGAGCAGTTGATGCAGCTGGCCGCCACTTGGTTCTGACCACGGATTCGCTCGGATTTTTCGGATTGCACGGATTTCGTGGACGGCGCATGTACCAGTGCTTAGAATAAAAAAGGCCACCTCGCGGTGGCCTTTTTTGTTATTCCAACGAATCGGTTCGTTCACAAAATCCGTGCAATCCGAAAAATCCGAGCGAATCCGTGGTCAGACCTTAAGCTGGCAAATCACGGTTTCGCCGCCCTTCACCTTCTGGCCAAGCTCTACTTTCACTTCAGTATCAACTGGCACAAATACATCGACGCGCGAGCCGAACTTGATGAAGCCGAACTCTTCGCCCTGGCTCACTTCGTCGCCCTCATTCACATACCACACAATGCGGCGGGCCATGGCCCCGGCAATCTGCCGGAAAAGCACTAGCGGGCCGGCATCGGACTCTACCACCACGGTGGTGCGCTCGTTTTGGGTGCTGCTTTTGGGGTGCCAGGCCACCAGGTAGTTGCCGGGGTGGTACTTGAAGTACTTCACCAGGCCCGAAATGGGGTTGCGCGTCACGTGCACGTTGATGGGCGACATGAAGATGCTGATTTGCTTGCGCTCATCCTCAAAATACTCGGGCTCGAACACATTCTCGATTACCACCACCTTGCCATCGGCCGGAGCCAGCAGCAGGTCTTCGTGGGTGAACAGGTGCCGGAATGGGCTCCGGAAGAACTGCAGAATCAGCAGAAAGATGATGACCGTGGCCCCGGCAAAGAGCCGGTTCACCAAATCCTGGCCCCGATTGAACTGAAACATGAGCAAATTGAGCGCCAGCAAAATCAGCAGCGTAACGAACAGAATGCGTCGTCCTTCTTTATGAATCTTCATATAGCACGGCTTGAAACGAACTCCCCAGCGTGGCTTGCGCCGCCTTTTGGTTCAGGAATTCGGTTTCAGATGAAAAAGCTACTCAGCCGCGCAGAACCGGGCCGACTGATGAGGTAAACGGTGTAAACGGAATATCCGGGCAAAGGTCGCTACAGAAATCAGAAAGGCACGAACCGAGCGGCCCGTGCCTTTCCAGAAAGCAAGTACGGAAGAACGCAGAATAAATCTACGCAATCCGCAAAATCACGCTAACTATTTGATTAGAAGCCGCCGCGGAACTTGTACGTCTGGGCTACTTTGTCGATGGCCACCACGTAGGCCGCGATGCGCATCGGGATTTTATATTTCTGGCTGGTCTGGTACACCTTCTCAAAGGCATCGGACATGATGCGGTCGGCGCGCTCGGTTACCATTTCCAGCGTCCACTTGAAGCCCTGCTTGTTCTGCACCCACTCGAAGTACGACACGGTCACGCCGCCCGAGTTGGCCAGAATGTCCGGCACCACCATGATGCCCTTCTCGTTGATGATAGGGTCGGCCGAGGCCGAAGTGGGGCCGTTGGCACCTTCCACAATCAGCTTGGCTTTGATTTCGTGGGCGTTGTGCTCGGTAATCACGTCTTCCACGGCGGCGGGCACCAGCACGTCCACGTCGGAAGTCAGCAGGTCGTCGGGGTTCATCGGCGTGGCGCCGGCAAAGCCCTCGAGGCGGCCGTTATGGGCATTTTTGTAGGCAATGGCTTCGTCGATGTTGATGCCATCAGCGTTCCAGTACGCGCCCGAAATGTCTGATACGGCCTTGATTTTCACGCCCTGCTGGTGCAGCAGCACCGCAGCCCACGAGCCCACGTTGCCGAAGCCCTGCACCGCAGCAGATACTTCGGTCGGCTTCAGGTTCAGCTTCTTGAGAGCGGCCAGGGCCGATACCATTACGCCGCGGCCAGTAGCCTCGGTGCGGCCCAGCGAGCCACCCATTACCAGGGGCTTACCGGTTACCACGGCCGGGGAGGTCATGCCGTTGGTCTTTGAGAATTCGTCCATCAGCCACGCCATTTCGCGCGGGCCGGTGCCCATGTCGGGGGCCGGAATGTCGCGGTCGGGGCCGAAAATATCTTTCAGGGCCAGCGTGTAGCCGCGCGTCATGCGCTCGATTTCGCCGGCGCTCATCGTGGTGGGGTCACAAATAATGCCGCCCTTAGCACCGCCGTAGGGGATGTCCACCACGGCGCACTTCCAGGTCATCCAGGCCGCGAGGGCCTTCACCTCGTCGAGGTGCACGTTTTTGTCGTAGCGGATGCCGCCCTTGCTCGGACCCAGAATGGTGTTGTGAATAACGCGGTAGCCTTCGAACACCTGGATTTTGCCGTTGTCCATCGTCACCGGAATGTGCACGATAACCTGCTTGTCAGGCGCTTTGAGCACGTTGTAGGTTTCATCATCGAGGCCGAGGATTTCGGCGGCGATATTGAAACGCGACATCATCGATTCGAGCGGGTTTTCGCGGTCGACTTTCGGGGCCGGTTCTTTGTACACGGTATTAGCTGCCATGAGGGATTTTATGGGAGGTTGGGTGGGACTTGGATACGGTTTAGGGCCGCAAAGGTATTGGTTTTGGCTTGATGGCGGGCCGGTTTGTCATTACGAAGTCGACGGCCACTTACTTCCTAGCCCGCCAGCAGTTGCAGTAGCGCCAGTACCGGCAGCACCAGCAAAAACGCATCGAACCTATCCAACAGACCGCCGTGGCCAGGCATGATGCTGCCCGAATCCTTCACCCCCACGCTACGCTTGAGCATGGACTCGGCCAAATCGCCGAGGGGCGCGAATACGGCCACCACGCCCGCCGCCACGAGGCGGTGCAGCAGCGGCATATCGGGCAGCATGTAGCCGATGGCCCAGCCCACGAGCAAGGTCATGGCGAAGCCGCCGGCCCAGCCTTCCCAGGTTTTGCCGGGCGAGATTTGGGGGGCCAGCTTGTTCTTGCCAATGGCCCGGCCCACGGCGTAGGCACCGATGTCGGAAGCCCAAATGAGGAAGAGCAGGGCGAAGACGCGGCGGTAGTCGTAGCGAAGGAGGTCAGTGGAATGCCGCTGGGTATAAGCAATGACCTGAAGCAATGCCATCGGAATACTGACGTAAAATATTCCGCCAAATGTTGTTGCCACATTCACAAATGGGCTCGGTGAACTAGGCCAAAGAAATATTTCGCGTAAAACGAGTACCAGAAACAGCAACAGTAAAATGGCTCCGATACCTGCCAAGGCCCATCCCACAACCACCATCTGTTGCTCAGGCAACGCACCGCTACCTATCGGGACTGCTGCTTTTCCTATCTCGAAATATGTATTGTTGGCTTGAGCATGCCAATATTCAGGCAAGCCTTGCCAAGCGTGAATCACAGCAAATAATAATAAGCTCGCCCCCACCCCAATCCACGTAGCCGGCGCGTAGCCGCCCGCCCGCATCATGCGATAAAACTCCCAGAGCATGATGGCCTGCACGGCGGCGAAGAACAGCCCGAACGTGAAGGGGCTGAACCAGACGCTGCCCAGCAGCAGCACGGCCCCGATGACGCCCCAGATGACGCGCAGGCGCAGGTTGCTGGGGCCGGCGGGCGCGGCGGTAGTTTCAGGAGAGGCGGTAGTCGGAGGTGTAGAGTCGGGCAAGTTGGGAAGGGATGTATAGACGCATATTTGCGTCTTGTCGTTGGGGTTGGTGTTTATAAAGGTGCCGTTACGGACGTTCAACGCAAGCCGTTCAACCGAAGGTCAGCGGAGCTAACGCCGAGACGCAATTATGCGTCTCCACCGCGCACGGCCACGCCCTCGCTGCTGAGGGTGAGCATGGTGGTGGGCGGGGCCGGGGCCGTGAAGCGTTGGTGCAGGAAATAGAGCAGGCCGGCCGAGAGCAGCGCCGACGGAATCACCAGCGCCCAGGGCAGGGCGTCGGTCGAGTCGGGGTCGAAGCCCCAGCCGAACTGGCCGCGCTGGGCCAGGTACAGGATGAACAGCTGGAAGGCATTCTGGGTGAAGTGCGCGGCCATACTCACCAGGATGTTGCCGCTCCAGAGGTACAGGTACCCCAGCACCAGCCCCAGCACAAAGCGCGGCACGAACCCAAAAAACTGAAAGTGAATGGCCGAGAAAATGGCCGCGCCCAGCCACACGCCCACGTGCGGCGAAAACCAGCGCACCAGGTTTTTCTGAATCACGCCCCGAAACACCAGCTCCTCGGCCACGGCTGGCACCAGTCCAATTACCAGCACGCCCACCCAAAACCGCGCGGGCGAATTGAATTTCGTGAGAAACTTGGTGAGCACCGCCGCCTTATCCTCGCTGGCCCGCGCCCACACCTCAAAATCGTGCAGTTGGGCGGGGAAGTGTGCCCCCGCGTTCCAGGCAATGATGGTGGACATAAATGGCAGCGTGACAATGATGAGCACTGCCACCACCAGCAGCCACCACCACGCCCCCAGCCGACGCGGGCTAAAATACTCGGCCCAGCCGTAGCCCAGCGCCGAGGCCAGCGCCACCGCCCCGCCCGCCAGCGCGCAAAACAGGAGCACGCCCTGCATCATCATCAGCAGGCTCCAGCCCTGCGGGTAGGTGGTGGGGTTCAGCACGGCCCGCTGCATTTCGGGTATCGACAGGCCAAAGCCCCACTGCGCCCAGGCGAAGATGATGGCGTAGCCCACGCAGGCTCCCGCTACCATGAAGGCCAGCAGCAGCAGTATTTGCAGGCCGGGGTGCAGCGTGCGGGGTAGGAAACCTTTCATAGCGGGGTACAAGTTGGGAAGGGCGTAAATTTGCGTAAAATACGCTGACTTTTAGTTGGCATCTGTCATCCTGAGCGCAGCGAAGGGCCTTATCACGCTTGCACTATTTGAGTTACTACGACTCGTTCTTTGGTGATAAGGTCCTTCGCTGCGTTCAGGATGACAGGCGTCTCCTTTAAAATTAATTCATCCTCGTGGTCAACATAGGTCCCAACATCCAGCTTCCCGATTTCCCGCTCCTGCTCGCGCCCATGGAGGACGTGAGCGACCCGCCCTTCCGCGCCGTGTGCAAAGCCCACGGGGCCGATTTGATGTACACCGAGTTTATTTCCTCGGAGGGCCTGATTCGGGCGGCGGCCAAGAGCCGCAAGAAGCTGGACATCTTCGATTATGAGCGGCCCATCGGTATTCAGCTCTTCGGCTCCGACGTGGAGACGATGGGCGAGTGCGCGGCCATCAGCACCGAGGCCGGGCCCGATTTGATTGACATCAACTACGGCTGCCCGGTGAAGCAGGTGGCCTGCCGGGGCGCGGGCGCGGCCCTGCTCCAGGACATCCCCAAGATGGTGGCCATGACGGCCTCGGTGGTGAAGCACACCCACCTGCCCGTGACCGTGAAAACCCGCCTGGGCTGGGACGAAGGCACCAAAAACGTGGAAGAAGTGGCCGAGCGCCTGCAAGACGTGGGCATTGCCGCCCTCACGGTGCACGGCCGCACCCGCGCCCAGCTCTACAAGGGCGAGGCCGACTGGCGCCTCATCGCCAAAATCAAGGATAACCCGCGCATCAAAATCCCGATTTTCGGCAACGGCGATATCGACTCACCCGAAAAAGCCCTCGAATACAAAACCCGCTACGGTGTGGACGGCGTGATGATTGGCCGGGCCAGCATCGGCTACCCCTGGATTTTCCGGGAGGTGAAGCACTTCGTAAAGACGGGGGAACTACTCGCACCGCCTACGCTGGAAGAGCGCGTGGCCGCCTGCCAGATGCACTTCGACCGCAGCATTGAGTGGAAAGGCCCGAAAGTGGGCATCTTCGAGATGCGCCGCCATTACGCGCATTATTTCCGCGGCCTGGAAGGGGCCAAAAACTGGCGCACCAGCCTAGTGAATGCCGAAACCCCGGCCGACGTGCTGGAGATTTTGCAGGAAATTGCCAGCAGCAACGCCGTGCTGGTGGGGTAGCACGCCTGTCATCCTGAGCACAGCGAAGGACCTTCTCACGCCTGACCAGATTTGCAGCAATCATTTTTTCTGCGAACCGTTCAAGCGTGAGAAGGTCCTTCGCTGTGCTCAGGATGACAGGCGTGTTGCATAACAGCCGCTTTTACTGCCGTTCCTTTGCTCGTCCCGTATTCCCGTTCATGCTTCCGATTTACAGTCAAAAAACCCGCATCAAAATTCTGGTGGCCGTGCTGGCGCTGCTCATCGGAGCGGCTACGGTCATCTACACCAACCTGCTGGTGCAGCGCGTGTCGGAGCGGGAGCAGCAGCAGATTCAGCTGTACGCCAAGGCACAGGAGTTTATTGTTAATTCGGAATCCGAAACCAATCCGTTTGTTTTCAATGAGATAATCAACGGCAAGACGACCATTCCGGTCATTCTCAGCACCGACGGCAAAGACATTATCGCGGCCAAAAATATTCCCATGCCGGTCCACGTCACGAAAGCCGATTCGCTGACGCTGCTCGACAGCGAGCTGCTGCTGATGAAGAAGCAGCACCCGCCCATCATCGTGAAGTTTGGAGCGGGGCAGGTGAACTACATCTTCTACCGCGACTCGCAGCTACTGCGGCAATTGCGCACCTATCCGCTGGTGCAATTGGTGGTGATTGGCTGCCTGGCCGTCATTGCGTATTTCGCGTTCAGCTCCTCGCGCCGGGCCGAGCAAAACCGCGTGTGGGTGGGCCTGGCCAAGGAAACGGCCCACCAATTGGGTACGCCGCTCAGCAGCCTGGTGGGCTGGCAGAACTACCTGCGCGACTCCGACCGCTTCAAAAACGAGCCCATCGTGGACGAGCTGGGCAAGGATATCCGGCGGCTGGAAATCATCACGGAGCGCTTCTCCAACATCGGCTCGGTACCGGTGCTCAAGGATGAAAACCTGTATCTAACCACCCGCAACGCCATCGAATACCTGCAAAGCCGGGTGTCGAAAAAGGTGGTTTTCAAAATTGAAACCGACCTGCCGATGGACACGCCGGCCCGCATCAACGTGCCGCTGTTCGACTGGGTTATCGAAAACATCTGCAAAAATGCCGTGGATGCCATGGAAGGCCGCGGCTCCATCACGCTGCACCTGCGCCGCGTGCGCACCCGCCGCACCTGGTACCGGCGCGGCGCCCCGCCCCGCCAGGTCGCCATCGACATCACCGACACGGGCAAGGGCATTCCCAAAGCCAAGCTCGAAACCGTGTTCATGCCCGGCTTCACCACCAAAAAGCGCGGCTGGGGCCTGGGCCTGGCCTTGGCCAAGCGCATCATCGAGAACTATCACGAGGGCAAGCTCTTCGTGAAATGGAGCGAGGTGGGGCGCGGCACCACGTTCCGCGTGGTGCTGAACCAGTAGTCGGCCATCTGGCCTCGCAATGACAAGCGCAGCCTACCGATTTGTAATCTCCACATACGCCTTGCCCGTTACGGGCTGGCCATTGTGGGTGCCTTTCACGCGACACATTCCCTCCCAGTAATACATGGTGAAGGCGTGGAAAAACCGTAGGGCCAGCTCCTGCTGCGGCACCAGCGGCTCCACGGTGAGGTCGTAGCCTTTGCCGGGCACCTGCACGCGCCAGGTGGCGGGGTATTTCTTTTTGGAGGTGGGGCTGGTCCAGTACGTGAGGGGCGTGAGTGTAAAATCGGGGCCGGAGAGGTGCACGCTGGGGCCGGTAGCGCCGCTGAAGGTGCCGTTGTTGAGGTTCTGGCCGGTGGCGGAATTGCGCAGGGTGTTGAGCATGAACTCCTCCTGAGGCTGGTCGAGCTGGATGCTGAGCCAGTCCCAGCCCACGTTTTTGTCCACGATGCTGGTGCAGTTCCACTGCCGGTCGTACCACAGCTCGCCGGTGACCTGGCGGGTTTTGCCGGCCACCGTGAGCGTGCCGGTAGTGCTGAGGCGCGGGAAGGAATAGTAACCGGCCAAGATGCCGTTGCCGTAGTTTTCGTAGCCGGTGCCGCTGTGCAGCACCACGTCGCGCGTGGGCCGGGTGGTGAGGTCGAGGGCGTAGCCGGCATTGGCCTTGCCGGTGAGGGCAGCCTGGAGGTGGTAGGCCCCCTCCTGCCCGTCAAACTTCCAGGTTTCGCCGCGCTGGTGCTCGCGCAGCCGCAGCGGCAGGGAGTCGGTGAGTAGCACGGGCAGCTTGCCCAGCTTGTAGTCGAAGTGGAATTTCTGGCCTTGCGGGTCGGTCAGGGCCACGTTCACCATCTGCCAGTCCTGGCGGCCGTCTTTCAGGTTGAAGTGGAAGAAAACGTATTCCACGCCGAAGTCCTCGCCGGTAGCCTGGTCGCGCAGGTGGCCGGTGAGGTACCACCATTCGAGCGAGTTTTTGGGGTGCACGGCTTCCTCGTGGGGCAGCTCGGCGCGGGTAGCAGTGGGGTTGAAGCGGGTGGTGGGACGCGGAGCAGCACACGCCGCCAGCAGGCAAAGGAGGGCAAAACGCAAAACTTTCATACCCTCTCAGAAGGTATTTTGAGGCAGAAAGGTTTGGCGGTTAGCGGCGGCTTTTGCGCGACTTGTGTAAGGCAACGGGTGGCTCCTCCAATATGGCTCTGCCTTTACGAAAACCGCGTTCTGGAATCGAGAGTAGCCGAATGGCAAGTGGCGCGGGCACTAAAGTTTCTTTTATGCTTACCTGAACCGTTTGCTCCAAAAGGGCAAACGGCACACCCCCAACTCTCACTTTTATTATTCCGCTTTTTGCGGGTGCCCAATCAGCAGGAAAGGAGAACGAGAACTCGCCCCGCTCATTGGCAATAGTGCCGTATTGCGTATCGCCAAAGTATACCCTCGCGCCGGCTACCGGCACATTCAAGGAGTCATCCATCACGACCCCGCGAATGGTAATCATGGCCTGACGGGGAGCCTGCCCAACCAGCCAATGCCCGATGCGCAGCGGCTGCGGCGGCAAAGCAGCCGCCGAAACCTGCTGTCCACTCAGAAAAGCCGCCGCCGCCAACAGCCACCGCCGGGGTCCACTCCACCGCTTCGGATGGTGCGGCACCGCCGGCGGGACAGCCATGAAGGCACAGACGCGTTGCCCCTTCCGCCCCGCCATAAAAGCCAGTATTTCCGCCTGACTCATGCGAGTGAAATCCACCACTTCCGTTTGGCAGCGGCCACACTGGCGGCCGGCCGCCGTGGGCGTCATCGCATCCCAGCTTTCGGCACAGGGCTTCGGAATGGAAATCACGGCGTTCAGACGTTGGAGCTTAAATCGTAGCGGCTGATGAAGCTTCAGCTACTTCTGCGGCGGGGCCACGGGCGGCTCGGGCATCCGGATTTTGCCCATCACCTTGCCCCGGTTCGGCACCGAATCCAGGTGCACGGTGAGCGCGGCGGGCTGGGGCGTGGCCTTCAAGTCGAGCGCCACGTCCTTCGGCTGAAAATCAAACGGGTTGCCCAGGAACTTCAGCGTCACGCTGCCCCCGGCGATGGGGGCCCAGTCGCGGGCCATCACCAGTTCGAAGTTGCCCTTCTCGTCGGTGGTGGTGCCGAATTCGGTGTCGTTTATCATGACCCGCACGCCGGCCACGGCGGGGCCGCTGGCCCCGTCCAGCACTTGGCCGCGAATGATGATTTGGCGCGCCGGGGTCATTGCCGGGTCGGTGGCTATGGTGGCGGTGGTGGGCACGGGCGGCTGCTGGGGCGGCTTGGTGGCGCACGACGTGGCCGACTGCCAGCCCAATAATGCCAGCCCGGCCAGCAGCCAGCGCCGCCATCGCGTGGCCGGAGCCACCGGGGCCAGCTGGGTGGCATTGGTCAGGGCGCACACGCGCCGGCCGCCCTGCCGGGCCATGAAGGCCATGATTTCGGCGTCGCTCATGCGGGTGAAATCCACCACTTCGGTGGCGCAGGCGGCGCAGTGGCGGCCGGCGGCGGTGGGCGACATATTGGCCCAAGGCTGGGCGCAGGGCTGCGGAATGGAGATGCGGGGGAGAGTGGCCATGCGGCTAAAGTAGCGGTTTTAGGGAAAGCAGCGGGCGTTTGGCTTTAATATCAGCTGCGGCGGAAGGGCCGAGTGAGCCAATATTTGCTCCAGTAGTAGACTGCTCGCGGGTGCCAGGGAGCGGGCGGCAGCTTACTTGGTGGCAGCCGGCAAACTGCTACTTCGCCTAGCAACATTCCCTTGACATCAGTTTCCAGATAAAACCGATTGGCAGGCGCATTTTGGCCCACGACCAATCGGTGCGATTGCGACACGTAGCCGACGTAATTCAGCTGAATTTCGGCGGTGCCATTCACTACATACTGGGCCGGTACAGTAAGCTCGAAGGCCCCGTACTCATCAGTGGGAACTCCGATTTGGGTATTTATCAGTAGCACCGTCACGCCGGGTAGACCCAGATGTGCGGACGAGTCACGCACCATGCCCCGAAGCACAACAGACGCGGCAGCCAAAGCTTCAAGGTGCGTCGGAGCGGCCGCTACCATCGTAGGCGCGCCCATGGTAATCTGCCGCTGCACTGCCGTGGCAGGGTCGCGCAAGGGCGTTCCTTTTTCCTCGTTCGCTACCGGCGCGGACGGCACCGGGCCGCCCCATTAGCGGGCGCGCCACTCGGCGGGCGCTTGCGCCTGGGCCACCACGCCGCTGCCTTCCCGCACACCCCACATGGCCACGGCCGCCGCCAGCCAAGCCCGCCACCGCGCCGTTGGGGCAACCGCAGCGGCGCGCTGCAACGGCCGCTCCAGCTGCCCCGCCGCGAAGCGCCCGCAGATGCGGGGGCTCGCGGCACCGGCCAGATAGGCCAGGATTTCGGCATCGGTTTTCAGGGTAAAGTCGACTACTGTCTGAGCACAGGCAGCACAGTGGCGGCCGGTGGCGGTGGGCGTCATCGAGGCCCAGTTTTCGTGGCAGGGCTGCGGAATGTGGATGGAGCGGGCAGGGCGCATGGGCTGACGAACGAAAGCGGTTTCTTACCCGATGCCTGCCCCGGCGGCATTGCACACGCCGGTGGCCAAAACCTTGTATCTTAGTCATCGTTCCTTCCACCTAGCATTTCAGCCATGTTCCGCACGCTACGCCTCGCGCCCCTGGCGCTCCTGCTTCTGCCCTTGCTGAGCCACGCCCAGACGCGCTCTGCTGCCGCACTCGGGCTGGAAATTCCGGCACCGGCCCCGCCTGCGAAGGGCCATTTTCTCACGGGAGCTTACGTGGTGGGCAACTACACACCGCTGCCCACCGCTTCCGGCTACGGCTACGCCATGCAGCCCTACCTGCGCTACCAGCTGGGCAGCAGCGCCACGGGCCGGGCGCGCCCGTTCGTGCAATACAGCTTTGTGCCCTACCGCCTGCAAGGCCCCGGCATGCTCTACAACCCCGATGCCCTCCCTACTAACACGGGCTTTGCCCCGCTGGCGCAACGCCCCGCTCCTTTTGGAGGCTACAGCGGCACCAGCAACTACGGCGGGCTGGGCGCTTTTTCGGTGGGCATTCCCATGCAGATTGGGCGCGGCTCAGCCGTGCTGAACATCGGCGGCTCGCTGGTCGAAAGCGCATTCATGCAGTCGCTGCATCCGAGGTAGGCGGGGCCGCGCGGGCCGCAACCCGCGCCGGGGCGTTATCTTTTGCCCCTCAAACCCGCCCTCCCACCTTAGCATGAGTTCTGAAAAGTCGCTTTTCCGCCGCAAAACCATTGCGGCCATTCTGCAAAACCCACCCGCCGACCACGAAGGCCACGCCGCCCCCGGCGGCCTGGAGCGCCACCTCACCGTGCGCGACCTCACGGCGCTAGGCATTGCGGCCATCATCGGGGCCGGCATTTTCAGCACCATCGGCAAGGCCAGTCTGGACGGTGGGCCGGCGGTGTCGCTGCTGTTTGTTTTTACGGCCATTGCCTGCGCGTTTTCGGCGCTGTGCTACGCGCAGTTTGCGGCCACCATTCCGGTTAGCGGGTCGGCTTATACCTACGCCTACGCCTCGTTTGGCGAGCTGGCGGCCTGGATTATCGGCTGGGCCTTGATAATGGAATACGCGGTGGGCAACATCGTGGTAGCCATTTCGTGGTCCGATTACTTTACCGGTTTGCTCGACGGCATCGGGATTCACATCCCGCTCTGGCTCACGATGGGTACCCAAACCGGCCACGCCGGCTACGAGGCCGTGCAGACGCTGGTGCAGTCGGGCAAGACCCTGGCCGAGGCCACGGCCGCCGTATCGCCGGCCCAGCTCGATGGCTACAAGGCCTGGATGATGGCCCCGGCCCTGTCCGACAGCTTCCATCTGGTGGTCGACCTGCCCGCCTTCCTCATCACTGTGGCCATCACGGCGCTGGTGTACGTGGGCATCAAGGAAAGCAAAAACGCCTCCAACCTGCTGGTGTTGTTGAAGTTGATAATCGTCTTCATCGTGATTGTGGTGGGCGCGTTCTACGTGCAGCCGGCCAACTGGACGCCCTTCGCCCCCAACGGCGTGGGCGGCGTGCTCAAGGGCGTATCGGCGGTATTCTTTGCCTACATCGGCTTCGATGCTATCTCGACCACGGCCGAGGAATGCAAGAACCCGCAACGCGACCTGCCCAAAGCCATGATGTATGCTCTCATCATCTGCACGGTGCTGTATGTAATTATTACGCTGGTGCTTACGGGCATGGTTTCCTATAAGGAGCTGGGCGTGGGCGACCCGCTTTCCTTCGTGTTTGCCAAGGTGGGTTTGTCGCGCCTCTCGGGCCTGGTAGCCGTGAGTGCAGTGTTTGCCATGGCTTCGGTGCTGCTGGTTTTCCAGCTGGGCCAGCCGCGCATCTGGCTGACCATGAGCCGTGACGGCCTGCTACCCACAGTGTTTTCCAAGATTCACCCGCGCTTCCATACCCCGTCGTTCGCTACCATCGTCACGGGCTTTTTTGTGGCGGTACCGGCGCTCATTCTGAACATGGATTTGGTGGTCGACCTCACCAGCATCGGCACGCTGTTCGCGTTTGCGCTGGTGTGCGGCGGCATTCTCATCATCGACCCCTACGGCCGCTCGGAAGCCCGCTTCAAGGTGCCGTACATCAACGGGCAGTGGCTGGTGCCGCTCATTCTCGCCATTGGCGCCTTCCTGATTGTGCGCTACAACGCAGCCAGCAACCACGAGTTCATGCTCGACATCACTGGTCAGCGCGGCTGGATTGCGCACGATGCACTGAGCGGCAAGGTCACGGGCGGCTTCGCTCACCAGATTCCGACGCTGGTGTTTTTCCTGTTCTGCATCGGCCTGTCGGCGCTCTCATTCCGCAAAAAACTGTCGTTGCTGCCCACCCTGGGCCTGCTCATCAACCTGTATTTGATGACCGAGCTGGGCATCAGCAACTGGACGCTGTTTTTCGTGTGGCTGCTGATAGGCTTGGCCGTATATTTCGGCTACGGCTACAAAAACTCGAAGCTGAACCGGATAGCGGCATAATTGGTTGCCGGGCAGCCGGACGTTTTTCACCGGTCTTTGCCCCAACCTCATGCCCCTTTCTGCCGACACTTTTCAACACCTGCTCGACAGCAACCCCCAAACGTTTTTTGCCTACGACATTGTCGCTGGCGAGGTGTGCTACGTGAGCGCGGCCTACGAGCAGCTGTTTCCCGGCCTCCGGCGCGAAAATGCGAACGCCGACCTGCCCCGGCTGCTGGGCTTCCTGCCCCCCGATGACCAGACTTACGTCCGCCATTGCCTGGGGCAGCTGGCTGCCGGCCACCTCTGCGACGACCTGCTGCTGCGCCTGCAGCCCCACCCCGACGTGCCCCTGCGCTGGCTGGCGGTGCAGGCCCGGCGCAGTACTGCCCCCGATGGCCGCGCGTTGCTGGCCGGCACCGCTCAGGACGTGACGGTGGAGCAGGAATACCTGCGCAACGCCGACAAGTACATGGCCAAGAAGAACACTACGCTGGAAATTCTGTCGCACGACCTGGCCGGGCCGTTCAGCATGCTTCAGCAGATGGCCGAATTTCTGGAGGAAAAAACCCAGACCCTGCAAGACGCGCAGGTGCAAAAAATGCTGCGCGTGATGCGCGACACCTGCCGCGACAGCGTAAACCTCATTCGCGATTTTGTGGATGGCGAGTTCATGGACTCGGCGGCCGTGCAGCTCAAGCGCACCCGCGTAGACCTGGTGCAGGCCCTGCGCCAGGTGGTGGAAATGTATCAGGTGGGCGAGCATTTGGTGGCCAAGCATTTCGAGTTTCAGCCCACGCAGCCCACCCTATTCGTTGAAATCGACAACAACAAGTTTTTGCAGGTGATTAACAACCTGATGTCCAACGCCATCAAATTCACCGGCGAGGGCGGCCACATCACGGTGGGCCTCACCCAGCACCCGGACCACGTGCTGGTGACTGTGGCCGACGACGGCATCGGCATTCCGGCCCACCTGCTGCCCATGCTCTTCGACCGCTTCACGCCCGCCCGCCGCCCCGGCCTGCGCGGCGAAAAAACCACCGGCCTGGGCATGCACATTATCGAAACCATCGTGCAGTTGCACCAAGGCCACATCTGGGTCGAGAGCGAGGAAAACGTGGGCACTACGTTTTACATCAAGCTGCCGGCTACGGCCCGGGCGGCGGGTTAATATTGGGCGGTTTCGTGGGCCAAACTTCCTTTCTCACCCTTCGCCTGCACGGCACCATTCCCGCGGCCACCAGCCGCGAGCTGGCCGCCGAGCTGCGCCAGGCCCGTGCAGCCGGCACCGACCATCGCCGCGCCCGGAAGCAGTTTTTCGCCAAATTTGATGCCGTGCTGGACCGGGCCCCCATCGGGGCGGCCTACTTTGAAAACGAGAAGCTGGCCGAAGTTTTGGCCGGCGAAATCATGATGCTGGAAGAAGTGGGCTTTGTGGTGCACGGCTTCGCCATTCTGCCCAACCACACGCACCTCGTGGTGCACTTGCCCGCCAGCAGCACCATCTCCTTCGCCCAGGCCATCGACCTGCTGCACCTGCGCACGGGCACCGCCTGCCGCCGCCTGGTGCGCCCCAGGCTCCCTTCCGAAGCCGAATTCTGGCAGGTGGGCTGGTTCAACTACGACGTGCAGGACGAGGCCGAGCTCATCCGCCTGCTGGCCTACGTGCGCGGCAATGCCCGGCGGGCGGGCCTGCCCGCCCGCTTCCAGGAGTGGCCGTATGTGAATGAGTAGCTGAGTTAATACCAGCTGCCGCTCATCACAAATGCACACCAGCATTGCGGCAATCCAATCCTCGCCGCCCGCCCGCGCGTATCTCCCGCCACTCATGCGCCTCCCGATATTGCTGTTTCTGGGTTTCTCTGGCCTCACCGGCCCCGCACCGGCCGATACGCTGCGGCCCATCAGCTCTACCCGACTGCTGCGCTACACCTACGCCAACGACCTGTTTTTTCGCACCGATTATTACTTCACGCAGGGCATGACGCTCACGCTGGTGCACCCGATACTGGCCCACCTGCCGGTGCGGCACCTGCTGGCGGCCGGCCCGCGTGGCAGCACGCAGTACCATAGCCTCACGCTGCGCTACGATGGGTTTACGCCCCTGCGCATCCAGGACGCGTTTATTCGGGTGGGCGACCGGCCGTATGCAGCATATTTATACGGGTCGTTTTTTCGCGTCAGTAACCATCCAGTCCAACATCAGCGACTAACCACGGCGCTGGAAATCGGCTTCATCGGTCCGGCGGCGGGCGGCAAGGAATTGCAAACTGCCATCCACCGCGTCACGGGCAATGCCGAGCCGCGTGGCTGGGATTATCAGATTCAGAACGCGCCAATCATTGGCTACCGCATGGCGTTTGAGAAGCAGCTAGCGGCCAGTCAGCACGTTGATTTGCTGGGCAATGCCGAAGCCTCCCTCGGTACGCTGTACACCTACGCCGGTACCGGTCTGCACTTGCGCGCCGGAAAATTCACGCCCTATTTCGCCAACCTGGGCATCACTGCACCAAACCACAACAGTGAGCCACAACCCTGGCAACTGTACGGCGAAGCCACGCTGGAAGGACGCCTCGTTGGCTACGATGCCACCTTACAGGGCAGTCCTTTCACCAACCGCAACCCGTACACACTGCCCGCTGACGACGTGCGCCGGGCTATTTTGCGCAGCTCCGGCGGCGTGGTGCTGGCTCACGGCGGACTGAGCTTTGCCGCCACGGCCACCTGGGTTTCACCGGAATTCGCAGGCGGCCGCTCACACCGATGGGGGCAATTGGGTATGACGGTGGCGTTTTAATCGACTCGCACGCGCCGGGCAGACCGGCAATTACCGCGCTCGGTGAATAATGAGCACGCCCGCCAGAATCACTACCATGCCGGCAAAGTGCCACAGGTTGAACGCCTCGCCATCCAGCGCGCCCCAGGCCAGGGCCACGATAGGAATCAGGTAGGTGCTCGATGAAGCAAACAGCGCCGTCGACTGCTGAATCAACCTGTTAAACAGCACCATGGCTACAGCCGTGCTCATGGTAGCCAGCAGCGCTATGTAGCCAAACGCCGCCCACGCCCCCGGCACGGTAGCCAGCTTGTGCAAAAACTCCGTGCCCAGCAGCAGGTACGCCAGGGCCGGCCCGCCGATGAGCAGCAGCAGTACCGATGTCACGGCCACCGGCGTCATCGCGCCCAGCTTGTGCTTGATAACGTTAACGCTCAGGCCGTAGCCCATCGTGGCAATCAGAATATAGATGCCGTACCAGGCATTGCCTTCGCCGGCGGGTGTGGCATCGCCGCCGCTGCCGCCCAGTTGCAGCATCACCACCGTGCCCGCCAGCCCCAGCGTGATGCCCAGCACCCGCAGCCCCGTCAGCCGCTGCCGAAACAGCAGCGCCCCCACCAGCAGCGTGAACACCACCGTAAGGGCATTGAGCACACCCGCCAGCCCGGAGGCCAGCCGGGTTTCGGCATACGCAAACAGAAAGGCCGGAATCAGCGTACCCACCACTCCACTCAGGGCCAGCCACTTGAACCGGCTGCGCTCGACGTGCCCCACGTGGCGCAGCGCAAACGGCAGCAACAGCAGCGCGGCCACACTCACGCGGGTAGCGCCCAGTTCCATGGCCGAAAACACCACCAGCCCCTTCTTCATCAGAATAAACGACGTGCCCCAGATGGAGGCCAGAATGAGCAGCAGCATCCACGCCACGGGCGAGGTAACGGCTGGCGCAGGAGCCGCCAGCGCCTCAGTCGCTTCGAGGAAAGCCGTTTCATCGGCCGCGCCCGGCAGGGTGGTTTCGGACGCAGAAGCAACCCTGGCGGGCGTGGGCACGAGTGAGGAATGAGCAGCGGGTGGGAGTTTCGGCGACATGGCGCAAAGGTACAAGCCCCCGGTATGGCGGTCGGCGCGCCATTCCGCCCCGAGGCTTGACTGATTTTTGTCATTCCGGCCAGACACTTTCATTCTGATTGCCTCTCAAGGGCCAAAGGCACCTGATATTCGTCAACTTTCCTCTCGAACCCTACTTATGCCCGGGCTGTTGTGATATCCTACCGAAATCCTGCCGTAATTTTGTAGTCCGATTTCGTGTCGATTCCGTCTATGTCGCATCCGTTCAAGGCCGTTAGCCTCTCCTTCAAGAAAGCCCCGCTTGCCATCCGCGAGCTGCTTTCGCTGGACGAGGCCGCCTGCCGCCGCTTCCTGAATACGCTGCACAATGAGCTGGGCCTTAATGACCTGCTCGTGCTGAGCACCTGCAACCGCACCGAGGTGTACTACGCCGCCGAGGACGACCGCAGCCGCGAAATCATCCTCGCCCTGGGCCACCTCAAGGACCGCGCCGACATCGGCCAGTTCCTCCCCTATTTCGACCTGCTGCCCGACGCCGACGCGGCCGTGCAGCACCTCTTCGAAGTAGCCATGGGCCTTGATGCTCAGGTAGTAGGCGACCTGCAAATCAGCAACCAGGTAAAAATGGCCTACCAGTGGGCCGCCGACGCTGACGCCGCCGGCCCCTTCCTGCACCGCCTGTTGCACACCGTGTTCTTCACCAACAAGCGCGTGCAAACCGAAACCAGCTTCCGCGACGGGGCTGCCTCGGTGAGCTATGCCGCCCTGGAGCTGGTGGAAGAGCTGACCGCCGACGTGGCCAACCCCAAAGTACTGGTGGTGGGCCTGGGCGAAATCGGAGCCGATGTGTGCCGCCACCTGGCCGCCAGCAAGGCGTTTGGCGAAGTGACGCTTTGCAACCGCACCCGCGCCAAAGCCGAAGAGCTGGCCGCCGAGTGCAACATGCGCATCGTGGAGTTTGAAGACCTCGTGCCCGCTTTGAAAGAAGCCGACGTCGTGATTTCTTCCATCAACCGCGCCGAGCCCTTCTTCACCAAAGAGCTGGCCGAAAACCTCGACGTCCTCAGCTTCAAGTTTCTGATTGACTTGAGCGTACCGCGCAGCATTGCCGCCGATGTGGAGCAGGTGCCCGGCGTACTGGTCTACAACATCGATGCCATTCAGAGCAAGGCCTCGGCCGCGCTGCAAACCCGCCTGGCCGCCGTGCCGCAGGTGCGCGCCATCATTGCCGAAAGCATTGCCGGCCTCAACGACTGGGCCAAAGAAATGATGGTGTCGCCCCTCATCCAGAAGATGAAGGCCAACCTCGAAACCCTCCGCCAGGAGGAACTCGACCGCTACCAGAAAAAAGCCACCCCCGCCGAAAGCAAGCTCCTCGACGAAGCCACCCGCTCGCTGATGCAGAAGATTCTGAAGCAGCACGTGTTGCAGCTCAAAACTGCCTGTCGCCGCGACGATGGCGGGCAGCTGGTAGAGTTGCTGGGCGAGCTGTTCGATTTGGAAAAGCAGAACGAGCCGGCTGTATAAGCCGACTGTCATTGCGAGTGGAGCGCAGCGCAACGTGGCAATCCGTCCTCCCGATGCGACCAGCCTGATAATGTGACAAGCCTTTTTATAAGAAAAGCCCCGCCACCTTCCAGTGTCGGGGCTTTTCACATCTCTGGGATTTCTGCATCGAGAGGAAAGATTGCCGCATTGCGCTGCGCTCCACTCGCAATGGCAGTTACGCCATCATCGCCTCCCGCTCCTTAATGCGCAGGTCGTTGTTCACGGCAGTGGGCACCACCGTCACCACCACGTACTTCGAGGTGGGCGTGTTGCTGACCTTGGCCACGCTGCTGATGGGCACCAGCGGGTTGGCCTCCGGAAAATAGGCGCACACGTTGCCTTTCGGAATGTCGTAGGGCACGGCCACAAACTTCTCTACCCGGCGCTCTTCGCCTTTGTAATGGCTGGTGATGTCGATGAGGTCTTTGGCTTTGAGGTTGCGGGCAGCCATATCGGCCGGGTTCATGAACAGCACGCGGCGCTCGCCGTGGATGCCGCGGTATCGGTCGTTGTACTCGTAGATGGTGGTGTTGAACTGGTCGTGCGAGCGCACGGTCATCAGAATCAGCTGGTCGGGCTCAATGGAATATTTCTCCAGCTCGGTTTTGGTGAAGTGCGCCTTGCCATCGGGCGTGGTGAACTTGCGTTCGCGCGGGCCGTTGGGCAGGTAGAAACCGCCGGGCCGGCGCAGCTTTTCATTAAAGCCCTCAAAGCCGGGGATGACGCGCGAAATATGGTCGCGGATGACGTCGTAATTCTCCGTCATGGCTACCCAGTCGGTCTTGGTTTTGTCGCCGAGCGTGGCAATGGCCATGCCGCAGATGATGGCCACTTCGCTGAGCTGGTCGCCGGCCAGCGGCACCAGAATGCCCTTATTCTGGCTCACCACACCCATCGAGTTTTCGCAGCTGGTCATCTGATGCCCAGACTTTTGCATATCGATATCGACGTGAGCGAAGCAGGGCAGCAGCAGGCTGGTTTCGCCGGTGGTGAGGTGGCCGCGGTTGAGCTTGGTGCCCACGAAAACCGTGAGCTTCTGCTTGCGCATGGCTTCGGCAATGAGCTCGGTATCAGGGCCGGCGGCGAGGAGGTTGCCGCCCAGGCCGAAATATACCTTGGTCATGCCCAGGTGCATGGCCTTGATGGCCTCCACCACATCAAACCCGTCTTTGGTGGGCGGGGTAAAGCCGAATTCCTTTTGCAGCGCATCCATGAAGGTTTTGGGCATGCGCTCCCAGATGCCCATCGTACGGTCGCCCTGCACGTTGGAGTGGCCCCGCACCGGGCAGGTGCCCGCGCCGGGCTTGCCGATGGCGCCCTTCATGAGCTGCAGGTTCACGATTTCCTGAATGGTCTGCACGCCCTGGCGCTGCTGCGTGACGCCCATAGCCCAGCAGGTAATAATTTTCTGCTTGTGCGCAATGAGATTGGCAGCTTCGAGCAGTTGAGCCCGCGAAACACCGCTGATTTCCTCGATTTCCTCCCAGCTGGTGCTGCGAATATTCTGCTCGAAATCAGCAAAGCCAACGGTGAATTCGTCGATGAATTTCTTGTCGATTACCTGCCCGGGGTTCAGGTCCTCGGCCTCAAACAGGTGCTTCATGATGCCGCGCAGCAGGGCCATGTCGCCGTCCACCTTCACCTGCAGAAACACGTCGGTAAGCTGAGTACCGTCGCCCATCAGCGCGCCCAGGGCGCGGAGCGGGTTCATGAAATCCTGCGGGTTTTTGAAGGCGACGAGGCCGGCTTCAATCAAGGGGTTCACGGCGATGATTTTGGCGCCGTTGCGCTTGGCCTTTTGCAGGGCCGTGAGCATGCGCGGGTGGTTGGTGCCGGGGTTCTGGCCGATGATGAGAATGACCTCGGCCTCGTGCAAGTCGTTGAGCGTCACAGAACCTTTGCCCAGGCCCAGGGTGGGGCTCAGGGCCGAGCCGCTGCTTTCGTGGCACATATTGGAGCAGTCGGGCAGGTTGTTGGTGCCAAACTCGCGGGCGAAAAGCTGGAACAGGAAGGCCGGCTCGTTCGGCACTTTGCCCGAGGTGTAGAACACGGCCTCGTTGGGCGATTCCATCGCATTCAACTCCCTGGCAATGATGTCGAAGGCATCGGGCCAGGCAATGGGCGAGTAGTGGTTGTCGCCGGGGCGCTTCACCATCGGGTGCGTGAGGCGGCCGGCATTATTCTGGTCGCGGTCGGTCATGCGCGAGAGCTCGGCCAGGCTGTATTTGGCAAAGAACTCGGGGCCGGCGGCTTTGTCGTCGGCATCGGAGGCAGTGGCTTTGGCTCCGTTTTCGCAGAATTCGGCCACCGAGCGGTGTTCGTCGGGGTCGGGCCAGGCACAGCTCGAGCAGTCGAAACCGTCCTTCTGATTCAGGCCGAGCAGGGCTTTGGTGCCGCGCCCCACGCCGCCTTCCGTCCAGCTGAACTGCATGGATTTGATGACGGCCGTGACGCCAGCGGCCACCTTTTCGCGTCCTTCCAGCTTGAGGCCGGTGAGGGCTTCGGGTGGCTGGGCCAAAATGGGGTGCTCGTATTTGGCGTTGGCCACGTCGGGGGCGGGAATGTGGGCGTGAATGTGCGTATCCTGGGGCTCGGTGCGGTAATGGTCGGGCGCGGGGGCTTTGCCCTGGTCGGGACGCTCGCCGCTTTTGGGGGCATTCTCGGCTTTCTGCTCGTGGGCTTTGCCGGCTTTGCTGGGGTCAGTTTTGGGAGAATCTTCCATGGCGCTCATCGGAACAGAAAGGTGGGATTTTTAACGGATTCAACAGTTGCCTGATGCGCTAGTGGCGGCAGTCCAGGTCTTTCTCAACCAAAATATGGAGACGCTGGTTTTCAGCGAGTGGCACATCGTGCGAAAAACCATTCTGGTCGGTTTCGACCCAGTTTTTGGCCAGGGCAAACGGCACCAGCACGGTGAGCGCGCCCGGCTCGTAATGCACCTGCACGGGCTCTTCGTTGGGCAGCGTTTGGGCCGGTTCGGAGCCGCGCTCCAAGGCGTAGGTGAGGCGCTGGGCAGGGTTGAGCCCAAAATGTACGGCTCCTTCCACGCGGCCTTTTTCAGCGAATTCATCCAACTCGCCCTGCGAGACGCGCAGGCGCAGGGTGTCGTCTTCGATGCGGAGTTTCATGGGGTCAGGATTAGGGCTGGAAGTTAAACGGCTGGCATGGGAAGCCGTTGCCAAACTATAGCTGTTGAGCAAGATTTCAGATATTGCTACACTTCTCCCAGCCGCCAGCCGTGGCTGTAAATGTTGAACCGCTCGTTGCGCACAAAGCCCAGCACCGTCATCCCGAAGCTCTCGGCGGCCTGAATGGCCAAGCTGCTGGGCGCGCCCACGGCCGCCAGCACGCCAATACCCGCCGCCGCTGCTTTCTGCACCAGCTCGAAGCTGACGCGGCCACTCACTAGCAAAACGTGCTGATGCAGCGGCAGCCAACCGGCCAGCAACGCCGCGCCGATGACCTTGTCCAGCGCATTGTGCCGGCCCACGTCTTCGCGCAGCAGCAGCAGCTCGCCCTCCGGCGAAAACAGCGCCGAGGCGTGCTGCCCGCCGGTTTGCTCGAAGCCGGCCTGGGCGGCGCGCAGCCTCTCGGGCAGCTGGTGCACCACGGCGTAGCGCAGGCGCGGGCCGGCCGTAGGCAGCACGGGGCAGGAGGCGGTGCGCACGGCGTCGATGCTGGTTTTGCCGCACACGCCGCAGCTGGAGCTGGTGTAGAAATGCCGCTCCAGGGCCGCGAAATCGACTTTTACGTGCACGGCTAGTTCGGCTCGGACCACGTTGCCGGCCTCTTCTTCTTTCTTGACATCGGGGCAGGGAATGATGCCCAGCAGGTCGGCTTTATCGTGAATAATGCCCTCGGTGAGGAGGAAGCCGGCGGCCAGCTCCTCATCGTGGCCGGGCGTGCGCATGGTCACGGAGAGCGTGCGGTGCTGGCGCTGGCCGTTGGCTTCGTAGCCCACGCGAATTTCGAGCGGCTCTTCGGCGGCCAGTTGGTCGGAAGCGGACACGGCCGGGCCGTTGCCACTCACTTTTTGGATGGTGGCGAATTCGTAGCTGGCGGCGGGGAGCAGGATGGCGGGGTCCATGAGTAAATGCTGAAACTATAGAACGTCATGCAGAGCGCAGCGAAGCATCTTGCCCGCAGTAAGTAAACCAATCCTAAAACGAAAAGGATTAGTGGCGGCGGGCAAGATGCTTCGCTGCGCTCTGCATGACGTTCTTGCGAGTTCTTTCGCTCCTTTCACGCTGCCTATGACACTCAAACGCCTCACCCGCAACCTCACCTTTTGGGTGCTGCTGGCCATTGTGGCCGGGGCGCTGCTGGGCCATTTCCAGCCTGCTACCGCCGTGCAGATGGAGCCGCTGGGCAAGCAGTTCATCAACGTGGTGAAGCTGTTCATCAACCCGATTATCTTCCTCACCATCACGCTTGGCATTAGCACGATGGGGGATTTGAAGAAGGTGGGGCGCATCGGGGGCAAGGCGCTGCTGTACTTTGAAATCGTGACGACGCTGGCGCTGCTCATTGGCGTGGGCGTGGCGGCGCTGGTGCGGCCGGGCGCAGGCGTGAGCACCGGCAAATTGGATACCGGGAAGGTAGGCGAGTTCACGAAACGGGCCACAGAGTTTTCCTGGGGCCATTTTCTGGCTGATAACCTGACCTTGCAGGTGCTCATCGTGGCCATTGTAATAGGCATTATCCTGAGCAAGTACGCGGGCCGCAAGCCCATCATTCACTTCCTGAAGGAGTGCTCGAAATACGTGTTTCGGGGGCTGCATCTGGTGATGATGCTCGCGCCAATTGGGGCGTTTGGGGGCATGGCTTTCACCATTGGGAAGTACGGCATTGCCACGCTGCTGCCGCTTGGCAAGCTCATGGTGACGGTTTATCTGACCATGGGCTTGTTCGTGTTTCTGGTGCTCGGGGCCATTCTGCGCTACTGCCGCATCGGCATGTGGTCGTTTCTGAAATACATCAAAGCCGAATTGCTGATTGTGCTGGGCACGTCCTCCTCCGAAGCCGGCCTGCCAGGGCTGATGGAAAAGCTGGAGGGCATGGGCTGCGCCCAGCCGGTGGTGGGGCTGGTGGTGCCCACGGGCTACTCCTTCAACCTCGATGGCACCACGATTTATCTGTCGCTCTCGACTTTGTTCCTGGCCCAGGTGTTTCACATCGAGCTTTCGGGGGCGCAGATTCTGACCATGATGGGCATTCTGATGGTAACGAGCAAGGGCGCGGCGGGCGTGGCGGGCAGCGGCTTTGTGGTGCTGGCCAGCACGCTCACGGCCATGAAGGTGATTCCGGTGGAGGGCCTGGCCCTGCTGCTGGGCGTGGATAGGTTTATGTCGGAGGCGCGCAGCATCACCAACTTTATTGGCAACGGCGTGGCCACCGTGTTCCTGGCCCATACGGAGGACGCCCTCGACCACGAAATGGCCGTAGAAGCGCTGGGCAAGCGGCTGCGGCCGTTGCGGTTCCGGCGCGGCCTGACGAGCGGCGAGTACCTGGGCGAAGTGGCCGAGAAAGCCGCCCCACAGTAGCGCGGACTTTGTAGTCCGCGAGTCCAACCGTCGAACTCGCGGACTACAAAGTCCGCGCTACTTCACCCGACCTTTGTCCTCATGCAGCCCACGCTTTCGCCGCCCGCCCCTACCCGCCCGCCCATCCGCTTCGACCGCAACGAGCTGGCCGGCGCATTTGGCGACCTGGGCACCGACTTGCCGCTGCTCATCGGGGTCATTGCCGCGTCGGGCATCGACAGCGCGAGCGTGCTGATTCTGTTCGGATTGATGCAGGTTTTTACCGGGCTGTGGTACCGGATGCCCATGCCGGTGCAGCCGCTCAAGGCCTTTGCGGCGCTGGTTATCGCCCAGAAAATTCCGGGGCGAGTGATTTTTGGCGGGGGGCTGGCCATTGGCGTCAGCATGTTTTTCCTGTCGATAACCGGGCTGATTGATGCGCTGGCGCGGCTGGTGCCCAAGGCCGTGGTGCGCGGCATCCAGTTTGGGCTGGCCTTGCAGCTGGCCACGCTGGCCCTCACCAAGTACGTGGGCTCGGATGGCGCGGCGGGCTACGCGCTGGCGGCGGCGGCCTTTACCGTCACGGTGGTGCTGTTTGGCAACCGGCGCTGGCCGGCGGCGCTCATCGTCATCGCGCTGGGCGTGGTGTATGCGCTGGTGTTCAAGCTCGATTTGGCTACGGCGCAGCGGGCCGTGGGGCTGCACCTGCCCACCTGGCACCTGCCCCAATCGCAGGATATCCTGACCGGCGCGGTGCTGTTGGCCCTGCCCCAGATTCCGCTCTCACTCGGCAATTCCATTCTGGCCACCAAGCAGGTGGCGCGCGATTTATTCCCGGAGCGGGAGCCGCTCACCATCAAAAAAATCAGCTTCACCTACGCGCTGATGAACCTCGTGAACCCGTTTTTTGGCGGCTTTCCGGTGTGCCACGGCTCGGGTGGCATGGTGGGCCACTATGCGTTTGGAGCGCGCACGGGCGGCTCGGTGGTCATTTATGGCGGTATTTTTCTGGTGATGGGGCTGTTTTTCAGCCAGGGCTTTGCCGAGGTGGTGCAGATTTTTCCGCTGCCGGTGCTGGGGGTGCTGCTGCTGTTTGAGGCGCTATCATTGGCCACGCTGTTGCGCGATGTGAGCGGCAGCCGCGCCGATTTACTGGTGTCGTTGCTGGTGGGCCTGCTCTGCGCTGGGCTGCCGTATGGCTACCTGGTGGGTCTGATTGTGGGCACGGCTATCTACTACGCCATGCAACGCGGCTGGGTGGGGCTGGGCAAGCACTAGCCGCTACGGCCCCACCGCGAGTATTGGCAAGGCTGACTACAAGTCCAAAGGTGGCGTTACCAGCGTTGGTAAGGCCAGTGGTTGCTCGGCCAGAATGCGCACGGGCTGCTTGTGCTCGTCCACGGCCACGAAGGTGAACAGGCCGGTGACGGCCTTGTGGCGGTCGTCGGAATACATCTGCTCCACGAATAACTCCACGCGCACTTTGAGGCTGGTTCGGCCCACGTGCTCAATGTTGGCCACCAACTCCACCAGGGAGCCGCCGGGAATGGGGTGCGTGAAATCGACCCGCTCGGAGGACACGGTCACCATTTTCAGGCGCGAGAAGCGGGTGGCGGCGATGAAGGCCACCTCGTCCATGAGCAGCAGCGTGGTGCCGCCGAACAGGGTGTCGTAGTGGTTGGTGGTGTTGGGAAATACGGCTTTGAAGATGCGCGTTTCGGCGCGGGCAATGCGGTCGGCCAGGAGCATGAGCAATGGGGATAAGAGGTGATAAACGGCCTCCGCTTGCGTTCAAGCCCCGTTCTGAGAAAGCCAGCCACCGGCCGCACGCCACCCCGGCCGCGCCCGAGGCACAGCGGCACGGCACCGCCGATGCCAGCCCCAAAGCGCGAGGGCAGCATCACTCGGCGGCCGGCAGGTCTCCTGACTTGTTTCGGGTGGGCCCCGCCCTTCTCGGCCCGGGTTCAGCGGGCCAATGGGCTTGATGTGGGGCCACCGGCTCCGGCCCTGATTAGGCCGGGAAACTCACAGTAGCGCGTCTGTTCGGGAGTTGCACCCGATTCCCTTTTAATCTTTACCCCGGCCGAAGCCCGAGTGAAAAACCGTCCGCTGATTGAAGGAAATCAAACCGAGAACCAACGCGGCGAAGGTACGAGACGCGGGGCGGGTTACGAGTTTTTCCCGTCATCCTGAGCGCAGCGAAGGACCTTATCACGCTAGAACGGCTTTCGTTCAGCGGCGATAAGGTCCTTCGCTGCGCTCAGGATGACAGGCTTCTTTGTGCCGCCCCGCCCCTACTCCACTGCCACGGGCACCGTTTCATTGTCCCTGCGCAGCGGCAGCTCCGGCACCAGCAGCGTGAGCAGCAGGCCGCCCACCACCAGCAGAATATCCACCATATACACCCGCCGGATGGCCGTGGCGAAGGCCGCCCGCACCGCCGGGTCGGACGCGCCGGCCGTGGTGGCGGGCACGACCGGGCCTTCCGCTACCACGGCCGGGCGGGCGGCAGTGGTTTGCGCGGCGGCGGGCAGGCTGTGGGCCAGCGTGAAGGTGAGCACCGCCCCCAGCGCCGAAGCGGCCAGCGCCCCGCCAATCTGCCGAAAAAACTGGCTGGCCGAGGTGGCCTGGCCCATAAGCGCGGGCACGGTGGCGTTTTGGATGGCCAGGGTGTAGAGCGGCATCGTCGGCCCCAGGCCCAGGCCGCAGACGGCCAGGTAAACGAGCACCTGATAGTATTGCACCGTGGGCGGCATGGTGGCCAGCAAGCTCAGGCCGACGAGCAGCAGCACGAGGCCGCCCAGCATCCAGCGCTTGTAGTGGCCGAAGCGCGACACCATCTGGCCGGCCAGCAGCGAGCCCGTGACCACGCCCAGCGACAGCGGCATGAGGCTGGCCCCCGCCCGCGTGGCCGACTCGCCCAGCACGTTCACCATAAACAGCGGCTCGAAAATAATAACGCCCAGAAAGGCGCCGCCCATGCAGAACAGCGCCGCATTGGCCGTGCGGAACACCGGGTTTTTGAACAAACCGAAATTAAGAATGGGGTTCTCGTGCCGCAGGCTGCGCACCACAAACAGCCCCAGCGCCACGCCCGCCCCGGCCAGCAGCCCCAGCGTGAGCGCGCCGGCCCACGGGTACAGCGCCCGGTTGAGCTGCAACGCCACCACCAGCGGCCCCAATCCGGCCATCAGCAGCGCGGCCGAGACGAAGTCGAACGGCTTGGGTTCGGTGCGCGGGCGCAGCGGCGGCATCTGGGCGATGATGAACCAGAGCGCTAGCAGGCCTAGCGGCAGGTTCACGTAGAACACCAGCCGCCAGCCCGCCACGCCGGGAATTAGGTCGGTGCCCTTATCGGTGAGAAACCCGCCCAGCAGCGGCCCGAGCACCGACGACGTGCCAAACACCGCCCCCGTAAAGCCCTGGTAGCGCCCCCGTTCGGCCGGCGCGAAAAGGTCGGCAATAATGATGAAGGCCATGGCAAACAGCCCCGCCCCGCCAAACCCCTGAATGGCCCGAAACACCACCAGCTGCGTCATGCCATCGCCCAGCACGGGCAGCGTCCCAAACTCGCCCGCCAGCCCGCACAGCCCCGAACCCACCAGAAACACGCTCACAGCCACAATCTCGATGGTGCGCCGCGAGTACATATCGGCCAGCTTGCCGTAGATGGGCACTAGCGCCGTGCTGGCCACCAGATAGGCCGTGGCCACCCACGTAAACCGGTCGAGCCCGTGCAAATCGGCCACGATGCGCGGCAGCGCCGTGCTCACAATGGTCTGGTCGAGGGAGCCCAGGAACATGGCCAGCAGAATGCCGGCGAAGGTGAGCATCTTCTGGCGGTGGGTGAGGGTTTCGGTCAAGGAAAGGGGAATGAAGCGTTTTGTATAGAACGGTAAATCTGCGAGAGGGATTTTTCCAATCAATTAATCCATACAGTTATCCATATGATTTTATAAGCTGAAGCATTGCAATATTATCTGTACTTATTATCAAAATATTATCAACAGTAAATACATTATAAAGTTATTTTTTATCATTAAATAATTTTATTTCATTCTACAATTCTATAATTTTACTTAAACAATAATCATTTTACCTTTTACACATGATAACAGCTTTACATCTTCGCATAATCACTTTAATTACGTTACTGACTGGTTCGCTTTCTGCCAGCGCCACAAACCCTGTGCTTACTTTTAAAGGACTTGTTAGCGCAGGCGACAATACAGCCTTCATCGACCAGGTACAAATTCTTAGCGGCACTACGGGGAATACGGTCATTTCAGGGGCAATAGCCAACGCCAGCTTCGAGAATTCGGACCCTTTGGCCCGTGGCACCTACGGCTACCTGGCCACCGGTGCCAGCTGGACTTTTAGCGGCGGAGCGGGCATTGCCGCGCAGGGAACCGGCTTTTCGCCCGCAACGCCGCCTCAGGGAAGTCAGGTGGCTTTTGTGCAAGGCACTGGCCAACTACAGCAGACCCTGACGCTGGGCACCGGCACTTACCGCGTGCGTTTCTACACTGCCCAACGCAATTTCAACGGCACCAACGTGCAGAAGCTGCAGGTATTGATAGATGGCGTGGTGGTGGCCGATAACCTGCAGCCAAACTCGACCACTTTTTCCGGGGCCAATCAGTTTACGACTTCGGCTTTTACCGTGGGTACTTCAACGCCTTTTGCGCTGGCTACCCTCGTGCCAACGCGCAACAAGCTGGCCGTTGACCGAGCCAGCTCGGTGGCACTCTCCTTCAACGCGGCCATGACTGCCGCAGCTATGACAGATGTCAGCCTCTTCAGCAACCAGTACGGGGGGGCACTGACGTTGAAAAAGCCCCCGGTTATCAATGGCAATACGGCCACGCTTGTTCCGAATCGATATTTCAAAGCAGGTGAGGTGGTGAGCGTGAGCGTGCCCAATACGGTGGTGAGCAACTCCCTGGGCCAGGCCAGCAACAATGCGCAAGTGTATCAGTTTACGGTGGCCGCCCAAAACAACGGCACGGGCAACGGCACCTTTGCCGGCACCCAGAATGCTGACGTGGGCACCAACCCGCGGGGAGTAACCATGGGCGATGTGGACGGTGATGGTCGGCTGGACCTCATTGTGGCGAGCCAACTCAGCGTCAGCGTCTTTCGCAATCTCGGCAACAGCGGCTCGCCGGCCGCTCCGACATTTGCGGCCCGCACCGTTCTCGCCCTGCCGAATAATGCCATTGCCTACGCCGTGGAAGTGGGCGATATGGACGGCGACGGCAGGCTGGACATTGTGACGGCCAACGCCGGTACGGGCAACGTGAGCGTATTTCGTAATACCGGCACTGCAACTGGCACAGTCAGCTTTGCCGCCAGCCAGCAATACAACGTTGCCGACAGCGCTTACGGCCTGGCCCTGGGCGACCTCGACGGCGACGGCGACCTGGACATCGTGGCGATGACGTATGACGGCAACAACACGGCCACCGTCAGCCTGCTGCGCAACGTAATCTTTTCATCGGCCACGCTTGCGGCTAACGGCATGCCCGCATCAAGCGGCGCGCTGACGGCGAGCAGTTTTGCGCCCGAAGTAGACTTTACCATTGGCAACAGTGTGCGCTACGACGTGGCATTGGGCGACCTGGACGGCGACGGCAAACTGGACATCGTGACGGCTAATTACGGGCCTAACACCGTGGGCATTTACCGGAACATGGGTACGTCGCCGGCAGCCTTCGATTTTGGCGACGAAGAGGTCATCGTGCCGGTAGGCACCTCTCCTTATAGCGTGGCCTTGGGCGATATGAACAGCGACGGCAAACTGGACATTGTGACGGCCAACCGGGACGCCGACAACGTCACCATTCTTCAGAGCGCCATTTCCGGTCCCGGCACCTTCAGCACAGGCGGTGGGTTTCCCACGAGCGGACGAACTTCTATCGGACTGGGCAATGGCAGCGAACCCATCAGTGTGGCATTGGGTGACCAGAATGGCGACGGGCAGCTGGACATTATGGCGGCGAACTACGGCGACGGCGACGGCCGAACCGTGAGTACGCTATTCCGGAACGCCGCCAACAACGGCTTTACGGCACCAAGCGTCACTAATCTGGCAGGAAACGGCAATAGCTTTGGCCCCCGAAGCGTAGCGCTGGGCGACCTCGATGGCGACGGCGACCTCGACTTTGCAACTGCCAACCTAACGGTTGATGCCATCAGCTACCGCATCAACGGCACCACCGCGAGCGCGCTGCCGCTGCCCGTGGAACTGGTCGATTTTAAGGCGCAGTGCAACGGCGCAAATACGCTGCTGACTTGGCACACTGCCCTCGAAAAGAATAATAAAGGCTTTGACGTGCAGCGCTCGCTAAACGGTGAAACCTTTGGCTCGATAGGGTTTGTAGACGGGCTCGGCAGTTCGGACAAGGGCGGTACCTACACCATCACCGATGAGCGCGCCCCCGGCTTGGCCTATTACCGCCTGCGCTCGGTCGACTTCGACGGTACAGCTGCTTACTCACCCGTGGTTACGAGCAGCTGCGCTTCGTCGGCCGACATCCCAATGCGCCTAACGCTAGTGCCCAACCCTGCCCAACACCATGTGCAGGTGCTGGGAGCTACCGCAGCCGTGCAACTCCTGGACCTGACCGGCCGGGTAATTCGACAGCAAGCATCGCCCGAGTCACTGGACCTGGATGGGCTGGCGCCAGGGCTCTACTTGGTGCGCAGCGGCACGCTTTCGGCTCGCCTGCAGGTGCAATAAAAAACGGCTTTTGCTGCCAAAAAAAGCGCCCCCGTTAGTAACGGGGGCGCTTTTTTTGGCAGCAATTCTTGCCGGCCAGCCAGCATCATCTTATCGCCGGTGATGGGGCGGCGCGAGACCTGGTCGGCCACCTGCTCGACGGGCATGGCGTCTTAGGTGTATTTGATGACGGATTGAGGATTGTCCGGCATGGGATGTTTGAGAATGAGATAAGGAAAATGCCCCCTTCGCTCCTTCCCCTCCACTTCCCCAAACCTACACCCGCACCCGGCTCGCCACCGCCGACACGCACAATCCCATAAAGGCAATCAGCGCAAACGACACCCGCAAACTCGTGGCCCCGGCGATAAAACCGATAATCGGCGGCCCCAGCAGAAACCCGAAGAAGCCAATGGTGGACACCGCCGCCAGCGCCATGCCCGCCGACATATGCGTGGACTTGCCCGCCGCCGAGTACACCAGCGGCACCACCGCCGACGTGCCAAAGCCCACCAGCAGAAAGCCCAGCAACGCCGTGGGCAGCATGGGCCAGGCCACGGCAATGCTCAAACCAGTGGCGGTGAGCAGGCCGCTGAGCTGAATCACCCGCTTCGAACCGAGGCGATGAGCCAGCCAGTCGGCTCCGAAGCGGCCGGCCGCCATCGTGCTCATGAAGGCCGTGTAGCCCGCCCCCACCCAGTCCTTATCGGCCTGAATAACCTTCTTGAAATACACCCCGCTCCAGTCGAACATGGCCCCCTCGCAAATGAGCGCGCAAAAGGCAATGGCCCCCAGACCGAGCAGTTCCTTATCAGGCTTCACGAAGATGGGCTGGTCGGGGTCGACGCCGCTGTCTTCGCGCACGGTATAGCCCGCGCACACGGCCAGCCCGGTGAGGATAAACAGGGAAACAAAGATGAAATGCACGCCCGGCGGCACCGCGTGCCCAATCATGAACGAGCCCACGGCCGCCGCCACAAACCCCGCCAGGCTCCACAACCCGTGAAACGAGGCCATGATGGGCTTGTGCTGGTACAGCCGCTCCACGCCCACGGCCTGGGTATTCACCGCGATATTGGTGAGGTTGCCGCCCACGCCAAACACAATCAGGCAGGGCAGCAGCTGCCAGAGACTGCCGGCCCAGCCCAGCCCCAGCAGCGCCGTAGCGTAGAGCACCACGCCCGACAGCACCACGCGGCGGCTGCCGTGCTTGGCCACCAGCCATCCAGCCAACGGCAGCGACAGCAGCTGCCCCAGCGGAATTGCCAGCAGCACGCCGCCCAGCGCCGCCTCCGAAATGCCCATTTTTTGCTGCACGCTCGGAATACGCGAGGCCCAGCTGGCAAAGCACAAACCCAACAAAAAAAACAGCGCCCCCACAGCCAGGCGGTGGGTTTTGCGGGAAATATAGCCGGCGGCCGGCGGCAGCGAAATCATATCCATAATCCAATAATCTGGTCGGCAATCGGCCGGCACCGGGGCTCCGGTTTCGGCAAATTACAAGCTGTCGCAACGCCGGCCAGCGCGGCGAAGTTGCTTGTTTTGGAAAAGAGATGCCTGCGGCTCAGCAAACGTTTCCGACTTCACGCGGCTACCTAATCAGCTAGAAATATTGCCATTAAGCGCAACCAAGCAACATTATCCCCCAATGGTAGCCATGCTCTCGAAGCTGAGCTGGTGCAAGGGCCGCTGCCGCTCGGCCTCGAAGCCGTTGGCGGCCCGGTGGCGGAAAGCGGCCGACAGCGCGGCCACGATTTCCTCGTCGGATTTGCCGCCGCGCAGCAGAGCGCGGGTGTCGAGTACGCCCTGGTCGTAGAGGCAGGTTTTGATGCCGCCCTCGGCTGTGAGGCGCAGGCGGTTGCAGGTGCCGCAGAAGGTGCGCGAGTAGGCCGCGATGATACCCACCGTGCCCCGGTGCCCCGCTATGGTGTATTCCGAAGCCGTGGCCCCGGCCGCCATGCTCACCGGCGTGAGCGCGCCGAAATGGTCCTCCAGGTGCTGGCGGATGCGGACGTGGTTCCAGGGCAGCGAGGCGGGGCCAGCTTCATGGCTGCCGCCGTTGAAGGGCATTTCTTCGATAAAGCGCACGTCGACGGGCAGGTCGCGGCTGAGGGCGGCCAATGGGATGAGGGCGTCGATGTTCTGGCCGTCCATCACCACAGCGTTGATTTTCACCTGAATACCGGCATCGAGCAGGGCGTGGAAGGTTTCCAGCACCTTGGGCAACTCGTCGCGCCGCGTTATTTGGAAGAACCGTTCCCGGTCCAGCGTATCGAGGCTGAGGTTCACGGCCTTCACGCCCAGGCGGGCCAGAGCGGGCACGTGCGGCGCAGTGAGCACGCCGTTGGTCGTCAAGCTAATATCGTCGATGCCCGGCAGCTGGGCCAGGCGCTCCATGAAAGGCACTAGGTCGCGCCGCACGAAGGGCTCGCCGCCGGTGAGGCGCACCTTGCGCACGCCCAGGCCGGCCAGCAGGCCCGTCAGGCGCAGCATTTCCTCGTAGCTCAGCAGCTCGTGCTTGGGCATGTACTTGATGCCTTCTTCGGGCATGCAGTAGAAGCAGCGCAGGTTGCAGCGGTCCGTCACGGCCAGGCGCAGGTATTCCAGCGGGCGGCCGTGCTGGTCGAAGAGGGGCGTAACGGCCGGCGTGGCCGGGGCGAAGATAGATGGAAGCACGTTTATCACCAATTTTGCCCGGCTGTACGTAAGACAGCCGGCTTGTGGTAAACCCCGGACGGCGGAAAGGTGTTCAGCCCACAGCCCCAGGCGCGGTCAGCGGCCGGGTTTCGCCCCAAAATTTACGTCGAAAGATATGTCATTAAAAGTCGCCCTCTTCGGCATCACCCGCGAGATTGTGGGCACATCCGTCATCGAACTGCCGGCCCCCGCCCCCACCACAGTGGGCGAGCTGCTGGCCGAAATGCGCCGCCAATACCCTGCCCTGGGCGACCTGCGCAGCTGTGCCGTAGCCGTAAACAACGAATACGCCGCCAACGACCACCCGCTGCACACGACGGACGAAATTGCCCTCATCCCGCCCGTAGCCGGCGGCTGATGTAGCGCGGACTTTTAGTCCGCGTGTAAATCGCACAATTCTGAATATTCTGACTCGCGGACTAAAAGTTTGCGCTACTGCCTGCATGACCCCTACCCTATCAATTACCGACCAGCCTATTGACATTGCCGGCGCCCTCGCGGCCGTGCAAACCGACACCGCCGGGGCAGTCAACTCTTTTATCGGTACGGTGCGCAACCAGTCAGGCGGGCGGCCGGTGCGCCGCCTGCACTACGAGTCCTACGACAGCATGGCCCTCACGCAGTTGGGCCACGTAGTGGCGCAGGCTTACGAGAAGTGGCCCATGCTGCAGGAAGTGGCCGTGGTGCACCGCAAAGGCACGTTGGAGCTCGGCGACGTGGCCGTGGTGGTGGCGGTGGCCACGCCGCACCGCGCCGAGAGCTTCGCTGCCTGTCAATTCATCATCGACACGCTGAAGCAGGTGGTGACTATCTGGAAGCGCGAGGAATATGAGGACGGTACCGAATGGGTGGCGGCGCACCCGTAAGGTTGAGCAACTTCTGTCATCCTGAACGTAGTGAAGGACCTTATCACGACTGAGCAAATTGTCTCAACGTGATAAGGTCCTTCACTGCGTTCAGGATGACAAGCGCAAACTACCGGCCGCTACTTGCTCGGAATCAGATATCCCAGCGAAAGCTGAAACGCCGAGTGACGGGCGTTTTTCAGGTCGCCGTCGAAGTAGGTGTCGGATTTCACGAAGTCGCTAAAGGCACCAGTGTAGCGTAGGCTCAGGCTGAGGCCGTTTTCGGCTTCGTAGCCCACGCCGGCTAAGTAGCCCAGCTCGTTGCGATTGAGGCCGCTTACGTCTGTTTTGTTTTGGGTTTCGGTGGTGGTAGGCGCGCCGCCCAGGGCGGGCGTAGTCGTAGTTTTGGTCTGGTTGTTAGCGCTCAGCAGGTATGAATACTGCGGGCCAGCCTCGAAGATGAGACCCGAGGCGCGCACTTTCAGCAGCACCGGCACGTCGAGGTAGTTGTAGTTCACCTTGCCTTCGCGCTGCTGCTTGGCCCCGAGCAGGCCGGTGTATTCGGTGGGCTTGTTCTCGAAACCCTTCTGCGAATACAGCACTTCGGGCTGGAGCGACAGGAAACCATCCTCAATCAGCGGCACGTTGAGCATCACGCCCCCTAGAAAGCCGAATTTGTTGTTATAGGTGTCTTGGTTTTTCAGGTTGCCGGCCAGGTTGGAGTAGTTGGCTCCGGCGCGCAGGCCGAGGCGGATGCTCTGGGCCTGAGCCGAAGAAACAGCGGCCGTGGCCAGAAGCGCGGCAGCTACAATTGCAGTCTTTTTCATGATGAAATAGGGTTAATTGATAAGACGTGTCGCGGGCTCATCCTTCAAAAACGTGCCAGCATGCGGCCCTAACGCCCATTGTCCAAATAATAGTCTGAGCAATAGGGCAAAAAAATAACCGCCGGGCGGGCGGTTATTTCGGGCAGCAGGCCGGTTTGGCAGACTAGCGACTTAGCTCCTGCGTGGCGGCGGCGCGCTCGGCGGGCGTGTTCACATTGCGCAGTTCAGCGGGCGCGGGCGGAGCCAGCAGCTCGATGTCGGAATTAATCAGCGCCTTGCGCGGGCAGGAGTAGCCCAGGCTCAGAAACCGCAATAGCTGCCCGTAGCTGCGTGGCTCCCAGATGCTGACCAGCGGCTCCGGAAACTCGTCCCACGGGCTGCGGAAGGAGGTGGCCATCCGCGCCGGCTGCCGGTTGGTCACCAGGTATTCCAGCGTGTCGCGGGTGAGGAAGGGCAGGTCGCAGGCCAGCACCAGCCAAGCCGCGTTGGGGTCGGCCTGGAAGGCGGACAGGATGCCACCCAGCGGGCCGAGGTTCAGGAAGGTATCGGGCAGGGCGGTGAGGCCGGCGGGCAAGTCGGCGGCCTGGTCGGGGCGCACGGATACGCGCACGTCGGGGCAAAATTCGGCCAGCAGCGCGGCGGTGTGCTGGCGCTGGTCGAGGCCGTGGTAGTGCAGGGCGCCTTTGTCGGTTTGCATGCGCTCGCTGCGGCCGCCGGCCAGCACGAGGCCGCGCAGCACGGGCACCGCCAGCTGGTACCACTGCCGGATGAAGGCTGCTATTTTGGCCGTGTCAGCCAGCGGCAGCACGGGCGGCAGCGGGGCGGCACTGAGGTGCTCCAGCAGCACGGCGGGCAGCTCGGTCTGGCCTTCGGCGAGGAGGATGAGGCGCACATCGGTGAGGCGGTCGAGCTTCTTATCGAGCGGCTTGCGCGGGTCGACGATGACGACCTGCTGGCGGGCACGGAAGTGGTTGCCGTTCACCAGCACCACGCTTTCGTGGGCCAGCAGCTCGGGCTGCGAGAACTTGTCCAGCGCCCGCGTCAGGTTGAGCTGGCGATAGGTGATTTTATCAACCAGCTCAGCCGAGAGGCCATTATCGGCCACGTAAGGCACCGGCTTAGCAACGGCACCTGCTGTTTCTTCGGCGGCGGCCGCGTCGCCGGCGGCGTGGTCGGCATCCACGTAGGCCACGCGCAGCTGCGGGGCCAAATGCGGCAGCAGTCGGGCCACCAGCGTCTGAATATCGCCGCAGGGTGCGCCCAGAATGGCCAGCTCGTGCCGGCCGAATTCGCCCACGTCGGGCCGGGCCAGGGCGGCGTGCTTGGCCCGCTTCACGGTTGAGTTTGGTAGACTATCCATGTCGGAATTTACGAATTTTCGGCGCGATGGAAATCTTTTTTGCCGCCGGTTTTCTCGATGAGCTGCACGCCTTCGATGGAAATGTCGTGCGAAAACGCCTTGCACATGTCGTAGATGGTGAGGGCGGCCACGGTGGCCCCGGTCAGGGCCTCCATCTCCACGCCGGTGCGGCCCGTGACCACGGCGGTGCACACCACGCGCAGGGCATCGGGGCCATCGGGCTCGATGGTGATGCTGCAATCATCCAGCCCCAGCGGGTGGCAGAGGGGAATGAGGTCGGCCGTTTTTTTGGCCCCCATGATGCCCGCTAGGATGGCTGTGTGGATGACCGGGCCTTTGTGCGAGGGCATTTCGCCGGCCTGCACGCGGCTCAGCAATTCCTCGCCCAGCACCACGCGGCAGTGGGCGCGGGCCACGCGGCGGGTGGGCGTTTTGGCCCCCACATCCACCATCGTGGGCTGGTTGGCGGCGTTGACGTGGGTGAAATTCTTGGTCAGCATAAGGTGTAGAGACGTGCGAATGGGCGTTGAAAGTAGCGCGAAGTTTTAGTTCGCGTTTTCGCACCGCCGGTTGGCTTGCGGGGGCGCGAACTAAAAGTTCGCGCTACGGCCCTTTGTTTCGGCGCAAACTATTGGGTCCGCTACCCGTTTTCTACCCAGCACCGGGCCAAAACGCCCCCGGCAAACCCGCCGCGCAGACCAATCCGCGCCGCCTCCATCCACCCCGATTTTTATCATGACCAATACCGCATTAGTAGTGGGTGCCAGCGGCATCATCGGCAGCAACCTGGCCCAGGAACTGCTGGCTAATAACTGGACGACCTACGGCCTGGCCCGTCGCCCCGACACCAGCATTGCCGGCCTGCAGCCCGTGGCTGCCGACCTGATGGACGTGGCCAGTCTGGAAGCCGCCCTGGCCGACATTCGGCCCACGCACGTGTTCATCACCAGCTGGATGCGCAACGACACCGAAGCCGAGAACATCCGCGTGAACAGCGCCATGGTGCGCAACCTGCTGGCCGTCCTCGGCCCCAAGCATACCGTGCAGCACGTGGCGCTGGTAACGGGCCTGAAGCATTACCTGGGGCCGTTTGAGGCCTATGTGAGCGGCGGCGTGGCTCCGCCTACGCCCCTGCGCGAGTCGCAACCCCGCCTGGCGCTCGACAACTTTTACTACGCCCAGGAAGACGAGGTGTACGCCGCGGCCGAGCGCGACGGCTTCACCTGGAGCATCCACCGGCCGCACACCATTATCGGCAAGGCGGTGGGAAATCTGATGAACCTGGGCACCACGCTGGCCGTGTACGCCAGCATTTGCAAGGCCACGGGGCGGCCCTTCCGCTGGCCCGGTTCGCAGGCGCAGTGGGACGGGCTGTCGGACGTGACCGATGCCCGCGTTATCGCCAAGCAATTGGTGTGGGCCGCCACCACCGAGGCCGCCCGCAACGAAGCTTACAACGTGGTGAACGGCGACGTTTTCCGCTGGAGCCAGCTGTGGGGCCGCCTGGCCGGGTGGTTCGGCGTGGAGGCCGTGGGCTTCGATGGCAGCATTCACCCGCTCGAAGCCGAAATGGCCGGCGATGCCGAACTGTGGCGCGAAATCGCCACGAAGAATGGACTGGCCGAGGCTGATTTGAGCCGCCTGGCCTCGCCCTGGCACACGGATTTGGACCTGGGCCGGCCCATTGAGGTGATGACCGATATGGCCAATAGCCGCAAGCGCGGCTTCACCGTGTTTCAGAGCACGGAGGACTCGTTCTTTGATTTATTTGCGAAGCTGCGCGAAGACCGGCTGATTCCGTAGGGCGGCTGTGCTGGCAGAACGTCATCCCCAGAACGTCATGCAGAGCGCAGCGAAGCATCTTTACCGCAGTAGTAAATCCTTGCGATTGGATTAGTATTGAGGTAAAGATGCTTCGCTGCGCTCTGCATGACGTTCGTATTTAACGCTTAACTCCCTCCCATGCTCACCCCCGCCGAAGCCACCGCCCGCGTCCTCGCCACCGCCCGCCCGCTGCCCGCTGAAACCGTGGCCCTGCCCCACGCCGCCGGCCGCATCTTGGCCGAAACCCTCGTGGCCGACCGCGACTTCCCACCCTTCAACCGCGTGGCGATGGACGGCATTGCGGTGAGCCACGCGGCGTGGGCGGGCGGCCAGACGGAATTCGACCTCGCCCACACCCAATACGCCGGCGAGCCCGCCCGCCCGCTACCCAGCCCGCGGCAGGCCGTGGAGGTGATGACCGGCGCGGTGCTGCCCGCCGGGGCCGATGTGGTGGTGCGCTACGAGGACATTTTGCTGCACGACAACCGCGCCCGCATCCAGATTCCGCCGCCCGATGCGCCCGGCGTCAACATCCACCACCAAGCCGCCGACCGCCGCGCCGGCGATGCCCTGCTATGCCCCGGCACGCGCCTCGGCCCCGCCGAGCTGGCCGTGGCCGCCACCGTGGGCGCGGCCGAAATAGCCGTGCTGCGCAACGCCCGCGTGGCCGTGGTGAGCACCGGCGACGAGCTGGTGGGCATCGGCGCTACGCCGCTGGCGCACCAGATTCGGCGCTCCAATGTGTATGCCCTGCAAGCGCTATTTACCCAGGACGGGGCCGATGTTTCGCTGTTTCACCTCTCCGATAACGTGGAAGAGCTGCGCGTGGGCCTTACCAATATTCTGGCGGCGGGCTTTGATGCCGTGGTGCTGAGCGGAGCCGTGAGCAAGGGCCGCGCCGACCACCTGCCGGGCCTGCTGCGTGAACTGCACGTTGAAGAAATCTTCCACGAAGTGCAGCAGCGGCCCGGCAAGCCGCTCTGGTTTGGGGCGCGGGCCGGCGGGCCGGTGGTGTTCGGGCTGCCCGGCAATCCGGTGTCCACCTTCATCACGGCCTGCCGCTACGTGCGGCCTTGGCTGCGCGCCGTGCAGCAGCCCGAAGGCGCGGCCGAAAATGCTGTTATTGAAGCTCCGCTGCCGGCCGTGCTCACGGTCGATATCACCTTCAAGCCCCAGCTCACGCACTTCGTGCCCGTGCGCCTGACCGTGAACGCGGAGGGCCGCCGCCTGGCCACCCCGCTCCGCGTGGGCGGCTCCGGCGACATGCTGGGACTGGTAGGGGCCACCGCGTTTCTGGAGCTGCCGCCGGAGCCGGCCGTGTTTGCGGCAGGCAGCGTGTGGCCGGCGTGGGGGCTGTAGGTTGTAGCACATGATTTAGCTTGTGCTCGGCATGGCACCTCCGGTCGACTGGCTTCCAAAGACCTAAAAACCTGGGCTTCCGCCCTACGCCAGCAGCTGCCGCAGCCGCAGGTGTTGCAGCAGCATAATGGTCTTGCCGTCCTGGATTTCGCCGGTTTTCACCATGGCAAGAGCTGCTTGCAGGGGCATTTCGAGCACTTCGATTTCCTCTTCCTCAATGCCGCCACCGGCGTGCTGCTCGGTGGCCGCCGAGTATTCGGCCAGGTAAAAAAACAGGCGCTCCGTGACCGAACCGGGGCTCATGTAGGCCTCCATCACCTTCTCGACGTGGGTGAGGCGGTAGCCGGTTTCCTCCTCCGTTTCGCGGATGATGGCCGTGTCCGGGTGGTCATCATCGAGCAGGCCGGCGCAGGCTTCGATGAGCATGCCCGTGGGGTTGCCGTTCACGAAGGTGGGCAGGCGGAACTGCCGGGTGAGGATGACGTGGTCGGTGGCGGGGTCGTGGAGCAGGATTACCGCCCCGTTGCCCCGGTCGTAGGCCTCGCGCGACTGGGTTTCCCAGGTACCGTTTTTGCGTTGGTAGTCGAAGGTGATTTTGCGCAGGGTAAACCAGTCGTCGGACAAAGTTTTCTGCTCGCGGATGCGGATTCGTTCGTTCATACAGGGGAGGCAAATGCTCGTGGTTGAGAACAAGTAACGACGCGGTTTGGCAAATCGATACCGCAGCGCACCATCGGCGAAAAGCCAGCCACCCGCCTGTTGTGCCCGCCGCCGCCTTCCTGGCCCGGTACTGCGCAGCCGGCCCGGTGGGACTTTTATAGCCCCTGCTTCCGCTTGCGCTACAAGCCCCATTCCGTTGTATCTTCGCCCTACGCTGCTATCCAGAAAGACCGAGGGAACGGGCCCGATGACGTCTTGGCAACCTACCGCGAGTAGGTGCCAACTCCCGTTTCACCGCCGTTTTTGGTGAAAGAAGATGACAGCCGGAACTGTGCTTCCCCGCACGGGTTTCTTTCTGGATACGCGCTTGTACGCTGCTATACCGAATCCGAAAGAAATGTCCACTGCCACCCTCGCCGCCCCCTCTCCTCTTCCCGAACTGCTCCGCCAGCGCCTGTTGATTCTCGACGGCGCGATGGGCACTATGATTCAGCGCCACCCGCTGACCGAAGAGGATTTTCGCGGCACCCGCTTCGCCGACCACCCCAAGCCCCTGCGCGGCAACAACGACCTGCTGAGCCTCACCCGGCCTGATATTATCAAAGGAATCCACGCCGAATATTTCGCCGCCGGGGCCGATATGGTGGAAACCAACACCTTCTCAGGCACCACCATCGCGCAGGCCGACTACGGCCTGGAGCACGTGGTGTATGAGCTGAACTACGAGTCGGCCCGCCTGGCCCGCGAGGCTGCCGACGAGTACGCCACGCCCGAGCGCCCGCGCTTCGTGGCCGGCGCCGTGGGCCCCACCAACCGTACCGCCTCGCTTTCGCCCGACGTCAACCGTCCCGGCTTCCGCGCCGTGACCTTTGATGAGCTGGCCACCGCCTATCTGGAGCAAGTGCGCGGCCTCGTGGATGGCGGCGTGGATACGCTACTCATCGAAACCATCTTCGACACGCTGAACGCCAAAGCCGCACTTTATGCGGTGCAGAAGTTCTTCGACGAAGGTGGCCGCGTGGTGCCCGTCATGATTTCGGGCACCATCACCGACGCCTCGGGCCGCACCCTTAGCGGCCAGACGGTGGAGGCTTTCTGGAACAGCATCCGCCACCTGCCGCTGCTGAGCGTGGGCCTGAACTGCGCCCTCGGGGCCGACCAGCTCCGCCAGTACGTGCAGGAGCTGAGCCGCATTTCCGACGTGCATATTTCGGCCTACCCCAACGCCGGCCTGCCCAACGCCTTCGGCGGCTACGACGAATCGGCCCAGGAATTTGCCGCGCTGGTGGAAGAATACTTGAAGGAAGGCATCGTGACGGTGGTGGGCGGCTGTTGCGGCACCACGCCCCAGCACATCGCCGAATTGAGCAAGCTGGCCGAGAAATACCAGCCCCGCCAGCTGCCCACCGAGCAGATTCCCTCCACGCGCCTAAGCGGTCTGGAGCCGTTTACCATCAAAGAGGAAAGCCTATTCGTGAACGTGGGCGAGCGCTGCAACGTGACCGGCTCGCGCGCCTTCGCCCGCCTCATCCGCACGGGTGCTTATGAAGAAGCCCTGGCCGTGGCCCGCCTGCAGGTGGAAGAAGGCGCGCAGGTGCTCGACATCAACATGGACGAGGGCATGCTCGATTCGGAGCAAGTGATGACGACTTTTCTGCACCTCATTGCCTCGGAGCCCGACATTGCGCGGGTGCCCGTCATGATTGATTCCTCGAAGTGGAGCGTGCTCGAAGCCGGCCTGAAATGCGTGCAGGGCAAGAGCATCGTGAACTCGATTTCGCTGAAAGAAGGCGAAGAGGCCTTCCGCGAGCGCGCCCACACGGTGCGCCAGTACGGGGCTGCTGTGGTGGTGATGGCCTTCGACGAAAACGGCCAGGCCGACTCACTGGAACGCCGCATTGAAATCTGCCAGCGTAGCTACGATATTTTGGTGAAGGAAGTGGGCTTCGACCCATCCGACATCATTTTCGACCCCAATATCCTGACCGTGGGCACGGGCATGGACGAGCACCGCAACTACGCCCTCGACTTCATCGAAGCCGTGCGTTGGATTAAGGCCAACCTGCCCGGCGCGCTTACCAGTGGCGGCATCAGCAACATCAGCTTCTCGTTCCGCGGCAACGACGTGGTGCGCGAGGCCATGCACACGGCCTTCCTCTACCACGCTATCAAAGCCGGCCTGGACATGGGCATCGTAAACCCCGGCCAGCTCGGCGTGTACGATGAAATCGAACCCCACCTGCTGGAGCTGGCCGAAGACGTGCTCCTGAACCGCCGCGCCGACGCCACCGAGCGCCTCGTAGAATTTGCCGACACGGTGAAGCAGAAGGACAAGGCTGAAGTAAAAGCCGACGAGTGGCGCAGCCTGCCGGTGCAGGAGCGCCTGTCGCACGCGCTGGTGAAGGGCATCACCGAATTTATTGACGAAGACACCGAGGCCGCCCGCCAGGAGCTGGCCCGCCCGCTGGATGTGATTGAAGGCCCGCTAATGGCCGGCATGAACGTGGTGGGCGACCTGTTTGGAGCCGGCAAAATGTTCCTGCCGCAGGTGGTGAAATCGGCCCGCGTGATGAAGAAAGCCGTGGCCTATCTGGAGCCATACCTGCTGGCCGACAAGCAGGGCTCGGACCGCCAGACGGCCGGCAAAATCCTGATGGCGACGGTGAAAGGCGACGTGCACGACATCGGCAAGAACATCGTGGGCGTGGTGCTGGCCTGCAACAACTTCGATATCGTGGACCTTGGCGTGATGGTGCCGCTGGAAAAGATTCTCGACGAAGCGCAAGCGCAAAACGTGGACGTTATTGGCCTCTCCGGCCTCATCACCCCTAGCCTTGATGAGATGGTGTACGTGGCCCAGGCCATGGAAAAGCGCGGTATGAAAGTGCCGCTGCTCATCGGTGGCGCTACCACCTCGCGCCTGCACACGGCCGTGAAAATCGCGCCCTCCTATAGCGGCGCGGTAGTACACGTCAACGATGCCTCGCGCAGTGTAGGCGTGGCGGCGGGCCTGCTCGGCTCGGGTGAAAAAGCCTATGCGCAGACCGTGGCCGACGATTACGCCGCCCTGCGCGCCGACTACGCCAGCCGCCAGCGCGAGAAGAACTACCTGACCATTGAAGTCGCCCGTGAAAATGGCTTCAAATCGGACTGGAACACGGTTTCAATTACTAAGCCCAGCTTCCTCGGCACCAAAGTGCTCGAAGACTACGACCTCGCCGAGCTGGCCCAATACATCGACTGGACGCCCTTCTTCCACACCTGGGAGCTGAAGGGCCGCTACCCGCGCATCCTCGAAGACGAAAACCTGGGCGAAGCGGCCACCAAATTGTTTGAAGACGCGCAGACTATGCTCGCCCAAATCATTGATGGCAATCTGCTCACCGCCCGCGCCGTGCTGGGCTTCTGGCCGGCCAATACCAAGGATTACGACACCATCGAAATCTACGCCGACGACACGCGCGAGACGGTAGCTACCGAGTTTTTCACGTTGCGCCAGCAGGGCGAAAAGGGTCCGAAAATCCCCAACCTCGCCTTCTCCGATTTCCTCGCGCCGAAGGAAACCGGCCGCGCCGACTACCTGGGCGGTTTCGCCGTGACGGCCGGCATCGGCATCGAAAAGCTGATTGAGCAGTACGACGCCGACCACGACGATTACTCCAGCATCATGGTGAAGGCGCTGGCCGACCGCCTGGCCGAAGCCTTCGCCGAGCGCCTGCACGAGCGGGTGCGCCGCGAGTTCTGGGGCTACGCGCCCGACGAGCACCTCTCAGGCGACGACCTCATTCAGGAGAAGTACCGCGGCGTGCGCCCGGCCCCCGGCTACCCCGGCTGCCCCGACCACACCGAGAAAATCACCCTCTTCCAACTGCTGGATGCGGAAGGCAAAACCGGCATTTCCCTCACCGAAAACTTAGCCATGTACCCGGCTTCATCGGTGAGCGGGATGTACTACGCGCATCCGGATTCGCGCTACTTCGGACTCGGCCGCATTGGCGTAGACCAAGTGGCTGACATCGCGCAGCGCAAGCATATGCCGCTGGCCGAGCTGGAGCGCTGGCTGATGCCCAACCTGAACTATGAGCCGAAGAAGTAGCGCGGACTTTTAGTCCGCGCCTGAACGACTCCTGAATTACCGACCTCACGCTTCCAGGCGCGGACTAAAAGTCCGCGCTACTATCCATGAAAGTTACCGACCACCTCGCCCAGGCCAACGGCAAAACCCTCTTCTCGTTTGAGGTGCTGCCGCCCAAAAAGGGCGAAAACATCCACACGCTCTTCTCCAATATCGAGCCGCTGATGGAGTTCAAGCCGCCGTTCATCGACGTGACCTATCACCGCGAAGAGTACGTGTACCGCCACCATCCCAACGGCCTGCTGGAGAAGAAAACCGTGCGCCGCCGCCCCGGCACCGTGGGCATTTGCGCGGCCATCAAAAACCGCTTCGACGTGGACACCGTGCCCCACCTCATTTGCGGCGGCTTCACAAAAGAAGAAACCGAAAACGCGCTGATTGACCTGCACTTTCTGGGCATCGATTCCATTCTGGCTCTGCGCGGCGACCCCATCAAATCCGAAGGCCACTTCAAGCCCGAGCCCGACGGGCACGCCTACGCCTGCGACCTCATCGGCCAGGTAGCCAACCTGAACAAGGGCGAGTACCTGGATGAGGAACAGGACGATACCTGGGCCACCAACTTCTGCATCGGCACGGCCGGCTACCCCGAAAAACACTTTGAAGCGCCCAACTACGCTTCCGATATTAAGTTTTTGAAGCACAAAGTGGACCGCGGGGCCGACTACATCGTGACCCAGATGTTCTTCGACAATGAGGAGTTTTTCAAATTCGAGCAGAAGTGCCGCGACGCGGGCATCACCGTGCCCATCATCCCCGGCCTGAAACCGCTGACCACCAAAAGCCAGCTCACCATGCTGCCAAGAGCTTTTTTCCTCAACCTGCCCGAGCCGTTGGTGGAAGCCGTCAGCCAGTGCCGCGACAATGAGGCCGCCCGCGCCATCGGCATCGAGTGGTGCCTCAACCAGAGCCGCGAACTCATGGCCCACGGCGTGCCCTGCCTGCACTACTACAGCATGGGCAAGTCGGAAAGCATCCGGCGCGTGGCAGCTGAGTTGTTTTAGACCGTTCTTTCGTACCACAGCCTGCCTATGCTAACCTTCCGGCGGGCATAGCAGTACAGGGCACAAGCGACCGGAGCGGCCGTTATTTGCAACCTACTTACTGTGTTTGTGCTATGAATGGTGAATTGTGTAATCGGCCGGCGGGCCTGAAACTTGGCGGCGTACTCCTGGCCGCGCTGCTGCTTACCGGCTGCGACTCGACGCCCAATGAGCGCCGTGAAGTAGCCCGCAATGCTGGCCGCGAACTGGACACCGTGGCCCGCACCGCCGCCGGCAAGCTGGCCCGCATTGGCAAAGCCACGGCCACCTACGATGCCAGCAACCGCGCCCGCCGCGCCCGGCCCCTCGACCCACGCCAGCAGCTGGCCATGGAAGCCAAGCTGATGGGTCCTTACAACGGCCAGATTAACTCCCTCACGCCCCAGGACCTGCCGGCCGCCTACGGCCAGCTGGTGCGCGAAACCCGCACCCAGCGCGCCACCTGGACCGACCGCGACTGGGACTATGCCCGCGCCGTGTACCAGCGCCTGAACGACCAGCTGAAACAAGTCCGCATGGACATGCCCGCCCGCGACGAAGTGCGCGTCCGCGCCCGCCAGGCCGAGTTCGTGAGCCTGCAAGCCGGCCACGCCGTGAACGGCATCGACGCCGCCACCCGCAAGCAGCCGAAGTAGAGCTTGGACAATGTAACGTCATGCTGAGCGCAGCTGAAGCATCTCTACTACGCAAGTAATTCATTTACTACTGCAGTAGAGATGCTTCGGCTGCGCTCAGCATGACGTTCTTTAGCTGGCCATTAAACAAATTCCCTCTCCGTGTCTAGCCCCGATTCCGTCGTTTTTCTCGAATCGTTTTACGAGCCGATGGCGGCCAACCTGGCCCGCACGCGGTTGGAGGCGGCGGGCATTCCGTGCTTTTTGAGCAATGAGAATCTGGTGGGGCTGCTGCCGCTGTATAGCCCCATCACGGGGGGCGTGCGGCTGCACGTGCGGCAGAGCGACGCACAGGCTGCGCTCGACATCCTGCACACCGAGCCTGAGCCCCGGCCTACCGGCCCGGACGTGGCTTCTTTCGAGGCCGACGCGCCCGACCCGGTAACGCCGCGCTGCCCGCGCTGCGGGTCGTCGGATGTGGCGTATGGGCCGGCCACGCGCAATACCTACGGGTTCTGGTCGGGGCTGCTGTCGGTGCTGCTGCGGTTTCCGGTGCGCGGCAACCGGTTCCATTGCTTCCATTGCGGCAACGAGTTTAAGTAGGCAGCCGGCAGCGGGTTATCGAAGCGGAAAGCCAATACTAAAGGCGTCGGGATTGCCGTTATTGCAGCATGGCTGGCGAACACAACCGGCGGCTTGGGCTGCTATTGCTTATTGGATTGGTATTGCCGGGTGTACCTGCGCTGGCCCAAGCGCCCCTGCCTTCCGGTGACGGTATCAGAGGCGACTACTACGAAGGGAATAATTTCGAGAAGTATGTCCTGACTCGTCGCGATGCGACCATCAATTTCAACTGGGGCCACCAGCCGCCCGCACCGGGGATGCCCGCCGAGCAGTTCTCGGTGCGCTGGACGGGCTGGCTGGTGCCACCGGCCAGCGGCAAATACGTTTTTCATGTTACCGTAGACGACGGGGTCCGGCTGTGGCTGAACGACCGGCAGCTGCTGAACGAATGGCGCGGACAGCCCCTGAGCGACTACACCGCTACGGCGGAGCTGCGGGCCGGCGAGCCGTACCACCTGCGGGTTGACTACTGCCAGTATGGCCTGGATACCCGCATTTTCATCACTTGGGAGCGGCCCGACGTACCCCTACAACCGCCGACTGCATCGTGGCGCAACTTCTGGGGCAAACTAGCCGAAACGCCGAAGGTAGCGCCAATTCCGACCAGCTACCTGTTCAGCCGCAACCCGCCACCGGCCGCCACCGGCACGGCGGCCCCCACGCCAGTAGTTCGGCCACCGAAATCGAGACCGGCCCGCGTCATTCCTACGCCGCCACCTGTGGTACCGGTCCGCCCGGCCGCGGTGGTGCCCAAGCCGGTTCGCAGCCCCGCTCTCTTGCCAAAACCGGCCGCTTCCGTTGGCAGCAGCGAGGCAATAGCAGTTCCAGCACCAGTTGCGGCTCCAACACTGGTGCTGGCCGATTCGGGCAGCGGGGCTTCGCTGACCGACCTAGCCGTAGGCGGCACGGTGACGTTGCCGGAGCTGTATTTCGACCAGGGCAAGGCCGTGTTGTTGCCGCCTGTGCGCACGGCACTGGATGCGCTGGCCGGCACCCTGCGCATCCGGCCGGAGCTGCGCTTTGAGGTGCAGGGCCACACCGACAACGTGGGCAACGCTGAGCTCAACCGCCAGCTTTCGCAGCAGCGGGCCGAGGCCGTGTGCCTCTATCTCACGGCTCACGGTGTGGGCACGGCCCAGCTTCAGCCGGTGGGCTATGGCGGCACCCAGCCCGTGGCCGACAACGCCGACCCGGCCCAGCGCCCCCGCAACCGCCGCGTGGTGCTGCGCCGTCTCTGAGCCAAAGACAAGCTGCATGAGCATATAACCGGGCCAGCGGCAGCCATTGGCGGGCTTTTCGCGTAAGCCGGGGCATCACGTTTTCCTACCTGCCATGCCTCCGAAGAAAACCCCGGCCGCTCCCGCCGCCCCCAAAATGCCCGCCGCTCCCGCTAAGAAAGCCGCCCCCGCCAAAGCCGAGCGCCGCCCCACGGCCAAGGATATGAAGGCTGCCGCCCAGAAGCTGCCCTACCCGGCCAAACAGGCCGACATGAAATTGCAGCCCGACTCGGACCTGGCCAACTACCGAGCCGCCGGCAAGCTGAAGGATAAGGTGGCCATCATCACCGGGGCCGACTCGGGGATTGGTCGCGCCGTAGCCATTGCCTTCGCTAAGGAAGGCGCGCACGTAGCCGTGGTCTTCAACGAAAACGTGGAAGATGCCGAGAAAACCAAGCAAATGGTAGAAAAGGAGAAGCGCAAATGCCTGCTGCTTCAACTCGACGTGCGCGACCCCGAGCAGTGCAAGCAGGCCGTGCGCCGCACCCTGGCCGAGCTGGGCGGCCTGAATATTCTGGTGAACAACGCCGCCTTCCAGATGAGCCAGCCGAAGTTTGAGGACATTCCGGAGGAGCAGATTCGCCGCACCTTCGACACCAACATTCTGGGCTACATCTGGATGGCGCAGGCCGCGATTCCGCACCTCAAAAAGGACGACTGCATCATCAACACGGGCAGCATCGTGGGCATCACGGGCATCCCCACTCTAGTGGATTACGCTTGCTCGAAGGCCGGTATTCACGCTCTCACCAAGTCGCTGGCCCTGTATTTGGGCGAGAAGGGCATCCGGGTGAACTGCGTGGTGCCCGGCCCGGTCTGGACGCCTAACATTCCCGGCACCATGCCCCGCGAGGAAATTGCCAAGTTCGGCCACGAGGTTGCCCTCAAGCGCCCCGGCCAGCCCGAGGAGTTGGCACCCGCCTACGTGCTGCTGGCCTCGCAGGACGGCTCGTTCATGACCGGCAGCCTCGTGCACATCACGGGCGGCAAGCTCAGCAGCGACGAGTAGCGTTTTCAGTAGCTATACCTGTTTAGCAACATTTTCGCGCTGCGAATAATCAACCAGCGAAGCCGCCGGTTACCTTGGCACTTGTCGCCCGCTTTCAGCGCGTTAGGCGCAGCGGCGGCGGCATTTTTCGTTCTTTTCTTCCACTTCAAATCCCACCTTGTACATGGCCGACAATTCCTCTTCGCTCCTCGACCGTAGCCGCACGGTGGCCGGCCCGGGCTACAACCGCTGGCTGGTGCCGCCGGCGGCGCTGGCCATTCACCTGGCCATTGGGCAGGCCTACGCCTTCAGCGTGTTCAACAAGCCGCTGGGCGCGCTCATCAGCGGCGACCCGGCCAAGCCCGCGCCCGACGACTGGACGCCACTGCAAATTGGCATCACGTTTTCCATCGCCATTGTGCTGCTGGGCCTTTCGGCGGCCATTTTTGGGAAGTGGCTGGAGCGTGTGGGGCCGCGCAAGGCCATGCTGGCAGCATCGCTCTGCTTTGGCGGCGGCTTCCTGATTGGCTCGCTGGGCGTGCACCTGCACAATATCTGGCTGCTGTATTTCGGCTACGGCGTGGTGGGCGGTATTGGGCTGGGCATTGGCTACATTTCGCCGGTGAGCACGCTGATTAAGTGGTTTCCGGACCGCAAGGGCGTGGCTACGGGCATGGCCATCATGGGCTTTGGCGGGGGCGCGATGATTGGCTCGCCGCTGGCCAACAACCTGATGACGCACTTCAAAGGCTCGGCCCCCATGGGCGTGGCTCCTACGTTTATCGTGATGGGCATCATTTACTTGATTTTCATGCAGTTTGGCGTGTGGACCATCCGCGTGCCCGCCGACGACTGGAAGCCCGCCGGCTACGTGCCCAGCACCGAGCACAACGACATGATTACCACGGCCAACGTATCGGCCGACAACGCCATCAAAACGCCGCAGTTCTGGATGCTGTGGGTGGTGCTGCTCTGCAACGTGACGGCCGGCATCGGCGTGCTCGAAACGGCTTCGCCGCTCATTCAGGAGACATTTTCGGACACCGCTATGGGCGCGGGCAAAGGCGTGACCGCCGCCGCCGCCGCCGGGTTTGTGGGCCTGCTCAGCCTGTTCAATCTGCTGGGCCGCTTCTTCTGGTCGTCGGCTTCGGATAAACTGGGGCGGAAGGTGGCTTATGCCATCTACTTCGGCCTGGGCACCCTTATGTACGCCCTCATTCCAACCCTGGGGCACAACCTGCAGCTGACCTTGTTCGTGGCCGTGGCTTGCGTGATTATCAGCATGTACGGCGGTGGGTTTGCCACGGCCCCGGCCTATCTGTCCGACCTGTTTGGCAAGTACCAGGTGGGGGCCATCCACGGCCGCCTGCTCACGGCCTGGAGCACGGCCGGCGTGCTCGGCCCACTCATCGTGCACTACCTATCCGATAGCCGCAAGGCCGAAGGCTTTTCCGGGGCAGCGGCTTACCAAACGGTGTTTTACACCATGGCCGGCCTGCTGGTGGTGGGCTTCATTTCCAACATCCTCGTGCACGCCGTGAACGAGCGTTACTACGAAAAAGGCCCCGTGACGGTAGAAGCCGGCGCCCACTAAGTCTTCGTTTTTCAAACTCTAATTTGACTTCGATATGAATCCGCAACCCAACAACTCAACTCCTCCCGCCGCCGAGCCCGGCGTGGGCGGCTCGGTGGTGCTGGCCTGGCTGGTGGTGGGCCTGCCCCTGGCCTGGGGCGTGTCGCAAACCTTCATTAAGGCACTGGCCCTGTTTAAGTAAGCGCCGTGTTCCTGTTGCGCTGGGAAGCCGCCGGTCTAAAGCCGGCGGCTTTTTTATGGGTTCTGTTGAAGAAATACCCCCGCAAACCTGCACCCTTTCGGACTGTTTCACTCGTAAGCAATGATTAGCTGAGCCGTTGCCGGTGGTAGTGCGTCAGCCCAAGCCCTCTTTATGTCCGTTCCTACTTATCCCAGCGGCACCGTGCGCGTGCTGCTTGCCACGCCGCACGTATCAGAGGCCACCCGCACCGCCCTGCAGGCCCGCCTCGCCGCCCCCACCACCTACGCGCCGCAGTTTCTGGCCCCCGAAACCTACGCCCTGCTCGAAGCCGTGGCGGCGCGCCTGCTCCCGCAGCCTGACCGGGCCGAAACGCCCATTCTGCTGGCCCCCGCCATAGACCAGCGCCTGACCGAAGGCCGCGCCGATGGCTGGCGCTACGACGCCCTGCCGCCCGACCGCGAGGCCTACCGCCTGGGCCTGGGCGGTATTCAGGAAATTGCGCAGAGCCAGTTTCGGGCTGATTTCACGGCGTTGACTGCCGAGCAACAGGACGCGGTACTGCAAGCGCTGGCCGCTGGCACACCGCCCGGCACTACCTGGGAAACCCTGAATGCTGGCCGCTTTTTTGAGGAAATGCTGGCCGAGCTAACCGAAACCTACTACGCCCACCCGCTGGCCCAGGAGGAAATCGGCTACGTGGGCATGGCCGACATGCCCGCCTGGACGAAAATCGGCCTCAACGAAAAAGAGGACCGGGAGCCCGCTGCATTGAGCGACTGAGTAGCTGAGCGGCTGAGTGAGTCCGATTAGCTCGGCACTCCCCGCTTCACGCACCGTCTTTTAGCCCGTATTTATTCACTCCGTTACTCTATCACTCAGCCACCGTATGCCCGACGAAGAAGTTCTCGAAGAAGGCGTCCTCAACCCCGTCAAGCCCGAAATTCAGGACCCGCTGCTGCAGGCCCTGATGGCCGATGAGCCGGCCGCGGCTCCCGTAGCAGCCGATACGCCCAAGGAGCAGCCCCAAGCCATCGAGCCCGAAGCCGACGAAGTTGACTGCGTGGTGATTGGGCTGGGCGCGGGCGGCGCGCCGCTGCTGGCCCGCCTGGCCATGGCCGGCCTGAAGGTGGTGGCCCTGGAAGCCGGCCCCTGGCATACGCCCGAGAAGGATTTCGCCACCGACGAAAAGGCCCAGGATTTCCTGTTTTGGAACGATGAGCGGCTGGCGGCCGGCCACGACCCGCTGGCGATGGGCAAGAACAACTCCGGTACCGGTGTGGGCGGCTCCACGCTGCACTACACGGCCTACACGCCCCGCCCGCTGCCCGATGATTTGCACATCCGCCGCGACTTCGGGCAGGGCGAGGACTGGCCGGTGAGCTACGAGGAACTGGCCCCGTACTATGAAGAAGTAGAGCAGTTTATCGGCGTTTCGGGACCCACGCCCTATCCCTGGGGGCCCGCACGCCGCAAAGGCTACCCCATGGCCCCGCTGCCGCTCAATAGCGCCGCCCAACTGATGGTGCGCGGCGCGGAGAAAATGGGGATTCGAACCTCACCAGCGGCCAATGCGGCGCTTTCAGCCCGCTACTATCAGGAGGGTGTGGGCTGGCGCGAGGCCTGCACCAACCGCGGTTTTTGCCAGGCCGGCTGCTCGAACGGGGCGAAGTCGAGCATGGACGTGACGTTTATTCCGCTGGCGGTGAAACACGGGGCTGATATCCGCCCCAACAGCTTCGTGACGGAGATTGAGCGCGATGCCCGGGGCTATGTCACGGGCGTGGTGTACACCCAGAACGGCGAGCAGAAACGCCAGCGCTGCCGCCACCTCTTCCTGTGCGGCGGCTCGGTAGAAACCCCGCGCCTGCTGCTGCTCAACGAGCTAGCCCTGACCAGCGGGCAAGTGGGCCGCAACCTGATGGCCCACCCCGGCCTGCAGGTGTGGGGCACGTTTGCCGATGAAGTGCGGCCCAACAAGGGCATTCCGGGCGGGCTGATTTCGCAGGACACGCACCGGCCCGCCGGGGCCGACTTTGCGGGCGGCTACCTGCTGCAAAGCATCGGGGTGATGCCCGTGACGTTTGCGGGCCAGGTGGCGCGGGGCCGCAAGCTCTGGGGCCAGCCCCTGCGCGACTACATGCGCAACTATAACCACATTGCCGGCATCAACATTTTGGGCGACTGCCTGCCACACGCTGATAATTTCCTGGAATTGGCGGAGGAAAAAGACGCCCGCGGCCTGCCCAAGCCCCGCCTGCACTTCACGGCCCAGGAAAACGAGCAGCGCATGAATGCCCACGCCGAAAAGGTAATGCGCGGCATCTGGGAAGCCGCCGGCGCCACCGACATCTGGGCGTTTCAGCGCTACGCGCACGTTATCGGCACGGCCCGCATGGGCCGGAGCGGCGACGACGCGGTGGTGGATGCCAACGGCCGCGCCTTCGACGTGCCCAACCTCTACATCTCCGACAACTCGACCTTTCCCAGCGCCCTGAGCGTGAACCCGGCCCTGACCATTATGGCCCTGAGCCTGCGCACGGCCGATAAGTTTCTGGAAAGCCTCAAGTAATGGTTAATGACTAACGGCTAGTGGTTAACAGCTTCTGATTAACCCGCCTTATTCGCCTCACAATTAGCCACTAACCGTCAATCATTAATAATTGTAATGAAATCCTTTCTCACGGAAATCAAAGAACATTTCGGCGACGGCAATTACGAGGGCGACGAATACGGCGGTGCGCGCGGGCACAACGGCAATGGCCTGCCCACGGGCCTGCCCAACAACTTCATGTTCGCCACCGGCATCGAGTGCAGCTACCCAACCATCGACGGTGGCAAAACCCGCCGCGATTTGCTGGCCGAGTGCGACCACTACAACCGCTACCGGGAAGACCTGGCGCTGGTGAAGGACATGGGCCTGAAAGTGCTGCGCTACGGCCTGCCCTACTACAAAATCCAGCTCAGCCCCACGAAGTACGACTGGGAATTTGCCGACCGGGCGATGGCCGAAATGCAGCGTTTGGAAATCACCCCGATTCTGGATTTGATGCACTTCGGCGTGCCTGATTTCATTGGCAATTTCCAGAACCCCGAGCTGCCGGTGCACTTTGCGGCCTACTGCGAGGAAGTAGTGAAGCGCTACCCCTGGGTGCGTTTTTATACGCCCGTGAACGAGATTTACGTGACGGCCAAGATGAGCGCCAAAGACGGCATCTGGAACGAGCAGTTGAAGTCGGACAAGGCCTTCGTGACGGCGCTGAAGCACATTGTGGCCGCCAGCATCATGGGTACGCAGCGCATTGCCAAGCACCGGCCCGACTGCATCATCGTGCAGAGCGAGTCGGCCGAGTTCACCCACGAGCTGCGCGCCGAGCACACGTTTGAGGTGCAGATACAGAACAAGCTGCGCTTTGCAGCGCTTGATTTGCTCTACGGCCACCACCCCGAGGGCGACGTTCTCAACTATCTCTACGACAATGGCCTGACGCGGCGCGAATACGACTGGTTTATGGCCGGCGAGCCGCCCGGCTACCAAATAATGGGCAATGACTACTACGGCCGCAACGAGAAAATTATGCTGCCCGATGGCTCTATCCAGACCAGCATGGACGTGTTGGGCTGGTACAACATCACCCATGATTACTACCAGCGCTATAAAAAGCCAGTGATGCACACCGAAACCAACGTGCTGGAGGCCAAAGACGCTCCCACCTGGCTCTGGAAGCAGTGGGTGAATATTTTGAGGATGAGAAAGGAAGGTGTGCCCGTGCTTGGCTTCACCTGGTACTCGCTCATCGACCAGCTTGACTGGGACAAGGGCCTTGAGCGCAAAGTGGGCACCGTGAATCCCTGCGGCCTTTTCGACCTCGACCGCCGGCCCCGCCCGGTTTCGGAAGCCTACAAAATGCTGCTCCAGGAATACGGCCAGATTACCATCGTGCCCCACGGCGAGCTATTTGAGGTGACCAAAGCGCCCGCTACGCTGAAAGTGGAAGTGTAGCGTGGACGCTGCGGGGCCGCGCCTGCGAAAGTACGGATGCACCGACTCGCAGCGTCCACGCTACATTCACTCGCTCTACACCCGCCGCGCCTTCTTTACACTCCCATGAAACAAGTGCTGCTGCAAAACCAACTCCACCGCCTGCTCTGGCAGCACGGGCTGCTGCTGCTGCTGGGCCTCGCCCTCTACTTGCTCGACAAGCACGAGGGCCTGCCGCCCGACGTTATTACGGGCCTGCTGCTGGCCGCGGCGGCCGGCAAAACGGGCTACTTTCTGCTGCACAATTTCCGGGCGCTGGCGGCCCTGCGCGACACGTTTCAGCAGTTCCTGCTGCTGGTGTCGCTCAATCTGGGCATGATTGCGCTGTCCTTCGCCCTGGATTTTTACTGTCTCTACCGCGTGAATGGGGACGCCTTCGCCGGGCTGCGGCCGGGCTCGGAGCTGGAAATCTTCGGGCAATTATTCTACCACAGCGTGGGTACGCTCATCAGCAACTCGGGCGGCAGCGTAACGGCGGCGGCCGGCCCCACACAGGTGCTGTTGCTGCTGGAAAAAATCTCCGGTTTCGTGTCCACCGTCTTCGTTATCTCAAACGCGGCCAACTATCTCGGGCCGCTGCCCAAAGCTGGCAAGCCGGAACCCGCGCCCACCCTAGAAGCCGAGAACACGCCCCCAGCGCGCCCTAATTCGTAAGCCGGGCTATGAATGCCCCAGTTACCAACCTGCTCCTGCGCATAGCCGCCACTTGGCCCCTGCCGGGCCTGGGCTTGCTGGCGCTGCCCGATGGCCCCACCCCGCTGCTGCTGCCCCATGCCCTGCACACGGCGCTGGCGGTAGTCGCCATTCTGCCCGATGGCAGCCGGCAGCCGGGCACTGCCACGGTGGAGGAAGTGAGCCGCCCCGACGCTGCTCCCGGGCCGGTGCGCGGGCTGCTGCTCAATATGGAAACCGCCAGCCCGTTGCCGCCGGGCACCGAAATCTGGCTGACCGACCGCAGCGTCGACGAGTTCCGGTAAGTCCCCCTCAGCCGTTTATCGACCCCCAATTACCTCCGTCGACTTTCCGGGGGGCTTGGTAGACGCGCTTTGGCGGCGCGGGTACGCCCTGGCTAGTTTCGACGCACCCGAAGGACGGGCCGGCCGGCTGGCCGTTTTTGCATTCCCTTTTCACGCTGTAGCTCATGCTCAAAACGCTCTTTTCACTCTTGGCGCTCGCCTTCATATTATCCGGCCCAACAGCCTCGGCCCAATGCCGCGACCCATGGATTGCCCAGGCTTACAGGCAGATGGCTAACCGCGCCCCCGTGGGCCAGGGCGAAGTCTGCGAGTGCAACATTCACCTCTACAACAACGGCAGCTGGGGCAATTACAATGAGCTGGCTAGCTACGTGAAACAGTACCTGCAAAGCGGGGTGCGCCTGGGCTACGCCCCGTTGGCCAACGGCAACTTCGCCGTGGCAGTGCTGCAAGGCAACCAGGTAGCCGCTATCTCGGTGCTGAACTCGGGCGGCAACGTCGTGGCTTCCGGAGGTGGCAATGTAATAGCAGCCGGCGGCGGCAACGTCGTGGCCTCGGGCGGCGGCAACCTGGTGGCCTCCGGCGCAGGCAATATCAGCGGGCTCAGCGCCAATACGCCCGGTTTTTCCTTTGGCCAGGCCCGGGGCGTGCTCGCCGCCGGCGAGCGCCGCCTGCCCACCAGCGGCGGCGGCACCCTGGTCATCCGCTGAGGTCGTCAATATCCAATTTTTCGCTACCTGCTCCCCGCTTCGGCTTTGGCTGGGGCGGGGAGTTTTTTTGGCCGCCGCTTCACCCTACTCTTTGTCCCCAAACGTTCCCAACACGTTTGGTCGACGCCCGACAGCTATTCACTTGGCAGGTTTAATCTTTCACCAGAAATTTTCCTGTTTTCGGCACGGAACTAGTTGGGAGCCGCTTGCGCTTTGCGTAAATTGCCGGACCACTTAAGGTTTTGGCATTTGGCTCTTTTATACTTCGTATGAAATTTCTTGCTCCGCTGCTCCTGGTGTGCCTCCTGGCACTGCCAGCCGCCGCCCAGCGTATTGTAATCAGTGGCCAAGTGGTGGAAGCAGCCAACGGCGAGCCGGTGCCGTTTGCGTCCATCTTTATTCCTAAAACCAGTGCCGGCATCACGGCCGACTTAGACGGCAAATTCAAGCTGAGCGTGGCGGGCTCGCCCGACTCCATCGCGGTTTCGGCCATTGGCTTTGCCACGCAGCGCCGCAAGCTCAGCAACGCGGCCATGCAAACGGTGCTGTTCCGCATGAAAACCGGAGGGGTCACGCTCGGCGAAGTGTTTGTGAGCTCGCGCCAACCCGAAAACCCCGCCTTCCGCATTCTGCGCGAGGTGCAGAAGCACAAGCCCGAAAACGCCCGCACCTACCTGAAAGCGGCCGAATACGACTCCTACAATCGCATCGAAACCAGCCTGATTGACGTGCCGGCGGCCCTTAACAACCGCAAGGCCATCCGCGACATTCGGGCGCTGGCCGTGCGGCAGGGCGCTGCCGCCGTGGGCGACCCCGACGCGCCGCTGCCCGTGTTTGCCTCCGAAGTGGGCTCGCGGGTGTACCAGCGCAACAACCCCATTCGGCGCCGCGAAGACATGCTGCACAAGCAGATGCGCGGCGTGGGCCCCCGCGAAGGTTCCATCCTGAGCCAGATGCTGGGCTCGAACTTTCAGAACTTCGACTTTTATCCGAACTGGCAAAACGTGCTGGGCAAGGATTTCATCTCGCCCATTGCCGAAGGCGGCCGCGGCACCTACGACTACGAGCTGCAGGATTCGGTGTTTGTGGGCAAGGATTTCTGCTACAAAATTGCCGTCACGCCCAAGCGCAGCCACGATTTGGCCTTCAAAGGCACCATCTGGATTACGCAGGAGGGCTACGCGCTGCGCCGCCTCGACCTGGTGGCCAGCCCCGAGGCCAACATCAACTTCGTGAACGACCTGCGCGTGTCGCAGGAACTGACCTCGCCCGGTGAGGGCGCCGGCCTGCCCACGCGCACCAAGCTGCTCATCAGCGTGCGGCCCTACGAGAAGCAAGCGGCCATGCTGGTGCGCTACACCACGGTGAGCAGCAACTTCGTGCGCAACAAGATTCACGACGAAACCGGCTTCTACGACCAACCCATCGTGTCGTCGCTGATGGAGCCGGCCGATGCGCCCGCGGGCGGTTTGCTCAGCGGCCTGCCCCAGGGCGGGGCCGGGGGCTATTTCGATACCCACCGCCCCGACACGCTGAGCCTGAGCGAGCGCCAGGTGTTTGCCGTGCTCGACTCGGCCAAGCAGTTGCCCTCGGTGCGCAACCTGCTTGATTGGGTGGACCTGTTTGTGAACGGCTACAAGCGCGTGGGCAAACTCGACATCGGCCCCATTTCAACGCTGTACGCCCACAACGATTTCGAGGGTAGCCGCTTCCGGATTGGGTTCCGCACCACCCCGCTCATTAGCCGCGACTGGCTGACGCAGGCTTTCGTGGCCTATGGCACCCAGGATGGCCGCTTCAAGTATGGCGTGCGCGAAAGCTACATTGCTGAGCGCCGCCACTGGACGGTGTTTTCGGCCGAGTTTAAGCACGACGTGGAACAGACCGCGCTGCTCGACAACGACTTCCTCGACAACAACAACCTGTTTCTGGCGGCTTCGCGCTGGGGCCGCTTTCAGCGCCCAGCGCTGCGCGACATTGTTGCGCTAAGTGTGCAGCGTGACCTGTTTCACGGTTTCACCCAGACCATGACCGCGCGCTACCAGTTTATCGACCCGTTGTTTCCGCTGGCTATAGCGCCTCCCAGCGGCCCCAACGACACGCCGCCTTCCGATATTCTGCACCTGAACGAGCTGGTTTCGGAATCGCGCTACGCACCCGATGAAACCCTGGTGCAGAGCGAAAACCGCCGCCGGGCCGTGGGCCTGAAACGGTGGCCGGTGTTCAACTTCCGCTACACGCTGGGGTCTATTGAGTGGTACCGGGGCCACAACATGTACCACAAGCTCAACCTGGCCATCACCCACAGCTTGTCGGTGGGTTATTTCGGCCGGCTCAATTACCGCGTCGAGGGCAACTACATTCCCACACCGCTGCCCTACATCATCCTGAAAGCTCCGTTGGGCAACCAGACCATTTTCTATAACCCCAACGCCTTCAACCTGATGAACTACTTCGAGTTCGTGACGGACCGCTCGGTATCGGTTCGTCTCGACCAGCATTTCGAAGGATTGTTGCTGAACGCCATCCCCGGCATCCGCACGCTGAACTGGCGCTTGGTGGGCACGGCCAACGTGCTGTACGGTAATTTGTCGGACAAAGCGCGTGATGCCAACGGCCGCTCCAATTACCTGCCCGGCGCTATTCGGGAGCCTTATGTGGAAGTGGGCTACGGCATCGAAAATATCTTCAAGTTCATTCGGGTCGATTTCCTGCATCGCCTTACTTATCGGGACCAGCCCCCGCCCCCGCCCCCGGGCCGACCAGACAACAGCCACCAGAACTTCGGCATCCGGTTCGGGGCGCAGTTCCGCCTCTGATTTTTGGCAGCTTCCGCCTCCACAGTCCGCCCGGCTATTCGCTGGGCGGACTGTTGTATTTTAGGGGCCGTATGTGGTTACTCACTTATTTACGCTGGCACATGCAATGCCGGGCCGCGGCTAAGCGTCCGGCGGCCCCAAACGACCTGCTTGCCCATTTCGGGCTGCTATTGGTGCTGGCCCTGCTGGGTGGCCCGGCTCGTGCCGCCCAGCCCGAAGACACGCTGGCCGTGAGCCCCACCCACCCGGCCCTCTACCTAGAAGAGAATTACTACAGCATGCTGGAAGACCCCACCGGCCGGCTCCGGTTGGTCGATGTGCAGTCGCCGGCTTGGCGCAGCCGGTTTGTGGTGTTGCGCGGCTCGGGTCACCCACCCAATATTCAGCATCCGCACAGCACCTACTGGCTCCGCATTACGGTGCGCCATGCCCCGGCCGAAAACGCCGCCTGGTACCTGGAGCTGTACGATTCGCATATCGGGCAGGCGGTGTTTTACGCGCCGCGCCCCGGCTCGGCCACGGCCTACGACAGCGTGGCCACCGGGGCCAGCCATTCCTTCGCTACGCGCCCACATCCCTACAAAAACTTCCTGTTCGACCTGCCGCCCCGGCCCGGCGAAACTGCCACCTACTACCTGCGCCTGCACTCCGACACGCGCACCAGCTTCCGGGCCATGTTGCACAGCGGCGCGGGCCTCATCCCGGAGCTGTCGCTGCAATACTGGCTGCTGGGTATGTTCTACGGCGTCCTGTTCATCATGGTGCTGTATAACTTGATTCTCTTCTTCTTCCTGAAGGAGCGCACTTACCTCTACTACGTGCTCTACGTGCTGAGTGGCACGCTATTGTTTCTGACCGAGGACGGGCTGGGTTTCCAGTATTTATGGTCGGCATCGCCCGAGCTGAATCACTTCGTCGGCGCACTCGCCCCGGTGCTGCTGCTACTCACGTTTGCCACCTATGCCAGTGGCTTTCTGGACACGGCTTCGCGCCTGCCAGCCCTGCACCGCCTCGGGAAGTGGGTGGTGGGCAGCAGCACGGCCCTGCTGGTGCTCGATGCCGCCGTGGTGCACTCCGGCTTCAGCTTCTGGCTGTACCTGCTGCCGTATGGCCTGCTGTATTATGCCGCTTTTCAAGCTTATCGTAGCGGTTTGCAGCCAGCCCGCTACCTGTTGCTGGCGCAGGCGCTGGTAGCCACCAGCCTCACGTTTCTCATCATGCGCAAGCTGGGCATCAACTTCTACAGCAACGTGTACACCGTGTACAGTCTCAACGCGGCCTTCGTGGTGGAAGTCGTGATTTTGAGCTACGCACTGGGCGAAAAGCTGAAGGGCCTGATGGACACGACCCTGCTCACCCAGAACCGCCTGCTCAAGCAGCTCCGCAAAAAGCACCAGGCCCAGGACCGCCTCGTGGAGCAAATGCGCGAAAACCAAGCACTTAAAGACCAGCTCAATACCGAGCTGGAAGGCTTGGTAGCCCTGCGCACTACTGAGCTCCGCTTGCAAAACGATACCGTAGCCGCCCAAAACCGCGAGTTACTGCAGGCCAACGGCCTGCTGGCCCTACAATCGGCCGCCATCGAAAAGCTCAACGGCGACCTGAGCCGCGACCTCCACGCTGAGAAGGCCGCCCGCATCGAATCGAAGGAAGTAGACTTCGGCGAGTTCAGCCAGATATATCCTGACAAGGACGCCTGCCTGCGCTACCTCGCCGACCTGAAATGGGGCCACGGCCACTACCAATGCCGCAAGTGCGGCCACGAAAAAAGCTGCGAAGCCCGCGAGCCCCACGCCCGGCGCTGCACCCGGTGCCGCTACGTGGAGTCGGCCACAGCAGGCACGCTCTTGCAAAAGTGCAAGTTCTCCATCGTCAAGGCGCTGTACGCGGTATTCCTGCTGCACGCCCACAAGGGCAATTACTCACCCTCCGAACTGGCCCGAATCCTGGACCTGCGTCAGGCCACCAGTTGGACCTTCGCCCAAAAGGTATTGCAGGCCTTGCAGCGCCGCCGTCAGGCTCCCGACTTTGAAGAAGGCGAACCGTGGACGCACGTGCTGCTGGATGCCGCCGCCGAAGCCGAAGTGGAGGAGGATGAGGCCGTAAAAACCGCCGATTAAGTACCCATTGTTTTCCGGTAACGTTTGTGTTGAGTGCCGTAATCGGTTTGCCCGCTTGGCAGCATAATAGGCGGCATTTTTGCCCAACATTATGAAATTGGTAAATAATGCCAATTTTTTTTCAGTAAACACTATTTTTTTTCATTGTTTTTTAGCCAGCGGTACGAAAACTGAAAACGCTTTGGCTACTTATTTCAAGCGGGAATAAGAAATGAGTGCGTGTGCAGCAAGCGTATAAGCCCTGCTGACCATGATGGCCAAAACGGTCGAATCAGGCATTTCAGGGCATTTATTGAGTTGCAGTTGCCAAACACACTCGTCTACATTTGGCCAACTGAATACTCCAGATGGCCCTGTTCTCTTCCCTTCTTCGCTCTCGTTTACTTGCTGGCCGGTCTCCGGCACGGGTAGCTCAACGCCACTCTCGAGTATGGCACAGCTTGCTGTTGACAGTGCCACTTCTGGCCGCCTGCCAGCGCGGGGCTGTGCCCATGGCCACTACTCCCCCGCAGGTTGAAGCCCCAACCGCAGAAGTAGCCCCGCCCACCTTCAGCCCGCGCGTGCAACAGTTGCTCGCACAGATGACGCTAGAGGATAAAATCGGGCAGATGACCCAGCTGAACATTTCGGCGATAAACCATACCGGCTCCAACGGCGACGTCACGCTCGACTCGGCCAAGGCGGCGGGCCTGGTCCGGGATTTTCATATTGGCTCATTCATCAACGGGGAGGCGGTGCCGGCCGTGCAATGGCTGCGCTACTCGGCCGCGCTCCAGCGCATTGCCCTGCGCGAGTCGCGGCTGCACCTCCCCATGATTTACGGCATCGACCACATGCACGGGGCCAGCTACGTGGGGGGCACGGCCATTTTCCCGCACAACATCAACCTGGGGGCCAGCTTCAACCCGGCCCTGGCCCGACAGGCCGCCCGCGCCACCATCCTCGAATCGGCGGACCTGGGCCACCACTGGGTATTTGCCCCGGTGCTGGATTTGGGCCTGAATGCCTACTGGCCCCGGTTCTACGAAACGTTTGGCGAAGACCCGCTGGTAGCAGCCACGCTCGGCACTGCTTTCACCGTTGAACTTCAGACCAATACCGAAATTGCGCCCTACAAAGTAGCGGCCTGCGGCAAGCATTTCCTGGGCTATTCCGACCCGCGCAACGGCTGGGACCGCACCAATGCCCTCATCCCCGACCAGCGGCTGCAGGAGTTCTTCCGGCCTTCGTTTCAGGCCGCAATCGATTCCGGCCTGAAATCCATCATGATTAACTCGGGCGAAATCAATGGCGAACCGGTGCATGCGTCCAAGGCCATTCTCACCGATTTGCTGCGCCGCCAGATGGGTTTCAAAGGTGTGGCCGTAACCGACTGGGAAGACATCAACCGATTGGTGCGGGTGCAGAAAGTGGCCCCCAACGAGAAGGAAGCTACTTGGATGGCCATCGACGCAGGCGTGGACATGGCCATGACGCCTTACACCACCAGCTTCTGCCGCATCGTGAAGGAGCTGGTGCAGGAAGGCCGCCTGACGCAGGCCCGCATTGACCTTTCGGCGGGCCGGATTTTGCAGATGAAGGACGAAATCGGCCTTTTTGAAAACCCCATGCCCCGCGCCGACCGGCTTAGCCGCATCGGCGACCCGGCCCTGCGGGCGCAGGCCGTGGCCGCCGCCCGTGAGTCGGTGGTACTGCTTAAAAATGAGCGCAATGTATTGCCAATGAGCCCGGCTCGCGTGAAGCGGCTGCTGGTGGTTGGCCCCTCGGCGGACTCCCGCGCCAACCTCTGCGGCGGCTGGACGCTGGCCTGGCAAGGGCGCGCTGAAGACGCTTACCCGAAGGACGTGCCCACGCTGCTGGAGGCGCTACGGCAGGAGTACCCGCAGGCAAAAGTTGAGCTGCTGCCCTACCGCGATGGCGCCGGCAAGATGCTGCTGGCCAACATTTCTGCCGCTGCCAAGCAGGCTGATGCCGTGGTGCTGGCCCTGGGCGAGCGGCCCTACACCGAAGGCCTGGGCAACACCTCGGACCTGACCCTGCCCGCAGACCAGCAGCAGCTGGCACAGGCGGCGCAGGCCAGCGGCAAGCCCACGGTGCTCATCGTGATTGGCGGGCGGCCGGCTATTATTCGCGGCGTGGCCGAGGGCTCGTCGGCCATTATCTGGGCGGGGCTGCCGGGCTACGGCGGAGGCACGGCGCTGGCCGAAATCATCAGTGGGAAGACCAATCCGAGCGGCAAGCTGCCATTTACCTACCCGCAGTTTGCCGGCCACATCACCAATTACCACCACGACAATAACGAGAACAGTCTCGATTTGAGCGACTTTGGCGCGGGCTATGCGCTGCCGGGAGCCAAGTACAAAAGCTCGATGCTGACCGAGTTTGGCGAGGGCCTGAGCTACACCACTTACGCCTACTCCGGGTTAGCCCTGAGCGACTCGGTGCTGACCGGGCCGGCCGCCCGACTGCGCGCCACGGTGCGCGTGGCCAACACCGGCCCCCGGGCCGGCCAGGAAGCCGTGCTCTGGTTCCTGACCGATGAAGTTGGCCGCATTGCCCGCCCGGTGCGAATACTGAAGCACTTTGAAAAACAAACCTTTGCCGCCGGCCAAAGTCAGCAGCTGGCATTCGACATCGACCCACTGCGCGACCTGAGCTACCCCGATGGCCAGGGCCGCCCGCAGCTGGAAACCGGTTGGTACACCCTGCGCGTGGGCTCCCAGACGGCCCGGTTCCGCTACGTGGCCGGGCCGGTGGCCAGCGCCACCCCAGCCTCGGGCAAAACCACGGGGGCTGTGCGCTCAATTTCTGACCAGTCGCGCAGCGCTACGGCCGCCGCGCCGCACTAATCATTTCGTAAAACCACTGGCCGCGTTTCGGCAGCCAATCTCTTCGCTTACCGCTTTTTAAAACTCCCACCATGAAGCGAACTTTTTACCTGATTGCGCTACTGCGGCGCACCACCGTATTGCTGGCTTGCGGGCTGCCGGTACTGGCGGCCGGCCTGCCGGTAGCGGCCGCTACCCGCCCGGTAATGCGCCCGGCGGCCGATGTGCCCGTGAGCGGCCGCGTGACCGGCGCCGACGGCAATGGCCTGCCAGGCGTGACCGTGCTGGTGCGTGGCACTTCCCTCGGCACTTCCACCGGGCTCGACGGTACTTTTTCACTGAATGCCCCCGAAGGCAGCACACTGGTATTCAGCTTTGTGGGTTTCACTACCCAAACAGCGGTGGTAGCCAGTGGTACTCCCATTAACGTCACGCTGCGCGAAGATGCCCAAAAGCTGAACGAAGTGGTGGTGGTGGGATACGGCACCCAGGACCGGGGCAGCGTTTCTAGCGCCATTTCCTCGGTTTCGGGACGTGACATTGCTACCCAGCCGGTGGCCGACCCCACGCAGGCGCTGCAAGGCCGCGCGGCAGGCGTGACCGTGACGCAGAATTCGGGCGCGCCGGGTGGGGCAGGCGGTACGCAGGTGCGGGTACGCGGCATCACGTCGGCCGGCAACAACTCGCCGCTGTACGTGGTGGACGGCTTTCCGCTGCCATCGTCAGATGCGGGTGGCAACAGCGTGGAAAACCAGTTGAACGCCATCAACCCCAATGACATTGAGACAATTGACGTGCTGAAGGATGCTTCGGCCACTGCTATTTACGGCCTGCGGGCCGCCAACGGCGTGGTCATCATCACCACCAAGCGCGGCAAGGCGGGTACTTCCAGCATCAACGTGGACGGCTACCGCGGCATTCAGCAGGTGTGGCGCAAGCTCGATTTGCTGAACGCGGAGCAGTATGCGGTTATCAACAACGAAAGCATTCTGGCACAGGGCTCTTCGCCGGTGCAGGAGAAGCTGCGCGACCCCAAATCGTTGGGCGCGGGCACCGATTGGCAGAAGGCCGTTTTCCGGCCTACGGCCGTGATTCAGAGTTACAATCTGAGCGCGGCGGGTGGCAGCGAGAAGGCGCGCTACGCGGTTTCGGGCGGCTACTTCCAGCAGGACGGCACGCTGAATGGGTCTAATTTTGAGCGTTTTACGCTGCGGGCCAATGGCGACATCCAGCTCAGCAAGCGTGTGAAAATTGGCAACAGCCTGTCGGTAACGCACCTGAGCGACCGGCAGCTGAACACCGGCAACGACGAGTTTGGGGTGCTGAACAACGTGCTGCAGGCCCCGCCGGTGCTGCCCGTGTACCGCCCCGATGGCACCTGGTACGAAGCTGTGAAAGCTGATAACTACGTGGAGCCCAACCCGGTGCTGCAGTCGCTGATTGCCAACAACAAGTTTAACCGCAACCGGGTGCTGTCGACGGTATTCGCCGAGGTGGAGCCGCTGAAAAACCTGCGTTTCCGCACCAACGTGGGCGTGGACCTGATTTTCGACAACGGCAGCGGCTTCACGCCTTCGCTGGGGCCGAACTCGCCGCGCAACGGCCCGGGCACGGCGTCGGCCTACGCGTTTTCGAACTACAACCCCGGCTACCTCATCGAGAACACGCTGACCTATGACCGGCTGTTTGCCGAGAAGCACCAGGTGACGGTGCTGCTGGGGCAGTCGGCCCAGGAGTTCAATTTCAACTCGGTGAGCGCCAACCGCGTGGGCTACCTCAGCAACGACCTGCAGCAGCTCAACAACGGCCCGCAGACCAACCAGACCAACAGCGGCACCAGCAGCCAGACGCGCCTGGCCAGCTACTTCGGCCGGGTGAACTACGACTTTGCCGGTAAGTACATTTTCTCGGCCACGCTGCGCTACGACGGTACTTCGGCCTTTGCCACGGGCTACAAGTTTGGCTTCTTCCCGGGAGCCTCGGTGGGCTGGCGCTTGTCGGAGGAAGCATTCATTAAGGACATCACCGTCATCAGCAACCTTAAGCTGCGGGCCGGCTACGGCCGCGTGGGCAACCCACTGAACGCCGGGCAGTTTGCTTATCTGGCCACCATCAACACGGGCATTACCTATCCGTTTGGGCCCACCAACGTGGCCACGGGCACGCAGACCATCAATTCGGGGGCGGCCCCTACCCGCGCCCAGAACACGCAGCTGCGGTGGGAAGACAACGTGCAAACCAACATTGGTGTAGACGTGGGGTTGTTCGGCAACCGCATCGAGGCCACGGTGGACGTGTATAACCGCCGCTCGCCCAACCTGATAAACAACGTACCGGCCTACCTCGTGACGGGTACTTACGAGGCCGTGCCTACCAACTCGCTGGTGTCGTACAACCGGGGTATTGATGTGTCGGTTTCGACCCGCAACCTAGTGGGCGGCGACCGGGGCCTGACCTGGACGACTTCGGCGGTGTTCTCGGCCTATAAAAACCGGATTGAGGACCTGGGCACGGGCGGCACGGCCTTCAATGGGGCCACCAACCGCAACGGCACGGCCATCGTGCGCTACGACAAGGGCCAGCCCTTCGGCGCGTTCTATGGCTACGTGGCCGAGGGCCTGTTTCAGACGCCGGAGGATGTGAAGAACCACGCCACCCAGACCGTAAACCCCGACCCCGGCAAAAGCACCGGCCCCGGCGACATCCGCTTCAAGGACCTGAACGGCGACGGAAAAATCACTGACGCCGACCGCACTTTCATCGGCAACCCCAACCCGGACTTTACCTACGGCCTGAACAACACGGTGAGTTGGCACGGGCTGGACCTCAACGTGTTTGTGCAGGGCTCGCAGGGCAACGACGTGTACAACCTGAACCGCGTGTACACCGAAGGCGGCCTGTATAGCAACGGCAACAGCAGCACCCGCGTGCTGGGCCGCTGGACCGGCCCCGGCACCAGCACCGACGTGCCCCGCGCCATTGCCGGCGACCCCAACCAGAACCTGCGCGTGAGCAGCTACTTCCTCGAAGACGGCTCCTACCTGCGCATCAAGACCCTGACTGTGGGCTACAACCTGCCCAAATCCCTCACCCAGCGCGTGGCCGCCCAAAGCCTGCGCGTGTACGTGACCGGCCAGAACCTGGTGACCCTGACCAAATACACGGGCTTCGACCCGGAGCTCGGCGGCCGCGGCATCGACTTTGGCGTGTACCCACAGTCGCGGGTGTATTTGGCGGGCGTCAACATCGGCTTTTAAGCGCCGGGCCGCCTTTTCCTAATCAGTCGCTTTTATCTCTCCCACCAGATGAACTTCCTCCCTAAAACCGCCGCCGTGGGCTTTCTGCTGAGCCTGGGCCTGCTCTCGGGCTGCGGCGAAAAATTCCTGGATGAGTCGCCCCGCGACCAGCTCACGACCGAGAACTTCTACAAGACCGAAACCGACGCCATCCTGGCCACCAACGCGGTGTACTCGCAGCTGAGCCGCAAGGGCCAGTACAACTACTCGCTGTGGGGCATCGGCGACATCATGTCGGACAACTCCAACACCGGCGGCGGCGGCGGCGGCGACGGGGCCGAGGAAATCCAGCTCGACCAGTTCAACATTCCCAGCAGCAACCCCATGACCAGCGCCCTGTGGGCCGGCTGCTACGTGGGCATCGGCACGGCCAACCTGGTGCTGCAAAAAGTGCCCACCATCACCAACATGAGCCCGGCCATCCGGACGCGCTGCCTGGGCGAGGCGCAATTCCTGCGCGCCAAGTACTATTTCGACCTCGTGCGCTGCTTCGGCGATGTGCCGCTGCTGACCACGCCGCCCGCTAGCCCGGCCGATGCCGCTATTCCGCGCACGCCTGCCGCCAAGGTCTACGAGCAAATTATCACCGACCTGACGGCCGCCAGCGGCAGCCTGCTGGGCAGCTACAGCGGCGCCGACCTGGGCCGCGCCACCAAGTGGGCCGCCATGGGCCTGCTGTCCAAAGTGCAGCTCACGCTGGGCAACAAGGCCGAAGCCGCCCGCCTGGCCCAGCTCATCATCACGACTGGCCCGCACAGCCTGTGGGCCAACTACGGCGACAACTTCAAGCTGGAAAACGAGAACGGCAAGGAGTCGCTGTTCGATGTGCAGTTTGTGTACGACCCTTCGCAGTCTTACGATTTCAACCACCTGGGCTTCGTGGGCAACGAGTTTTTTGCCCCGCGTGGGCAAGGGCTGGCCCCGCAGGGCGGCTACGGCTTCAACATCCCCGAGCCCAATTTCGTGGACGGCTACGAGGCCGGCGACCGCCGCCAGGCCGTCACCATCTTCAAGCCCGGCGACCCCTACCCGGCCGGCAGCACCTACCCCTCGCAGCCAGCCTCGCTGGCGGGCTCGCCCAATGGCTACAACGTGCGCAAGTGGCTGGTGCCCAAAAGCGTGACCAACGTGTGGGACTCGCCGCTTAATATTTCGGTGATGCGCTTGGCCGAAGTGTACCTCATTGCCGCCGAAGGCCTGGGCGCCTCGCCCGATGGTTTCAAGTACCTCAACATCGTGCGCCGCCGGGCTTTTGGCGAAGACATGGGCAGCGCCTCGCCCCAGCCCCACGACCTGAACAGCAACAACACCAACGACTTTGCGGCCGCCGTGCTGCGTGAGCGCCGCTACGAATTGGCTTTCGAGGACGACCGGTGGTTCGACCTCAAGCGCACCAATAAGCTGCTCACCAACGCCCACCTCATTAGCAAGGGCATCAAGCCCTTCAACGTCGTGCTGCCCATTCCGCAGTCGGAGCGCGACGCCAACCCCAACCTGACGCAAAACGATGGCTACTAAGCGAATCGGCTCATTCCCACCCATGCTATCCTCCGTTCCCATGCTTTGCTCTTTCCGTCAATCTGCGTTGCTGCTGGCCCTGGGGGCCGTGGCGTTGGGCTCGTGCCGCAAAAAAGAAGTGGATTCGCTGGAAGGCCCCGTGCCCACCGCCGGCTTCACCGTGTCCCTGAACACGACCGTGTATCCGGTGGTGGCCACTTTCACCAACACCAGCGCCGACGGCTTCCTGTACCAGTGGGATTTTGGCGACGGCTCGCCCCTCGTGTCGGGCCGCGACGTGACCCACACCTACACCCTGCCCCGCACCTACCAGGTAAAATTGGTGGTGGCGGGCCGGGGCGGCACGGGCACCGCGCCGATGGATGTCACCATTCCATCGATTTGCAGCAATGCGGCCTATGCCGCCCTCATCGACTGCGGCAAGTCGAATACCACCAGCTGGACGTATTCGGACCAGCCGGGCGCTATCAAAACCTTCGCCGCCAATGGCACTACGCAGCTCAGCGCCTCGGGCGTGCTGCCCGACTGCCAGGGCGACGACCAGTTTCAGTTCGACCAGACATTTAGCTACACTTATGATGGCGGCGACAACTGCGGCGCGAACCTGAACGGCAAGAGCAGCTTCATTTTCCGCCCTCTGGCCAATGGTCTGGGGCAGATTGTGCTGCAACGCCCCAAGTCCTTTATCGGCCTCACGGACTCGGTGGTGAATAAAACCTACGACATCGTGGAAGCCTCGGCCACCGTGCTGCGCCTGCGCGGCACCAAGCCCAACGGCACCATCACGGAAGTAACGCTGATGCCCACCCCGCCCCAACTGGTCATCACCGAGCGCCGGCTCACGGGGGGTAGCTCGCGCACCTGGGTGCTCGATAACACGGTGACGAACCCCATTACGGTCGGCACCGAGGCGGCGCCGGAATCTTACTACCCGAACGGGCCAACGGTGGCGGCCGGCACTCTGCCCGCCTGCCAGGCCGACGATGAATACACCTTCACCAGCAGCCACAGCTTCATCTACGATGCCAAGGCGGAGACGTTTGTGGCGGGGTCGTATTCGTGCCAGGCGCCGCGCTCGCTCACCACTACGTTCACGTTTGGGCAGGCGTCGGGCGCGGGAGTGGGGCAGTTTGTGCTGACGGCCCCCACGGCCTTCATCGGGGCCACCGATGCCGGGGCTGACCACACCTACCGCATCCTGTCCATCAACAACCGCACGATGGTGCTGCGGGCCGGCGGCCCGACGGCCGACCCGGTGTTCACCTTCAAGATGCGGGTGAAATAAGCCTCCCACCTATCCTTTTCGACCTTCTCATGACGCTATTTTCATTTTCCCCGCGACTCGTTCCGGCCCTGGCGGCCGTAGCCCTGGCCGCCAGCAGCTGCACCCAGAACCCGCCCGGCCCGACCATCGTCGAAACCGCGGCGGTAACCCCGGAGCCCGTGAATGCCGACATTAAATCCTACGGCAGCTACCGCACGCTGGTGTGGAGCGACGAATTCGACGGCACTTCGCTTAACCCGCAGAAGTGGGTGCCCGAGATAAAGGACGTGTGGTACAACAACGAGCTGCAGGCCACCACCGACTCGCGCAACAACCTGGGCGTCACCAACGGCAACCTGGTGATTACGGCCCAGCGCGAGGCCTACCACGGCCGCGCCTACACCTCGGCGCGCATCAACACCAAAGGCCTGCGCGACTTCACCTTCGGCCGCCTCGACATTCGTGCCAAGCTGCCCAAGGGCAAGGGCATCTGGCCCGCTATCTGGATGTTGGGCTCGAACGACAGCCAGGTGAGCTGGCCGGCCTGCGGCGAAATCGACATTATGGAGCTGCGCGGCAGCACGCCGCAGGTGAACGTGAGCACGCTGCACTTCGGCAACAGCGTGGCTACCAAGCCGCAGCCGCTTTCCACAACTTATGCTCTGCCCGGTGGCGGAGATTTTTCGCAGGCCTTCCACACGTTCAGCATCATCCGGGCCCAGGACAAAACCGAGTGGTACGTGGACAGCGTGAAGTACTTCACCACCACCCAGGCCCAGGCCTCGCCCTACCCCTTCAACAACCCGTTCTACATGATTCTGAACGTGGCCGTGGGCGGCGACTTCGACGGCAACCCCGACGGCACTACCACCTTCCCCCAGCAGATGCTGGTGGACTACGTGCGCTACTACAAATACAAGGAGTAGCCCGGCCTGATACCGCCGTTCACTCCGGCCGGGGCTTGGTGAGATACCCCGCCGGATTGGGCGTTGGCCGCCGGTCCAGTGGGCTGGCGGCCAATAGGCATTGTTCTTTTCGGCCTTGAAGCCACCCGGGATTTATCCCCATTTTTTTCCACTTATCCGCATGATTTCCACATTACTACCCGGCTTGCTGCTATTGCTTAACGGTACTGCACCAGCTCCGAAAGCGGCCGTGGCTCTGCCGCGCTACACCTTCAGCAAGCTGGCCTGGAGCGACGAGTTCAACTACGCCGGCCTGCCCGATTCCACGAAGTGGACTTACGACGTGGGCGGCAGCGGTTGGGGCAATAAGGAAGAGCAGTACTACACGAAAAAGCGCCGCGAAAACGCCCGCGTGGAGGGCGGCAACCTCATCATCGAGGCCCGCAAGGAGGCGCTGGTGGCCGGCAACGGCTACACGTCGGCCCGGCTGGTATCGCGCGGCAAGGGCGGCAGCCAGTTGTATGGGCGGTTCGAGATTCGGGCTAAGCTGCCCGGTGGCCGCGGCACCTGGCCCGCCATCTGGATGCTGCCCGACAAGAACCCCTACGGCAACCACGGCTGGCCCGACAACGGCGAAATCGACATCATGGAGCATGTGGGCTACGACCCCAACGTGGTGCACGCCACCACCCACTGCAAGGCCTACTATTTCCGCATCAACACCCAAAAAACCGGCATCACGAAGCTGCCCGACGCCATTTCGGCCTTCCATACCTACTCCATGGAATGGACGCCGGAAACCATCACGGCGCAGGTGGATGGCCAAATCTACTTCGCTCACCGCAACGAGGGTACCGGCTGGGAAACCTGGCCCTGGGACCAGCCTTTCCACCTGCTGCTCAACATTGCCGTGGGCGGCGAGTGGGGCGGCCAGAAGGGTATCGACGAAGCCGCCTTTCCGCAGCAGATGGTGGTGGACTACGTGCGCTTCTACCAGATGAAAAAGGAGTAGCCAACCAGATTCAAACCCAATCCCAATTTTTCACCTTCTCACCAATTCCCACATGAACAACTTTACCAAACTACTGTGCGCCGCAGCGTTAGTTACCGGTGCAGCCCAGGCTGCTTCGGCCCAAACCCTGTACGACAACTTCGAGACGACGCGCATTGTGGCCTACCCGGTGGTGGAAGGTACGCTGGTGCAGAACACGCCCAACCCCGGCACCAACACGGTGAACAGCAGCACCACCTGCGCCTCCTACACCCGCCAGGGCAGCGCGCAATACGCCGTGCTGGTGGTGAAGCCCAACAACGCCCGCATGGCCGATGTGGCCGCCTACGCCACGGGCGGCGCCAAGCGCATCAGCATCAAGTTCCGCAGCCCGGCGGCGGGCATCACGGTGGGCGCGGTGCTACAAAACAGCACCAAATCGAACACGCTGCCCTACCCGGCCGGTAAATTCGGCACCGAGTTCACGGCCGTGACCACCGTGGCCAATGCCTGGGAAACCCTCACCTTCACGCCCAGCGCGGCGGGCGGTGGCAATTTTGATGCGACGGTGCTGTCGGGTGATATCGACCAGATGCTGTTTCAGGTAGCGCCCGGCACCAACAACGCCGCCACGTACTACCTCGACGACATTATGGGGCCGGAGCTGGTGGCCGTAACGCCGCCCACCGGCACCGGCATGGCCGTGCGCCAGCTCTACGACAACTACGAGGGCACTCGCGTCATCAAGTACATCGCCTACAAAACGGCCGGCGGCCTCAAGGTTGATACCCTGAACAACTCGGTGAGCACCGGCAACACCAGCGCCCACGTGGCCCGCTACACCCGCTCGACCCAGCAGTACGATTCCTTCGTGATGCAGCCCCGGGGCGCGGCCCTGGCCGACGTTACCAACTTCAAAAACAACACCCTGCACATGACGCTGAAGGTGTTCAGCACCACCCCGGGCACCGTTTATCAGATTACGCTGCAGGACTCGACCGTGGCCGGGGCCACCAACTACCCGGCCGGCCGCAACTCGGAATACACCGCCACCACCACGGCCACCAACGCCTGGGAAACCCTCAGCTTCAACTTCGTGAACGCGCCCAGCGGCACGCCCAATACCGGCCTGAACGAGATTGTGCTGCTGGTGGCCCCCAACACCTTCGACCGCCGCAAAGTGTACCTCGACGACTTTACCGGCCCGAGCCTGGTGGGTTTCGTGTCGGCCACCCGCACCGTACAAACCACGTCGGCCGCCTTCGCCCCAGCCTACCCCAACCCCACCTCGGGCCTCACGCAGCTGCCTTTCAGCCTGCAAAAACAGGCGGTGGTGAGCCTGGCCGTTTTCGATAACCTGGGCCGCCGCGTGGCCCAGCTGATTGATGGCGAAACCCGTGCCGCCGGCCAGTTCACCGCCGAGCTGAACGCCGCCAAGCTGGCCCCCGGCTTCTACACCTGCCGCCTCACCGTGGACGGCGTGGCCCTGAGCCGCCCGCTGAGCGTGGAATAATTTGCCCTTTCCTTTCCACATGAAAAAGCCCCGGTCAATTCTGGCCAGGGCTTTTTTCGTGCGTTTGAAAGCGGCCAGCGCGTACTTTCGGCCATGTCTGATTTTCGCCTTCGCGTGTTCCAGGCCGTGGCCCGGCACCTGAGCTTCACCAAAGCCGCCCAGGAGCTGTTCGTCACGCAGCCGGCCGTTACCAAGCACATCCACGAGCTGGAAAAGCACTACGGCCAGCGCCTGCTGGAGCGGCGCGGCAACCGCGTGGCCCTCACCGAAGCCGGCCGCCTGCTCCAGAGCCACGCCGAAGCCGTGGCCGCCTCGGCCCAACAGCTCAACGACCAGCTCCTGACCCTGCGCGACCCCGACGAAGCCGCCGGCCGCCTGCGCCTGGGCGCCAGCACCACCCTCTGCCAGTACGTGCTGCCGGGCGTACTGCCCGCCTTCCAGGCCCGCCACCCCAACGTGCAGCTCACCCTGGCCAACGCTAATTCGGAGCACATTGCCGAGGCCCTGCTGCGCGGCGAGCTCGACCTGGGCTTTGTGGAAGGCCGCTCCCGCAGCCGCGACCTGCACTACGAGCTGCTGCTCCCCGATGAGCTGGTGGCCGTGCGCCGGGCCACGCCCACCGGCCCGCCCACCACGCCCCTGCCCCTGGCCGAGGCCCTGGCCCACCCGCTGGTGTTGCGCGAGCGCGGCTCGGGCACCCTTGAGGTGCTGGAGTTTGCCCTGCGCGAGCTCAAAATCAAGCTCAACGCCCTCCCGGTAGCTTTTTATTTCGACAACACCGAATCCATCAAGGGCTACCTCGAAGCTGCGCCCGAGGCAATGGGATTTGTATCGTGCCGGGCGCTGGCCCGCGAACTCACCGCCGGGCGGCTCGAAATAGTGCCCGTGGAAGGCCTGCGCCTCACCCGGCAGTTTGAGGCCGTGTGGGTGCAGGGCAAGCAATTGCCCCGCGCCGCCCAGCGGTTTCTCAGCTTCGCCCAGCAGCAGCTTAATCCCTTTTTATAACCACAGGTAATTTCGAATAACCTTTTTCAATTACCTATCCTACAGGCGTCGCCGTAAATTTGGGGCACTCACTCTCCTGCCTCATGGCCCATCCCACCCTGTTGCCACCCACCGCGCCGCCTCCCGCCGGCCCGGCCGATACTGGTATTTTCCGACACTTCCACACGCCGCATCTGGTATTCGGCCACCCCGTTACGGGCCGGCAGGTGGTGTTTGGGCTGCTGTTGCTATTCTGCCTCACGCCGTGGGCCTCGCCGCCGGTGGCGCTGGCGCTGGGCCTGCTGCTGGCCCAAACGCTGGGCAACCCCTTCGCCCGCCACACCAGGATGGCCACCGCCAAGCTACTGCAATACTCGGTGGTGGGTCTGGGCTTCGGCATGAATGCGCACGCGGCGGTGCAGGCCGGCCGGGAGGGCATTCTGTTTACGGTAGCGTCCATCTTCGGCACGCTGGTGCTGGGGTATTTTGCGGGGCGCTGGCTGGGGCTGGGCCGCCACGTTACGCACCTTATTTCCTGCGGCACTGCCATTTGCGGGGGTAGTGCGATTGCGGCCGTGGGCCCGGTTATCAAGGCGAAGGACGAGGAAATGTCGGTGGCGCTGGGCACAGTGTTCGTGCTCAATGCCATTGCGCTGTTCGCCTTCCCGCCCATAGGCCACGCCCTGGCCATGACGCAGCAGCAGTTCGGTTTGTGGTGCGCCATTGCCATCCACGACACCTCGTCGGTGGTAGGCGCGGCCAAAGTCTACGGCGACCAGGCCCTGCAAGTCGCCACCACCATCAAGCTGGCCCGCGCCCTCTGGATTATCCCGGTCAGCATCGGCACCGCCCTCATTTTTAAACAAAAGGGCGTTAAAATCAAGGTTCCTTATTTCATCTTCGGCTTCATCGCGGCCATGCTGCTCAATACCTACGTGCCTGCCCTGCATCCGCTGGGACCGGTGTTGGTGGCACTGGCTAAAATCGGCCTTACGGTCACGCTGTTTTTCATCGGGGCGGGGCTGTCGGCGGCCACGCTGCGCTCGGTAGGGGCCAAGCCATATTTGCTGGGCGTGTTGCTGTGGGGAGTGATTTCGAGCGTCTCGCTCTACGTCATTCTGCACACGGTATAGGGCAGAAGCCGGGCCGAAAAAGGACATCCTGCCATCAAATAATCGTGCTGACGCCAATTTCCACGTTGTTCTTGTTCCATTGCTTCTCGTTGGAATCGGCAATCCAGAAGGCGATGTAATTGCCCACTTCCTCGGTGGTGTAAGGCGCGGTAGGGTTCAGTTCGGGCGTGAGAATGCCGTTGTTAAGGGCCTCGTCTACGGCCTCGCGCACCAAGGCGGCTTCGGCAGGAAGTTCCAGGTGCTCCAGCAGCATCGCGGCCGAAAGAATGGCGGCAATGGGGTTGGCAATGCCCTTGCCTTTCGCCTGCGGGTAGGAGCCGTGAATGGGCTCGAACAGCGCCACCGCCTCGCCGATGGAGGCCGAGGGCAGCAGGCCCATGGAGCCGGCAATGACCGAAGCCTCGTCGGAAATGATATCGCCGAACATATTCTCGGTCAGAATCACGTCGAACTGCGTGGGGCTGAGAATAACCTGCATGGCGGCGTTGTCCACAAACAGATAATCCACCGTCACTTCCGGGTAATGCGAAGCCATTTCGCGCACCACTTCGCGCCAGAGGCGGGAGGTTTCCAGCACGTTGGCTTTATCAACCAGCGTCAGCTTTTGCCGGCGGCCGGCGGCGGCCTGAAACGCCAGGTGCGCGATGCGCTCCACTTCGGGGCGGCTGTAGGTACAATGGTCGTAGGCGGCCTCGCCATCGGCGGTGCGGCCTTTGTCGCCGAAGTAGATGCCGCCCGTAAGCTCCCGGAAGATAACCATGTCGGTGCCCTGGATGCGCTCTTTTTTGAGGGGCGAATGGGCCAGCAGCACGTCGTAGGCCGTGACGGGGCGGATGTTGGCGAACAAACCCAATTCCTTGCGCAGGCGCAGCAGGCCCTGCTCGGGGCGCACTTTGGCGCTGGGGTCGTGGTCGTATTTCGGGTCGCCGATGGCGCCCAGGAGCACCGCATCGGCGGCGCGGCAGGCTTCGAGGGTTTCGTCGGGCAGGGGGTTGCCGGTGGCGTCGATGGCGCAGGCGCCCATCAGGTGCGAACTGAGGTCGAAGCGGTGGTCGAACCGCTCGGCTACGGCTTCGAGCACTTTCACGGCCTGCCGGCACACTTCCGGCCCGATGCCATCGCCGGGCAACACGGCTATTTTCTTGCTTACCATTTTGTTTCCCAGGTCCAGGGTCGGTTTTGTTCGTAGGCTTCGATGGCCGGCTTCTGGCTCACCAGATAGTCGATATCGTCGTAGCCATTAATGAGGCATTCCTTTTTGTAGGCATCGATTTCGAAGTTGAAACTGTCGCCGGTGGCGGGCACGTGCAGCGTCTGCTCGGGCAGGTTCACCACGAATTGGGTATCGCCGTCCTTTTCTGCCAGGGTAAACAAGCGGGCCAGTTCGGCATCGGTCACTTGCAGCGGCAGCAGGCCGGTATTCAGTGCGTTGCCCCGAAAAATATCGGCGAAGTAGCTCGAAATCACCACTCGAAAGCCGGCGTCGTACAGCGCCCAGGCCGCGTGCTCGCGGCTGGAGCCGCAGCCGAAATTCTTGCCTGCCAGCAGAATCTGGCCGGCGTAGCACGCATCGTTGAGCACGAAGTCGGGCTTCGGCGTACCATCGGGGTAGTAGCGCCAGTCGCGGAACAGGTTTTCGCCAAAGCCTTCGCGCGTAGTCGCCTTCAGGAAACGGGCCGGAATAATCTGGTCCGTATCGATGTTTTCGAGCGGCAGCGGCACCGCGGCGGAATGCAGGGTCTGGAATTTTTCCATTTGGAGTAGCAACAAAATCGTCTGTCATCCTGAGCGCAGCGAAGGACCTTATCAGGTCAGAACGACGTGCAGTAATTCGGATATTTCAAGCGTGATAAGGTCCTTCGCTGCGCTCAGGATGACAGGTTTAACTCAATTCAAATACTGCGTGATATCCACAATCCGCCCCTGCACCGCCGTAATGGCCGCCACCAGCGGACTCGCCAGCAGCGTGCGCGAGCCCGGCCCCTGTCGCCCTTCAAAATTTCGATTTGAAGTAGCTACGCAATAAGCGCCGGCCGGAATTTTGTCCTCATTCATGGCCAGGCAGGCGCTGCAGCCGGGTTCGCGCAGCTCGAAGCCGGCCTCAGCCAGAATCTTATCCAGCCCTTCGGCTCTGGCCTGCTGCTCTACCTGCTTCGAGCCGGGCACGATGATAGCCTCCACGTGCCCGGCTTTCTGCTTGCCGCGCACATAGGCCGCCACCGCCCGCAAATCCTCGATGCGCGAGTTGGTACAGCTGCCGATGAACACGTAGTTGATTTCCTTGCCCAGCAGCGACTCGCCCCGCTGAAAGCCCATGTATTGCAACGACTTGTCGAAGCTTTCGGCCTCGCTGGCCGGCACCTCGCTGGGGATGTGCCCATTCAACGCGATGCCCATGCCGGGGTTGGTGCCGTAGGTTATCATCGGAGTAATCGCCGCCGCGTCGAAGCAATGCTCGGCATCGAAAACGGTGTCTTCGTCCGAAAACAACGTTTTCCAATAAGCTACGGCCTGCTCCCAGGCGGCTTCCTGGGGGGCATAGGGCCGGCCTTTTACATAGGCAAACGTAGTTTCATCGGGCGCGATGAGGCCGCCGCGGGCGCCCATTTCGATGCTCATGTTGCAAACCGTCATGCGGCCTTCCATGCTGAGGGCGCGCACGGCGCTGCCAGCGTATTCCACAAAGTAGCCGGTGGCCCCGCCGGTGCCGAGCTGTGAAATCACGTAGAGAATCAGGTCTTTGGCCGTAACGCCGGGCTGCAGCTCGCCCTCCACCGAAATGCGCATGCGCCTGGGGCGGCTCAGTAGCAGGCATTGCGTGGCCATCACCTGCGCTACCTGACTGGTGCCAATGCCAAAGGCCACCGCGCCAAACGCGCCGTGCGTGGAGGTGTGGCTGTCGCCGCACACGATGGTAGTGCCGGGCAGCGTAAGGCCCAGCTCCGGCCCGATAACATGGACAATGCCTTGACGGGCGTGGCCCAGGCCGTAGAGCTCCACGCCGTACTTGGCGCAGTTGGCGGTGAGTTTATCCACCTGCGAGCGGCTGAGCGGCTCCGCTATGGGCAGGTGCTGGTGGCGGGTGGGCACGTTGTGGTCGGCCGTGGCGAGGATGCGCGCCGGGCGAAACAGCGGCAGGCTGCGGGCTTCGAGCTCGTCGAACGCCTGCGGGCTGGTCACCTCGTGGATGAGGTGCCGGTCGATATACACGATATCCAGGCCGCCGGGCGCAGTTTTCACCACGTGGGCTTCCCAGATTTTATCGAATAAGGACTTCGCCATTTTTAGAGGTGTAGAGACGCATATTTGCGTCTCAGCGTAAAGGTGGTTTTGGAGGAAAAAAACGAGGTGCTATTCAGGTGGACCTGACGCCGAGACGCGAAGCGTCGCGTCTCTACATCGTTCAGCCTTCTGCCTGGGTGAAGTCGGCGGCCGTGGGGGCGGCTTGCTGAATCACGGCGACGGCGTAGCTAATCCAGTCGGCGCAGCGCTGGGGGAGCGACGCCGGCTGTTCGGGTTGGTGGTTGTCGGTGGAAGCGGCAAGGCTGGTATAATGCGTTTCAGCGGCAGTCATAGTATTATCTTTTAATCAATTAGCAGTCATTAATTTCTCCTGTTCGACCAGCTGGTGCAAGTCTTTGTCGACCACTTCGCGCTGGCGGTCGGCAAGCTGCAGGAAGCTGGCGTAGGCCTTGTTCAGCTCGGGCTTTTCGAAGTCGTAGCCCAGCTTCTGCAGGCGGTAGGCCAGCGCGGCGCGGCCGGAGCGGGCCGTGAGCACAATGGACGAATCGGCCACGCCTACTTCCTGCGGGTCGATGATTTCGTAGGTTTCGCGGTGCTTGATGATGCCGTCCTGGTGGATGCCGCTGCTGTGCGAAAAGGCATTGGCGCCCACAATGGCCTTGTTGGGCTGCACGGGCATGGTCATCAGGTGCGACACGATGGCCGAGGTTTCGGCCAGCAGGCGGGTGTTGATGCGGGTGTCGAGGTTGAGGTAGGGGTGCTGGCGCAGAATCATCACCACTTCCTCCAGGGCCGTGTTGCCGGCGCGCTCGCCCACGCCGTTGATGGTGCATTCAATCTGCCGGGCCCCGTTCATCACGCCGGCAATGGAGTTGGCGGTGGCCAGGCCCAGGTCGTTGTGGCAATGTGTGGAAAGGCGCACGGTGTGAATGCCGCGCACGTTTTCGTGCAGAAACTTGATTTTTGCGCCGTATTCCTGGGGCAGGCAGTAGCCGGTGGTGTCGGGGATATTGAGCACCGTAGCGCCGGCCCGGATAGCCGCCTCGCACACCTGGGCCAGGAATTCGTTGTCGGTGCGGCCGGCGTCTTCGGCGTAGAATTCCACGTCCTCCACGAAGCTTTTGGCGAGCTTCACGGCCGCAATGGCGCGGGCCAGCACGTCCTCGCGCGTAGTGCAGAGCTTGTGCTGAATGTGCACATCCGAAGTGCCGATGCCGGTGTGAATGCGCGGGTAGCGGGCGGACTTTAAAGCCTCGGCGGCCACGCGGATGTCGTTTTCGACGGCCCGCGAGAGGCCGCATACCGTCGCTTCGCGGGTTTGGGCGGCGATGGCCTGCACGGCGGCAAAATCGCCGGGGCTCGACACCGGAAAGCCGGCCTCAATCACGTCAACGCCGAGCTGTTCGAGCTGGCGGGCAATGAGCAGTTTCTCGTCGCGGTTTAGCTTGCAGCCCGGCACCTGTTCGCCGTCGCGGAGCGTGGTATCGAATATTTGGATTTGCTGGGTGGCCATGCGATAATCGCCCGGAACTGAGGGGCGGCGGTTGTGAATAGGTTGGCAAGAAGGCCCCCGCGCCAGCGCCGCAAAACCGCGTTTTTGAAAAATCTACTATTTCCAAAAGCCGGTTTTCACCAAATAACCATTTTTATATCAGATACTTGAATTATCATTTTATACAATGCCTACCAAAAGCCCGGAGCCCGTTTTTCAGCTGATAAAGTCCCTGACGCGGACCGAGAAACGCCATTTTCGGCTGTTCACCAGCCGGCCGGGCGCGGGCGAAGACCTGAAATTCCTGCTCCTTTTCGATGCGCTCGACGCGCTGGAAACGTCCGATGATGCCGCCGTGATGGCCCAGGTGCCCAGTCTGAAGCGGGTGCAACTGGCCAACCTCAAGGCCAACCTCTACCGCCAGATTCTGGCCAGCCTGCGCGTGTACCACGCCGGCCAGAACCCCGATATTCAGCTGCACGAGCAGCTCGACTACGCCCGCGTGCTCTACAACAAGGGCTTCTACCAGCAGGCGCTACGGATGCTGGAAAAGGTGAAGCAGGGCGCGCGCCAGGCCGAAATGCCGCACATCGTGCTGCTGGCCCTCGATTTTGAGAAGCTCATCGAAAGCCAGTACATCACCCGCAGCCTGAAGGACCGGGCCGATACCCTTACCGCCGAAGCCACCGACACCGTGGCCCACCTGGCCAACCAGCACGCGCTCAGCAACGCCTCGCTGCGGCTGTATGGGCTGTACCTGAAAGCCGGACACGCCCGCAACCGCGCCGACCACGAGCGCATCACGGCATTTTTTCGAGAGAATATGCCCGCGGTTCCGGCCAACGAGGGCGGCTTTTTCGAGAAGCTGTATTTCTACCAGGCCCACGTGTGGTACCACACGCTCGACCAGGATTTCCGGGCCGGCTACCGCTATGCCCAGAAGTGGGTCGACTTATTTGAGGCCGCGCCGCAAATGAAGGAGCTGCAAACCATGCTCTACATCAAGGGCCTGCACAATTTGCTAGCCTCGCTCTATAACCTACTGTACTACAGCAAATTCAAGCAGGTATTGAATACCCTGGAAGAGTTTGCCGCCAACCAGACCCGCCGCAGCAGTCCCAACACCGAAATCCTGCTCTTCCAGTACCTCTTCACCAACCGCATCAACGCTTATTTCCTCGAAGGCCGCTTCACAGAGGGCCTGGAAATCATCCCCGACCTGCTGGAGCAATTGGAGCGCTACAAGCCGCAGCTCGACCTACACCGCACGCTGGTGCTCTACTACAAAATTGCCAGCCTGTATTTCGGCAGCGGCGAGTTTGAAAAAGCCATCGAATACCTGAACCTGATTATTCAGCACAAGGAACTAAGCCTGCGCGAGGACCTGCAATGCTTCGCCCGCATCCTGAATTTGATTGCCCACTACGAGGCCGGCGACGACGCGAGCCTGGATTATCAGATTCGCTCGGTGTACCATTTCCTGGGCAAGATGGACGACCAGCAGCCCATGCAGGTCGAGATTTTCCGGTTTCTGCGCACGGTGGGCAGCATTGCGCCGCACGAGGTGCGCGAGGCGTTTATCCGGCTGCGCGACAAGCTCATTGTCATCGCCGCGATGCCTTACGAGGGCCGTCCGTTTCTCTATTTGGATATCATTTCGTGGCTGGAAAGCAAGATTGCCGGGGTGCCGGTGCAGGAAGTGATGCAGCGAAAGTTCCGGCAGATGAAGTAGCGCGGACTTTGTAGTCCGCGAGTGAGCGCAGCGAGCATCGGTCGCGTGGTGCGGCTGCGGCGGTTCGCTGCGCTCACTCGCGGACTACAAAGTCCGCACTACATACGGGCGTACCTTTGCGGGCCCATTCACTCCCTTCAAAACAATGTCGGCAACGACCTTCCTGCTGCTTTTAAACCTACTCTTCGCCCTGCCGCCGGCCCCGAAACCAACCACCGTTTTTCCGGTGCCGAGCGGCGTGCCCAACCAGCTTTTTTACCTGCAGCGCGACCCGAACACCAACACCGTCATCTACCAGCTGAACGTGGACCGCGCCGGGCACCTCAACGAAGACGAGCCCGTGAACGTGTTCTGGATTCGCTACGACGAGCACGGCGAGCGCAAGGAGTTGAACTTCATCCAGCGCAAATTCGCCTACGGCCTCACGGCCGAAAAGCTGGCGACCGATAAGTACGAGCTGAAATTCGCGGCTTACAACAAAGTGCGGTTCTACCTGCTGCGCTCACCCACGGATAAGGCGCTCCACGTCTACACCACCATCGCCGGCAAGCAGATTCAGCTGGAGCGCGTATTTCTGCGCATCGAGGGCGGCACATTCTGGGTGCCGAATGTGAAGTACATCGAGTTCAAGGGCCTGAATACGGCTACTCTCCAGCCCATAGCGGAGCGGATTATACTGTAGCTAACTTGTAGCGCGGGCTTTTAGTCCGCGAGTGAGGGGTAACTGAACAAGCAGTCAGGCTACGCCACGCGCGGACTAAAAGTCCACGCTACCTGCCATGCCGTGTATCTTTGGCTACGGCCGGGCCACCTGGTCCGCCCCCCTTTCCTGCATGATTTCGGCCGCTTCTCTGCAAAACCTGTTTGGCATCAAAGCCAGCGAAACCCGCACCGTGGGGCTGTTTTTGCTGCATAATTTCCTGCTTGGCATCGGCTCGGTGCTGGTGTACGTGGCGGCCAACGTGCTGCTGCTCGAGCACAACCCCGAGCACAGCCTGCCGCTGGGCTACATCGTGGGCGCGCTGGCCATGATGGCCGTGGGCAAAATCTACACCCATTTCGAGCATCATTACCTGCTGAAAAAACTGGCCGTGCGCGTGCTGCTGGCCGTGGTAGCCCTCACCGGAGTGATGGGCGTGCTGGTGGCGGTGGGGCATTCGGTGGCGGCGGCCGTGGCCATCATGGCCGGCTACCGCGTCATTTACCTGCTCACTAACCTCGAATTCTGGGGCGTTTCGGCGGTGGTGTTTGATGTGCGGCAGAGCAAGCGCCTGTTTAGCATCATCAGCTCGGGCGACATGCCGGCCAAGGCATTGGGCGCCGTGCTGGCCGCCCTGATTCACGGCGACGCACAGCTGCCGGTGCTGCTGGGCGTGTCGTTTGTGGCCTACCTGGGGGCGCTGTTCACGCTGCGGGCCACGCTCAGCTCGCACGTGGTGGAGGCCACAGCGCGGCCGGTGCGGGCCGTGGTGCGGCCGGCGAAAAAGCTGGTGCAGCAGCTCTTCGGCGGCAGCCAGCTGGTGCTGGCTATGTGCCTGAGCCTGATAACCATTGCCGGGGTGATTACGGCCGTGGAATACATGTTTTTTCTGAACGTGAAGCATAAGTTTCACGAGTCGGAGGACGTGATGCAGTCGGTGGGCTGGCTGCTGGCGGCCACGTACTTAGCGGCCACGTTCTTCAAGCTGCTGGTAAGCCGGCAGGCGCTGGAGCGCTACGGTGTGCAGTGGTCGCTGCGGCTGCTGCCGGTGGTGGCACTGGTGGCGCTGGCCGTGTTTGGCGGCTACAAAGTGGCTAGCGGCTACTCGCAAACAGGGCAATTGGCCTTCTACTGCGGGCTATACCTGCTGCTCGAAGTGCTGCGCCGCACCGTGTTCGACCCCGTGTTTCTGGTGCTGTTTCAGCCGCTGGCCCCGCCGCAGCGGCTGGCCGCTCACACACTGGCCAAGGGCTTTTACGAGCCGGTGGGCATGGCGCTCACGGGCGTGCTGTTCTTCGCGCTACGCTCGTCGGGTTTGCTCGATGGCGGCCTGCCTTTCTTCTGGATGGGTGCGCTGCTGCTATTATCCCTGTTGTTTCTGCGCCGGACCTACCTGAATTACCTGGCCGAATTGAAAGAGGGCCTGGGCCGCCGCTTTGCCGAAACCGCCGACCTAGCCCTGCCCGATGCGGCCCGCCACGTCGTGCTGGCGCACCTGCTCAGCCCCCACCCTACCGAGGTACTGAATGCCGTGGCCTGGCTGCGCAAGCACGAACCCAAGTCGCTACCCGAACACACCCCGCGCCTGCTGGAATACCCCGACGAGCGGGTGCGCCTGGCCCTGCTGGCCACGCCCGAAGCCCGCCTGCTGCCCGTGGAAGCCCTCCAGGGCCTGGCCCTGCGCGACCCCGCCGCCGCTGTGCGCGAAGCCGCCGCCCATCGACTGGCCGCCGCTATTCCCGACGCGCCGGCCGTGGCCGCACTGCTCACCGCCGACGACCTGGCTGCCCGCCAGGGCGCCATCCGGGGCAGCCTGGAAGCAGATTCTCAGCACGAAGCCGCCCAGCACAGCCTCTACCGCCTGCTGCCGAGTGCGGGAAATAACCCCGGTCCCACGGCCGAACTGGCCGCGCTGGCTTTGCTCCCGTTTTTTCCACTTGATATTCAAAACGAGTTAATTAAACGCCAGCTAGCCAGCCCCAAACCCGAGGTAGCACAGGCCGCCCTCCGCGCCATCGGTACTGTGGGGCACCTCGAATTGGCCCACCACCTATTGGCGGCCCTCAACGACAAGCACCGCTGGCAAACGGCCGCCGATAGCCTCGTGGCGCTGGGCCCGCCCGTGGTGCCGCTGGTGCGTGAGGCCCTGCTGCACGACGCCGAGCCCGCCCACCCGCAACGCCTGGCTTCGGTGCTGGAGCGCCTCGATACGTCGGCCAGCCGTGCCGCGCTGGTGGAGCTGGCCCGGCACCCACACCTGTTTTCGCGCGGGGTGGCGCTGCGGGCGTTGCGCCGCTTTCCGGCCCGCACGGCCGACCGGCCGGTGTTCGAGCAGTTGCTGCGCGAAGAATTCACCCTGGCCGCGCAGCTGCTGCAAGGGCTGGTGAATACCGGCGGTAAGCACTTCACGGCCACCATCGACTATGAGCTGACGCTGCTGCACCAGCGCGTGTTCGGCCTGCTGGCTCAGCTTTATGATGCCGAGCTGGTGGCGACGGCCCAGCGCAACGTGGCGCACGCCGCCCGCGAGCGCCAGGCCAACGCCCTCGAAATCCTCGACAACCTAATTCCGAGGCCCATTTATCAGGGCCTGCAAGCTTTGCTTGATGATTCGCCGGTGGCGGAAAAGGCCCGGCTGTTTGCCAGCCTCACGGCGCATAGTGCGCCGGCCCGCCCGCACCCGATGGTGGCCATGGGCACGGCCTCGGCGGCGGGCAGCGCGGTAGTCTCGCCGCCGCACTTGGTGGCCGAGGTGCCACCCGCCTCTGAACCCCTGCCTACGCTGCTGCTGCGGCGCGGCCATGCCACTTTCACGTCGTGGACGCTGAGTGTGGCCCTGCGCCACTGGCAGCCCACCGAACCCGATGCGCCGGAACTACTGCGCCCCTATCTCACTTCGCATTACCTGCTGCTGCGCGAAAGCGCCCAGCTGGCTGCCGCTTCACTGGCAGCCCATCGAGGCCAGCCCTTATCCGCCCTCAATCTTCCCGCCATGAGTCATTCGCACGCGACCACCGAGTCCAAAATCTCCGCTCTGGAGCGGGTGGTGGTGCTCAAAAGCACCGCCCTGTTTGCCACTACGCCCGAAAATGTGCTCAGCAGCATCGTGCCCATCATGAAGGAAGTAACGTTCCGGGAGGGCGAGGAGATTTTTGCCAAAGGCGACATCGGCACCTCGCTTTTCATCGTGCACGATGGGCAGGTGGGCGTTTTCAACGGCCCACAGCAGCTGGCCACGTTCGGGCCGGGCGACTTTTTTGGCGAGCTGGCCCTGCTCGATGCTGAGCCGCGCTCGGCCACGGCGGCAGCGCTGAGCGAGGTGCTGGCCTTCCGCATCGACCAGGAGGATTTCTATGATGTGATGGAGGAGCGTGCCGAGGTGCTGCGCAACATCCTACGCATGCTGTGCCAGCGCATCAGGACGCAAAACGAGAAGATGCGCGAGCTGACGGAATAAGCAGTTGTAGCGCGGACTCGCAAAGTCCACGCTACAATTTACTCCACTACCTCGTAAATCTTCACGGGCAGGGCCTTGTTCTTCAGCGTTACCTCGCTCACGAACTGGCAGTGGAAGGACTCTTTCACCCGCTCAAATACGGCTTCGCTGATGATAATCTGGCCGGCTTTGGCGGCAGACTGCAGCCGCTGCGACATGTTTACCACGTCGCCAATCACGGTGTAATCCAGCCGTTTGAGGGAGGCCGAGCCGATGTTGCCGGACACGACTTCGCCGGTGTTTACACCGATGCTCACCTGGGGGCGGTAGTCGAAGCCGGGAGGCAGCGGGGCCTGGCTTTGCTGCAGGGCGGTGCGGGCCGAGAGGGCCGCGTCGATGGCGCGGTCGAGGTGGTGCTCACCCCGGAATACGGCCATCACGGCATCGCCCATGAACTTATCGACGTGGCCGCCCTGGGCAATGAACTCCTTCACCACCAGGTCGAAATAAGTGTTGAGCAGGCTCACCACATCGGTGGGCGGCAGCTTTTCGGCTAGGGCGGTGAAGCCGCAGATATCGAGGAAAACCACGGTGGCTTCCACGGTTTCGGAGGCCAGGAGGCGGTTTTCAAAGTCGGGCCGCGTCATAAAATTGAGCACGGTTTCGTCGACGTACATCTTCAGGATGTTGTTTTCCTGGATGGCGCGCAGCGTGTCGCGCAGCTGGCGCACCTGGTCGGCCGTTTTTTCAATGGTGAGCTCCAGGTCGGCAAAATCGACGGGCTTCACCACGAAATCGAACGCGCCGCGGTTCATGGCCGTGCGCAGGTTGCCCATGTCGCCGTAGGCCGACACGATGACCGTTTTCATGGCCGGGTGCTCGGTGTGGGTGCGCGTGAGCAGCGTGAGGCCGTCCATCACCGGCATGTTGATGTCGGAGAGGATGACGTCGGTATCCGGGTGTTCGGTGATGCGCTCCAGGGCTTCCTGGCCGTTGGTGGCGAAGAGAAACTCGTAGGTACTCTCCCGGATTTTGCGCCGAAACTTCTGCTTGATAAGCAGTTCGAGGTCGGCTTCGTCATCGACCACCAGAATCTTGGTTTTCATAGGGGTTGGCAGAAGGCGAATAATTGGACGAAAATACGTCAGAAAAGGATGGCGCTCAGATTATCGCTCGTCTTTCTACGCCGGCTTACGGCAGCAAGTGCTGGAGCTTTTCCTTCAGCACGGCAAAATCCACGGGCTTGGTCAGGAAATCATTGGCCCCCAGGCTCATGGCTTGCTGGTAGCTGGCGTTGTCTCCGTAGGCCGTAATCATCATCATGGTGGTGGGCGGCATTTCGAACTCCTCCTTGACGTGGCCGAGCAGGTCGAGGCCGCTCATGCCGGGCATGTTGATGTCGGAGAGAATAATGAGGACTTCGGAATGGTGGGCGCGCAGGTAGGTCAGAGCTTCCTCGCCCGAAAAGGCGAAGCTGAAGCTCATCTCGCCGCTACGGATTTCGCGGCGGAAGCGCTGCAGAAACAGGTCGCGCACATCGGTTTCGTCGTCAACAACCAGAATTTGCATGGGGCGGAGGCGGAGAAATTAGTCGGGCCAAAGGTAGGGCGCGGGGCGGCTTAGGCCGGCAGGCCGATGATGAATTCCGTGCCTTCGCCCTCGCGGCTTTGCACCGCCAGGGTGCCGCCGTGGCCTTTGGTCACAATTTCGTGGCTCATGGACAGCCCCAGCCCCGTGCCCTCGCCCACCGGCTTGGTGGTGAAAAAGGGCTGGAACACCTTGGCCCTCACCTTCTCCGACATGCCCGTGCCGTTGTCCCTGATACTGATTTCGACCTGCCCCGCCACCACCCGGCTGCTCACCGTGAGGGCCGGCTGGTACTCGCCCCCGGCCCCGTCGTGCTGGCGCTGGCGCTGCTGCACGGCATGAAACGCGTTGGTAAACAGGTTTATCAGCACTCGGCTCAGGTCCTGCGGCACTACCGATACCGGCGGCAGGGCGGGGTCGAGCTGGGTGATAAGTTCGGCGGTAAAGTTCTTCTCCTTGGTGCGCAGGCCCTGGTAGGCCAGGCGCAGGCTTTCCTCGATGAGGGCGTTGAGGTCGGTGGGCAGGCGCTGGCTGGTGCCGGTGCGCGAGTGCTCCAGCATGCCCTTGATGATGGACGTGGCCCGCTGCCCGTGCTGGCTGATTTGCTTGAGGTTCTGCTTCAATCCGTCGAGGATTTCGCGCTCCAGGGTGGTGTCGCGGGCGGGGTTTTGCGGGTCGCCGTTTATCTCGTCTACCAGCTCGGTGCTCACTTCGGCGAAATTTTTCACGAAGTTGAGCGGGTTCTGCAGCTCGTGGGCAATGCCGGCGGTGAGCTCGCCCAGAAAGGCCATTTTTTCGCGCTGCACCAGCTGGTCCTGGGCGGTTTTGAGTTCGGCCAGCGACTGTTCCAGCGCCATGCGGGCGCGCTTTTGCTGGCCGCCGTGGCGGGCCAGAATCACGGCCAGCACCAGCAGGCCCACCAGCCCCGCTACCAGCCCGGCGGTGCGGTAGCGGGCGCGCAACGCGGCCTGGCTGGCAGCCACTTCCTGCATGCGCTGCTGCTCGCGGTAGTTGAGGCTTTGCAGGCGCATCACCTTTTCCTGACCAAACAGCGTGTCTTTCATCACCAGCATGAGGCTCTGGTACTTGAGGGCGCTATCGGGACGGCCGCGCTGCCTGAAATCCTGCGTGAGCAGCGTGCTGGCGTTGAGCACCCCGCGCAGAAAGCCGTTGGTCTGGGCCGCCTGGCAGCCCAGCCGGGCGTAGTAAATGCTGGAATCGGCCTGGCCGATTTGCTGGTAGAGCTGGGCCAGGCCCACGTAGGCGAAGTTGAGGCTGCGCAGGTGGTGCACCTTTTTCGATTCGGCAATGCTCTGGTGGTAGAAGGAGCGCGCCTGCGCCACCTGCCCGCTTTTGCGGGCCACGTTGCCCAGGCCGTACAAAATGTAGTTGGTGGGCGTATGCAGCCGGCGGGCCAGAGCGTAGGCCCGCTCCTGAAAAATCCGGGACGAATCAATCTGGTCGAACAAATCATACGCCAGCCCGATGTTGCTCAACTCAATCACCGTGCGGTGCTCGTCGTGCAGCTGCTCGCCAATTTTAAGGGCCCGGAAGTAGTAGGACAGGCCTTGGCGCTTGTCGCGCAGGTACACGTAGATGATGCCGATGCTGCGCAGGTTCTGGGCTATCAGGCCCTGGTCGTGGGTGGTTTCGGCGATGCGCAGCGACTGCTGGAACACTTCGAGCGAACGCGCCAGGTTGCTTTCGCGCAGGGCGGCCCCCAGGCGGTTGAGGGCCGCGCCCTCGCCCTGCTGGTAGTGGATGCGGCGGGCCAGGGCCAGCGCTTTGTTGGCGTACACGGCGGCCGAATCGGTGCGCTGGGTCCAGAGCTGGTCGCTGATTTGGCAGAGCAGCGTCACCCGGTCGAAGTCGGTTTGGGGCAGCGTCAGCAGATGGCGCAGGCTGTCCACGGCCGCACCAGGCGAGGGCGCTACGGCCGCCGCCGGCCCTGGGCCAGCCAGCAGCACGGCCAGCAATATGCCCAGCCAGCCAAGCCTACGAAAAGCTGCAACCCGGGTAATAATAGAAATCAACGAACTGGTTCTTAGAAAAACAGACAATAAAAGCCGGCGCTTATTCAATTAAGCAGCAGGCCAAAGCCCAGCCCTAACCGCTAAGTATGCGCCATAGTTCAGCGGCTTAGCAACGGGGGCTGGTGGTAGAACCAGAAAGAGACAGCGGCGGGCAATTAGCCCACTTGATTAATCGGCAAGCTAATCAGAAACTCGGTAAAGCTGCCCTCCTGCGACGTGACGGAGAGCGTACCGCCGTGGCCCTGGGTCACAATATCATAGCTCAAACTCAGGCCCAGGCCGGTGCCCTCGCCGGTGGGCTTGGTGGTGAAGAAGGGCTGGAAGATTTTGGCCCGCACGGCTTCGGGAATGCCCTGGCCGTTGTCGCGCACCCGAATTTCCACCTTGTCGCCCACCCGGCGGGTGCTGATGCCCACGGTGGGCGCGTAGCCGGCCTCGCCGCCGCGCTGCTGGCGCTGCCGCACGGCATAAAAAGCATTGCTGAGCAGGTTGAGCAGCACCCGGCCCAGGTCCTGGGCAATGGCCTCAACGGGCGGCAGGGCGGGGTCGAAATCGGGCTTGAGCGTGGCGTTGAAGGTTTTGTCCTTGGCGCGCAGGCCGTGGTAAGCCAGGCGCAGGTACTCGTCGGCCAGCTGGTTGATGTCGGTGGGGGTGCGCTCGCCGGAGCTGGTGCGCGAGTGCTCCAGCATGCCGCGCACGATGCTGGCCGCCCGCCCGCCGTGCTGGCTGATTTTGAGCAGGTTCTGTTTGAGGTCGGCCAGCAGCTCGGCTTCCAACTCCAGGTCGCGGGTGGGCTTGGCTTGCTCTTCTTCCAGCTCGGTGATGAGCTCGGCGCTCACATCGGCGAAGTTGTTGACGAAGTTGAGCGGGTTCTGAATCTCGTGGGCAATGCCGGCGGTGAGCTCGCCCAGGCTGGCCATTTTTTCGGACTGCACCAGTTGGGCTTGGGTGGTGCGCAGCTCCACCAGAGCACTGCTCAGCTCCTGGGCCTGATGTGTGAGGGCGACCGTGCGCTCGGCCACTAGGCGCTCCAGCTCCGCGTTCTGGGCTTCGATGAGGCGCTTGGCTTTTTCCTCCTCTTCGCGCAGCACCTTCTCTTTTTCGAGCTGCTTTTTCTGGCTGCGGGCAATGAAGAAGAACGTAATCATCCAGATGATGACAAAGCCCTGCGTGGTATCGAGGAAAGCATCGAAGCTCTTGGGAATCTTCCCATTAGAGTCTTCAATGATGATTTCGAGCACCTTGTACACCACAAACGGAGCCGTGGCAAACAGCAGCGTACGCGCCGGGCGGTAGTGCCGCAGGGCCAGCAGCACGCCCAGCAGCGCAAACAGCACCAGCAGCCAGTACACATCGCCCAAAATCGGCGATTTGAAATTGAAGGCCAGGGAAATGACAAACAGCACCGCCGCCGGCACCCAGATATAGTTCAGCGCCCGGTGCCAGCGCGGCAGCCGCTGCGGCAGGTCCAGAAACTTACCTAGGCCGCGCCCCATGCCGTACGCCATCGGGGCCAGGAAAAAAAGGTCGCCGTAACCAGCCGAGTGAGCCATAGAGAAAGGAGCGCAGAAGCAAGAAAGTAGAGCAGAAGGGGCACGCGGGCCGCTACAAAGTTGGGCAGTGCGGCCGAATTTTCTTCGTATCTGGTTTCGGCCCCGCCCACGCGGATAGAAATGTACTGCCCCGGCCGCTATGCTTTGCCGCCCGGCGGCAGACTGATGATGAATTCCGTGCCTTCGCCTTCCTGGCTTTCCACGGTGAGGGTACCGCCGTGGCCCTTGGTCACAATTTCGTGGCTCAGCGACAGGCCCAGGCCCGTGCCCTCGCCCACCGGCTTGGTGGTGAAAAAGGGTTGAAAGATTTTTTCGCGGATGTGCGCCGGCATCCCCGTGCCGTTGTCGTGCACGGTAATTTCGACGGTGCCGGCGGCGGTTTGGCGCGTGCACACCGTCACGGTGGGCTGATAGGTGGCTCCTTCCTGCTCGCGCTGGCGCTGGCGCACGGCGTGCAAGGCATTGGTGCACAAGTTCACCAGTACGCGGGTCAGGTCGGAAGGCACCACGGGCACCGGGGCCAGATTAGGCGCAAAATCCTGCACCAGCGTGGCGTGGAAGGTGGTATCCTGCACGCGCAGCCCTTGGTAGGCCAACGCCAGGGCTTCGGCTACCAGGGCGTTGAGCTCGGTGGGCACGCGCGGGGCGGTCCCGGTGCGGGCATGGGCCAGCATGTCGGTGATGATGGCGGAAGCGCGCTGGCCCTGCTGACTGATTTTGAGCAGGTTCTGTTTCAGGCCAGCCATTATTTCCTGTTCCAGGCCAGCAGACTGCGCGTTGGGGCTGTGGTCGAGCAGGCCCACGCTCACATCGGCGAAGTTTTTCATGAACGCCAGCGGGTTCTGGAGCTCGTGGGCAATGCCGGCCGACAGCTCGCCCACGAAAGCCCATTTCTCGGCGGCCACCAGTTGGCTTTGGGCAGCGCGCAGCTCGTCCTGCTGCTGCTTGAGCAGTGCGTAGGCCCGCTGCTTTTCCCGATTATTGCGCCAGAGCACGGCGCTCAGAGTACCCACGGCCCCCAGGCCCAGCAGGGCCCCCAGCAGCAGCCAGCCCTGCTGACGGTTGCGGGTCTGGATAAGCCGGCTGTTGCTGGTGAGCATCCCAATCTGGGCCTGTTTTTTGGCCAGCTCGGCGCGGTATTCCAGCACGGCGGCCTGCCGCTGCAAGTCGCTGCTGCTAAGACTGTCACGATACGCGCCAAACAACTCCTCGTAGCGGTAGGCCGCCGCAAAATCACCGCGCCGGGCCGAGGCCTGGGCCAGTATCTGGCTGGCATCGCGGCTGTATTGGCGGGCCCCGCTGCGGCGCGTGGCCTGCAAGCTCCGCAGGGCATAGATGATGGCGCTATCGGGGCGGCCGGTGTGCAGAAACGTGCGGGCCAGTACGAGCTGTGCCCGGGGCACTTCGCCCACGGTTTGCAGGCGCTGGGCACGCTGCAGGCTGCGGCGGGCGTTGGCAAACGCTTCGGGGTAGTGGCCCTGACGCTCTTCCATGTCGCCGACGTTAATCTCCTCGAAAATCAGGCCGGTTTCGTCGTTGTTCCGCCGGAAGATGTTGGCATCCTGCTCGTAGCTGCGCTGGGCTGCTGCCCATTGGCCCTGCGCACGGTACAGGTTGCCCAGCCCGGTGTAGGCATGCCCGATGCCGTTTTGGTCTCCCGAGCGCCGGGCCCAGCGCAGGCCCTGCATGAGGTAGCGCCGGGCATCTTCATACTCGTGCAGGTAGGTGCTGGTAATGCCCAGCTGGGTGTTGAGAAAGGCCAGCCATTTCTGGCTGTGCGCCGCTTTGGCCAGGGCCAAGCCGCGCAGGTTGGCTTGCAACGACTTGGCATACAGCCCTTGCTCCGAGTACACGCTCGACTGGTTGTAGAGGCTGCGGGTTTGCCCCAGTCGGTCGCCGCTCAGCTCAAAGTCGCGCCTGGCCTGCTCCGAAAGGCTTTCGGCCAAGGTGTATTCGCTGCGGTGGCGGTGATAAAACCCCAGGCCCAGCTCGGCCTCGGCCGCGCCGGCGGTGTAGCCCAGCAGCTGCGCCAGCTGGCGCGCTTCCTCAAACAAGGCCGCCGACTCGTCCGGAGCTTTGTTGCGCAGTTCCAGAGCCAAGCCGTTGAGGCTTTTGACGCGCGCGGCGTCGGGCTGAGAGTGGGCACGCACTTCGGCCCGCAGGCTATCGATAGCGGGGGTTTGGAGTTGCGGCTGGGCGGGCGCGGGCACAGGCGCACTTAGCAGCACGCTGCCAGCTATGGCCCCGCGCAGGCCCCACCCCCGCACCGTGCGGCGCAGGCGGTTGGTCCAGCTGGCGGCACCCCGCGTCCGATTGGCTGACTTATCCACGGCTCAGGCGGGTAGGGTAATCAGAAATTCGGTGCCCTCGCCCTCGCGGGTTTCCACGGTAAGGGTACCGCCGTGGCCCTTGGTCACGATGTCGTAACTCAACGACAAGCCCAGGCCGGTGCCCTCGCCGGGCGGCTTGGTGGTGAAGAAGGGCTGGAAGATTTTTTCGCGCACCTGCGGCGGCATGCCCGTGCCATTGTCCGAAATCAGAATTTCTACAATCGATTTATCGACGGGCCGGCGGGTGCGCACCGTCACGGTGGGCTGGTAGCTGACGGGCCCGCTGGTTCCCTGCCGGGCCAGGTCGCGCTGGCGCTGGCGCACGGCGTGCAGGGCGTTGGTGCACAGGTTCAGCAGCACGCGGCCCATGTCCTGCGTCACCAGGGCCACCGGGCCCAGGCGGGGGTCAAGCTCCTTGCTCAGGGTGGCGTAAAAGTCTTTGTCGGTGGCGCGAAGACCTTGATAGGCCAGCGACAGCGAATCGGCGGCCAGGGCATTGAGGTCGCTGGGCAGGCATTGGCCGGTGCCGGAGCGGGAATGTTCCAGCATGTCCTTGATAATGGACGAAGCGCGCTGCCCGTGCTGGCTGATTTGCTGCAGATTCTGTTTCAGGCCGGCCAGAATCTCGGTTTCCAGCGCCGGGGCCTGGCCATTGCTTTCGCCGTTCATGCCTTCCACTAGGTCGGTGCTGACTTCAGCAAAGTTCTTCATGAAGGTGAGCGGGTTTTGCAGCTCGTGGGCAATGCCGGCCGTGAGCTCGCCCAGAAAGGCCATTTTTTCGGCCTGCACCAGCTGGCTTTGCGTTTGCCGCAGCTGGGCCAGGGTGCGCCGGTTCACCTGTAGCTGGCGGTAGATAAACAGGCCCAGGCCCGACACCAGCAGCACTGTTACCAAGGCCCCCAGCAGCAGCCACTGGCCCAGGCGCAGGCGCACGGCCTGCACGGCCTGCGCCTGTTGCAGACTGGCAATCTGCGCGTTCTGGGCCTGCTCCGTCCGCTCGCTTTCGTACTGCGCCACATGAAAAGTGTTCTGGGCGGCATTCAGCGTGTCGGTCAGGGCGATGTAGGCGCGGGAGTAGCGTTGGGCCTCGGCCGGCCGGTTGCGGTCATCATAAAAGGCGATGAGCTGCTTCAAATATTCGGGCCGCAGGCGCTCAATGCGGGCGGCAGTGGCTTTGTGGTAGGCTTGCAGCCAATGGCTTTCGGCGCGGGCATCGTCGTGCCGGGCAGTATAGTACCTCGCCCAGGCGGCATCCAGCTCAAACTCGCCGGGCTTGCCCGACATTGGGATGTGCAGCGAGTCATCGAGCTGCTGGGCTTGCTTCAGGAGTTCGCCGGCTGGCCCTACGCGTTGCATCTGGAGCAGCACGCGGCCCTTTTGCACCAGCGCATAGGCTTGGCTGAGCTTGCGCTCGGCGGCATCGCCGCCGCGGGTGGCCAGCACCGAGTCCACCATGCGCAGGGCAGTGGTGGGGTGGTCGCCCTCGGCATACAGGCGCGACAAGGCCAGGAACGTAAACACGCGCTCCATGCCCTGGATGCGCCGAAACTCGGGCAGGCGCAGGGCCTGGCCCAGGTACTGCACGGCTTTGGCGCGGTTGCCCCAGTCGGCGTACACGGCCCCGGCCACCAGCAGCTCGCGCACGTAGAGCGGCCGGTCGTAAGCCTGCACCAGGTCGGCGGCGCGCAGCGCGCTGTTCAGGGTACGGTTGTAATCGCCCATGCGCCGGTAGTAACCGGCCTGCGATACGTAGCAGGCAGCCACGTTTTCGGTGGCCCCGCGCAGGCGGTAGTACGCCAGTTTTTCCTCGTAGTAGCGCTTGCGGGCGTCCGGGCGGTTCAGTCGGTTGTAGAGCGTCACCAAATCTACCAGCAGCCACGGAATGGGACGGCCCAGGCGGTCGAACTCCGTCACGGCTACTTTCATGGTATCCAAGGCCGCTGCGTCGGCGCCGCCTTGCTGCCAGAGCACCAGCCCGTTGCGCAGGTGGCGGTAGGGAGTCGCGTCCAGCAGTTGTAGCTGCTGGTTCAGGCGCAGCAGTTGGTCGAGCAAGGGCAGGGCCTGCACGTTGGTGGGGTGCAGGTCGAGCAGGTGCTGCACCACCCGCAGGCGGGCAGTATCGGAAGTTTGCTGCGGCAGGGCGCGGGTCAACGAATCATAATCGACCTCCCAATAGGACTGTCGGGCAGCTACCGGCCCACACATCACCCAGAAAATCAACGCCGTAAAAATCCATCTCATGGGCAAAGCTGGGTTTTGGTGGCGACAGAAAAGCTGATGGCCCGCACGTATTGCATTCCAGGGTGCGCCAACGGCGGCCGGAACGAAAAGCGGTAGGGTTGGCGGGGCATCATCGCGGGTAGAAGCGAGTAAAAAATGAGTAAAATTATGGCCTGACCACCGGGCCGGCCGTCAGCGCCGGGCACCGGCCATGCGCCGGTTTCCTTTGTTCCTGTAAAGATGAATTAATTACGCCACTTCCCTTATTACTGGCATCAGCCGACAAAAACACCTGGCTAATTTTCAATAAATTACCTTCTCATAAATCCATTACAGCGAGGCAGGACACAGCTTAATAAATGGTTAGAAGAATACGATATTTAATCAAGGTAGCGAATTATCTTGCCGCGCAATAAATCATATCTAAATTTATTGCAGCGCCTCAATGCTTTAGGAGTGGCGCAGTAGTTGCTGGCTGCGTTCCGCTTGTTGCTTTTTTTGTTTTTTTGGCCGGCGCGCCCGCCGGGTTTCATCGTCTCACCGCGTCCGTTCCCTCCGTATGCGAGCCTCATCTGCCGAAGCGTTTATTGTACGCAAGCTGCGCCAGGACCTGGCTCCCACCCTCTACTACCACAGCCTGGCCCATACCCTCGACGTAGCGCAGGCGGCCCAAACGCTGGCCGTTGCCGAAGGCGTGACCGACGGCGAAAGCCTGACGTTGCTCCGCACGGCGGCCCTGTACCACGATGCAGGCTTCTTGCACACCTATGACGGCCACGAGGCCCGGAGTTGCGAGATAGCGCGCGCCACGCTGCCGGAATTCGGCTATTCGCCAGGCCAGATTGAGCAGATTTGCGCCCTGATTACTGCCACCCAGTATCCGCAGGAGCCTCGTTGCCACCTGGCCCAAATCCTCTGCGATGCCGACCTCGACTACCTGGGCCGCCCCGATTTTGTGCCTATCTCCACCAGCCTGTTCCGCGAGCTGACGGCCCGCCAGCTCATTGCCAGCGAGTACGCCTGGTTTCAGCTGCAGGAGCGATTCCTCACGGGCCATCGGTATTGGACGGCCACGGCCCTGGCCCGGCGTGCCGCTCCCAAGCAAGCCCGGCTCGACCACATCCGCGCCCGCCTGGCGGCCTGGCCCAGCCCGGCTACGGCTTAGTAATCGGACAGGCCATTGCGAAGCGAGTACACTTCGGCAAAGCCACTGGCGAGCAGTAGCTGCGCGGCTTTTTGGCTGCGCACGCCGCTGGCGCAATGTACCACTACCAGCACTTCGGGATGCAAATCAGCTAATTGCCCCGCCAGCTGCCCCAGCGGAATCAGCTGGCCGCCAATGCTGCGGCGGGCGTACTCGTGCGGCTCGCGCACGTCCAGCAGCTGAAGCGGCCGGCCGCTGGCTTGCCAGGCTTTCAGCTCATCGGCCGAGATTTCGGGGGCGCGGGCCGGGGCCGCTTCGAGCGGCGCTTCGCCACAAAACGCCGCGTAGTCCGGGGCCAGCGCGGTGGGCTGCTGGTTGGCTGCCACGGCCCGGAAGCGAATGGCCTGGAAGCGCATGCTGAGAGCATCGAGCAGCAGCAGGCGGCCGCTCAGCACTTCCCCTATTTCGAGGATGATTTTCAGCACCTCGTTGGCCTGCATGGTGCCGATGAGTCCGGGAAGCACGCCTAACACGCCGATTTCGGCACAATTGGGCGCGTCGCCGGGGGCGGGCGGCACCGGGTGCAGGCAGCGGTAGGTGGGGCCATTCTGGTAATTGAACACCGAAACCTGCCCTTCAAACTTGAAGATGGCCCCGAACACCAACGGCTTGCCCAGCACCACACAGGCATCGTTGACGAGGTAGCGGGTGGCGAAATTATCTGAGCAGTCCACTACCACATCGTACCCGGCAAACAGCGCCAGCGCATTGGCCGCCGAGAGCACTACCTGGTGCGCGTGCAGCGTGATGAATGGATTCTGGGCGCGCAACTTTTCGGCGGCTACCACGGCTTTGGGGCGGCCCACGTCGGCGGTGGCGTAGAGCACCTGGCGTTGCAGGTTGCTGTCGTCCACGGTGTCAAAGTCGAGCAGGCCGAGCGTGCCCACGCCGGCGGCGGCCAGGTATTGGAGCACGGGGCAGCCCAAACCGCCGCAGCCCACCACCAGCACGCGGGCCGCTTTCAGCTTCTGCTGGCCGGCCGCGCCGATTTCGGGCAGCAGCAGGTGGCGGCTGTAGCGGTTGGTTTCGGCAGCGGAAAGCGAGGCGGTGGGCATTGGGGTAGCGGGTTTTTGGCGCAGAGCGCTGGCTCGTTTAAACAGCTAGCTGGGGCAATTAGCGCGCTGCGTCTGCAAATTTCGGCAGGACGCCACGCACAGCAGCCATTGTACTACGGCTTTGCCCCTGCCAAAGTCCCCTTAGAGCCATTGCATTCAAGCTAGCCATTGCCCTACATTTGCCGGATTAGGCACTACCACAATCTAATAAAAATCAGTGATTTCGAAGTCACACAATATTTAACATAATAATAAAATAGAAATTATAATGGCCGTTCATTGCCCTCGCAGGCACTTTGGCCCTTGAAGAAGCGGTAGAAAACGCCGAATGAAAGCACCACCACGGCCACAGCCAGGTCGGCACACCAGGCAACCGAAATTAACACCCAAGCCCACGTCAGGCAGCCGTTGCCCGGCCGGCTGAAACCAGAAAATCCAATATCTTCGCTATCCACGCTTTCCATTCAACTTGGCATCTGGCTATGATACAAAAGAGTCTGTTTTTCTTCGTGTTGCTGGGCGCGCCACTCGTCGCCAGTGCACAGGTTGATACCGTGCGGGCCAGTACTCTACCCGGCCCGCAGCTAGCGGAGAAGGCTTATAACAGCGGCCTGGTTAGCTTCAGCAAGCAGAGCTACCCGGCGGCGCTGACCAGCTTCGACCAGGCAATCGCGGCCAAGCCCGATTTCGCCGCGGCCTACACCAACCGCGCCGCCACTCACTACGAGCTAAAAGAGTACCCGCAGGCCCTGGCCGATTACGACCAGGCCCTGAAACTGGAGCCCGGCAATTATGCGGGCTATTTCGGCCGGGGCCGCGCCCACGAGGCGCAAAACCAGCTTAGCGAAGCCGAAACCGATTATTCCGAAGCTGTGAAAGCCAAGGCCGACTACGCGCCGGCCTGGTACAACCGCGCCGTGCTGCGCTTCGAAAAAGGCGACTACCAAGCCGCCCGCGATGATTTCGACGGGGCCATCAAGGCCGACCCCAAGCTGGCCTACGCCTACCACGACCGCGCCAGCACTCAGCAGAAACTCGGCAACTACGCTGCCGCGGCCCTAGATTATACCGAAGCGCTGAACCTGCAACCCGAGCTGCTTTCGGCCCTGCTGAACCGCGCCACCGCTGAGCGCCACACCGGCCAGCTGCCCCAAGCCCTGAAAGACTACGACGCCTACCTGGCCAAGAAAACCGACAACGCCCTGGCCTACAACAACCGCGGCAGCGCCCGCTTCGAAAACAAGGATTACGCCGGCGCCATTGCCGATTTCAGCCAGGCCCTGCAGCTCGACCCGAAGTACGCCTACGCCTGGAACAACCGCGCCGCCGCCCAGCTCAAGCAGGAAAAATATGCCGATGCCGCCGCCGATGCCAGCGCCGCCCTCAAGCTGAAACCCGACTACGCCGAGGCCTACCTCAACCGGGGCCACGCCCGCGAAATGCTCCGCCAGGCCGACGAAGCCTGCCAGGACTGGCGTAAAGCCGCCGAGTTGGGCATTGCCGTGGGGAATAACTACGCGGCAGCCGCCGGCTGCGCGGGCGAGGCGGCGGAATAAGACGCTATTGGTTCAGAACAATAAATCCAGTTCGTCATGCAGAGCGCAGCGAAGCATCTTGCCCGCCGTCAATAGCCCAATCGAAACAACGAAGCGGTAAAGATGCTTCGCTGCGCTCTGCATGACGGCCGACCACCCTACAACTATTGACAACTATTGCGATGCCTTTCCTCAATCGCCTGGTATTCCTCTTGCTCCTCGCCGGCGCTGCCCGGACTGCCGCGGCCCAAAGCGTGGCCTTCACCAAAGACAACTTTGGCGATAACAAAGAAGGCCTGCGCGAAGCCAGCCGCGAGCTGAAAGCCGGTGACGACGACTACCGCGCCGACCCGCCGCGCTATGCCCAGGCCCTGCCGCACTTTCTGGCGGCGCAGGAATTCAACCCCAACAATGCGGCCCTGAACGTTAAAATCGGCGACTGCTACCTGAACTCAGCCACCAAAACTGCCGGCCTACCCTACCTGCAAAAAGCGGCCAAGCTGGATGCCACCGCCGATGCCCGCACGCACTACCTGCTGGCCCGCGCCCTGCACCTGAGCGCGAAGTGGCGCGAGGCGATGGCCGAATACCAGCTGGCCACGCCCGTGGGCAGCAACACCCGCAACGGCAGCGCCGGCACCATCACGCCCAACGACCTGCAGCGCCGCATTCAGGAATGCCGCAACGGGCAGCAGCTGATGGCCCATCCGACGCGCGTGTTTATTGATAATGCCGGGCCGGAGTTGAATTCGCAGGCGTCGGACTACGGCCCGGTGGTGTCGGCCGACGAGTCGACCATCCTCATCACCTCGCGCCGCGAGGGCTCGACGGGCGGCAAGAAGGACCCGGAGGGCAACGGCTATTTCGAGGACATTTACCAGTCGACCTGGAAGGGCAAGGCCTGGAGCCGCGCCACCAACCTGGGCGCGCCCGTGAACACCGACGACCACAACGCCACCGTGGGCCTGTCCCCCGACGGTCAGCGGATGCTGGTGTACGTGGGCACCAACGGCGGCGATTTGCTCGAAACCACCCTTGGCGGCACGGCCTGGGACAAGCCCCGCCGCCTCAACAGCCGCATCAACACCAACGCCCACGAAACCTCGGCCAGCTACTCGCCCGATGGCCGCTACCTCTATTTCGTGAGCGACCGGGAGGGCGGCGCGGGCAGCTCCGACATTTATAAAGTGGACCTTGACGGCAAAAACACGCCCGTGAGCCTGGGGCCGGCCATCAATACTGCTTATGGCGAGGAAGGTGCATTTATGGCCCCCGATGGCAAGACGATGTACTTTTCGTCCGAAGGCCACAACTCGATGGGCGGCTACGACATCTTCAAATCGGTGTTTGAAAACGGGAAATGGAGCACGCCGGAGAACCTGGGCTGGCCCATCAATACGCCCGATGATGACGTATTTTTCGTGACCTCGGCCTCGGGGCGGCACGGGTACTACAGCAGCGACCGGCCCGGCGGGCTGGGTGCGAAAGACATTTACCGCATCACCTTCCTCGGGCCGGAAAAGCAGCCTTTATTGAGCGAAGAGGACCAATTGCTGGCCTCGCGCCTCGCGCCCATCAAGCAAACGGTGCTGGCCCCGGCGGTGGCGGTGGCCACGGCGCAGGTCACCATCCTAAAAGGCACCGTGACTGACGATGCGACCAAGCAGCCGCTCGACGCGGCCATCGACCTCATCGACAACACCACGGGCCAAACCATTGCCAACTTCCGCAGCAACGCCACCTCGGGCCGCTACCTCGTGAGCCTGCCTTCGGGCACCAACTACGGCATTGTGGTGCGACAGGACGGCTACCTGTTTCACTCCGAAAACTTCGACCTGCCCGCCGGCGCGGCCTTTGCCGAAGTGACGAAGGACATCCCGCTGAAGAAGCTGGAAGTGGGCACTACCATCGTGTTGCGCAACATTTTCTTCGATACCGGCAAGGCCACGCTACGCCCCGAAAGCACCGCCGAGCTGGAGCGCCTGCAAAAGCTCCTCACCGAAACGCCCGCCCTGAAGCTGGAAATGGCCGGCCACACCGACGACGTGGGCGAAGCCGCCATGAACCAGGACCTGAGCCAGCGCCGCGCCCAGTCCGTGGTCACGTACCTCACGCAGCACGGCATCGCGGCGGCCCGCCTCACGGCCATGGGCTACGGCGAAACCCGGCCCGAAGTGCCCAACACCAGCAAAGGCAACCGCCAGCTCAACCGCCGCACCGAGTTCAAGGTGACTGCCAAGTAGTAGGTAGCGTGGACTCTGTGAGTCCGCGCTACAATCGAGCAAAATCCCGATTTCACCGAGCCTAACTCCGTGATAACCGGAAAGTCCGCCCGCCGCCCATCGGCCTGCTCTACCTTGCAGTGCCAAACAACTGCCCATTCGGCAAGTGGCGTTTTCTGCTTGAAACTACTTCTCCGCTTTCTCTACATTCGCCGGCTGGGCCTCGTGCTGTTGGCGTTGCTCAGCCTCCTGTTGCTATGGACGCGGCCGGCCAGCGCCCAGCAGGCCTACCTGCGCCAGTTTAGCCCTACTGAAGGGTTTCGGCCGGCCTTCGTGTACGCGCTGCTGCAAGACCGGCAGGGCTACCTCTGGCTGGGCACCGGCGAGGGCCTCGTGCGCTACGATGGCACACAGTTCACCACCTTCACAAAAAAAGACGGGCTGGCCGAAGACTTTGTGGTGTCGCTCCGCGAGGAACCCAATACCGGCCGGCTGTGGGTGGGCCATTACCAGGGCGGCATTTCGGTGAAGAAAATGGCCAGTGGCGCATTCAGCCCGGCTAAGCGTAGTGCCGTGCCCGCTGGCCTGCGCCTGCCCGCCGACGGCCCGCCGCCCGTCGATACCGCCGCCATCGGCCGCTACCTGCGCCGCTACCACCTGCGCCTGCCCGAAGGTACCGAGGCCACCTGCCTGCTCGAAGACCGCGAAGGCAACGCCTGGCTGGGCACCGCCGGCCAGGGCCTGCTGCGGCACTCGGACCGACACCTGCGGCTGGAACCCCAATTGCCGGGTCCGGTGGGGCAGTGGCCCGTGCTGGCCACGAAAAACCCCGATGAGCACTCGGTTGCTTTAGCAGCTATCGGAGGCCAGCGGCTCTTCTTTTTCCTTGATGATAAGGTGCAGTCAATGCACGATGCTCCTGCCCTCCCACGACAGGTAGTACAGGCGTTATTGCCTTTCCCAGTCTCATTCAAAGGACCCGGTTTAAGATGGCCCGGTTTCTGGGTCGGCACAGCGACAGGACTTTATGTGGCGGCCGCCCCCGATTCGGTTTATCATGCTGTGCCGGGCCTATCAAACAGTCCCGATATCAACGTTACGGCCCTTGCATACGCTCCTACTTCCGGCCTCTGGATAGGCACCGCCGCCAACGGCCTCTACAACCTGCCCACCGACCCGGCCCGGCCCCTGCGCCACTTAACTACCGCCGAGGGCCTGCTGCACAACACCGTGACGGCCCTGCTGGCCGACCGCGCCGGCCGCATCTGGGTGGGCAGTCACGACACTGGCTTAGCTGCCTTCGAGCCCCGCACTCAGAAATTCGCCGTCTACCGCCTCACGCATACAGGCCTCGATATTACCAGTTTTGCCGAAGATGACGACGGCCGCCTCTGGCTGGCTACCGAAGGCAACGGCGTGTTTTTCCGCGAGCCCTCAAAAGCTTGGCAGCCCCTACCTGCCTCTGCCGGCCTGTCCGCACAATACACCTACAATCTGCTTCCGCTGGCCACCCTCGACGGCCCGCAAATGCTGCTGGTACACCGGCAGCAATTGTCGCGGCTCGATTGCCGTACCCGTCGCCTCACCCCGCTAGCGGCGACCGACGACCCCTTGGTACGCGACCTGCTTGGCCCAGCGGCCCTCACTAACATTTCGGCTACGGCTTGGCTAAGCACCCGCGCCGGCATATTGCGTGTTGACGAATTCGCCTCCCGGCAGTTGGCGACATCCCGCCGGCCCGGCCTGGCCATCACCGGAGTTGAAGTCGACGGCGAAGCCCGCACCCTCGATGCGCTGGGCACACTGTCGGCCGACCGCCACCGCGTCAATTTTACTTTCCAAGGCATTAGCCTCAATCCCGGCGACGCCCTCACCTACCAGCACCGCCTGCGCGGCCTTTCCGATGAATGGAGCCGTCCCAGCACGGCCGGCGAAGCCCAATTCCCGGGCCTCGATGCCGGCCAGTACGTGTTTGAGGCGCGGGTGCGGCGCGGCAATGCCGGCCCGTGGAGCCCGGTGGCAACGGCCGCGTTTGGCGTTGCCACGCCGGTATGGCGTACCTGGTGGTTCCGCACGCTGGCACTGCTGGCGCTGGCCGCACTGGCCTACGGGGTGGTGCGCTTCCGCGAGCGCACGCTGCGCCGCACGCAGTATGTGCTGGAGCGCACGGTGCTGGAACGCACCGCCGAGCTGCGTCAGCAGAAAGCTCACATCGAAGACATCAACGCCGATTTGGTGGTGGCTCGCGACGCGGCCGAGGCCTCGCGCCGGGCCAAGGCGCAGTTTCTAGCCAACATGAGCCACGAAATCCGCACGCCGATGAACGCCGTGATTGGCCTCACCAATCTGCTGCAAGCCACCCATCCTAACACCGAGCAGGCCGAATACCTCACGGCCATCGAATCGTCGTCGCAAAACCTGCTGGTGATTATCAACGACATCCTCGACAGCTCGAAGATGGAGGCCGGTAAGCTCACGCTGGAGCAGGTGCCCTTCCGCCTGCCCGAAGCCGTGCGCCGCCTGGGGGCCATGTTCAAGTTTGCCACTGAGAGCAAGGGCCTGTTTCTGACGGTGAACGTGGCCGACAACGTGCCCGCCGCCGTGCTCGGCGACCCCGTGCGCCTGAACCAGGTGCTGGTGAATCTGGTGGGCAACGCCATCAAGTTCACCCGCGCCGGCGGCGTCACGGTGACGGTAGAAAAAGTGGACCAAGCGGATTCACTCAGTCGCTCAGCAACTCAGTCACTCATCCGCCTCGCGGTGCGGGATACCGGCATTGGCATCCCGCAGGACAAGCTGGGGGCCATTTTCGAGGATTTTTCGCAGGCCAATACTTCCACCACGCGTGAGTTTGGCGGCACCGGCCTTGGCCTGAGCATTGCGCGCAACCTCGTGCAGCTGCACGGCGGCCAGCTCGGCGTGACCAGCGAGGAAGGCCAGGGTTCCGAGTTTTTCTTCGAGCTGCCCTACGAAGTAGCCGATGCCAGCGCCGCCCAGCCCGAAGCCCACGCCGGCCTGCTCACGCCCTTCGAGCCCGCCCTGCGCGTGCTGGTGGCCGAAGACAACGCCCTCAACCAACTTGTCGCCCGCAAAACCCTCGAAGCCTGGAACGTGCAGGTCGCCATCGCCGACAACGGCCGCCTGGCCGTGGAGGCCGTCGCGGGCGCGGCCCAGCCCTTCGACGCCATCCTGATGGACGTGCAGATGCCCGAACTCGACGGCTACGGTGCCACCCGCGAAATCCGCCAGCACTTTCCCGATACCAGCCAACTGCCCATCATCGGCCTCACCGCCTCCGTGCTGCCCGAAGACCGTGCCCTGGCCCTGGCCGCCGGCATGAACGACACCCTCGCCAAGCCCTTCGAACCGGCCGTGCTCTACGCCCGCCTGGCACACTTTACTGCCCGCAATACCACCGGCGCCGAAGTAACGCCCACCGCCAGCGAAAAACAGATTCCCGCCAATCCACCAATCCGCCAATCCGCCAATCCGCCAACACTCAGGCCCGACTGGCACCTATTGGAAGAGCTGGCCGGCGGCAACGAAGGTTTCCTGCGCCAAATCATCAGCACTTTTCTGTCCGAAGCCCCGGCCCTGGAGGCGCTGATGGCCGCTACCTGCCCCAGCGACCCCGCCGCGCTGGCCAGCACCGCCCACAAGCTCAAGGGCCAGGTGGCCTACTTCGGCGTGCCCGTGCTGCACACCCAGCTCGACGAGCTGGAGCGCGCCGCGCGCCACCCGGCCCTGCCCTACTGCGAACCGTTGCTCGACACCATTCGCCAGCAGCTGGCCGAGCTGTACCCGCAACTGGAGGAGCGGGCCGGAACTTGAAAACTGAACGGTACGCCCTACATTCGTTACCAAAACTCCCACTGTTTCGTTTTTTCATGGCTGTTTCTAATCTGCGTTGCTTAGTGGTTGATGACGACCCGCTGTCGGTTCAGATAGTGCTCAACTGCATCAACAACACGCCATTTCTGACGGCCGTCGGCAGCTTCACCAACCCCATCGAAGCCGCCGAGTCGCTGCGCACCGCGCCCGTCGACTTGCTGTTTCTTGACGTGGAGATGCCCTTGCTCTCGGGCATCGAGCTGCTGGGCATGCTCCAGCAGCCGCCGCTGGTGGTGCTCATCACCAGCAGCAAAGACTACGCGGTGCAGGCTTTCGAGCACGCCGTGGTCGACTACCTGGTGAAGCCCGTGAGCTACGCCCGCTTCCTGCAAGCCTCCCAAAAAGCCTTGGCAATGGCCGAGCGCCGCGCGTCCACTACTGCCCCCGACGCCATCGAAGCGCCCGACGCCGACGCTGATTTCACCTTCGTGAAAGTCGACAACAAGCTCGTGCGCGTCGGCTTTGATGAAGTGCGCTACGTGGAAGCCCTCGGCGACTACGTGCACATCGTCACGGGCCAGAGCAAGCTCATCGTGTACAGCACCATGAAGGCCGTGGAGGAGAAGTTTCCCAGCAACCGCTTCGTGCGCGTGCACCGCTCGTTCATTGTCAATTTCAATCGCATTCAGGCCCTCGAAGACAATTCAGTCATCGTAGAAGGCAAGCACATCCCCGTGGGCCAGACCTACCTGCGCGAGGTCATGCAGCGCCTCAACAAGTTCTAGCCGCCCCCCTGATATGCGCTTTTCACCAGCCATTATTTCCGCCAAAACCGCGCTGCTGGCCGGCCTGCTCGCCTTAGCGGGCTTTGCCGCCCAGGCCCAGCAGGCCGGCGATACCACCAGCGTGGGCTGCGGCCCGCCCCTGCCGCGCATGTTGTGCGTCGACCTCGACGGCCGCCCGTCCATCGACGAGCCCGCGGGCCCCTTCACCTACCAGTGGCACATGGGCGACGGCACCACCCTCACCGGTCCCACGGTGAGCCATTGCTACAAGGAGCGCAAAAACTACGTGGTCGAGCTCGACGTCATCGTGGACAAAACCGGCGAAATCCGGCGCGGCCAGAAGTACATCCCCGTCAACCTCGTGCAGCAGGACATCGTGGATTTCACCGCCTCGGCCACCCGCGTGCGCGTGGGTCAGTCCGTGTCTTTCGATTCGCCCGAGGCTCAGCTCCTTACCTGTCGCAACGTGCAGTTTATCTGGGACTTTCGCGATGGCACCATCGTACAGGCCCGCACAGCCCAGCACGTTTTCCGCCGGCCGGGCACGTATTCGGTGCGCTTCAGCATGCGCGGCTACGGCTCGCAGGCCTGCGTAGCCAGCCACTGCGTCTCGCGCGAAATCGTGGTCGAGCCCTAAATGCCAGTGTGGCGTAGCGCATGGGCCGTTTTATTTTCTGGCGTCTGGTCCGCACCTTCTTCGCAATCTGGGCCTTGGCCTCGGCCGTATTTTTGCTGAGTCGCCACGACCTCGACACCGCCCTGCGCCTGGCCCTGCCCGATGCCGCCAGCCAAACGGGCACCAGCCCCGCCCTGCTCCCCCAAAGCCAGCAGGCTGCCCTGCAAGCCCTGCGCCAGCGCTTTGGCCTCGATTTACCCGTTTTTTACGTGAGCCACGAGCCGACTCCGGCCGCCGGAGTGCCGGCCTGGCGCTGGCACGGCCGCCACAACCAGTACCACCAGTGGCTGCGGAACCTGGCGCACGGCAATTTGGGCATCTCGTTTCGAACGGGCCAAGGCGTGGCCGGGCGCCTGCGTCACGCCCTGGCTTTCACGCTGCCGCTCACGGGCACAGCGGCCGTGCTCGCGGTGCTGGGCGCGCTGGCCCTGGCCCAGCGTTTGGCCACGGCTTCGTGGTGGCAGCGCCCCCTGCGCGTGGTGCTGGTAGCCGTGCACGGGCTGCCGCTCTTTGTGGTAGCCCTGGTACTGCTATTGGTATTCGCCAACCCCGACGTGCTGGACTGGCTGCCCGCCTATGGTTTCGGCCAGTCAAGCGACCTAGATATGGATGCGGGCCAGCATCTGATGGACACCCTCCTGCATTTAATTCTCCCCGTGTCAGCCCTGGTTCTCACGGCCGTGCCCGAACTCACGCTTCAGCTCACCGCCGCCATACAGCAGGAACTGGGCAGCGCCTACGCCACCACGGCCCGCGCCAAAGGCCTTTCCGAAGCGGCCGTGGTCCGGCACCATGCACTGCGCAACGCCCTGCTGCCCACCATCGCCCAGATTGCCGAATTTCTGCCGGCCCTCGTGGCCGGGGCCGTGGTGGTGGAGGTGGTATTCGCCCTACCCGGCATGGGCCGCCTGCTGGCCGAAGCTTCCGCCGCCCGCGATTATCCCGTGCTGATTGGCGGCGTACTGCTCACCGGCGCGGTTCGCCTGCTGGCCCTGCTCCTCGCCGACCTCTGTTATTTCTGGACCGACCCCCGCATCCGTTGGCAGTCCTGACCGCACTCCGCCCCACTTGGCTGCAGCGGCTGGCATTGGGCTGGCTGGCCTTGCTGGTACTATTGGCAGCAGCCGCGCCCCTGCTGCCCCTGCCCTACCCGCCCGGCGTGCCCGACTTAGCTAACATGGCCGTGCCCCCGTTCAGCGCCGCCCGCCACTGGCTCGGCACCGACCCACAGGGGCGCGATGTCCTGAGCACGCTGGTATTTGGTGCTCGCACAGCCGTACTGCTCACCTTGCCGGCCGCCCTGCTGGCAGCATTGGTTGGGGGCTTGGCCGGGGCTGCCGCCGGCTTCTGGGGAAATACGGCCCGGGTTCCCTTGCCCTACTGGCTAATGAGCGCGGGCGGTATCTGGTGGAGTCTGCAACTACCATCCCCCGTACTGGGGTTGGGACTGGGATTTGCCGGCGTGTTCCTGGCTTTGCTGACGAACTTCCAAAGCCGCACATTGCCAGCCTGGCCACTCCCAGTCAATGCGTTGGTAATGGGTACGGCCACGGCCCTCGACACCATTCCGCGCCTGATTGTAGTAGTGGCAGTTGTCGCCAGCATTGGCCTGTCGACTTCCGGCCTGCTGGCGGTGCTGGTGCTGACTACCTGGCCCCAACTGGCCCGTTTGGTGCGGGCCCAAATGCTGCGTGTCCGCCAGCTGCCGTTTGTAGAAGCCGCACGAGCGGCCGGACTTTCGGAGCGGCAAGTGTGGTTCCGACATGCCCTGCCGCATGCCATGCACCCGCTTCGCACCGCCTTACCACTAAGTGTAGCGGGCCTGCTGGGCCTGGAAAGCACCCTGTCATTTCTGGGAATTGGCTTGCCCCCGGAGGTAGCCAGCTGGGGCCGACTGCTCGCCACAGTGCGCAGTGAGCCCAGTGCCTGGTGGGCATTATTATTCCCATCATTGCTTCTCACCATAAGCTTATTAAGTCTCAATACCCTGAGCCGTTCGCCAAATCCAAGAACTTAGCCCCTAGTAAGGATAGGTGTAATTTACTTAATGCTTGAGCAGGGATTAAGTGATTCATGCGATGTCGCATTTCAGCACTTTTTATAACAATATAGTTCCAGCATTAATCACGTACATCATTTTGAATACCATGTATTTAATGACAATACCAATCTGCTTGTATTTCTTTAAATATGATTTTATCAATCAAAAATTGATATAATTCACCTTAATACAATACTTTTTCGATGTCACAATCAGGGCCATTATGTCCTTTTATAGGCAAAACAGTGGCCGTAACATTGTATTGCTTTTAATAAGAAACACTCGTTACTCTCCCGAGCAGCGCACCTTTTTCTACCCCCGTTTTATCTATATCCTTATGTACCTGCTCATCTACCCATCGTTAAGCACTCCTCGCCGGCCAAAAGCCCAGAAAGAAGCCACTCGTCCCATCTCCGTAGGCATCGATTTCGTCACTCCTGACGGAACGGTAGTGCCCCGGGCCTTGGGCGAAGCTGCGTTACTGGGTCACACCGCGGTTTTGGTCGGAGGGCTTCTGGTTGGAGTATGGCCCCAGGCTTAAGCCTGCATTTCCGCCGCTATTCCGCCTTTCCTGCTTTTTAATTTCCAGTCCCTAACTACCCTATCTGGTATCATATTCTACCCATAATCCAGTATCTACCGCTCACCGGCTACCCCTGCTGAGCTTCAACCCGCCGTCTGCCCCGGCGGGTTTTTTTTGTCCGATTTAGAGAATAATGCCCGCCTGTGGGCTAAGTGCTAGCGCGCGCTGATTTCGTTTTGGGCGCTTACCAGGGCAATACCTTCGGCAAAGGTGTGGGGCTGATACCCAAGGCCATGCCGGGCTTTGTCGATAGTGAAGCCGGTGCGGGCGGGCCGTCGGGCCGGCTGCGTGAAGGTAGTAGCATCTACCTGCTCAATCAGGCCGGCATCAAGGCCAAAATAATCGGCTACGCGCAGGGCCATGGCGTGGGGCGTGAGCATTTCCGCGCCGCTGATGTGGTAGATGCCCTGAGCAGACTGCCGGGCCAATAGCCAGCAGCCCTGGGCCAGGTCCTCGGCCAGGGTGGGCGTGCGCCACTGGTCGGCTACTACTTTAATGCGCTTGCCGGCGCGCAGAGAATCGCGGACCCAGAGTACGATATTGGTGCGGCCGTAGTCGTGGGCCACGCCGTAGACCAGCACGGTGCGGGCAATGGCCCACGGGCCCGCACTGGCCCGCACGGCCAGCTCGGCGGCCAGCTTGCTTTCACCATAGAAATTGACTGGCCCCGGGGCGGCGTCTTCGGCCAGCGGACCGGCTTCACCACTGAAAATGAAGTCGGTACTGAGGTGCGTGAGGTGAATACGCTGCCGGGCGCAGGCCTGCACCAGGTTCTCGACGGCCGTCACGTTGTGCTGCCAGCAGGCTTCGCGGTTGAGCTCGCACTCGTCCACGTTGGTCATGGCGGCTGTGTGGATGAGGTGCGTGGGCTGCTCATGGGCCAGCACCTGCTGCACTTGGGCGGCGTCGCTCACATCCAGCGCTACAAAGCGCACATCAGGGTATAAGCCCGCCAGTTTATTGCCCCCTCGCGATGTGGCCACCAAAGCCACGTCAGGTTGCTGCCGCAACAAGGCCACCAGCTTCTGTCCGAGTAGGCCGTTGGAACCCGTGAGAAGGATTTTCATGCGGTGCTCCACTGCAATGGGTTATTACCTGTAGTCAATTCCAGCCACTACCACCTGACAGCCGCTTTTAATCAATCAGTTACGGATACGTGTAGCCGTATTCCTTCGTGATTTTTTTGCGCTTCACCTTCTCCACTTTCATGGTCATTTTGGCGTCGCCCAGCGGATGGTCGCGGCCATCTTTGGGGAGCTTGGCAATTTTATCAATCACATCGAGGCCCTGGATTACCTGGCCGAAAACGGTGTACTGGCCATCGAGGAAGTGGGCTCCGCCGTGGTTTTCAACCAGATAAAACTGGGTGATGCTGCTGGGCGTGCCGGCCGGGCCGCCCATGCGGGCGGCGGCCACGGCCCCGTAGTTGTGCTGGTGGCCGGGCGCTAGCTCGGCCGGAATGGTGCCTTCGTTGGGCTGGCCGAGGCCGTCGTTGCTGGGGTCGGCATCCTTGGAGTTGGCATCGCCGCCCTGAATCATGAATCCCTCGATGATGCGGTGGAAAGAGGTACCGTTGTAGAATCCGCTCTGGGCTTTTTTCAGAAAATTGGCCTTGTGCAAGGGCGTGTCATCAAACAAAACCAGGCGAATAACGCCCTGCGCCGTGGTGATGGTCACGACTTCATCCTTGCCCTTGGGCTTAGCGGGCTTGGCTGGCTTATCGGCCGCGAATGAGGGAGAGGTCAGCCACAGCAGGGCCAGAAACACGGTACCAGCCCAGGAAAAAAGAAAGGATTTCATAAAAGATAAATCAGGAATGCGGGGATAAGGCCCCAAAACTACACGGATTTGCAGGCCCCGACCAAGCGACCGGGCGGCATGCCTTTAGCCGCGGTGCTCGCGGATGCTGGCCAGGATTTCGCGGCCGCCGCGTCCCAGCACGGCATCGGCCACCGATACGCCCAAAGCGCGGGCTTCGGCAGCGGTTTCGACGGTCTGGATTTCCTCCACGTACTCTTCGCCGTTGAGGCTGATGAGGCCGCCGTGCAGGCGCAGCCGCCCGCCTTCGAGGGTGGCCAGGGCGAAGGACGGGATGCTGCAACCGCCCTCCATGGTGTGCAGAAAAGCGCGCTCGGCCAGCAGGCAGGTGTGGGTAGCGGGGTGGTCGAGGGCGGCTTTGAGGCGGGCTTTCAGGGCTTGGTCCAGGTCGGCGGCGCACTCGATGGCGATGCTGCCCTGGCCGGTGGCGGGCACAAACTGGTGGGCCGGCAGCGTGTGGCGCACTAGGTGCTCGTAGCCCATGCGGTGCACACCGGCGAAGGCTAGTACCAAGGCATCAAACTGCCCTTCTTCAAGCTTGCGCAGCCGGGTTTGGAGGTTGCCGCGGGCTTCGGCGGTTTCGGCGTGGGGGTAGAAGCGGCGCAGCTGGGCCTTGCGGCGCGTGCTGCTCGTGCCCAGCACGATGCCGGGCTTATCGAGCGAAAAATGCTCGTCGAAGCTCAGCACCACGTCGTTCACCTGCTCGCGCTCCAGGAAGGCCAGCAGTTCCAGCTCGCGCTGGATGCTGCTTTGCACGTCCTTGGCCGAATGCACGGCGAGGTGGGTTTCGCCGCGCAATAGGCTGGCTTCCAACTCTTCAGTGAACACACCTTTAGAACCGATTTTGGCCAGACTGCGGTCCTGCACGGCGTCGCCGGTGGTTTGCATGGGCACAATTTCGGTTTCGAAACCGGCTTTTTGCAGCAGGTGGGCAACGTGCTCCGTCTGCCAAAGGGCGAGGCGGCTGGCACGGGTGGCGAGGCGAATGGTCATTATGTTATTAGTTAACAGTAAATCAGTTAACAAATCAATATGGTAAGCTACTGGGCCAAACGGAGTTGGCTACCCAAACGCAGCGAGCTATCTACAAACACCATTTTGGCGTTGGCGTTGCGCTCGATGTGGTAGTGGGCGTCGGTCAGCTCTTTAGTTAATAAATCGGCGTTGCGCGGGGTCACAAATTTGGCGAAGCCGGTAACAAACTGCTGCTCACCATTGGCCAGATGCGGCACAAATTTCGGGTCAATGCCGAACAGCAGCACCTTGCGCACCAGGCCCAACGAATAGCTCAGCAGCTCCTTCTGGTTCTCGCGACCCAGCTTCTGGAATTCTTCGCTCTTTTTCAGAATATCGGCCGCCTTGCTGCTGTAGCTGAAGCACAGGCGCATCCAGTCGCGGAAAAACTCGAAGTAGTCGTGGTCGGCGTTGGCGTCGCGGCTGGCGATGGCCGCGCCGAGGCTGCCTTCGGCCAGCTGGGCCACCTGGCGGGCTTTCACTTCGGGCACCTGGTATTCGTCGCGCAGGTAGGCGGTGATGTCGTCCTCCGAAAACGGGCGCACCACCACCGGCTGCACCCGGCTGATAATAGTAGGCAGCAGCTGCTCGGGCGCGTGGCTCACGAGCAGAAAGATGGTGGCGGGCGGCGGCTCTTCCAGCAGCTTCAGCACGGCGTTGGCGGCGGCGGGGTGCATCAGCTCGGGCAGCCAGAAAATCACGATTTTGAAGCGGGCCTCGAAGGCTTTCAGGCTCACCAGCTTCAGAATCTGCACGGCTTCATCCTTCGAGATGTTGCCCTGTTTGTTTTCGGCCCCAATGTGCTGCATCCAGTCGTTGAGGCCTTGGTAAGGATTGTCGAGCACAAAGGCCCGCCATTCGGCCATGAACTTGCTGCTCACCGCGTCCTTGGTCACCGTTTTGGTGGTGGTCACGGGCACGATGAAGTTCAGGTCGGGGTGGGCCAGCTTGGCGGTTTTGGTGCAGGCCGGGCAGTGGCCGCAGCTGTCGTCGGCATCGGCGGCGCGGTCTTCGCAGTTCAGAAACTGGGCGTAGGCGAGAGCCAGGGCCAGCGCCGCGCCGCCCTCCTGCCCCCGGAAAAGCTGGGCGTGCGCCACGTGCTGCCGCTGCACCGACTGGCGCAGCAGGGCTTTGACGGCGGACTGGTTGGGGATGTCGGCGAAGGTCATAATACCACTGTCTACTAATGATGCAAGACGAAATCAGCCCCAATTGAAATGATAATCACCAAAAAGGTTATACCTATAGCACTAAAGACTTTGGTTTGCCAGTGCGCTTCCTTGTGCAGTAGGTGAAGCAGTAGAAATACCGCGACACCAGAAACTGCGAGCCGCAACAAGCCAGAAATCCACGAATCAATAAATCCCAACACTACCGTCACCGATAGCATGAAGCAGCAGAAACCAATCAAAATCTTACTCATTACGGCTTCACCTTCTCCCAAACCCTATCCTCTTCCGTCGCTTCAAACACCACCTTCATAATCGCCTGCTCTACCGCATCATACGGTAGGTTTCGCCGGGCCATCACGCGCTCGGCCACCTCGTTCACTTTAGGCAGCTTGAAGGTTTCGAAGCCTGCCGCGCCGCCCCAGCTGAAGCTCGGGATAAAGGTGCGCGGGAAGCCGGCCCCGAAGATATTGGCCCCCACGCCCACCACCGTGCCGGTGTTAAACATGGTGTTGATGCCGCACTTGCTGTGGTCGCCCATCATCAGGCCGCAAAAAGTCTGGCCGGTGTCCACGAAGCGCTTGGCGGCGTGGCTCCAGATTTTGACGGGCGCGTAGTTGTTTTTGAGGTTCGAAGTGTTGGTATCGGCCCCCAGATTGCACCACTCGCCGATGACGGAGTTGCCGAGGTAGCCGTCGTGGCCCTTGTTCGAGTAGCCTAGCAGGATGCTGTTACCCACTTCGCCGCCCACTTTTGAGAATGGACCTACGGTGTTGTCACCGCGCATTTTGGCTCCGGCATTGATGTGGGAGCCCTCGCACAGCGCCAGCGGCCCTTTGATGATTGCCCCCTCGTGCACTTGTGAGTTTTTGCCCAAATAAATCGGGCCGTCTTCCGCATTGAGAATCGCGGCCCGGATTTTCACGCCTTCCTCGATGAAGATGTTTTCGGCCCCATATACAATGGTATGCGCATCATTCACCGGCTGCGAGGTGCGGCCTTTGGTAAGCAGCGCGAAGTCGCGGCGGATTTCCACGCCGTTGCGCAGAAACAGCTGCCACGGCCGGTCAATCACCGTCACCGGCTCAGCCACCTGCTTTTCCTCTTTCAACCCATCCTGCACTAGCTCGGCTACCAGCGAGGCATCGGCAAGGTGGGCGGCCACCAGCAGCTCATCGCAATACAGGCCTTGGCCGGGCTGCAGCGCCAGCACCTGCTTCACCAGCACCGCATCGGGGCACACGGCCCCGTTGATAACCAGCGCCGGACCGGTCACCACGCCATCGGCGCACACCGGGAACTTGGCTTGCAGGTAAGGCTGCGTGAGGTAGCCCACGGTGGGCGCGGCCAGGTGCCGCTGCCACTTCTCGGCAATGGTGAGGATGCCGCAACGCAATGCTCCCACGGGCCGGGTGAAGGTGAAAGGCAGCAGGTGCGGCCGAATGGCCGGGTCGTCGAAGAGGAGAACGTGCATTTTTCTTAAGCTATTCGCTAATAGCCGTTGGCGGTTAGCTTCTTTTAAAACAGACCCAAATTTACGGCAGGCGGCTTGGCTAAGGACCAATAAAAAACTCCTTCCGGCGAAACCGAAAGGAGTTCTTATAAAGCTAACGGCTAATAGCCCCCAGCAAAAAGCTATTCTTTGTTGGCGCTGTTCTGCTCCTTCTTGGCGTAGCGGCTGCGGAATTTCTCCACACGGCCGGCCGTATCGATGAACATGTTTTTGCCCGTGTAGAAGGGGTGCGAAGCAGAGCTTACTTCGATTTTCACCAGCGGGTACGTTTTGCCGTCTTCCATCGTGATGGTGTCGGTCGGCTTCATCGTCGAGCGCGTGATGAACTTAAAGTCCGAAGAGGAGTCCTGGAATACGACTTCCTGGTACTCGGGGTGGGTGTCCTTTTTCATATCGAGAGGTCGGTTTTACCGGTTGAACCCTGCCGATTTTGCGGAAGGGACTGCAAAAGTACGGCTTAGCTCGGAAATACCCAACTCTTCGTCCAATATTTTCGCCACAGCCAGCCGCGCCACCCCGTGCGGCTGAGCTTGTTGGCTTTCTGAAAAGGTTGTACATTTGAATTCGGCCCGCACTCAGGGCCGGCCCGTTGCGTGTGCTGAAACCTGTACTCGTTCGCCGTCTGTTCCGCCGTTCCGGCCCCGTAGCGCTGCTGTTGGTGCTGTGGAGCGCTGCCGTGGTATACGCGGCCACGCTCACGGTTTTCACGGCGGCCTACTCCGGCACCCTCGTGCGGGTCGACTGGGAAGTAAATTCTGAAACCGACGTCACCGGCTTCGAGCTGGCCCGCAAGGGCGCGACCGAAACCAGCTACACCGTAGTAAATACCACCGCTGCCACCGGCATGCGGCACTACCAATACCTCGACGCCAACGTGTACCGCACCACCGGCGGCACCACGCCCGCGCCGCCCTCGGCCGGCAATGGGCCCTACACCTACCGCCTCACCGTGCGCGGCCCCGGGGCCGACCAGAGCTACCTGACCGTACTGGCCGGCACGCCCAGCGCCGTGCAGCGCTCCTGGGGCACCATTAAGTCGATGTTCCGGTGAGCGGAAACTGTTAGGCGCGTTTCATTTCACAGAACGTCATGCAGAGCGCAGCATCTTGCCCGCCGTCACTAACCCAATTCTTCGGATTAATGGCGGCGGGCAAGATGCTGCGCTCTGCATGACGTTCTTTTGTGGCCTCATTAATAACTCCACCAAGATGCGCCTCTGCTTCGCTTCCAACAATGCCCACAAGCTCGATGAGATTCGCCCGCTGCTGCCGGCCGGCCTTGAGTTGCTGAGCCTGGCCGACATCGGCTGCCACGAGGAGCTGCCCGAAACCCAGGACACGCTGGAAGGCAACGCCCGCCAGAAAGCTGAATACGTGCGCCAGCACTACGGCGTGGCCTGCTTCGCCGATGACACTGGCCTGGAAGTGACGGCCCTGAATGGCGAGCCCGGCGTGTACTCAGCCCGCTATGCCGGCCCTCAGCGCCTGGCCGAAGACAACGTGGCCAAGCTGCTGCGGGAACTGGCCAGCCACTCCGACCGCTCGGCGCGCTTCCGCACGGTAGTGGCGCTGGCCGGGGCCGATGGCACCATGCACGAGTTTGCGGGCGAGGTGGCCGGCATTATTACGGAAGACCGGCGAGGTACCGGCGGCTTCGGCTACGACCCCGTGTTTGCCCCCACCGAGGGCGACGGCCGCACGTTTGCCGAAATGAGCGGGGCCGAAAAAAACCGCATCAGCCATCGGGCACGGGCTGTGGCCGGGCTGGTGGCTTTTTTGAATGAGGAATAAGCAGGACTGTCCTGCTATCTCATTTCACCCTGCTACCTTTGCCTGCTATGCAGACCCCCTACTTAATTGGCATTACCGGCGGCAGCGCCTCTGGCAAAACCACCTTCCTGCGCCGGTTGCTGGAAGCATTCCCGGAGGAACAGATTTGTCTTATCTCACAGGACAACTACTATCACCCACGCGAAAAACAGCTGCGCGACGACATGGGGGTGGAAAACTTCGACCTGCCCGCCAGCATCGACGCCGCCGCTTATGCCGCCGATGTGCTCAGCATCAGCCAGGGCAACGAGGTGCGCCGCAAGGAATACACCTTCAATAACGCTGCCGTAACGCCGCAGGAGCTAGTGTTCCGGCCCGCGCCCATTGTGGTAGTGGAGGGCATCTTCGTGTTTCACTTCGAGGAAATCGCCAAACTGCTCAACCTGAAAGTATACATCGATGCCCAGGAGCATGTGAAGCTGCATCGCCGCATCATCCGCGACCGCGACGAGCGGGGCTACGACCTGGCCGATGTGCTCTATCGCTACACCCACCACGTAGCGCCCACCTACGAGCAGTTCATCGCGCCCTACAAGCACTACGCCGACATCGTGATACCCAATAACCGCCATTTTGAGCGCGGATTGGAGGTGCTGGTGGGCTTCCTCCGCACCAAGGTGAACGCGGAAGAATAAGGTAGTTTGCGCGGATTAAAACGGCTTTGGCCGGCCGCTCTGCATAGCTGCGGCCGGCCAAAGCCGTTTCATCTTTTTGCCAACTTCATCAAAGTAGCAGTTAAAATAGATTATATTGGACCCAAGATTCACTCTTGCGGTTGCCCGGTTCGGGGTGGCCCAACGCTGAATTGTTCCGTATAACCCTCTTTTACACCCTATTTCTACAACGATGAAAGGCTCTTTTTACTTAGTGGCTTTGGCAGTGGCGGGGTTGACCAGCTGTGACAAAAACGGCCAGTCCGGCGTGCTGCAACACCCGCCGGGAAACGCCGCACTACGCGTGGCCGTGACGCCCGATAAGGAGTATGACGAGGCGTTCGAAGCCTCAACCCGCAAGCTCACCGACACCACCTACCTCATCATCACCAAGGCCGAGCGCGGCAGCGTATTCGCCGTGCACACCGGCCCACTGCCCACCGCCGACCACGCCGTATGCTTTGCCAGCACTTACAATCCGGGCTTCCGGGAGTGCGTGCAGGAGTATTACCACAACGCCGGTGGCGTGGCCATTCAGAACAACGAAGCCGGCTGGTGGGCCACACCACTGTAGGCCCAGATTGGGCAGCCACAATGGCGGCGCGTCATGCTGAGCGCAGCAGAAGCATCTTTACTGCGTGAGTAATTCATTTACTATTGCACGCGGGATACTTCGGCTGCACTCAGCATGACGCTCTTTTTTGTCCTTACTCCATCGAATGTATAGCAAAGCAGAAATCACCCAATTGCGCCAGGCGTTCTGGACGACTTTTGGGCAATACATGGCCCCGATTCCTTCGGCCGAGGGCGACACCACCAACTGGATAAACTACAAGACGGGCCTGAAGAACGTGTATTTCCGGATGCAGGCCGATAAGCGGCAGGCCAGCATTGCCATCGAGCTCACGCACCCCGACGCGGGCATCCGCGAGCTATTCTGGGAGCAATTTCTGGAATTGAAAACGCTGCTGAACGAAACCCTGGGCGAAACCTGGACCTGGGAGGCCGATGCCACCGACGCCCAGGGCCAGCCGCTGAGCCGCATTTATCAGGACTTGCCCGGCGTGAACCTGTTCAGCCGCGACGACTGGCCGGCGCTGATTTCATTCTTCAAGCCCCGCCTCATCGCGTTGGATGCGTTCTGGACCGATGCGCAGTATTCGTTTGAGGCGCTGAAGTAAGCGGACGTTATATTGCCGCCATGTCTACCAAAATTATTCTTGCGCTGGGCGTGGTAGCGCTCTTGGCCTACGTCGGGGTTTCATACGGCATCCGGCAACGCTTTCCGCTCATGGAAGTAATCAACGATACGGCCCTGAAAGGCCGCGTCAGCGGTACTGTTCATGTCCGGGACTCCTATTCTTTTTTTCTGAACAACAAGACGACCACCCGGTACGACTTCGACGCCTTCACGCCGGCAGTAGGCCAGGAGCGACTCCAGCCGGACGGTGGCAGCCTGAACCAATATCTGCACGTCGGCGACTCCATCAGTAAGCAGCCCAATTCCGTTGAGTTGACCGTGCGGCGGGGTAAGCACCTATCGCGGTGGGTATGCCCGCCGGCCGCCGCCGGCCAATAGACGCGCTTGACTGCTGTTTTGCAAGCCTAATTCCGGGTTGATAAGGCAGCTTTTGGAGCAGCAAGCGCCCCCTTGCGCCCATTCGCGCCAAATTGGTATCTTTGCAGACCCCGTTTGCCGCCATGTCCCAACTGCTTGCTCGTTTTTGGTTTTCGCTCCGCTTCGCCTGGCTTGCTGCCACGGTGCTGCTGGTGCTGGGCCTGAACCAGCGGGCGGTGAGCGTATTGCGCCCCGTGGGCAAGGCCGAAACGCGCTGGGCTGCGCCCACCCGCGCCACCGTCGTCAAGCAAAAAGTGCTGCTCGAAGCCACTGGCACGGTCAAGCATTTTGTAGCTCCGCTGGGCACGGCCTGGCTGCCACTGCCGGCCACTGCCATCATGTGGCTGCCTACGCTGCGCTGGCAGCTGGCCGCCCCGCGCCTGTTGGCGGGCATTCGCGCCGGCGAGATTTTCCGGGCGCGGCTGCTGGCCGTGGCACTGTCGCCGCAGGCCCCCTAGTTTCAGTTGGCAGTTAGCAGTGAACAGTTAGCAGTTCGTGGGCATGGCCCAGGATTGTTGGCTGATGCCTGCTTGCATGCCATTCATCCGCTCTCATTGCTCACTGATAATTGTTAACTGATAACTGATTTTACAATGCGTAACAAAGGATTAATCATCGCGCTCACCCTCGTCGTCACGGCGTTGTGCGCGTATTTCCTCTTCTTCACCTACGTCTCGCGCGGGGTGCAGCAGAAGGCCGTGGCATATGCCACCAAAAACGGCAAGCTCGACGAAGGCCAGCGCCAGCACTACCTTGACTCGGTGTGGCGCGCGCCGGTATTCGGCCCCTTCACCTACCGCGAGGTACGCCAGAGCGAGCTCGGCCTCGGCCTTGACCTGAAAGGCGGCATGCACGTAACGCTGGAAGTTTCGCCGGTGGAAATTGTGCGCGCCATGAGCGGCAACAGCAAAGACCCGGCTTTCAATAAGTCGCTGGCCGATGCCCAGGAAGCCCAGAAAACCAACTCCGGTACGCCGTTCACGGCCCTGTTCGCCCAGGCCTGGCAGCAGAACGCCGCCGGTAAGCCGCTGGCCAGCATCTTCGCTAACACCACGAACAAGAGCCGCAACATCGACATCAACTCCTCGAACGAGAAGGTGATTGGCGCGATTGACAAAGAAGTTGAGGAAGCCATCGACCGCTCGTTCAACATCCTGCGCACCCGCGTCGATAAGTTCGGCGTGAACCAGCCCAGCATCCAGCGCGTGAAAGGCACTGGCCGTCTGCAAATCGAATTGCCCGGCGTGGACAACCCCGACCGCGTGCGCAAACTGCTGCAAGGCCAGGCCAAACTGGAGTTCTGGGAAGTGTGGAACCAGAACGAAATCGGCCCCTACCTGGTGGCCCTCGACAAGCAGCTGCAAGCCAAAGATGCTGTTGCGAAAGCCGGCCCCGCCGCTGCAACCACTGATACTACCGCTACTGCCGCCGCTGGCGACTCGACTTCGCTGGCTGCCCAGCTTGCCAAGAAAGACAAAACCGGCAAATCGGCCGCTGACTCCTCGGCTGCAAACAAGGGCGGTGCCCTCGCCAAGCTCTTCACCATGCCCGGCCGCCTGGGCGTGAACCTGCGCGACACCTCAGCGATGAACAAAATCCTGAGCTCGGCCGAAGCCAAGGCGACCCTGCCCCCCACCCTGGCCCTGCTCTGGAGCCTGAAGCCCACCACCATCGACAAGCAGGAGTACCTGGAGCTGATTCCGGTGCGCAAAACCCGCGACGGCGTGCCCCCCCTGGGCGGCGAAGTAGTGAGCGATGCCCGCGCCGACCTCGGCCAGAACGGCCAGCCCGAAGTGCTGATGAGCATGACGCCCTCGGGCGCCCGCAAGTGGCAGAAAATGACCGCCGCCAACATCGGCAAGCAGGTGGCCATGGTGCTGGATAACTACGTGTGCTCGGCCCCCGTGGTGCAGAGCGAGATTTCGGGCGGTGGCACCAGCATCACCGGCAGCTTCGCCGTGGAAGACACTCAGGACCTAGCCAACCAGCTGAAAGCCGGTAAGTTGCCCGCTCCCACGCGCATCGTGGAAGAGGCCGTAGTAGGTCCGTCGCTCGGCAAGGAAGCCATCAACCAGGGACTGTACTCGTCGCTGGCCGGCGTGGTGATTATCATGCTGTTCATGGCCTTCTACTATGGCCGTGCCGGTATCGTGGCCGACATCGCGCTGCTCTTCAACATCTTCCTGATTCTGGGCGTGCTGGCGCAGTTCGGTACGGCCCTCACGCTGCCCGGCATCGCCGGTCTGATTCTGGTGATGGGGACCTCGGTGGATGCCAACGTACTGATTTTCGAACGGATTCGGGAAGAATTGGACCACGGCCTCATCCTCACCGATGCCATCAACAAAGGCTACTCGCGTGCCTTCTCGGCCATTTTTGACTCGAACGTGACGACCATGCTGATTGCCGTGATTCTCGGCTTCTTCGGCACGGGTCCGGTGCAGAGCTTCGCCGTGACGCTCGGCATTGGTGTACTGACTTCGTTCCTGTCGGCTGTGTTCGTGTCGCGCCTCATCATCGAGTGGATGGTGAAGGGCAACGAGAACCACCCGATGACCTTCAGCACCGTGATTTCGCGTAACCTGTTCAAGAACCTGAACTTCGACATCGTGGGCAAGCGCAAAATTGCCTACACGTTCTCGGCGGCTTTCATCATCCTCGGCTTCGTGCTGATGTACGTGCAGGGCGGCCCGAACCTGGGTGTGGACTTCAAAGGCGGTCGCGCCTATGTGGTTGATTTCAACAAAACGATGGTAGCCTCCGACGTGGCTGATAAAATTCGCCCTTCGTTCCAGGATGCCGGCCTCGAAGTGAAGCAGTACGGCGCGCCCGACCGCCTGCGCATCACCACCGGCTACCTAGCCGAGGATGAAAGCCCCGCCGCCGATGCCAAAGTAGTAGCCGCCCTCAACCAAGGCCTGCAAGCCTACAGCGCCGACGCCCCGGTTATCAAATCGACCTCGAAAGTAGGTGCCACCATCGCCGACGACATCAAGCGCACTTCGGTGCTCTCGCTGGGCCTCACGCTGCTGGGCATCTTCGTGTACGTGTTGTTCCGCTTCGAGCGCTGGCAGTACTCGATGGCCGCCGTGGTCGCGCTGTTCCACGATGCCCTGCTCGTGATTGCCGCCTTCCCGATTGCCCGCCTCTTCGGCCTGAACTACGAGATGGACCAGATTTTCGTGGCCGCGCTGCTCACGGTTATCGGCTTCTCGATGAACGACACGGTGGTTATCTACGACCGTATCCGCGAGTACCTGCGCGAGAACCCCAAGCTGACCTTCGCCCAGGTGGTGAACCCGGCCCTGAACTCGACCTTCTCGCGCACCATGATTACGTTCACCACGGTGTTCCTGGTGGTGTTCGTGATGTACGTGTTCGGTGGTGAAACCCTCCGCTCGTTCTCTTTCGCCATGATTATCGGCGTGATTTTCGGCACTTACTCGTCGCTGTTCATCGCCACTCCGATTATCCTCGACACCTACGGCAAGAAAGAGGAGCGTGAGCGCAAGGCTGCTGGCGAGGACGTGACCGGCCTGCCCGGCGACGCGCCCAAGCTGAGCACGGCCAACGTCTAGACCACGGATTCGCTCGGATTTTTCGGATTTCACGGATTTTGTGGACAAGTTAATCCGAGTTGAAAGTTTGTTAAAAGGCCGCCCAATGGGCGGCCTTTTTTCATGTCCGGCAGGTTGAGAAATACCCAATTTGACAGTTGGCAAATCGTCTACGAAATCTGTGAAATCCGAAAAACCCGAACGAATTCGTGGTCCGGGCAACCCTTTTTCGCTACCTTCCGAGTGGTCTAATAAGAAGCCTGCTACCTGCCATCGATGCTGCACATTTCCCCACCTAATTCTGCCCCACCACCGCTGTCCGAGCTGCTGGCTGCCTGCGTGCGACAGGAGCGGGTGGCCCAACGTCGGCTCTATGGCCAGTTCCATGGCTTCGCGATGGGCATTTGCCTGCGCTATGCCCGCGACCGTGACCAGGCCCTGGAGGCGGCCAACGACGGCTTCGTGAAAGTATTCCGCGACCTGTATCGCTTCGATGCCACGCGCCACCCCGATGATGTGCTGGGCTCGTTCCGGGGCTGGCTCAAGCGCATTATGATTCACACGGCCATCGACCACTACCGCGCCAACGAGCGCCACCAGCACCAGCAGGAACTCGACGATGCTACCCTGAACCAGGCCGACCAGGGTGCCACGCCCCTCGACTCGCTGAGCTACGACGAGCTCCTGGCGCTGGTGCAACGCCTGCCACCGGCGTACCGGGCGGTGTTCAATCTGAACGTGATTGACGGTTTCGGCCACGAGGAAATTGCCGAGCAGCTGCACATCTCCGTGGGCACTTCCAAGTCTAATTTATTTAAAGCCCGGGCCCATTTGCGGGCCATGCTGGCCCAGGTTACTACTGCTTCAACTGTTCGATATGTGGTCCGATAACGATATAGATAACGCGTTCCAACGGCTGAACCCGCCGGAGCCGGAACCGACACCTTTCCCGCTGGATGCCTGGCTGCGGCTGGAAACCGAGCTGGACAAGGCCGTGATTGAGCGCGCCGTCCGGCGGCGGGTGTGGAAGTTTTTTGTGGCCGAAGTGGCCGTGGTGCTGCTGATTGGGTTGGGCTGGATGCTGTGGCCAACCCAGCCCAGCCAGGTAGCAAAAAAGTCTTCGAAATCGATGGCGGCCGCTGGCAGCACAACGCCTGAGTATGGCTCGAACCAGCAGGCCGCAGGCCAACCGGACGTTGCCAGCGCCGCGACAGCAGCAAGTAAAAACGCACGTAATACTGAAGCAAGCATTAGCACTCCAGCCACTCCCACGGCGACCGCCCCAGAAACATCACCTTTACAACCGGTGGTGCATTCGGCTACCGCCAGCACCGCGCCGGTTGCAGCCACATCGGCTCCTGCACCTACAACGGCAGTTGCCCACCGGCGGCGCACCCAGGCCGCGCTTCGGCCGACCTATCTGGCTGGTTTCGCCTCCCGCAAAGCCCAGCGAGCCCGCGGCTATGAGCGCAGCGCGGCCGAAACACCAGCACCCGCAGTAACGCGGAAAGCCAGTGCCATCGCCCCTTCTGTTGCTGACTCTCCTGGCCAACAGCCGGCGGTGGGCAGTACTGCTGGGCACGCCGCAGCCCCGGCCGCAGCCACTACGGCAGCCGTTGCTTTGGGCCGGCAGCAGCGCGAAAGCTCACTGCCTTTGCTGAGCCGGGCAACCGTTTCCGGCGCGGCAACGCCAGTTGATGCGGCACCGGAAACGGCCGCTGAGACTTCCGCAGCGGTTGCGCCGCTTGCGCCCATTGCGACCCGGCTTGCGGTAGCTGCTACGGCTGGCCTGCCCGCCCCGCTGCTGGCGGCCGCCACGGTGCCCGCCAGCTTGCCCGTACCACCGCTTCGGCAGCCCCGTTTCTATGTTGGGCTGGTGGCTGCGCCGGACCTGAGCACGGTAAAATTTGTGGACGTAGAGCGCCCTAAACTGAATGTTGGCGTGGTGCTGGAATACCGCCTTACCAACCGGCTACTCGTGAGCACCGGCCTGCTGCGCGTCAACAAAGAATACTATGCCCGCCGCGAAGACTACGACTGGAGCGCTTATCCGAAAGCGACTACGCGCAATTTCTATTGGGTCGACGGTGCCTGCACGGTGCTCGACGTCCCACTGAACCTGCGCTACGATGTCGTGGTGCGGCCGCAGGCGCGGCTGTTTGGCGCTGCAGGTTTGTCGTCGTTTTTTATGCAGCGCGAGCGGTACAGCTACGACTACACCGAGAACAACTCGACTTACCTCTGGGAGCGCAGCTACGTGAACGAGAACCAGCACCTGTTCAGCGTGCTCAATCTGTCGCTTGGCTACGAGCACAGCTTCGGCCCCCACTGGCGCGTGCAGGCCGAGCCCTACGCCAAACTGCCTCTGGGCGGCGTGGGGGCCGGCAAAGTGCGCCTGACCAGTGGCGGCGTGTTCTTCGGGCTGAAGTACGGTTTCTAGCCACCGGGGCCGTCTGGGGCTTGTACTGTACTGGCCCAAAATCACCTCACTTTTCGTTGTTTCAACTTTGTCCTTTTTTGGCATGCCCTTTCCCGCCCCTTATTCTGCATTTATCCGGCCGGCTTTGCTGAGCGCCGTGGCCACGGCGCTGCTGGGCCTGGCGGCCAGCTGCACGTACTCGCACGGCGACCCCGCTCCGGCCTGCGACGTGCCCAGCGAAACCATCACCTACGCCGGAGTCATTTCCCCCATTTTCGAAGCCAACTGCCGCCGCTGCCACGGCGCGGCGGTGTACGCCACGCTGGGCGGCGGCAACGATTTCAGCAGCTACGCGGCCATCAGTAGCTACCCACAGGGCATCCTGCTGGGCTCCATCAAGCATTCCCCCGGCTACGATTTTATGCCCAAGGACGGCGGCAAGATTTCGGACTGCGACATTGCCCGCATCGAAGCCTGGTATGCCAAGGGCAAACCCCAGTAACCCCACTTCCTCCCCTCCTTGCTATGAAACGCTCCTTATTTCTGCTATCAGTCTGCCTGTTGTTCTCGGCGCTCGCGGGTGCCCAGGCGCAGAGCAAGTACATGACCAAAACGGGGCGTGTGTCGTTCTTTTCGGCCACCCCGATTGAGGACATCGAAGCCAAAAGCCAGCAAACGGCCGCCATTCTCGATTTTGGGACCAGCCAGCTGGCCTTCTCCGTGCCCATCAAGAGCTTTGTGTTCCGGCGCACGCTCATGCAGGAGCACTTCAATGAGAACTACATGGAGTCGGACAAATTTCCCAAAGCCACCTTCACGGGGCGGTTCGTGGGGTTTGATGCCGCTACGCTGCCCACTGCCGGCCCGCACAACGTGCAGGTAGAAGGCGACCTCACCCTGCACGGCGTGACGCACCACATCCAGGTGCCGGCCAGTGTGGAACTGAAAGGCGGCCAACTGATGGCCTTTGCTACCTTTCCGGTGGCTTCGGCCGACTATAACATTGAAATTCCGCTGCTGGTGCGCAACAACATTGCCAAGGTCGTGACCGTGCGCGTGGCCCTCTCCTGCGACCCCGTGGCGGGAGCCGTGGGTGCCACCACCGCGCCACGCTAGTTGCCGTCGTTCTGTTCTTCGCTTTCTTTCCTGCTTCCCTTATGACTCAAAATCTTTACCCTTCCCGTGGCTTCCTGGGCTTGTTGGTGGCCGGGTTGCTGGCATTGGCCAGCCCCGCCCGCGCCCAAACCGACCTGCTGCAGGACCTCGAAAGACAAACCGCCGACTCGACCAAGCGCGAGGTGGTGGCCGCCACGTTCAAGGGCACGCACATCATCAATTCGCAGTCGGTCGAAACCCCGGGACAGGGCACGCTGGCCTTCCTTATTCAGCACCGCTTCGGCACCCTGAACAGCGGCGCGTATAACTTTTTCGGCCTCGACCAGGCCGTGCTGCGCCTGAGCTTCGAGTACGGCCTGACCAACCGGCTGGCCGTGGGCATCGGCCGCAGCAACATCGAAAAAACCTTCGACGGCTTCGTGAAATACCGGGCCTTGCGGCAAACCAGCGGGTCGCGGCCCATGCCGGTATCGGTCACGCTGTTTGGGTCGGCGGCCATCACCACGCTCAAGTTTGGCACCCTGCTCACGGAACGCACCACGGCGTCGCGCCTCGACTATACCTACCAGGTACTCATTGCCCGCAAGGTTAGCTCGGGCCTGTCGTTGCAGCTCATGCCCACGCTCATTCACCGCAACTACGTGCCGCTGGCCGGGATGCAGAACGACGTGTATTCCATCGGCGGGGGCCTGCGCCAGAAGCTCACCAAGCGCATTGCCCTTACGGCCGATTATTTCTACGTGCTGCCCGGCTACGCGGCGGATAATTTCCGCAACGCCCTCGGCGCGGGGTTCGACATCGAAACCGGCGGCCACGTCTTCCAGCTGCACGTCACCAACGCCCAGGGCATGACGGAGAAGTTCTTCGTGCCTCAAACCAGCGGCGATTTCTTCAAGGGCGACATCTACTTCGGCTTCACGGTGGCGCGGAATTTCACCGTCAAGTCGCAGCTGAAATAGCTTGGTATTAAACAATCAAAAAGGCCCGCCTGAATTATCAGGCGGGCCTTTTTGATGTCGTTGAATTATGTGCAATTATACTGTAATGCCTTCGGCTACGACGCTTTGCACTTCGGGCACCATGCGCTTGAGCAGGTTTTCGATGCCCGATTTTAGAGTAACCGTAGCCGAGGGGCAGCCCGAGCACGAGCCTTGCAGGTTCACGGTCACGATGCCTTCGTGGTAGCTTTTGAAGGTGATGTTGCCACCATCCTGCTCCACGGCGGGGCGCACGTAGTTATCGAGTAGGTCGATGACTTTCTGGGCAATCTGGCCTTCCTGCTGGGTAGGGTCGCCGGCGGTGGCGGCCTGCGCGGCCTTCTGCTCAGCGGCGGGGTCGACCAGGAAAATGGGGCCACCGGCCTCTACGTAGCTTTTCAGGAACTGGCGCAACTCGGGAATGAGCTGGGTCCAGGCCAGCTCGGGCTGGGATTTGGTGACGGTGACGAAGTTCTGGGCGATGAACACGCGGCCCACGTAATCGAACCCGAAAAGCTCCTGCGCCAGCGGCGAGTTGGCGGCGGCTTCGAGATTGGGGTAGTCCACGCTCACACCATCCACCAGCAGGTTTTGGTTGAGGACGAATTTCATGCTCTCCGGATTGGGAGAGGCTTCGGCATAAATGGAAACAGCAGACATAGTTTCGGGGCTTAAAATCAGGGGGAAGCGCCACCGTGGCGGCAGCTGCAAAGGTACAACCACAATGGGGTGGCGGAGGTTGCAAATGTACCTACATCATTTCAGTTATACCCGGTTGGCGCGGGCGCGCAGCAGCAAATCGGCCAGCACGAGTTGCGTCATGGCTTCCACGATGGGCACGGCGCGGGGCAGCACGCAGGCATCGTGGCGGCCCCGGCCCACCAGCGTGATGGCCTCGCCCTGGTCGTTGATGGTTTGCTGGGGCTGCAGCAGCGTAGCCACGGGCTTGAAGGCCACCCGGAAATAAATATCCTGACCATTGGAGATGCCGCCCTGGCTGCCGCCGCTGTGGTTGGTGCGGGTGCGCACGGCCCCCACGGCATCGGTGTAAAACTCGTCGTTGTGCTGCGAGCCGGGCAGTTTCGTCCCCTCAAAACCGGAGCCAATCTCAAAGCCCTTCACCGCATTGATGCTAAGCATGGCCTGGCCCAGCAGGGCCGGCAGCTTGTCAAATACCGGCTCACCGAGGCCGGCAGGCACGTGGCGCGCCACGCCCGTAATCACGCCGCCCACGGTGTCGTGCGCGGCCTGCGCGGCCCGGATGCGGGCTTCCATCAGGGCGGCGGTTTCGGGATGCGGGCAGCGCACCAGGTTGCTGTCGATGAGGTTCAAATCCAGCAATTCATAGCCCACGGGCACTTCTACCTCGCCCACAGCCGAAACGTAGGCTACCGTTTCAATGCCGAAATGGGCCAGCAGTTTTGCCGCCACGGCCCCGGCGGCCACGCGGGCGGCCGTTTCGCGGGCCGAGCTGCGGCCGCCGCCGCGATAGTCGCGGCGGCCGTACTTGGCGTCGTAGGTGTAGTCGGCGTGGCTGGCGCGGTAGGCGTGCGCGATGTGCGAGTAGTCGTCGGAGCGCTGGTCGGCGTTGGGGATAAACAGGCTAATGGGCGTCCCGGTGGTCACGCCCTCGAACAGGCCCGACTGAATGTGCACGGTATCAGCTTCCTTGCGCGGCGTGGTGAGGTCGGACTGACCAGGCCGGCGCCGGTCGAGCGCGGCCTGAATGTGGGCGGCATCCACGACCACGCCCGCCGGGCAGCCGTCGATAATCACGCCGATGCCCGCCCCGTGCGACTCGCCAAAGGTGGTGATGCGAAAGAGGGAGCCGAAAGTATTGGACATAAGTTATTATTGATTAATGCTTAATGGTTAGCGGTTAATGTTATTGGAAGCGCGGTCCTGACTCAGAAACACACAGATTAACCATTTATCACTAACCGTTAACCACTGACAAAACTACGCCCGCCGCCCGGCCCGCCACCAGCCAAAGGCCGCCACGCCCGCCAGCCCGATGAGCAGCCAGTCGGCGTAGCGGCGCACGTCGCGGTACACGTCCAGCGCCTGCATGGTGGTGTCGGCCCCGGCCAGCGCCGGACCGTAGAAAGGGTCGTCCGCAGGCCGGGCCAATGGCTCCGCGGCGGCCACCACGCCCTGCACCAGGGGGCGCAAGCCGGGCCGCAGCACGTCGTAGCGGCCCGTGGTGGGGTTAAACACCGTTAGGTGCAACAGGCTGTCCAGGGGCAGTACGCCGGGCCGCCGGGCCACCAGCCGGTACCGGAACAGCTTGCGCCCGCCGCCCGGCGCAGGCTCCTCACGCACGTCGGGGCCGTACACGTCGAGCCCGGGCCAGGCAGCCACCGTCGGGGCCAGCACTGCCGCCAGGTTGCCCTGCCCCGCCACGCCAAAGGTGTACGTGAACGACTCGCCCACCCGAAACTTTGTCCGGCTGATGGCTTCCTGCAACTCGAACCGGCCCACGGCCACGGGGCCGCCGGGCGTGGCCGGAGGCAGCGGCTGCACGGCCACCGCCAGGCCGGGCGCGGTGTAGGTTTTGTAGCCCGCCAGGCGGTTGTCCTGGCCGGGCTCGGGCTTTTTCAGGAGCTTGAATTTCACCATCGTCAGGGCCAGGGGCGGGAAGCGCAGGGGCTGGGCCGTGAGGGGGTAGTAGAGGTTTTCGGCCAGCCGGAAGCGCAGGTACTTCTGGCCCAGGTGGCGCGCGGTGTCGGGCGTCACGCTGGGTTCGGGGCCGGGTTCCTGCCAGGCGGTGGGCTGGTGCAGCTCGTGCAGCAGCGGTGGCAGCTGGTCGGTAAAATCGTGGAAAGCCAGCAGGGCCTGGTCTTCGGGCTTGAGGTAGAAATACAGCCCCACGCGCACGCCTTCGCCCACATACACGCGCGGCCGGTCGGCCAGCACGGCCAGGAAGGCGTGGTCGGCACGCTCTTCATACAGCACCGGCTTGGGCTTGCCAAACATTTTGTCGAGGTCGCCCACGGCTTGTAGCGGCGCGGTGGGATTCACCGGTTTCGTAATGGAGCTGGGGTTGGGCGGGGCGGCCGGGCCCACCCGCACAGTGGCGGCCTTGCTGCGCAGCAGCACCCCGTTCACCGTCATTTGAAAGGGTTTGATAACGATTTCGCCCTCGCCGTAGGGCACGTAGCGCTGGGTGATGGTGAGGTCGGAAAAGCGCCGGCCCTGCACGATGCGCGTGGTGGTGGTGCTGGTTTTGCCGGTTTTCTTGAAGCCTTCCAGCTCCGGAAACTCCGAATACTTGTCGAGCGCGCCCCCGCGCAGCCGGAAAGCCAGCGTGAAAATGCCCGTGACGGGCAGCGTGGCCGGCCCGGGCAGCAGCTCTACATCGGCCGGATTGGTGGCGGGGGGCTTGGGCTGAGCGGCTGGCGCAGCTTGGCCGGGCTTGGCTGGGGTGGCCGGTGGGGCCTGGCCCAATTCGGCCAGCCAAAGCCCGGGCAGCAGTCCCAATACCCAAAAAAGTCCTCCCATAGTCGCTAGCGCATTATCACCCGCTAAAAGTAGCTCAAAACGCTGGGTTCAGCCATTCTGGCTAAAACCACAATTCATTATTTGCTACCCGGCGGCGGGGACCATAACAAAAAATACGGGCATAATCAATCCCTATCCCCAGCAATTGCCGTATCTGCTTTCAAATCACCCACACGGTTGCGGTTTAATTCTATTGCAGACGGGCTCCTGGCACCGTCCGGGACTGTATTGCCTTCTCCGTTGGTTCCAATTTCCACCTAACCACTTCACGCTCATGTCTGACAATCTCCAGCCCCGCGGCTCCGACGATACCTCGTTCGCTCAGCCGCTCTACACTCCCATCAAGCGTCGTTCGTTCTTTATGTATGCCGGCGCTACGGCTGGGGCCACGGCCCTTGTGCTGGCCGGTTGCTCGAAAGACTCTGACAACGCTACTCCGTCGCTGCCCGCCGGCAACAGCGTTACTTCCAGCGGTGCCATCAGCCTGGGCTCGGGCGATGTGGGCGTGTTGAATTTTGCTTATGCGCTTGAACAGCTTGAAGCTGACTTCTATAGCAAAGTGGCAGCACTGACTAATGGCTCGACTCTGCTTGGGTCTGATTTTGCCTACTTCCAGCAGGTAGCCAAGCACGAAGCCATCCACCGCGATTTCTTCAAGGCAGCCCTCACCCGCGACGCTAGCAGCCAGGTACTTCGTGGCCTCACGCCCAAATACCCTGCCCCAACGTTCACTGACCGCACCAACATCCTGGCGACGGCCAAAGCATTTGAGGACCTGGGCGTAGCAGCCTACAACGGTGCCGGCAAGCTCATAAAGAAGGCTGATTACCTGGTTATCGCCGGTCAGATTGTATCGGTTGAGGCCCGTCACGCCGCTTATATCCGCGACCTGATTACGCCTGGCTCGTTTGCGGCCGACGAAATTGTGAACAGCACCACTGGCTTGGACGATTCTAAAACGCCCAAGGACGTGCTTGCCATTGCCCAAGCTTACATCACGGAAACGCTCGACGGCAGCTACGTTGGGGTTAATAGCTAAGCGTCCTTTCCTTCATTCGTAATTCTCCTTCGCCATGGATTTCTTCAAAATAATTGACCAGCTTTCGGAAGTAGACGCCGACGTAATGGGCCGCTTCGATTCGCGTCGCTCCGTCTTTAATTCCCTCGGTAGCATGGCCAAGCGCACCGCGCTGGCAGCTACTCCCCTGTTTCTTGGCTCGCTTTTCCAAAAGGCCTACGCCGGCACTACCTCCACTGCGGTAGAAGTGCTGAACTACGCGCTGACTTTGGAATTGCTGGAAGCCGACTTCTACCGTCAGTTCATCGCCACCGGCTTTATTCCGACGGGTGCTCCGGCCAATGCCATTGCCCAAATTAAGAAGCACGAAGATGCCCACGTCACGCTGCTGACCGGGGCCATCAACCAAATGGGTGGTAAGCCCGTAGCTGGTACGGCTACCACGGGTGTTCGTTTTAAGGGCTTGCCGGCTGGCATCCCCAACACCTACGCGGGTTACCTGAGTGTGGCCCAGCTGCTGGAAGACGCCGGGGTGCGTGCCTACAAAGGCCGCGCCGGCGAACTCATTGGCACCGATTTGCTGACTACGGCGCTGCAAATCCACTCGGTGGAGGCCCGCCACGCCGCCCACATCCGCACCATGCGCAGCCAGACGCCTTGGGTAAGCCCCACCGACGACCTGGCTACCCATCCCGTGTACACCAGCGGCCTTACTTCGGGCAGCACGGCGCCCACCTCCATTACCGCCGGGGGCAGCAGCTATGGTATTCCTGCTTATTCGGCTGCTAGCCCGGTAGAAAACAACACGACTCAGTCGGGCGTAGCCATCACCACGGCTCTGGCCAACCAGTATACGGCTGCCGATGCCGCCGCCTCGTTCGACGAGTACCTGCAAGCCGCCGAAATACTGGACGCTTCGCGCGCTGGTGGTTTGGCATTGCTGTCTTAGAGTCTGTAGTGAGCTGCTTTTTGGCAGCAATTGTTTCAGAGCCGGTTCCGCACACGCGGGGCCGGCTTTGTCGTTTATAATACCCGCCGGGGCCGGGGTTTCGTTTCCGGGGTGTGCAACGAGTTAGCTTTGTATCGGCATCTTCTAACCGAATCTGCTTCGGCCTTCGGGAAAATGGGCTGGTTGCGGGTTTCGCACCGGCCCGGCCCCAAGCCAATGGCTTTTGCAGTTGCCCCTCCTTTTGCTCATCAAACGCTATTTACTCATGTCCGATACGCTTCGGCCCACTGATTCTCAAAGCCTGCAGCCGGTGCAGCCCTTGCTGGCACGCATCAAGCGCCGGTCCTTCTTTATGTATGCCGGCGCCACGGCTGGGGCCACGGCGCTGGCCCTGGCCGGCTGTTCGAAGGATGAAACCACGCCCAGCAGTGCCGCCACCAACGTCAGCTTCGGCACCGGCGATGCCAGCGTGCTCAACTACGCCTACGCCCTCGAGCAGCTCGAAGCCGCCTTTTACGCCAAGGTGGCCGCCCTCACTACCTCGCCCCTGCTGGCGGCCGAAGTACCGTATTTTGCCAAAGTGGCCACCCACGAGGCCATTCACCGCGACTTTCTGCGCACGGCCATCAACCGCGACTTTGGCGGCACCATCATCCCCGACCTCACGGTGAAATTTGACAGCATCGACTTCACCAAGCGCGTGAAGGCCGCCACCGATACCAAGCTGGGCATTCTCGATGCTGCCAAGGCCTTCGAAGACCTGGGCGTGGCGGCCTACAACGGCGCGGCCAAGCTTTTCAAAGGTTCGGTGTACCTGGGCATTGCGGGCCAGATTGTGTCGGTCGAGGCGCGGCACGCCGCCTACGTGCGCGACCTGATTACCCCCGGCTCCTTCGCCACCAACGAGGGAACCGACGTGCTTGGCTTCGACCGGCAGCTGACGCCAACCGCCGTATTCGCCATCGCGCAAACCTTCGTGGAGCAAAAGCTCGACGCCAGCACCATCGGCCAGTAATCTTCTTCTTCCGACTTCTTTTTTGCCATGAATTTTTTCAACATCATTGACCTGCTGGCGGAAGCTGACCCCGACGTACTGGACCGTTTCAGCTCGCGCCGCGCCGTGTTCAACTCGCTGGGCACCGTGGCCCAACGCGCGGCCATGGCCACCTCGCCCCTGTTTCTGGGCGCTCTGTTTCAGAAAGCCTACGCTGGCACGGCCTCGCTGCCCACCGACATTCTGAACTACGCCCTGACCCTGGAGTTGCTCGAAGCCGACTTTTACCGCCAGTTTCTCGCCGCCGGCCAGATTCCGGCCGGTGCGGCCTTCGATGCCATCACCGTCATCAAAACCCACGAGGACGCGCACGTAGCCTACCTGCGCAACGCCGTCATCGCGGCCGGGGGCACGCCGGTCGCAGGCTCTGCCACCACGGGTATCCGCTTCAACCCCAGCTTGCTGCCCGCCACCTACGCCGACCAGCTGAAGTACGCCCAGGTGCTGGAAGACACCGGCGTGCGCGCCTACAAAGGCCGCGCTGCCGAACTGATTGGCACCGATTTGCTTACGCCGGTGCTCCAGATTCACTCCATCGAAGCCCGGCACGCGGCGCACATTCGCACCATGCGCGGCCAGCAGCCCTGGGTGAGCCTCAGCGATGACTTGGCCACCAATACAGCCTACACCAGCGGTGTAGCCAGTAGCACGCGCACCACCATCGCCCTCGGCGGCACCACCTACGGCATCCCGACCTTCAACCCGGCCCTGCCCAGCCCCCAGGAAAGCAATCTGCAGCAGGGAGCTGCTGGCACGAAACTCGCCCTGCTCATCACCACGGGCATCGGTAGCACCACGTACCTGCCTGATGATGCCGCCGCCGCCTTCGACGAGCCCTTGCAGGCCGCCGAGGTACTGGACTCTTCCCGCGCCGGCGGGCTGCTGGTTTAAGCCAGAACCACACTCTGAGCGGCACTCTTTCGGCCGCCAGCCGGTTCTGCCCCGCGCAGGACCGGCTTTGTTTTTTAGGGCTTTGCAACCAATGGATGGGTAGCGAGTACCTTTGTAATGGCTGGAACCCGGCTTTTCGGGTTAGCGGGCTGGCTTGAATACTTTACGAATGTCTGACCACACTTTTTTGCCCGCTTGGCGGGAGCAGTCGCTGGGGCGACGCGTGTTTCTACGGGTTTCGGCGGCTTCGGCGGCCTCAGTAGCCCTGATTGCGGCCGGCTGCTCGGGCACTACCACCACCCCCACCCCTGCCGACCCTTACCAACTGGCCCTGCCAGCCGGCGACTCCGGCCTGCTGTACTATGCCTACCTGCTGGCCCTGGCCCAGATTACGCTCTACCAGAAAGTGGTAGACGCTCCGCCCTCGGACCTGACCACTGCCGAGCGCGCCGTTTTTACCGACCTGCGCGACCATGAGGTGGTGCATCAGAAAACCATTAGCTACCTCATCGACACGACGGGCGCTACGCAGCTGGTTCCTACCGACTTCGTATTCAATCTCAGCAAGTTCACGCTCAGCACCCGCGCAGGTGTGCTGGCAGCCGCTCAGCAGGTTGCCGACCTCGTGGCGGCTGCTTACCCGGTGCTGCTGACGTTGTTCACCACCAGCAGCGTGCCGCAGCGCACCATTCTGCTCAAGATGTCGTCGGTGCAGGCCCGCCAGGCCGCGGCCGTGCGCGACCTGCTCACGCCCGGCTCCTTTGCCAACAGCGACGTGGTGGACAGCGCCGGCCAGCTGCTCACCAAAACACCTACCGAAGTAATAACGGCCCTGGCCCCCTACTTCGCTCCTTACGTTATTTCCGTGGCCAGCCTGGCTGTTCCTGTATGAAGCTGATTTCCATCCTTGACCAGCTGGCAGCCACGCCCGCTACCACCGCGCCGGCTCCTCGCCGCGCCCTGCTGGCCCAGCTGGGCCGGGCCGCCGTAGCGGCTCTGCCGCTGGGGGCCGCTGCCCTGCCCGTCGCCGCCGCCCCGGCCGATACGTCGTTTGATGCCGTGACGCAGCTGCTCCAGCTCGAGCGCACGCAGGTAGCGCTCTACTCCCAGGCGCTGGCCGCTACCGGCCTCATTCCGGTGGCGCAAACGGCCGATTTCCAGCGCCTGCTGGTCCACCAGACCCAGCACGCCGCCCTGCTCCTCAAGGCTCTGCAGGATGCCGGTGCCCTTGTGCCCGCCCTGCCCCAGTTCGATTTCAGCGGCAAGCACGGCGTGGCCACCAACCCGGAGTTATTTCCCAACGTGCTCACGAACTTCGATGCCTTTCTGGCACTGGCCCAACAGCTGGAAGACCTGGGCGTGCGCCTCTACCAAACGCAGTCCATTAACATCAGCGACTCACAGCTGCTACGGGCCGCGCTGCGCATTCACGCCGTGGAGGCCCAGCACTCGGCCCACATTCGCGGGCTGCGCAAAGACCGGGGTGTGGTGGTACAAAACTGGCCCAGCGAGGAAGACGCTACCATCGTGCGGCCCGCCGCCGCCCAGGCCCTGACCACGGCCGCTACCGGCGGCGAAGAAAACGGTGTTCAGTACGTGACGCCGGGGGTGCCAATCCCATTCGCTTCTTTGCTGCTCATCAGTACCAACACGGCTATTCACGACCCGGCGCTGGCCGAGGCTTTTGATGAGCCCGTAAGCAGCGCAGTAGCTCAAGCAGCCCTGAATTTGTTCGTATAACCCGCGATTATAAAATTTTGGCTTTTTACCCAAAAAGAGTGGCCCTGGCTGCTCTTTTTGCGTATTCGGGCAGTTCGCGCTCTATTTCAAGAGCTCCAAGGATTGTGATAATATTAAGTATATATAGTAACTTTAAAACCTGACAGCGAAGCTCAACAATTAAAGCTGCTCGGCTCTTACTTACTATTCCACCTTCCTTTTTTCATACCCTATGATAGACTACATGAAAATGATTCTGACCAAGGTCAGCTTCAACAAGGCCCTGTTTGAGAAAGAATTGCGCAAAGCTCTTAAGATGATAAAGCCTGCCGAACTGCCCGATTTCCGCACGTGGTGCTACCGGCAATTCGTGCGCCTCTACCGCCGGGTACTGAAACGGGTATTTGCCAGCACCACGCCGGAAATCGGCTTGGCCTAGGAAAATCCCCCGCGCGGGCCGGCGCTATTCGGCCACAAACCTGATGTTGCGTTTCAGCCCTTCGTAACCCGTGCGCTTCACGGCCGACTGACGGAACAGCTCCGTAAATAATTCGTGGGTGATTTCGCGCCAGTCGCCGGGCGTCAGGTCCTTCAGGCCGGGCGCGGGGTTGAATTGCGGCTCGTTGTGCGGCTTCGCGAAGCGGTTCCACGGGCACACGTCCTGGCAGATGTCGCAGCCGAATATCCAGTTGCCGAACTGCCCGGCCACTTCGGTCGGAATCTGGTCCTTGAGCTCGATGGTGAAGTAGCTGATGCACTTGCTGCCATCCACTACGTAGGGCTCTGTTATGGCTTGGGTGGGGCAGGCATCCACGCACTTGGTGCAGGTGCCGCAGTAGTCCCGAATGGGGCCGTCGGCGGGCAGTTCCACGTCCACAATCAGCTCGGCGATGAAGTAGAACGAGCCCGTGCCGGGCGTAATCAGATTCGAGTTTTTGCCCACCCAGCCGAGGCCGGATTTCTTGGCCCAGGCCTTGTCCAGCACCGGCGCCGAATCGACAAAGCAACGGCCTCCGATGGCTCCGATTTCGGCTTCCATGTCGGCCAGCAGCGTTTTCAGCTTGTCTTTGATGACAAAGTGGTAGTCGCGGCCGTAGGCGTATTTGCTGATTTTGAGGGTATCGTCGGGCTGCTGGGTTTCGGGCGCGGGGTAATAGTTGAGCAGCAGCGAAATCACCGATTTCGCGCCGTCCACCAGCAGGCGTGGGTCGAGGCGCTTGTCGAAGTGGTTTTCCATGTAGCCCATCTTGCCGTTCATGCGGCGCGTGAGCCAGGTTTCGAGGCGCGGGGCTTCTTCCTCCAGAAATTCCGCCTTTGAAATGCCGCAGGCCATGAAGCCGAGCTCGGCCGCGCGGCGCTTGATGAAGGGAGCCCACTGGGACTGGGGAAGCATGGGCAACGAGATAACTGAGCTGCAAAGAAACAGGAAACGCGCCGCTGGGGGCGGCGCGTTCCGTTTGGGTTGTAGCGCGGACTTTGTAGTCCGCGACTAAACGATTCATTCGTGGACTACAAAGTCCGCGCTACAATCGCTACGACGTTATCTCGTCAAACAAGCTGGCGCCGTTGTTACCGCGCAGGTGGTTTGGTAACAGCCGCCCAAGGTGCTGATAAGCCGCCTCGGTAGCCTCACGGCCACGCGAAGTGCGCTTGATGTAGCCTTCCTGAATCAGGAATGGCTCGTACACTTCTTCTATGGTTTCGCCTTCTTCGCCGCAAGCCGTAGCGATGGTGCTGATGCCCACCGGGCCGCCCTTGAACTTGTCGATGATGGTGGTCAGGATGCGCTTGTCCATGTCGTCGAGGCCGCGGGCGTCCACGTCGAGGGCATTGAGGGCGAACTGCGCGATTTCGACCGTGATGGTGCCATCGCCCTTAATTTGGGCGAAGTCGCGGGTGCGGCGCAGCAGGTTGTTGGCAATGCGGGGCGTCCCGCGCGAGCGGCGGGCAATTTCGAAGGCCGCGTCCTCGTGAATGGGCGTGCCCAGAATCTCGGCCGAGCGCTGCACGATGGTGGTCAGCAGCTTGGAATCGTAGTATTCGAGGCGTGCCGAAATGCCAAAACGCGCCCGTAGCGGGGCCGTGAGCATGCCCGAGCGCGTGGTAGCGCCCACGAGGGTGAAGGGCGACAGCGAAATCTGCACCGAGCGGGCATTCGGGCCCGAGTCGAGCATGATGTCGATGCGGTAGTCCTCCATCGCCGAATAGAGGTATTCTTCCACCACGGGGTTCAGGCGGTGGATTTCGTCGATGAACAGCACGTCGTGCGGCTCCAGGTTGGTGAGCAGGCCGGCGAGGTCCGAAGGCTTGTCTAGCACCGGGCCGCTGGTCATCTTAATGCCCGAGCCCAGCTCGTTGGCAATGATGTGCGAGAGAGTGGTTTTGCCCAGGCCGGGAGGGCCGTGCAGCAGCACGTGGTCGAGGGCATCGCCGCGCATTTTGGCGGCGGCCACAAACACTTTCAGGTTCTCCAGAATCTTGTCCTGGCCCGTAAAATCGTCGAAACTGAGCGGCCGGAGGGCTTTGTCGATGTCCTTGTCGGTGGCATCGAATCCGTCGGTGCCGCCGGTGAGATAGGCTTCGCGCATAATGATATTGCTAAAATGATTGGTCGGCGCTTGCTAAGCGTATGAGTAACCGAAGCAAGGGTAAAAAAGCTCCTTTTGAAGGCAAAAATTCGTTTGTCATCCTGAGCGCAGCGAAGGACCTTATCACGTTGGAACAGAACGCTCGGGCGTGATAAGGTCCTTCGCTCCGCTCAGGATGACAAAAGCCCTGATGGAGCCCCGCCCTACTCGTGCAGCAGTACTTCGATGTCGAGGTGCAGCCAGTCGGTCTCCCAGGATTTGTGGTTGAGGCGGGCCGAGAGGTGCTTGCCGGCATCGAGCAGGCGGGCGACGGTCTCATTGCGGCCCTCGGGCAGGTAGCCGAGCCAGACGTTGGCGGGGTCGGTGGCGGGGGCGGTGTGCACCTGCACGGCCCAGTCGTCGTAGTGGTTATCGGCTTCGCGGCTGAGGTGCAGGGCCTGGCCGACCTTCAGCTTGGGCTCGTATTTCTCCAGGTTGGGGCGGTGCGAAGTGCCGGCCACGAGGCATTCGAGCAGCACAAGGGGTTCGGAAGCAGGGACGACTTTCATCATGGGGCCAAATTACGGCACCGGGATGGCTTCTGCTACCGGCACGGCGGCCACGGCCGGCGCAACGAGTGGCGGGACCGGCCCAAAACGACTCCGCTTGTACCGCGCCTTGATGTAGTGGTTGCAGGGCATTTCCACGAAGCGGTGCAACAGGTAGCTCAGCACTATGCTTAGCACGAAGATGAGGGCGGCCAGCACGTACATGTTATCGAAGAGCCCGCGATGGTCGTTCTCGTACTTCAGCCACCGGATTACCAGCTGGTGAATGAGGTAGAAGCTGAAGCTGATTTCGCCCAGCAACACCATCGTCCGGCCAGACAGCAGCGTCGACAGGTAGCCCCGCTGGTAGGAAAACGAGAGGATTACGAAGGCAATGGGCAGCCAGTAGTAGCACGAATACCGGTACACGATGGCGAAGTCGCGGTGAAAATGAAACACCGTGACGAAGGCCGCCAACGACAACACTTCGAGCGCGGTAGCACCCAGGCGGGAACGATAGGCCCGGCCCACGAAGCCCTGCTTGTAGACCTGGTGCAGGGCAATGCCCAGCAGAAAATCGACCAGCCGAAAGAACGGATTGATGTAGAACAGCTTGTGAAACTCGTCTTCCTGCGATACCTGCATTAGAAATGGTACCGCCAGAAACAGCACCCACCCAAAACGCAGCAGCAGCTTGTTGCGGACCAGCAGAAACACCACGAACGGGAACGTGAAGTAGAAGAACATTTCATCCGAAATACTCCACGACGGCCAGTTGTAGGAGAAATAGTAAGGCATCTCCGGAATGAAGGCCTGTAACAAGGTGGCGTTGGTGAACAGCACGTTGAGCCCGGTGGCCATGCTCTGGAAGGGGCCCGCATATTCCTCGGCCGAATAGAGCATGAGGCCAAGGGCCAGCAGCATGGTGACCAGGTGCAGCGGATACACCCGGGCAATGCGGGCTACCCAGAACTCACGAAACGACACCCGCCGGCTGAGCAGCCGCTCATCGTAGTTCAGCGACAGGATGAAACCGCTCAGGATAAAGAAAAAGCTGACCCCGATAAAGCCTTCGCCCATTATCAGTTCGTACCAGCGGGCATACCGGGGGTAGGTGGCCGCATCGAAGAACTGAATGTGGCTGGCAAACACCATGAAGGCAAACAGAAACCTCAGCGAGGTGAGCGGCTTAATCATTGAGCTGTGCGTAGCGGGACTGCGCCCGTATGGGTTAGTAATTGGGTGATTATGTGCCGGCCACTGGGGTAGAGGGGCGCTGGCAGGGCGTGAATACCCTGTAGTACGGGGCCGATGCCCCGGGTGGGAAAGATTAACTGTGAAGCGCTAGCCCTAACAGACAGTTCTGGTTAAAGCTGTATATCAGATAGCTGAACTGCCCGCCGGCATTGCTGTTCGTATTGCCGCTGAATAAGTCCGGTACCGAAGTTTTGCACCGATAACGCTGCGTAACAAAGAGTAAAACTACGGTACGGATGGCAGTTTTACCGTGCAGGCGCAGCTGAGTAGGCCGCATTTTCAGGTTTTCTTCCCAATTTACCGTAGCCATCGTGCGTGGCAACTCAGCCCTCCCCCCATGGCCGATTTTGATGATGACGACCTGGACGCAGATGCTGAAGAAGAGCGTACTGCCGAGCAGGCCGCACAGTTCGAAGCCGAGTTGCAGCGGCAGATTGCCCTACTGCCGCCCGAGCTTTACGAGACCATGCAGCCGCTGCTGCTGCTCGGCAGCGTGGCCAACTACATGCTGCTGGGCCACGACGACGACCCCGTGCCCCTGGCCCTGAGGGAGCTGCTGGGCTACGACATCGACACGCTGCAGTTGGTGGTAGCCGTGACCGACAACCCCAGCCTGGCCCGCGTGATGGCAGCCCATACCCTCCAGTTGTTCGACTTTGTGGTGGTGGGCCGGCTGGTGTACGAAAGCTCCCTGGATGAGCCCCTGCGGGCCTACCTGGCCCGCAACCAGGCCCCCGAGGAGGAGTTTGCCGGGCCGCGCGAGTACATGCTCACCTTTGGCGAGTCGCTGCTGGAAAATATTGCGCAGTACCTAGCCGGGACCGATGCCGAGCTACGCGAGGAGTTGCACCTGCGCCGCCTGCAAACCGAAAGCATCTTCGCACGCCTCGACGACACGCTGCGGCCCTACTACCCGCCCGGCCACTCACCTGAAGAGCTTCAGGCCGAGGCGCTGGATGCGGCCGACGAAGCCGAAGACGCAGAAGAACCAGCCGTGCACGTCACCTTCAACGAAGGCCAGCGCGTGACGCTGAGCACCGCCCTGCGCCTGCCCTACATCCTGGCCGAGCTGGGCGAAACCGCTTTTGGCCGGGCGCTGGGCGGCGTGCGCCGCCTGCGCCGCAAGGCCCTGAAGCGGCTGGCCGCCCGCCTGGCCTCGTCGGAGGCCGAAGAGCCATTCAGCCTCAGCCGCTCGGAGCTGCTGCGGCTGTACCAGGCGGCGCAGGTATGCGCCCTGAGCACCGTGACCGACGTGATGGCCGCCGGCAGCCTGGAAGACGTGATGCGCACCGCGGCCGCCGGAAACGAAGAAACCGCGGAAGAAATAGCTGCCTCGGCCCACCACGCCCGCGAGGTGATGCTGATGATGATGGCCGGCTTCGTGGAAGTGGTCGAAATCAACCACCCCGATGATGAGGAAATAGCCGAGGCAAAAGCCGAAATCTCGCAGCTGGCCGAGCTGCTGGCGGAGTGATACTCCGGCCGTAGGTGGCTTAGCTTTACTCTTGTAAAACCGTAACAATCCTTTCCAACCATCTTTTCCTATGACAAACTTTTACTCACTTCCTCGCTGGGCACTGCGCACCGGCTTGCTGCTGGCCCCGGCAGGCGCGGCGCTGGCCCAGGCCCCCGTCATCACGTCCGTTATTCCGATGACCAATGCGGTGGCGGCGGCCCGCAGTGGCCCCGTCACGGTCAACTTTAATCAACCGCTCACGGCGGCTTCGGCGGGAGCCCTCAAGGTATTTAGCAGCCAGCGGGGCGGACTACGCACGCGCGGCACCACCCCGGCCGTGGTGAGCGGCAGCACGTTGAGCTTCACACCGTCGGCCTACGACTTCCGGCCCGGCGAGACGGTGCAGTACACCGTGACCACGGCGGCGGCGAGTAGCGGCGGGGCGCTGGCGCGGGGCCGCGTGGTGCAGTTCACCACGGCGGTGGGCGGCACGGGCACGGGCGGGAGTTTTAGCCTCCCGGCCACCAACCCCGAAGTGCCCACGAACGACTATCCAGGAACAGTAGTGCTGGGCGATATGGATGGGGATAGTGACCTTGATTTTGTCGCGACTTGCCAAGGCTCAACGGTTAATCCCGGTTCGGTGAGAGTGTATTTCAACAATGGGCGGGGTGAGTTTACTAGCGGTCCGGATGTGGCTGTGGGCCGGATTTACTACAACACGAAGCTGGGCGACCTGGATGGGGACGGCGACCTGGATTTACTCATCGTTAGCGACAGCGGCATGGTGAGCGTACGCCTGAACAGCGGAAATGGCACGTTTGTCGTGCCAGGCAATACGCCGGAGGTGGCAGTGGCCAATAATGCAGGGGGTACGGTAGTAGGCGATGTAGACGGCGACGGCGACCTGGATGTCCTAATATCCAATGGGAATAACGCGAGCGTGCGGCTCAACAACGGAGCCGGCGTTTTTACTGTCCCGGCCACCAACCCCGACGTTGCCTTTATCAGCCCAGGAAACCTGACGCTGGGCGACGTGGACGGCGACGGCGACCTGGACCTGCTCACAATCAATTACAATGGCTCCGTCGCACCTGCCTCTCTGAGTGTGCGCCTCAACGATGGGCAGGGCAGCTTCACGGCATCACCGCTCATTCCTGACCTTGCCCTTACCTACTATCCTCCCAGTAGCCTGGTGCTGGGCGATGTGGATGGCGACGGCGACCTGGACGCATTTATGGCCATCCAGGCTGGCGGCTGGGCTGTCTTATGTCTTAACGATGGCCAGGGCCACTTCTCTGTATCAGGTTCCCTCAATGGCATCGAGACAGGTTATTATCCAGGTAGTGTAGCGCTGGGCGATATGGATGGTGACGGCGACCTCGACCTAATTATTACCAGACAAATTAGCGGAGTAGGGTACCCTACAGCGCGAAATGGCGTGGTTGCGATACGTTTCAACAATGGGCAGGGTGATTTCACGACCATGCCCATTAATGCTAATTTCTCCACGGGCCGCTTCTCCTCCAGCACAGCCCTGGGTGATATCGACGGCGATGGCGACCTGGACTTTGTGGTTTCCAACTACGAAGGCTTTTCGGTGAGCGTACGCCTCAATGGCGGCAGCGGCCCGTTGGCCACAACCGCCGGCCACCTCAACGCCCCAGCCCTCGCCCTCTTCCCCAACCCCGCCCATGGCGCGGCCACTCTCACCGGTGCCGCCCCAAATGCCCCACTCGCCGTGCTCGATGCCTTGGGCCGGGTGCTGCTCACCGCTACCGCCAATGCTGCCGGCATGGCGCGGCTGGCGCTGCCGGAAGGGCTACCGGCGGGCGTGTACCTGGTGCGCAGCGGCGGGCAGGTGCGCCGCCTGGCCGTGGAGTAGGTGTGTTGGCTACTTTTGCCTTGCTCCCACCTCACTCTTTTCCATCGTTCGCATGAAAAAAGCATTTCTCTCCGTGGCGCTGACGCTGGCCGTGGCTGGCTCATGGGCGTTTTATCCCAACGCTGCGCCCGCCCCTACGGGCTACCTAATGGTAGTGGGCAGCGGCCGCCCGGGCAATGAGTCCTACGTGCCCGAAGTCATCACCATTCAGCCCGATGGCAAGCAGCAGGTGCAGCGCCTGACCAACGTGAAGCCCGGCACCGACCGTACCAGTACCGACGTGGCCGTGGCCCTGCACCATGCCGAGGTATTACAGGTGAATGCCCTGGCCGCCAAAGGCTGGCGGTTGGTGAGCGTGGCCCAAAGCACCGTGGGCGTGGGGGCCACCACCGAAACCGTGTACATAATGGAACGGCGCTAAGGATTTCTTTTATCAAGCAAAAACGGCCGCCTCATTGCTGAGGCGTCCGTTTTTGCTTGGGGCATTGCACCCCCTGAATCAGGGCTTACTTGAATGCCTGGATGCCGGTGATGTCGGCACCCGTGATGAGCAGGTGAATGTCGTGCGTGCCCTCGTAGGTAATCACCGATTCGAGGTTCATCATGTGGCGCATGATGGGGTACTCGCCGGTGATGCCCATGCCGCCGTGAATCTGGCGGGCTTCGCGGGCCACGTGCAGGGCCATATCCACGCTGTTGCGCTTGGCCATGCTGATTTGGGCGCTGGTGGCTTTGCCTTCGTTTTTGAGCACTCCGAGGCGCCAGGCCATGAGCTGGGCTTTGGTGATTTCGGTAATCATCTCGGCCAGCTTCTTCTGCTGGAGCTGGAAGCCGCCGATGGGCTGCCCGAACTGCTCGCGCTGGAGCGAGTATTTCAGGGCCGACTCGTAGCAATCGATGGCCGCGCCGATGGCGCCCCAGGCGATGCCGAAGCGGGCCGAATCGAGGCAGGAGAGCGGGCCTTTGAGGCCGTCGACGTTGGGCAGGATGTTCTCTTTCGGGATTTTCACGTCCTCAAACACCAGTTCGCCGGTGGTGCTGGCGCGCAGGCTCCACTTGTTGTGGATTTCGGGCGTGCTGAAGCCTTCCATGCCGCGTTCCACGATAACGCCTTTGATGCGGCCCTGCTCGTTTTTGGCCCACACCACGGCCACCTGGCACTCGGGCGAGTTTGAAATCCAGAGCTTGGCCCCGTTCAGCAGGTAATGGTCGCCCATGTCCTTGATGTTGGTGGTCATGCCGCCGGGGTTCGAGCCGTGGTCGGGCTCGGTGAGGCCAAAGCAGCCCAGCCACTCGCCGGAGGCCAGCTTGGGCAGGTATTTCTTGCGCTGCTCCTCGGAGCCGTAGGCGTAGATGGGGAACATCACCAGCGAGCCCTGCACCGAGGCGGTGGAGCGCATGCCGGAGTCGCCGCGCTCAATTTCCTGCATGATGAGGCCGTAGCTGATGTAGTCGAGTCCGCCGCCGCCATACTCCTGCGGAATGGTGGGCCCGAACGCGCCCACGTCGCCGAACTTCTTCACCATCTCGCTGGGGAAGTGTGCGTCCTGCGCCCATTTCTCGATGTTGGGGCTGATTTCCTTCTTCACGAAGTCGCGAATGGACTGGCGGATGAGCAGGTGCTCCTCGGTCAGCAGGCCGTCGAGGTCAAAATAATCGGTGAAGCCGTTGGCGTTGGTGCTGCCTTTCTGGGCAGTGTGGGCTTTGGCTTGGGGGGAGAGAACGTCAGCTTCGGATGACATGGGGGCGGGGATTGGGGTGAGGGGTGGGAATGTGCCGGTAAAGATAACAGGCGGGCCGGAGCCGCCGGGAGTTGGTGTGGCGGACAGAGTCGGAGTGGGCGGCTTACATTTCGACACCTTTACTGGGGCTGGCAGATGGCTTCCCGCTTGCCGGCTTCGTTTAAAGCCTACTGCCCTTCTTTCTGCTCGCCGCGCTATGCCCAACCCGATGCCCACCCATCACCCTGAAAAGCTCAACGAGCTGGAGGCTACCGCCATTTGCGGCAACGATATTTCCTCGTCGTGCCTGTACGTGTCGGCGCTGGCCATTTCCTACGCCGGGCAATACGCCTGGCTGGCCCTGCTGATAGTGGGCGTGGTGCTGTTTCTGTTTCGCAAAATCTACGGCGAAGTGGTGGGCGCGCTGCCCCTGAACGGCGGCGCCTACAACGTACTGCTAAACACCACCAGCAAGCGCAATGCCGCCCTGGCCGCCACGCTCACCATCCTGTCGTACATGGCCACAGCTGTGCTTTCGGCCAACGAGGCCATGCACTACCTGCACACGCTGTGGCACGGGCTGCCCATTATATGGGCCACGGTGGGCCTGCTGGGGCTGTTTCTGCTGCTCACCATTCTGGGCATGTCCGAGTCGGCGATTGTGGCGGTCATCATTTTCATCACGCACCTGGCCTCGCTCACGCTGCTGGTGGGCGTGGCGGGGTGGTACCTGGCCACCCACGGCCTCAGTAATCTGACGCTCAACTTTGCACTGCCGGTGAAGGGCGGCAGCATCACCGACGCGCTGTTTTATGGGTTTAGTGCGGCCATGCTGGGCATTTCGGGGTTCGAGAGCTCGGCCAACTTCGTGGAAGAGCAGGCCCGGGGCGTGTTCCAGAAAACGCTGCGCAATATGTGGGTGGTGGTCACGGTGTTCAATCCGCTCATCGCGTTTCTGGCCGTGGCGGTGCTGCCCATGGTAGAAGTGGGCCAGCACACCGAAACGCTGCTCTCGTACCTGGGTACCGTCACGGGTGGGCCGTGGCTGGGCACGCTTATCTCGGTGAATGCCGTGGCGGTGCTGAGCGGGGCCGTGCTCACGTCCTTCGTGGGCGTGAGCGGCCTGATGAAACGCATGACCCTAGACCGCATTCTGCCGCAGTTCTTCCTGAAGGAAAACGGCCGGGGCAGCAACTACTTCATCCTGCTGGCCTTTTTCCTGCTCTGCATTTCGGTGCTGCTCATCACCAACGGGCAGTTGGGGCCGCTGGCGGGCGTGTACACCATCTCGTTTTTGTCGGTGATGGCCTTTTTTGCCTTGGGTAATTTCCTGCTGAAGGGCAAGCGGCCCAACCTGCCGCGCCCGGTGGTGGCGGGCATTCTGACGGTGACGCTGGCGCTGGCCGGCGTGCTGCTGGCCCTGTTCGGCAACGTCAAGATTCACCCCGAGTACCTGATTGTGTTCCTCGAATACTTCCTGCCGGCCATAGCGGTGGTGTCCGTCATGCTCAACCGCATTGCCATTCTGAGGCTGCTACTGCTGGCCATGGAGTGGCTGGTGCAGCACCTGCCGCGGGTGGCGCGCCTGGCCCGCCTCAAAATTCAGCGACACCTGCGCGAGCTGGCCCGGCAGGAATTCGTGTTTTTCACGAAAGGCGATAACGTGGCCAACCTCAACAAGGTGATGACCTACGTGGTTGAAAACGAGTTTACCAACCGCCTCAAAATAGTAACCCTGCTCCAACCCGGCGAGAAATACCCCGAGGAGTTGCTAAACGATATTAAAGTGTTGGACCGCGCCTACGAGCAGATTGAAGTAGACTTCGTGACCATGGAAGGCCATTTCGGCCCGACCCTGATTGAGGAACTGTCGAAGCGCTGGAACATCCCCAAAAACTTCATGTTCATTGGCTCGCCCGGCGACCGTTTTCCCTACCAGATTTCGGAGCTGGGCGGCGTACGGCTCATCATCTGACCACGGATTCGCTCGGATTTTTCGGATTTCACGGATTTTGTGGACGGCGCTATGTAGCCGAAAGCTCGAACAACATCAAACAAAAAGGCCGCTCGTTGAGCGGCCTTTTTGTTTGAAAACTCAACTGATTAATCGTCCACAAAATCCGTGACATCCGAAAAATCCGAGCGAATCCGTAGTCTAGAAACGCAGATTCAGCGAAGCCAGGAAATTGGTTTTGGCCTGCGGGTACACGTAGTTGAAGTACTGCGTCTGCCCGCCATACACGTAGCCGTAAGTGTAGCCGTTGTTCACGTATTCGGTGGCGAAAACGTTGTTGACCAGCAGGGCCAGTTCCACCTCACGCAGGCCGGCGAAGGCCGCCGGGTGCCAGAGGTAGCGCAGGCGCACGTCCTGCACGTAATAGGGCGCGATGCTACGGCTTGCGGTGCTGGTGTTGTCGAGGTATTGGCGGCCGGCGTAGCGGGCCAGCGCGGCCAGCTTCAGGCCGGCCACGGGCTCCACCTCGGCGGTGTAGGCAGCGGTGAAGTCGGGCGAGAAGGCGATGTTAGTCTGCTTGAAATAGGTGGCTTTTTCGCCGCCCTTGTCGTAGTCGGCCAGGTAATCGGTGTAGTTGTTGATTTTATTGCGGCTGGCCGTGGCCGTGGCCGTGAGGGTGAACTTGGATACCGGCTGCCAGGCAAGCTGGCCCTCCACCCCGGCGCGGTACGAGTCGGCCACGTTGGTGTGGATGGGGTTGCCCACGTCGTCGAGGTGGCCCGACAGTACGAGCTGGTTTTGGTAGCGCATGTAGTAGCCGTTCAGGCTGGCCTGCACCTTGCCGGCGGTGCGGCGCAGGCCGGCTTCGTAGTTGAACAGGGTTTCGGCCGTGGGGCGGCGCTCGGCGGGCGTGTCGGTGTAGTCGGTGCGGGTGGGCTCGCGCTGCGCCACGGCAAACGAAGCGTAAGCTTGCGTGCTACCCGTGAGCTGATAGGTGAGGCCGGCCTTCGGATTCAGGAACTGGAAGTTGATGGCCTGCTGGCTTTTGGCACCATCGGGGCGGCCGTCGGGCGCAAACAGCTCGTAGCGCACAGTGCGGTACTGCAAGTCGCCGAAGATGCCCAGGGCGTCGGTCAGGCTCACGTTGGCGCGGGCGTAGATATTGAAATCCGTCTTGTGGGCGTTGGGCTCGTCGTAGTAGCGCGTGCCGGTTTCGGGGATAAATGTGCCGCGCTGGGCCCAGGCCAGCTCATCGAAATGCTGGCCCCGGTAGCCCACGAACGCGCCGCCCAGCGTGGCCTCGGTCAGGCGGCCGGCGGTGGGCCGCAGCTGCAGTGCGTAGGTGGCGCCGTACAAATCAGTCTTGAGCCAACGCCGGCGAATGACGTCGGTGCTCGTGAGCGTATCGAGGCTGCCACTGGCGTTGGGCTGGAAAACCGGCCCGCTGATGCCGTACTTGGCGAAGTCCTGGTTGGCTTTGTATTCCTCGTAATAGCCGCCGCCCCGCGTCCAGAACGGCGTTACACTCAGGTTGAGGGTCTCAGTAAGCTGGTGCGAAATGAGGAACTGATAGTAGTCCTGCTGGTAGTTGTCGGTCTGGTTTTTATAGCCCGGCTGGTGCTGACCGGCGTCGGTGCCGGCTTCGTTGTAGCGGCGGTTTTTGTGCAGCAGCGAATCGGCCAGGCCGTACCAGCTTTGATAAGTGGTTTCGTAGCCGGTGAGGACGAGGGCGCGCAGCAGGGTCTTTTTATCGGAATACGTGCCGGCCAGGTACAGGCTTTTCAGCCGCGACCAGCCCCGGTCAATATAGCCTTCGCTCTGCACGCGCGAGGCGCGGGCATCAACCGTAAAATGGCCGTTTATCAGCCCCGTACCGGCCATAATGGTCGATTTCCAGGTACCAAACGAGCCGGCCGAGTTGTTCACTTCGGCGTAGGCTTTGGGCCGCAGGCCGAGGGTTTCCACGTTCAGGCTGGCCCCGAAAGCGCCCGCGCCGTTGGTGCTGGGCCCGGCCCCGCGCTGCACCTGAATGCTTTGGGTGGAAGAAGCCAAATCCGGCAAATCGACGAAGAACACGCCGTGGCTTTCGGCTTCGTTCACCGGCACGCCGTTCAGCGTCACGTTGATGCGGGTGCCATCGGTGCCCCGAATGCGAATGCCGGTGTAGCCCACGCCGGTGCCCGCGTCGGAGGTCGTGACCACGCTCGGCGTTTGGTCGAGCAGGTAGGGAATGTCCTGGCCGAAGTTGCGGGCCTGCAGCTGCTCGCGGCTCACGTTCTGGTAGGTGGTGCCAGTTTTGTCGGTGGCGCGGGTGGCCGTCACAATGGCCCCGGGCGTAAGAATGCGGCGGGCAATGGTCGTATCATTGGGCACGGTGCCGGACACGGGGACTTGCGCCCACGCCGGCGCGGTGGCCAGCGCACACAGCGCCGCCCCCGCAAAGAGTACAGTTTTCAAAAAAGGGTTGGGTAAAAAGTGGAACGCGCCGTCGCCCCAGGGGTCGGAGCGGCCGCGGAATCGTCCGTGGATTGTTTATTCCCTTCGCCGGCATTACCCGGTTCAGGTTCGATGGGTATCATCTCAGCCGATGTCGTGCACAACATCAGCACCCCTAAACATGGCGCAAAGATATAGCCTGCCGCTTTGGGGCGCATCTTTTTTATTTTTCAGGGCGGGCGCAGGCGGCGGTTTGCTGACTGTCAGTTAATTTAGGGACGTCGGCCGGCGGAACGCCGGGCCGGGGGCCTACGTTATAGACTCCGCACCGCTTTAGCCGCTTTCGCCATGTTCAGCTTAGTCTACGCCGTTGCTATTTGCGCCTTTTTCCTGTTCGTGCTGGTGCTGCCGCGCCGCCGCCGCGTAGTGCCCCCGCCCCCGCCCAGCGATGGCGACGACGACGGTGGCGAACCCCATGACCCGGGCCTGCCCGACCTCGACCTGCCCCCCGGCATTTCGCGCCCCATCAACGACTGGGAGCCCGACTACAACCGCCGCCGGGTGGAGATATAGACAGTTGATTTACGAAAAGAGGAGTTAACAGGCCAAAGCCCCGTTGAAGGCGGATTTGGCCTGTTAACTCCTCTTTGCTTATGCCTTCCTCACAGCGCCACGGCCATGCGCACGTAAGCCACGGAGCCTTTATAAAACGTTTCGCCCTCGGGCTGCAGGCCAAACCGGGCGTAGAAACCGGCGCTGTCCTGCCGGGCATCACACCAGATGCGGGTAGCACCCAACTGCCGGGCCTCCGTGAAAACGTGCCCGAGCAAGGTGCTGCCAATGCCCTGCCCCTGGCAGTCGGGCCGGGTGGCGAACTTGCGAAAACGGGCCGTCTCGTTCTCCACAAACAGGGAGATTACCGCCACCAATTCCTCTTGCCGAAACGCACCGAAGTGGTGGCCCGTGCTGTCATCTTCGATTTTGACGTAAGCCAGCGGCTTATCGGGCCACAGCACCTGGTGGCGCAGGGCATACGTGTCCTCCGGCCGGACGGGGCGGATATCAAAAGAGTCAGGCATTGGCTAACTGAAATCAGCCGACAGTGATGGTGTAGGCGGCGGTGAAAACCTGGCCGGGCTCCAGGGTCAGGATGCCTTCTTTCTCGCTGAGTTCGCCGGGCTTGCCGGCCGCGCTGGCGATGCCGTGCCAGGGCTCCACGCACACAAAGTTGGCTCCCGGGCCTTTAGTCCAGAGGCCGAGGTAGGGAAAGCCATCGAACTGGAAGCGCACGAAGTGGGACGATTTGCGCGAGCGCAGTGTGAGGCCGCTGAAATCATAGTGTTTGAACACCAGCGCGTCATCGGCAAACAGGCCGTAGCTGAGCGGCAATTCCTGTTGCCCGGTGAGCACGGGGGCCGTCTGGCCCGTGAGCAGGCCGCCTTGCAGCAGGTGGCGCTCCAGGGTCACGGGGTGGTCGAACTCGAAGTAGTAGTCCTCAAATTTTTCATCCGGCAGCAGGGGGCAGCGCACGGCCGGGTGCGCCCCAATGCTGAAGAGCAGCGGCGCATCGGTGGCCGGGTTGCGCACGTCCCAACGCACGGTGAGCTCGGTGTCGCGCAGGGTGTAGGTGATGGTGAGCTCGAAGGCGAAGGGGAAGACGGCGCGGGTGGTTTCGTCGTGGTGCAGGCGAAACACCAGTTCGGTGGCCGTATGGCGCACCACGGCAAATTCCTGGTCGCGGGCGAAGCCGTGCTGCGGCAGCTTGTAGGCACGGCCCTCGTAGGAGTAGGCGTCATCGGGCAGGCGGCCCACCAGCGGGAACAGCACGGGCGCGTGCCGGGCCCACACGGCAGGGTCGGCGGGCCAGATGTATTCGAGGTCGTCGGCGGTGGTGCGCAGGCTGGTGAGCTCGGCCCCGTGGGCGGCAAACGTGGCCTGGCAAGCGGGCGTGCTGAGAGTGTAGTGGGCGGGATGGTAGGCCATGCGGGGTTCTTCTAAAGTAAGAGCAGAATCAGCAGCAGAATAGTGGGCGGCCGTACGCAGCAGCTCATCTACTAGAAACCGGGCCTGGGCAAAGCGGCGCTCGCCGGAGCCGGAAATTTCGGCAAAGTTGGACATGCGCTCGCTCAGCTCGCGGCGGTAGAGGTCGTAGAAATGCTGGCGCAGGTGCGGGTGCTCGCGGAGCGGGTCGGGCTCCCAGGGCAGGTCGACGCCCATGAGCAGGGCCAGGTCGTACTGCTGCTGGTCGATGGTGCGCAGAATCCACTCGGGGCAGGAGCCGAAGGAATGCTCGGACCAGATTTTTATCACCAGCAGGTCGCTGTCGCAAAAAAATACGCCGTTGCGGGCGCGGGCAGCGGCTTCGGCTTCGGCGGCGAGCTGGCCGCGGGCTATTTCCTCCAGGTCCTCGGGGGTGTAGTGCGGGCCGGACAGGGCCAGGTACTCGCGGGCAAACTCGGGGGCAAAGGAGGTGCCGTAGTGCGCCGCCAGCTGGGCGGCCAGCGTCGATTTGCCCGTGGATTCGGGGCCGGTGAGGGAAACGCGGAGCAACGTATTGGGGTGGTGAAGAGGAAAACAGAGGGCAAGCAAGCGTCGGAAGCCATCATCTGGGTGGGATGACACGGGTGTCCCCCGGCGCAATTGGTCAATTTATCGGCGGGCCGAAACCGCTCATACGGCAGCCGGGGTGGGTGGTACGGCGGTGGGGTGCACTAATTCGCGCCGCCACTGCCAGTAGCCGTAGACAGCCAGCCCCAGGTAGAGCGCGTAGAGCAGGCTGGTGGGGTAAAGGTCTTTGTACCAGAGCACGGGCACGTAAATCAGGTCGACCAATATCCAGATGAGCCAGTTTTCGAGGCGCTTGCGGGTGAGCAGGTACTGCGCCACGATGCTGCCGGCGGTGGTGAAGCTGTCGAGGTGCGGCAGCGAGGCATCGGTGTTATAATGCAGGTAATAGCCGAAACCCAGCGTGAAGGTCAGGGCGAAGGCCACGCCCGCCAGCCACTCGCGGCGGGTAGCGTGCGTCACGCCCAGCTCGGTGGCGTTGCGGCCGCCGTACAGCCACTCGTACCAGCCGTAAATGCTGAGGGCGATGAACAGCACCTGGAGGTAGCAATCGGAATAGAGCCGCGCCCGGTAGTAGACGAAAACGTAGAGAAGGCAGCTGATAATGGCCACCGGGAAGTTCCAGATGGACTCGCGCGCGGCCAGCCACACGCAGGCAAACCCCGTAACCACGGCCACCAGCTCCAGCGCGGTGGTGGCGTGCCAGTACTGCACAAACGAAGTCGGAATATCGAGCAACAAAGAAGCAAACACGCGGGCACGGCCTGGTATGAAGCCGCAAGGTAGAACGCGACGGACCTATTTTTGCAGCTTCAATCCCGCTCTATGTCCAGCTTCTCCCTAGAAATCAGCCCCGAAGACCTGCACCGCCGCCTGCAAGCCGGCGAAGATATTCAGCTCATCGACGTGCGCGAGGAAATGGAGTTTGAGTATTGCCACCTGCCCGGCAGCCTGCTGCTGCCCCTGGACGAGCTGCCGCGCCGGGCCGCCGAAATCCGCACGGAGGGGCCGGTGGTGGTCATTTGCCACCACGGGGTGCGCTCGGCCCACGCCCTGGGCTACCTGCGCCAGCGCCTGGGCCGCACCAACGTTATCAACCTGCGCGGCGGCGTGGATGCCTGGGCCGAACGAGTCGACCCGGCATTTCCCACGTATTAGGCCCAGCCGCGGCCGCCACTTGCCGGGGTTCGTTGTTATCCCTGCCAACCGCTGCCGCTCTTCATGCCCGATTTCCCGCTGCCCACCAGCCCTATTTCTTCCGCCCTAGCCCCTACCCTTTCGGACCGGCTGGCCCTGCGCGAGCGGCCCATGGGCCAGCCCCTGCTGCGCCAACAGTGGAGCGAACTGCTATTTCTGCACTGGGCCGTGCCGGCCGAACTACTACAGCCGCACCTGCCGCCCCGCCTCAAAATTGACCTGCACGACGGCATGGCGTGGCTGGCCGTGGTGCCGTTTCAGATGAGCAAGGTGCGCACCCGCCTCACGCCGGAAGTGCCGGGCACCAACGCCTTCCTGGAGCTGAATGTGCGGACTTACGTGCATCTGGACGGCGTGCCGGGCGTGTGGTTTTTCTCGCTCGATGCCACCAGCGCGCTGGCCGTATGGGTGGCGCGCACGTTTTTCCGGCTGCCCTACCTGCGCGCCGACATGCGCTTGGAACGGCCCAGCGCCGATTTACGGCAGTTCACGGCTACCCGCACACATGGCAGCACCCCGCCCGCCAGCTTCCGCGCCACCTGGAAAATCGGCGCGCCGCTGCCGCCTTCGGAGCCGGGCTCGCTGGCGTTTTTCCTCACCGAGCGGTATGCGCTCTACACCAGCAACAAGGCCCAAACCAAGCTCTACCGGGGCCGGGTGGCGCACGCGCCGTGGCCGCTCAGCACGGCCCAGGTGCTGCACTTGGAGTCGAACCTGATTGAAGGCCATGGCCTGCCCACGCCGGCCGGAAAACCCGTGGTACATGCCGGCGGCCCCGTGAGCGTGGAGCTGTGGCCCATGCAGCAAGTGTAGCACGGCTGCTACGCACGCAGCCAGCGGGTCATTTGGGGAAAGCCATCGGTCGTCGTCATCTCCATCCAGACCAGCAAGGGCAGGCCGGGGTAGATGCTTTGGCGGAAATTATTCAGAATCCAGTTGCTGGAGTTGCGGTAGCCGGCAGGGTGAAATACGATTTCGGGCAGCACGCCAATGACCTGAGCTGCAGCATATGACCAGAGCATGGCCACGATTTCTTCGCCGTCGATGCCGTTTTGGTCGGGCTTGCCGGCCATCACATTGCCGGCCAGCTGGACGCGCTCGGCGGCGGGCGTCACGGCCAGATGGCCGGCTTCGTGCAGGATGTCGCCGGGGTAAAGCAGCTTGGCGGGGTCAATCAGCAGGCCACCGTTTTCGATGAGGATGCCGGGCAGGAAGGTCTCGACGGTAATCTCAACTTCCTGAGTCGGAATGCCGATTTCGGCCAGAAACTGCCGCATAGCGGGCAGGTAGGCGAGAGCAGCCGCATTGATGGGCGGGGAAGACACTTGGTTAGATGACATTGGGAAAGAGGCACTATGCGGTTGCAGACCAAACTTAACGCCGTTTCGGCAATCGGTAGCCGGCAGCCCCACGCCTCTGCGGCAATCGCACGCGGACCCGCCGCCCCGCTTCAGGCCGTAATTTTGGCCCGATGCCCAACGCCTTCGTCCTGCCGCCCCTCCCCGACCTGCCCATTATCGCGGCGCTGCCTGAGTTGCGGGCCGCACTGGCCGTCCACAGCCGCGTGGTGCTGGAAGCGCCGCCCGGCGCGGGCAAAACCACCGTGGTGCCGCTGGAGCTGCTGGCCGCCGAATGGCGCAACCCCAACGATAAAATCCTGGTGCTGGAGCCGCGTCAGCTGGCCGTGCGCGGCGCGGCCGCCCGCCTGGCCCAGCTGCTGGGCGAGCCCGTGGGCCGCACCATCGGCTACCGCGTGCGACTGGATAGCAAAGTGAGCCAGGAAACCCGCGTGGAAGTCATCACCGAGGGCATTCTCACGCGCATGATTCAGGACGACCCGGCGCTGGAAGGCGTGGCGGCCGTGGTGTTTGATGAATTCCACGAGCGGAGCCTGAACGCGGATTTGGGCCTGGCGCTGGCGCTGGATGCGCAGGCGGTGCTACGGCCCGAGCTGCGCATTCTCATCATGAGTGCCACGCTGGAGGCCCAGCGGCTGGGCCAGTGGTTGCCCGCGCCGGTGGTGTCGTCGGCCGGTTTTCTGTTTCCGATTGAGACGCACTACCTCGACCCGCGCCGCGCCTCGGCCCTGCCCAACAAGCCCAATGAGCGGCTGGCCGAGCTGGTGCCCGCGCAGGTAAAAGCCGCTTTGAATGCCCACCCGGAAGGTGACATCCTGGTTTTCCTGCCCGGCGTGGGCGACTTGCAGCGCAGCGCCCGCAAGCTCGAATCATTACCCGAAAACATCGACCTGCACCTGCTGCACGGCGAACTGCCGCTCGAAGCGCAGGACGCGGCTCTGCGTCCCTCAAAGGCGGGTCGGCGCAAGGTCATCCTGGCCACCAGCATTGCCGAAACCAGCCTCACCATCGAGGGCGTGCGGGTGGTGATTGACGGCGGCTTTGCCCGGGTGCCGCGCTTCGTGCCGCGCACCGGCTTCACCACCCTCGAAACCGTGCCCGTGGCCCGCGCCGCCGCCGACCAGCGCCGGGGCCGCGCAGGCCGCCTCGCGCCCGGCACCTGCTACCGCCTCTGGACCGAAGCCGAGCACCACAACCTGCCGGCCCACCGCCCGCCCGAAATCCACACCGCCGACCTCAGCAGCCTCGCCCTGGAGCTGGCCCTCTGGGGCGCGGCTGAACCTACCAGTCTGCGCTGGCTCGATGTGCCGCCGACGGCTGCGTTTGCCCAAGCACAGGAGCTGCTGCTGCGGCTGGGCGCTTTGTCTGAGTTAAGAGTTAGGAGTGAAGAGTTAAGGGTTGGTGAGCCGGTGTCAACTCTTAACTCCAAAAAGCCCACTCTGCAAGGCCGCCAATTAGCCGCGCTGGGCCTGCCGCCGCGCCTGGGCCACCTCGTGGTACGCGGGCAGGAGCTGGGCCACGGGGCGGCAGCAGCTTCTATCGCTGCGCTTTTGGCCGAGCGCGACCTGCTGCGCTGGGCCGCCCCTACCGACACCCGCCCCGCCCCGCCCGACCTGCGCCTGCGCCTCGAAGCCTTGGCCAGCGGCCGCCCGCCTCTGCCCGGCCTCGCCCTCCACCACGCCACGTTGCAACGGGTGCGCGACGTGGCCCGCAACCTTACCGGCCGCATGGGCAAACCCAATAATTCACCCACTCACTCAATTACCCATTCACCCGTGGGCTTGCTCACTGCACTAGCCTACCCCGACCGGCTGGCCCAGCGCGAAACCCACGACCGCCTGCGCCTCGTGACGGGCCAACGCGTGAGCCTGAACACAACCGATGTAGACCCACAGGCTACGTTTTTCGCGGTGGCGCATTTGGCGGGCACGGCCTCGGCCCCGCGTGCCACGTTGGCGGCACCGCTGGGCCAAGATGAGCTGGAACTGGCTTTCGGTGACCAGATTACGACCACTGACGAAGTACGCTACGACCCCAACACGCAACGCGTGACCGGCCGCCGGGTGCGCCGCCTAGGCGCGTTGCTGCTCGATGAAAAAGTCATTGGTCAGCCTGATGCGGCGCTGGTGGCGCGGGCCCTGCTCGACTATCTGCAGGAAGCCGGCGTGAGCAAGCTTAACTGGACGCCCGCCGCCCGCCAGCTCCAGCAGCGGCTGGAGTTTCTGCGGCAGCACTTCCCCTCAGTTGATAGTGCAGAACCCTGGCCCGCTTTTGATGATGCCACGCTGGCTCACGAGTTGGCCGACTGGCTCGGGCCGCACCTCACCGGCCTCAAAACCCTTGACCAGGTGCAGCGCCTCGACCTCTACGAGCCACTCCTCTCCCGCCTGCCTGGCGGCTGGAACCAGCGCCAGGAACTGGACCGCCTCGCCCCGGCCGCGCTGGAAGTGCCCAGCGGCTCGCACATCACCTTGGATTACAGCGACCCGGCTGCCCCCGTGCTGGCGGTGAAATTGCAGGAGTTGTTCGGCCTGACCGAAACGCCCACCGTGGCCGCCGGGCGCGTGCCGCTGCTGCTGCACCTGCTGTCGCCCGGCGGCCGGCCAGCGCAGGTCACGCGCGATTTGCGCAGCTTTTGGGAGAAGGGTTACTTTGAAGTGCGCAAGGATTTGAAAGGCCGTTACCCCCGCCATCCCTGGCCCGACAAGCCAATGGAACACATCCCAACCCGCCTCACCAAGAAGCGGTTGGGACAGTAAACCGGGACGGCGCGTCCTGCTATTACGACCCCAAAACGGCCGCTAAAAAACCGTTTCGCTGCCGGGCAGCCGTCACGTAACTTCGTAGTAACAACGCTCCTTTCCACAGTTACATGGCTGCTACTGCTCCCTCCGAAGCGCCGGTTATTGCCGGCGACCAACTCACGCCGGGCTGGCTCAAAATCGTTTGGCTCTACCTGATGCTCACCCCGGCGCTGGTGTGGGGCTTTTCCAGCTTGTCCGGGCCGCGCAGCCTGGCCTCGGCCCTGATTACGGTGGTCACGGTGGGCTTCGGGCATTCCATTGGCCTGCACCGCGGCATCATTCACCGCTCCTACCGCTGCGCGCGGTTTACGCGGGGGCTGCTGGCGTATTTATTTGTGCATACGGGGCTGGGTGGGCCGCTGTCGTGGGTGCGGGTGCACTACTTCCGCGACTACTGGCAGAACCGCATGGACTGCCCGGCCTACTTCCGCTACGACCATTCCATTGCGAAGGATTACTACTGGAACCTGCATTTCGCCCTGAAATCGGGCGATATCGGCCGCTACGAAATTCCTGACGAAGACCTGTACGACCCCTGGCTAGCCTTCCTCGAAAAAACCTGGTACCTGCACGTATTGGCGGCGGCCGGCCTCATCTGGGCCTTTTTCGGGTTCGAAGCCATGATAGTGTGCGTGCCGCTGCGCATCAGCATCACCATTCTGGGGCACTGGTTCGTGGGCTTCATCTCGCACAAATACGGCTACGCCCGCTACGACATCGACGACGCCACCGAGCACGGCTACAACAACTGGGTGCTGGGCGCGCTATCCTTCGGTGAGGGCTTCCACAACAACCACCACGCCCACCCCAGCTCGGCCAAAATGAGCACCGAATGGTACGAGCTCGACCTGGGCTGGTACCTGGTAGCCAGCCTGCGTGCCGTGGGCCTGGTGTGGGATGTGCAGGTAGTCGGCCGCGACCACACCCAAAAAGCCCGCGCCAAAGAGCGCAGCTTCCGCTGGCGCTGGCCGTGGCAGAACTAGCGGCTGATATTAGCGCATCTCATTGTCGTCCAGAAAGTTCTTGCCATCGGCCCGGGGCGAGTAGTGGCGGTGCAGCCAGCGGCTGAGGCCACCAAGGCCCGGCAGCAGCACCCGCTCGGTGATGTTGGCCTGGTCGAGCTTATCGCGCACTTCCCACTTGAGGCGGGCGGGAATGATGATGCGGAAATACAGCTCCGGCCGGTCGGCCAGCCAGTCGTGCAGCACGCTCTGGGCCGTGCTCATCAAGGAGAACAATGCGTACTGATGCACAATGCGGGCATCGAGGCTGGGGGGCTCCAGAAACAGCACGTAAGGCTCGGCCTGCAGCTCTTCGAGTTCGCGCAGGCTGCTGCTCACGGGCTGTAGTAGTTCGGAGGTGAAGACGTTGGAGCCTTCGGATTGCAGGGCTTGACGCAGGCGCTGAGGCAGGTGCTCGGCGGCTTTCACGTAGTTCAGCGCCCAAATGATACCGTCTTCGTGGTAGGCCGCAATATCGTCGGTAGCGAAGTGCAGGGCCACGTAGGGCGAGTACGTCCAGTCGAGCAGGCGGGTGGGCAGGCCGTGGTGCTGGGCCAGCGCCAGCCAGTCCCAGGTGCTGGTAGTAGCAGTGGGCAGGCTGGTTTCGCGGGCATACTTGCGGAAGTTGCGCAGCAGGTGGTGCTCCAGATTCTGGTATTCTCCCCCCAGCCGCTGCAGGCTGGTTTCGAGCTGAAAATGGCGCGAGCGGCCGCCCCGGTACACAAACGGCGACCGGAACCGCCCAATGCGCGCATCCCAGGTATTCTGAAACAGCAGCCGTTGCAGGTCTTCCCAGGAAGTGGCTTCGTAGTCGTTGTTAGCAGATAAGGGCATGGGGCGAAGATACGTTGGGCGGACAGGCTTGTAAAAGGTAGGGGCGGGGCTTGCCCCCGCCCGGTCGTCAGAACCGAACCAACGATTCCGCTCAACAACCGGGCGGGGACAAGCCCCGCCCCTACCTCATACGTTACCTACTCGCCAGCCGGAAAATCGGCTGCGTCGCCTACTTCGGCGTACTGCTCCAGTTCTTTGGCAATGCCGGCGAATTTCTCGCGCGCACCTTTCACGGCCGCTTTGCCAAGGGGCAGGTGCAGCGGCGGGTTCTCCAGCTGCACCACGTCGTACATGGCTTTGGCGGCGCGCACGGGGTCGCCGGGCTGCTTGCCGCTGTAGCCTTGGATGCCACGCAGGTTTTCGCCCACGGTGGCTTGGTAATCGTCAATTTTGGTATCAGCAATGGTGGCCGACTCGCCCGCCCACTTCGTGCGGAAGCCGCTTGGTTCGATGTTCGTCACCTTAATGCCGAGCGGCCCCACCTGCTGGCTCAGGCTCTCGCCAATTGCCTCCAGGGCAAACTTTGAGGCATTGTAAATACCCACGCCGGGGAAGGTTTTCAGGCCGCCGATGCTGGTGATGTTGAGCACGTGGCCGCTACGCTGCTTGCGCAGCTGCGGCAACACGGCGCGCAGCACATGCAGGGCACCGAACACGTTCACGTCGAACTGGCGCTGCACTTCCTCGGCGGGCACTTCTTCAATGCTACCCATCGAGCCGTAGCCGGCATTGTTTACGATGACGTCGAGCTGGTTGAACTTGGCAATGGCATCGGCAATGGCCCTTTTGACGGTGGCCTCATCGGTCACGTCGCACACCAGGCCGAGGGCGCGGTCGGCGGCTTTCTTGGTGAATTCGTCGGCTTGCTCGGGCTTGCGGAAGGTGGCGGCCACGCGGTCGCCTTTTTCGAGCACATAGTCGGCCAGGGCTTCGCCGAAACCGGACGAGGCCCCGGTGATAAACCAGGTTTTGGCAGTGGAATCAGACATGATAAGTCATTTATTGAAATGGTAGGTGCTAAGACGGGTTAGAGTGGGCAATTGTTTGCGGATAGATTGTTTGCGGATAGTTGGTACCGTCTGTCATCCTGAGCTTGCGAAGGACCTTATCACCGATGACCAGCTTGCAGTTAATTCGAAATGTGCTGGCGTGACAAGGTCCTTCGCAAGCTCAGGATGACAGACGACTCCAAAGCCCCCACTGGTCATGCCGTACCTTCACGGCTCGAATTTTCCAATCCTTCCAACTCCCACCCGCTCCTATGAAAAAGCTTTTCTCGCTGCTGCTGGCGCTCATCGGCTTCACCGCTCAGGCCCAGGTCACCTTCAAAATCACGGCCGTGCCAGCCAACACGCCGGCCAATGCCACCCTCTACATCGCGGGCACCTTCAATAGCTGGAACCCTGGCAGCGCCGCCCACGCCCTCACCCACAACGCCGACGGCAGCTACCAGATTACGCTGCCCGCCGCCACCGGCACCATGGAATACAAGTTTACGCGCGGCTCCTGGGCCGCCGTCGAAACCAACGCCTCGAATGGCTCGGTGCCCAACCGCACCTATACGTTTGGCACGGCTCCGGCCACGGTGCTGGTTCAGGTGCTGAACTGGGAAGACCTCGCCGGCCCCGGCGGTGGCGGGCCAACTTCAACGGCTGCCGCCAACGTAAGCGTGATTTCGACCGCTTTCGCCATGCCGCAGTTGGGCCGCACCCGCCGCGTGTGGCTGTATCTGCCGCCCGGCTACGCCACCAGCGGCCGCCGCTACCCCGTGCTATACATGCAGGATGGCCAGAATGTGTTTGATGCCGCTACCTCCTTCGCCGGCGAGTGGGGCGTAGATGAGGCCCTGAACCAGTTGGCCGCCAGCGGCCAGGACCCCACCGGCTGCATTGTGGTAGCCATCGATAACAGTGCCAACCGCCTTGACGAATACTCGCCCTGGAACAACCCGGCCTACGGTGGCGGCCAGGGCGATTTGTACATCGATTTCCTGGTGCAAACCCTCAAGCCTTACATCGATACCAACTACCGCACCCTGCCCGACCGCGCCAATACTGGCATCGGCGGCTCCAGCATGGGCGGGCTCATTGCCACCTACGCAGCCCTGCGCGAGCCGACGGTGTTTGGTAAAGTGGCGTCGTTTTCGCCGGCCTACTGGTTTGCTTACCCGCAGCTGGCCGCCTACGCCCACCAGCACCCGGCCAACCCCAACACCCGCTTCTACTTCGTGAGCGGCACCACCGAAAGCGCCACCATGGTGCCCCAGATGCAGGCCCTGCGCGACTCGCTGCAACGCGGCGGCGTACCGGCCGCCAACCTCAACTTCAACACCCGCACCGACGGCCAGCACGCCGAATGGTTCTGGAAGCGCGAGTTTCCGGCCGGCTATTCCTGGCTGTATGCGCCCGCCACCGCCACGGCCACGCGCGCGGCCCAGACGCTGAGCGTGAGCCTCTACCCCAACCCCGCCGCCCGTGAGCTGCGCGTGGCGCTGCCCGCTAATCTGACCGGCGATGCCCTGCTCGAAATCAGCGACGCGCGGGGCCGGGCCGTGCTGCGTACCCGCGTGCACAACGGCCAGAACGTGGACGTGAGCCGTCTGGCCTCGGGCCTGTACCTGTCGCGCCTCACGGCCGGCAGCGCGGTGGGCACCAGCAAATTCACCAAAGAATAATCATAGGGCGGCGGGCAGGTGGGCTTCTAACCCAACTTCCCGCCGTACCTTTGACTGGCAAAAGGCCCCAACCCCCAACCCCTTTTGCCATGGCGGATTCCGCAAACCCCAAAATTGCCTTCGAGGCCCTCACCTACGACGACGTACTGCTGCTGCCAGCGTACTCCGAGGTTTTGCCCCGCGACTGCGACACCGGCACCCGCCTCACCAACAACATCCGGCTGCAAACCCCGCTGATTTCGGCGGCCATGGACACCGTTACGGAGTCGGACATGGCCATTGCGCTGGCGCAGGAAGGCGGCCTGGGCATCATTCATAAGAATATGTCCATCAAGGCGCAGGCCGAGCAGGTACGCCGCGTAAAGCGCAGCGAGTCGGCCCTGATTCAGGACCCCTTCACCCTGCCGCCCACCGCCACCTTGGCCGACGCCCGCCAACTGATGCGCAAGCACAACATCGGCGGCATCCCCGTAGTGAACGGCGGCCACGTCCTCGAAGGCATCCTCACCAGCCGCGACCTGCGCTTTGAGAAGGACATGAATCAGCCCGTAACCACGGTGATGGTACCGCTGAGCCGCCTCGTGACGGCCCCCGCCGGCATCACCCAGGCTGCGGCCGAAACCCTGCTCACCGATAGCAAAGTCGACAAGCTCCCGCTGGTCGATTCCGAAGGCCGCCTCGCCGGCCTGATGACTTATAAGGACATCCGCAAGCGCCGCCGCGCCCCGCACGCCAGTAAGGACCACCTTGGCCGCCTGCGCGTAGGAGCCGCCGTGGGCGTGACACCCGACCTGCTCCAGCGCGTGGCCGCGTTGGTTGAAGCCGGCGTGGACATTGTGAGCCTCGACACCGCCCACGGCCACTCCAAAGGCGTGATGGACGCCGTGCGGGCCATCAAAAATGCCCACCCCAACCTCGACGTGATGGCCGGCAACGTGGCCACCGCCGCCGGCGCTCGCGCCCTGGCCGACGCTGGGGCCGACTGCGTGAAAGTGGGCGTGGGCCCCGGTTCCATCTGCACCACGCGCATCATTGCCGGCATCGGCGTGCCGCAGCTTTCGGCCGTGCTCGAAGCCGCCAAGGGCCTGGAAGGCACCGGCGTGACGCTGGTGGCCGACGGCGGCATCAAGTTCTCCGGTGACCTTGTGAAGGCCCTGGCCGGCGGCGCGGCTGCCGTGATGGTGGGCTCGCTGCTGGCCGGCACCGAGGAAGCCCCCGGCGACCTCATCATCTACGAAGGCCGCAAGTACAAGTCCTACCGCGGCATGGGCTCGGTGGAAGCTATGGAAGACGGCAGCAAGGACCGGTACTTCCAGGATGCCGAAGACGATGTGAAGAAGCTGGTGCCCGAGGGCATTGTGGGCCGTGTGCCGTTTAAAGGCAATGTATCGGAGGTGATTTACCAGCTGGCGGGCGGCCTGCGGGCGGGCATGGGCTACGTGGGTGCCGCCAACATTGAGGCACTGCAGGCGGCGCAGTTCGTACGCATCACCGGGGCGGGCCTGCGCGAGAGCCACCCGCACGACGTGCAGATTACCCGCGAAGCGCCAAATTATTCGAGCCGCTAGCCTAATATCAACGTCGCCAAAGCCCAAGCAGCGCTTTGAATTACAAGGGGCAATGCCGATTACGGTCGGCATTGCCCCTTTTTTATGCCTTTTACCAGATGGAGCCTTTTCAAATAGCCGATTGTATCTTGCACGCCGGTTGAGCGTCGGCTACGGCGCGGCGGGCTGGTGTGCTTGTGTTATTCCTGGTTTCTGTCTGTGCGTCATCCGTTACTATACATTGGTTTTCTATTAGCGCTGCTGAGCGGAGCGCTGGCCATCGGCAATTTGCTGGCTGACGGCAACACCGGGCCCACGCCCTGGGCCATCTGGCTGCTATTGCTGGCCGACCTGGGCACCCTGGCAGTGCTGCTTAAGCTGTTTTTCCGGGCACCCGCTACGCAGCGCAGCGCCCCCCCGGCGGCCCTGCGCGAGAACGAGATGCTCAGCCTGCAGCGCCTGGCTCAGATTGTCCAGCGGGGCCAGACTTCTACCGAGGTGTACACCGTTTTGCTGGAATCGGCGGTGCAAACCGTGCAGGCCGACGCCGCCTGGCTCGACCTCGACGCCAACCACACCGGCACCGACGACACCAACGCCACGCAGTATCACAACATCACGCCCGCGCAGGCCGAGGCCCTGCGTGCCGGCCTGCGGGCTCACCCCCTGGTGGAAGGTGAGTACGTGACCAACGACCTGAACCGCCGCCCCGGCTTTCTGGGCACCTCGCAGGCCTACCGCTCACTCATCCAGCTGCCGCTGCGCGGCCTGCACTTCAATTACGGTACACTGTATTTGCTAAAAGTGGAGCCCGGCACCTTCAACCGCGAAGATGTCAGCATCCTCCAGACGTTCACCGGCCAGGCCGTGCTCAGCATCGAAAACCTGGAGCTGATGCGGGCCTCGCTGGCCAATCAGCGCACTCAGGAAGAGCTGAAAATTGCTTCCCAGGTTCAGGACAGCCTCATTCCCAAAAACCTGCCCACCGATAACTGGTTCGAAATCAGCTCGCACTCGCTGGCGGCCAAGGAAGTGGGCGGCGACTTCTACGATTTTCTGCACCTGCCGGGCCGGCGGCTGGCCGTCATCATCGGCGACGTGAGCGGCAAGGGCGTGACCGCCGCCTTCCACATGGCCCAGATGAAAGGGATTTTCCACTCGCTGATGCAGGAAAACCCGCTGGCCAAGAACGAGCGCGACAAATTTCCGGTGCCCAGCAAGTTCATGGCCCAGGCCAACACCGCCCTCGTGCACTGCCTGGAGAAGTCATCGTTCATCACCTCCTCGCTCTACATCATTGACTATGAGCAGGGTGGTTTCGTATTTGCCCGCGCCGGGCATTGCCACACACTCTACTACCACGCCCTGCGCGAGGAAGTTTTCTACTTCGACTCCGCCGGCCTTGGCCTCGGCATCATTCGGAACGAGAGCTACGAAAAGCACATCAAAAACCAGTTTTACGATTACAGCCCCGGCGATGTGATGGTGATTTACACCGACGGCATTGTGGAGGCGCGTGGTGGCTCCGGCACCGACGAATACGGCGAAGACCGCCTCAAGCTGCGCCTGGAGGAAAGTTATTTTCAAGAGGCCGAGGACATTAAAAACTTCATCCTCGACGACCTCAACGCCTTTACCCACGGCTTCCCCATCCACGACGACCAGACCCTGCTCGTGATTAAATTCAAGTCGGCCCAACCCCTACCGTAGGCCTGACGTATCGCCCTCATTATGAAAGTTACCGCCCAACCCTCCGCCGATACCCTCACCCTGCTGCTCGATGGCGAGCTGGATGCCAGTTCCGCCATTGTGCTTGATACTGAGCTGGCTAAACCCGACATTCTCAATTACCGCAAAGTCCTCATTGACTGCGCCAAACTCAGCTACATTTCCTCGGCTGGCCTGGGGGTTTTCATTTCGCACCTCCAGCGCTTTCAGGATGCCAACGTGAAGCTGGTGTTCTTCAACATGCAGGAAAAAGTGTTCAACGTGTTTGAAATCCTGGGCCTGGATGCGCTGATGACCATCGTCCCAAGCCTCACCGAAGCCGAAGCCGCTTAATTGACGTTTTGAGTGTTGAGGGTTGAATGTTGAGTTGACGAGGACTTCGGTTCTTTAGCTTCTACACATTAATCAGCTCAACATTCGACCCTCAACTATCAACATTTCCCAAGTGAAGTCTGCCCTCCGCATTGCCTGCTCGCGTGCCCACCTGCAACAGGTGCGCGATTTTGTGCGGAATTACCTTAACAGTCGGCAGCTTTCCGAGGTGACGGTGAATCAGGTGGTGCTGGCCGTAGATGAGGTCGTGGCCAACTTCATCATCCACGCCAACGGCGAGGACGAAACCCAGTTTCTGGACCTTACCCTGGCCTTTGATAAGCACGACCTGAACGTGGAGATTGCCGACAACGGCGACACCATTTTCCTGCCCGGCCCCACGGCCAGCCCCGATTTTCACGCCTACATCCAGCAGGGCCGCAAAGGCGGCATGGGAATGACGCTGGTGAACCGGCTCATGGACCGCGTGGAGTTTTTTACGCGTGGCAACCACACCGTGTGCCACCTCAGCAAGCACTTGGCCTGAACCCTGCTTTTGCACCTTATTTTTGAGACCGTTGTGCCCTGCACGACGGTCTTTTTTTTATCCGGCCTCTCCGGCTGAGAACATGCGCCATTCCGCCCGGAAATTAGTTAATTTCGCACCGGTAATTTTATGCCCGCGCCGCTACTTACTACTGGCTTAGCGCTTTTGTCTTCTAACTTTTCCTATGCATAAACGCATTTTGTACGCCGGCGCGGCCGTTGTCACGCTGCTGGCTGGTTGCCAAACTTCCAAACCGGCCGCATCGGCCACTACGGGTTCTACTGCTACCGGCCCGGCCGTTGAAACGCTGGGCAACTACCCGGTACCGGCCAACGAGTTTGCCTACGTCTACCGGAAAAACAACAGCTCGGCCCCCGACTACGGCACCCGCCAGAGCGTAAGCGACTACCTGGACCTCTACACCAACTTCCGCCTGAAAGTGCTGGAAGCTGAGCAGAAGGGCCTCGATACCACGCAGGCCTTCAAGCGCGAGCTGGAGGGCTACCGCCAGCAGCTGGCCCAGCCTTACCTCACCGAGAAGAGCGTGACCGACCAGCTGGTGCGCGAGGCCTACGACCGCATGAGCCAAGAGGTGAATGCCTCGCACATCCTCGTGCGCGTATCGCCCGATGCCACGCCGCAGGACACCCTGATTGCATACCAGAAGATTGTGAAGCTGCGTGAGCAGGCCCTGTCCGGCACCGACTTTGGCCAACTGGCCCGCGCCAACAGCGAAGACCCCTCAGCCAAAGAGAACGGCGGCAAGCTGGGCTACTTTACGGCCATGCAAATGGTGTATCCGTTTGAGTCGGCGGCCTACAAAACGCCCGTGGGGCAGGTATCGCAGCCCATCCGCACGCGCTTCGGCTACCACATTATCAAGGTAAACGACAAGCGCACGGCGCAGGGCGAAATCAAGGTAGCTCACCTGATGATTCGCATGAACGCCAACGCCGCCAAAAACGACTCGCTCACGGCCAAAAAGAAAATCGACGAGTTGTACAGCCGTCTGAAAAAGGGCGAGAACTGGGACAAGCTTGTGGCCCAGTTCTCGGAAGACGCCGGTTCGGCGGCCAACGGTGGCGAGCTGCCGCCCTTCGGCACCGGCCGCATGATTCCTTCGTTCGAGGACGCCGCCTTCAAGCTGCAAAAGCCCGGCGACATCGCGCCCCCGGTCCAGACGCCCTACGGCTGGCACATCATCAAGCTGATTGAACGCCAGCCCTTGGCCAAGTTTGCCGACATGGAGCCCAGCCTGAAAAGCAAAGTGGCCAAGGACTCCCGCTCGGAGCTCAATAAGGCTGCCTTCCTGAAGCGTGTGCGCCAGGAAGACCAGTTCTCGGAAGTGGCCCTGGCCAAAACCTATGCGTTCAGCAAAGCTGACACGGCACTGGTGGCCGGCCGCTTCAAGTACTCGGCCCCTACCACCATGGCAAAAGTGTCGAAAGGCACTACCAATGATGCTTCGACGCTGTTCACCATCAAGGGCAAGCCTTATTCGGTGAAGGATTTCCTGACCTACGTGCAGCAAAACCAGCGGCCCCGCACGGGCGCGCAGCCGGCTTTCGCCATGCAGCAGCTCTACGACCAGTACGTGGAGCAGAGTCTGACCGACTTCGAGAAAAACAGCCTCGACACCAAGTATGAGGACTACCGCATGCTGGTGAAGGAGTACCGCGACGGCATCCTGCTTTTCCAATTGATGGACGAGAAGGTGTGGAGCAAGGCCATTGAGGACACTGTGGGCCTGAAAAAATATTTCGCCGACAACCAGGCCAAGTACCAGTGGGACCAGCGCGTGCAGGGCACCGTGGTGAGTGCCGCCACGCCCGCCCTGCTGGCTCGTGTGCAGCAAGCCATGAAGGCCGGGCGCTTCCCACTCACCCGGAGCGTGCCTCCCCGCATCACCTTCACCAACGGCACGGCGCTGGCGAAAACGGGCGTATTAGCGCTGGATGATATCAGCAAGCGCATGACCCAGGACACCAGCATGCTGGTAACCATCACGGGCCGCGTGAAAAAGGGCGAAAAAGCCAGCTTGGCCAATGCCCGCGCCGACTCGACGGTGCGCCAGCTGCGCCGCCGGGGCGTGGCGGCCAGCCGCATCCGCAAGGTGGTGCAGGCCAAGCCCGGCACCGATAACTCGGCCCAGGTGGCGCTGTTCAGCGGCAACCCCGCCGCCATCGAATCGGAGCTCAACGAGTTGAACCCGTTGTCGGTGCAAATCAGCCAGAAAGTATTCCAGAAAGGCGACAACAAGGTGATGGATGAGCTGATGACCAAAGGTCCCGGCACCTACAACGTGCAGAAGGACGGCCGCTACTACGCCGTCACCATCGACCGCACGCTGCCCGCCGGACCCAAAACCCTGGCCGAAGCCCGTGGCCAGGCCACGTCGGACTACCAGACCTACCTGGAAAAAGAATGGATTGCCCAGATGCGCGCCGCCCGCCCCGTGAAAGTGAACGAGGCCGAAGTAAGCAAGCTGGTAACCAAGTAATCCTTGATTTTCAGACCTTAGAACGGAGAGCTTAGCACTCAGAAATATTTAATTCTGAGTGCTAAGCTCTCCGTTCTAAGGTCTGGTTCTTATAGCTGCAACCTTCCGGGCGGGCTTGGGCTCCTTGTTTTTGTCTGCCAACGGATTTATGGTGAAATTTGTGGGGCTGTTTGGGTGTTAGACCTGCACGGACCAGGCCGGGGCACCTGTCCACCGGCTTTTCAATACGACTTTATGCTTGTTAATGTGAATCGCGCCGTAGCGTCGGCCCTGCTTACGCTATTGCTGTTACTGGGCTTTGCGCCCGCTTCCCAGGCCCAGTTGGGCATCAGCCGGCCCAAGGGCCAGCAGTTGCTCGACGGTATTATTGTGAAGGTGGACAATCAGATTGTGCTGCGCTCCGAAGTGGAGCTCATCTATGCGCAGGAGGTGGCCCGGGCCGAAGGCAAGCCGCTGCCGCCGGATTTGAAATGCAAAATCCTGCAAAGCTTGGTGCTGAACAAGCTGATGCTGGCCCGCGCCGACGTCGACTCCGTGACGGTGGAAGACAAGCAGGTGAACAGCGAAGTGGACCGCCGCATGGCCTATTTCGCGCAGCAGATTGGCTCCGAAAAGCGCCTTGAGGAGCAGTATGGCAAGTCTATCAAATCCTTGAAGGACGACCTGCGGCCCCAGATTAAGGACCAGCTCACGCAGCAGAAAATGCAGGAAACCATCACCGGCAAGGTGGCGGTGACGCCGCGTGAAGTGGCGCAGTACTTCACCCGCATTCCGAAAGACAGCCTGCCCTACTTCAGCACCGAGGTGGAAGTGGGCCAGATTGTGGTGCCCGCGCAGGTGAACGACAAGGCCAAGCAGGCCGCCATCGCCAAGCTCAACGATATCCGGGCGCAGGTGCTGGCCGGGGCTGACTTTGCCACGCTGGCCAAAGCCAATTCGGAAGACCCGGGCTCGGCCAAGGAAGGCGGCTACTTGGGCTTCTTTAAGCGCGGCGAGCTGGTACCGGAGTATGAGGCGGCTTCGATGAAGCTGGAACCCGGCCAGATGTCGCCGGTGGTGCAGTCGCAGTTCGGCTTTCACCTCATTCAGTTCATTGAGCGCAAGGGCAACACGTATTCGACGCGCCACATCCTGCTGAAGCCCGAAACCGGCTCGGCCGATGTGAGCGCCTCGGCCAAGCTGCTGACCCGTCTGCGTCGCCAGATTTTGTCCGACAGCATCACCTTCGCCAAAGCGGCCAAGGACAACTCCTCCGATAAAACCAGCAGCAGCAACGGCGGCCTGCTCGCCAACCGTCAGGACGGCGGCTCGCGCCTGCCCCTCGACAAGCTCGACCCGGCCATCTTCTTTACCATCGACACCATGAAGGTGGGCCATATTACCCCGCCCATGCCCTACCGCACCGACGACGGCAAGGACGCCATGCGCATCCTGTGGCTGAAATCGAACACGCCGCCCCACCAGGCCAACCTGCAGGACGACTATCAGAAAATTGCCGCCGCTGCCCTCAACGAGAAAAAAACGAAGGCACTGGACGAGTGGTTTGCCAAAAACCGCGGCACGGTGTACCTCGAAGTAGAGCCGGAGTACGCCCAGTGCAAGGTGCTGGACGCGGTGGAGAAATAACTTTCTGGCGCTTCGGAACGTCATGCTGAGCGCAGCCGAAGCATCTCTACCGCGAAGAGTAACCCAATCGTAATGATTAGTTACACGGTAGAGATGCTTCGGCTGCGCTCAGCATGACCGGCTTTCTTTCCTTTTCCCTCCTAAACTTTCGAATGGCTCAATTCCAAAACGACAAAGAAGCCGCCGACGCCCTGGCCGCCTCCTTCCAGAAGCTGCGCCAGGAAATCGGCAAGGTCATCGTGGGGCAGGACGAGGTGGTGCGACTGGTGCTTACCGCCGTGTTTTCGCAGGGCCACAGCTTGCTGGTGGGCGTGCCCGGCCTGGCTAAAACCTTGCTGATTCAGACTATTGCCGATTCGCTGGATTTGTCGTTTAACCGCATCCAGTTCACGCCCGACCTGATGCCCAGTGACATTGTAGGCTCGGAAACGATGAACCAGCAGCGGGATTTTCACTTCGTGAAAGGCCCTATCTTCGCCAACATCATTCTGGCCGACGAAATCAACCGGACGCCGCCCAAAACCCAGGCCGCCCTGCTCGAAAGCATGCAGGAATACGCCGTGACGGTGGCCGGGCAGCGCTACCCGCTCAGCCGCCCGTTCTTCGTGCTGGCTACCCAGAACCCCATCGAGCAGGAAGGCACCTACCCCCTGCCCGAGGCGCAGCTCGACCGCTTCATGTTCAATATAGAGCTGGGCTACCCGACTTATGCCGAGGAGTTGAACATTGTGAAGCAGACGACTTCGGACCGCAAGCAGACCGTGAACAAGGTGCTGCACGCGGCCGATATCCAGGCCTTCCAGGAGCTCGTGCGCCGCGTGCCGGTGGCCGACAACGTGGTGGAATACGCCGTGGGCCTCGTGCACAAAACCCGCCCCAACACCGAGCGCGCCGCCCCGCGCACCAACCAGCTGCTGGAATGGGGAGCCGGCCCGCGCGCCTCGCAGCACCTCATTGTGGGCGCGAAGTGCAACGCCCTGCTCAACGGCAAGTACTCGCCCGACATTGAGGACGTGCGCGCCGTGGCCGTGCCGATATTGCGCCACCGCCTCGTGCGCAACTTCAAAGCCGAAGCCGAAGGCATCGGCGTGGAGCAGATTGTGAAAGAACTTTTATAGAAAATGTCTATCATCCTGAGCGCAGCGAAGGACCTTATCACCGCTGAACAGTTTGCAGTAATTACTACTCCAAACATGATAAGGTCCTTCGCTGCGCTCAGGATGACAAAAGCCCTGACAAGTCCCTAATATGGAAGCCCAAGCCTACTATCAGCAATTTGAGCGCAACGTGCGCATCATCCTCGACGCCCTGGCCGCTGGCCTCGACCTGCGCACCACGGCCCTCGAAACCAGCCTGCCCATTGAAGTGTACGTGCTGTGCGAGGTGCTGAACCAGGGCGCCGGCGAGGATTTTACCCTAAGCGCCAGCGGCGTGGCCCGGCTGGCCGAGTTCCAGCAGCAATTCATGAAGCACGAGGGCCAGACGCTGGCCGCCATGCAGCGCGTGCTGGCCGACAAGCGCGGCACCATGCGCACGCCTGAAGGCCGCGTGCTGGTGAAGGAAATGCTCATCCGCCGCCTCGAATTCTTCAACGAAGCGGCCCGGCAGGTGAATGTGATGCGTACCCAGCAGTCGCTGGGTAGCCCCAGCCAGTACGTGGGCCTGAACAAATAGTCGATTTATTTCTTGTGAAAGGGCCGTTTCCGGGCACGGAGGCGGCCCTTTTTCCGTAGTACGCTGCTATGCTGCCCCGCGCCCCGCTCTACACCGAACGCCTCTGCCTGCGCCCCTATGAGCCGGCCGACGCCGGTGCGTTCTTCGCGTTGCTGCACGCCGACCGCCCCCGCTTCCAGCCCTCCTTCCCCGACCGCCTGCAAGCCGTGCGCTCCGTGTCCGATGCCGCGGTTTCGCTCCGTGCCTTTGCCGAGGACTGGCGCACCGGGCGCTTCTACGTGTTCGGCATCTGGCACCGCGCCTCGGCCGAATACGTGGGCGACATCTGCCTCATGCCCCAGCAAAAAGGCCAGGCCGAAATCGGCTACTACCTGGCCGCTGCCGCCGAAGGCCACGGCTATGCCCGCGAGGCCCTGGCCGCTGTCGTTGATTTTGCCTTCGAAGCCGTGGGCAGCCAGCGGCTGCTTGTGCGCTGCTTTCTGGGCAATGCGCGCGGGCAGGCCGTGGCCCGCGCCGTGGGTTTCCAGCCCGAACCGCCCCCTAAGCGCCCACTCTGGTTCCGCAATTCCGACGCGCTGAGCCAAATCTGCCGCTTCTGGCTGGCGAAATCTTAACCCCGGCTACTGCCCCACCCGTACGCGCTTGCCCACGTTGCCTAGCAGCCACTCCTGCCGAAAATTGAGGTACACGCCGAACGAGAAATCCAGCAGTTGGGCGTTGAAATCATAGAGCGGCTCGACGCGCACGGTGAGGGCCGCCGCGTCCGAAATGCGAAAGTCGCGCAGCAGCCGCACCAGCAGAATCTTGCGCTGGCGGTCCAGGTAATCGGGGTTCGAAACGGTGCGCGAGGCGCTCTGGTACAAGTCGCCCCCCAGCGGGGCCATGAAGCGCGAGCCTCGCCAGTAGCTCAGCATCACATCGGCATAGCGGGTTTCGAGGGTGGTGTTCAGGTACAAGCCCCGGCCGTATTTGAAAGGGTTCTGGCCCTGCGTGGGCGAGTTGTCTTGGAAGCCGAGCACGTAGCCGTTGAAGCGTAAAGCCTGGATTTTTGAATTGTTCAACGAGCGGCGCGCCTCAATCCCGACGGCTTCGTTAAACAACGTTTGCAGCGGCTTGTCAAGCGTATCAATCTGCCCGCCGTGGTGGATGGCTGTGAATTGAAACGGTACCGTTACCCGCCAGTCGCTTCCGTCGCTACTGAGCCGGTAGCTGCTGCTCAGGCCGCCCGCAATTTCCTCTTGGTAATTGCTGTAGCGGTACTGCTGCCGCTGCCAGTCCACCCAAAAGTCAAGAAACAACCGGTTACCTAAACCTAAATAGCGGTATTGTAGGCCCTCCTCCAGCGGGTTCAGCATCACCCGCTCAAAGTTGAAAAGCGGCTCGATGTAGTTATGGTTGAGGTTAGCCTGGATATTGCCTAGAATAAACTGGTGATGGCCCGTGGTCCAGGTGGCTCGATACGTGGGCCGCACCTGCTTCAACTGCGGGTTGCCAAAGTCCTTCCAGAGCAACACGCCCGCTTCGAGGCGCAAATCCTTAGTAGGATAGTAAACGAGTTGCGGATTTAACTGTGTACCAAAAAGCGTGTAGCCGTCTACAATCTTGTTGAAGTACTCGTTGTCCTTGAAGAAGGTGAAACTTTGTACCTGCAAGCGTAAATCTCCTATCTCAGACTTAGCATACACATCCACTCCTGGTATGTCACCATTAACAAAGGCTTCATCTATGAGATTGCCTCGGCCTGGAGTTGGTTGGGTAAAAGCCGAATTATTCAACTGCGCCCGTGCCGTTTCCACTTTAATTAGCACAGTCACAAGGCCAACTAATATTTTTAGATAATTCCTCATATATTTCGCCTCTCAACGGCACTAAACCACTAGTCGCTGTGTTAGAAAAAGCCGCCGCAAAACAGCCCATTTGGGGCTTTTAACAATGAATAGAATTATTCGATTGCGACCCGGCTAAAACCGTTAACTTTACCAAACCTAATTCCTTTTTCTCAAACACCCCCTCATGGCACTAGCTACCAAAGCGGCTCCCAAAGCCGACAAAGTTGAAAAAGCGGAGAAAGGCGATATGAACGTCGCTGCCGAAAAAATGAAAGCCCTCCAGCTCACGCTCGACAAGCTGGACAAAGCCTACGGCAAAGGCACGGTCATGAAGCTCTCCGACAACAAGGTGGGCGACATTCCGAGCATCAGCACCGGTTCGCTTTCGCTGGACATTGCCCTTGGCATTGGCGGGGTGCCCCGCGGACGTGTGATTGAAATCTACGGTCCAGAATCGTCGGGTAAAACCACGCTCACGATGCACATGATTGCCGAAGCGCAGAAGAAAGGTGGCATGGCCGCGTTCATCGACGCCGAGCACGCTTTCGATAAAACCTACGCCGAGAAACTGGGCATCGATACCAGCAACCTGCTCATTGCCCAGCCCGACAACGGCGAGCAAGCCCTCGAAATCGCTGACCAGCTGATTTCCTCGGGTGCCATCGACATCATCGTGATTGACTCCGTGGCCGCCCTCGTACCGAAAGGCGAACTCGAAGGCGACATGGGCGACTCGAAAGTGGGCCTGCACGCCCGCCTCATGAGCCAGGCCCTGCGCAAGCTCACCGGCACCATCAACAAAACCGGCTGCTGCTGCATTTTCATCAACCAGCTACGCGAGAAAATCGGCGTGATGTTCGGCTCGCCCGAAACCACTACCGGTGGTAACGCCCTGAAATTCTACGCTTCCGTGCGCCTTGATATCCGCCGCATCGGCCAAATCAAGGAAGACAAGGACAATGTGACCGGCAACCGCACCAAGGTGAAGGTGGTGAAGAACAAAGTAGCGCCGCCCTTCAAGGTGGTTGAGTTTGACATCATCTACGGCCAGGGCATTTCCAAAGTCGGTGAGATTGTGGACCTTGGCGTCGACATGGGCATCATCGGCAAGTCGGGCTCGTGGTTCAACTACGGCGACACCAAGATTGGCCAGGGACGCGAAGCGGTGAAAACCCTGCTGCTCGATAACCCCGAGCTGGCGGCCGAAATCGAAGGCAAAATCCGCACCATGGCCAAAGGCGACGAGGATGTGATTCCCGTCGACATGAGCATCGAGGATGACGGCGAAGACACGCTGTAAGCACTGTTGCGTCTTCCGCAAATAATCCAAAGCCCGTTGCAAATCGCAACGGGCTTTTTTTATGTTCGTACCTTTACCTTAGCTCCGGGGCTGGCATTACGTTTGTCTAGGGTCAGGCCGCCCCTTCTTTTTATTATAGTTATTGCTATGACGCGCCGCTGGTTATTCTTTACTCCTGCTATCCTGATTTTGCTCGCCTCCGCGCAACTCGCAATGGGCCCCGGCGATGCCGTGCGCAGCGTACCGCAGAACAGCTTCGGGCGCGGCGAAACCATTAAGTACACCGTGCATTACGGCCTCATCAACGGCGGCGAAGCCACGGTGGAAACGGCAGGCGGCCTGGAGCGCGTGAACGACCGGCCCTGCTACAAGGCCACGGTGAGCGGCAAAACCACCGGCTCGTTCGATTTTTTCCTGCGCATCCGCGACCAGTGGCGCGCCTACATCGACACCACCAGTATTCTGCCCATCCGCGCCCAGCGCGACATTGCCGAGAAGAACTACCGCAAGAAGGAAACCGTCGATTTCGACCACCTGCGCGACGTGGCCGAGGTGCAGGACCACAACAAAGACAACCCCAAGCACACCACCGTGAAGGTGGCCAACAACACGCTGGAGCTCGTGAGCGGCTTTTATTACCTGCGCACCCTCAACTTCGACCGCATGAAGGTGGGCGACGTGGTGCGCATGCCCGGTTACTTCGACGGCGACAATTTCATTTTGGACGTGGTGTACAAGGGCCGCGAAGTGGTGGAAACCAAGGCCGGCGATGTGCGCGCCTTCAAGCTGGTGCCCAAAATGCCGAATAACAAGCTGTTCCGGGGCGAAAACGCCATTTCGGTGTATCTCTCCGATGACCGTAACAAGATTCCGGTGCTGTTTCAGGCCGAGATGTTTGTTGGCACCGTAAAGGTGGATATGGTGCGCTATCAGGGCCTGAAGTGGAAGCTGAACCTGGCCAACTAGCCCGGGCCAAGCAGTCCGCTCATTCATTCTTCATAATTCATTGCCGGCTTGGCCTCACGGGTTACATTCGTAGTAGCCATGAGTTCCATCCCGCTGCTTATCGTCAATCTTTCCCCGGTTCCGCTTGTGGTGGCGTGCGTGGTGGGGCTGGTGCGGTACCGCCGCTACGAGGCCGTGCGGCGCTACCTGGTGTGGCTGTCGTGGCTGGCCTTGCTGGTGACGGCGGTGGCCCTGTGGCTTCAGCGCCAGCACCGGCCCAATCTGTTTCTGGCCCCCATCGATACCGCCATCGAGTTCACGCTGCTGGGGCTGATGTACCGGCGGGTGCTGTGGCCGCATCCCGTGGCCCGGTACCTGCCGGTTGGCATCGGGCTGTTTGTGGTGGGCACGGCGCTCACCAGCTGGCCCCGGCCCGGCACGGTTGAGTTCAGCCCCATTCAGCATTTCATCGAGAGTGTGGCCATGCTGCTGCTGGTGATGCTGTATTACCGGCGCGTACTCAAGACCCTTCCGGTATCATTGGCACCGCTGGAGCGTGAGCCCGTGTTCTGGATTTCGGCGGGCGTGTTTCTGTATTTCTCAGCCAACAGCCTGATTTTTCTCACCAGCAACCTGGTTCTGTTTCATTCTAAAGAGCTCAGCCTGAACATCTGGGCCATTCATGCTCTGCTGTATGCTTTTCTGAACGGGTTTTTCATCGTGGCGCTGTGTCTGCCGCCGCAGTTGCCGGAACGGCTGTCGGACTTCACACAATCGTAACATGACGCCGGCCGCCGCAAGCGGTACTTTTGCGCAAACATTGCCTGTTTCGCTTCACCTAAGCCCCAAACGCCGTGACTGCTGCCAAAACGCCCGTGTACAAGATTCTCGTGGTTGATGACGACCCGGACATTGTCGAGCTGCTGGAGTTCAATCTGAAAAAAGAGGGCTACCAAACCGCCTCCGCCTCCGATGGCCGCAAAGCCCTGGACGTAGCCGCCGAGTTTCACCCCGACATCATCCTGCTCGATGTGATGATGCCCAACCTCGACGGCATTGCGGCCTGCCGCCTGTTGCGCGAAAACCCCAGGTTCAAAGACACTTACATTCTGTTTCTCACCGCCCGCGCCGAGGAGTTTTCCGAAGTGGCGGCTTTCGAGGCCGGGGCCGACGACTTCATCGCCAAGCCCATCAAGCCGCGCGCCCTGCTGGGCCGTCTGGCCGCCGTAAAGCGCCGCGACCAGGACCCCCACGCCGCCGTCGATGCCATCGACATCAACGGCCTGCGCATCGACCGCACCGCCTTCGCTGTGTACCAGGACGGCAAGAAAATCACTCTTCCCAAGAAGGAGTTTGAGCTGTTGTCCTTCCTGGCCGCCTCGCCCCACAAGGTCTTTAACCGCGAAGAACTGCTCCAGAATATCTGGGGCAACGACGTGTTCGTGCTGGCCCGCACCGTGGATGTGCACGTGCGCAAAGTGCGCGAAAAGGTGGGCGACCACCACATCCAGACCATTAAGGGCGTGGGATACAAGTTCAACGCCGACTAAATCAGCCACTTACATTGCTTTGTCATCCTGAGCGCAGCGAAGGACCTTCTCACGGTTGAACAATCATTGTTCGTGCGTGAAAAGGTCCTTCGCTGCGCTCAGGATGACTTATTTTTACCCGAACAGTTCAAAATGATATGAACCTCTCCTCTCGCACTATTGCCATCCTCATTGCGCTGCTGGTGGCGGGCGTGCTCACCACCTACGCCCGAATCGGTCCCACGCTGCCGTTTCGGGAGGCTTTTCTGGCGGCGGGCGTCACGGTGGCGGCGTGCTTTCTGTTGATTTACTTGTCGTTTGAAGCGCTGATTTTCAAGGAAATCAACGGCATCTACGCCGGCCTGGAGCACATCAAGCGCAAGGAATTCAAGAAGCTGAGTAATAAGTTTCTGTTTCGGCCCGAGCCCGTGAAGCGCGTGCGCGACGAAATCCTGCAAATGGCCGAGCGCCGCCAGCAGGAGCTGGACGAGCTGGTGCGCCTGCAGGCCCTGCGCCGCGAGTTCCTGGCCGATGTGTCGCACGAGCTCAAAACGCCACTTTTTGCGGCCCAGGGCTTCGTGCACACCATTCTCGATGACGAGGACGACGAAATTGACCTGGCCACCCGCCGCAAGTTTCTCACCAAAGCCGCCGCCAGCCTCGACACGCTCGATGCGCTGGTGCAGGACCTGGTCACTATCGCGCAGCTCGAAAAAGGCGTGGTGCGCATGCGCCGCCAGCGCTTCGATTTGATTGTGCTGGTGCGCGAAATTTTCGAATTATTAGAGCAGCAGGCCGCCCGGCGAGGCACGCACCTGGAGCTATTTCCGCCCAGCCTGCCCGAAACCGGCCTGCTGGTGGTGGCCGACCGCAACCGTATCCGCCAGGTCCTCATCAACTTGATTGACAATGCCATCAAGTACGGCCGCGACAAAGGCCGCGTGGTGGTTTCGTTGGTTGAAAGCGGCCGTTCGGTACGTATCGCCGTGCGCGACGACGGCGCGGGCATTGCCCCCGAGCACCAGGGCCGCATTTTCGAGCGGTTTTACCGCATCGACAAAAGCCGCTCGCGCGAGTCGGGTGGTTCCGGGCTGGGGCTCGCCATCAGCAAGCACATTGTGGAGGCGCATAAGTCCACCATCAAGGTGAAAAGCACCGTGGGCGAAGGCACTACCCTGGAGTTCAAGCTGAATAAGCCCAAAAGCGGGTCCGTGGGAAGCGCAGCCTGAGGCCGTCGTACCTTTGCAGCCTCTTATGAAGCTCCCGAATTTCTCCGACCTCGTTATTTTCGAAAACGACGATTACCTCGTTGTCAACAAACCGCCGTTTCTGGCCACGCTCGATGAGCGGGTGGGCGGCGCGCCCAACATGCTACGCCTGGCCCGCCAGCACCACGACGATATTCAGGCGGCCCACCGCCTCGACCGCGAAACCAGCGGCGCGCTGGCCTTCGCCAAAAACCCGGCCGCCTACCGCCACCTGGCCATGCAGTTTGAGAACCGCGAGGTGAAAAAGCAGTACCACGCCGTGGTGTGGGGCACCCCGCATTTCGACCACCAGCTGGTGGAGCGCAGCATCGAAACCACCAGCCGCGGCAAGGCTCGCCTGGCCTTCAAAGGCAAACCTGCCGAAACCTACTTCACCACCCTCGAAAACTTCACCCGCCACTCGCTCATTCTCTGCGAGCCCGTCACCGGCCGCATGCACCAGATTCGCCTGCACCTGATGTATCTTCAGGCCCCAATTATTGGCGACAAGGACTACGGCGGGGAGGATTTTTACCTTTCTTCGCTCAAGAAGAAATTCAACATGAAGGAGGGCGAGGAAGAGCAGCCGTTCATCAAGCGCTTTGCTCTGCACGCCCTCAAACTACAATTCACCGGCCTGAACGGCCAAGAAATATCGGTAGAAGCGCCTTATCCGAAAGATTTTCGGGTGCTGGTGGAAACGCTGCGCCAGTTGGCGTAGTCGCACAACGGCCTGAGCAGCGTGCTTATTTAATGCGCTCAAAGACCGCCAGTTGGCAAGTCCCCCTGTCTGGGTGAGTAGCATCCCGAACGATGGAACCTTGCCAGCGCAGGCGGAATGCGGGGTTTCGTTGCAGCATTTCCAGCGGAATGTGGGCTTCCGTCTGTGCGTACACATCGTCCCAGACCACCAGAGAGTTTACTGGTAATGTCTCCAGAATGGGGTGCCAGTCCTTGGTTAATGCGGGGCAGTGGGCGGCATCAAATGGGTCGATGCCCAGTGCGGGGGCCACGTAGGGAGCCTGGAACGCTACCGGCGGCAGCTGTCCGGCGTATGTCTGGTACAGCCATTCGGCCGCGCGCTGGGCCAGCTCCTGGTCGGGCGCACGGCTGAAATCGCGGGATGGCCGGATGGCGTTGCGGGCCCCGGTAAACATCCAGCCGACTACCGCTACGGTTGCCACCAGCCGGATGCGCCGGCGGGCCGTTTCGGTATGGGCCCATTCCGTGAGCAGGGCGACGCCATTCAAAGCCACCACGGCCGCCAGCGGCGCAATGCCCGCCAACACCCGTGCCAGTCCCGCCGAATTGAATAAGCCCATGGCCCAGAAGATAGTATGAGCGGCTACAAAGACCGTAATGCTGCCGTATATCAGCAGCAGCTCAGCCGGAAACAATGGCACCTGACGCCGGGCCGGCTGGGCCAGGTCGTGTACCATGCGGGCACCTCCCATAACAAATAATACCGTGAGCACCCAGCCCAGCAGGTTGGGAATATTGCGCAGAAAATGGCTCCACTCGCCGTGCCCGTACACCGACACCGTGCCGTACGGATTGTGCCCAAACACCCAACCTAGCTCGCCAAATGCCAGCGCGCCAATGGCGGTATATAGTGCGTAGCCCAGTACCAGCAGCGGCAAGCTGCGCCATTGCCGCTGCCACGCCAGGTATACCACCCACAGGCCAATCAGCATAAACCCTTCGGAGCGCGCAAACGGCAGAAATGAAACCACCGCCGCCGACCAACCCGGCCGGCCGGCCACGGCCAGCCACACCGCCCCCACCAGCACCAGCCCAAACAACGGCTCGGTGAGACCGGAAAACTGAATCAGGAAATAATCGGGAGCCGCGTAGGCAAATAGAATAGCCAGCTCCGGCACGGGCAGGCGCAAGGCCTGTGCAATACGGAAAGCGCACCAGGCCGAAGCGGCCACCACCACGCATTGAAACGCCTTCATTCCCATGAACCCAGCCTGCGCCGGCCCCGCCGCCAGCAGCGTAAGCAACGGTTTCGCCCACGAATCCAGAAAATTGAGCGGGTGTGCGAATGCGTAGCGGGCAAACAGGTAATGATTGATGCTGTCGCCGGAATCATGCGTGCCTTTGGTGAAAAAGGCCACGACGAGGGACAAGGCGAATAACCCGGCCAGCAACAGCCGGGCACGGCGGGCAGCAACAGCAGAAACCGGCACAGCGGCAGTGGAAAGCATAGGCAATGACAAACCGTAAAAGTACGCCTACGCCCCATGAACCCCTACTTACTTCATTACATGCCCCCCGGCCAGCAGTGTTAAATATAAATTCCGACTCCTGCGGAACTGCTTGCCACAAGCTTTCCCAGAAAAACTACTGCGCCACGTTTGCCTATTTCCCGATAAATCAGTACCTTTGTGTCCGTTTTTCCCGAAGCCCTAGCGGCTCCGTACTCTTATTCAATAGTTTAGCATACCTTTTTTTCGACTCATGGACCACCTGAGCTTCAAGACGACCCACGTCAATAAGGCCAACGCCCAGAAGAGCTGGGTTATCGTAGACGCCAGCGTCGCCCCTCTGGGCCGCGTTGCCAGCCAGATTGCCAACATTCTGCGCGGCAAGCACAAGCCTTCGTTTACGCCCAACGCTGATTGCGGCGACAACGTCATCGTTATCAACGCCGACAACCTGCGCGTAACGGGCAAGAAAATGACCGAGAAGGTCTACATCACGCACTCGGGCTACCCCGGCGGCCAGAAACGTCGCACCGTGCGCGAGCAGATGAACCGCGATTCGCGTCGTGTAATTGAGCACGCTGTGAAAGGCATGCTGCAAGGCAACAAACTCGGCTCGGCCCAGTACCGCAACCTGTACGTGTACGCCGGCAACGAGCATCCCCACGAGGCACAGCAGCCTGTGGCAATCGAACTGAAAAACCTGTAAGCCACAAAGGCTTACGCTCTTTAATTTTTCCACTAATGGCAATTACCAACACCTCTGGTAGAAGAAAAACCTCGGTGGCCCGCATCTACATGCAGGCCGGGCAAGGGAATATCACTATCAATGACCGGGACATGAAGTCGTATTTCAGCAACGAGTTGCTGGAAAACGTAGTGAACCAACCCCTGGCAATTCTTGAGCAAGTCGGCCAGTACGACATCAAGGTGAACGTGAAAGGCGGCGGCATTTCGGCTCAGGCCGAGGCTATCCGTCTGGCAATCACCAAGGCTCTGGTTAGCGATAACGAAGAAGTTCGTCCTGCTTTAAAGAAGGAAGGCTTCATGACCCGCGACCCGCGCATGGTGGAACGCAAGAAATTCGGCAAGCGCAAAGCTCGTCGCTCGTTCCAGTTCTCGAAACGCTAATACCAGGAGGATACTATCATGGCTCAGACGACTTATAAGGACCTGCTCGACGCAGGTGCCCACTTTGGTCACCTCACCCGCAAGTGGGACCCCAAAATGGCGCCGTATATCTTCATGGAGAAGAACGGCATCCACATCATCGACCTCAACAAAACGTTGGTTTCGCTTGATTACGCAGCCCAGGCTATTCGCAACATCGCGAAGAGCGGCCGCAAAATCATGTTCGTAGCCACGAAAAAGCAGGCACAGGAAATCGTTACGACGGAAGCCGAGCGTCTGAAGATGCCTTTCGTGACCGACCGGTGGTTGGGCGGCATGCTCACCAACTTCGCCACGGTTCGCAAGAGCCTGAAGAAGATGGCCACCATCGACAAGATGGTGAAAGAGAACACCGCTTACGCGGCATTGGCTAAGCGCGAGAAGCTGATGATGCAGCGCGAGCGCGAGAAGCTCGACCGCGTACTCGGCGGTATCGCCGACCTCGGCCGTCTGCCCGCTGCCCTGTTTGTAGTGGACGTGAAGCGCGAGCACATCGCCGTGAAAGAGGCGCACAAACTGGGTATCCCAGTTTTCGCTATCTGCGATACCAACTCGAACCCCGAGCTGGTGCAGTTCCCGATTCCTGCTAACGACGATGCCTCGAAGTCGATTCAGCTCATCGTGAGCGTGATTGGCAAGGCCATCGAAGACGGCCTGTCGGAGCGCAAAGTTGACAAAGAAGACGCCGACCGCAAGGAAGCCGACGAGGCTGCCATTGCTGAAAAGACGGCTGCTGACGAAGAATAGTCTCTTCTTAGCTCTTTGAAAAAAGGGAACCTTCGAGTAGTCTAGGCTCCGGAGGTTCCCTTTTTTATTTTGCTCCCTTCCTTACCAAGGAGGGGATGTTCGAACCGAAGGTTCGGACGGGGGTGGTTATGGCGTTGCGCTTGCTAGAACAGTTTCGCAGCAACGATGCGACCGCCCACAACCACCCCAGCTGACGCTTCGCGCCAGCGTCCCCTCCTTGGTAAGGAGGGGAGTTTGAAGTTCTTTCAATCTCAACCCAACAAACACAACATCTAATGGCCGCTATTACCGCCGCAGACGTAAACAAGCTCCGCACCATGACCGGTGCCGGCATGATGGATTGCAAAAAAGCCCTGACCGAAGCCGATGGCGACTTCGAAGCTGCGCGCGACATTCTGCGCAAAGCCGGTCAGAAAATCGCTGACAAGCGCGCCGAGAACACGACGTCGGAAGGCTTCGTGACCGTGGCCGTGAGCGAGGATGGCACCAACGGCAAGCTGGTGGCCCTGGCCTGCGAAACGGAGTCGGTAGCTAAAGTGGCTAACTTCCGCGAGTTGGTGCAGCGCATTCTGGATGCTGCTGTGCGCACCAACGCCGCTACCAAAGAAGACCTGCTGGCTGTGAAGGAGGACGATGGCCTGACTATTCAGGAGCACATCACCGACCTGACCGGCAAAATCGGCGAGAAGCTGGACCTGACCTACGTGACCCTGACCGGCGAGAAAGTAGCTTCGTACATCCACTCCGACAGCAAGAAAGGCGTGCTTGTAGCCCTGAAGAACGTGGGCTCGGCCGACGCTGCTGCCGTGGGCCGCGACGTGGCCATGCAAATTGTGGCCATGAAGCCCGTTGCCGTTGACAAAGACGGTGTGGACTCGGCTACGGTGGAGCGCGAAATCGAAATCGGCAAAGAGCAGGCGCGTGCCGAAGGCAAGCCCGAGGCGATGCTGGAGAAAATCGCCCAAGGCAAGCTGAACAAATTCTACAAAGAGCAGACCCTGCTGAACCAAGAGTTCGTGAAAGACGGCTCGATGACCATCGCTCAGCTGCTTGACAGCAAGTCGAAAGGTATGACCGTGACGGACTTCAAGCGCGTGGCTATCGGCGCTTAATTGCCGCTTTTAGCTAAATTGAAAGCCCCGCTGGCATTGTGTCGGCGGGGCTTTTCTTTATTCTATTCACTAAGCAAATCGAGGTTTCGTAATCCTAGCACAACATCTGGTATATCATCATCTATAACCATACCGTCAATATATATGCTAGTTTCATCGGCTCGCATCAGTTGCCACTTTTGAAGCACCTCCTCTGCTTCCTCACCTGCGCTCATATTTAAATGGGTTCGAGGGGGCGGGCAATATTGATTCCACATACTTGATAAAGCACCCAATGCTTCAAACAGGTCTTGATTGCGCCTCTTAATCTGGTGCTTTAATTCCTCATTCTCGGCTTTCAGCTTTGCCATTGTTGCTTCCGAATCCATGGTGCAAATTATTTATTCCTTCTGTTTCTGCCACGCCCGCACCCGCGCTTTGGCATTTTCGCGGATGTTCATGTAAAACAGTGCGTAGTCGGCGATGTGGCGAGAGTAGCGCAGCTTCTTCTTGCCGGAGGGCGGGAAGTGCGGAAAGCCTTTGAAGCGCGGCGCGTGCACCCAGAGCTGGCCGTGGTGTATCTGGGCGTCGGTGAAGTTGGGGTGGACGTGCTTGAAGCGGATGCTGACCGCGCCGCGGTTGAGGCTGGCCGGGGCCAGGGTGGAGTCGAGCGTCCAGGTGAGGGGGTTGACGGCGATGCTGGGTTGGAACATGGATGATTCGTGGCCGGCGTCGGAGGTGTTGTAGGCGATGAAGCAGTCGGTAGCCAGCGAATCGGTGCAGGGCTTGATGGTCAGGAATTCGTTGGGCTTCACCTGGAAGCCGATGAGGTAGGCGGCCACGAGCTGGCCGCGCAGTGGGGTGGCTTTATCGAAAAACTCGTGGAGCAGGCGCGTGGCGTGGTCGGTACCCTGGCTGTGGCCGGCGATGATGAACGGGCGGCCCTGGTTGTAGTGCGCGAGGTAGTACTGGAAGGCGGCCCGCACGTCGGAATAGGCCAGTTCCAGCGCTTGCTGGCCGTTGGGCTCTTTGTCGAGGAAGGAGAAAAGCGTGGCCTGCCGGTAGCGCGGCGCGTAGATGCGGCCCGTGGCGTTGAACACGCTGGCCTGCTGCTTGATGGTGGTGCGGTCGGTGTATTTGTTCAACCACTTTTTGCGCACGTCGCCGTTCCAGTTTCGGGGCGAGTAGTAGGTGGTGGGGTGAATGAAAAATACATCGACAGGGGCCGTGGCCTGCTCATTGCGCAACATGGAATGCCGAGGCACGGCATCGGCTGAATCTTTCTTGGTGGGCAGGGCGGCCCAGTTGCTGGCTTGGGCGTAGTCGGGCGCGGGTGGGGACGTGTATTTCTCGAAATTTCGGCCCGGCTTGAGCAGCAGCCGGATGCAGCCGTTCAACGGCAGGAGCAGCAGTAGAAGCAGGGCGGTGCGGAGACAGGATGATAAAACAGACATATTCAACAGGACGCCATGCTGAACGAAGTCGAAGCATCTCGCGTGCAGCCATAATCCAAACATCTGGATTTACTACCACACGCGAGATGCTTCGACTTCGCTCTGCATGACGTCCTTTTTTAATTCGATACAACAGGCCAATGCTTCAACTCGCGCGGGGTGCCGTCGGGTTTGTAAAGCAGTGTCAGCGGCTCAGCGGGTTTAGCTACTACATCAGCGAGAGTGATGTTCCAGCGCAGCCACATTTCGGCCAGGGTTTGGGTGTAGGCGCTGTTTTCCCAGGGGTTGAAGATGGCTCCGGTCACGTCGTCGATGAGGGCATCGAAGACTATTTGGGTGTCGCCGGGGCGCGGGTGACGCGGGTAGATATCGGGGACGACGTGCAGCAAGTGCGCGGCGTAGTACACGCGGGCCTTGAACTCGGCAATCTGCACGGGGTGCAGGGGGCGCTGGGCATCGGCGTAGACCTTGCGCATGGCCTGGCCCACGAGGCCGATATCGACCAGACAGGCGACCAGCACGGTTTTATCGAGCTTGATACTGAATACGAGCGTGTTCAAGTCGTCATCATACTCGAAAGGCGTCACGTCTTCGGACGAGTCGGCTTCGAGCACGAACACGGAGCCGGGCACGAAATCGGCATACTCGGTAGGCACGCGCAGGCCCTGCAATAGCTGAAAAAACGCTTGGAAGCGGCGCACCAAGGCGGCGTTTTCGGCCAGCGGGTACTTGGGCTTTATCAGCGGCTCGAACTCGTTCAGCAGCTCGGTGATGAAGATGCCGTAGAACATTTTGCCCATCCAGAGGAAGAGTGTGTCGTCGCCGAGGGCGCGCAGGGCGGCGGGGCCTTGCGTGGCGGCGGCCTCTACCCTACTCTCCAGTTCTTCGATGCGCTGGCGGGCGGCGGGGGCGGCGGGCAGGCGCAGGTCCTTGATGAGGACGGTGCGCTGGTCGAGCAACTGAATCGGGCGCTCGCTAAGGTTGTAACGGGCCTGCAGCCACTCGGCGAACACGGGCACGGTATCATCGGGGCCGACGGGCTGGCCGCTGAGGAAGCAGGTTTCGGGACCGAAGCGCATGCCGTCGAACGGGTCGTAGGGCAGCAGGTCGGTAGGAGATAATGGAGCCATAAAAAGCAGTAGCGCGAACTTTGTAGTTCGCGTCACCACGCGGCCAGCCGGAATTTTCCGGGCAGCGCGGTGACGCGAACTACAAAGTTCGCGCTACAATGGTTACGGCGGAGCGGCTGCCGGTTTACTTCGAGAGCGTGTTGCCAGCTTTGATGAGCTGCTTGCTCAGGTTGGCGAGGGGCGCAGCGTAGTCGCCGCCGGCTTCTTCGGCTACTTTGGCGGTTTCGGCACCCAGGCTGGCGAGAATTTCGGCGATATCGTGGGCAGGCGTTTTACTATCCGATAGCATGTCGCTGAGCTGGCTTAGTTCCTGCTTGATTTTGGCCAGGCCGGGCCGGTCGGAAGCAGCCAGCACGGCAGCCCAGCGCTCGACTTCGGTGCGGCCTTGCGGGCCGGAATTGGTGGGCGTGCTGGCCGTGAGGAACGTGAGGGTGTCGTCGAGCAGCGCAGTGTTTTGCTGGTCGCTTACAGCCATGGGCACGGCGGGCGTGGCGGGCGTTTGCGGAGTGGCGGCGGTGGAATCCATGGGAATGCGAGAATGAAAAGATGCGTGAGGGCTATACTGATGCAGGCCGATAAAAGTTAGCTGGGCGGTTTGCGCGGGCCTGGTCGGCGGTCAGGCCTTGCCGGGCACGGCCCGCGCATGGGTTACCTTTTTCCTCCCCGTTGATTAATCATCAAATCTCACTCTCTAATTCAACGACCATGAAAATCTCCGTTAAAGCCCTCTTCGTTGCCGCCGCCGTCGCTTTCACCGCCACTGCCTGCGAGCAAACCAAAACCACCGAAACCACGACCACTACGCCCGAAGGCACCACTGCTACCGTAACCACCGATACCACCGCCACGATGTCGACCGAAGAAGCTGGCGCTAAAATGGATGCTGCCGGCAACAAGATGGAAGGCAAAATGGAGGAAGCCGGCGCGAAAATGGATGCCGCTGGCGAAAAAATGGGCGCTAAGATGGACGCCGCCGGTGCCAAGATGGACGCCAAAATGGACGCCGCCGGCCGCAAGATGGACGCCATGGGCGACGCTGCCGCCAAATCGGCCCAGCAGACCAAGGAGAACATGAAAGAAGCCGCCAAGAAGTAATTCCGGCCGGTTTTAATTTCCTGAAAAGCCCCGCGCAAGCAATTGCGCGGGGCTTTTTTATGCATTTCGCTCAGGCATTGGCAATTTCCAGGAGCACGTCGTAATACGGGCGGCCCAGGGTGCGGGCGCGCAGCCAGGAGTAAAAACTGATGACTTGCAGGTCTTCGCGCTCTTCGGAAATAAACGGGGGCAGGTGCGTCACGCGGTTGCCGAAATCGTGGTCGTGCGCGGCAGCAGGGTTTTCGATGAGCTCGCGCACCAAGCTGAGGTAGGTAAGCACGGGGCGATAGGGGCCGCCGGCGGGCGCGGCCTCGGTGGCAGTGGCCGCGTCGGCGGGCACGGCGGGAAACAGGTCGCGAATGGTGCGCTCGATGGCGCGCAAACGGGTCAGGGCCTGCTCGGCGTTGTCGAGCTCAATCTGGATAAGCACTTCGCCGATGTTGCGGTTCAGCAGCCATTCCAGGCCCAGGTGCTGTTCGAGCCAATGGTCGGTGCGGGCCAGGCTGAGCAGGGCCTGGTTGGCTTTGGCAAACTTGCCTTCGGCGAAGTAGTGAAACGTGAGCTGAAAGCGGGCCGTGAGGTCGTCGGCGGTAGTAAGGGTTTTGGGACCGCGCAAAGTGGCTTCGAGCAGGCCGATGCTTTCGGCATTGCGACGCAGAAAGGCATAGTTGGCAGCCAGCAGGAAGGTGAAGCGCGGCGCAAATTCGCTGAACTGGCGGCCCGGCCCGGCGCTCATTAGGGCAGTACCTTTTTCCAGGTACGCCACCGACTCGGCAAAGCGGCGCGAGCGGTACAGGGCGTGGGCCAGCATGTAGAGCAGCTTGAGCTGGTGCCCGCGCTGGGCCGGCGCAAAGCCGTGGCGGCGCTCCATGAGATTATAGCAACGCTCGATGAACACGGCAAACGACGTGAAATCGCGCCGCACCAGCATGGCGCTGCGCGTGATGGACATGAGCCGGCTCAGCAGCGAGGGCGAGCGGGCGAAGGCTTCCTGCAAGTCGTACTCGGTGAGAATCTGCTGCAAAATGGCATCAACGGCCACGGCGGCCCGGCCGCGCACCCGCGATTCGCGCAGGCGCTGGCGCAGCAGGCTGTCGGCAATGTTGGCGCGCTCCTGCTCATCGGCGGCTTTTTTGTTGGCCCGGTAGCGGGGCAGGATTTCGTCGAGTGGTGCGGCGTGGGGCGATTCGGCGTGCTGAATCTGGAGGTTGTACACGGCGTTCAGCTGCTCGTGCTGCTCGGTTTCGCGGCCCAGCTTTTCAGCCTTACGCAGGGTGGCCCAGGCCAGGCGCGGAATACCGGCCTCGAAGAGGTATTGGGCCAGGGTGAGGTGGCCGCGCACGGTGGCAGCGGCCGTGGTATCGAGCTGGCGTTGGCGCAGCAGCAGGTAGTCGGTAAGGTGGCGCATGAGGCGCTTGCGCAGCGCGTAGTAGGCCACGGGGTTGGGCTCGTCGGGGTATAGCTGGGCAATCAGCTGCTCGGTTTTGAGCTCCCTGGCCCGCACCAGCAGCTCGTAAAGGCTCGAATCGAGACGCCCGGTGGTTTTGCGTCGCTGCCGCTGAATGAAGCGGCCGAAATCGCGCCGGTCGTCGGGGCTGAGGGTGAGGAGCGTGGTGCGCAGGTCGTCCATTGGTGATGGTAGATAGTGGTTTTCGATTATTTAGGATACAAATTAATATCCTTTTACAACAGCCCTAAATATTGATTTTCAAATAATTGCTTTGTCAAAAGCTCATTGCCTAAGGTCTAACAATGTGCAAAATACGGTTGAAACACGGGTAGTAAATGCGCCACCTTTAGCCATGTTTTCACCCTTAGCCCCTCGCGCCATGTTTGCACGCCTACTCTTCTTGTTTTCCCTGTTGGTGCTGCTGGTCGGCCCGGCCCACGCCCAGGACTTTCTCACCAAGCGCAACGGCGAAGAAGTTGCGGTGAAGGTGATTGAAATAACGCCGGCCGAAGTCAAATACCGCCGCGCCGACAACCCCGACGGCCCGCTCATCAGCATCTGGCGCACCGACGTGTTCATGATTCGCTACGCCAACGGCACGAAGGAAGTGCTCAACGCGGCCCCGGCAGCGGCTACTGGGGCCGGAGCCGGCGTGCCCGTATCGGCCGCGGCGGCGCGCACGGCTTTTCCGGCCGAAGTGCCCACGCTCAGCAATGCGTCGCCCGACGATGCCATTCTCGACGAGCCCATTCGGCTCGATGGCCCGCGCATTGGCTTTACCGTGCTTTCGGCCGGCGTGCTGGACAAAGCCCGCGAAAGCGTGCCCGACCTCAACCCTTTTCTGACGCAGTTTGGCTGGCAGTTTGAGAGCCGCCTGTTTCGGATGCCTAACGGGGTGAGCGGGCTGGCCGAATTCGTGCCGCTGGTGGGCGGGCTCGAACAGGGCAAATTCTTACCCAGCATCAGCGGGTTGCTGGGCATCCGCGGGGCCAAAGGATTCGAGTTCGGCGTGGGGCCGAACCTGACGCCATTAGGGGCCAATCTGGTGTTGGCTATGGGCACTTCGTTTCGCTCCAACGGCATCAACTTTCCCGTGAACGTGGCCGTGGTGCCGGGCAACGGCGGCGCCCGCGTCAGCTTGATGTTGGGGTTCAACGCCCGGCATCGGTAGGCCATGCATGCTTACCACCGCCACGGCTACGGGCAAGGTATAAAATTCCGGCATTCGGCCCACGGCCTCAACGCGCCCAAATTGCCTTGCGTACAAGCCCAACAATTTCACCTCTCCCCACCCTCATTTTCTTACTAAACGCTCTTTCAACCATGGACCTCAACAGCAATAACGTTAGCGACAACACCGAACTGCAAGCCCGCGGCAACTGGAACCAACTGAAAGGGGCCGCCAAGCAGAAATGGGCCAACCTGACCGACGACGACCTGACCTACAACGAAGGCAAACAGGACGAATGGCTGGGCAACCTGCAGGCCAAAACCGGCGAAACCATCGACAACATCAAGAACTGGTTCAACAACATTGGCAATGATGCCAGCGCTACTGCCACCGGCAACAGCACCGAACTGAAAGCCCGCGGCGACTGGAACCAGATTAAGGGCCATGCCAAGCAGAAGTGGGGCAACCTCACCGATGACGACCTCGACTACGAAGACGGCAAACAGGACGAGTGGTACGGCCGCCTACAAGAGAAGACCGGCCACGCCATTGATGACATCAAAGGCTGGTTTCAGCGCACGTTCTAAGGCATTCTTTCCCCAATGAAGTAACGCGGCTTCCAATCCATACCGCACTGCTTCATCACCCAAAAAGCCCCTTCTGGAACCAGAAGGGGCTTTTTATTTGAATCATGGCTACACTACGCGCTGGTCGTTTCGGCCACGTAGTCGCTCAAATACTGGTACCGTTCCGTGAGCTGGCCGCCCTTGGCGATGGTGGCGCGGGCAATGACGCCCTCGGCATCGGGGCCCAGCAGGTGGGGCAGCACTTTGTCGATGAGCTGGCGGCCGAAGTCACGGCTGGCGTTGCGGGGCAGTTCGCAGGGCAGGTTATCCACCGCCATTTCGGTGATGTTTTCGGGCTGCGAATAAGCCGGTTCCAGCTCGCCGGTGGCGGGATTGTAGTCGAAGGCCGGTTCGGCGATGGTGCTGCTGCGCTTGGTGGTGGGCACCGAGCCGTTCACGTCGCAGGTCACGTCGGCAATGGTGTTGATGCGGAAATCGGGCCGGCGCGTGTCGGCTTCGGTGAAGAGCAGCGGCGCGGCCGGGTGCCAGTAGGCGCAGGCAATGAGCAGGTCGGTCACGGGCAGGAAGTTGCCAAACGTGGACTCGTATTCCTCGGGGTGCTGGTGGAAATTCTGGGTATCCCACACACGGCCGTCGCGGCGGCGGTTGTAGTCGGAGCTGCGCAACTGCGTGTACACCGGTTCGTTGAAATCGAGGTACAGGTAATCGTACACGCTCACCCGCCGGATGCCCATGCGGTCGAGTACTTCCAGCGCGCCCTGAGCCACGCGGCCGCTGCCGGTAATGGCCATTTTGATGGGCGGCAGCTTCTTCACCTTGAAAAATTCCTCCTGCATGTCGTCCATGTCCACGCACTGCCAGGCGGGTTTCAGGTCGTATAATCCGTGTTTGCGGCCGTAGGTGAGCAGGCCATTATACGCCCCCACGATGCCGGCGTAGCGCCCGAACGCCACGATGCGCTCGCCGTGCTCGTTGGTCAGCAGCTCGTAGTCAATCAGGGTGATGTTCTTCTGGAGCACGGCTTGCAGCAGCTTGCGGTTGGCCGGCTGCTTCTTCACGGTGTGCGAGAAGAAGAGGTAGGTTTTGTTGGGAATGAGCTGGTCGACGGGCACTTCCTTCACGCCCATCAGCACATCGCAGGTGCTCACGTCGTCGCGTACCTCCAGGCCCAGGTCGCGGTATTCCTGGTCGGCGTAGCTGCGAATGGAGCTGCTTTGCACCACGATTTGCAGGCCGGGGAAGCTGGTCTGCGCTTCCATACACTTCTTGGGAGTGAGGGGCACGCGCTTATCGGGCGGGGTTTTGCCTTCGCGAATGAGGCCGATGGTGAGGGACATGGGATGGGGTGGGAATTGGGGAGTGACAGGCGGATTCGATGGCACCACGGCGCGCCATCAAACCAGATAACCGACCAAAATTACGGTTTTGCCCGCAGTTCGCCGGGACGTTTCGGGCGTACCTTTGTTAAGGAATCTGAATCCGTAACCCCACCCGCCTAACCGGCTTCCCACCAACCCATTCCCGTCTTTATGTCGTTGAAATTCTCGCCAGTCGACGTTTTTGAAGCCCGCCACAACGCGCCCGGCACCGATGCCCAGGCGGCGATGCTCCGCACCATCGGCGTGGACAGCATCGAGCAGCTCATCGCCGAAACCGTGCCGCCCGCCATCCGCCTGAAACGCGCCCTCGACCTGCCCGCCGCCCTCAGCGAACGGGCTTTTTTGGCGAAATTCAAGCAGATTGCCGGCCAGAATCAGGTCTTCAAATCCTACATTGGCCTCGGCTACCACGACACCACCCTGCCCCCGGTTATCCAGCGCAACATTCTGGAAAACCCGGGCTGGTACACCGCCTACACGCCCTACCAGGCCGAAATTGCCCAGGGCCGCCTCGAAGCCCTCATCAATTACCAGACCGTGGTAATTGACCTCACCGGCCTCGAAATCGCCAACGCCAGCCTCCTCGACGAAGGCACCGCCGCCGCCGAAGCCATGCACATGCTGCACTCGCAGACCAAGAAAAAGGGTGCCAACCAGTACTTCGTGTCGGAGCAGGTGCTGCCCCAGACCATCGACCTGCTGCGCACCCGTGCCACGCCGGTCGGCATTGAGCTGGTTATCGGCGACCACCGGCAGGTGGACCTCAGCAACGAGGGCTTCTTCGGCGCAATGGTGCAGTACCCTGCCGCCGACGGCGAAGTATTCGACTACAAAGACTTCATCGCCCAGGCGCAGAAAAACAACGTTTTTGTGGTAATGGCGGCTGATTTGCTGGCCCTCACGCTGCTCACTTCGCCCGGCGAGCTGGGTGCTGATGTCTGCGTGGGCAACTCGCAGCGCTTCGGTGTGCCGATGGGTTACGGCGGCCCGCACGCCGGCTTCTTCTCCTGCAAAGACCAGTTCAAGCGCGTGATTCCCGGCCGCCTCATCGGCCAGAGCGTGGATGCAGCCGGCAACAAAGCCTACCGCATGGCCCTGCAAACCCGCGAGCAGCACATCCGCCGCGAAAAAGCTACTTCGAACATTTGCACCGCGCAGGTGCTGCTGAGCGTGCTGGCTGGCATGTACGCCGTGTACCACGGCCCGCAGCGCCTCCAGCAGTTCGCCACCAACACCCACCTGCTGGCCCAGACCCTGGAAGCCGGTCTGAAAAAGCTGGGCGTGGAGCAAACCAACGCGCACTACTTCGATACCCTGAACCTGCGCCTGGAAAGCGCCGAACTGGCGCAAGCGCTGAAAAAAGAAGCCGAAGCCGCCCGCCTCAACTTCCGTTATTTCGAGGAGCAGCGCGTGGGCATTTCGCTGAACCAGAACACCGAGCTGCACGATGTGGCCGATATTCTGGACGTGTTTGCCAAGGTACTGGGCAAGGAAGCCGACCAGTTGGCCGAAGCTGTGGAAGCCGCTGAGTTGCACGTTCCCGCCAGCTTAGTGCGCAGCAGCGAGTACCTCACGCACCCTGTGTTCAACACGCACCACGCCGAGCACGAGATGCTGCGCTACATGAAGCAGCTCGAAAACAAGGACTTGAGCCTGGCGCATTCCATGATTGCGCTCGGCTCCTGCACCATGAAGCTGAACGCCACCGCCGAGATGATTCCGGTGACCTGGCCCGAAATCAGTGGCCTCCACCCCTTCGCGCCTGTGGAACAAGCCAAAGGCTACGAGCAGATTTTCTCGGACCTGCAAGCCTGGCTCTGTGAAATCACCGGCTTCGCGGCCGTCAGCCTGCAGCCCAACTCGGGTGCGCAGGGCGAGTACGCCGGCCTGCTGGCCATCAAAGGCTACCACGATGCCCGCGGCGACCACCACCGCACGGTGGCCCTCATTCCGGCCTCGGCCCACGGCACCAACCCTGCTTCGGCCGTGATGGCCGGCATGCAGGTGGTCGTAGTGAAAAGCACCGAAGACGGCAATATCGACGTGGCCGACCTCAAGGCCAAAGCCGAGCAGCACGCCGCCAATCTGAGCTGCCTGATGGTGACCTACCCCAGCACGCACGGCGTGTACGAGGAAACCATCATCGACATCTGCGAAACCATTCACGCTCACGGCGGCCGCGTGTACATGGACGGCGCCAACATGAACGCGCAGGTGGGCCTCACCTCCCCCGCCACCATCGGGGCCGACGTGTGCCACCTCAACCTGCACAAAACCTTCTGCATTCCGCACGGCGGCGGCGGCCCCGGCATCGGCCCCATTGGCGTCGTGGCCGACCTCATTCCCTACCTGCCCGGCCACGCCGTGGTGCCAGTGGAAGGCCGCGCCAGCGGCTCGGTTTCGGCCGCGCCGTGGGGTTCGGCCAGCATCCTGCCCATCAGCTACGCCTACATTTCGATGATGGGCGGCGACGGCTTGCAGCGCGCCACCGAAACGGCCATTCTGAACGCTAACTACATCAAGGCCCGTCTGGAACCGCACTACCCGGTGCTCTACACCGGCAGCCACGGCCGCTGCGCCCACGAGATGATTCTGGAATGCCGCCACTTCAAAAAGGCCGGCATCGAAGTAGAAGATATTGCCAAGCGCCTGATGGACTACGGTTTCCACGCGCCCACGGTATCGTTCCCCGTAGCCGGCACGCTCATGATTGAGCCCACCGAAAGCGAAAGCAAAGCCGAGCTCGACCGTTTCTGCGACGCCATGATTTCCATCCGCAAGGAAATTGCCGAGGTAGAATCGGGCAAGGCTGACGCCAAGGAGAACGTGTTGAAGCACGCCCCGCACACCGCCGCCACCGTGCTGGTGCACGAGTGGACCCGCCCATATACCCGCGAGCAGGCCGTGTACCCCATGGAGTACGTGCGTGCCAACAAGTTCTGGCCCGCCGTGGCCCGCATCGACTCGGCCTACGGCGACCGCAACCTGATTTGCAGCTGCACCCCGATGGAGGAATATGCCGACCAGCAGGAAGAGCTGGTGCAGGCCGACAAAGGCCCCTCGTACTAACGGTAATTGCGTAAATGAGTAAAGTAAAAAGCCCGCCTGACGATTCAGGCGGGCTTTTTACTTTACTCATTTACGCAATTGCTTATTTGCGATTGCCCCGCTCGTTGCCGCGCTCGCCGAAACAACGGCGGTCCATGTAGCCCACTTTGGTCTGGCCGTCTTTATCGAGCCGGACGCGCACGAAATACGCGTTGATGGTGTCGGTCACCTGCACCTCGTTGCCGGTGGTGGTTTGGGCCAGGATGGCGGACGTTTTTTTCATGCCATCGTACACCGGGCAGTCCACGATGGTATTGTGCGCTACGGGGGTACGGTCGGCGGCCGCTTTACCCATTTCGTCGCGCGTGGAGGTACAGGCGGCAAACAGACTGGAAACAGCCAAAAAGAGTAGGGCAGTTCTTTTCATCAACGAGGAAAAAGCAAGGGTGGGGATTTTGGAGGTAAGGTAGGACAAATTACGGTGATGTCAATATTTTGTCTTCTTATTTGCATCCGCTTCCCCACGGCCCAAGCCCATAAAAATGGAACGCCGCAACCCTCTTTTCCGTTAATATCACAGCCTCCAGAAACACCCCGTTTATCCTCACAAACGGCTTTTTAGGGGCATTATTCCACCCTGTCTTCCTTTCTTATTTTTATGAATCGCATCACCCGTTTTCTGGCCCACCCGGTGGCCTTGGTTGCCGCCAGCTTAGTGCTGTTGCTGGGCCCCAGCGGCTGCACCACGGCTTCCCGCGTAGGCGTAACCAATGACTTCGACCATGCTGTAAATTTCCGGGCTTTCAAAACCTGGGCCTGGTACCCGCAACAGCCCCGCGACGCCGAGGGCGGCCCGGCCAAGGGCTACGAGTCGTTTCTCGACAAGCGCATGCGCGCTTCGGTGGCTTCGGAGATGGCAGCTAAAGGCCTCACCGAAGTAACGACCGCGCCCGATATCTACGTGGCCTACAGTGCTCGCGTAGAAGACAAACAGCAGGTTTCGCCCTACTACAACGGCCTCGGCTACCCATATGGCTACGGCTATGGATACTACGGTCGCGGCTACTCACCCGTGACGCAGTATAAGGCTGGCACTGTGGTTATTGACATCATCGACGCCCGCCGCAAAGAACTGGCGTGGCGTGGTACCGGCCAAGCCCAGGTCAATCAGAATACCATCGACGAAGCCGAAACCCACCGCATCGTGAACGGCATTCTGAGCACCTACCCGCCGCAGGATAACAACGCCCGCCGCTAATAAGCGTCAGCCGTCTAATGCTAAAAAAGCCCGCTCAAATTGAGCGGGCTTTTTGTTTAGGATTTCACATCAGCTTCCGGAGGTAGCGTAGCAATTGGCACGGCTGCTGGTCGCAATAAAGGCCGCTTGGGGTCGAGGCCGAAACGGTTGGGGCCGATGGTACCCTGCACAAACTGCATTCCAGCACCCAACACGTAGCTTACCAAGGGCAGTAAAGCCACCAGAAACCACCACGCCCGCAGGTCTAAATCGTGGAGCCGCCGCAGTGCCTGCACTATTACCAGATAGAATAAACCGATGATAACTACCAATGCCGACAACTTCATCCAGATAGGGATTTCGGCGGGGTAAACCAAGCCGGGAATAGCGTAAATGCCAACTATTGCGGCATATAGGCACAGTACTCGCACAAAATAAGCCCGTCGGCGCAAGCGGCCAGCAGCAGTAAAAAAGGCCATAAATTAGATTTTTGGCCTAAGCTACACCGGTTCGCTTAAATGGTCTTACACCGGCACGTTCACGTGGCGCTCGGCGTGGTAGGAGCTGCGCACCAGCGGGCCGCTTTCCACGTACTTCAGGCCGCGGCGCAGGCCTTCTTCCTTGTAATGAGCAAATTGGTCGGGGGTGATGAACTCGGCTACTTCGAGGTGGCGCTTGGTGGGCTGCAGGTACTGGCCGAGGGTGAGGATGTCGAGGCCGTTGGCCACGAGGTCGTCCATGGCCTGGTACAGCTCATCGGGCTTCTCGCCCAAGCCCAGCATGATGCCGGATTTGGTGCGGTGGCCGGCCTGCTTGGTGCGACGGATTTGCTCCAGGCTGCGGTCGTAGCGGGCCTGGGGGCGCACGAGGCGGTAGAGGCTGCCCACGGTTTCGACGTTGTGCGAAATCACTTCCTGGCCGCCCGAAATCATCACGTCGAGCGCGTCCCAGTTGGCTTTCACGTCGGGAATCAGGGTTTCGATGGTGGTCTCGGGGCTGAGCTGCTTGGTGAGCACCACGGTTTCGCGCCACACGCTGGCGCCGCGGTCCTTCAGCTCGTCGCGGTTCACAGAGGTCAGCACGGCGTGCTTCACCTTCATGAGTTTGATGGCTTCGGCTACGCGGCGGGGCTCGTCGAGGTCGTACTCGGTGGGGCGGCCGGTTGCCACGGCGCAAAACGAGCACGAGCGGGTACAGATGTTGCCCAGAATCATGAACGTGGCCGTGCCCGCGCCCCAGCACTCGCCCATGTTGGGGCAGTTACCGCTCTCGCAGATGGTGTGCAGCTTGTGCTCGTCGACGAGGCGGCGCACGGCGGCGTATTCTTCGCCCACGGGCAGCTTCACGCGCAGCCAGTCGGGCTTGCGGGGGCGGGCAGGGGCAGCCGTTTCGGGCTGGATAACGGGCAAATCAATCATTGTTTCAATGAGGAATGAGGAATGAAGAAGGAGGAATTACCCTCGGCCCATTCGATACTAAGCACTAACAAATTTACGGCGCAATTGATGCGCCTCGCCTATCCGGCGATGTCCCGGCCTGAATTCTCCCGGCTTCTTCCTCAATCCTTCGGTGAGCGCAGCGTTACGAGCGGTGCCCGAAATACAGCGTCAGGTACACCGAGGGGAAGAACTTGCGGTTCAGCGCGTCGGTGTCGGACAGGGTGCTGGGGCTGAGGATGAGCAGGCGCTTGGTGAAGCCTTCGACCAGGAAGCCCACTTCCAGCCCCGTTACGGCGTCGCGGTAGCGGCCGTACTCGAAGCTGAGGCCGCCGCGCAGGTGGAAACCTGGCACCACCTGCGTCTGGCCAATGCCGCTGAACAAGGGGCCGTGGTCGAGAATGGCGCCCGTAATGGTGTGCTTGTACGGGTCATACTGCTCGTTCACGATTTCATCGGTCGAGAGGTTGATGACGTTCGTGCGCGTGGCCGTGCGGTCGTAGCTGATGTAATAAGGCATCAGCAAGCCGAAGGACGGGCCCACGCTAAGCAAGCCGTTTACCTGCACGCCGGCATCGGCGGCCTTGCGAAACAGGATGCGCTGGAGGCCCACCGACGGCCGCAACACAAAGGCGTAGTTGGTTTTGCGGTTGATGTAGGTGCCGCCAATGAGGGAGTTGATGCGCTCTTCCTTGGCGTTTTTCAGCATCACACCCTCCAGGCTCCAGAAGCGCAGCAGGCGGTCGTCCATCACCCGGGTGGAGCGAATGGACGCGCCGCCCAGCAGGCCGCCCTGGGTGTTGAAGTTCACCCCGAAAACAAACTCCTTCTGGTACGACTGCTCATCGGAGGGCGCATCGGAAATCATATCGGAACGCAACGGGGCCGATGAGGGGCGGGAAGAAGGAGCCGGAGCAGGCGCGGCCGATGCCGGTGTGGTGGCCGGCGCAGGACGGTCCTGGGCTTGCGCACCAGCAGCCGTGAGCAGGCCGGCAGCCAGCAGGCCCCAGCAGTAGGTAGGTGCAGGGAAAAAACGCATAATCATCAACCGAAATGGGGCCCGAACCGACGCCGAAAACGCGGCGTACCAAGTAATACGTAAATTAGCGAAAGAACAAACAACTTCGTAAAGGTAACTTCCTGATTTGATGAGCACCGCTACCGCCCGCTACGCCGGCAACCTCCGCACCGAAGCCACGCACGTTGCCTCGGGCAATGTTATTCAGACCGATGCCCCCGTGGACAACCACGGCCGGGGCGAGGCCTTCTCCCCCACCGACCTCGTGAGCACGGCCCTGGGTTCGTGCATGATGACGGTGATGGGCATTGTGGCCGAGCGCCACCAGTGGGATTTGGTGGGCAGCAGCTTCGCCGTACAGAAGCACATGAGCCCGGAAGCTCCGCGCCGCATTGCCCAAATCGACGTGACGTTTACGCTGCCCGCCACCCTGGCCCCTACTGAGCGTGCCCTGCTGGAGCGCTCGGCCCACACCTGCCCGGTGGGGCTGAGCCTGCACCCAGACGTGCGGCAAAACATTGTGTTCGAATACAAATAGCACGGGGTCAGAAGAAAGGAACGGCTGCCTGTTTCAACGCATGAAACCGGGCAGCCGTTCACTTATTTAGTACTGGTTGCTAGCCTTGTACGGCCTGCTTCACATCGGCAAGGCGGATGCCCATGTGCGAGGCATCGTAGGTGCATTCGCCAGCCTGAATGAGCAGGAGCTGCGGAGACTCGTGGCGGATGCCGAACTGCTCGGCCACCTGGGCCGACAGGGGCCGGAAGCGCAGCAAGTCAAGGTAATAGATGGGCAGGTCGAGGCCGCTGTCGGCCCATTGGCGCTCAATCTTGCTCTTGGCCGCCGCGCTGATGGAACAGGTGGTGCTGTGCTTGAAAATGAGCACCGGCTGCTCGTGCGAGGCCTGGGCCAGCTGGGTGATTTCGTCGGGTTGGGTGAGTGGAAGCCAGGGAGTGGACATTGCGATATGAGGGATTGGATGAAGGACTGGGGCCGGATGAATGGCGCCGGGCCGGCGCGCGGGTACACTACAACAACTTACGGCCAGTAGATTCCCGCCGGGTGGCTCATTCTTTTTCGTTGGCCTTTTCCTTTCGGTTACCGGATTGGGCGGGCGGGCGTTGCAGGTTGTTCTTTTTGCGGCGCAGGCCCAGAAAGCCGGGCGGCTTCACGTTGGGCGCGGTGCCAGATTTGTAGTTAAGGTCTTTACGGGTTTCGGGCACGGGCTGAGTGCTCTGGCCGCGCTTGAGTTGCCCACGGGTCACGTCGAGGTGGCTGTCTTTGTAGGGCGAGTCGGTGCTGCGGTCTTCGCGCAGGGCGCGACGGTTGGCGGCTTTTATTTTGCCGGGCTTCACGCGCTCAATCTGGGCCCGGGCGGGCATGGCATTCAGCAGCAAAACAGCCACGGCCAGCAGGCCCAGCAGCCGGCTAAGGCTTGCCAGTGGGCGCAGGGCTTGGCGCGGGTTCCGCAGCAGGCTCCGACTTGGGAGTAGGCATGGCTTCGTCGGGCAGTTCCTGTTCGGGCGTCGTGCTGGGCTGCTTGGGCGCCGGCCGGTGGTCGGGGCTGTAGTTGGGTTTTGCATGGAAGCCGTATTTGAAGAAGTTGCGGATAGACTCGATGGGGTGGAAACCCTTGCTCACTTTGTGACGCTTGCGGCGGTTCAGCTTGGGCTTTTTCATGAGCCCGTGCTTGTCGTACCGCACCGTGGAGCGCTCGGGGTACACGCTGCCTTTGGCGGCGGCGGTGCTGGCGCTGGCCGTGGCCCCGTCGTTGCTGGGCGTGGAAACATCGGTGGCGGCTTCCGGCGCATTGGCCCCTGCTTTCTTCTTAGCCGAGGCGGCCGATTTGGCCAGGTCGTTCTGCAGTTTTTCGTGCTCCTTCTTTTCTTTCTGCTGCGCAATGAACTCCGGCGACGGCTTGGGCGTGGGCAGCCGGTACGGGTGAAACACCTTATGGTAAAGCGTGCAGCCACCCAGCGCACTCAGCAGCAGCACGCCCAGCAAAGACCGGAATACGACGGAGGGTAAACAGTATTTCACCGCAAAGCAGGCAGAACCAATTAAATCAGAAACAGAAAGATACGCTGAGCCCGCGCGAAAACCGCGCCAACCCGGCGGCTAGTAGTTGCGCAGGGCTTGTACCTGCTCGCGCAGGCGCTGCTGGGGCAGGAAGGCCGCCTCCAGCGGCGGCGCAAACGGAATGGCCGTATCCAGCGAAGCCACGCGGCGCACGGGCGCATCGAGATGCTCGAAGCAGTTTTCGCCAATCCAGGCCGCGATTTCGCCACCGATGCCGCCGGTCATCGTGTCTTCGTGCAGAATAAGGACGCGGCCGTTTTTCTCCACGGTTTTGCGCACTGCCTCCTGGTCCCAGGGCAGCAGGGTGCGCAGGTCGAGGATATCGGCTGATACGCCCAGGTCCTGGCAGGTTTGCAGGGCCCAGCGCACGCCCATGCCGTAGGTAATGATGCTCATCTCGTTGCCTTCAGCCGCCAGTGCGGCCTGGCCGATGGGCGTGGTGTAATAGGCTTCCGGCACGGGACCGGACAGGCTGCGGTACAGCATCTTGTGCTCGAAATACAGCACCGGATTGGGGTCCTCAAAGGCGGCGCAGAGCAGGCCCTTGGCGTCGTGCGGGTTACTGGGGTACACCACTTTCAGGCCGGGCACGTGCGTGAACCACGCCTCGTTGCTCTGCGAGTGAAACGGGCCGGCGGCCGAGCCCGCGCCGGTGGGCATGCGCACCACCACGTCGGCATTCTGGCCCCAGCGGTAGTGGCTCTTGGCCAAGTTATTCACAATCTGGTTGAAGCCGCAAGTCACAAAATCGGCAAACTGCATCTCGACCATGCTTTTCTTGCGCTTGATGCTCAAACCCAGGCCGATGCCCACAATGGCCGACTCGCACAGCGGCGTATTGCGCACCCGCGCCTTGCCAAATTCGGCCGCGAAGCCTTCCGTGATTTTGAACACGCCGCCGTAATCGGCAATGTCCTGGCCCATGAGCACGAGTTCGGGGTAGCGCGTCATGCTCTGCTTCATGCCCTCAGAAATAGCATCGATGAAGCGGATTTCGCGGGCCGTGCCGTCTTTCGGCGCATCCGTGGCGGGCGCGTCGAAGGGCTGGTACATGTCAGCAATTTCCTCCTGAATGTCGGCCGTGGGCATCGGCTCGGCGTCGGCTTCCTGTAGGCCGGCCTCGATAGCGGCCTTGATTTTTTCGCGGATGCCGTGCTTGGCCGTTTCGGTGAGAATGCCTTCGTCGAGCAGCCATTTCTCGAAGTTTTCGACCGGGTCTTTGGCGGCCCACTCTTCCATCAGACTCTGGGGCACGTACTTAGTGCCGCTGGCTTCCTCGTGGCCGCGCATCCGGAACGTGAGGGCTTCCACCAGCACGGGACGCGGGTTCTGGCGCAGGTCTTCGGCCAGGCGCTTCACGGTGGTGTACACTTCGAGTACGTTGTTGCCGTCTACCTGCACGGCTTCCATACCGTAGGCCGGGCCTTTGTCCACGAAGGATTTAAAGCGGAACTGCTCGTTGCTGGGCGTGCTCAGGCCGTAGCCGTTGTTTTCAATCATGAAAATGACCGGGAGCTGCCACACGGCGGCTACGTTCAGGGCCTCGTGGAAGTCGCCTTCCGAAGCGCCGCCGTCGCCGCTGTAAGTCAGGGTCACTTTAGGGTTTTTATCCAGCAAATCGGCCAAAGCAATGCCGCCAGCCACGGCCAGCTGCGGACCGAGGTGCGAAATCATGCCCACGATGTGGTGCTCGTTGGTGCCGAAGTGGAAACTGCGGTCGCGGCCTTTGGTGTAGCCGGTGCGCTTGCCCTGCCACTGCGCAAACAGGCGACCCAGCGGCACCTCGCGCCCCGTGAATACGCCCAGGTTGCGGTGCAGCGGCAGAATGTACTCGTCGGCCTCCAGGGCCAGCGTGCTGCCCACCGAAATGGCCTCCTGTCCAATGCCCGAAAACCACTTGCTCACCTTGCCCTGACGCAGCAGAATCAACATTTTTTCCTCAATCAGCCGGGGGCGCAGCAGGTGCTGATAAAGGTGCAGGAGGGTTTCGTTGGTGAGGTCGTGGCGGTCAAAAGTCATGACAAGGTGGGTGGGTTTGGGTGGGCAAAGGTAGGAAAGCAGGGCGCGCACCGGGCTACTTTCCGCACCGGCATCTGCACAGTTCCTTTCCTTGCTCATCTTCTCCTCAGAACTCCGTCCGAATTTTACCCGGCAGGTCCATTACAGCTTTCCCACTCATCACCTAAAAAACCTCGGCGGGCCGGCAGCTACGGAGAATTACGCATCGGTGGTTGAAAACGGGAGAGAGCAAAAAGCATAGGAATCTTAAGAGAAAATCAGCACCTTGAGCCCCATCTGTCATTCATCCTGCTTTCAAGCCTCTACAGTTGTGCTTATTAAGCAGTATTTACACTGCTAATCAAGCACCTACAGCTCATCTACTCGCCACCAGTGGCGTATCTATTACCCTGGCAGCTCTTTCCCTGCCCGTATTTTATGGCCGACCTGCTTCCGCTTACCTGCGTCATCGTCGACGACAACGAGATGAGCCGCCTGGCCCTGGAGCATTTTGTGGCCCTTACACCCGGCCTGGAGTTGGCCGCGACGCTCCCCGACGGCCTCACCGCCCTGCAATTCCTGCAAACGCACCCGCCGATTGACTTGCTGCTGCTCGACATCGAGATGCCCCACCTCACCGGCCTGGAGCTGATTCGGATATTGTCGCTGCCGCTGCCGGCCATTGTGCTGGTCACCTCGCACCACAGCTTTGCCGCCGAGGCCTTCGAGCTCCCCGTGGCCGACTATCTGGTGAAGCCTGTGGACTACGCCCGCTTTCTACAGGCTGTGAAGCAGGTGCGCGCCCTGCGGCCCCAGCCCGTTACAGCCCCACCCCCCGCACCGGAGAATCCCAATGTATTTGCCAAAGTCAATGGCCGGCTGGTGCGCATCAATTTTGACGACGTTTATTACATCGAGGCCCTGTCCACGTACTCGGTGCTGGTCACGGCCACGCAAAAACACATTGTACACGTCACGCTCAAGAATTTAGAGGAGCGGCTACCGTTCAGCCATTTCGTGCGGGTGCATCGGTCCTACATTGTGAACACCCGCCGCATTGATGCCATCGATGACCACCAGCTCACACTCGGCCCCTACACTGTGCCCGTGGGCAAGCTCCACAAAGCCGAGCTGATGCGGCGGCTGGCCCCGCTTTAGGCGGCGGCTTCCAGCGCGGCCAACTCGGCCGGCATGGCGGCCAGCACCCGGCTCACCACGGCGGCCAATTGCTCGACGGCTTCCGTCAGTACCTCCGGCGCAGGCAGCGTGCCCGGCGTGGCCTTAGGGTGGGCCAGGCCCAGGATTTCCAGCGGCGCAGCCGCGGCCACCACGCCCAGAGCCAGCAAATTGGGCTTGATGTGGTGCGCGATTTCGGCAGCCTGGGGCCAGTGCCGGGCAGCGGCAGCGGCGCGCAGCTGCGTCAGACTCAGCGGCATATTGGCCTGGAAGGAGCGCAGTATCTGCCCCACAAACGCGGTGTGGCCCTGCGACTGCTGGCGCAGGCGCGCCAGGTCGTAGAGCGGCTCCGCGGGAGCGTCGAGCAAGGCCACCATCTTATGGTACAGCTCTTCTTCATCGAAGGGCTTGGCCAGGTAATCGTTCATGCCCGCCGCGAGATACTGCTCTACATCCGAACGAAAAGCGTTGGCGGTAAGCGCAATAACCGGCGTATTGGCCCGCCGCGCATCGGGCAGCTGGCGCAGGTGCCGGGTCACGTCCACGCCGCTCAGGCCGGGCATCTGGATGTCCATCAGCACGATATCATACGTTTTGGCTTTGAGGCAGGCCAGGCCGGCGGCGCCATCCACGGCCTCCTCCAGCACCACGCCCCACGGAGCCAGCGTCATCTGGGCCACGGCCCGGTTTATTTCGTTGTCTTCCACCATCAGCACGCGCACGCCGGCCAGCCGGCCAGTGTCGTAGGCGGCGGTGAAGGCCGGAGCCAGCGCCGGCACCGGAGCCTTGGGCAGCGTCACGGTGAACACAAACGTGGTGCCCCGGCCCACGGCGCTGGTCATGGTGAGCGTGCCGCCCAGTTGCGCCACCAGGGCCCGAGCAATGCTCAGCCCCAGGCCGGTACCGCCGAACTGACGGCTGGTATCAGCGTAGGCTTGCGTAAAGCTCTCGAAGATGCGCTCCTGCTGGGCCGGAGCAATGCCAATTCCGGTATCGGCCACGCTGAAGCGGACTGCCAAGGCATCGGGCGTTTCGCTCACCAGCTCGCTCGACACGGTGATGGTGCCCCGCTCCGTGAATTTGAGCGCGTTGCTGACCAGGTTGATAATAATCTGGTTGAGGCGATGCGCGTCGCCAATTACCCAGGGCTGGGGGCAACTTGTGCGCAGCGAAGTGTCCTCGAAAACCAAGCCTTTCTCAGTAGCCTGCAAGGCCAGCGGCTGCAACGCGGCGCTCACCGAATCGCAGAGGTTGAATGCTATCTGCTCCATTTCCAGCTTGCCGGAACTGATTTTGGCCATGTCGAGCACGTCGTTCACTACGCTCAGCAGGTGCTGCCCGGAGCGCTGCATGATGTCGATGAGCTGCTGCTGACGCGGGTCGAGCGGGGTTTTGGTCAGGTGGGCCGCCATACCCAGCACACCGTTGAGCGGCGTGCGGATTTCGTGGCTCATGTTGGCCAGGAAATTCTGGCGGGCCGTGGCGGCAGCTTCGGCAGCCAGTTGGGCAGCCTTTAGCTCCGTAATGTCGGTGCTCACGCCTAGCACGTGCACCGTGCCATCGGGGCGGTGCAGCGGGCGCTTGGTGGAGTGGTACCAGCGCACGCTGCCATCGGGCAGCGTGAAGCAGTCCTCCACCACTATTTCCCGGTTGCCGTCCATCACCTGAGCGTCAATTTCGGCGAAGCGGGCCAGCTCCTCGTCGCGGGTCTGGCGGCGGCTGGCGGCATCGCCCTCCAGCCGGGCGGCCGCCTCAAGCTCCTGAATGGCGCGGTTCTGAAAGAGAAAATTACCAGCCCGGTCGCGCACGAAAATCATGCTGGGCGTGGTGTCGAGCACCTGCCGCGTAAACGCCTGCTCGTCGGCCAGGGCCTGCCGGGCCTGCTCGCGGTCGGTCACATCCAGGCCGTAGCCGATGAACCACGCCAGCGCGCCATCCGGCCCAAACACGGGTTGCAGGCGGCGCAGGAAATGGCGCGGGCCGGTGGGTTTGGCCACTACTTCGGTCCATTCCACCACCTGGCCGGCGCAGGCGCGGTCGAAAAGAGAGCGGTGCTTGGGGGTGAATTCGGGCGGGCAGCCGGGCTGTGGGGCCAACTCAGCAAGGGTTTTACCCTGGGCCGCCTGACGAGCGGCGGGGTCGGCCATGGCGGCCGGATTGAGGTACCGAAAGCGCAATTCGGCATCCACCACCCCTATTTCGGCCGGCAGGCTATTGAGAATGGTCTCACAAAAAGCCAGCTGCTGCGCGGCTGACGAAGCTTTTTGGCGGGCCAGCGCCAGCTCCGCTTCGAGAGCCGCGATGCGGGCCGTTGCCTCAGCAAGCGTAGCGGGGGCTTCGAGGGTTGTAATAGCGGGTAATGTATCAGGCATAGAACAAGGGCATAGGCAGCTAAATAAAGGTCCGGCAGAAGGCGTACTTGGCAGGCAGTTCGTGCTCGAATGGCTGATTTAGCCGGACCAAAGGCTTTTTTTTCTGGTTAAAACTGCCGAGGCCTTTTTCCAACGCACCGGGTCCTGGTTTCGTGTGTCCGGCATCTGGTGCCCGAACGCCCCCTATGCATTGGCAGGGGTGGGGTATCGACAAGCCAGTTTCTAAAGGCCCGGCAGGTTTTTGGAGCCCCGGCAAACCCGCCGCGCTTTTCCTCGGTTAACAGCCTCGGGCGTGGCGCGTACCTTTAGCCCATTCCATTGCTTTCTCTATGATTCATTTCACCGAATTCACCCTCGATAACGGCCTGCGCTGCATTGTGCACGAAGATTTCAGCACGCCCATGGCCGTGCTCAACGTGATGTACGATGTGGGCTCGCGCGATGAGGACGCCGAGCACACCGGCTTCGCGCATTTGTTTGAGCACCTGATGTTTTCGGGTTCGGTCAATATTCCGAGCTACGATGAGCCGTTGCAGCGCGTGGGCGGCGAAAACAACGCCTTCACCTCGGCCGACGTCACCAACTACTACCTCTCGCTACCCGCCGCCAACCTCGAAACCGGCTTCTGGCTGGAATCTGACCGGATGCTGAATCTGGCCTTCTCCGAAAACGGCCTCGAAGTGCAGCGCAAAGTGGTGGTGGAGGAATTCAAGCAGAGCTACCTCAACCAGCCCTACGGCGACGTGTGGCTCCAGCTTAAGCCCCTCGCCTACCACACCCACCCCTACCAGTGGAACACCATCGGCAAGGAAATTTCGCACATCGAAAATGCCGTGATGGACGACGTGCGCGGCTTTTTCAAAAAGCACTACGCCCCGCAAAACGCCGTGCTGGTAGTGGCCGGAGCCGTGAGTGCCGCCGACGTGCGCCAGCTGGCCGACAAGTGGTTTGGCCCCATCCCCGGCGGCCCGGCCTACCAGCGCCAGCTCCCCCAGGAGCCCATTCAGACCGAAGCCCGACACCTAACGGCCCAGGCGGAAGTGCCGCTCAGCGCTCTGTATAAGGCCTACCACATGCCCGCCCGGGGCGATGCCCGCTACCACGCCGTGGACTTACTCAGTGATATGCTGGGCCACGGCAAATCGGCGCGGCTGCACCAGCGGCTGGTGAAGGAGCAGGCGCTGTTCAACAACATTTCGTCGTCGCTCACCGGCTCGCTCGACCCCGGCCTGCTCGTCATCAGCGGCAAGCTGAACGAGGGCGTGGATATTAAAGCCGCCGATGCCGCCGTGGAAGCCGTAGTGGCCGAATTCCTGACCCAGGACGTGGACGCTCACGAGCTCGAAAAAGTAAAAAACCAGGCCGAAAGCAGCCTGGTCTTCGGCGAAATTGACCTCCTGAACCGCGCCATGAACCTGGCCTACAGCAAGCTGCAAGGCGACGCCAACCTGGTGAACGACGAAAGCCGCCGCATTCAGGCCGTGACCGTGGACGATGTGCGCGCCATGGCCCAGCTGGTGCTGCGCCCCGAAAACTGCAACACGCTTTACTACGAAGCTGCCGCCGTGGCTGAACCGGCGTAGTCAGGGGTTAAAACCAACAAAAAGAAAGGTCACGCTATGTACAGCGTGACCTTTCTTTTTGCGTAGTTGCTGAACCAGCGGCGGGCTTAGCGCTTGGCTTTCACCTTGGTTTTGCCGGGTGCTACCGGCACGTTGCTGTCGCGGGTGAGGGTGCTGTTGGCGGGCTTCACGTAGCGGGGGCGCGGGGTGCGGTTGTCGTTGTAGCCGCCGTTGTTCTGGTAGCCCACCTGCTTGCGCATGGGCATGCTGGGGGCCAGGTACGACATCGTCCCGTTCTTGATGTCCTCGGGCACTCCGGCCCCGTAAGGCTTGCCGGTGTGGGGGTTGATGTTGGGGGCTTTGCGGGCGCCCCGCGTCGAGTAAGGCGCAATTTTCTTGCGGGCGGCGCGGGTTTTGGTTTGCGCATTGGCTCCGGTTACGGCAAAGGTGACCAGCAGCAGCGTGGCGAAAAAGTAACGGAACATCGATGGAATTCTGAAAAAGTGAAGTGATACAAAAGCAACTGCCGCGGCAGGCCGATAAGCAGGCCGGCTCCCCTCATACGCACCACGGCCCGCTGCGGGTGAGGTCGAACGACGGAAGCCGGCTGGCAATACGCAAAGTAGCCCGGCCGGGATTTACCCAACCGGGCCACTGTTAGGCCGAATTAGTTGCCGAGCGTGGTTTGCGTGGAGGCCGTTTTGCGGGGCGGGCGCACGCTGTAGGGCACCATGCCGTTGCTGGTACGCATGTGCACCGGCATGCCGGGGGCGGCATACACGTTGGCGTTGTCAATCTCGCCGCGCGAGGTGCTGGCGGCGGGATAAGCGCTGCCCCAGCCGCCGTCGGTGGTGGTTTCGGTGCTGGCCACGGCGGTCTGCGTGGTTTCGAGGGGAGGCCAGCCGTCGTTCATCACGGGCGTGGTGGGGGTGGTCTTGAGGGCGACGCGGCGGGCTTTTTTGGCGGCGCGGGCCGAGGCTTTCACCGATTTGGTGGTCTTCTTCTTGGCGGCGACGGGCGTGGTCTGGGCGCTGGCTTCAGCCAACAGGAACACCGACAATGCAAGGGTAAGAATGGAGCGGAACATGGCTGAAGGAAAAAGAAGTTGAGAAGAAAAAGTTGGTTCGTTTAGCTGTCAGGGTACATTTCGAAAAGCGTGCCAACTTAATCGGCTTCCTGCCCGGCCCACGCAAAACGGCCCGATTGGTGCGCAAACGCGTACCAATCGGGCCGTTTTATCGACGTAAGCCGGAGTTCTATCGGGGCGTGAGCGTGGTGCCACCTTTGGACCGCACGGGAGCTGGCCCGTTGTAGCTGCCTACCTTCTTGGGATTGTCCACGTTCACGGGCATGCCGGGGGCGGCGTATACGCTCTGGCCCTTGCCGTCGGCGCTTTCCGTGGAGCCCACTGCGCCGTTGCCGCCGGGGCCGATTTTGGTGCGGTCACCGGTTTCGGCCGGCGCGGGGCTGGCGGTGGTGTTGCGCGTCACCATCTTTTTCGGGGTGGCGGTGCGGGTGGTGGTGGTTTTGCGGGTGGCGGTTTTGGTGGCGGGGGCCGTTTGGGCCGATGCTTCGGCCGCGATGGCCAGCGCCAGTACCAGCGTAAGAACAGTGCGAATCATGTGCGTGAATTGGGGTGGTGAGGGAAAAGAGACTGAAGATGCCAGCACCGCAACGCAGCACGGCTTCGGGCATACGCGAAACCCGGCCGCCGGGTCCACGCCCGTCGGCCCTTCGGCATCACTTCGCAACCAGTCAGGCGATGACACAGGCTTTATCACACGAAGATGTAGCGCATAAAAAAGCCCGGCCGGTCCTTCTGAGGACCCAACCGGGCTTTCCATACGAATTGATACCAAGCGGCATAAGCTCCGAGGACTTTACCCGCAATGCAGCCGGCAGACTACCAGCCCAGCGGCTCGGGTGCTTTCTTCTTGGGCGCGGCGGCTTTGGCCGGAGCCTTGGCGGGCGTGCCGGCTTTGGGGGCAGCGGCGGGTGCCATTTCGGCTCCGTTGGCGGCATTGCCGGCACCGGTCGCAGCCTCGGTCGCAACCGGGGCTGCAGCGGCCGGGGCGGGCGCTGCAGGCGCGGCCGCTTCAGCCGGGCGCGGGGGCCACGGCTTGTCGCGGCGGGGCTTGCGGTTGAGGCGACGCTCACGCATAGCGGCGGCGTCATCGGCCATCACGCTACGGCCACCGCGCATGATTACGGGCGCGCCGGGCGCCACCGAAATCCCCTGGCCACTGGCATAGCCACCACCAGATGCGCCACCGCCACCAAAGCCGCCTTTGTCGGCCGCTGCCGGGGCTGGGGCTGCTGCTTCGGGGGTTGGCATAGCTCCTGCTTCGGGGGCTACTGCGGCCTCGCCGCCGCTCTGCGTGGCTTTAGCGCCGGCTGCGGTGCTGCTCTTGGTGGTTTTCTTAGCCGGAGCTTTCTTGGGAGCATCCCAGCCCCCGGTGTCCCAGCCCCCACTTTGGGCGGCGGCGGAAGTAGCTAATCCTCCGCTGATAAGTAAAAAGAATAGGGCGCGCTTCATGGCAGGAGATTTTTGTAGATGATTTATAAACGGCGTAACTGAATGTGTTTGCGAAACGTTCGGCCAGGGCCGGAGCCTTGCCGTAACTTTGCGGGCTATGATGCAGGAATCCATTGCCGCGCTGATGGCCGAAATTACAACGGCCGAACTGAATAATCCCGCCGAACTCGATGCGTTTCGCATCAGCTACCTCGGCCGTAAGGGCCGGCTGGCCGACTTGTTTGACCAGCTCAAGACCGTGCCGGCCGAAGACAAACGCGCTGTAGGCCAGCAGCTCAACGCCCTGAAGCAACAGGCCCAGGCCCGCTTCGACGAGGCCCAGACGGCCGCCGAAGCCGCCGCCGACAACGCTCCCGCCAACCCCGATTTCGACTACACCCTGCCCGTGGTGCCCAATGCCCTGGGCACCCGTCACCCCCTGAGCCTGGTGCGCGAGGAGATGCTGCGCATCTTCGGCCGCATCGGCTTCGCCGTGGCCGAAGGCCCAGAAATTGAGGACGACTGGCACAACTTCACCGCCCTCAACTTCCCCGAAAACCACCCGGCGCGGGATATGCAGGACACGTTCTTCGTGGCTCCGGTATCGCACGCGGCCGGCGCGGCCGATGCTGGCACAACCGGCGAAGCCGCCACCGGCGCGCCCGCCCTGCCCCACCTGCTGCGCACCCACACCAGCACCGTGCAGGTGCGCGTGATGGAAACCGAACCGCTGCCCATTCGCCGCGTGATGCCGGGCCGGGTGTTCCGCAACGAAGCCATTTCGGCCCGTGCGCACATGATGTTCCATCAGGTGGAAGGCATTTTCATCGACGAGGGCGTGAGCTTCGCCGACCTGAAGCAGACGGTGTATTACTTCGTGCAGGAGCTGTTTGGGGCCGATATTAACATCCGCTTCCGCCCCAGCTTCTTCCCTTTCACCGAGCCTAGCGCCGAGATTGACATCACCTGCCTGATTTGCAAAGGCGCGGGCTGCAACATCTGCAAGTACTCGGGTTGGGTCGAAATCGGTGGCTGCGGCATGGTGGACCCCGCCGTGCTCGAAAACGCCGGCATCGACCCCGAGAAATACTCCGGCTACGCCTGGGGCATGGGCATCGAGCGCATCGCCATGCTCAAGTACCAGATTAAGGACTTGCGCCTGTTCACGGAGAATGACATGCGCTTCCTGCGGCAGTTCGAAGCCCTCTAAATCAACGACAACCGAACTAATTAGCCCAGTTGGGCATTCTAGGCAACCCGTCCCGCCCCGGATGGGCACTGGCAATATTGTGATTCATGAAAGTTAGAAATCAGACCCAGAATAAAGTTAACGTCATCACCCTCGGCTGCTCGAAAAACATCGTGGACAGCGAAGTATTGATGGGCCAGCTACAGGCCAACGACTTCGACGTGACCCACGAGGCCGAGAAGTCAGATGCCAACATCGTCATTATCAACACCTGCGGCTTCATCGACAACGCCAAGCAGGAAAGCATCGACACCATTCTGCGCTACGCGGATGAGAAAGAGGCCGGCCGCCTCGAAAAGCTCTACGTGACGGGCTGCCTCTCGCAGCGCTACAAGGACGAGCTGGAGGTGGAAATCCCGCAGGTAGACGCCTATTTCGGCACCCTGGAGCTGCCGCAGATGCTGAAGGTGCTGAATGCCGACTACAAGCACGAGCTCATCGGCGAGCGCCTGATTACCACGCCCAAGCACTACGCCTACTTCAAAATCGCGGAGGGCTGCAACCGCCCCTGCTCGTTCTGCGCCATCCCGCTGATGCGCGGCAAGCACGTCGACCGCAAGATTGAGGACTTGGTGAAGGAGGCCAAGCGCCTCGCCAGCATGGGCACCAAGGAGCTGATTCTCATTGCCCAGGACCTGACCTACTACGGGCTGGAAGCCTACGGCGAGCGCAAGCTGGCCGACCTGCTCCGCAACCTGTCCGACGTGAACGGCATCGATTGGATTCGCCTGCAATACGCCTACCCCTCGCAGTTCCCGCTGGATGCGCTGGACGTGATGGCCGAGCGCGAAAACATCTGTAAATACTTGGATATGCCCTTGCAGCACGGTTCCGATGCCATGCTGAAGAGCATGCGCCGCGGCATCACCAAGCGCCGGACTATCGAACTGGTGGATACCATTCGGCAGCGCGTGCCGGGCATTGCGCTGCGCACCACGCTCATCGCCGGCCACCCCGGCGAAACGGAAAAGGACTTCCAGGAAATGTATGATTTCGTGGAGCAGACCCGCTTCGAACGCTTGGGCATTTTCACCTACTCACACGAAGAGAACACGCACTCGCACACGTTGATAGACGACGTGCCAGCCGAGCTGAAGCAGGAGCGCGCCGACGCCATTATGGAATTGCAGCAGGGCATTTCGATGGAGCTGAACGAGGCCCGCGTGGGTCAGACCTACAAGGTGCTGTTCGACCGCAAGGAAAGCGGCCATTTCGTGGGCCGCACCGAGTTCGATTCGCCCGAAGTCGACAACGAAGTGCTGGTGGCCGTGGAGAAAGACACATTCGTTCGCCTCGGCGATTTTGCGAATGTGAAGATTGACTCGGCTTCGGACTTCGACCTGTACGGCCACTTGGTATAGAGCCGCGACATACTCCCGCATGAAAGCCCGCCTCAACCAGCAGGATATCGAGTACCGCGTGGAAGGCCCCGCCGGCCCTGGCGCGGCCGAAATCCTGCTGGCGGCTGACACCGACCTCACGGCCGGGCAACCTTGGACGGCAGCGGGCTACACGGTGGCACCCTGGCTCACACCGGCCGAGAATGCCATCCTGCGCGAAGGCCTGATTGAGTTGGTTCGCACCGCCGTGCGCAACGCGGGGTTCGATATTCCGGCTGACTGGTCAGCGACGAATTACCACCGGCTGGTTGGCGACGACGATGCCCGCCACCTAGCCGTGGTGCAGCAAACCACCACCTCCCCGCTGGCAGCTCTGCCTCTGCCGGTGGCTACCCTCGAAGCGCGGGTGGCCGAGCTCTGCGGCCGGCCCATCAGCGCCCACAATCCGGCTCTCGGCCGGGCACAGTTCCATTTGCGCATCGTGCGGCCCCGGCGCTCCGATAACAACCCGCTGCACCGTGACGTGTGGCTCGACCGGCTGCGCAACGGCATCAACATCTACTTCCCGCTGGCGGGCAGCACCGCCGATTCGTCGCTGGCGCTGCTGCCCGGCTCGCACTGGTGGCCCGAAGACCAGCTCACCCGCACCCACGCCGGGGCCGTGTACAACGGCGCGCAGTACAGCGTGCCCGGTGTGGTGGCTTCGGCGCAGCCGCTGCACCTGCTGCGCCCCAACCCGGGCCCGGAGGAGGTCATGATTTTTTCGCCCTACCTGCTGCACGGTGGGGCCGTAAATCTGAACGAAGACGAAACGCGCCTTTCGCTGGAAATGCGGTTTTGGGCGGCTGAGTAAGCATCGGATTTAACTTTTCGGCCGGGGCCGGGTTTTGTGCGGACTTTTGCCATTGGCTAAGGTTCATACCGAACCCGGCCTTGCTCGTATTTCCTCCATGCCTACTCGTTGTACCACGCTGCCCTACGCCGAAACCGGTGCTTTCTCGGGCCTGCTGACCGATTACATTGCCCAAAACCCGGCCCTGGCCCCGTTTTACAACCGCTTTCCGGCGCTCGAAAACTTCGCCGCCCAAATCGAAGAAAAGAAAGCCGCTTACTCGCCCGAGGCCCGCAAGCGGCTGGTAGCGGCTCTGCGCGACCAGTACGGCTTCGCCCCCGAGCCGGAGCCGGCTATCGAAAACAGCCTGCTGCTGTTGGCCGAGCCCACCACCTTCACCGTGACGACCGGGCACCAGCTCAATCTGCTCACGGGGCCGCTGTATTTCATCTATAAAATCGTGTCGGCCATCAAGCTGAGCCGGGAATTGAAGGCGAAATACCCGCAGTACGATTTCGTGCCGGTGTACTGGATGGCCACCGAGGACCACGACTTTGCCGAAATCAACCACTTCTCGCTCTTCGGCAAAACCTACGCCTGGGATGCAGCCGGCACCGGCGGCCCGGTGGGCCGCCTCCCGCTCGACGGCCTGAGCGAGCAACTGCTGAGCCAGCTGCCACCCGAAGTACCAGCCGCTTTCCACAAGGCCTATTCCGAATCGAAAACCCTGGCCGAAGCTACCCGCAAGCTGGCTGATGCGCTGTTTGGCGAGTTCGGCCTGGTGACGCTGGACGCCGACCGCCCGGCCCTGAAACAGGCGCTGGTACCCCTGCTGGAGAAGGAAATCGGGACGCACGCCTCCAACGCCGCCGTGCAGGCCACCAATGCCCGCCTGACCGCCGCCGGCTACAAGCCGCAGGTGTATTCGCGCCCCGTGAACCTGTTTTTCATCACCGACGAAGGCAAGCGCGAGCGCCTGGAACCCGATGCCAGCGGGGCCGACTGCGTGGAAGTGACCATCCGCAACACCGCCAAATGCCACAGCCAGGCCGAATTGCTGGCGCTGGCCAAGGCGCACCCCGAGCAGTTCAGCCCCAACGTGGTGCTGCGGCCGGTGTATCAGGAAATCCTGCTGCCAAACCTGGTATACATCGGCGGCGGGGCCGAGGTGGCGTACTGGTTCCAGTTGAAGGACGTATTTGCGGCGTTTGGCGTGCCGTTTCCCATCGTGTTGCCGCGCAATTCGGCCGAGTACATCAGCCGGGCCAACGCGGGCAAGCTCAAGAAGCTGGGGCTGACTACGCACGAAATTTTCCGGCCGCTGCCGGAGCTGAAGAAGCAGGTGGGCGCGGCCCTCGGCCAGGAAGAAATCAGCCTGAAAGAGCAGCAGCAGGCCCTGGCCGCATCGTTCCAGCAGGTGCAGGACCTGGCCCAGCGCCTCGACCCCACCCTGGTAAAAACCGTGGCCGCCGAAGCCCAGAAAGCCGCCGCCGGCCTCGCCGGCCTCGAAAAGCGCCTGAGCAAAGCCGCCGAAATGAAGCACGAAACCGCCTACACGCAGCTGGCCGCGCTTAAAGACAAGCTGTTCCCCGGCGGCGGCTTGCAGGAGCGTAGCGAAAACGTGCTCAGCATTCTGATAAACAATCCCGGCTTCATTGAGCAGCTGATTGAGGCATTCGAGCCGCTGGTGCTGGAGTTTACGGTGCTGGAGGAGGAGTAATTCTACACAAACCATCGCGCAGTACATAGCATTACATAGCTTTGGGCCATTACCACCGGCCAGCTAACGCTTTATCCACTTCGCTTTGTCGAACATCGTCCAGTTTTTCCGCTCTCTTTTCTCGAAGTCGGCCACTGCCGGCTCAGACGTTTCCTTTGGCCTGATTGCCAATACTGGCGTCGAAGCCATGTTGCAGCAGCGGCAGTGGACGCTCTTTGAAGCTACCCTAGATGCCCTTTCTACTGAAGACCTCACCCGTCTGCTCGACGGCCTGTGCCTGACGCCGCGATATGCTACAGTCCTCCAACAATATCAATCCAGCGGCGACTCAGACCTGCGCCACCTCACGGCTGGCGTACACGATACCTTTTTGGCTTGGGAATCTAGGGGCAAAGCAGCGGCGAAATACGTAACGGAAGGCCAGGTCAAGGGATTTGAGCATTATCTCGCGCAAGCCAACCAGCACCTAAGCCGGGCTTTTGCTACCTCCCGCTTTCAGGCTGAAGCGTACGCTCGCCTAATCCGCGTGCTGATGGGAATGAGCGAACCTCAGGAAGCCCAGCAGGCTTTTCACGATTGTATTGAACTGGTACCGGACCACTTGCTCGGTCACATGAACTACTTCAAGCTAGCCGCTCCGCGATGGTTTGGCGATGCTGAAGTGTTGGCCGAATTCGCCGATGGTGCTCCGCAACCGGAGCTTCGCCGACTGCTACAAGCCAATTTCCTGGTGGAGCGATACAGCGATTTTGGCTATGAGGAGCAGATTGGGTCGGCTAAAGATGCCTTGCACAAGGAATACCAAGACCGCATCGACCAGTTGTTACCGGAGTTAAAGTCCATAGCCGCCGCCTCCCTGCTGGCCATTTATTTCAACAATTACGCTGCTTGTCTCTATCACGTACTTGGCCAATCGGAAGAGCGGAACCTCTTTCTGCGTGAACTGGGCAGCAAAATCACCTATTACCCGTGGGCATATTTTGGCTTTGAAACACCAGCTGCTGTGCAAAAGCTAAGCCCAGCTGTGCGGTAACGGTACGGCGAATGGACCAACAGCTCAAAGCCACTCTCCGCCGCGCCGCCCTCGCCCGCCGCCAGGCCCTGCTGGCCGCCGAAGTCGCGCAGCGCAGCCCGCAATTGTGCGAGCAACTCTTCCAGCATTTCCCGGTAGCGCAGTGGCGCTGGCTGCACCTGTTTCTGCCGCTGGCCAAACGCAATGAGCCGGATACGTGGCCGATAATCCAGCGCATCTGGGCTGAGAAGCTGGCGGTGCGACTGGCCGCGCCCGTGGTGCAGGCCGATGGCATTTCGCTGCGTCACTATGAGTTGACACCGGCCACGCTACTGCAACCCAACCGCTGGGGCATTCCAGAGCCCGTTGCTACCGCCGAAACGGAAGTGCCGGCCGCCACTTTCGATGCCGTGCTGGTGCCGCTGCTGGCCGTGGACCGCGCCGGGCAGCGCGTAGGCTACGGCGGCGGCTTTTACGACCGGTTTCTGGCCCAATGCCGGCCGGGCACACAGTTTATCGGCCTGAATGTGCTGGACGATGCGCCCGTGGCCGCCATTGCCGATGTGCTGCCCACCGATGTGCCGCTCACGGCCTGCCTCACGCCGGGCGGGGTGTGGCGGTTTTGAGGCATCCAGCAAAAACGTGGTATAAAGCTATTTATTATACGGATTGAGAATAAATTATTATTCATAATATTCTCACAATAAGGCAATAACGCACTGCGTTGTTCGGGTATCTTTCACCTTTTCAGGACAGAACCCATGGCCGAAATTCAGCAGCAATCCGCCGGTGCCGCAAAGCCTGGCAAACGACGAGCGAAGAAGATGTCGACCCGCATCGACATGACCCCGATGGTGGACCTGGCGTTTCTGCTCCTCACCTTCTTCATGCTCACCACCACCTTCGCCCGGCCCTACGCCATGGACCTGAAGATGCCGGTGAAGAGCCCGGACAAAACGCCGGTGGCGCTGTCGAAGGCCATGACCATCATTCTGGGCAAAAACCACCGGGTACACTACTTCTTCGGGTTGAATGCACCGCAGGATAAGTCGGCGGCCGTGCCCGAGTTGAAAACCACCTCCTTTGCTCCCGATGGCCTACGCCCGGTGCTCCTCGCCCGGATGCGGCAACAGCCGGACCTCGTGGTGCTCATCAAGCCCTCGGCCGACTCGAAATACCAGGACATGATTGACGTGCTCGACGAGATGAACATCACGCATCAGCAGAAATACGCCCTGGTCAAGATTACCCAGGACGACTTAACCCTTCTCAAAACCGCCACATTATGATGACCAATGCCCAGCTGGCCACGGCCAGCCTCGACGACATCGTGTTCGATGGTCGCAACCGCCACTACGGAGCCTACCAGCTTCGGGCCCTCTACCAGCGCCACATGACGCGGGCGTTGATTATCGCCACGGCCATGCTGGCGTTGCTGCTGGTGTTTCCGCTGCTGGCGCAGCTGCTGAAGGAGGATGTAGTGGTGGTGCCGCCCAAGCCGGTTGTACTGCGGCCTATTGACGTGAAGGTGAATGTGGACCAGCCAATAATTACCCCGCCGCCCGCTGCGGCCAAGCCGCCAACAACGCCCCCGCAACTGCCCACGATTAAAAATGTGGTGCCGGTGGTGGTGAAGGAAAAGGATGCGCCAAAAGTGAGCGAGGTGCCTAATCAGGACGAGCTGCTGGAAAAAACGTCCAGCACCAAAACCGAAGAAGGCGACACCAACGCCAAAATTGAGCAGCCGCTCATCGAAGCCAAGCCCGGCGACGACCCCGGATTGTTGCCCGACGCGGGCACCAGCAAGCCCTACACCTACGTGGAGCAGATGCCCCAGTTGCCGGGTGGCGGCGGCACGGCGGCCATTGTGGCCGCCATTCAGAAGGCAGTGCGCTACCCCGCCAAAGCCCTGCAAAACGGCGTGGAAGGCAAGGTTTTTGTGAGCTTCACTGTGGACCCTAAAGGCGACGTGACGGACGTGAAAGTAGTGAAAGGCCTGGGCTACGGCCTCGATGAGGAGACCATGCGGGCCATCAAAACACTGCCCAAGTTCATCCCCGGCAAGCAGAACGGCCGCGAGGTGAGCGTGGCATTTACCGTGCCCGTTACTTACCGCATTCAATAGCGGCATGGCGGTTTTGTAAAGCAAAAAGGCCCGTCGTGCTGAGCACGACGGGCCTTTTTGCTTTGCTCTTTTCTGGCTACTTCATAGCCGTATCTACGCCCGTGATGCGGGCCTGGCCCCACGGCGCGATGCTGACGCGCACCCGCAGCGGGTGCAGGCGGCCGGCTTTTTCGAGGCGCAGGCCGCTGCCTTCGGGCACGTAGTAGCGCTCCAGGTTGAAGCGCAGGGCGAATGAGCCCCGGTACACATCCGTAACCCAGCCGCGCAACACCGCCTGGCCCGCGCTGGGCGTGGGCGATTGCGGGTACACGCCCACGGCCGTGCTGAGGCTGTCGGGGCCAGTGGCCAGCAGCACGAATACGGCCTGGCGGCGGGTGGGCGCACTTTCGCCGTGCCAGGAACTCAAGGGGTTGTTGCTGATGGCGTAGTGCAGGCGCACGAAGTCGCCGTAGAGCAAATCCTTGGGGTCGATGGGCGTGGTGGCCAGTATTACCCGCTGGCCCAGCGCCGTGGTGGCGTAGCCCGCACCGGCCACGCCCAACACGTAGAGCACCTGCGCGGCCACCAACGCCCGCAGCAGCGGACGGCGGCGCACCGGGGCCGAAAACCAGGAGAGCAGGTCGGTCATTCGGAAGTGTTGAATGTTGAGTTATGATTGTTGATTTGATTCTGAAGGCTTTACTTCATCGTCAGCTACGGCTGATGCGGCAGCCGGCTGCGCTACCAGTGGGCCGGCGGCAGCCAGCACCTGGGCATTGCGGCGGCGCAGGTACCAGCTCAGGGCCAGCAGCAGGATGCCGCCCAGCAGGAAGAACAGCGACTTGTCCATGAAGCCCCAGGTGAGTTTGAAGTAGGCCACCGCCGTGGCGGCCACAAACAGCACCGCGCCGATGGTGAGCTGCTCGGGGTCGTGGTCGCGGTTGGCACGGGCCAGCACCGAGCCGGCGTGGGCATACAGCACCACCAGCGTGGCCACGGCCAACGACAGCCCGCCCGACAGGTAAAACCCCGGCAGCAGCAGCAGCCACTCGGGCAGGCTGGCGAGGCGGCCCCGCGCCCGCTTCCCGGCTACTGAAATGGCCAGCACCGCCGCCAGCGCCGCCAAGTAGGGCAGCAGCGGTGGCCGCAGGATGTTGGCGTAAGCATCGGCTTCGCCAAAAATGGCCAGCCCGAACATAAACAGGTACGCCGCGACCAGCGACGGCACTTGCAGGGCCCGCCCACCGGCGCGGTTGGGCTGCCAGTCGCCGGCCGCGTAGATGAGCATGGCGGGCACGAAAAACCAGGTGATTTTGGAGTGCTGCACGATGATGAACAGCCCCGCCTGCCACAGCAAGCCCACGGCCAGCACAGTAGCACTCACAGTATCGGGCCGGCGCCACCAGTAGTAGCCCATGCCACCCACCACCAGCCAGGCCGTGACGTAGCTAAAGATGCCCAGCGACTCGACGCAATACGTCTGCACCGCCGCCCCGATGAGCACCGTGAGCAGCACCAGCAGCCGCGAGCCGTACACGTAACTCAGGGCCGTGCCGGCTATCACCCAGGCCAGCAGGCCGCTGGCATCGTAGCCCACCAGCTGGAAGAGCTGGCTGGTGAGGATGATGCTGGCTCCGAACAAAATCAACCCCAGCCCAATGAGGCCGTGCCCTAAATCGGGGTTGCCGCGCCGCAGGAAGTAGCTGCCCGCGCTGTAGCTGCCCAGCAGGCTGCCGAGCAGCAGCGCCAACCGTAGGGCAGTGGGCAGGCCCTGCCAGTTGGCCGCCACCACGCTCAGTCCGCTCAGGCCCACCAGCACGCTGCCCAGGATGGGGAGTAGGCCCAGGGCGGGTGCTTGCTGCGGGTATCGGGCCAGCAATTGCTGCCGCTGCGCCTCGCTGATGAGGCCATCGGTGACCCAGCCGGGGCTTTCGGTATCGAGAAATTTGCGACTCATTATTCTTGCAACATACACGGAACAGGCCAGATAATGCGGCTCATGCCGCCATGCTCTACGGCAGCAGGTTATGGATGGCTTCGTCGAGCCCGTGGTACCAGTCGATGTGCGGCGACATGCGGCCGCAGCCGCCCATGGCGGCACTGGGGCAGGCCGTGTTGCGCCAGCGCCGCCCGCACTGCGGGCACACGGCAGCAGTATCGAAGGTGTTCCACTGGCAGCCGCAACTGCACATCCAGAGGATGTTGCCGTCGGGTTTCCAGTGGCAGCGGGGGCAGTAGATTTCGAGGGTGGGAGTGGCAGGCATGAAATCCGTGGAAAGGAGTGCGCAATGTTACGCCGGCTTCCGTGCCCGCGTCATCTCGCGCTTTCCGGGCGGGCCCGGCAGTTTTTCGGTGAGCCAACCAGCGGCGCGCAGGTTGCGCCGGAACTGGCCCTGCGCGCAGTAGCTCACCAGCACCGCGCCGGGCGCAGCAGCGGCAAATAGCTGGGCAAAAACGGCTTCACTCCACAGTTCGGGCTGCTTTTCGGGGGCGAAGGCATCGAAATAAATGAGGTGGTAATGACTGGCGGGCAGCGCCGCTGCTTGCAGCGACTGGTGCAGCTTATGCAACCGGAAGCCGGGCAGCACCTCCACTGGCACATTCCAGGGCGCGGCGTGTAGCTCAGCAAATAACTCTTTGAGGGGAGTGCCGCGCTCGTCCCATTCGGGCTGCAGGGCGGCCACCACGGCGGGCGGCAGTGGGAAGGTTTCGAGGCCGTCGTACTCAATGGCGGCGCCGGCGGCCTGGGCCGCGTCCAGCGTCAGCAAGGCATTCAGACCGGTGCCGAGGCCGATTTCGAGGATGCGCAGCGGCTGGCCCGTTTCGGCGGTGGCAGGAAGCAGCGGCAGCAGCCCGTGCCGGATGAATACGTGCGCCGATTCCTGCCGCGCGCCGTGCTGCGAGTGGTAATGCTCGTTCAGGGCCGGCACGAACAGCGTGGCCGAGCCGTCGGCCGTGCGGCGCACTTCTACCTTTGGCTCCTCAGCCAAAGACGGATTACTGGTGCCGGGTTGCTCGTTTTCCAATTCACTCATTCGCTCAGTTACTCATTCACTCCTTATAAAGATGCCCCGCGTAAAAGTAGCCTTGCCCACCGCCTTCTCCTTCGCCACCGAAATCCCAGTGCGCATCACCGACCTCAACTACGGCGGGCACCTCGGCAACGATGCCCTGCTGGGCCTGCTGCACGAGGCGCGGGTGCAGTTCCTGCGCTCCATCGGCCTCGAAAACGACTATGACGCCGTCACCAAGCTCGGCCTCATCATGGTGGACGTGGCCGTGGAGTATAAGGGCGAGGCCTTCCACGGCGACGTGCTGCGCTTCGAGATGGCCGGCAATGACCTCAACAAGTACGGCTTCGACGTGGTGTACCACGTGCACAACCAGGCCGGCAAGGAAATAGCCCGCGCCAAAACCGGCATGCTCTGCTTCGATTACAACACGCGCAAGCTGCGCCCGCTGCCGCCGGAGCTGGCGGCGCGGTTGGGATAAGCTATTGCCAGTACTTCTCTGAAGTAGCCCTTCAATGATGCGTTGCCACTGTATAAACAGTAGGGCGTAATTTCCAGCCCGTTTCCAACATCAACCTATGCGTCTCCTGTTCACCAAAGCTTGCTTATCCCTCATTGTGTTACTAAATGCAGGCGGGTTATCCTCCGCCCATGCCCAAATAACACCGCTAAATGGTGGCGCTGGTACAGTATCCTTTAAAGTGCCCCAACTGGCAGAAGGGGGTGGACAGGCTGGCTTGGTACGGGCCATTCAGAAACGGGTGGTGTATCCGCGGAGCGCCCTGCGCGACATCTTGCAGGGGCAGTGCCAGGTTTCCTTCGCAGTAAGCCCCACAGGCCAAGTGGGCCAGATAAGAATTACGCGGAGCTTGGAACCCGAAATGGATGCGGCCGTGATTGCGGCCGTGCGGCAACTGCCGCAGTTGGAGCCCGCCACGCAGTTTGGCAAGCCCGTTGCCTGCCTGATGACGGCCCCCATTACGTTTTTGATTGACTACCCGCTGAAGGTGAAAAAGCCGTTACCCGCTGCCGATTCCCTACAGCTATTTTCGGCGGTCAGGCAAATGCCCTTGTATCGCGGCAAGCTCGGCTTCGTCCAGATGGCAGATGATTTAGTGGCCGAATATCTGCGCTTGCAGGCCAACACAGGCTGCTTCGTGCCTCGCACCAACTTGGGCATCTTGGTTACGGTAGGCCCGGGCGGCACCCTGTACGACTTGCAGGTCAGCAAACCCAACCAGCAGGCGCAGGATGACTTGCGGGCCGAATACGGTGACGCGGTAGTGCAACAGGAAGAAGAAGAACTACCGGCAGCCTGCACTGCCTTGCTGGCCCAGGCTGCCCAGCACCTGCCGCGGCTGGCTCCTGCTTACGCCAATGGCCAGCGCGTAGCGACGCGTCTGCAGCTTACGCTTCTGGCTTCGCCAACAAACTAGCTGGCGAGGAATAAGCAGCAGGCGCAACGGAGCCCCCAAGCGATAAATCCTTATCGGCCGGAACCCAACGCCTTGCCTGCTTGTATCTTTGCACTATGCTGCTAGAATTGCCCCTCGCCCCCGTTGTCAAAAAGCGTGATATCCGCAAAACCTCGCCCGACGAGCTCAAGGCCTTTATGGTGGAGCACGGCGAGAAGCCCTTCCGCGCCAAGCAGGTAACGGAGTGGCTGTGGAAGAATACAGCCGCCACGTTTGAGGAGATGAACAACATATCGGTGGCCACCCGCGAGTTGCTCGACCATCACTTCGTCATCAACGGCGTGACGGTGCAGAACAAGCAGCTGAGCAACGACGGCACCATCAAATCGGCCTTCAAGCTCTATGACGGCAACATTGTGGAGGGCGTGCTCATTCCGCATGATACGCGCATGACGGCCTGCATCAGCTCGCAGGTGGGCTGCTCGCTCACGTGTAAATTCTGCGCCACGGGCTACATGGACCGTAAGCGCAACCTCGACGCGGCCGAGATTTACGACCAGGTGGTGCGCATCCGCGAGCAGTGCGAGGCCCAGTACGGCACGCCGCTCACCAACATCGTGTACATGGGCATGGGCGAGCCGCTGCTCAACTACGCCAACGTGGTAGAAAGCGTGCGCCGCATCACCGCGCCCGACGGCCTGAACATGGCCCCGCGCCGCATCACCATCAGCACGGCCGGCATTGCCAAGATGATTAAAAAGCTGGCCGATGACGACGTGAAAGCCAACCTGGCCCTCTCGCTGCATGCCCCCACCGACGTGAAGCGCAACGAAATCATGCCCATCAACGAGGCCAACTCGCTGGCCGCGCTCAAAGAAGCCCTGCAGTATTACCACGAGAAAACCGGCCGCAAAGTCACGTATGAATACATCGTGTTCGACGGCTTCAACGATGGGCTGGACGATGCCGCCGAGCTGCTGAAAATCAGCAAGTGGCTGCCCTGCAAAATCAACCTGATTGAGTATAACCCCATCGACAACGCCAGCTACCAGAACGCGGAGGCCGATAAAATCACGGCCTTCCACAAGTTCCTGGCTGACCGCGGCGTGCAAACTAACATCCGCCGCTCGCGCGGCAAGGACATCGACGCGGCCTGCGGGCAGTTGGCGGTGAAGGAAGAGAAGACGACGGCGTAGCTTCTCCTGATTCAGCCATAAGAAAGCCCGCCTGGAAGTGCTCCTGGCGGGCTTTTTTTATGGCGGGCGTGTGCCGGGCTACTTAAGCTTGCCGAAGCGCACGGTGAGTTCGGCGTAGGGGTAACCGCCGCCGTCAGCGGACCGGCCGCTGTGGTAAGGGTCCTCGTAGGAGAGATGGGCGTAGAGCATACCCAGTGCGCCACTGATGCGCGGCGCGGCAAAGCGCATCCCGATGATGCCCGCCACCAGCGTGGCCCGGTCGTAGGAGTTGCCGTCGCGCAGGATATAGGTTTCATCGACCAGCGACACGCGCCGGGCAATGCGGGTGGCCCCGCCCAGCATGATAACCGGGGTGTTGGAAAAGCCGATGCCGCTGGCAAAGCCGTAGCCCAGGCCACCGGTCAGGTTGTGGTCGGCACCGCCGTAGGTGGCGTTGGCGTAGGTGATGCCGCCGGTGCTGCCGTTGGAAAACAGCAGCAAAGCCCCACCGCCAGCTTTCACCTTATCCGACAGGCCGAAGCTGGCCTTGGGCGTGATGCCGAACACATTGTCGCTGCCCGCGCCGGGCACGACGGTGGCAATGGCCCCCATCGAGAAATTATCGGTGATGCCGTAGTTAGCACTCAGCAGGAAAACTTCCATGTTTTGCACGTAGCCCTCGCCGCGGCGCAGGTTGCGGGCAGTGGGCGCGAAAAACAGGCGGTTGCCGTTGCCCACGTCGTCGTAGCCGTGGCGGGCTTGGGCCGTAGTCAGCAGCACGAACTCGCGCAGGTTGCTGCGCTGGATGTGGAGGCTGCCCAGGTCTTTGGTTTCGAACTCCAGCTCCTGGGCCGTGGCCGCGCGCAGAATGCCCGTGAAGCGGTTGCCCGAAAGCAATTCGACGCTATAGCTGCGGCCGATGAGCTCGGGCGTGGTACCGCCCGCGTCCTTGGCTGCCGGGCTCGCAACGCGGCCGTTGCCGGGCGGCACCTCGGTGGTAGCGTAGGGCGGCGGGGCGGGCAGGCCACCCAGCGGGCCCACTTCCTGAAGGCGGCGGGCAATGCCCGCGCTCACGGCGGCAAACTCGGCTGGGGTGAAGGGGCGGGCCAGGTGGCGGCCGTCGCGAAAGGTGGTGCGCAGGGTGATGGCGCTGTCCGGGGCCAGGGCGCGCATGAAGCGGGCTTCCTGAAAATCATTGGCGCTATAGTAGGGAAACAGGCCGAAATGGGCCTTCTCGACGCCATCGATGACTTCGCCCACAGCGGGGCTGACCACAAGAATTTTTTCGGCGGGGGCCTGGGCCAAAGCGACGTGGCCCGGTAGGGCCAGCAGCGCCAGGCAGCCCAGCAAGGGTATGGGTTTATTCATTGAGGAAAGGTTAATTCCTCAAAGATGGGAAGCGGGCGGCAAACAATGCCGTATAACCCACAGCTTACCGGCCGGCGCCTACGCCTTCCACTTGCCCGTGGAGCGCGGCCGGCCGGTGGCCCGTTCCTCGTCCGATTCGCCGGGGGCGATTTCTTCCAGGCGCACGCGCACGGCGTGGGATTTGGGCTGCACTTTCTGACCAAAGGCGTCGGCAAACTCCTGGGTAAACTCGGCCCCGAAGAAGATGATGAGCGACGAATAGTTGACCCACAGCAGCAGCACAATGGCCGAGCCCGCCGCCCCAAAGGCCGAGCCGGGGTCAGACTTGGCGATGTAAAAGGCGATGAGAAACTTGCCAATCACGAAGAGCAGCGCCGTGATGAAGGCCCCGATGCCCACGTCGCGCCAGCGAATGATGGCATCGGGCAGAAACCGGTAGATGAGCGCAAACAGCAGCGTGGTGACGCCCAGCGACAGCGCAAAATCGACGACTTTAATAGCGATAATGCCGGCCTCCGGAATCTGGCGCGACAGCCAGCCGGTGAAGGCGCTGAGCACAGCGCTTATCACGAAGGAGATGAGCAGCAGCAGGGCCACGCTCAAAATCAGCCCGAACGAGAGAAAGCGCTGCTTGAGAAACGCCCCAATGCCGATGCCGTTGGTTTTCACTTTCAGGTTCCAGATGTCGTTGATGCTTTCCTGGAGGGTGACGAAGAAGGTGGTGGCCGCGAAAATGAGCGTGGCCACCCCAATAGTAGTTGCCACCGGCCCGCGCTGCTGCAGGGTAAACTTGGCAATGCTGTCCTGCAGAAACTTGGCCGAATCCGGTCCTACCAGACCCTTGAGCTGCCCATACACCTGGCCCGTGATGGCCTCGCCGCCATACACGGCACTGGCCACCGTGATGACGATGAGCAGCAGCGGCGGCAACGAGAAAATGGTGTAGTACGACAGCGCCGCCGCGTGCCGGAAGGAGTTGTTGTTGCTAAACTCGCCCGCCGAGGACTTGATGACGGCGAGAACGTCGGAAAACTTGTATTGCGTGGCCATGCAGAGCTGGAAAGGGGTATCGAAAAGCGGGGTTGCGCTTGCTAGTACGGCCGGACCGGGCCGGCGTTGGCAGAACGCGAACTAAACGCCCTGCGCCAGCGTCCAGCGCAGCGTTTCGATGGGAGCGGCGCGCAGGGCGGCGGCCAGCTCGGCATCGTCTTTATATTGAAGTTGGGTGAGCACGCTGGCCTCCACGCTCACCTCAATTTCCGGGGCTTGAAACGGCCACGGGCTGATGACGACCGGGCCGTCGGCCCCGGGCTGGGCCAGGGTGTGCACGGTGCCATCGGGCCCGCGATGAATTTCGACGGCACGGCCCATTTCCGGGATTTCGTGGCGGCAGAGAATGAGCGAGAGGCGGTCGCACCAGTGCAGCAGGGCGTAGGCCCGGGCAGCGTCTTTTTTGGAGATTTTCAGCTCCTTCTGCCACTGCTGCTGGCGCGCTTTCAAGTCGTCCAGAAAGCCGTCGATTTCCTTTTTCTGACCGCGCAGGCCCTCATACAGGCAGCTCAGGTGCAGGCTGGTGAGGAGGCTGCGCCAGCGCCCCTGGAAGCGGGCGGCGGCCAGCACACCAGCGGCCTGCTCCATCGAGAATTCCTGTTGGGTGAAGTTGGCCGGGGCGCCGGCGGCGGTGAGGCCGTGGTGGCCGCCGTGGCCGTGCCAGGCAGCCTGCTCGTCGTCGTGCTGCGCGATGGCAGCCAGCAGGCCCACCCACTTGTCGGGCGGTAGCAGGGTGGGTGGCCAGTGCCAGGCAAGCTGCGTGGCCAGCAGGGCGTGGGCCTGCTGGTAGATGATTTGCCAGCCGGCGGGGGTGGAGTTGACTATCATGAGGGGGCTTAAAATTTAGCAGAACTGCAGCAGGTCTTCTTACGGCGTCGGCTTTGGGCAGATGCGACTCCTATCTTTGACTAGTATAAACTCTACCTGATATGCTGCTTTTTACCCTCCGCCTGCAGACGCTGTTGATTTCATTGCTGCTGTTGGCCGGGCCAGCCGGTGCGCAGCAGCCCAACTGGCAGTGGGCCGCCGGGGCCAGCAACGTGTCCCCCTTCACCGATGGCTCGGGGGTGAATGCCACGGCGGTGGATGCCACCGGCAGTGTGGTAGTAACCGGTTATTTCATCGGCACTCTCACCTTGGGCAGCTTCGTGCTGACCAGTGCGGGCGGCCGGGACCTGTTTGTGGCCCGGCTCAGCCGGGCCGGCGCGTGGACGCAGGCCGTGCGGGCCGGCGGCAGCGACGACGACGAGGCCTTCGGCCTGGCCCTTGACGCGAGCGGCACTGCCGTGCTAGCGGGTAGTTTCAAGAGTCCCACCATCGGCTTTGGAACGACAACCCTGACCAATGCAGGCACGGATGGCGACATCTTCGTGGCGCGGCTGAGCGCGGCCGGGGCCTGGGGGCAGGCGGTCCGGGCCGGGTCGCCAGCCGGGGATGGTGCCGCCGCCGTGGCCGTCGATGCCGGCGGCAACGTGGTAGTGGCCGGCAGCTTCGGTGGAACGAGCGCGACATTTGGCACCATCACCGTGCTGGGCCTGGGCGCGCGCGATGTGTACGTGGCCCGGCTGAGCGCGGCCGGCACCTGGACGCAGGTGGTGCAGGCCGGTGGCACCGCCAACGATTACGTATCGGACATGGTGCTGGACAATGCGGGCACGGCCACCATCTGCGGGAGCTTTGCGGCCGGGGCTGGCTTTGGGGCCTACACCCTGCTGAGCGCGGGCGATGTAGACGTGTTTGTGGCCCGACTCAGCAGCGCCGGCATCTGGAACCAGGCCGTGCGGGCCGGCGGCTCCAGCTACGACTATGCCAATGGCCTGGCCGTGGACGCGGCCGGCACTGCCACCGTGGTGGGGGGAACGGCCAGCAGCACGGCCGATTTCGGCCCGATTTCGCTGCCAGGCGCTCCCCGCCGGAGCCTGTTTGCTGCCCGCCTTAGCGGGGCCGGTACTTGGACGCAGGCCGTCCGGGCCAGCACCATCACCGAGACGGAGGCTACCGCTGTCCGCCTGGTCGGAGGCACGGGGGCGGCCATTGTCACCGGCTCTTTCAGCGGTACCCTCACCTTGGGGCAGACACTCACAAGTGCGGGCCTCTCCGATGCCTTCATCGCCCGCCTGGATGCAGCTGGTACCTGGGGACAGTCTGTGCGGGCCGGCGGGCCGGAATCTGATTTTGCGGATGCAGTGGCCGTCGATGGGGCAGGCAGCGTGGTAGTAGCCGGCCAGTTTCTGCGCGCGGCTACGTTTGGCACCACCACCCTCACGGCCCCCAACAGCACCCGCGAAACAGTGTTCGTGGCCCGGCTCACGGGCCTGGCCACCGCCACCCGCGCCGCCACGCCCGCCGAGGTCTTTACCCTCTCCCCCAACCCGGCCAGCCCCGCCACCGCCCCAGTGCGCCTGAGCTGGCCCGAAGCCACCGCCGCCCCGCGCCCCCTGCTGGTGCTGGACAACCTGGCCCGCACCGTGCGCCGCCAAGAGCTGCCCGCCCGCGCCACCACCGCCACGCTCGACGTGCAGGGCCTCCCGCCCGGCCTCTACCTAGTGCGCTGCGGCACGGCCATTGCCCGACTGGTAGTCGAGTAAACCGCCCGCCGCGCCGGCCGTACTTTCGGCCATGCCTGAGTCCATCGCCGCCGGCCCCACCCCGCTCACCGTCCCGCTGCCCGACGGCCGCGTGCTGGGCCTCACCCGCTACGGCAGCCCCGCGCACCGGGCGGTGGTGTTTCACCACGGCTTCGGCTCCTCGGGGCTGGAATTGCCCGATGATGACGCCCTGCTGGACCGGTTGCAGCTCCAGATTCTGGCGCCCGACCGGCCCGGTGTGGGCCAGTCCAGCGTGTACCGGCCGCTCACGTTTCCTTCCTTTGCCGATGACGTGGTGGCCATGCTGCAGGCGCTGGAAATAGCCGGACCGGTGGGCGTGATGGGATGGTCGGTGGGCGGGGTGCACGCGCTGGCGCTGGCCGCGCGGCACCCGGCACGGGTGGCGGCCGGGCAGCTGCTCAGCACCTGCCTGCCGCTGGGCGAGCGCGCCGCCTACCGCCACCTCTCGCCGCTGTGGAAGCTGCTGCGCTGGGGCCAAATCGGCTTTCCCTGGCTGAATCGAACCACTTTTCTCTGGCTCAGCCGCCAATGGCGGCGCCACCCCGACCGCACCATCGACTGGTTTATCCGCCTCATGTTCGCGGAAGAAGCGCGCGTCACGGCCAGCCACCGGGCGCTGCTGCGCGATGCGGCCGTGGCCGGCTTCGCCCACCACGGCCGGGGCGTGTACGATGATGCGCAAGCCTGGTGCCGCCCGCCCGGCTTCTGCATCGAGGACGTGCAATGCCCCGTGCGCCTTTGGCACGGCCAGGCCGATGGCGTGTGGGCTCCTAGCAATATTCCCTACCTGGCCGGACGGCTGGGCGGCGCACCGGTGCACCTGCTGCCGAGCCAGGGCCACATGCTGTACCTGGAAAACTGGGCGGCGATACTGGAGGAAATGGCGGGGCTGCTGTAGCACAGGCTTTGTAGGCCGCGTTGCCGCGCCGGCCGAACTAATTGCCCGCGTAACGTTCTTTTGCAAAGTAGACCTCCCCGGATGGTGTGGGAATGCGGATTGCAAAGTCTGCACTACTGTGCGCTACGGCCATCCCGCTACTCTAGCTTTACCCTGTGAATCAATACATCGAGCAAATTCTGCACAACCCGCTCGCCTCACTGGCCATCGTGGGCAATCTGGTCATCATCGAAAGCCTGCTCTCGGTGGATAATGCCGCCGTGCTGGCCACGATGGTGGGCGACCTGCCCCGCGAGCAGCGCCACAAGGCCCTGCGCTACGGCATTTTCGGGGCGTATATTTTCCGGGGGCTGTGCATTCTGTTTGCGTCGTTTCTCATCAAATTCTGGTTTTTGAAGCCGCTGGGCGGGCTCTACCTGCTGTACCTAGTGTACGACCATTTCAAGGCCAAGCCGGCGCACGACGACGAAACCATCGACAAGCAGAAAAGCTGGATTTACCGTAACACGCTGGGAATATTCGGGAAGTTCTGGGCCACCGTGGCGCTCATCGAGCTCATGGATTTGGCCTTCAGCATCGACAACGTGTTTGCCGTAGTGGCCTTCACCGATAACCTGATTCTGATTTGTGTGGGCGTTTTCATCGGCATTCTGGCCATGCGGCTGGTGGCGCAGGGCTTCGTGCTGCTCATGGGCAAATATCCGTTTCTGGAAACGGCCGCCTTCGGGGTGATTGGCCTGCTGGGTCTGAAATTGGTGCTTTCGCTGGTGGCCCACTTCCTGCCCGGCCACCCCATGAGCGAGGCCCTGGAAAGCGAAGCCGCCGACGTGGCCATTACCATCCTCACGGTGGCAGCCTTTGCGGTGCCGTGGGCTACGTCGCTGCTCTTCAACGTGCCCCGGCACGCCGGTGGCAGCCCCCCCGCCGAAACCCAGGCGGCCGAAGCGACGCAGCAACAGGAGGCATAGGGCGTGGCCGAAGTCTTCCGCTCCCTCCAGCACCGCAATTTTCGGCTGTACTACGCCGGGCAGTCCGTTTCCCTCATCGGCACCTGGATGCAGCGGCTGGCCGTGAGCTGGCTGGTGTATAATGCCACGCATTCGGCCTTTCTACTCGGGTTGGTGTCGTTTTGCGGCCAGATTCCCACGCTGCTGCTCTCGCCTTACGGCGGCACCGTGGCCGACCGCTACAGCCGCTACCGCGTGCTGCTCATCACCCAGGTGGCCTCGCTGGTGCAGGCCACCGTGCTGGCCTGGCTGGTGCTCAGCGGCCACTACCACACCTGGGCCGTGGCGGGCCTGAGCCTGCTGCTGGGCACCATCAACGCGTTCGACATTCCGGCCCGGCAGTCGCTCATCGTGGAGTTGGTGGACGACCGCGCCCACCTCCCCAACGCCATTGCCCTGAATTCGACCATGGTGAACCTGGCCCGGCTGGTGGGCCCGGCGGTGGCCGGCCTGCTGCTGGCCCGCTTCGGCGAAGGCCCCTGCTTTGTGGTGAATGCGGTGAGCTTCGTGGCCGTGGTGGCCTCGCTGCTGCTCATGCGCATGGCCCCGCGGCCCGTGCGCCCGCACCGCCCGGGTGCCTGGGAGGGCTTGCGCGAGGGCTGGGCCTACCTGCGCCAGGCCCCCGCCCTGCGCCGCCAGATTCTGCTCATGGCGGGCATCAGCTTCTGCGTCATGCCGTTTGGCACGCTGCTGCCGGTGTTTGCCAAGGACGTTTTTCACGGTGCGGCCGGCACTTTTGGCTGGCTCAATAGCCTCTCGGGGCTCGGCTCGCTGGTGGGGGCCTTCTACCTCGCTTCGCGACCCGCCGAAAACCGCCGGCCGCAGCTCATTACCTACGCGGCGCTGGTGTTTTGCGCCAGCATCGTGGCGTTTGCGCTCAGCCCGGTGCTGGGGCTGGCGCTGGTGTTCATTACGCTCAGCGGCACAGGCATGATGATGTTTATCGCGGGCACCAACACGGCCATCCAGACCAATGTGGACGACCACATGCGCGGCCGAGTGCTGAGCTACTACGTGATGGCGTTCCAGGGCATTCAGCCGCTGGGGGCGCTGCTGGTGGGCTGGCTGGCGCGGCACATTGGGGCACCGCACACGGTGTTGCTGCAAGGCGCGGCGGGGCTGGTAGTGGCGCTGGCCTTCTGGCAGCAGGGCCGCCGGAGTGCCGCCGCCGAAAAAAAACCGGCAATGGCAAGCAACTAAAGCGGCCGGGAGCGGGTCAGGAATAAGGACCGATACCGCATTTTGCAGTATCCTTGCCAATACTTTTCCACCTTCCTTTCCGCCGTCACATGCATACGCCTACCCGATGCCTGCGGGCCCTGTCCTGCCTGGGCCTGCTGGCCGCCCCCACCCTCGCGCACGCTCAGGCCCAGGCGTGGCAGTGGGCTACTGCCCCCACCGCCATCATCGACCAGTCGACTGACTTTGGCGGTTCTTCTATCAGCGCCATGGCGCGGGACGCGGCCGGCAATACCGTGGTGGCGGGTCGGTTTTATGGCACCTTCACATTGGGTACCACTACACTGACCAGCGCGGGCTACAGCGACATTTTTGTGGCCAAAATCAGCCCCAACGGCGAATGGCTGCAAGCTGTGCGGGCTGGCGGCACCGGCGAAGACGTTATTAGCGCCCTCAAGCTGGATGCGGCCGGCAATGCCGTGGTGTCCGGCAATTTTGGCCACCTGATTACCGGAGGCACCGCAACGTTCGGGGCCAACACCCTCACGGCGGCGGGCAACACGGGCTCTTCCGATGCTTTTGTGGCCACATTGAGCCCAGGCGGCCAGTGGCTGCAAGCCGTGCGCGTCGGCGGCACTGGGTCCGACTACATATCGGCCCTGGCCCTGGATGGCGCGGGAAACGCCGTGGTGTACGGCACCATCACAGGCCCCGGCACGCTGGGCACCACCGCCTTTAATGCACCGGCTGGCACCGTACAGCTATTCGTGGCGAAGCTCAACCTGAGCACGGGCGCCTGGACTTTGCTGAACCAAGCCCCCGCTAATAGCGGAGCTATGGCCTTGGATGCAGCCGGCAACGTGGTGATATCGGGGAGCTACGGCCCTACCATTACCCTTGGCAGCACCACACTGACTGCCACCCGCAACGGGGTAGGCTATTTTGTGGCCCGGCTAAGCGCCAGCGGGCAATGGACTCAGGCCGTGCAGCTGATGCAGTCCCGCAGCAACAACGCCCCGTCCTGCGTCATCAACTCGCTGGCGGTGGATGCGGCCGGCACCGTCACCACGCTGGGCACACTGATAGAAACCGCCACCTTCGGCACCACCACGCTCACCAGTGCGGGCAGCTACGATATTTTTGTGGCCCGGCTCGATGCTGCCGGCCAGTGGACCCAGGCCGTGCAGGCCGGTGGGGCCGCCAATGACATCCCGGGTTACCTCGTCCTAGACGCGGCCGGCAACGCCATTGTAACGGGGCTTTTTGGGACTTACGGCGGGTTTACCCCTTCACCTAATGCCACTTTTGGTTCTCTCACGCTCATTACTGCAGGCGCTTATGATGCCTTTGTGGCCAAGCTCAGTCCCAGCGGCCAGTGGCTGCAAGCCGTTCGCGGCGGTGGCACGGGCAGCGACGTGGCCGGGCCGGCACTGGTAGATGCCGCCGGAAACATCACCGTAGCCGGCACTTGCGCGGACGCGGCGGCCTTTGGAACTACCACGCTCGCATGCCCAAGCATCTACGGCATGGCCTTCGTAGCCTACCTCTCCCCGGTCACCAATGTCACGGCCAGCCATACCGCCACGCCCGCCGAAATTTTCACCCTGAGCCCCAACCCGACCGCCGCCGCCGTGCGCCTCACCTGGCCCGAAACCAGCGCCAGCGCCCGCCCCGTGCAGGTGCTCGACGCGCTGGGCCGCGAAGTGCGCCGGCAGGAGCTGCCGGCCCGCGCCAATACCGTCACGCTCGACGTGGCCGGCCTCACGCCGGGCCTGTATATGGTGCGCTGCGGTGTTGCCACCAGCCGCCTGCAAGTGGAGTAGAACAGAAATACTGAAAGTAAAAAAGGCCCGTCTGACGATTCAGACGGGCCTTTTTTACTGCTAATTCTACATCTAAGCCGGCTGCATTTCCTTCAAATGCAGCAGCATATCAGCCGTCATCTTGTCGAGGTCGAAATCGGGCTGCCAGCCCCAGTCCTGCCGGGCTTTGGAGTCGTCGATGCTGGCGGGCCAGGAATTGGCGATTTGCTGGCGACCGTCGGGCTTGTAGGTGACTTCAAAATCGGGGACGTGCTTCTGGATGCTGGCCGTGATTTCGGCCGGCGAGAAGCTCATCGCGCCTAGGTTATATGAGGTGCGCACTTTAATTTGCTCGGCCGGGGCGTGCATCAGGTCCAGCGTGGCCTTCAGCGCGTCGGGCATGTACATCATCGGCAAATACGTGTCTTCTTCGAGGAAGCACTCGTAGTTTTCGCCGGCCACGGCCTTGTGGTAGATGTCCACGGCATAGTCGGTGGTGCCGCCGCCGGGCAGGCTCTTGTAGCCGATGAGGCCGGGGTAGCGCAGGCTGCGCACGTCCAGTCCGTGCTTGCGGTGGTACCACTCGCACCACTGTTCGCCGGCCAGTTTGCTGATGCCGTACACCGTGTTGGGGTTCATGATGGTGACCTGCGGCGTGTTATCGCGCGGCGTGTCGGGGCCGAACACGGCAATGGAGCTGGGCCAGTACACCTGGGCCACGCCGTGGGCCACAGCGGCTTCGAGCACAATGAGCAGGCCGTCCATGTTCAGCTGCCAGCCGAACAGCGGGTTCTTTTCCGCCGTGGCCGAAAGCAGGGCGGCGAGGTGATAAATCTGCTTGGGCCGGTACTGGCGGATGAGCTTGTCGAGCCGGGTGCGGTCAAGCACGTCGAGCAGCTCAAACGGGCCGCCGGCCAGCAAATCCGGGTTTTTGGGCGGGCGCACGTCGGCGGCTACTACCAAGTGGGGCTCGTAGCGCTGGCGCAGGGCGGCCACCAGCTCGAGGCCCAGCTGGCCGCAGGCGCCAATGACCAGCACAGAGCCGGGTAATACAGAAGTTTCAGTGTCGCCGGGATTGGTGGCCATGCGCGGGGGTCGGGTTGAGGTGGTGGGAGTGGGAATTGGGCTGCAAAGATACCGGGGCGACCGTAGCCGGGCCGTGGGAGCGGGCACGGTTTTGCCCACAACGGTGTTGGAGCGCCTTAGTTACACCAACCCCGTCTCACGCTATGCCACCCCGACCCACACTTTACACCCTGATTTACCGCAGCCAGGCCTCGCGGGCGGTGCACGAAGTGACGCTGCCGCCGCTGCTGCGCAAGGCCCGCCTGCACAACGAGCGCACCCGCCTCGGCGGCCTGCTGCTGTATGCCAAAGGCGAATTTATGCAGGTGCTCGAAGGCCCCGAGCCCGCCCTAAGCCAGCTCTACGCCCGCATCAAGGCCGACCCGCGCCACTACGCCGTGCGCACCCTGGCCTATGGCCCCATCACGGAGCGCGCCTTCCCCGACTGGCGCATGGCCTACGTGCCGGCCGATGCCAAAGCCCTGGAAAAAATCACCGGTTTCCTGCCGCTGGCGGCGGTCCCCGGCCACACCCCGCACCCGCCCCAGGAAGTGGCGCAGCTGCTGCATAGCTTCGCCCAGGGCCGCGCCCAGGACCAATAGCGTCCGGCGGCCCGGCTAGCGCTCAGCGGTATCTTTGGCGCCATGAAGGTGCGTCTGCTGTTCTTATTTTTTGGAATCTGGCTGCTGGGCAGCACGGCGGTGCGTGCCCAGGCACCCGCCCGCCCACGCTACCGCAACCTCGTGATGGAAGGCGGCGGCATCCGGGGCATTGCCTACGGCGGGGCGCTTCTGGAGCTGGAACAGCGCGGCGTGCTGGCCGGACTCACGCGGGTGGGCGGCACCTCGGCCGGGGCCATTCAGGCGGCGCTGCTGGCAGTGGGCTACTCGGCCCAGGAAATCATCGACGTGGTGAACGCCACGCCCGTGCAGCGGCTCAACGACGGCCGGTTCATCTTCTTCGGCGGCACGCACCGGTTGGTGAAGGAGTACGGCTGGTACCGGGGCGACGAGTTCAGCACCTACCTCGGCGAGCTGGTGGCCCGCAAAACCCAGAACGCCCACCTCACGCTGGGGGAACTGCACGCACTGGCCCAAAAAGAGCCCACCCGCTTCCGCGACCTCTACACCACGGGCACCAACCTTACCCAGCAGCGCGTGCAGGTGTTTAGCCACGAAACCACGCCCACCATGCGCGTGGCCGATGCCGTGCGCATCAGCATGAGCATTCCGCTCTACTTCCGGGCGGTGCTGCTTGATGCGCAGAACAATGTGATAACCGGCACGCCCACGCCCGGCCAGTCCGTGCAGGTGCTCGTCGATGGCGGCCTGCTGGCCAATTATCCCATTGATTTGTTCGACTACCCGCGCTACCTGGCCGCCGGCTTTACCGGCCCGCCCGATGCCCGGGGCCACGTCTTCAACCCCGAAACCCTGGGCCTGCGCCTCGACCGTGCCGAGCAGATTCCGCTGGATGGCGCGCCCGCCGGCCGCCAGCAGCTCGCCCCCTACGACATCACCGATTTCAACACCTATATGGGCGCGCTCTACACCGTAGCCCTCGAAAACCTCAACCCTGTGCATCCCAACGACTGGCAGCGCACCATCAGTATCGACTTTCTGAACTTCAGCCCGAAAATCAAACGGATTTCGGATGAGCAGAAAAAGCAGCTGATGGACAGCGGAAGAAAGGGCGCGCAGGCGTTTTTTAACAAATGAACGAGATGAAAAGAACGTCATGCTGAGCGGAGGCGCAGCCGTAGTCGAAGCATCTCTACTGCGTAAGTAATTCGCTGCTTGCAACGAAGCGGTAGAGATGCTTCGACTACGGCTGCGCTCAGCATGACGTTCTTTTACATCCGTTACTTCACTACTCCACTCAACCCACCAAAATATGTACGCCACTCTCCAGCCCGACCTCACCCAGCAGCTTCAGGAAATCAAAGACGCCGGCCTTTTCAAGAAGGAGCGCATCATTACCTCGCCCCAAGGGGCCGAAATTGAAACCGACGAAGCTGGCGAAGTGCTGAACTTTTGCGCCAACAATTACCTGGGCCTGAGCTCGCACCCCGAGGTCATCAAAGCAGCTAAGGAAGCCATCGACACGCACGGCTACGGCATGAGCTCGGTGCGCTTCATCTGCGGCACGCAGGACATCCACAAGGAGCTGGAAGCCAAGCTGGCCGAATTCCTCGGTACCGAGGACACCATCCTCTACGCAGCGGCTTTCGATGCCAACGGCGGGGTATTCGAGCCACTGTTTAATGAACAGGACGCCATCATTTCGGATGCGCTGAACCACGCCAGCATCATCGACGGCGTGCGCCTGTGCAAGGCCCAGCGCTACCGCTACGCCCACAACGACATGGCCGACCTGGAAAAGCAACTCCAGGACGCCGTGGCCAAAGGCACGCGCCACCGCATCATCGTCACCGACGGCTCGTTTTCGATGGACGGCACCATCGCGCAACTCGACAAAATCTGCGACCTCGCCGATAAATACCAGGCCCTGGTGATGGTGGACGAGTGCCACTCGTCGGGCTTCTTGGGCAAAACCGGCCGCGGCACCCACGAGTACCGCAACGTGATGGGCCGCGTCGACATCATCACCGGCACGCTGGGCAAGGCGCTGGGCGGGGCCATGGGCGGCTTCACTTCGGCCCGCAAGGAGATTGTGGACATGCTGCGCCAGCGCAGCCGCCCCTACCTGTTCTCCAACACGCTGGCCCCGGCCATCGTGGGCGCCAGCCTGCGCGTGCTGGAGCTGCTTACCGAAAGCACCCAGCTGCGCGATAAGCTCGAAGAGAACACCAAATACTTCCGCGAAAAGATGACGGCCGCCGGCTTCGACATCACGCCCGGCGAGCACCCCATCGTGCCCGTTATGCTCTACGATGCCAAGCTGGCCCAGGAATTCGCGGCCCGCATGCTCAAGGAGGGCATTTACGTGGTGGGCTTCTACTACCCCGTGGTGCCGCAGGGCAAGGCCCGCATCCGGGTGCAGCTCAGCGCCGGCCACGAGCGCGAGCATCTGGACAAGGCCATTGCCGCCTTCACCAAAGTGGGCAAGGAGCTGGAAGTGCTGAAATAGAAACCTCGGCTCAGTCAGTTGCTGAGGCTGTTTCATCGACCACAAAAAAAGCCCCGCTGGCAGCTGCCAGCGGGGCTTTTTACTTGCTTGGCGCAAGGCGCTACGCTATTCGCGTACCACGCGCTGGGTCAGCACGCCTTCGGTCGTTTTCACGCGGAAGGTGTACACGCCCGAAGCCAGGTGGCCGAGGTTCAGCGAAGCCGAGCCGGCGGCGATGGTGCTGGTGTGTACCACCTGGCCCAGCGAGTTCAGCACGGTTAGCTGCGAAGCCGTGGCGCGGGGGCCGCGCAGCTCCAGCGTCAGGCTGCCGTTGGGCGTGGGGTTGGGGTACACCAGCAGGCTCACGCCGGTGAGCGAAGCCGTTTGCGTAGCCGTCACCACTACCGCCACCGCGTTGGACGGGGCCGACGAGCAACCTGTGGTCGAAGTTACCACCACGGTGTAGTTGCCATTCTGGGCACCGGGCTGGAGCAGCAGCGTGTTGCTGGTGCCGGGAGTGGCAGTTACGGGAATGCCGTTGCGGAAGAACTGGTAGGTAACCCCGGCCAGGGCCGGCGTAGTCAGCAGCACGCCGCCGCCCGTCTGCGCCGTCGAGGTGAGCGTAGGCGTCACCACGCCAAAGTTGATGGTGATGGTGGTGCTGGACGAAGTACCGCTGCAAGCGCCCGACGTAGCCACCGTGTTGAGGATGGTGTAGGTACCGTCGCTGGTGGCCGTGGCCAGGTTGATAGCGCCCGTGGTCGGGTTCACGCTCAGGCCCAGGCCCGTGGTGGAGAACGTACCGGCCACCGCGCCGGGGGCCAGCACCGGCAGCACCGGCGTAGTCGAGCCCGTGCAATACGTGCCAGCGGGGTAGCTGAAGGCCGCGTTCGGCGGCGTAGCCAGCGTCAGCACCACCTGCCCCGTCGAGGTGCACGGAGCCGAGGGACCGGTAGGCGTCAGGGTGAGGGTCACGGTGCCGGCGGTTACGTCAGCGGCCGAGGGCGTGTAGGTTGCGTTGAGCGTAGTAGCATTGGGCGAGAATGTGCCCGTGCCGCTGGTGGTGTAGGTAGCGCCCGTGGCCGAGCCGGCAATGGTGCCGGACAGCTGGTAGGGAGTCCGGCCGCAGCTGGTAGCGGCGGCCACCGGCAGCGAAGCCACCAGGCCCGGCGTCACGTTCACCACAATCGGGGTGCGCGAAGCACCGACGCACTCGCTGCCGAGCACCCAGTCAAAGAAGTAGTAGTAATACATCGGGTAGCCCGAGAAGGTATTACCAGTAATGCTAACGGCCCCGCTGGGCGAGGTGTAAGGGTACGAAGCCCCGGCCGTGTTGCGGTACAGGCTGGCCGTGGAGCCCGTCGAAGTCAGCGCCAGGCGCTGGCCCGTGCCGGCTGGCAGGGCAAAGTTCAGGGGCACGAACGTCTTCACGTTCAGGTCGGCCGCCGTGAAGGTAGCCTGGTAGGTTTGCAGCACCGTACCAGCGCTGCTTTGCAGCTGAATGTTGCTGACGCCAGCCGCCGTGGGGTACACATACACGCCCGTGAGCGTGGTCGGCGAGGTCACGTCGAAAATCAACGCGTAGGTCAGGTTGGCCCCACCACCGGCGCCGATAGTGTTGGTTAGCGGGCCCACCCGCTCCGAACCGCCGCTGAATGCTTCGGCGTAGAAGGTGGTATTAGCCGTGAGGGCCGACGTCACGAAGGGATTGCCGGTACCGAGGGCCGTGCCGCCGGTAGCCGCCGCGAAGTAGCGCACCGAAATGCCCGTGGGCACCGTGGCCGACAGCGTAGCCGTGCCACCCGCGCAGGTGCTGAGCGGCGAGGGAGCCGTCGAAATCACCGGGTTGTTCACCGTGATGGCGGCCACGTTGCTGTAGGTGGTGTTGGTGTTGCAGGTGTTGCGCACGCGGTAGTAGGTGGTGCTGGTGAGCACGGGCGTGGTGTACGTAGCTGCCGTAGCGCCGGCAATATCCGTGAAGGTGCCGGTGGCGCTGCTGCTGCTCTGAAATTGGGTAGTGCCGTTAGAAGCCCCGGTGAGGACCAGCGTGGCGCTGCCGCTCACGCAGATGCTGGAGGCCGCGGGGGCCAGCACGCCGGCCACTGGTGCCACCACCGTGCGGGTAACGGCGGGCGTCAGCACGTTATTGGTGGTGTTGGCATCGCCCACTACGGTAGCCGTCACGGCAAACGAGTAAGCGCCCAGCGTGGTCATGTTCAGGGTGCCGGTCAGGGTCACGTTCAGGGTAGCGCCGCTGGTCAGGGTACCCGTGCTCACGGTGCCGGTGATGGTTTGGGTGGTGCCGCCGGGCAGCGTAACTACTACCGATACCGTAGCCGGCGTGGTAGCGAAATTGAGGGTCGAAGTACCGGCGTTGCGAATCTGCACAATCACCGCCTCGGTGGCGCTGTAGCAGCTCGTGCCCGTAGCCGGGCCCACCAGGGCCACCGGAGCCACGTCCACGCCCACTGGCGTAAACTCATAAGCGCCCAGGTCAGGCGTTGCGCCACGGGTTGCGCCCGTGATGTCGTCGGTCACGCGGGTGAGCGGCGTGCCGGCGTTGTTCAGCAGCACGTTGCTGGGCAGCAGGTTGCCGGTGCCGGCTCCCACGAATACCGGGTCAGCCGAGATGCTGTTCTGGTCGAACGCGTTGTTGTTGGCGGCCTGCAGGTTAGCCAGCGTCACCAAAGCGGCGCTGTAGTAGCCCACGTTGCCGTTGGGCACGTAAATGTCGTTGTAGTTGCTGCTGGTCGGAGCCGTCGAGTAGTACAGGCCGTACTTGGTGCCTGCAGCGGGACGGATGATGCTCACCACGTTATTCTTCACCTCGACGCTGGCGCCGGAGTTGTAGATGCCGTAGGTGGTGCTGGTGTTGGCCGACTGGTCGTCCGCGTTGATAGTGTTGTTGTAGATGCGGCTGAAAGCAGCACCCGAATTGTAGATGAGGTACTGCGTACCCACGCCGTTGATGTTGTACAGCACGTTGTTCACCACATCGTTGGTGGTCGTGGCCGTAGCCCCGGTGCTGGTGGCCAGGTAAATGCCGTAGGTGGTACTGGTCGAAGTCGGGTTGCCCGTGAACGGGTCGTGCAGGCGGTTTTTCTCGATGGCCAGGCTGCGCGACGAGCCGAAGTTGTAGATGCCGTAGTACGTGCTGGGGTTGGTGCGCAGCGCCCGGCTCACGTCGTTGCCAATAAACTGAGCGCCGTCCTGATACCCCGAGTAAATCCCGTAGGTATTGAAGTCGCGCACGTTGTTGTTCCGCACCACGTTGCCCGTGTTCAGCGAAGTCGCGGTGTTGCCATACAGCGTGATGCCATAGTAACCGCCGTTGATGGTGTTGCCCTCAATGGTCAGGTTGTTGGCCGAGTTGCCGCTGGTGGTGGCACTGGTCAGCGAACCGTTCACCGCAATGCCTGCGAAGTTGCTCGACGTGGTGGCGATGTCCGCGTTGATGGTGTTGTTGGTGATGCGGTCGTTGTCGGCCGCGTTGGCCAGCAGCACGCCGTAGCCGTAGGTGGCCGCCGGCGACGCCCCGGCACCGCCGGTCGCATCAATGTTCAGGTTGTTGATGGTGGTGTAGTCGGTGCCATTGAGCTGCACCACTGCCCGCTGCGTGCTGTTGGTCGAGGCGTACTGAATGGTGCGCCCGCCGCCGTTCACCACAATGGTGTTGGTGGCGCTCACGCCGGTCACGTCGTTCAGCAAAAACTGCTCGGTGTAGGGGCCGCCCGAAACCGTCAAAGTCACCGGGCCGCTGATGCCGTCCTGGTTCAGGCGGTTAGCCGCATCGGTGAAGCTGGTGAAGTTGGTGCCGGCCGTGGGCTGCGCGCTGTTGATGGTGTAAGCCCCGCTGATGGGAACAGCCACGCGGCTGGTTACCGAAATGTTGTCAATCGTGGCCGGGGGCTGCGCGCCGCCCGTGCCGTCATTGCGCCAGGAAAAAATGAGGCGCTGGGTGCTGCCGGCAAGGCTGCCCGGCAGTTGAAGCGTGGTGCGGCCAAAGGTAGTTTGCAGGTTGATTTGGGCCAGCACCGTGACACCGGTGGTGCTCAGCGCGGTGCCGGCTACTGGCGTAAACGAAGTCGGAGCTACCTGCACCAGGATGTAGTCGTAGGTGCTTTCGCCGGCCGCTTTCCAGTCGAAGCTCAGCTGAATGTTACCCTGGCCAGCGGCCACGGTCACATCGCGGTACATGTGCACGAAGGACGACGACGTGATGGTGTAGGCGTTGCTCACGCCCGCGTCGTTGCTGATGTAAGCCGATTTGGTGCCCGTGGTGGTCGGGCCATTGCCGCCAGCCGTGCCCACCGCCCATTGGTTAACAACAGAACCGTTTACGAGCGTGAAGCTGTTGGTAGCGCCTTCAAAATCTTCATTGAAGACCGTGGTTTGGGCCTGTGCTCCTAGGCCACCCAAGAGCAGAAGCCCGGCGCCAAACAGGCGCGTGAACCGCTTTGGTGATGACAGGGCACGGAGCAGCAACCCCTGCTGCTCGCGGAGTGTTTTTTTGTGCATAAGACAAAAGAGTAAAAAGAATGAATACGAGGGTGAAGAAGGGGGTGAACGAAAAAATCGGGTGGTAGCGCAGCGTCTAGAAACCGTTCCGAAGTTGGTCGACAGTTGGACTTTGTTTAGAAAGGCGGTGGGTGAGTCGCACCAAAATACAACTACCTATAAAGGCACAGCACAGAACGCTACGAGAAAAGTAAAACCGAAAAGCTCATAAACCTAATCGGCCTCTGGCTGAGGCCAGTACCACCCAAGCCCAAACCGCAGTATTACGATTTGATTAACAGTTGAATACCCTTAAAAAATGATTTTCCGCATTGCGCCTGCCCCACCACTGGCGCGCACCATTATCAGGCGGTGGCTTCTGCTTTGCGCGAGGCGTTGGCGGCGTTGGGGGCCGGGGCTAAGAGCCATTCGTTCAGGCGGGCACGCAGCTCGCCGGTGCCCAGGTTGCGGAATACTTCGCCGTGGCGCACGAGGCTCATGGCCCCGGTTTCCTCGCTCACCACGAGCACCACGGCGTCAGTGATTTCGCTCAGGCCGATGGCGGCGCGGTGGCGCAGGCCGAGGGAGGCGGGCACGTCGGGGTTTTCGCTCACGGGCAGGATGCAGCGGGCGGCCCGCAGGCGGCCGTTGGTCACAATCACGGCCCCGTCGTGCAGGGGACTGGTTTTGTTGAAAATGGAGAGCAGCAGGCGCTTGCTGATTTCGGCATCGAGCCGGTCGCCGGATTCGGCGAAGGCCGTGAGGTCGGAAGCCTGGGTGAAGCAGATGAGCGCGCCGGTGTACTTGTTGGAAAGGCTTTTGGCGGCTTCCACAAAGGGGCTGATGGGCAGCGGGGCCACCTCGGCCGGGCGGCCCCAGGCCCAGCCGCGCATCCGCTCCAGTGCCGTGGCCTTGCCCACATTCAGCAAAAACCGCCGGATTTCCTGCTGAAACAAAATGATGCTGGCCAGCACGCCCACGCTCATAAACTGCCCCAGAATCTTGGTGAGCAGTTCCATGCCGGTGGCCTTCACCACCAGGTACAGCAGGTAAAACGACACCAGCCCCAGCGCCACGTTCAGCGCCACCGAGCCGCGCAAAAGTTTATATAACTGGTACAACAGCACCGTCACCAGCAATACATCGGCCGCGTCAATCCAGCCGAACTGCAGGAAATTGATGGGGAATGGGCCGTTCATCGGGTGGGGCTGAAGGAGGGAGTACGGGCAATAGCGCGCCCGTTACAAAAGAGGCGCGCCGGATAGCGGCCGTTGCACGGCCGGACTTCCCGCCCTTCAAATTACGGCCTTTATTCCGCCATTGGAAAGGTATTGGCAAATAATTGTATGGTTTGATGGGCTTCGGCCACGTCGTGGGCACGCAGGAGCTTGGCGCCGCCTTGCAGGGCCACCATGTGCAGGGCCGTGGTGCCGTTGAGGGCCGTTTCGGGGCCGAGGCCGAGGGGGCCGTACACCATGCGCTTGCGCGAGAGGGCGGCCAGCACGGGCAGGCCCAGCGCCTGCAGCTCGGGCAGGCGGCGCAACAACTCGTGGCTTTGGGCAGCGGTTTTGGCAAAGCCGAAACCGGGGTCGAGCATCACCTCGGTCACACCCAGGGCGCGCAGGGCGGCCAGGCCGTCGCGGAAGTAGCGCAGCAGGGTGAACACCAGGTCGTCTTCGTAGTGCGTGAGCTTGGCCATGGTTTGGGGCGTGCCGCACAGATGCATTAGCACGTAGGGCACACGCAGGCGGGCCACGGTGGCAAACATGGCGGCATCGAGCGTGCCGCCGCCCACGTCATTCACCAGGTCGGCCCCGGCGTGCACGGCGGCTTCGGCCACGCCGGCCCGGAAGGTATCGGCGGAAAGAAAGGCCTGCGGAAACTCCCGACGCAGGGCCTCCACGGCGGGCAGCAGGCGGCGGGTTTCTTCTTCGGCCGAAATGTCCTCGGCCCCGGGGCGGGTGCTGTAGGCCCCGAGGTCGAGCATGGCGGCCCCGGCTTGGAGCATGGCCTCGGCGCGGGTGAGCAGGTCGTTTTCGGAGGCCACGCGGCTGTTGGCGAAGAACGAGTCGGGCGTGAGGTTGAGGATGCCCATCACCTGCGGCCGGCGCAAATCGAGCAGGCGGCCGTGGGGGCTGTGGAGTGACTGAGCGGCGGGGTGAATAGACGGATGCTGAGAATGCATGGATTTACTTTGTCATGCTGAGGCACGAAGCATCTTATCACGGCTGCGTGTTTTTGGAATTATTTACTCAAAGCAGGGCGGACGTGATAAGGTCCTTCGCGCTGCTCAGGATGACAATATTAAGTTGTCGCGCACCGCTTGAACACTCCCGAACACTACGACCTGCTGCTGGCCCGCTGCCGCACCCTGTTCCTGGCCAAAACCCACGACTACGGCACGGCGTGGCGCATTTTGCGCCTGCCCTCGGTCACGGACCAGATTTTTATCAAGGCCAACCGCATCCGGACCATTCAGGAAACCGGCGTGCAGCTGGTAGCCGATGACGTGAACGAGGAGTTCGTGGCCATCATCAACTACTGCCTCATTGCCCTGATGCAGCTGCACCTGCCCCAGGACACGCCGCTCGATATGACGCCGGAGGCCGTGGCCCTCGCCTACGACCACGAAGCCGCCGAAAACCGCCGCCTCTTGCTGGCCAAAAACCACGACTACGGTGAAGCCTGGCGCCAAATGCGCGTAGCCAGCATCACCGACCTGATTCTGATGAAGCTGCACCGCGTGAAGCAGCTCGAAGACATCGGTGGCGCGGCGCTGGTGAGCGAGAGCGTAGAAGGCAGCTACCGCGACATGCTGAACTACGCCGTGTTTGCGCTGATTTTGCGGGGCGAAGGGTAAGGAGTTAAACGAGAAAAAGAACGTCATGCTGAGCGCAGCCGAAGCATCTCTACTGCTGAAGTAAATTAGATTACTTGTGCGGTAGAGATGCATCGGCTGCGCTCAGCATGACGTTCCTTATAATATATCTTCTGGCCTTACTTCGTCCGGCGGCCCGACCTTTACCCAAACATTGCGCGTTGCCTGCGCGTTTGCCACCGGCTTACTTTGTCTTATGTCTCCAACTAGCTCTGCTCCGGCCGTTGCGCCGGCCCCTCATTTGTTGCGCACCATCACCCGCGTGTGCTGGTTTTTGCTGGGCGCGCTGTTCATTTTTTCGGGTCTGATTAAGCTGAACGACCCGGTGGGCACGGCCTACAAGCTGGAAGAATACTTCGAGGTATTTGCCGTTTCGGTGCCGTCGCTGGAAGGGCTTTTCTTCTGGTTCAAGGACTTTTCGCGCACGCTATCCATCCTGCTCAGCTCGCTCGAAGTCATTCTGGGAGTGGCGCTGCTGCTGCGCTGGCACCTGCGCATCACGCTGTGGGTGCTGCTGGGGCTGCTCATTTTCTTCGCCTTCCTCACCTTCTATTCGGCGGCCTTCAACAAGGTGACGGACTGCGGCTGCTTCGGCGATTTCATCAAGCTCACGCCCTGGATGTCGTTTGCCAAGGACATGTTCCTGCTGGTGCTATGGCTGGTGGTGTTCACGCACCAGCGGTTTTTGCGGCATTCCTTTGTCACGGGCACGTTCGGGATTATGGTCATGACGTTTGCTACGGCCATTGCCATCGGCATTGGGGTGCGGGCATTGGGCCACCTCCCCTACTTCGATTTCCTGCCTTATAAAGTTGGCAACGACATTGGCAAACTGATGAAGCCCGCCGAGCCCGCCCAGTACCGCTACACGATGACGCGCAACGGCGAAACCAAGACCTTCGACGCCTACCCCACCGATACCACCTGGAAATACCAGGCCATGGAATCGCTGAATCCCAAAACCTCCACCCCGGTCATCACCGATTTCGAGGTTTCGGACGTCAACGGCAATTCCTACACCCAGGAACTGCTGAAAGGCAGCAAGCTGGTGCTCATCGTGCAAAACACCAATAAGGCAGACCGCGACCGGTTCACGGCCATCAACGCCCTGATGGATGCGGCCGCCAAATCGCGCCGCAACATCACGCCCCTCACCATCACGAGTACCAGCGCAGCCAAGTTCGACTCGTTCCGCCACGACGTGAACCTGCCCGGCGCTTACTACTTCGCCGATGCCACGGTACTCAAATCCATCATCCGCTCCAACCCCGGCCTCATGGTGCTGCAAAACGGCGTGGTGAAAGCCAAGTACCACTACCACGACATTCCGGCGCTGTGGCAGGTGGAAAAAGTGCTGAAGGAGTAGTTTATGCTCGCCTTTATCCTCCGTCGCCTGGGCCAGGGCGTGCTTGTACTGGTTGGCGTGGCCTGCACGGTGTTTCTGCTCTTCAACGTGCTGCCCGGCGACCCCGCCGCGCTGCTCGCCGGCCAGCGCAGCGACCTGGCCACCAAAGCCGCCATCACCGCCGACCTCGGCCTCGACCAGCCCTTGCCCGCCCGCTTAGTGGGCTACCTGAACGATATTTCGCCGCTCGGCCTGCACCCCGCCGACTCGGCCGGCCGCGCCCGCTACGGCGGCTTCGCGGTGCTGCCGCTGGGCAGCAAAGCCCTGGTGCTGAAAACGCCTTATCTGCGCCGCTCCTTCCAGAGCAACAAGGATGTGCTGCGTATTCTGCTCGATTATTTCCCCGGTACCATGTGGCTGGCGCTGGCCGCCATGCTCATAGCCAGCGTGGGCGGCGTGGCCTTCGGCGTAGTAGCAGCGCTGCGGCCCCAGTCGTGGCTGGATAGGGTGCTGGTGAGCACGTCGGTGCTGGGCATTTCAGTGCCGTCGTTTGTGGCCGCCATTCTCATTGCCGTCACCTTTGGTTTTTACTGGAGCCACTGGACGGGTCTGAGCCTCACCGGCCAACTCTACGAAACGGACCCATTTACGGGCGTGCGGCACCTCGTGCTGCGCAATTTGCTACTGCCGGCCGTGGCGCTGGGCATCCGGCCGCTGGCCATCATCACGCAGCTCACCCGCTCCAGCATGCTCGATGTGCTGAGCCAGGACTATATCCGCACGGCGCGGGCTAAGGGCCTGAGCCGCACCGCCACCGTGCTGCACCACGCCCTGCGCAACGCCCTGAACCCGGTGGTGACGGCCGTATCGGGTTGGCTGGCCTCGCTCATGGCGGGCGCGTTTTTCATCGAATACATCTTCAACTGGAAAGGCCTGGGCACCGTGACGCTTCGCGCCGTCGAAAACCTCGATTTTCCGGTGGTAATGGGGTCGACGCTGTTTGTAGCCGCATTATTTGTACTGATAAATATTATCGTGGACGTCCTCTACGCCATACTCGACCCGCGCGTGAAACTGAGTTAGCGCGTTCGGCATTCAAGGCAATGGCCTGTCATCCTGAGCTTGCGAAGGACTTTATCACCGCTGAACATTTTGCAGTAATTCAGATAATAAGGACGTGATAAGGTCCTTCGCAAGCTCAGGATGACAGACAATAAAAAACCTCTTCTGACCACCGACTCCATTATTCCGCGCGGCGGCTCTGGGCACTTGAGCCTGGTGGGCCTGCCCGGCGCGGGCAAAACCACCCTCGGCCGCCAGTTGGCCGCCCACTTCAACCGCCCGTTTCTGGACCTGGACGTAGCCATTGAAGCCCGCACCGGCCGCAGCGTGCGCGCCATTTTTGCCGAAGACGGCGAAGTCAGCTTCCGGGCCCTGGAAGCGGCGGTGCTGCGCGATGCGCTGGCCCACGCCGGGCCGCCGCTGGTGCTGGCCACGGGCGGCGGCACCCCCTGCTTTCATGATAACATGGCCCTGCTCAACCAGGCCGGCCCCACGCTCTGGCTCGATGTGCCCATTGAGATGCTAGCCGCGCGCCTACCTCCCGAAGAAGTAGCTAAACGCCCCTTACTGGCCGCTGCCGGCGGGGCCGAGGCCTGGCTGCGCGAAACTCTTGCCGCCCGGAGTAAGTTTTATGCCCAGGCGCGGCTGCGGTGCTCGGCATCCTGCACGTTACCGGCCGTGGTGGCCCAGCTGGCGGGGGCCGGATTTGCCCTCCCCGCGACATTGCCGCCCGCATCGTAATTTTGTTAATTGATTCGTTCGACGTCTGTTACCCCTATGCAATCAGTATCCACCGAAGAACCGGCTGTAAACGAGGCACCTACCCCCGCTACGGCAGCCCCTGTCCGGCCCAAGCACAAAGGCTCGGCCCAACTCTTCCAAAACCCGGTGCTGGAGCGGCTTTCGCACACGCACATCGCGTTGCCAGTGGGCATTTTTGCCGCTACGGGCATCATCAGCATGTATTATGGCCTTACGCATGGCTTCATGACGGGTGTGGCCGCGCTGGGGCTGTTTTTGGTGGGGCTGCTGGCTTTTACGCTGGTGGAATACCTGGTGCACCGCTACGTGTACCACATTCCGGCCACTACGCCGGGCCGGGCCAAGTTTCAGTACACTATGCACGGCGTGCACCACGAGTACCCCAAGGATAAAACCCGGCTGGCCATGCCGCCCATCATCACGGTGTTCGTGGCGTCGCTGCTGTTTTTCATTTTCCGCTTCAGCTTCGGCTCGTATGCGTTTGGGCTGCTGTCGGGTTTCACGTTTGGGTATGCCATGTACTTGTTTGTGCACTACGCCATTCACGCCTACTCTCCGCCCAAAAACTTCCTGAAAGTGTGGTGGACGCACCACAGCCAGCACCACTACCGGCAGGACGAAGTGGCCTTCGGCGTAAGCAGCACGCTCTGGGACCACATTATCGGCACCATGCCCAGCAAGAAAAGCGCCTAGCTTTTCCCAATTGAAAGACATAAAAAAAGCGCGACTCCCGCCAGGGAGCCGCGCTTTTTTGTGGTTGCTACACGCCGGATTAGGGGCGCGGGCCACGCATTTTGCTCACGATGAAGAACAGCAGCGCCACCACGATAAACACGGCAATAATGCCCGTGTAAGCGCCGGCTTTGAAAATGTCGCCGATGACTTCGCAGCCAGTCAGCGCAGTAGCCATCACGCTGAGAAAAAGAAAAAGGGTAAAACGGGAAGCATTCATGGCGTGAAAGAAAAAGAAGGGAGGTGAAAGCCGCGTAGCACGCTGGCTACCGGGTTAGGCCTGATACTGTGCCGACGCCAAAAAGGTTGAGACCGGGCCGATTGCTGTGGTTGGCGGCCGGGCTTTTGGCGGCTTCTGCGGTAGCTTTGGCGCATGAATCGTTTCCTTCTACCGGTCTGCCTGGCAGTGCTGCTGCCCGTGGTGGCGGCCGCGCAAGCACCCGCTGTTGCCACTCACCTCACGGCTTCTGCCCATCAGCAGAGTGTATTGGAATTTCAGACGGCCCTGAACAAGGAATTCCACGACCCGCAGGAGTCGCCGCTCACGCCAGCTGAACAACAGGCCCTTACTACCCTGCCCTTTTTCCCGACCGATTATAGCTACTACGTGGAAGCCACCCTGGTGCGCGATTCCACTTCCCGGCCGTTTGCTATGGAAACCAGCACTGCCCGGCGTCCCATGTACCGCAAGTATGGCGAGCTGCGCTTCGTGCTGAACGGCCAGCCCCAACGCCTGAGCGTGTACCAAAACCAGGAGCTGCTGAAGCGGCCCGGACTGGAGGATTACCTGTTTGTGCCGTTCACCGACCTCACCAATGGGCACGGCAGCTACGGCGGTGGCCGGTACATCGACCTGCGCATTCCACCGGCTGGCACCAGGACTTTGGCGCTGGACTTCAACCGGGCCTACAACCCGTCCTGCGCCTACAACCACGGCTATTCCTGCCCGGTACCGCCCGCCGAAAACCGGCTGGCCATTGCCATTCCAGCCGGGGTTCGCAGCGACCATTAATCCGACCCGACGCACACCGAAAAAGAACAGGCCCCGCATTGATGCGGGGCCTGTTCTTTTTTTAGCATTTGCGGAGGCTTTACCAGCTGCCACTGGCCCCGCCGCCGCCACTGCTGCCGCCGCCAAAGCCCCCGAAGCCGCCACCTCCGCCGCCACCGCCTCCCCAGCCGCCGCCACCGCCGCCGAAGCCACCACCAAAGATGATGGGCGGAACAAAGCCGCCGCCAAAGCCCCGGTTGCCGCGCCCGCCGCCACCGCCCCGGTTGCGTATCATGGTGAACACGATGACCATCACGAGAATGATAATCCAGAATGGAAAGCCCGAGCCGGTGCGGTCGCCCTGGCCCTGGGGCCGGGCGTCGGCGGGGTCGGCCTGGTATTCGCCTTTGGCTAGGGCAATGAGCTGGTCGGTAGCCCTATCGAGGCCGGCGTAGTACTGATTCTGACGGAAGGCCGGCACCAGCGTGTTGCTGATGATGCGCTTGGCCAGGGCATCGGGCACGGCTCCTTCTAGGCCGTAGCCGGTCTGGATGCGGGCGGTGTGCTCCTGCTGCGCCACCAGAATCAGAATGCCGTTGTTCTTGCCCTTGCGGCCAATGCCCCAGCCTTCGTACAGCTTCTGGGCATAGTCGGCAATGTCGTCGCCGTCGAGATTTGGCACGGTGACCACGGCGATTTGCGACGACGTGCTGTCGTTGTACGCCACCAGCTTGCGCTCCAGCTGGTCGGCCTCCCCGCCCTGCATCAGCCCGGCCAGGTCGTTGACTAGGCGGGGGGGATTAGGCCGGGGCGGGATGTTCTGGGCCGCGCTGCTCAGGGCTGATGCCAGCCCAAACAACAGCAGCAGCATTGGCCACCATGCCCTTGACACAGCTGATTTCAGCAGGGAGAAGCTCAACAAAGGCGATATCCTGGCAGTAGCCACGGAATTTTTCATGCGTCGGAAGACGGTTTTTGACCGCCGAAAGAAATGGAATCGTCCAGCTCGTTCTGGTCGGTGGCGGCGTTGTAGGGAAAGTAGCGCTTGAGCTGCTCGCCCACCATTCGGATGCCGCGCTCCAGGCCCAGCACGTAGTTTTCGTGCCGGAACTGCTCGAGCACGGCTTCCTTAGTGGTTTCCCAGAAGTCGTCGGGCACGGCCGCGTTGATGGCCGAATCGCCTACGACGGCAAACTGCCGGCTTTGCCAGGCCAGGTAAAACAGGACGCCGTTGCGGGCAGCGGTTTTGTGCATATTCAGCTCGCCAAATACCTGAGCGGCGCGGTCCAGCGGCTCGGGCGTGGGGCAGGTGTCTTCGAGATGCACCCGGATTTCGCCGGAAGTGGTGACTTCGGCCTGCCGGATGGCGGCCACCAGAGCCGCATCCTGGGCGGGAGTAAGGGGGGAGGTCATGGAATTATATGGGAGTAGGGTGCGGGGCTTGCCCCCGCCCGGCGCTGCACGGAATCGTTGAAACGGCGCGGACGGCGGGCGGGGACAAGCCCCGCACCCTACACAAGATTCAACCCTAAAACTGAACGGTCGGAGCCTTGCTGGCGGCCGGGTCGGCCTCGAAGTAAGGCTTGGGCGGGAAGCCGAACATGCCGGCAAACAGGTTGTTCGGGAACGAGCGGGTGAACGTGTTGTAGTCGTTCGTCACGGCGTTGAACTTGTTGCGTTCCACGTTGATGCGGTTTTCGGTGCCTTCAATCTGGGCCTGCAGTTCCTGGAAGTTGGCGTTGGCTTTCAGGTCGGGGTAGTTTTCGGACACGGCCAGCAGGCGGCCCAGCCCGGCCGACACCTGGCTCTGGGCATCCTGGAATTTCTTGATGTTTTCGGGCGTCAGGTCGTTGGCGTTCAGCTGCACGCTGGTGGCTTTGGCGCGGGCTTCGATGACGCTGGTGAGCGTGCCCTGCTCAAACTTGGCGGCACCTTTCACGGTGTTCACCAGGTTACCGATGAGGTCGTTGCGGCGCTGGTAGGCGCTTTGCACGTTGCCGGCCTGGGCCTTCACGGCCTGGTCGCGCGTCACCATGCCGTTGTAGCCGCACGACGACTGGGTGAGCAACAGGGCCAAGCCCGCGAAATAGAGAAGAAAGCGTTTCATGATGGGTTGTGAAGGGTGTTGGTGAAGGGTATTCGGGGGTTGAAAGCGCAGCGGGCCAAACCTACGGCCGCTGCCCCGGTTTGGTACCGGGTTTGGGGCAAAGTACGCAGCTTAGCCCTAGTGGTTGTAGCTTGCTGCTTAGCTGGCCCGAACGCCTTCCTTTATCGTCCCCCCGCCTACTTCATTACACAGCCCCGTTTCATGAAAGCTGTTATTCCCGTTGCCGGCATTGGCTCGCGCCTGCGTCCCCACACCCACACCCAGCCCAAAAGCCTGGTGCCGGTGGCCGGCAACACCATTCTGGGCCACATCATCGACCGTTTGCAGGCCGCCGGCCTCACCGAATTTGTGTTCATCGTGGGCTACCTGGGCGATAAAATCGTGCGCTACGTGCGCCGCCAGTACCCCGACCTCAAGGCCACGTTTGTGGTGCAGGAACCGCGCGAGGGCATCGGCCACGCGCTGTGGCTGGCCCGTGAGGAATTTCGCCACGACCCCGACGGCGTACTTATCATGCTCGGCGATACCATTGTGGACGTGGACCTGGCGGCCCTCATGGCCACGCCCGGCTCGGTGCTGGCCGTGAAGGAAGTGAAAACCCCCAGCATGTTCGGGCTGGTGGAAACCGGCAGCAACGGCCGGGTAAACAAGGTGGTGGAAAAGCCCAAAATTCCCAAATCAAACTTCGCCATGGTGGGCCTATACAAGCTGGCTTATCCCGAAAAGCTGGCCCAGGCCCTGGAGTGGCTCATCGACTCGGACGCGCGGACCCACGGCGAATTTCAGCTCACCGACGCGCTGATGCACCTCATCGAGGAGGGCGAGGCGATGACGACCTGCCCGGTGGACAACTGGTTCGACTGCGGCCGCAAGGAAACCCTACTCGAAGCCAACGCCCGCCTGCTGAACCGCCCCGAATTCCTGGACAACCAAAACTATTCCGACTATCCGGACGCCGTGATTATTCCGCCGGTCAGCATTGGGCGCGGCTGCCAGATTTCGCACTCCATCATCGGCCCCAACGTGGCCATCGGCGACAAAACCATCGTCAAAAACTGCATCCTGAGCGACTCCATCATCGGCAGCTACTCGGAGTTGCGCTCGGCCGTGATGCACGACTGCATCGTGGGTTCCGATGCTTCGTTCCGGGGCATGAACCACTCGCTGAATATCGGCGATAATACCGAAATCGACTACAGCTAAAGTCGCGCGAGGCGCCTGAGCACCGCCGATATTAACGCCAAAAAGCCCCGACTGCACTGGCAGTCGGGGCTTTTTAGTATGCTCAATCAAGCCAACCTGAGAGCCGGCCCCAGGCGGGACCGGCTCAAGCAATCTAGTTGATAACCACGCGCTTGACCAGGCTGGCATCGCCGGCCCGCAGACGCAGCGTGTATACACCGGTCGCCAAATCGGTGGTGGGAATCAGGAGCGAGGCCCCGGCAGCGGGTAACGCTGCCGACTGTCGGCGCACCACCTGCCCGAGGGCGTTGAGCAGTTCGGCCTGCACGCTCGTGGCGTTGGCCACGGCGGGCACCCGTACCGTGAAGCTCTCGTGGGCCGGGTTGGGGTACACGCTCACCCCGGCGGCCGTGAGGGCCGTGGTGGTGGCAGTGGTCACGATGTAGCTCACGTTCACGTTGTCGAGGCCGATGTCGGTGCTGCCGTTGTCGCCCGTGGCGCGGAAGCGAATCACGCTCGTGGCCGTGGCCCCGGTCAGCGGCACGGTGTAGGTGGTCCAGTTCGCAGCCAGGATTTGCGTGAAAAGGGGCGCGCCAAACGTAGCCCCGCCATCGGTGCTCAGTAGCACCTCGATTTTGTCAGAACCCGAGGTGTTGATGTAGTCAAACTTCAACGTCGGTACGTTGGTGGCCGTGCCGGCGTTTATGTTGGCGTAGAGGTCGAACGTGGCGAATTCGGTTACCGGCGACACGTTGCCCGAGTGGTAGCGGGCCGAGAACGAGGACGAAGCCCCGCCCGCGTTGCTGCCGGCCGGCGTGTAGCCGTAGTTGGTCGAGCCGCCGGTCCAGTTGCCGGCCGCGCCGTCGTCGTAGCGGCGGAACGAAGCGTCGGGGTCATTGCCGGCCGTCATTTTCCAGTTCAGGCTCGGCACCTCGCGCAGGGCGCAGTTGCTTACCCACGTGTTCTCGAACGTCTGCGTGTAGGGCAGCGTGGCGTAGGTCGGCGTCACGCAGGCAAAAGGCGTCGTGAAAGTGGTGGTAACGGGCGACGAGTTGCCTCCACCGGTGCAGTTGGCGGTTAGCGTCACGGCGTAGGCAGTGCCGGCAGTCAGGCCGGTGAGGGTGATGGGCGAAGTGGTGGCGTTGGCCTGGGTGGTGGCCGGGAAGGTCGTCACCGTGTAGGTGGTCGAGCCGCTGGCCGGGGCCGTGAACGTCACCTGGGCCGTGGTGGTGGTGATGGTGGCCGCTGGCACTGCCAGGGCCGTAACCGGTGCGCAAGCCACGTAGGTGATGCCCACGTTGTCGAGGCCGATGTCGGTGAGGCCGTCATCGCCCGTGGCGCGGAAGCGGATGATGCTCGTGGCCGTGGCTCCGGTCAGCGGCACGGTGTAGGTGGTCCAGTTCGCAGCCAGTATTTGCGTAAACAAAGGCGTGGTGCTGAACGTGGTACCACCGTCGGTGCTCAGCAGCACCTCCAGCTTATCCGTGCCCGAGGTGTTGATGTAGTCGAAGCTCAGCGTAGCCGTGCCAGTGCCGCCGCTTACGTTGGCATACAGGTCAAGCTGGCCCTGGCTGCCCGTAGTGGCGTTGTAGGAGTGGAAGCGAGCCGAGAACGAGGACGTAGCGCCGGCGGCGTTGCTGCCGGCCGGGCTGTAGGCGCCGCTGGTGGTACTCCAGCCGCCAGCAGTGCCGTCGTCGAAGCGCCGCCAGGCGTTGTTACCCGTCAGTGGGGTAGAGCGCCAGTTAGCGTCGGGCACGTCGCGGGTGCCGCAGGCACTGGCCCAGGTGCTCTCAAAGGTTTGCGTGTAGGGCACTGCGGCGTAGGGCGCCGCCACGCAGGCGGTGGTGAAGGTCGTGGTTACTGCCGCCGAAGTGGTGCTGCCGGCGCAGTTGGTGCTCACGCTCACGGTGTAGGTAGTGTTGGGCGTGAGGCCCGTGAGGGGCACGGGCGAGGCCGTGGGGGCGGGCGTGACGGTGGTAGCCGTGCCGCCGGCGGGAGTGTAGGTTACGGTGTAGCTGGCCCCGCCGCTCGGAGCCGTGAAGGTCACGTTGGCGGTGGTGGCGGTGATGTTTGCCACGCCCAGGCCTGCCACAATGGAGCAAGCCACGTAGTTCACGCCCACGTTGTCGAGGCCGATGTCGGTGCTGCCGTTGTCGCCCGTGGCACGGAAGCGAATCACGCTCGTGGCCGTGGCACCCGGCAGGGGCACGGTGTAGGTAGTCCAGTTGGCAGCCAAAATTTGCGTGAACAAGGGCGCACCAAACGTGGTGCCGCCGTCGGTGCTCAGCAGCACTTCGATTTTGTCCGAACCCGAGGTGTTGATGTAGTCAAAAGTGAGCGTGGGCGTGCCCGTGCCGCCGCTGGCGTTGGCGTAGAGGTCGAACGTGGCAAATTCGGTTACCGGCGACACGTTGCCCGAGTGGTAGCGGGCCGAGAACGAGGACGAAGCCCCGCCCGCGTTGCTGCCGGCCGGCGTGTAGCCGTAGTTGGTCGAGCCGCCGGTCCAGTTGCCGGCCGCGCCGTCGTCGTAGCGGCGGAACGAAGCGTCGGGGTCATTGCCGGCCGTCATTTTCCAGTTCAGGCTCGGCACCTCGCGCAGGGCGCAGTTGCTTACCCACGTGTTCTCGAACGTCTGCGTGTAGGGCAGCGCGGCGTAGGTTGGCGTCACGCAGGCGAAAGCCGTGGTGAAGCTCACCGGGGACGTGGCCGTGGAAGTACCCACACCGCCGGAGCAGTTGGTGGTCAGCGTCACGGTGTAGGGGGTGCCGGGCGTCAGGCCGGTGAGGGTGATGGGCGAGGTGGTGGCGTTGGCCTGGGTGGTGGCCGGGGAGGTCGTCACTGTGTAGTCAGTCACGCCACTGGCCGAGGGGGTAAACGTCACCTGAGCCGTGGTGGTGGTGATGCTAGCCGCCGGTACCGCTACGGCTGTGGCTGGCGCGCAGGTCACGTAGTTCACGCCCACGTTATCGAGGCCGATGTCGGTGCTGCCATTATCGCCCGTGGCGCGGAATCGAATCACGCTCGTGGCCGTAGCCCCGGTCAGGGGCACGGTGTAGGTGGTCCAGGCGCTGTTGGTCACCTGCGTGAACAGCGGCGCGCCGAACGTGGTGCCGCCGTCGGTGCTCAGCAGCACTTCGATTTTGTCCGAACCCGAGGTGTTGATGTAGTCAAAAGTGAGCGTGGGCGTGCCCGTGCCGCCGCTGGCGTTGGCGTAGAGGTCGAACGTGGCGAATTCGGTTACCGGCGACACGTTGCCCGAGTGGTAGCGGGCCGAGAACGAGGACGAAGCCCCGCCCGCGTTGCTGCCCGCCGGCGTATAACCGTAGGAGGTCGACGACCAGTTGGCGGCGGCCCCATCGTCGTAGCGGCGGAACGAGGCATCGGGGTCGTTGCCGGCCGTCATTTTCCAGTTCAGGCTCGGCACCTCGCGCAAGGCGCAGTTGCTCACCCACGTGTTCTCAAACGTCTGCGTGTAGGGCAGTGCGGCGTAGGTTGGCGTCACGCAGGCGAAAGCCGTGGTGAAGGTGGTGGTGGCGGCAGTGGCCACGCCTCCGGCAGCGCAGTTGCTCACCACACTCACCGTGTAGGCGGTGCCGGCCGTGAGGCCCGTGAGTACCAGCGGTGCGGTAGTGGTGGCACTGCTGACGGTGTAGGTGCTGGTAGCGGGCGTCGTCGTCACAGTGTAGGTCGTCACGCCCGGGCCGTAGTTGGTAAACGACAGGCTGGCCGAGGTAGTGCTGATGGCGCTAACGGTCAGCGCCGTGGGTGGCGCACAAGCCACACCCGTCACAAAGCGGGTTTCGGTGGGCAGCGAAGCCCCGGCCGCATAGTTGGCCACGATGCTCACCGCGTAGGGCGTGGTAGCGGCCAGGCCGGTCAGGCTGAAGGGCGAAGCCGTGACCGTGAAGGGGCTGCCGGTTATGGCGGGCGTCACGGTAGCGGTGTAGGACGTGGGGGCGGTAGCTGGTGCCGGGGCCACAAAGGCCACCGTGGCCGTGCTGCCCGAAACGGCCGTGGCCGTGGGCCGGATGGCCGGCAGTTGCGCCGTGGTGGAGGGCGTGTAAGTATAAGTCAGGCCCGAAGCCGGAATCAGGGTGGCGCTCACGGCTACCGTGGAGGTGTTGGTGAGCGCGGCCCCGGTATTGGTCTGGTCCCAGCCCACGGCACTCACGCGGTTATTGAAATCGGTGGCGGCGGCCCCGCGCAGGCCCACCTGCGGGTTGGTGCCGGCGGCTAGTCCGGTGAAGCTGCCGTACACGATGCGGATGACGTTGCTGGTTTCGGCCAGCCGAATCTGGTAGTTTTCTACCCCGCCCACGCTGCCGTAGGCGCTCCAGTTGGCGTACTGCACCACAAACTCCCGGTTCGGAGCCGTGCCCTCGGTGGCGGTGCTGATGGCCGCCCCCGTATTGCTACGGCCGCCCCCATCGAGGCCAAACGCGGAGATGGCCCCGTCGTAGCCGGTAGTCGATGAGATGGGCGTGTAGCCGCTAGAGCTGGGCGCGGTAGCACCAAACGTGACGTAACCGTTCGAGGTGATGCGCAGGGTGGTGTACGCCGTGCCCGCGTAGGTGAACGTGAAGGGCAGCGTGGTGGCGGGGTACACCACGTTGTCGTCGCTGCTGGTGCTGATAACCGTGCCGGTGATGGCCGAGTAAGTGCCCGTGGTTTGGGTGAAGCCGTAGGCATCGGCCCGGCCCTGGGCGTGGCCCAGCGCCGGCAGCAGCCAGGCCAGCAGCGCCAGCGCGCCGGCCCAACGGCCACTCCGCGCGTGGCGCGGCGTGAATCGTAAAGGATTTGTCATGCTTGAAAAAGAAAAAAGGGTGGATAAAGTATGAGGGGGGAATACAGTAGCAAATCTAGTGCGTTAGTCGGGGGTCTGCGTAATTCTTTTGCTATCATCCTGTTCTTCATCATGAAACCAAGGTGCGGCGTATCGAATGGAAGCCCCACTGGTGCTTGACTGATTATTCCGCAACTCGGGTTGATTGCCCCTGTGGTTTCCTTTCCCCCATGATATGAGGCACAAAAGGACGTGTAGCATCCATCCCCTAATAAGTTGCGCCCAAAACCGTACTTTTCCGGTAAAATCGCGCTGCTTATGACTTTCCGCTTTGTTCTGGCCGCCCTGTGGGCCACTTTGTTCCTGGGTTCGGCCCGCGCCCAAACGCCGCTCGGCCAGCCCTCGCTCGATGAATCGAAGGTGCAAATCTGGTGCGCCACGGTGCGCTTCGTGTACGACGACGCCGGCCGGCCCAACCTCAAAAACACCGTGCGCTGCGATGGCGGCAACCTCGATGCCCTGGCCGCCAGCATCCGGCCCGACAGCCTGCGCGTGTACAGCGTGCTGTATCAGTCCATTGAAGGCCGGGGCGCTATTTACCAGGGCAAGAAAGACAACCCCGCCCGGCTGGCCGCCCTCACCAAAGCCATTATCAGCAAGCTGAAAAGCTCGCCCGCCCGCCGCAAAGACCCCGCCCGCATGGCCCGCGTGGCCGCCCTCGAAACCGCCCTCACCAACTACGTGACTTCGGGCACGCCGCTGGGCGAAGTGTCGGCCGCCATGGCCCCCGAGATGGCCGACACCACGACCGCCGCCCCCGGCGCGCCCGGCCCGGCTGAGGCCGCCGAAGCCCAGGCCGCCGCCGAGCGCGACGCCGCCGGCACTTCGGCCGCTGCCCTGCCTGCTACTGGTCCCGGCAGCCTGCTGTACCGGTTTGCGGCCCCGCTGGCGCTCATTCTGGGCATTCTGAGTTTGGTGCTCTACATCATGCTGCGCGTGACGCTGGGCCAGTGGCGCCGCCAGCAGCGCCGCGAAACCCTGGAAGCCAAGCACGCCGCCACCACCGCCCAGGCCGCCGCCACCGAAACCAGCGCCGCCGTGGCCGACTCTGTGGCCCGTGTGAAACGCGCCGAAGCCCTGGTGCTCGCTGCCTCTTCTGTCCCCGAGGCCAACAATGCCCCCACTACACCGGTTCTCAACCAGCTCAGCCCCGCCCAGCGCCTGGAAGTGGAGAGCCTCGTGAGCCAGCGCGTAGACGAGGAATTGCGCTGGCTGCGCGCCAACCTACCCGAGCTGGTAGCTTCCGCCATCAGCCAAACCAGCGTTGAAACGACGACGGCCGCACCTGCTCCCGCCGCCGATGCCATTCCCCGCAACCAAAGCGGCGCAGTGGCCGATGATGTTCAAATGGACTGATTTATAACCTTGATACGCAATTTGTTTGGCTGACAACGGCCTTCATCCTCCTTACATTTTTATGAAAGCTGCGTTACCCCTGGTTGCCATATTGGCGGCCGCTACGGCCTGCCGGGCCACTGCCCCGCCCGCCCACAACACCTTGCCCAACCGCCAGGCCCTCACCGAAACCACCGTGCCCGAAAACGGCGAGCCCAGCCGCCGCGCCGGCCTGGAGCTGCCCCCTCCCCTGCCCCCCGTGAAATACCCCGCAACCCGTAAAACCGACTTCACCGACACCTATTTCGGCACCAAAGTGCCGGACCCCTACCGCTGGCTCGAAGCCCTGGACTCGCCCGAAACCAAGGCTTGGGTCACGGCTGAGAACGAGGTGACCTTCGGCTATCTAAAGCAGATTCCGTTCCGGGATAAAATCCGCGAGCGGCTCACCAAAATCTGGAACTACGAGCGGTTTGGCGTGCCCGAGCAGGTTGGGTCAGAGCTGGTGTTCAGCAAGAACGACGGCCTGCAGAACCAGGCCGTGCTCTACCGCCAGCGCGGCACCGAGGAGCCGCAAATTCTGCTCGACCCGAACAAGTTCTCGGCCGACGGTACCACCGCGCTGGCGGGCACCGAGTTCAGCAACGACCACCGCTACCTGGCCTACGCCACCAGCGGCGGCGGCTCCGACTGGCACAAGGTCCGCATCATGGACCTGCAAACCAACAAGCTGCTGCCCGAAACCCTGGAATGGGTGAAAGTCTCGGGCACCTCGTGGACGAAGAACGGCTTCTACTACGGCCGCTACGACGCACCCAAAGCCGGCGAAAACGGCCTTTCGGGCAAGAATGAGTTCCACAAAGTGTATTTCCACAAGCTGAACACGCCCCAAAGCGCCGACCAGCTGGTGTACGAGAACCCGAAAATGCCCCTCGGCTTCCGCTTCGCCACGGCCACCGAGGACGAGCGGTTTCTGGCCCTGACGCTCACCGATGGCAAGGCCGACGGCAACCAGCTGCTGGTGCGCGACCTCACCGACCCCAGGCAGGCCAAAACCTGGACCATGCTCATTCCGAGCTACGAGTTCAACAACAACGTCATCGGCAACGTGGGCGGCGAGGTGCTGGTGTACACCAATTACAAAGCTCCCAACTACCGCGTCATCCGCATCGACCCGAAGAAGCCCGCCGAAGCCAACTGGCACGATGTGCTGCCCGAAAGCAAAAACAAGCTGGAAAGCGTGACGCAGGTAGGCGGCAAGCTGATTGCCGATTACCTGAACGATGCCAGCTCGCAGGTGAAGGTGTATTCGGAGCTGGGCAAGTTCGAGCACGACGTGAAACTGCCGGCTATTGGCACCGCCAGCGGCTTCGGCGGCCGGCGCGATGCTAAGGCGGTGTACTACGCCTTCACCTCTTTCACCTACCCGACTACCATCTATAAGTACGACCTCGCCACCAATACTAGCACCGTATTCCGCGCCCCGAAAGTGGACGTGAACCCGGCCGACTACGAAACCACGCAGGTATTCTACCCCAGCAAGGACGGCACGAAGATTCCCATGTTCATCGTCCGCAAAAAAGGCGTGGAGCTGAACGGCAAAAACCCCACCTACCTCTACGCCTACGGCGGCTTCAACATTTCGCTCACGCCCGGCTTCTCGGTGGCGCGCATGCTGTGGCTGGAGAATGGCGGTATCCTGGCCATCCCCAACCTGCGCGGCGGCGGCGAATACGGCGAAGCCTGGCACAAAGCCGGCATGACGCCCAACAAGCAGAACGTATTCGACGACTTCATTGCCGCTGCCGAATACCTCAAAACCAACAAGTACACCGACTACGACCACCTCGCCATCGCGGGCGGCTCGAACGGCGGCCTGCTTGTAGGCGCCACCATGACGCAGCGCCCCGACCTCTGCAAAGTGGCCCTGCCCGCCGTAGGCGTCATGGACATGCTCCGCTACCAGACCTTCACCATCGGCTGGAACTGGGCGCCCGAATACGGCACCTCCGCCGATAAAGCGCAGTTCGAGAACCTGCTGAAATTCTCGCCTCTGCACAATCTGAAGCCCGCCGCCTACCCCGCCACTATGATAACGACGGCCGACCACGACGACCGGGTGGTGCCCGCGCACTCCTTCAAATTCGCCGCCGCCCTGCAAGCCGCCAACACCGGCCCCAACCCCACCCTCATCCGCGTGGATGTGAACGCCGGCCACGGCGCGGGCAAAAGCACCAAGCTGCAAATCGACGAGTGGGCCGACGTGTGGAGCTTCTGCTACGCCAACATGGGCGTGACGCCGGACGTGAAGTAAGCCTTTTTACTGACTGTTGTAGAGACGCATACTTGCGTCTCGTCGTTGAACGGAAACGCTTGGCCCCTTTGCCGGTTGTTCAACGACGAGACGCAAGTATGCGTCTCTACTTCATTTATCATCTACTATGCAAATCGGAATTAGCTCATTCGGTGAAATCGCCCCGGCCCACGTAGCCGGCCAGAACCACGCTGCCGTCCAACGCATGCAGGAGCTCCTGGCCATGGGCAAGCTGGCCGATGAAACCGGCCTCGACGTGCTGGCCCTCGGCGAGCACCACCGCCCCGACTTCATCATCTCGGCCCCCGAAGTCATTCTGGCCGCCGTGGCCGCCATCACCAAGCGCATCCGTCTGAGCAGCGCCGTCACCGTCCTCAGCTCCGTCGACCCCGTTCGCACCTTCCAGAACTTCGCCACCGTCGACCTCATTTCCAATGGCCGCGCCGAGATTATCGCCGGGCGGGGCTCCTTCATCGAGTCCTTCCCGCTCTTCGGGCAGGATTTGAAGGACTACGATGCGCTGTTCATTGAGAAGCTCCAGCTACTGCTCAACATCAACGAAAACGAAGTGGTGACCTGGCAGGGCAAGCACCGCGCTTCCATCGACGCCAAAGGCGTGTACCCGCGCCCGGCCCAGCCTAAAATTCCGGTCTGGATTGGTGTGGGCGGCACGCCGGCCTCCGTCATTCGGGCCGGGCAATTGGGCCTGCCGCTCACCATTGCCATCCTGGGCGGCGCGCCCGCGCAGTACGTGCCGTTTGCCGAGCTCTACCGCGAATCAGCCCAGAAAGCCGGCTACGACGTAGCCGCGTTGCAACTCGCCATCAACTGCCACCTGCACCTGGCCGATACCGCCGAGCAGGCCCGCGACGAGTTCTTCCCGCCCTACTCCACCCTCATGAACCGCATCGGCCGCGAGCGCGGCTGGTCGCCCATGGACCGCCGCCACTTCGACTACCTCTGCGGCCCGCAAGGCCCGCTGCTGGTAGGCTCGCCGCAGGATATTATTCACAAGCTGCTTTACCAACACAAGCTATTCAATAACACCCGCTTCCTGGCCCAACTCGTCATCGAAGGCATTCCGCACCAGAGCGTGCTGCGTTCCATCGAGCTACTGGGCACGCAGGTAGCGCCGGCCGTGCGGACGGCGCTGGTCGCAAACTCCGCCTAAAATTGCGCCCTCAGCTATATATTTCTGCATGAAATCGACGCTCCTGACTGCTTGCCTTCTCTGGTGTGCGGTTTCTTCACATCGGGCATTTTCGCAAGTCTATCAACCCAAAGACGACTGTGCCTTTTTGAGCAGCAAGCGCTTTTTCCACTTTGTTGGTGATGCCAAACCGCTTCAGGCCGAAGAACTAAAGGATTTGCCGTTGACCCAACGTGTAGCTCCGGTCAAGCCTGCGGTGGCCCATCCAATCGAAGTAGCCGAATCGGAGCGCGCTTATGCCGATGGCCGGCTTGCTGATGCAGTTGAGGCAGTTGCCAAAGTGGCTGCCCTCAACCCGCCCGACCCGCAGGTATTAAACTGCTATGCCAGGGCTCTGTATCGGCAGGAAGCGACCAGAAACCAAAGCTACCCCGTGTACCAACGGCTTATCAGGTTGCTCGATAGCTACGGGCAGGAAGGTCCTGAAGTAGTAAGCATGTACATCCCTTTTTTGGAAGCTTACTTTAAGTTGGCTACGCTTCAGCTTGACCACGCACAATGGGCGGCGGCATCCTACAACCTGTCACGCGCCGCAGCCGCCATCCAGTCAATGCAAAATGCTGCCGCCGATAATCGGCTGATGCGGGAGCAAATTCTACAGTATCAAACCGAGTGCTTTTCACACTTGCATAACGTACCGCTATGTCGGTATTTCGGCCAACGCACGCTGCAATCATATCCTAACAATCAGTATGTCTTGAGTTACTTGCCGGCGCTCCCAAAATCCAGCCACAAAGCGCCGGCCTCCCGCCGCTAAAACCTGAAAAGCAAAAGCCCCGGCCGCATATCGCAGCCGGGGCTTTTTAGTTGCCGAAGCAACCGGTTTCTAGTAGCGGTACAAATCCGACTTGAACGGACCTTCTACCGGCACTTTGATGTAGTCGGCCTGCTTGGCGGTCAGCTCGTCCAGCTCCACGCCGATTTTGGCGAGGTGCAGGCGGGCTACCTTCTCGTCGAGGTGCTTGGGCAGGGTGTACACCTGGTTTTCGTACTGGTCGCCACGCTCCCACAGCTCCAGCTGGGCCAGGGTCTGGTTGGTGAACGAGTTCGACATCACGAACGAGGGGTGGCCGGTGGCGCAGCCCAGGTTCACGAGGCGGCCTTCGGCGAGGATAATCACCTCTTTGCCGTCGATGGTGTAGATGTCCACCTGCGGCTTCACCGTGTCTTTGGTGTGGCCGTACTTGCCATTCAGCCAGGCCATGTCAATTTCATCATCGAAGTGACCGATGTTGCAGACAATGGCCTTGTCCTTCAGGGCACGGAAATGCTCCTCGCGGATGATGTCGCAGTTGCCGGTGGTGGTGATAACGATGTCGGCGCGCGGAATGGCATTTTCCATCTTCTTCACTTCGAAGCCGTCCATGGCCGCCTGCAGGGCGCAGATGGGGTCAATTTCGGTCACGATAACCCGGGCACCCGCGCCGCTCAGCGAAGCAGCGGTGCCTTTTCCTACGTCGCCGTAGCCGGCCACCACGGCCACTTTGCCAGCCATCATCACGTCGGTCGCCCGACGGATAGCGTCCACGGCCGACTCTTTGCAGCCGTACTTGTTGTCAAATTTCGACTTCGTTACCGAGTCGTTCACGTTGATGGCGGGGAAGGGCAGCGTGCCCTGTTTCACGCGCTCATACAGGCGCAGCACGCCGGTCGTGGTCTCTTCGCTCACGCCTTTGATGCCGGCAGCCAGCTCGGGATAACGGTCCAGCACCATGTTGGTCAGGTCACCGCCATCGTCCAGAATCATGTTCAGCGGCTGACGGTCCTCACCGAAAAACAGCGTCTGCTCGATGCACCAGTCAAACGAGGCCTCGTCCATGCCTTTCCAAGCATACACCGGGATGCCGGCAGCAGCAATGGCCGCAGCGGCGTGGTCCTGGGTCGAGAAGATATTGCACGACGACCACGTCACCTCAGCGCCCAGCGCTTTCAGGGTTTCGATGAGCACGGCCGTTTGGATGGTCATGTGCAGGCAGCCGGCAATGCGGGCCCCTTTGAAGGGCTGCGCCGCGCCAAATTCCTCGCGCAAGCTCATCAAACCCGGCATTTCGGCTTCGGCGAGGCGGATTTCCTTGCGGCCCCACTCGGCCAGGCTCATGTCCTTTACTTTGTACGGAACGTACGTCTTCGTCGTGGTTTCCACCATGATACGGATTAATTTATGTGTGGCGATTCAACTGCAAAGATACTGGATTTGTTCGCCTCATATCGCAAAAAAGCCCACACCGTGCGGCGTGGGCTTTTTTGTGGCACAAGGCGCTTTCCAAGGCTAATTGTTTGGCACAATGTAGGCCTTTGGTTTCAAGGTGTTGTCGAGGTTGCTCTCGGCACCCCGCACGATGATGGTATAGATTTTACCGGCTTCGAATGCTTTGGTACCGGTGCCGGAGCCCGAGCCATCACCCACATTGAACTGGAATGTGTTGGAAGGCGCGGTGCCCGTAGTAATAGCGAGGTTGAATGTACCGGCGTTGATTTCCAAAAAGCTGGAGGCGGTGCCAAATGCCACATTTGGAATACGGTCGGCATACCCCACGGTCTGCGCTTCGCTCAAATTGATTGGCAGCGCGGTGCCTTGGCCACTGTTGGTGCCAAGCCCCTGCCCAATGTGCACCAACCGGATTTTTGCCTTGCCGGGGGCCGGCGTGGTAGCCGGAGCCGTCAGGTCATCGGCCACCAGTAGGCCGGTGGTCGCATTAGTAGGTCCGGGGTTATAGGCGAAAAAAGAGTAGCTCTTGTCTTTGTCGATGGTAAGTGGCTGGGTAGACAGCACGGTGGTCCCACCCACTATTTTGAAAGTGGGAGTACCCGCATTTATGGTCTGGTAGCTGGCAAACTGCCCGTAATTGAGCGAAGCTTTTTCCGCTTCGTCGACCAGCACCTTCGCCGCGACGTTCACGTTAGCAGCGCCGTTGAAAATGGCGATTCTGGCCGTAGATACCGCCGGCGTAGGCGTGGGCGTGTCGCTCTTGCTGCAAGCGGCCAGCAACAGGGTGGCCGGCAGAATGGCCTGAATGGCGCGGCGGAATACGAAGGATGTTTTCATGAACAATATCAGGTTGGTGGGTGAAATACGCGGCCCAAGGGGTGATTAGCCGGTTCGGCATGAACGTGTGGCACCCCGGGTTTGTTGGGTTAGCAGCCAGAAAATATTACCTCGACGTTCTTTTTAGCTCTTCAAGCATCATTATATTTGTTACTATGCACGAAATCAACCAGCTACGCTCAGTTAAATGGCAGCTCCGTGGCGCAGCCACTATTATCTTATCCGTTAGCCTATTAGCTCCTGCATTAGCTCAGCAAGCTCCTGGCAGTATTCGCCTCTTGCCCGAAGACGAGGCGCGGGGCCTGGGCGGCCCCCAGCACAATTTTGATTTTCTGGCCCCCGGGGCCAGCGGCGACAATTACCAAACAGCCGGTTTCTTTGGGCAGAAGCTCCGTCCCTACCTGGCCGGCAACGCCGACGCCCTGGCCCACCTCGATGAGTACCGCCGCCAGAAGACGTTTTTCCTGATTGACCGCCTGGTGGCCGTCGGGTCGTTTGGCGTGTATGGCCAGCAGATTCTGGCCCACGGCGACCGGGTGTATTTCAACTCCACGCAGCAGGTAGCCATTGGAGTATTCGCTACCAGCCTGATTGCCACTATTTTCATCAATCGCAACACCAACTCGCACCTGCAACGGGCGGTAAAATCATTTAACCAAGACGTGGCCCACGGCGGCACCTGGCAGCGCCTGCAGCCGGCCGCCATCGGCTTTGCGGCTGCGCCCACGGGCCAGCCTTTGCTTTCGTTGCGCTGGGCGTTGCGCTAACCGCCGCGTTTTCCCGTATAAGGTCTTCGATGGACTACCCCTTGCCCGAAGCGGCCCGGCGGTACGTGGCCGCGCACCTGCACGACGACCCCGCCCACCTGGCTCTCCAAGCCCGCCGCCACCCCGGCCTCCCCGTGCCCGAACTGGTGCGCCAGATTCAGGCCCGGCAAAAAGCCCGCGCCAAACTGCCCGCCTGGGCCGACAACCCGGAACTGATTTTCCCGCCTGCCCTGTCTGTCGAACAGGCATCGTCGGCCCGCACGGCAGCATTTAAAGCCAACCTGGTAGGCGGCCAGCGTTTGGCCGACCTTACCGGCGGTTTCGGCGCTGATTCGGCCGCATTTGCCGCCCGCGTGGGTCAGGTCGACTATGTGGAGCGCGACCCCGCGCTGGCCGGCGTAGTGCGTTATAATTTCAGCCAACTGGGCATTGATAACGTGACTATAAATGCGGCCGACGCGGTGGCATTTTTGAAAAGCACGCCGCACCACTACGACTGGATTTACCTCGACCCAGCTCGGCGCGACACGGCCGCCCGCAAAATTTTTCTACTGCGCGACTGCGAGCCCGACGTGGTGAAACTGCTGCCGTTGCTGCTGCACAAGGCCGATAAAGTTCTGCTCAAAACCTCGCCCATGCTCGATATCGAGCAAGCCGTCCAGGGCCTAGCTCACGTGCGCCGCCTCTGGGTGGTAGCCGTGGATAATGAGGTAAAGGAAGTGCTCTACGAGTTGGGCCAGGAACCCGCCATAGACCCCGAGCGCTTCGCTCTAAACCTTCGCCGCGACGGCACGCAGCAGGAATTCCGCCTCAACCGCGCCCGCGAGGCCCGCGCTACGCCGCGCTACGCCGAAGCCCAGCAGTACCTCTACGAGCCCAACGCGGCCGTGCTCAAGGCGGGAGCCTTTCGCAGCATTGGCACGGCGTTCGAGTTGCTTAAGCTGCATCAGCACAGCCACCTCTATACTTCGGATGTGTTGCGGGCTGATTTTCCGGGGCGCGTTTTCAAAATCCTGGCCGTAGAGAAAGCCGATGGTACGGCTCTCAAAGCCCACCTCGGGCCGGAAGCGCGCGCCCACGTCACCACTCGCAACTTCCCCGATTCGGTGGCCGATTTCCGGCGTCGCACCGGCATTCGTGAGGGCGGTGATATATACCTGTTTGCAACTACCGACCTGCGCGGCCGGCTGGTGGTGCTGGTGTGCGAAAAGCTTACCGCCCCAGTGAATGGCATTACTGCCATTGCCTGAACTCGTGGGCATCACGCTATTTAGCCAGCACAAAATCCTACTTATTCGGTTGTAGGCCGTAAAGCTCCTGCGCAGCTAATGCGGCGCTTTTCATTCAACCGTTTAGCAATGCGTTTTACAGATAAAGTGTGCCTGGTGACGGGCGGAACGTCCGGCATCGGCCGGGCCTGCTGCGTGCGGCTGGCCGCCGAAGGCGGCACCGTGGTAGTGTTGGGCCGCAATAGAGCCGACGGCACCGAAACCGTGCGCCTGATTACTAAAGCCGGCGGCAAAGCTGTTTTCATGACCTGCGACCTGGCCAAGCCCCGCGCCATCAGCGGCGTGGTGAAGAAGGTGCTGGCCAAGTACCACCGCATCGATGTGCTGGTGTGCGACGCGGCCATGATGACCTTCGACCACCTCGTAGACTTGCCCCTGCCCCAGTGGGACCTGCTGATGCTGGTGAACCTGCGCTCCCTGGCCCAACTCACCCAGCTCTGCCTGCCCCACATGCCCAAGGGCAGCGCCATCGTGGCCATCAGTTCGGTGCACGCCCATCAGACCACCGCCAACGTGGTGCCCTACGCCACCAGCAAGGGCGCACTCGAAGCCTTCGTGCGCGGCCTGAGCTTGGAACTCGACCGCAAGCAAACCCGCATCAATGCCGTGGCCCCCGGCGCCGTGGACACGCCCATGCTCTGGAGCAACCCCAACGTGAAAAACGGCACCGAGAAAATAGACAAAGCCACTGTAGGCACGCCCGAAGAGCTGGCCGCCGCCATTGCCTTCATGGCTTCCTCCGAAGCCAGCTTCGTGCACGGCACCACGCTGGTCGTTGATGGTGGTCGGCTGGCCCAACTGTAGCCCAATCATTCCCTTCCACAGATTTCAGCGATAAACTTTCGTTGGCTGCTGACCTCTACTGCATTTCATCGTCCCAGGCATAGCTACCAATAGCCCGGATTTCCGTACTTTTGCGCCGCGCCCGCCCGCCGGTTTCGGCCTGGCGGGCGCGCTTCGTTTCTATCTTCCGCTCTTTTCGCGCACTCAATGCCCTATCTGTTCACTTCCGAATCGGTTTCGGAAGGCCATCCCGATAAAGTTGCCGACCAGATTTCCGACGCCATCCTCGACGAGTATTTGCGCCAGGACCCCACTGCCAAAGTAGCCTGCGAAACGCTCGTGACGACCGATTTCGCCCTCGTTGCCGGCGAAATCAAGTCCACGGCCCACGTCGATGCCGAGCCCATTGTGCGCGAAACCATTCGCCGCATCGGCTACAACAAACCCGAATACCTCTTCAACGCCGACACCTGCGAGGTGATGAACCGCCTGCACGAGCAATCGCCCGACATCAACCAGGGCGTGGAGCGTGCCAAGGACGAAGACCAAGGCGCCGGCGACCAAGGCATGATGTTCGGCTACGCCAGCCACGAAACGGCCAATTACATGCCCTTGGCTCTCGACCTCTCGCACCGCCTGCTGCAGGAGTTGGCCGCCATTCGCCGCGAGGGCACGGCCATGCCCTACCTGCGCCCCGACGCCAAGAGCCAGGTAACCATTCGTTATTCGGACGACCACAAGCCCGAGGCTATCGATACCATCGTCATCAGCACGCAGCACGACGAATTCGATGCCTCCGAGAGCGTAATGCTAGACAAAATCAAAGCTGATGTACTCTCGATTCTCATCCCGCGCGTGAAAGCCGGCCTGAGCGCCGATGCCCAGGCTCTGTTCACCGACAAAATCATCTACCACATCAACCCCACCGGCAAGTTTGTCATCGGTGGCCCGCACGGCGACTCCGGCCTCACCGGCCGCAAAATCATCGTGGATACCTACGGCGGCAAGGGCGCGCACGGCGGCGGTGCCTTCTCCGGCAAAGACTCGTCGAAAGTAGACCGCTCGGCCGCTTACGCCGCCCGCCACATCGCCAAAAACCTGGTGGCTGCCGGCGTGGCCGACCAGGTGCTGGTGCAGGTGGCCTACGCCATCGGCGTGGCCCAGCCCGTGGGCGTGTTCGTAACCACCTACGGCACCATCAAGGCCAAGAACGCGGCTGGCCAGCCCCTCACCGACGGCGAAGTAGCCGAAAAGGTGAACAAGCTGTTCGACCTGCGTCCCTACGCCATCGTGAAGCGCTTCGGGCTGCAAAACCCCATCTTCGCCCAGTCGGCGGCTTACGGCCACATGGGCCGCCAGCCCGGCACCGTGAACGTGGTGATGCCCGGCGGCGAAACCAAAACCTTCGAAACCTTCACCTGGGAAAAACTCGATTACGTGCCCCAGATTAAGGCCGAGTTTGGGCTGTAATCCCTGCCATTCCCGTCAACAAAAAGCCCCGCCTGACTCATCAGGCGGGGCTTTTTGTTGGGCAGAACGCCGACTTTATTAATGGGCAATAGCCTTTTCCTTGTGCTTCGTAATCTGGCGGCGCAGGCTTTCGGTGGCAGCATCGGCGGCGGCTTCAAACGAAGCAGCATCTTCCTGACTGAACAAGATGTTACCAGGCACCAGCAGCTTTATCTCGACGGTTTTGTTCTCAATGCCGTCTTTATTGTTGAGGCGCATAATAACCTCGCCTTCGGTAACCCTATCGTAAAAAGTTTCCAGCTTATTCAAACGTTGCTGAACAAAATCAAGCAATTTCTGGTCGGCGTCGAAGTGCACCGAATGCATCTGTACTTTCATAAAGCGGGTGATTTAGAGGTAAAAGGGTAACACAAAACTCAGGCCCGGGGGTGGGCCTGTTCAAATACGGATTTCAGACGGTCGACGGACAAGTGCGTGTACACCTGCGTGGCCGCTAGACTGGCGTGGCCCAGCAATTCTTTAATGGAATTCAGGTCGGCTCCCTTGCCCAGCAGGTGCGTGGCAAAGGCGTGCCGCAACGCGTGCGGGTGCTGCTGCGCCCCGGAAGTCGTAATCTGGCTCAGGTAGCGCTTCACGGTGCGGTACACGAACTTTTCATACATCGCGTCGCCCTTATCGGTGAGCAGCAGCGGGCCGCCAACCGCACCAAATTCGTGCGCCCTGCGGGCCTGGTAGCGCTCAATCACGAGCTTCAGCGTGGGGTTCAGGGGCACGAGGCGTTGCTTGTTGCCCTTGCCGGTTACGCGCACCGTGCTGGCCCCCAGGCTCACGTCATCAGAGTGAATGCCAATGAGTTCCGAGAGGCGGATGCCGGTGCCGTACAGCATTTCCAGCACCAGCTGGTCGCGCTGTCCGGCAAAGTCGTCGCCGAATTCAAACGTATTCAGCAAGCCGTTCAACGCTTCTTCGGGCACGAATTCGGGCAGCTTCTTAGCCATCTTCGGGGCCTTGATGCGCAGCATGGGGTTGCTGTCAATAAGGCCGTTGCGAAGCAGGAACTTGTAGTACGAGCGCAGGCAGGCCACTTTGCGGTTTACGGTGCGCGGGTCGAGGTTCTCCTGCATCAGCTCCACTACCCAGCCGCGGATGAGAGCGTGCGTGGCCTGAGCGGGGTCGGTCAGTTCGTAGGCCGACTTGAGGTAGGCCGCAAACTGTCCCAAATCGGTCTGATAGGAGACAATCGTGTGCGGACTATAGCGCCGCTCAAAGCGCAAAAAATCGAGAAAAGCATCCATACCAACACCAAAAAAGCCCGGCGGTTGGGCCGGGCATCCAATGTAGCATTTTTTTAGTTGAAGCCAACTTAATCGTTGCCGTATGGACGCGAAAAAACCGGCCAGCTTGCCAACAGAGGCAAACCAGCCGGTTTTCAACAAAGCTAAACGGCCGAAAAACTTTCGGGCTATTCGCCGGGCTGGCCGTAGGTGGCAAGCTTGTAAACAGCCTTCTGCTTCATCTTGCGCTCGGTGATGCTCGGCTTTTGGAAGAAAGTGCGACGACGCAGCTCTTTCAGAACGCCGGTGCGCTCGAACTTCTTTTTGAAACGCTTCAGAGCGCGGTCAACCGATTCGTTGTCTTTGATTTGAATGATAATCATATCAGGGAATGAGGGAGATTTTCTGAGGGAGGCGGTGTAAACCGGGCCGCAAAGATAATCACGGATTTATCGGATTCAAACGGATTTCACGGATTTTGTAGTCGATTCATTTCCAACGCCTAGGCGCTGGCGGCCGAACCGGTCCCAAAACCCGCGAAATCTGCCATAATCCACGATTTACTTGAGCAGTACGCGGGCAATAACCAGCTTCTGAATTTCGCTGGTGCCCTCGCCGATGGTGCAGAGTTTGGCGTCGCGGTAGTATTTCTCGGCCGGGTAATCCTTGGTGTAGCCGTAGCCACCGAAGATTTGAACGCCTTCGTTAGCAGTGCGCACGGCTACTTCCGAGGCGTAAAGCTTGGCCATGGCCGATTCGAGGTTCACGTTCAGGCCGCGGTCCTTCATGTCGGCGGCACGGTAGGTGAGCAGGCTGGCGGCCTCTACCTCAGTGGCCATATCGGCCAGCTTAAAGCTGATGCCCTGGAAGCTGCTGATGGGCTTGTTGAACTGGTGACGCTCCTTGCTGTACTTGGTGGCGGCCTCCAAAGCGCCCTGGGCAATGCCCAAGCTGAGCGCCGCAATGCTGATGCGGCCGCCGTCAAGCACTTTCAGGCTCTGCACAAAGCCGTCTCCCACTTTGCCGATGACGTTCTCCTTGGGCACTTTGCAGTCGGTGAAAATCAGCTCAGTGGTTTCCGAAGCGCGCATGCCCAGCTTGTCTTCTTTGCGGCCGGCTGCGAAGCCCGGCGTGCCGCGCTCAACGATAAAAGCCGTCATGCCGTGGGAGTCGCCCACTTCGCCGGTGCGCACAATTACCACGGCCACGTTGCCGGATTTGCCGTGGGTGATGAAGTTTTTCGCGCCGTTGATAATATAATTTTCGCCGCTCTCGTCGAGCACGGCGGTGGTGCGCATGTTGCCGGCATCAGAGCCGGTGTTGGGCTCGGTGAGGCCCCAGGCACCAATCCACTCGCCGGAAGCAAGCTTGGGCAGGTATTTCTGCTTCTGCTCTTCGGAGGCGTGCTGCAGGATGTGGCCGGTGCAGAGCGAGTTGTGGGCGGCCATGCTTAGGCCGATGCTGCCGTCAATCTTGGCCAGTTCAGCAATGGCCGTTACGTACTCAACGTAGCCAAAACCGGCTCCGCCGTACTGCTGGGGCACGAGTACGCCCATCAGGCCCAGCTCGCCGAGCTTATGAAAAACGTCGATGGGAAACTCCTGGCTCTCATCCCATTTCATCATCTCGGGCTTGATGTGCTGGGCGCCAAAATCGCGCACCATCTGCGCTATCATGGTCTGGTTTTCGGTGGCTACGGCTTCCATGTAAAGGGAACTAAGGGTGGGATTTGGGAGAATATAAGGTCGTCGGTACTGCAACGGCCATTTAGCCGTTTTCAGTCCACGAAAGTACGATTCAGGCAGTTGGCAACGAGGAGTACGCCGCCCGGCGCAACCGCCTGTAGTTGAATGGGCGCGGCAAAAGCGTTACTTTTGAGGCTTTTTGGGGGGAATCTGCCTTTCGAGGCCAAAATTTTTCCTGGTTTTTGTTTGATATCGCCCTAATTGGCCTTCATGCCGACATTTCCCTTTCGCCGCCTCAAGCCGCTGTGGCTGCTGGCCCTGCCCGCGCTGCTGCTTTTTTCGTCGTGCGTTTCCACTCGTTATTACAACCAGCGCACCATGTTCCGGCTCACCGACAGCCAGGGCCGCCAGTTGGATAGCACCAAGTTGCGCTTGGCCGTGAACCGCACGGCACGCAACTACCTCATTCAGCCCAACGATTTTCTGGAAGTGCGGGTGAACACCAACAAGGGTGAGCGCATTCTGGACCCCAACGGCGAACTGCAATTTGGGCAACCCAGCGGGGCACTGCCCAGCCGCAGCACGGGTGCTGGTGCCAGCCCCAGCAGTGGTGGCGGTGGTAATGCCCGCGCTGCTGTTAGTCAGCGCCCTGTGGGCCAGACGGCCGGTAGCGCTACGGCGGGCTCCGAGTTTCTGGTGCAGGCCGATGGCACAGTGGTACTACCTCTGGTCAACCGGGTGAAGGTAAGCGGCTTATCGTTGCTTCAGGCCGACAGCTTGCTACAGGTTCGTTATAACGAATACTACAAGGAGTCCTTCGTGACCACACGCGTTACCAACAACCGCGTCTTCATTCTGGGCGCACCGGGTGGCCAGGTAATTACCCTGGCTAATGACAACATGAACCTGATTGAGGTGCTGGCCCTGGCTGGCGGCCTCGACGGGGGCAGCGGCAGCGGAGGCAGCATTAATCAAGGTTTCTACCGCTACGGCGGCAAGGCCAGCAATATTCGGATTATCCGAGGTGACCTGAAAAATCCGCGCATTCAGCAAGTAGACCTGACTACGCTAGAGGGAATGCGCCGGGCCAACCTGCAAATGGAGCCGAATGATATTATTTACGTAGAACCAGTACACCGCCCGGTACTGGAAACCCTAACCGACGCAGCTCCCATCATCAGCTTTGCCTCGCTTATTCTGACGACTACCCTTGTTATTATCAGCGTTATAAAATAAAGCACTGAGCGGCAATCTTTTATCATACCCAGCACGCTTGCTGGCAATAACATTACAATGGCCGTAAACGAAAACTCGGAGTTGGAAGAGCTCATCCGGAATGCCAGCGGCGGAGCCGTAGAGCCTTCGGTTGTGTCCAACGCCGGAGGCAATGAGGCAGACGACGATTCCGCTAGCCTGGATGTGGCCACTTTGGTATTGGTGGCCCGGCGCAGCCTGCTGTGGATGATTTTACTGATTATTCTCGGCGTTACGGCTTCGTGGCTGTACCTGCGCTATACCAAACCGGTATATAAGTCGACGTCTTTGCTCAAAATTGACGAGCGCAATGAAGGCAGCGCCCTTGGCTTGGCCGGACAGATGGCTCCGGCTGTGGTGGACAAAGCCCATGGCACCAAGCTAGCCGGCGAGGTGGAGCTGATTAAGTCCAACATCATTTACCGGCGGCTGAAAGACTCGCTGGACCTTGATGTGAACTACTACGTGCAGGGCACTGTGCTGGAGTCGGAACTGTACGGTACCTCTCCTTTCCGGGTGGTCTATAAAATCACGGATAAGGCGTTGTATAACCGCAAGTTTGACTTAAAATTTGTGAGCAAACAGCGGTTCAAGCTTGACTTCATCAATCAGAACCGGCCGCAGGGTGGCGAATACGCTTTGGGGCAAACCATCGCCCTGCCCGGTATTACCCTGCAGGTATTGCCCACCTCGCAGATGAATAAGGAGGCGTTGGATGCCAGCTACCACTTCACAGTGCAGGACGACAACACTGTGAGCGCCTACCTGGATAAAAACCTGACCGTTGAAATTGTAAACCCAGACGCTAACACGATTGGCATCTCGTTCAACGATTTTAATGCCGTGAAGGCCCAAGACATCGTCAACAAGATTGACTCTGTGTACTTGGTCGAGAAAATTGCCAGCAAACAGGAAGCCACCCAGAAGCAGCTCCGGTTCTTGGACAAGATTTCGGAAGAAAACCGCAAAAGCCTGCAGGAAGCCGAAGACAATCTGCAGGCTTTTGTTCAGAGCTCGGGCACGTATGATGTGAAGAGCGAGGTGGGCACCATCAGCGAAAAGCTGGAGAAGCTGGAGGAAGACCGGCTAAAGCTGTCGGAAACGCTGACGCTGCTGGGCCAGGTAGCCCAAATGGCGCAACAGGGTAGCCTCACACGCGACGAAAATCAGACGGTACAGCAGAGCATTCCCGCACTGGCAGAAATCAAAGACCCGCAGTTGGGCGACCAGCTAGCCGAACTCAACAGCCTGCAATGGAATCTGCGGCGGCTGTCGCGCTCCTACACCGACAAAACGGAAGTAGTGCAGGCCGAACAGGCTAAAATCAACTTTGCTCGCAACAACATCCAGCGGCTGCTGCTGCAAAACCAAAAGCTGTTGCGCCGCAGTATGGACGAGCTCAACGCTCAACGTGCTAAGCTGACCGGGGAACTGCAAAGCCTACCCGAGAAGGGCACCGAGTTGGCACGCCTGCAACGGCCGTTGGACTTATACGAAAAGTCCTTCCTGATGCTGCTGGACAAGAAAATGGAGTTCAACATCGAGAAAGCTGGTACCACAGCCGACTTCCAGATTCTGTCGCCGGCCTCGCCGCCCTCGCCGCCCATTTTCCCCAATAAGCTCATTGTGTACGCCGTAGGGCTGGCGGGCGGCCTGCTGCTGGGCCTGGGCCTGATTGCGGTGCGCTACCTCATGCATAATACGGTGACCAACGTGCGGGAGCTGGAGCGTAATACCAAAGCGTCGGTGCTGGGCATCATCCCGACCTACGACAAGGAGAAAATGGAAGTGTCGCGCCTGGTAGTGGATAAAAACCCCAAGTCGGCCATTTCCGAGTCCATTCGCTCCATTCGAACCAACCTGGACTTCATTAGCTCGGCCAAGAAGAAGCGGCTGATTTCGGTAACGTCCACCATCTCCGGTGAGGGCAAGACCTTTGTGACCGTTAACCTCGGCGGCATTATTGCCCTGTCGGGGCAAAAGGTTATCATCCTGGATTTGGACATGCGCAAGCCCAAAGTCAACCTAGCCTTTGGGGCCGAAAACACGCGCGGGGTGAGTACCATCCTCATCGACCGGCACAACGTGCAGGAGTGCATTCAGCCCACGAGCATTGACTCGCTGCAATTCATTTCGGCCGGCCCGACGCCGCCCAACCCGTCGGAGCTGATTTTGAGCGACCGGTTCGATACCATGATTCAGGAGCTGTTTCAGCTTTACGATGTTATTCTGATTGATACGCCGCCCGTGGGCTTGGTTACGGATGGCATCCTCATCATGCGCAAAGCCGATATTCCGCTCTACATCGTGCGAGCTGGCTACTCGCGCAAGACGTTCGTTAAGAACATGAACCGGCTGATGCGCAGCAACAACTTCACGCGCATGTGCACCATCCTCAACGATGCGCAATCGGGTGGCGGCTACGGCTATGGCTACGGGTATGGTTACGGCTATGGCTACGGCGCGTATGGGCAGGGCTATTACGAAGAGCCCGCGACTAAACAGTTGTCCTTTGGCGAGAAGCTGAAGAAGTTTTTCACCTAATACTATCAGGATAAATGGCTTCGCTCTGGCAACGTCTTTTTGGCGGGGCGACTTCCGCTCCGGCGGCCACGGCTTCGCTGGCGGCCCTGGCGGCTGATATGCACTCGCATCTGCTGCCCGGCCTCGACGACGGGGCCGAAACAGTGGAGCATTCGCTGGACCTGCTCCGGGCCTTGCGCGGCCTCGGCTATCGCAAGCTGGTGATGACGCCCCACATCATGGGCGACTTTTACAAGAACACGCCGGAAGGTATTCGGGCCGCGCTGAAACAGCTGCGCGAAGCCGCTGCCGCCGCCGGCCTGCACGATGTTGCGCTCGAATGTGCCGCCGAGTATTACCTCGACGAGTTTCTGGGCCGCAAGCTGGCCGATGGCACTGAAATGCTCACCTTCGGCGGCGACAAGCGCTACCTGCTATTCGAAACCTCGTACATGAACGAGCCGCTGAACTTGTTCGATATTATTTTTGAGATGAAAGCCCAGGGCTACCAGCCGGTTCTGGCTCATCCGGAGCGCTACACTTATTTATACGGTCGATTTGCTGAAATTGAGAAGATGCGCCGCGACCACGGTGTGCTACTCCAGGTGAACCTGAATTCGCTGGCGGGCTACTATTCGCCGGCCGCCAAAAAAGTGGCAGAGCAGCTGATTGATGGCGAATTAGTTGATTTTGTGGGGACTGATGCCCATCACCTTCGCCACACCGATACCCTAGCCCAGCGCACGCTCGCACAGCCTTACATGGAGAAGTTGCTCCGGCTCCCTTTGCTGAACAATACGCTTTAAGAACTGGTCCGTTAGTAGTAAGTAGCAGGCCATTATGGGCCGACTAATACCATCCATTTGCTCTGAGCGTTAATTACCGACTTCATGATATTCGTAACCGGCGGCACCGGCCTCATCGGCTCTTTTCTGTTGCGGGCGCTGCGGGAGCGGGGGCTGGCCGTGCGTGCGCTGCACCGGGGCGCGGTACCTGCCGACGCCGCGCCGGGCGTGGAATGGCTGGCCGGCGACTTGCTTGATACCGAACAGCTGCGGGTAGCCCTCACGCCCGATGTCACGCACGTTTTTCACTGCGCCGGGCTGGTTTCATACGCCCCGCAGGACGAGGACCTGCTGCTGAGCGTGAACGTGCAGGGCACCGCCGCCGTGGTCGACGCCTGCCTGGAGCGGCCAGGCATTCGGCTGATACACGTGTCGTCGGTAGCGGCGCTGGGCGGGCCAGCAGCGGGCGCTACGGCCGCCCCCGGCGAAGTGCTTACCGTGACCGAAAAGGCTTCCTGGGACTTGGGCGCAGCCCATCCGGCCTACGCCACTTCTAAATACCTGGGCGAGCTGGAAGTATGGCGCGGGGTGGCCGAAGGGCTGTCGGCAGTCATCGTGAATCCGTCGGTGGTGCTGGGACCAGGCGACTGGCACCGCAGCAGCACGCGCCTGTTGCGCTACGCGCACCAGCAGCACCGCTTCTACACCCGTGGCCTCATCAATTTTGTAGATGTGCGCGATGTGGTGGCCCAGCTGCTGGCCCTAGCCTTCGACCAACCTAAAGCAGACGGCCAGCGCTATATTTTGAGTGCCGAAGCAGTGCCCTTAGCCGATTTTTTCCGTCAGGCAGCGGCGGCCATGCAACGCCGCCCGCCCACAGTGGCCGTGCCCGACTGGGCCGCCGAAATTATCTGGCGGCTGGAGCACGCCCGGGCAGTGCTTACGGGCGCCCGGCCGCTCATCACCAAAGACACGGCCCGGGCCGGGCGGCAGCCGGTGGTGTACAGCCACGCCAAAGTACACAGCACCACCGGGCTTTCATTCCGGCCGTTGGCCGATACCCTGGCGTGGTGCGCGGCCGAACTAGGGGCGAAACCCGGCAGCCGCGAACCGGTTGTCGTATCTTAGCAACAGTCAGATTGCACGGTTTTGGCCAATATTTGTTATAATTGATAGAGTACTGAAAAAGTGGAGTGGAATGGTTCTGGCAAGCGGTGACACAAATGCCTCCGGTCGCTGGATTCGCTAATTCACAAAACCAGATTAATCCACTTAACTGCGATTTTATGCGCATGAACGAACATTTTGAAAACCACCGGACCGTGCTGGATACCGTGCGTCGCTTCGAGCGCATGGTTGCCCAGCAGGAGTCTGTTTTCTTCGACCTGGAAGACTTCGAGAACATCATCGACCATTATGTGACGAGTGCAGAGTTTGACAAGGCCCTTCAGGCCTGTGAAGCAGCCCTCGGCCAATACCCTTTCTCAACTGAGCTGCTGATTGACCGCGCGCAAGTGACGGCCATGCGCGGCGACTACACCGAAGCCGAGCGTCAGATTGACGCCGTAGCGGCCCTGGACCCCACCAACGCCGATGTGGCCGTGACGCGGGGCATTATCAGCACGCAGCGGGGCGAATTTGCGCAAGCAGTGGAATTTTTCCGGACCGGCCTGGAGCAGGAGCCCGAGCGCGAGGACATTCACTTCAACCTGGGTCTGGCCTTTCAGAGCTGGCAGAAATTCAAGAGCGCGGCCAAGCACTACAAGCAAAGCCTGCGCCTCAACCCCGACAATGAAACCGGGGTGCAGGAGCTGCTGCACTGCCTCGACATCACGGCGCGCTTAGAGGAGCACGAGGATTTCTTCAAGCGCTTCACCGACGATGACCCGTATTCGGCCACGGCTTGGTACAATCTGGGCCAGTACTGGTACCGCCGCGAAGATTTCGCGAAGGCTGCTGAGGCATTTGACTTTGCTGTGACCATCCGCGCCGATTTCTACGATGCCCACCACTGGCTGGCCGACACCTTCGTGTGCCAGCAGGAATACCTGAAAGCCATTCCGGAATTTGAAATGGCCTACCCTCCCGGCGAGCCAACCGATGAGGCGTTGTGCAACATCGGCGAGTGCTACGAGAAATTGCGCGAGTGGGAACCCGCCCGCAAGTTCTATCGCCAGGCGCTGGAGCTGAACCCTGAGATGGACGAAGCCTGGTTTGGCCAGGGCGTGTTGTTGCAGGAGCAAGGACGCTGGTTCGAGGCCATACACTACTTCCGCAAGGCGACCGAGCTATATGCCGAAAGCGGCGAGTACTGGTCGGCGCTGGGTGCGGCCGAAAACCAGGTGGGCAACGTGGTAAGCGCGCTCGAGTCGTATGAGAAAGCCACCGAAGTAGCCCCCGACGACGTGCAGGGCTGGGTGAGCTGGAGTGCTATCCTGTACGAGCAGGGCCACTTCAGCGAAGCGGCGGACTTAGTGCGCCACGCCGTGGAACTGCACCCGCACGAGGCACATTTTCATTACATGCTGTGCGCTTACCTGCTGGCCGATGGACGGATGAAAGAGGCGTACGGTGTGCTCGAAACGGCCCTCACGCTCAACTATGAGCAGCACGTTATTCTGTTCGACTACTTCCCGCAATTGCGTGAGCAGCCGGGCTTGAAACGGCTCATTGAACAGTTTCGGAAATAACATTTTGGCTTAATGCTACTTTTGTAACCGCCCGTCAGCCGACGGGCGGTTTTTCTTTGCCCGCGCTACCCGTTTCTTAGAGCGGGCAAGCTTTCCTCAAATTCTCATATTTCACTTTTTATTAATGAATTACGACCTCTCTCAACTGCCGGAGCGCACTACCAAGCCCCGCGAGCAGGGCTACACCATGGTAATGGACAAAGGCATGAGCCTGCGCGAAGTTGAAGACTTTCTGGAAGTAGGTGAATCCTACACCGACATAGTGAAGCTAGGCTGGGCCACGTCCTACGTAGTACCCAACCTGAAGCGCAAGCTCGAAATTTACCGCGAAGCCAATATTCCGGTGTACTTCGGCGGCACCCTGTTCGAGGCCTTCATCATCCGCAACCAATTCGACGATTATCGCCGTCTGCTGGACACTTACGGCATGGAATACGCTGAAGTATCGGACGGCAGCATCGACCTCGACCACGAACGCAAATGCGAGTACATCCGCGAGTTGAGCAAGGCCGTGCGCGTGCTGAGCGAAGTAGGCTCGAAAGATGCTGAAAAAATTATTCCGCCCTACAAGTGGATTTCGCAGATGCAGACCGAGCTCGAAGCCGGGGCCATCAAGGTAATTGGCGAGGCCCGCGAGGGCGGCAACGTGGGCCTGTTCCGCAGCACCGGCGAGGTTCGCTCGGGCCTGGTGGAGGAAATTCTGACCAAGATTCCGTCGGAGAAAATCTTGTGGGAAGCTCCCCAGAAAGCTCAGCAAGTGTGGTTCATCAAGCTGCTGGGAGCCAATGTAAACCTTGGCAACATTGCCCCCAATGAGGTGGTAAGCCTCGAAACCATCCGCCTGGGCCTGCGCGGCGACACGTTCTCACACTTCCTCGATATGGACGCTGTGGACCCCATGTTCCAGCCTGCAGCCAAGACCGGCAAGCCCGGTACTTCCATGCCCCGCGGCTAAGGAGGCAGCGTGTGCTAGCTCAAAATCCGGAAGGCCCGTCGTGCTGCGCATGACGGGCCTTTTTAGTAGGCATTGGCCTACCGTAACACAAAAAAAGCCGGCCTCCTTGCGGAAGCCGGCTTTTCTATGGCCGAAGCCGTGGTTAGCTTATTGCTTCACCACTTTCAGGTTCTTCACTTCGCCGGTAGGCAAGGTGAGTTTCACCAGGTACACACCAGCTTTCAGGTCGCTCATGCCAGCTACTGAAGTATCGGTGAGGCTGCCAGTCAGCACTACGTTCTGCTGCTGCAGGGTGCGGCCCGTCATGTCGGTCACCAATAGCTTGGCGGTGCCCGTAGCTGCCGATTGCAAGGCTACGTGGAGTTCGTTGCCAGCATTGAGGGGGTTCGGGTAAGCAACGAGGCTGGAAGCGGGAGCCTTGCCTTCGAAGCTAACAACCGTGGGGGCGAAGAAGGCATCTTTGCCGTCCAGGTCAATCTGGTGCAGGCGGTAGTAGCGCTTGCCCGTCTTGTTGGCCTCCTTGTCTACATAGCTGTAGTTGGTTACTTGTGTAGTGTTGGGCGAAGCGCTCGGAATTGAGGCCAGCGTGCGGTACTCGGTGCCGTTGGTCGAAACCTGCACTTCGTAGCCTTTGCTGTTTTCCTCCGTGGCCGTCTGCCAGGTCACCAGGGCATCGTTGCCGATGCGCTTGGCGTCGAAGGCCATCAGGCGAACGGGCAGCGGGGTTTCGGTGCTGCCCAGCGTGAAGGTAGCGAACTGGGTAACGCCGGTTTTGGTCACGTTGTTGTTCAACTGGTCAACCGGGCCATCGCGGCCAACCAGACCAAAGGCACCGCCACCATTGCTCGAGAGGAAGATGGTCAACTGGTCTTCCGGAATAGAACTGTTGCCGGGGGTACGGATGTCCGGGCCGTTCAGGTTGCGGGTTTCGGAATCGCGGTAGTGGAAAATCATCGTAGCAGTCAGACCGCCGTTGTTGGTAGCCTGGTCAGAAGGACGAACACCAAAGATGCGGCGGATGCCGAAGCGGCCACTCACCGGCGCATATGCTTCTACTGTGTTACGGGTTACATCTACGTTGCCGGGGCTGTTCGTGCCGTTGAAAGTCAGGGTCATGCCCATGTTGCCATACGTGCGCGTTTCACCTACCAGTACACCCTGACGGGTAGTGCGAACGAAACCACGCAGGTAGGAATCATCCGTTTCGCCGTTCAGTTGAGCACCGTTGTTGCCATTGGTGAGTGCCCGGTCGGCCAGTACAATCACCGACAGCAGAGGCTGAAGGATGTCGGTGGTCAAAATACCGGCATTGGCGTTGAGCGCAGTGTAGGGGTTCGGAATGATGGTGTTAACAGCGTTAACACTGGGAGTCAGGAAGTTTATGGCTTCCGAAACGTTCATGATGCCAATCACAGACTTGGTAGCGCCACCCGAGATGTCTACCCGAACAAACGAGCCGCCTGTAATGGTCTGGTTTACGCTGCCCGCGAATTCCATGATGGTGTTTTCGCGTTGGATAAAGCTGTCGTAGCTGTTATCGAAGTCGCCGTACACTTTCAGCTGGCCGCGCACGAGGCGGGTAATGGAGCGCGAGCCCTGCGAAGTACCACCCATAATCAGGTTACGGGTCTTGGCCGGGCCAGAGCCGAGGTTGCTGTAGGTAGGCGTAGCAACGTCAGAGTTAATGTTGGGGTACGGAACGCCGCTACCGGCACCCAGGTCACGAATCAGCGCGTTCTTGGTTTCATCTGGAACGCCATTGCTCCAGTTGCGGGCATCGAACCAGTTGTCGTTGATGGAACCAGTCCAGATGGTTTGGGCAACAGGGTTACCAACTACTGTGAAATTGGCCGAATAGAAATTGGCGGGAGCGCCGTTCGGGTCAGTAATGGTAAAGTTGGTGTTCGTAATCGAGTTCGAGCCGCTGGCCTGGTAGTACACGTCAACCACATAGTTGCCGGCAGCCGTAACGGCCGGGGTAGCAATCAGGTTAGGCTGGGGGTTGATGCCGTTAACACCGGGGTCGAGAATGAACGTACGCGTGCCGTTAACCGTGTTGCCGGACTGCGTGAGGTTGATGGGCTGGAAAGCGCCACCGGGCGTGCCACTCAGGCGGGTGCGGTAGTACAGCACCACGCTGGTAATGGTATTGGCACCGGCTTCGGTGGTGGTTACCGTGGTGGTGTTGAGGCGCAACTGGCCGTTGTTCACGTCGTAAGTCGTGCCGTTGTTGGCCGAGGAGCTCAGGTCAGCACCAACAAAAGGACGCGGCGTGTTGGGGTTGATGTTGTAGATAACGGTACCGCTGTTGTTGGGAGCGATGCCAATGGTGTTGCCCTGCACGGTAGGAGCCGGCGTTTTGGTACCGGTTACGTCGAAAGTAGCAGCGTACGAGTTGTTGTCGTTGGCGCGCTGGGGCAGGCCCGTGCCATTCACCTGGTAGGTGGCGTGGAAGGTTACCTGGATGGTGTAGCCGTTGCCAGCAGTCGATAGAAGGCTAATCAGGTTGGTGTTGCCGCTGCCGAGGGAGAACTGACGCACGCCATTGCTGGCGCTGGTCTGGGTGAGTTGCAGCGTACCGTTGCTGACAACACTAAAGTTGGGGGCGTACAGGACGTAATCCAAGGTAGCGCCGTTCACCACGTAAGTACCGGCTTCGGTAGTTGTCACCGTACCCCCTTGCAGAATGAGCTGGCCGGCATTGATGTCGAAAGCAGGAGCCGTGGTCGAGCCGGGCTTCTGGTCAACCAGTTGCGTATTGAAGCCAGTGCCAACGTAGGTAACGCTACCGTTGCCTTGGTCAACCGTAACTGACTCACCAGAGAAGGTAACCGAGCTAGGGGGAGGAAGAGTACCGGTTACGTTGAAAGTAGCCACATAGCCAGCAGTGCCGTTGTCATCACTTGCGGTTAGGTTCGAGACGGAGCCATTGGAAATACGGGTGCGGCGATAGGTCGCACGAAAACGAATGTTAATGTCGTAAAGTGTACCAGGAGCAGCACCGCCAGCAGTTACAGCGGCTTGGCGAATCAGGTTAATCTGAGCATTAGTCAGCGTAAAGTTGCGCACACCACTACCATCAGCGGCAGGAAGGTTCAGGGTCAACGTGGAATATGATGGAACGGTACCACCATCCACGTACACGGCATAGTCAATGAAGCCACCGGTCACGGCATAGGTGAACGTAGCATCATTGGTTTCCTGCGTGCTGAACGAACCACCATTCAAAAGCAAAGAGCCCGAATTGATGTCGTAAGTTCCCAAATCGGAACCATCGAAGGCAGCAGCAGCATAAGGGGTGTTTGTGCCCGGGGCGCTGTTCTGGTCAATTAGTACTGTTGAGCCAGTAGGACCCGTTACACCGGCTTGAGCCGTCAGTGAAGAGCCCAGACCCAAGAAGATGGCGAATAGTGGAATGAGAGAACTGAGGAAGCCTCGCTGTCGCAACAGCTTCTGAGTAAATGTTAAAGTTTGCATGTAATTGAGGGTTGAATGTTAGAGAGAATGAAACGCTTGGACTGCGGATTACACGACGAGGCGCATATACGCAAAGGTAAAAGAAAGGTCTGAGGTGTTCTGGGAAAATTTAAACAAATGCTGAATCTGTCCAAATAAACTATTTGTGACTTAGGCAAGCGGGCATCGATGAATGATATTTATTAATGGCTGAATGCATAAAAAAACTCGATTAATGCACTACGCTGTAGGGTACGGTCGCCAAAGCTTTTTTCTCGGCGGGTAGTTCCACGCCCAGCAAATCATGTACACTTACCCGGATTTTATTGGAGAGCTGGGTGATGGGTAAGTCGTTGCTGTCGTACCCAAACGGGTTCTCGATTTCGTTGCCAATCATCTCCAGCCCGAGCATGGCGTAGGCCCCAATCATGGTCACGGGCACCATCCACCAGCCGCAGGAATCGACCAGCACCAGAGGCATTACCATGATGAAAACCGTGATGTAGCACTTGATGAAAAAGCTGTAGGAGTACGGAATGGGCGTGGACTTGATGCGCTCGCAAGTGCCGTTCACGGTCATCATGCCCAGGTAGTGCTGCTTGATGTTGATGAGGTGGATGGGGTCGAAAATCTGGACCTGGCGCAGTTGTTCCACGCTTTCCATGAGCACGGCAATGATGGTGGAGCACACACTCTCGGCCTTTTGGAGGCGCTCGATGATGTCCGGGGTGGCTTCCATCTTATCGAAGCGGACTTTGTTGCGCAGGCTGCCTTCGAGGGCGATGGGGAAATTGGAGATGAGGGCGGCGAAATAGCGGCGGCTGGACTTGGCCTCGCGGGGCAGCAGGGCATTCATTTCCATGGCCAGGCCCCGGCAGTGCGACACGAGCTGGCCCCACACGCGGCGGCCTTCGTAGTACCGGTCGTAGGCGGTGTTGGTACGGAACACCAGCAGCAAGCTGAGCAGAATACCTAGGATGGAAAGGTATTCGCGCCCGATGCGGACGTTGAGGGTATGAAAATCGATGCTGATGACGGCAATGGCCGAACCGTAGAGGCCAACCAAGGCCACACGCTTCAACAACAGGCGGATAACCGCCGAGGTGTGAAAGTGCCACAAGGCCCGCCACCAATCACCGCCCTGATAAACAATCATTGAATATGTCTTTTTTGTCCTGCAACGGCAAATCATTTGCCGGGGTTGAGCCTATTTAGCTACACAGTAGAATAGTGAAAATGGACAACTACCGAATCCATATTCGCGTGGCTGTGGGCCATATCATAGGTCATGCCACATTTTGCCGCGTAGCGCTTACCCAGGCAACACACTTGTGCCCCACAGCACCCGGCAACAAGTCCATCATCCATAATATAGGATTTTTACATTATTCGGACGAATACCGAATAAATACCAAGCTGAGCGCCTGCTTGGCCAATCGGGCCGCAAAGGTAAGAATCACAGGCTCGGGACGCTAACTGCGGGGAATAATAAACTGGCCATGCGGAGTGCCGACGTCCGGGAATCAGGGTGGTTTCGGCGGCAACCGGTTTTCTTTGTGGCTCACTTCACGCCCGGCATGGAAATTATTAAACACTTTCTCGACCTTCTGCTGCACCTCGACAAAACCCTGGTAGATGTGGTGCACAACTATGGCACCTGGACTTATCTGGTGCTTTTCCTCATTGTTTTCACCGAAACGGGCATCATCGTGTTTCCCTTTCTGCCCGGCGACTCGCTGCTCTTTGCGGCCGGTGCGCTGGCTGCCCGCCCCGAAACCGGCCTGAGCGTGTGGATAATTATTCCGCTGCTGATTGCGGCCGCCTTCATCGGCGACAACGTGAACTATGCCGTGGGCGACTATCTGGGGCCGCGGGTGTTCCGCGAGGATTTCAAGTTTCTGAACCGCAAGTACCTCGACCAGACGCAAGCCTTCTACGCCAAGCACGGCGGCAAAACCATCATCATGGCGCGCTTCGTGCCCATTGTGCGCACGTTCGCGCCGTTTGTGGCGGGTATCGGCACCATGACTTATCGCTACTTCGCGTCGTACAGCATCATGGGGGCGGTGCTGTGGGTGGTGGTGCTCACACTGGCGGGCTTTCTGTTCGGCAACATTGAGGTGGTGCAAAAGAACTTCGAGCTGGTGATTCTGGGCATCATCGCGCTGTCGGTGCTGCCGCCGCTGTGGTCGTTTGTGAAAGGCAAAATGGCTGGCCCGGCCGACGCGCCGGCCCAATAACGGCCAAGTTGCTCCGCGCAGTAGCGCGCCTTCCATCAAATCGTAAGCCGTCTCGGATTTTCATATTCGGGACGGCTTTTTTGCGCTACTTTGGGTTGTTTTTCGCTTTCAAGTTCAATTCCATGCGTCAGTTCGGGCTTATTGGCCGCACCCTAAATCACTCGTTCTCGCAGACGTACTTCAGCCAGAAATTCTACTCAAAGAGCCTGGCCGACCACGCGTATGAGTTGTTTGAGCTGGCTACCGTGGACGAACTGCCGGCCCTGCTGGCCGCCCACCCCCACCTGGCGGGCCTGAACGTGACCATCCCCTACAAGGAAAGCGTGGTGCCCTACCTGGATGAGCTGGCCAGCTCGGCCCGCCGCGTGGGGGCTGTGAATGTGATTGAGTTCCTGCCCGATGGAAGTCTGCGCGGCCACAACACCGATGTGGTAGGCTTTCGGGAATCGTTGCGGGAGTTTTTTCCGGCCCCGCCCGATACGCGGGCCCTGGTGCTGGGCGCGGGCGGCGCGGCCAAAGCAGTAGGCGCGGCGCTGAATGATTTGGGCATCGCCTACTGGTCGGTAACGCGCGACCCGCTGGGCTCCGGCCTCACCTACGACGACCTGACGCCGCAGGTGCTGGCCGCGCATCAGCTCATCATCAATACCACGCCGCTGGGCACTTTCCCGCTGGTGGAGGAGTGCCCGCGCCTGCCCTACGAGGCGCTGACGGCGCAGCACTACCTGTACGACCTGGTGTATAACCCGGCCGAAACGCTGTTTATGGCCAAAGGCCGGGCGGCCGGGGCGCAGGTAAAAAACGGCTTCGAGATGCTGTGCCTGCAAGCCGAAGCCGCCTGGAACATCTGGAACAACGAAGCGACTGACGGATAACTGAAATCCATTTGCAACCTTTTCCGGTGGGTATGCATCTCGCATAAGCCAGCCCACCACATTGCTGGCTACTTTCTGGTTGACACACCTTTCTATGCAAGCGAAAATGGACCCTTCTACCCTTCTTTCCCTGGCCGGCGCGGGTTACCGGGCGCGGGCATGAGCAGCGGCGCCCTCACCTGGTTTGCGTTCGGGGCCGATGACGTGCTGCCCGACCAGCCCGCCACGGCGCCGCGCCTCACGGCCAGCCGCAGCACGGCCGTGACCAGCCCGCCCACCGAGGCCGAGTTGATTGACGGCTGCCTGCGCGGCCGCCAGCTGGCCCAGAAGCTGCTCTACGACAAGTACGCCGGCAAGATGATGGCCGTGTGCCTGCGCTATGCCCAGACCACCTTCGAGGCCGAGGACGTGCTGCAGGAAGGCTTTCTGACGGTGTTTCGGACGCTGGCTAGCTTCCGGCGCGAGTGCCCGCTGGAATTCTGGATTCGCCGTATCATGATTAACGCGGCCCTGCGCCAGCACCGCCGCAATGCTTCCCTAGTAGCGGTGAGCGACGGGGACTACCCCGAAACGCTATCCAGCGAAGAATTTACCCTCAGCAATTTCAACTTCAACGAACTGCTGGAAATGGTGCAGGAGCTGGCTCCGCGCTACCGCATGGTTTTCAACCTCTATGCTATTGAAGGCTATACTCATAAAGAAATAGGCGAATTATTAAGCATTACCGAGGGCACCAGCAAATCCCAATACTCCCGGGCCCGCGTCATCCTACAAACTAAACTGGAGCGCCTCGGTGCCCCAACCCGCCATGTCCGTTAATCCTATCGAAGACAACACTACGCCTAAAACCACCGGCAGCCTGGAGGAATTATTCCGCCACCACCTGGGCGAGGAGGCCGCCGTGCCCCCACGCCCCATGCTGTGGGACCAGATTGACAACTCCCTGCTGATTCGGCAGAACGAAACCTACCGCCGTCGCCTCGTGGCCACGCGCTGGGTGGCGGCGGCCAGCCTGCTGCTGGCCACGCTGGCCGGCACCGGCTGGTGGGCCAACCGCGCCGACGTGCTGGGCGGTGCTGAAATGGCGGCGAACAGAGGTACGCAATCAGGCCGCGCCAATACTGCGGCCACGTTGGGCATGAAAGAGGTAGCGGGCCAGTCCGATGCTTCGCTGGCGGCCAATGGCTCGGCAACTGGTACTAACGGGGCGACTTTGTCGGACAAGGCTTCTATCAGCAACGGAACTTCAGCGAACAATAGCGCCAGCGGTGCATCAGCAGGTAATCAAGGCTTTGGCACTATGACCGGGGGGACGGTAGCGGCTACTCAAAACAAGTACACTGGCTTCGGTTCGGCTGCTACAACGGCCCGCTACTCGGCGGGCAAACGTGCAGCGGCCGAATCGACTTCGCAGAACGGGCTTGCCTCAGAAGGCATCCCGGCAACTGCTGACGAAGCGCTGGTCGCAACCACCAACCCAGCCGCTGCCCGAACGCACTCCGATGAGCAGGCTCCAACTCAGAATTCCGACCGGATGCTGGCAGCAGCGGACGTAGCCACCACAACTGCAGCCGGCACCTCGGCAATCGTCGGCGGCACAGCCGGCGCAACGGGCAGCGGTGTAGCAGCCACCACATCGCTGGCTACTACCACCGCTTCAGCGGCGACGGTTGCCCCCGAAGAAGTGAGCCTGCTGGCCGCCCGCCAATCCGCGCTGAGTCTGGCCAATACTACCACCCTGCCCAATGGGTTGGCCACGGTATCGATTGAAGACCTGCCTACCATCGACGCGCACCGCTGGCATTACGGGGCCAGCTACACTGCTGGCGTATTTAATCCCAACGTCAATTTCTCGCGGGCCGGTATCGAGCCAGCATTTGATTATGACCGGGGCCCCGCTTTCGGCACTGACTCTCCAAAGCTGACCGAAGTGGCGGCCACCGAATACCGCAACAACTTGCGGCCGGGCCTGAGCCAGCGCATTGCGCTGCTGGCCACGCGCCACCTGCGCGGCCACTGGTCGCTGAGCACCGGGGCCGAATTCACGCAGGCCACGGCGCAGTCGGCTTCGTCGTCGTCTTTCGTAGGCGAGCAGCTATTCGACCTGGGCCAGGGCGGCACCAAACACGCGTTGCGCACCACTGATTTCCGCTACAGCATGGCCAGCATTCCGCTGGAAGTGCGCTATTCTAACCCGGTGAAGCGCGGCTGGAGCCTCTACGGCCGCCTGGGCGGCGTGGTAACGGCCCTGCTGGGCGTGCGCAGCGACGTGCAGGGCGACCCGGAAGCCACCCGCACCTATTCCATCGCCTCCACGGGCGGGCCTTACCGCCGTGTAATGGGCAGCCTGCGCGGTGGGGCGGGTACCCAGTTCCGCACCAGCACGGGCAAATGGGCCTTCACGGTGGGTCCGGTAGCCGAAGTTGGCCTGGTAGCGCTGAATGCTCACCCGGTGCAGAGCTACTTCGCGCAGAGCCACCCGTATAGCTTCGGGCTGGAGGCCGGCGTGGAGTTCGGGCGGTAGAAATCAGGGTTTGCCTGTCATCCTGAGCGCAGCGAAGGACCTTATCACGTTGAAACAATTTGTTCAGACGTGATAAGGTCCTTCGCTGCGCTCAGGATGACAGAGAGTCTTTTCCAATTCCCGCGAAACCCATTATCGCCAATTCGGGTTAAGGTAGGCTGACCATTTCGGCCTACCTTTCGCGTTGCATGGAGTACCAACTGACCTCTGAATTTAAGCCCACCGGTGACCAGCCCACCGCCATCGCCAAGCTGGTGGAAGGCGTGAACAACGGCGAGCCCGCCCAGGTGCTACTGGGTGCCACCGGCACCGGCAAAACCTTCACCATGGCCAACGTCATTGCCCAGACGGGCAAGCCGGCCCTGGTGCTCTGCCACAATAAAACCCTCGCGGCGCAGCTCTACGGGGAGTTCAAGGCGTTTTTTCCGAACAATGCCGTCGAGTACTACATCAGCTACTACGACTACTACCAGCCGGAAGCCTACATCGCCAGCACCGACGTTTTTATCGAGAAAGACCTGGCCATCAACCAGGAAATCGAGAAGCTGCGGCTGCACACCACCTCCACCCTGCTCAGCGGGCGGCGCGATGTGGTGGTCATTGCCTCGGTGTCGTGCATCTACGGCATCGGCAACCCCGAGGAATTCGCCAAAAATGTCATTTTCCTAAAGCCGGGCATGCGCTACACGCGCAATAACCTGCTCTATCAGTTCGTGCAGATTCTGTACTCGCGCACAGAGGTGGAGTTCACGCGTGGCTCGTTTCGGGTGAAGGGCGATACCGTGGATGTGTTTCCGGCCTATGCCGACTACGCGGTGCGCATCTACTTTTTCGGCGATGAGATTGAGTCGGTGCACAAGATTGACCCCATCAGCGGCAAGAAGCTGAGCGACGAGGCCAATGGCATTGCGCTGTACCCGGCCAACCTGTTCGTGACCGGCAAGGACACGCTGAACTCGGCCATCAAGCAGATTCAGGACGACATGGTGCTTCAGCACGCCTACTTCGAGAAGGAAGGGCGCGACTCCGAAGCCAAGCGCATCATGGAGCGCACGGAATTCGATTTGGAAATGATTCGGGAGCTGGGCTATTGCTCGGGCATCGAGAACTACTCACGCTACTTTGATGGGCGCACGCCGGGCTCGCGGCCGTTCTGTCTGCTCGATTATTTCCCCGACGACTACCTGCTGGTGGTGGACGAAAGCCACGCCACCATGCCCCAAATCCGGGCCATGTGGGGCGGCGACCGCAGCCGCAAAACCGCGCTAATTGAGTACGGCTTCCGGTTGCCCTCGGCGCTGGATAACCGGCCGCTGACATTCAACGAGTTTGAGAGCATGTTCCGGCAGGCCGTGTACGTGTCGGCCACGCCGTCAGACTACGAGCTGGCTCAGGCCGACGGCGTGGTGGTGGAGCAGATTATCCGCCCCACGGGTCTGCTCGACCCCGAAATCGACATCCGCCCCAGCCTAAACCAAGTTGACGACCTGCTGGACGAGGTAGACAACCGCGTGAAAATGGGCGACCGCGTGCTGGTGACCACCCTCACCAAGCGCATGGCCGAGGAGCTGAGCAAGTACATGGACCGCCTCGGCATCAAGGTAGAATACGTGCACTCCGACGTGAAAACGCTGGACCGCGTGGAAATCCTTCGCAAGCTGCGGCTGGGCGAAATCGACGTACTGATTGGCGTGAACCTGCTGCGCGAAGGCCTCGACTTGCCGGAGGTGAGCCTCGTGGCTATTCTGGATGCCGATAAAGAAGGATTCCTGCGCGACCAGCGCAGCTTGATTCAGACCATGGGCCGGGCCGCGCGGAACGACAAGGGCAAGGTGATTATGTATGCCGACCGCATCACCGGCTCCATGCAGCGCGCCATCGACGAAACAAACCGCCGCCGCGCTACCCAGCTGGCTTACAACGAAGCGCATGGCATTACGCCGCGCACCGTGCGCAAGAGCCATTCCGAAATCATGGGTCAAACGGCCCTGTCGGACTACCGCGTGGTGGAAACGCCAGGCTACGCCAGCCTCGAAGTCGACGGAGCGGCCCTGGCCATGGCTGCTGAGCCGGTGATTGCCATGATGACCCGGCCCGAGCTGGAAAAGCTCATCAAAACCACCGAAAAGCAGATGGAAGCCGCCGCCAAAGACCTGGACTTCCTCACGGCCGCCAAGCTGCGCGACGAACTGGCCGCGCTGAAAACCATGCTGAAAGGCAAGCGGGAATAACGAGCGGGGGACGGTATGCGCCCCGCTCAGTCCGCTTTTTTTACGATGCTGATGCTGCCGTCGTGCTCCAGGCGCACGGTTTTGACCTGGGCCAAATCGTCCAGATTAGCTCCTACGCGCAGGCCCGATTGCAGGGCTTCTTCGCTGATGCTGGCGCGCCGCAGCTCGTGGTAGTGGATGGTGGCACCTTCGGCCAGAATACTGGCTTCGCCCCTTACCAAGCGGCCGAGGGCCGGGAAGAAATACACGAGGTAGGCCAAAGCTCTATGCACCAGCACGAGCGTGAAAGCCGCGGCGAGGATGGTAAAAAACGGCGCATCGGCCGCAATGGCGCGGCTAAGAGTAGCCCCGAGCATGAATTTTACAATCATTTCCAGGGCGCTGTTGCTGGCAAAGGTGCGCCGCCCGGACACCCGCAGCAGCACCAGCGCCACCAGAAAGACTACCATGGTGCGGGCCGAAATCTGGCCGGCGCTGATGGTTTGGGCCGTTTCGTGCAGGCCGATGAGGTCGGCGAAGAATTCTTTCATCAGGAAATAAGGAAGTGTGCGGCTGCAATACGCAGGCCGACATCGCTACGACCATCTAAATCGCCAACATTAGAGCCGGAATCACGGCTGGCGGTAGAGCACACCGCCCTTCATTACCAGGCGGATTTGGCGGAGGGCGGCCACGTCCTGGGTGGGGTCGCCGGCCACGGCCACGAGGTCGGCCAGCAGACCGGAACGGATGGTGCCCCGGTCGGCGAGGTGGAAGATTTGGGCGTTGCCGCTGGTGGCCTGGCGCAGCACCTGCAGCGGTGTGAGGCCGTAGTCGTGCACCAATAGCTCGGCTTCGCGGATGTTGTCGCCGTGGGCAAATACGCCCACATCGCCACCCTGGGCCAGGGTCACGCCGGCTTTGAGAGCGGCGGCCATGCTGGTGTGCTTCTGCTGAATGCGGGGCGGGGCCGGGTCGGTGCCCTTGTGCCAGCCTTTGTACTGGGCGGTGGCATCGGAGGCGGCCACGGTGGGGCACAGGGCCACGCCGCGCTTTTTCATCAGGGCGAAGATTTCGGGGGTGCCGTAGTCGCCGTGCTCGATGGTTTCGACCCCGGCCAGGATGGCACGGCGCATGCCCTCGGGGGTGCTGGCGTGGGCCACTACGCCCCGGCCGGTGGAGCGGGCGGTTTGTACAATCAGCGTTAGTTCTTCCTGTGAGAACGTGGGCTGGGCCGAGCCATCAGGACCCCAGCGGTAGTCGGCGTACACCTTGATAATGTCGGCGCCCTTCCCAATCTGCTCGCGCACGGCCCGGATGATGCCGTCGACGCCATCGGCTTCCTGCGCGCCTTGGGGCACATCTTCATCCACTGACAGCTTGGGGCCATAGCTGCCCGTGGCCACCAGCGCCCGCGTGACGACCAGCAGGCGCGGCCCGGGAATGATGCCTTGGTTGATGGCTTGCTTGATACCGACATCGGCGAAACCCGCGCCCTCGGTGCCCAGGTCGCGGGCGGTGGTGAAACCGGCCAGCAGCGTGCGCTGGGCGTGCACGGTGGCCCGCGCCACTCGCAGCGCCTGCGATTCGAGCAGCACCTGGTCGTCCCAGGCGGTTTCGTTGTAAGGGTGCAGCAGCAGGTGCGAATGGCCTTCGATGAGGCCGGGCAGCAGCGTGAGGCCGGGTAGCTCCAGGGTGCGGGCGGTGGGCGGCGACGCTACCTGCGCAGCCGGACCAGCGGCCGTGATTTTGTCGTTTTCGACCAAGACAACCCAGCCGGGGTGCATTTCCTGACCATCGAACACGGCGGCGGGGCGCAACAGTGTGGCGACTGGGGCAGCCGCAATAACCTGAGCCTGTGTCGTTGCGGGCAGAATACTCATTGCCAGCAGGCAGCCCAATATCGAATAACGGAAGCGCCACGAACGGCGGGTGCTGCCTGATTGGTCTGTGGAAAATTGAGAATATCGCATAAATGGTCAAGGCCGCCCCAACCGTACGGGGCGGCCTTGCGAAGCTACTCCGCACGCGCGGCTTGCAGTTATTTGGGTAGGAAGCATCGATTACGCAGTGACTCAGAAGCGCCCGAATAGCCGCCTTATTTACCGGCGGTGGGCGCGGCCATTTCCGTCACCGGAGCCTGCGGAGCCAGCAGATGGCGGCTTTTGGCCACCACCACCGGCTTCCCCACTTGGAAAGTGGCACGCTGCTTCACCTCCACCGACGAGGCGGCCGCCTGCACGGTATAGGTGCCGGCATCGGTCACCCAGGCCGAGGCGGCGGTGTCGTAGGAAGCCAGGTCGGCGGCGGTGAGGGTGAAGCTGAGCGTTTGCGCCTTGCCGGGTGCGAGCAAAGACGTTTTGGCGAAGGCTTTCAGCTCGCTTTGGGGCTTGGCGAGCTTGCCTTTGGGCGCGCTCAAGTAAAGCTGCACTACTTCGCGGCCCGCCGTTTTGCCGGTATTGGTGATAGTGAGTGTGGCCGTAATCTTGTCGTTGAGGGCGGTGGCGCTGAGTTTCAGTGGGCCGTAGGCGAAAGTGGTATAGCTCAGGCCGTGGCCGAAGGCGTAGGCCGGCTGCTTTTGAAAAGTATTGAAGTAGCGGTAGCCCACGTAAATGCCTTCAGCATACGTGTTTTCGGATTCCTGACCGCCCAACGAATTGGTCGGCGCGGCCGCACCGGCCCGCACTTTACCGGGGAAATCCTGGCTGTATGGGATGTCGGTGTAAGCCATTGGAAACGTGGTGGCCAGCTTGCCCGAGGGGTTGGTCTGGCCGCTCAGCACGTCGGCCACGGCGTGGCCGCCTTCCTGGCCTGGCTGCCAGGCCAGCAAAATGGCATCGGCCTGGTTGCGCCAGCTGGCGGTTTCTACCACGCCGCCCACGTTCAGTATCACCACCACTTTCTTGCCCAGGGTGTGAAAAGCCGTGGCAACTTGTTGAATCAATGCTTTTTCATCAGCTCTAAGCGTGAAGTCGTCGGTCACCTTGCGGTCGCCACCTTCGCCCGCGCTGCGGCCGAGGGTGATGATGGCTACATCGGCGGCCTGGGCTTGCTGCTGCAGCGTGGCCGCGTCTAGCACCATTTCTGCAATGATGGGAACGGGCTCGAAGAAGGTCTTTTTCGGCGGAATCTTCGCTTTCTCGGCCCGCAGGTACTGCGTGTAGGCCTGGCTGGTGGCAGAGTTGACAGAGTAGCCGGCCTTGCTCAGGCCCTGCTCGATGGAAATGGTGTAGGCGCGGTTCACGTCGCCGCTGCCGGTGCCGCCGGCAATGAGGTTGTAGGACGTGTTGCCGAACAGGGCCAGCTTCTGGCCGGCGGCCAGCGGCAGCGCCTGGGCTTCGTTGCGCAGTAGCACCATGCTTTCGGCGGCGGCCTGGCGGGCCACGGCGGCATCGGCGGACAGCGCGGGGCGGCTGGTGTAGCTGTCGCCGAGGAAAGTGGGCGACTTGAGCACCAGCTCCAGCACGCGGGTTACGTTGGCATCGAGCTGGGCGGGGGTGAGCTGGCCGCTTTTGGTGGCCGCCAGCAGGGCCTGCGTCTGGGCCGTGGTGCCGGGCATGAGCAGGTCGTTGCCGGCCTGGAGCTGGGCCACCGGGTTCTGGCCGCCGTACCAGTCGGTCATTACCAGGCCTTTGAAACCCCACTCCTGCCGCAGCAGCGTGGTTAGCAGCTCGTGGCTTTGGGAAGTGTACGTGCCGTTGATAAGGTTATAGCTCGACATTACCGTCCAGGGCTGGGCCTTGCGCACGGCAATTTGGAAGCCTTTCAAATAGATTTCGCGCAGGGCCCGCTCGCTCACCTGCGAGTTCATCTTCATGCGGTTGAATTCCTGGTTATTGACCGCGAAGTGCTTGATGCTGGTGCCCACGCCATTCGATTCCACCCCATTCACAAACGCTGCCGCGATGTTGCCGGTCACCACCGGGTCTTCGGAGTAATACTCGAAGTTGCGCCCGCCCAGCGGATTGCGGTGGATGTTCATGCCCGGAGCCAGCAGCACGTCAATACCAAAGGCTCGTACCTCGCTCCCAAACGCCACGCCCACTTTGTGCACCAGTTCGGTGTCCCAGCTCGAAGCCAGCAGCGTGGCTACCGGGAAGGCCGTGGCGTAATAAGTCCGGGTGCTGTCGCCACCCCGAATGGGGGCAATGCGGACACCCGCCGGCCCATCGGAGAACGTGAGCGACGGGATGCCGAGCCGGGCAATGGCGTGGGTGCGCCCCGCCGCGCCGGGCACCTTCTCGGGCACTTTGCGGTCGGCGGGGTCGGAGGGCGGCAGCATGCCTTCGGGGAAGCCAGCCGGATAGAAACCCATGCCCACCACCAGCTTCACCTTTTCCTCGGTGGTGAGGGCAGCCAGGACTTCCTTTAATGGAGCCTTGCCCAGTTGCGGCGCAGCAGTTTGGCCCGAAGCCCCACGGCTGCCTAGCAGCGCCAGCAAAACCACCATCGAAAACTTACCACCAAAACGGCCATGCAAACGGTACAGACTGCTCATAATTTCAGAATCTATTGATTGAAAATCAATTTTTTTACCTACCAGCAGAATACGTGCGGCGCTGCGGCCCCACGCCCGTAATCTTCACCGACTGCCAGCCGGTGGGCAAGGTGCTTTTGCGCTGCGTGATGCCGGCCGGCGTGATATCCAGCCCACCAAAGCCCATGAGCACGGCCTGTAGCACGCCGCCCGCGCCCGTGGCGAAGTAGGGATTGGTGCCGCCCTTAGTTTCGGCGATGACGCGGAAGGGCGGCAGCAGATTGGGCTCGTAAGCGTCTTTGAACCAGAGCCTGGCCTTATAGGCATTGCCCAGGCGGGCGTAGAGCAGGGCGAAGATGCCTTGGGTCATGGCCGGCGTGCCTTCGTTGGGCACGCGGGTTTCGTAGTAGGCCAGGTCTTTGCGGATTTGGGCGGGGTCGGTGATGACGTTCAGCGGGTAGGCCAGCAGGTTTACGTCGCCCTGCTTGATGCCTTCGCCGTGGTAAGTGGCGTGCTCCTGGGTCACGCCGTCGGCCATTTTTAGGATGGGAATGTTCTGGGCCACCAGCGCCCAGTCGGGGTTGGCGCGCAGACCCAGTAGTTTGGCGGCAGCGGCGGCGTTTTGCAGGTTGACTTTGGCGGCGGCGTTGGTGAAGGCGTCGTTGTTCACGTTTTCGGCCCATTCATCCGAAGCCACCACGTTTTTGATGTCGTAGTGGCCGGGGCCGTTGCGCTCCACCCGGCTGGCCCAGAAATCGGCGGTGGCCGATAGCATCGGCCAGCCTTTTTCGCGCAGCCAGTCTTTGTCCTGCGTCACGCAGTAGTATTGCCAGGCGGCCAGGGCCACGCAAGCCGAAATATGGTGTTCGAACGGCCCGCTCAGGGCCCACACTGGCGTTTCCTCCACGCCCGAGTCGGCGCTTTCCCAGGGGTACATGGCGCCCTGGTAGCCGTGGGCGAAGGCGTTGCGCCGGGCCGGCTCCAGGCGCCGGAACCGGTATTCAATCAATGATTTAGCGATTTCGGGGTGCAGCACCAGCAGCGCCGGGAACATCCACAGGTCGGCATCCCAGAAGACGTGGCCGTTATAGCCCAGCCCCGAAAGGCCCATGGGCGAGGGCGAGTAATCGGTGCCGGCCCGCGAAAAGCTGTAGAGGTGGTATAGCATCGAGTGCACGTCCTGCTGCGCCTGGGCATCGCCGCTTATCTGGATGTCGCTCTGCCATAGGTCCTGCCAGGCTTTGGCGTGGAAGGCCAGCAGCCGCTCCCGGCCTTCGAGGCGGGCGAAAATGGTCATGCGCTCGGCCTCGTTTAACGGGTCGGGGTGGTGGGCCGAGGTAATGGCCGAGCCGGCCACGGCGTAGCCGTAGGTTTGGCCCGCCTTCAGGGCTTTGCTGAACTTCATCAAATGTTCGCCATTGTCCCACATTTCGTGGATGACGCGCGGCTCCAGCCCCTGCCCTTCCGTGAACAGGAACGTGGTGGAGGCGCACAGCAACAGCTTGCCCGTCGGGCTTTTGGCCGAGGACGTGAGCAGGCGAACGGTGGCGTGTGGCCGGTCAATTTCGTTATAGTAGTTCTGCACGTCGCGCAGGGCGTCGGGCGTGTCCATCACGCTGGCAGCGGTCAGGCCAACGTCCTTTTTGGCCACGATGGACACGTCCAGCAATACCGTATAGGGCAGGTGGCGCAGCGCGTAGGTGGTGTAGCTGATGGTGGCCTTGTCCTGGTAGTCGAAGGTGGTGGTGAGGGTGGCTTTCTGCATGTCCAGCGCCTGCCGGAAATGGCTGGCATCGGCGGCTCCGAGGCGGCGGCCGTCGATTTCCATGTACATGTTCAGCAGGTTGATGCCGTTGAGGAAATTGCTCACCCGGCCCCGGCCGTACTGGTCGTAGGCCCCGGCCAGCACCACGTTCTTCACCTTAAATGGTTCGGGCGACGACACCACGCCCATGATGCCGTTGGCCACGGTCACGCCGTAGTAGTTGGCCGGGTCCACCTTGTCGGCGATGATGTGCCAGGGGTCGGGCGTTTGGGCGGCTAGGGGCATGCGGGCCGCAATAGCAAACAGCGCCAAAGCACCGAACGCCATTCGCAGCCATTTTGATTCTGAAATCACCATGTTAAGATGCCAGGGAAAGAAGTGATGTGGAATAAAAAAGGGTAAGCGTCGGCTTACCCTTTTTCGTAGTTCATGCTACCGGCCGCCTGTGGCCAGCGCGGCCGGTGCTGAAATCAACCCTTAATAACCAGCATTCTGGGTATAGTTCGGGTTAACAGCAATTTGTTGGTTCGGAATGGGAAAGATGAGGTACTTAACGTCACTCCCGGTTGCCGGGCCTTCCTGAATGGGGCCCAGGAACTTGCCAAACCGCACCATATCCTGCCGCCGCCACATTTCCAAGTACAGCTCACGGCCACGCTCATCAAGCAAGGTGTTCAGGTCTACGGTGGCCAGGGGGCCGGCATTGCGCGACGGATGCGTGCGGAAGGAGTTCACCAGCGCCTGCGGGGTGCTGCCGTAGGTGCCGGCCGTGGTGCCAGTGCCTCCGCGCAGAATGGCTTCGGCCTTCATCAGCAGAATGTCGGGCAAGCGGAAGTGCACCATGTCGTTGTCAATGGCTCCGGCCGAGTTATTGGTAAAATCTGGCGGGTACTTCATCGGGCGAATACCCGTGCGCTCCAGCGTTTTGGCATCGGTCTCAATGATTTTTACCTCACGGGTAAAAGCCAGCGGAGCACCGGCGCGGTCGGTAAGCGGGGCGTCGGTTTGCAGGTTATACTGCTGGCCAATCAGGAAACCCACGTTCTGGCGGTTGCCGGGGTTGGCGGGGCCGTTGGTGTAGCGATACACCGTGCCGCGGCGAATGTCGGTGGCCCCGTACTTGTCGTAGAAGTCCGACAGCGCGCACGGCCCATTATAGCCGCCGGGCACCATGTTGTAGTGCGAAATAAAGCGCCACAAATCGTACTGCGCCCCACTGCTGATGCCGCCCTGGTTCAGTTCGGTGAAGATGTTTTCGGTGCCGATGTTGGTGTTATCGGGCGCGAAATTATCGAAGTAGTTGGTAGCGAACCGATACCGATTGGAAGTGATAATTTGGTCGGCCAGCGTGATGACCTGGTTCATGTCGGCGGCTGCAAACGTGGGGTTTGCGCGGTTGGCGTACACGCCCTTGTTCAGGTAGCACTTCATGAGCAGGGCGCGGGCGGCGTCCTTGGTAGCGCGCGAAACCGGGGCATCGGGCAGGTCGTTCTGCACAGCCGTCACTTCGCTGATGATGTAGGTGAGGGCATCGTTGCCCTTGCGCACGCGGGCCACCTGCGTCACGGGCTCGCCGGGGTCGCGGTAAGGCACCTGGTCGAACAGGTCCAGCAGCCAGTACATGGCAAACGCGCGCAGGAAACGAGCTTCGGCCTGCTGCTGGGTGGTGGGATTGTACTGCAGCATGTCGGTGGCTGCGTACACCACCCCGTTCAGGTTGTTGAAGGCGTCGCGTATCTGGCCGTGGTTGGCGTCCCAGGTGTGCAGGTGCAACTGGCGCCACACGCCGTTGTCGTCCCAGTCGCCGGCCCGGGTAGGCATCAGGCGCTCATCGGTGGTTACCTCCGATAGGGCAAACACCTGAGTAGCGCCCTGAAACGGGCTGCGCATGGCCGTGTACACCCCGCTCAGCAGCGAGGCCGGACTAGTAGAACCACCGCTGCCGCCTTTTTGCACGGTGCCCTGAAACTCTTCTTTAATCTGGCAGCTGTTGGCGAGCTGGAGCAGGGCCAGCGTGGCCGCAATACTAAGTAGCTTCTTCATGATATAGCTAGGTTAAAGATTTGATTTACAGAGAGAAATTGACGCCGAACGTGAAGGTGCGGGCCGTGGGGTAACCGGTGTAGTCGATGCCGGCCGAGGGCACGCCGCCCACCGTTTTGTTGGTGTTCACTTCCGGGTCGAAACCCGAGTACTTCGTGATAACGAACAGGTTCTGGCCGATGGCGTAGACGTTGACTCCTTTGAAGACCTTGCCGAGGTCGCCCAGGCCATACGACAGCGTAACATTGGTAAGCTTCACGTAGTTGCCGCTTTCCAGGAAGCGCGACGAGGGCGCCAGCCGGTTGCTGAGCGATTCCTTCACGCCGGCCTCGTAGTTGGCCAGGGCAATGTTTTTACCGCTCTGAATCTGGCTCACGTTAAGCACGCTGTTGAAGGTGTTGTTGTAAATCTTGTTGCCAAACACGCCGTTGAAGTTGCCCGTCAGCGACAGCTTTTGGAACCGCAGGGTGGTGCCCAAGCCCGCCAGCGCGGTGGGATTGGGGTTGCCCAGGTAGCGGAATATGCCGCCGTCGGTGTACACCGACTGACCACTTTCGTCAACCCGCTGGAATTCCTGCGTGTAGAACGCATTGATGGGCAGGCCGCTCTGAATCACCTCCACAGTTACGCCCGACAGACCCTGGCCGCTGAGTGCGCCCGTCTGGATAACCCCCGGCAGGTCCTGCACCGTGTTCTTGATGAAGGTCGCGTTGCCAGTGAAGCTCACCCCGAAACTGGGGCTTTCCACGGCCGTTACGCCGGCCACCAGTTCCACGCCCTTGTTGATGATGGAACCGGGCAGGTTTTTCCAGGTGATGGGGCCGCCGGGGGCAGCGGGCTGAATCGGAGCGGTGGGATAGAGCAGGTCCGTCGTCTTCTTGTAGAAGTAGTCGGCGGTCAGGGTCACACGGTTGTTGAACAGGGCCAGGTCAACGCCCGCGTCGTACTGGGCATCCGACTGCCACTTCAGGTCGGCGTTGTCGTTGGTGATTTGGCCCGTGCCACCGTTGCTATTGGCCAGGAACGAGAACTGCTTGCGCGAGGCCCCGGCCGGAAACTCCTGATTGCCGGTGCGGCCGTAGCCCACCCGCAGCTTGAACTGATTGATGGCCTCCGTTTTGAAGAAGCTCTCCTGGCTGAGGTCCCAGGCCGCCGATACCGACGGGAAGTAGCCGTATTTGTTGTTGTCGCCAAACTTGGTACTGCCGTCGCGCCGCAGGGTGGCCGTGAGCAGGTACCGGCCCCGGTAGTTCAGCGTGGCCCGGCCAAAGAACGACTGCAACTCGGAAACGGGGTCGACAAACGACGAAATGTTGCGGCCCGAAGAGTTAGAGAACTGCAGGTAGTTGGTGTAGTCCAGCCCGTAGGTGCCGAAGCCGATGGGGTTGCCGGCGGCATCCACCGGGCCGCGCCCGTTCAGGTTCGTGCCCGAGTAGTTGAACCGGGTGTATTCGTAGCCCAGCAAGGCTGTCACGTTGAAATCCTCCCCAATTTTCCGGTTGAAATTCAGCGTGTGGGTCATTTGCTGGGTTTGCAGCTCGCTCGTGCCCACGGCGGCGTAGCCCAGGCGCTGGTAATCCGAAATGTTGAGCCGCTGGTCGATGGATGTGCGACGGATGCCGGTGCTGTAGTTGAGGGCCACCAGGGCCCGGTAGTCCAGCCAGTCGGTAAACTTGTAGTAGGGCGAAACCGAGGCCAGGGCCGTGGTCACGCGCGAGTTGTCGTTGTAGTATTCCTGCTGCGCTACCGGGTTGATAACCGAGCTACCGATGCGCGACACCGGTTGGCCATTGGCGCTATACAGCGAGTCGGTAGGGTTCCACTGCAAAGCCTGGCCAATGAGACTGCCCCGGAAATCGCCGTTGTTGGTGATAGGCGCCAGCTGCTCGCGCGACTGGCTGGCCGTGACGTTAATGTCCATCCCCAGGCGTTTGCTTTCCAGGAACTTCATGTTGGTAACGAAGTTGGTGCTGAACTTCTCGAACTCGGTTTTCTTAACGATGCCCTTCTGGTCGAGGTAGCCAAGCGAGAGGCGGTAGCGCGCGTTTTCGTTGCCGCCGTTGATGGAAGTATTGTAGTTCTGCACCGCGCCGGTTTGCAGAATGGCCCCGAGGGCATCGTTGCTCAGGCCCTTGTCGTTGGAGGCGCTGGCGCCGTAGTAGGCCAACGCCTGGCGGTACTGGTCAGCGTTGAGCACCTTGATGCGGCGCATGATGTTGGAGAAGCCGCTCGATACGTTCACGTCCAGCTTGGCATCACCAATCTTGCCCCGCTTGGTCGTGATGATAACCACGCCATAGGCGGCTCGTGAGCCGTAGATGGCCGTAGCCGAGGCATCCTTCAGCACGTCAATCGTTTCGATGTCAGCCGGATTCAGGAAGTTGAGCGGGTTGCTGTCGGGGCTGTCGCCGAAGGCCGTATTCAGGCCCGGGCGAGCCGAACGCCCGTCGAGCGGCACCCCATCCACCACGTACAGCGGCTGACCCGTGCCCGTCACGGCCGAGTTGCCCCGGATTTTGATGGTGGCCGCCCCGCCGGGCTGGCCGCTGTTCTGCGTAACCTGCACGCCCGAGGCCCGCCCCTGAATCAACTGGTCGGGCGAGGTATAGGTCCCCTTGTTGAAGTCTTTGGTCGACAGGGCACTTACGGAACCAGTCAGGTCACTTTTCCGCACCGTGCCATAACCCACTACCACTACATCGCTCAGCGCCTGCGCGTCGCTTTTCAGCGCCAGCGACACCGACGACTTACCCGTGATGTCGACCTGCTGCGCGGAGTAGCCCACAAATGAAAACGAGAGCTTGGTGGCCGTGGCCGGCACATCGAGCTGGAAGCCGCCATCGGCCCCGGTGCTGGTGCCAATGGAAGTACCGGGCACCAGTACCGTGACGCCAGGCAGGCCGCTGCCGGCTTCGTCCGTCACCTTGCCTGAAATCGTGCGGTTGGCCTGGGCTTGGCTCAACAGCGGAAACAAGATAAATAAGGCTCCCAACAGCAAGAGCTTCAGCAGTGTTGTTGGGCCGCGGCCTGCCGGGGCGGCCGGCAGCTCGCACGGATTGTACCGTTTGTACACGTTGTTTATCATGGTGTGAAAAGTGAAATGGTGGGAGATTTTTAAGCACTAAGTGGTTGGCAATTCCCCAAAAACGATTTCTGCAAACGATTTCGGAGAGGGCAGCGAGTGGCGGGTCTATTCATGTATTGCAGCGTTAGGTGAGAAGAATGAATTGTTGCGAAAAGCCAGGGTTTTTACTGCAGCGGAAGCACCACGGCCTGCCAGGGCTGAAGTGCCAGCGCCGGACTGCCGGCAGGGGTAGTGGGATAGTTATTGAGCCAGGCGGCCCCAGCAGGCTTCAAGCCCGTGGGCACGGCCCAGCTGCGCAGTTCCGATGAGAAGTTGAGCACCACCAGCACCTTATCTGCCCCCTGGGTGCGGGTGTAGGCGTAGATGTGCGGGTTGGCCGCGTCGAGCACTTGGTACTGCCCGTACACCAGCACTGGGTGCGCCCGGCGTAGGGCCGTGGCCCGGCGGAAGTGGTTCAGCACCGAAGCTGAGTCTTTCTCCTCCGCCGCCTCGTTGATGGAGAGGTAGTTGGGGTTGACTTTAAGCCAGGGCGTGCCCGTGCTGAAACCGGCCTGGGCCGTGGCATTCCACTGGAAGGGCGTGCGGCTGTTGTCGCGCGAGAAGCGGGCTAGGTCCTTGAGGTAGGCCGGCAGGCTGCCGCCCTGGGCTTTCACCAGCTGGTAGCCGTTGCGGGCAGCCACGTCGCGGTAGTCGGCGATGCTGGTGAGGCCGATGTTGGTCATGCCCAGTTCGTCGCCGTTGTAGCAGTAGGGCGTGCCGCGCATGGTGAGCAGGAAAGTATTCAGCAGCTTAGCCGAGGCGGCACGGAAAGCCGGTCGGTCGTCGCCAAACTTGCTCACGATGCGCGGCTGGTCGTGACTGCCGAGGTAGATGGACTGCCAGCCCTTGCCCGCAAAAGCGCTGTCCCAACGTGTGAACACGCGCTTGAGGTCGATGAGCTTGTAGCCAGCGGCCGAGTTACCCACGCCCACCGCATCGAAGTGGTAGGTCATGTTCAGCTCGTGGCGGGCGGGGTCCACGAAGAGCATGGCCTCCTGAGGGTTGCGGCCGGCTCCCTCGGCCACGGTCATGATGTTGTACTTGCTCAGCACCTCGCGGTTCATCTCCTGGAGGTAGTCGTGCAGGTGCGGGCCGTGGTTGTAGGCGTTGGTGTAGTTGCGCTCATTCAGGCCCGGCATGGGTGGGAACGTGGGGTCTTTGGCCACAAACTGGAAGGCATCCATGCGGAAACCGTCGATGCCCTTATCCAGCCAGAACTTCATCATGGCGTAGATTTCCTGGCGCAGCTTGGGGTTGTTCCAGTTCAGGTCGGGCTGCTTCCGCGAGAAATAGTGCAGGTAGTAGGCGTTGGTGAGCGAGTCGTACTGCCAGGCATTGCGCTTCACGTCGAAGGTGCTGTAGCGGGCCGGGGGCGTGCCTTTTTCGGCGGGCCACCAGTAGTAGTAGTCGCGGTAAGGGCTGGTACGCGAGCTACGCGACTGCTTGAACCACTCGTGCTCATCGGAGCTGTGGTTCACCACCAGGTCCATCACCAGCTTCAGGCCGCGCTGGTGCATCCCTTTCAGCAGCGCATCGAAGTCCTGCATGGTGCCGAACTCGGGCATAATCTGCCGGTAGTTGCTGATATCGTAGCCGTTGTCATCATTAGGCGAAGCGTAGATGGGGTTCAGCCACACGGCCCCCACGCCCAAACTTTTCAGGTAGTCGAGCCGCGAGCTGATGCCCTTGAGGTCGCCCACGCCGTCGCCGTTGCTGTCCTGAAAGCTGCGCGGATAGAGCTGGTACACCACCGTTTCCTTCCACCAATCGGGTTTCTTAGTCACCGTGCTGTCCGTTGCGGCAGCCGCGCCCGATGTGGGCGTTTCGGCCGTTTCAGCTTTCTGCCCCACCTGCCCGCAGCTCGCCAGCGCCAGCAGCAACGCACTGCTTGGCACCAGCCGCCGCAACTGCGGGCCTGTGGCATTCAGCAGAAATAAGGCGAGCGAAGAAAATGACATTATACGAAAATTTAGTAGAATTTTTCTTCTTTAACAAGCAGAACACTAAGGCATTATGGGCTGTCTGAGGTCTGCCAGACGCAAGCTGGTTAGTTGCGCCGGGCCGTCGGTAGTAAGGGTGATGCGGCCGGTGTGCTGCCGGGGAAAAACCAGGTCGGTGAGCGTGGTTTCGCCATCCTGGGCGAAAACCTCAACCACCGACTTGTCCACTAGCAGGCGCAGTTGAAGTTGGCCATCGCGCAGGGGTACTTTGGCCGTTTCGAGACTCATGGCGAACATGGGATGGAAGGCCACGTTGCCCGACTGCCGCCGGTCGAGCGTCAGTTCCTGCTTGGCTACATCGTAGCGCAGCACCGTTTTCTCATCGGCGCTTTGCAGCAGGTTCAGGGTGAGCAAATTGGCTTTGCCGGGTTTCAAGGTCAGTTCCAGGTCGTAGGACTCACCGCGGAAGGGCAGCTCGTAGCCGGCCGCGCCGGGCTTGAGGTCGCGGCTTCTCACGGTCAGGGTTTCTTTGCCCAGGCGGCGCAGTTCGGCCAGGGGCTGCTGGGCCAGCACGAGGCCGGCGGCGGTGCGGCGCAGACTCAGCTCGCGCGGCACGGCGAAGCTGCCGCGCCACTCGGTGCCGGTGGGCACGGCCTGCGCGTAGGCCCAGTCGTTGGCCCAGCCCACCAGCAGGCGGCGGCCATCGGGCACGTTATTGAAGGTGACGGCGGCAAAATAGTCTTTGCCGAAGTCGAGGTAAGCCGGCTCCTCGTAAGCATGGTCGGGCGTAAACGTCTTACCATCAAATTGCCCCAGGAAATACTGCTGGCCCCGGAACTGCTCCACCGGGTTGCCGGCCGAAATCAGCAGCACCCATTTGGTGCCGCCGCCGGGAACGGGCAACTCAAACAAATCGGGGCATTCCCACTCCTTCACCGTGTTGCCGGCACGGCCCCAGCGGCTCAGGAAGGTCCAATTTTTCAGGTTCTTCGATTCGTAGAGGTACACCTGCTGGCGGTCGGCTTTCACGGTTGCCATCACCCACTTCTGCTGCGGCGCGTACCAGAACACCTTGGGGTCCCGGAATTCCTTACTGCCGATATCGAGCACGGGGTTGCCGGCGTAGCGCTGCCAGGTGCGGCCGCCGTCCTGGCTGCTGGCTAGGTTCTGGTGCTGGGCCACCACCGCGCCGGCCCGCTCCTGGTGGCCGGTATAAAAGGCCACCAACCCGTCGGTTTTGCCCGCTGGAAACAGGCCCGAGGTGTTGTCTTTATCGACCACCGCGCTGCCCGAGAAAATCATGGTATTACTACCGTCAGGGCTGGCGTACTCAGTCAGGGCTACGGGCTGATGCGTCCAGTGCAGCAGGTCGGGGCTGGTGGCGTGGCCCCAGGCCAGGTGGCCGGGCTGGGCGCTCTGCGGGTTGTACTGGTAAAACAGGTTGTACTGGCCGTTGCTATACACTAAGCCGTTAGCGTCGTTTATCCAGTTTTTGGGCGCCGTAAAATGGTACACCGGCCGGTACGGGTCGGTGGCCGGCACCGGGGTTTGGGCCGGGCTGGAGATGCTCACGAGCAGAGGCAAAGCGCAGAGGAGCAATCGGTTCATCAGGTGGGAAATGGGCAACTTGAGGCAGATAGTAAAGTCAGATAATCAGGCAGTAGCGCCGGCCAATTCGCGCACCATGCTTTCGGAAATTGCCGGCGTGGCCCCCTGAAAAGTGGCGACCAGCGAGCCTGCCGCGCAGGCAAAAGCAAGATTGTCGGCGGGCGGCTGGTGGCTCAGCAGGCCCCGGAGCAGCGCTGCCAAGAAAGCATCGCCGCTGCCGATGGTGTCCTGCACGGCCACGGCGATGCCGGGGCTGCGGTAGAACTGCCCACCGGTCCAGAGCGCGGCACCGTCGGCGCCTTTGGTCACGCACACGGCTTGCAGCTGGAAGCGGGCCGCCAACCATTCCAGAGCCGTTTCTTCGGCCGGGCTGGCCCCGAACCATTCCATAATTTCGGTCAGCTCGTGGTGGTTGAGTTTCACGATGTCGGCGTGGCGCAAGAGGTATTGCACCACGTCGCGCGAATAATGAGGGGGCCGAAGATTGACGTCGAAGACCTTCAGTGGCGCCTGTTGCAGCAGGCGATACAAGGTTTCGCGGCTCACCGGACTGCGAGCAGCTAAGCTGCCAAAGACGAAGGCTTCGGCCCCCTGAACCAAGTCGCTAAGTGCGGGTTCATACTGGATGTAGTCCCAGGCCACCGGCTGGACTATCTTATAAGTTACCTCGTTGGTATTGCTCACGTTGGCTTTCACTACACCCGTGAGGTGAGTTTCGCCGCGCTGCACATACTTCGTGCTCAGCCCTTTGCTTTCCACAAAGGCCAGTAGCTCAGTCCCCAAATCGTCGTGCCCCACGCGGCTGATAAGCTGCGCTTCAAGCCCAAAATTGCGCAGGTGCACCGCCACGTTGAGCGGGGCCCCGCCCGGTTGCTTTCCGGTGGGCAGCACGTCCCAGAGCATTTCTCCGAAGCAAGCAATGGCCATGGCGTGAGGGGTGGGTTTTGGAGGTGAGAGTGTGAGTGGTGGCGAGTCAATTAATCGGCTGTCATCCTGAGCAGAGCGAAGGACCTTATCATGTCCGCGTCAATTGATTTACTGCAAATTTTTCAGCTGTAATAAGGTCCTTCGCTGCACTCAGGATGACAGATGGGCGTGCTAGTGCATGACCAACGCTTTATCGACCTGCTCCAGACTGGTACCCTTGGTTTCGGGCATAAAGCGCAGGACGAAAATGAGTTGCAGCACCATCATGCCGCAGAAGAATGCGAAGGTGTTGCCCCCGCCGAGGTGCTCGGCAAACCAGGGGAAAGTGAAAGCGATGACAGTGGCCATCACCCAGTGCGTACTCGAACCCAGCGCCTGTCCCTTGGCCCGCACCGCGTTAGGGAAAATTTCAGAGATGAAAACCCAGATAACCGCGCCCTGCGAGAAGGCGAAAAAGGCGATGTACACGAACAGCAGCACCGGCACCAGCACCCCGCCAAACTGCTGCGTGTAGAAGGCCCGCGCCACCAGCCCCAGCGTGGCAATGAGCCCCACCGAGCCCACCAGCATGAGCGTGCGCCGCCCAAACCGGTCAATCAGATTGACGCCCAGCAAGGTGAAGATGAAATTGACCAGCCCAATGCCCGCCGACGACAGCAGCGCCGCCCCCTGCCCCAGCCCGGTCATCTCGAAAATGCGCGGGGCGTAGTAGATAATGGCATTGATGCCAGAGACTTGATTGAAAAAGGCGAAGGCCACGGCCAGCAGCACCGGCGTGCGGTACTGCGCGCTCCAGAGCGACTCATCCTGGCCGGCATCGTGCGCCTGCGAGGTGAGAATGGCGGCCACGTCGGCATCCACGGTGGTGGGGTTGATGATGCGCAGCACGTCGCGGCCTTCGTCGAGGCGACCGTGCAGCAGCAGCCAGCGCGGGCTTTCGGGCACCCTGAACAGGAACAGGAGGAACAGCACCGCCGGCACGGCCTGCACGCCCAGCATCAGGCGCCAGGAATGCTCGCCCACGTTGGCCAGCAGGTAGTTGGAGAGGTAGGCGGCAAGGATGCCGAACACGATGTTGAACTGGAACAAGCCCACCAGCTTGCCCCGCGATTCGGCCGGCGAAATCTCGGAGATGTAGAGCGGTGCCGTCACTGACGACGCCCCTACTCCTAGCCCGCCCAAAAACCGAAACACCATGAACGGCACCCAAGCCGGGGCCAACGCCGCCCCTACCGCCGATACCAAATACAAGACTGCAATCCACCGCAACGTCTGCCGCCGCCCGAGCGCATCGGAGGGAATACCGCCGAAAATGGCCCCCAGCACCGTGCCGATAAGGGCAATGGAAATGGTGAAGCCGTGCTCAACCGCACTCAGGTGCCAGAGTTGCTGGATGGCTTTCTCTGCGCCCGATATGACCGCCGTATCGAAGCCGAACAGGAAGCCGCCGAGTGCCGTGACGATGGACCAGAAAAGGACTTTGCGCTGCACCATGAGAATGCGGGACGAGATGAGGTTGGCTCAAAAGTCCGGTGCGGGTTTCCCAAAGGCTTGCTCGTTTCTTTCAATTGCTTGCAGAATTCCAACATAAGCTGGTTTTGAAAACAATCTTTTGTTTATCAGTATTTTAATTCACGAAAAAAGGCAAGCCGATTTGGCTTGCCTTTCATTAATCTGACCCGATTTGCAAAAATATTTCAGCTGCGCGCGGGGGTGTGGAGGGCTTTATACTCCGAAGGCGACACCTGATACTTGCCTTTGAAGGCGGTGGAGAAGTACGAGGGCGAGGAAAAACCGGTGAGGTAGGCGATTTCGGCAATGGTGCTGCCTTCCTGCAGCAGCAGCAGCCGGGCTTTGGTGAGGCGCAGGCTCTGGATATAGTCCGACACGCCGGTGCCGAGCAGGGCTTTCACTTTGCGGTAGAGCTGCATCTGGGACACGCCCAGGCTGCGGGCCACATCGTCCACGCTCAGGGTGGGCTGGTCGAGGTTGGCTTCGATGATGGCGGTGAGGTCGGCGAGGAATTTCTGGTCGACGCGCTGCGGGGCCACGGTGGCGGTGTCCACGCTCAGTTCGCGGCGGAAATGCTCGCGCTGCTGGTCGCGGTTGCGCAGCAGCGTGCGCAGGCTTTCCACTAAAAAGGTGGGGTTGAATGGTTTGGTGAGGTAGAGGTCGGCTCCGGCCTGCACGCCGGCCACCTGCTCCTCGGGCGCGCTGCGGGCCGTGAGCAGCACCAATGGAATGTGCGAGGTGCGCCAGTCGGCCCGCAGCTGGGCCACCACTTCCAGGCCGCTCAGGCCGGGCAGGTTCACGTCGCACACCACCACGTCGGGGATGGTTTCGCCGGCCAGGCGCAGGCCGGTGAGGCCATCGGCGGCGGAGCTGACCTGGAAATAAGGTTGCAGCTTCTGGAGCAGGAAGCTACGCACGTCGTCGTTGTCCTCTATCACCAGGGCGGTGGCATCGGTGCGGGCCAGCGGCGGGGCGGGCTCGGCGAGCTCGTCGTCGGGCAGCAGCTCGGCGGTGGGGGCCGGGCGCGAGTCGGGGTCGGCTTCGAGGAAGGTGGCGGGACGGGCCAGGGGCAGTTTCACCTCGAAGGTGGTACCATGGCCCGGCTCGGTCCGAAAGGTGAGTGAGCCCTCGTGCAGCCGGGTCAGGCCCTCGGCCAGCGCCAGCCCGATACCGGAACTGTTAGCCGACGACCGGGTACCCTGGTAAAACCACTCAAACACGTGCGGCTGGTCGACTTCGGCAATGCCGCGGCCGGTGTCCTCCACGCTCACGCGCACCACGTGGGCCACCAAATCGGGCTGCAGGCTCACCGTGATGTGGCCGCCATCGGGCGTGTATTTAAAGGCATTGGATAAGAGGTTGAAAAACACCTTGTCCAGAATTTCGCCATCGAACCAGAGTTGCACCACCGGCTCGGCGGGCAGAAAACGGTAAGTAATGTTGCGCCGCCGCGCCGTTTTCTCAAACACGTCCATCAGCTCGCGCACGAAGTCGACGAGGTTGCCCTCGGTGGCCCGCACCGACATCCTGCCCACGTCAATTTTGCGAAAATCCATGAGCTGGTTCACCAGCCGCAGCAGCCGCTGGGCGTTGCGGCGCACCAGCTGCAGGTCTTGGCGCTGCCCGTCCGAGAGGTCGGCGCCATCGGTCAGCAGTTCTTCGACCGGCCCCAGAATGAGGGTGAGCGGCGTGCGCAACTCGTGCGAGAAGTTGGTAAAGAACCGCAGCTTGGCCTCGGAGGAGCGGCTGGCTTCCTCTGCGGTGCGGCGGCCGGCTTCGGCCAGCTGCTCAATCTGGTTGCGCTGGGTGCTGATTTCGGCGTTCTGCTGCTCCAGCTGCCGCCGGATGCGCCGGTTGAGGCGCAACGCCCGCCACGCCGACGCGCCCAAAAGCGTAGCAATCAACAAGCTGGTCAGCAGCAAATACACGGCCGTGCGCTGGCTGGCGTAGCGGCGCATCTCCGATTCGAGCTGCTGCTGCTGCCGCCGCAGGTCGTGCTGTTGAATGGCCAATTGCTCGGTCTGGGCGCGCATCGGCCCTACGTTGGCCGAGTCTATGACCATGGTTTCCAGCATGTTTTCCTTCTCGAAAGGCTCGTGGCGCAGGATGCGCAGGGCCGTCCGAATGGCCTCCTCGCCGCCCGTGGGGTAGAGCATGGTGGCGTTCAATATGCCGTCTTCCACTAGCTGCAGGCCGTTGCCCGGTCCGGCCAGCCCATCTACTCCGATGATACGTACGGGGTGTGGCAACTGCAATCGACTCACCACTTGGTAAGCAGCACGCGCCATGGGGTCATTGTGAGCAAAAATCAGCTCCGTTTCGGGGTGCACCCGTAGCACAGCCGGCAGCTGGCGCAGCACCGAGGCGGGCTGCCAGTCACAGGCCACCTCGGCCGTTAGGTGAATGTCGGGGTAAGCAGCCAGCACCTGCGCAAAGCCCTTGGCGCGGTCGGTGGCCGGCGAGGAACCCGGCCGACCCAGTATTTCGAGCACTTGGCCGCGCTGGTGCAGTAGCTGGGCCACGTAGCGGCCGGCCGTGCGGCCCACCTCCAGGTTGTTGCCGCCCACGTAGGCCGTGTACAGGCGCGAAGTGGTGCGCCGGTCCAGTATCACTACCGGAATACCTTGGTTGTAAGCCGTTTCGGTGAGGGCCGTGAGCGGGCCGGATTGGTTGGGGGAAATAATCAGCAGGTCGACCTTGTCCTTAATCAACTGCTCGACCTGCTGGCGCTGCAACTCACTGTCGTTGTGGGCGTCAAGCACCTGAAACTGCACGTTGGGATGGAAGCTCAGCTCCTTTTCCATGCCCGCCAGCATGGCCCGGCGCCAGTCGTCGCCCATGGTGCACTGCGAAAAGCCGATGCGGTAAACGGGTTCGGGCGGAGAAGCGGCGCAGCCTCCCAACAATACTCCTACTTGTAGTAGCAGCAGTGCCCGACACCATACCAACCTCAGAAAATCAGCCACTTATATTCCAGAATAAAAACTACGGGGTAAACGCGTTATTCAGGTGAGCCAACAGCCCATGCCTGCTGCAAACTACACATTATATGATGACTTAAATAAATCCTGGTGAACAGCAGGGTTTTCCTGACCATTTCCTCATGCAAACAACGAGGGTATAGCATTCGATTTTTTAGCACCCAGCACGTTTTATGACAAGACAGGAGATGCTGATGCTACGAATAACGGTGGAGGCCAAAAGCAAAACAGCCACCCAGCGTTGTAGCTAGGTGGCTGTTTTCGAATGAGCGAGAAACGAGGTTCGAACTCGCGACCCTCAGCTTGGGAAGCTATGTAATTAGTGTAATTGATAATTGCTAATAGCCCTTAGCGGTAGCTAAAACGCTGTTTTTGATACCCTCAGCCTATCACGGCTTATTGTCATTACCCCCCTTCTTACTACATTTGTGTAATTCGCCGTGTAATTGATGACATGCGGATTTTACAGCATGGGTAAGACGACAGAATACAAGGAAGGCAAGGCGACGGTGAAAGTGGTGTACTACACCAGCAACAAGCTGGCCGATGGTTCGCACCCGTTTTTCCTTCGCATTACGAAAGACCGCAAGCGCCAGTACATTGCCACCGGCTTAACGCTGCACCCCAAATACTGGAACCCGCTCAAAAAGGAAGTCCGTAAGTCTTACCCAGAACCAGCCCGCGAGAAGCTATTGAAAAAAATTGCTGAATGGGAAGCTAGATTTAGCACGGCCGCCGAAGAAAAGGCAGAAGCCGACGAGCAACACGACGTGGCAGCGGTAGCGCTTAAGGGCAATGAGGTTCGCAAGGCAGCGCGGCGCGTGAAGCTGCTGGCCTACTGCGACGAGCTAAGCGCTAATTACCTCAAAACCGGGCAGACGGGCAATGCTACGGTGTACCGGGACTTACGCAACCAGCTTGCCAAATTTGTGGCCGCTGAATCTAACGCCCCTACCCCACCAGCAGGCCGGGGGCAGGCCGACGCTTGGGCCACCTGGTTGACCAGCTACGATGTGCCCCTTGAAAAAGTCAATGTATCGTTCTGCCACGAATGGGAGCAGACGCTACGCGCTACTGGCATCAAGGAAATAACCTTGTCGCTCCGGTTTCGCACGTTGCGGGCGGTGCTCAATCAAGCCATAGCAGCGGGACTAATGAAGGCGGCTTCTTACCCATTCGCCCGCACCGTAGCAGAGAAGCACAAGTTGCAGGTCGGCAAGTTTGATGTGAGCACGGCGAAGCGGGCTATAAGTCGCGACGAATTACGCCTACTCGAAGCATTGGAGCCAGCCAATGAGCGGCAACGGCTGGCAAAGGACGTGTTCCTATTTTCCTTCTACTGCGGGGGTATCAATTTCGTGGACTTGGCTCAGCTACGCTGGCACAACCTAAGTGGGACTGCCGTAGGCAGCGGCCACCCTGACCGCCTCCATTACGTGCGCCAAAAGACGGGCGGCAAGTTCTCACTGCGACTGCTGGCCCCCGCCGCTGCAATTGCGGCTGCCTATCAACCGCTGACCTTTGCCACGCCCACAAGTTACGTTTTCCCCATACTTGACCCGGCTAAGCATAGCAACCCTACGCAAGTCAAAAACAGGCTGCATAAAGTGCTAGGGCAAGTGAACCAGGATTTGAAAACGCTGGGGCAAGCGGCTGGCATTGCAACGCCCCTCACTACTTACGTGGCCCGTCATAGCTTCGCCACCACTTTGAAGATGAGCGGGGCCGCAACTGGCGTTATCAGTCAGGCAATGGGCCATAGCTCAGAAGCGGTAACGGCTGTGTACTTGGATAGCTTTGCCTCAGAAATGGTTGATGCCGCTTATGAGGGGCTACTTTAATTCTGCCTTTGACCTTTACGGATGGCTTCTTACAGCGAAGAACTAGCGAGGCGAAAACAGGCAGCGGCTGATGAAGAGGCAGCATTTGTAGCCCATTTTGGCCGTGAAGCGGAAAACTGTGCGAACTGGGATGACCTTTGGCAACATGGTTGGCGCGAGGAACTAGTAAATCCAGCCCCTACCGCCACTTACCAGCCGAAAGGTCTACCAGAGGACGGGGCAGGCGGCTGGGTTTCTGATGACGGCCGCCAAGCCTTTGCTGACCCACCGAGCCTTTATAGCGATAAGTTTCTATTTCACTTTGCTGGGCAGTTGGTTGATGAGGAAGCTACGGTGGCTGCAAGGGTTTCTGACTGGCTGCAAGATGCCGACGAAATGGACTGCGACCAGTTGAGTGCGATAGTGGGCAAAGTGGCTACCTACTTAGCGAATTACAGCTTATACCATGTATCTGGCACTGGTCGGAATGTAGACATGGGATTACTTGGACCCGAACGGCTAGAAGCCTTTTTTCAAAACTGGGATAGCACGAAGAACGCCGCCGGCTTATTTATTTCCTGTCCTGGTCTTGCGGTTGCTAATCGGCGGCCTGTGCCAGCGGTAGTGGTTGGCAGCGTATTGCAAGCTGTGAGAAGGCAAATTGAGGCGCGACGGCAACAGTTACAAACCACTGTTTTCATTCCAGCACCTAAAGAGAAGAAAGGCAAAGTCTCATTGTCCACGCTGGCTCTAATTATACTCTACAAGGGCGAAACGGTACAACGTGGAGCGCAAGCAAACCGGCTTGCCCAGGAGGCTGGCTATGCTAGCGGTGACAGCCTGTATAACAACTACTGCAATTACTCGACACAAGAAAACCGGATTGGGTTTGGCAACGATACCGCTAGGAAGGGCCGTAACATGATTGCGCGTATTCAAGCCGCCCTGCCTTACTTGGATGGAGCCGCAAGGGAAAAGGCTGAAAACGAGATTAATACAATAGAAGCAAGAATTTCGTAACCGATTATAACCGATTACCGCATTTGCCTTCAGGGAGTTTTGGGCCGTCAAACTAACAGACGCAAGCAATGCAAAACCCCTTTGAAACACTCAGCACCAGACTGGGCCACTTGGAAACCCTAGCACTTCAAATTCTGGATAAGCTGGGAAGTCAGCACGAACCTACTGCCCACGTTGGCGGGATTGAGCTTGCCCAAGAAGTAACCCGGCTAAGCAAGCCGCGCATCTACGCGCTAGTATCGGCGCGGGGCATTCCACACAGCAAACGGGGAAACAAACTCTATTTTGACCGAGCCGAACTGCTGGCATGGGTAGCGGTTGGGCGGCGCGGTGAAGTAACCGCTACCAAGTAGCAGGTAATGATTGACTTCGTAAAAATCGAGCTGCCTCCCAAAGTAGGGGCCGCCTGGGCGAAGCATCCAGACCTGAACTTCTCTACTTCCGTCGGTTGCCAGACGGGCGAGGTTTCGCCCCGTAGCCAAGCCCGGTACCGGCACTTGCTGTTTGAAACCTTTACGGGCGGCCGGGCTACTATTGCGGGCAGCTTGCATAAGTACGCCCACGGCTTGCATAACGGCGACGACTTTCCGGCGTGGAACGTGGCGGCCACCATTGCCGAACTAGCGCACGCCTTTGGGTTTCGGCCGGAGCAAGCCACGTTGCGAACGGTGGAGTTCGGATTGAACGTGCCGCTGCCGGAATCGGCCACAAACTTGCTGAGTAGGGCTGTACTCTACAAAACCTTGCCGTTCAGCATTGAGCATTTTGGAGGAGCAGGTTACTACTTAAACGCTGCCGCGCAACAGTACTATCTCAAGCTCTACGACAAGCAACGGCACTTGGTGGCAATAAACCACCCACCACCGGGCCCACTGCTGCGCGTCGAAGTGAAGGTTACGCGAATGGTGTGGCTAAGTGATGCCGGGGTTGTTACGCTGGCTGACCTTGCCAACCCTGAGTGCCTGCGGCAACTGGGGGTACTGCTGGCACAAGCATTCCAAGATACCCTGTTTGCAGCTGTAGCAGTTCCGGCCAGCCTCTCTAATGCTGAACAACGATTGCTGACTGCGGGCAGCCGTTCGAACTATTGGCAGACCCTACGCAAGGAGCATCCGGCCAGCCTGCGCAAGAACCGCCAACGTTACCGTGAACTGACTGCCCTACACGCTCCTGATACGCTGGCAATGGTGGTAGCTGCCGACCTACCGGAACGATGGGAACGACTGCGAATGGCGGCCCAACCCATTTCGGAATCAACAGGCCGGGCGAAGGCATTTATCCCGGAATTAACCGACCTATCAACTGAGCCGGTGAGGGTAGCCTTTCCCGGTTTTAACCCCTTGATTATAGGGGAAGAAGTGGGAATCGCAGAAGCTAGCGCGACGGTACGACGGTGCAAGACGTGCGGGCGGGATATTTCAGGACAACAGGCGAATTCACTGTTTTGCAGTCAGGCACTATACGGAGCCGCTGGTAAGCGTTGCCGCAATGCCGATAGCAACCCGCGCAACAACGTGCGCCGGGCGGCAGCACTCAAATACCAGAAGCTCCTTACTCGGCAGCTTGCTTGCTTGTAAACGGCGTTGTCGTTATGCTGGCTGCTGGGTAAGGCTGGCGACTATGAGCAAATGGCCTCAACTTCTGCGCTACAAACAAGCCGGAATAACCATTGGAATTTGGTCACGCGACGACTCTGCACCAATTTGATTACAAGCGTCTGAACCATAGCTAGTAACTATGCTCCTAAAGTTCAGTAGCAGCACTAGTAATTCCCACGGTTTGTATGGGGTAATGGCATGCCTAGAAAGGGGGCGTTTATCCCGGTTTTAACAAGTAGTTGGCTGTACCTACACAAATTAAATTTTTGAGCAAGTCGGTTGGGTGTGCCCGCTTCAATCAGGCCCACCGGGGTTTGCTGGTTTGATTTACCCACTAGTTAGAATTGGCTCAACAGGTACACTTGGCGCAGTAAGGCACTCACAACGCTGCTGTTTTATCAGTATTGAACCCAAAACAATAAAGCGACAAGTTGGACAAACCGACTAAACAGAAGCGTCCCCGAAGGTTCATGCCATTTTGATTAGTCGGGGACAACGGAGGTCTTTCGTCGGAGTTCTACAAAGTAGCGCGGGGAGCCATCGTCATAGGTTGTATTTGAAAGTGTCACAACGTAGGTAGCACCGGTGTATTGGTAGCGAATCCCGTTCTCCATGACGCTGGTGGCCACCTGCATTTTATTTTGCACTGCTTGTTGCTTGATGGCTTGATATACATTGGCCGATGGTTGGTAGAGCACCATAAAGGCGTGTTGAGCATTGCTGCCATCTGCATGTATGTCGGGACTGTCACAGTAGCGGTTGGTTATTTGATTACAGAAGAACACGTTCACCACGGCAGGACGCATGCTGACGCTGTTAGGCTGAGCGTGTTTCCAAGATACCTGGTCTTGTTCCTCGTCCGGCGATGATTCACTGAAACGCCACCCCAATTGCTCTAACCGAGTTTGTACGCTCGGCAGGTCCACTTGATTATGTAGGACGATGAGTTGTGCCAATGTGAAGTTTTGAGCACTAGCCTCCCCAATAAAGAGGTACAGGGTCAGCGTTATCAATAGTTTTTTCATGAAAGGAGCATACAGGACTAGAATCCCTAAACAGCAGTGCACAATATTACAACACTCAGTAAGACCAGTATAAATACTTATTTTAAGTAAACTTTCATTGGGCAGGAAGCTTTAGCGGAAGCAATTGTCGTAGTTGCAGCAGCTAAGCACTAAAATACTAATTTAAGTGTTACTTTTGCACTCCAATTGCCAAAAAAATTAGTGCGATGACTTCCTCAGAAGCTGCTAAATATATCATCGCCTTTTCCGATTCTAAAGGCGACTTGATAACCAATAAGAAGTTGCAAAAGCTTCTGTATTACGTTCAAGCGTGGAACCTTGCCGTGTTTAATAATCCCTTGTTCAATGATGAGCCACAGGCTTGGCGTCATGGGCCTGTATATCCTACGGTGTATCAAGCCTTCAAAAAACACGGCGCTGAACCCGTTTCATTGAAAGATGAATATGAGCGTGATGCGCTGGATGCTGACGACATGATGAAGCTTATCTCTCGCGATAACAACTTGACGCTGGAGAAACAGGGCTTAATCGAAGAGGTTATGACCAAGTATGGCACGCAGTCAGCCTTTTCCTTAGAGATTTTGAGCCACCGTGAGCGCCCTTGGTTAGATGCTCGCGAGGGATTAGACGATTTTGACCGTTGCGACAAGGTGATTACACACGAGGCAATGCGTCAGTACTATTCCTCATTACGCAAGAAGAAGCAAGAAGCTTAATAGCCAAAATGCTGTATGGCAACAAGCTACTTAGACGATTTTGGAGATGATGCCTTTGAGGAAATAACAACGCAAGGTGTTAAGACCAAGCCGAACGACTCTATTCCTAGTTTATCAGACCATCATCATTTCAAGCCTGTGTTTGGGCTTGATTATATTTCGTTTAGCCAAAGTGGGTTTTGCTTCAATAACCCTTCCGTTCCTGCGCTTGACTTTATCGAGTTGCTCAGATGTTGCCAAACGATAAGTCAATTTACTTATGGCGAGTTACGGGACGTATCTGTCGGTAACGCATACCACTTCCACGAAGTGGATAGGTGGAGATTGGTTCAACATGGCTTGATTGAAAAATTCCAAGCAAAGTTGTCAGGTAGAACAAAAGGCTTACCGCCAGTCTATCAATTTGCTCTGTACACAGATTCTAGTAGAGGTTCTGCTCCGCGAGTTTTAGGCTATGTTGGCAAATGGGGCATATTTTACTTGCTCTGGTTTGATTGGCTGCACGCACTTTATCCTCGCGCTGCTCCAGCCGCGCCGGTAACTCCTCCCCCGGCAAATACCTCAGTTACTCCGGTCCCGCTAGTAACCAATTCCCCGGCAGATTCTCCATCTGCTTTTCGCGCTGATGGGAAGGCGAAGCGACCTAGGTTGCCCAAGCCTGATAGTAACAATTGACCGCCCCTTTACGCGCCCCTACGCGCGTACGCGCCCCTACGCGCGCGGGTCATGCACGCGGCTACATGCGTGCGCCTGCGCGTGTTGAGGAGACCTTTTAAGTCACCTCTATGTTGCTTAGGGCTACCTAGTGTAGAAGGGCAATAAAGAGCAAAACACCTAGTAGCTGCGAGTGCCCGCCTTTAGCTTAGGCTATTGGGTGCGGGGGGTAATTAGCACCTGTCCCGGTTTAACAAAACAAGTTTGGGGCAACTAGTGAAGGGCACCTTGATTGGCTACCTAGTCAGGTAATGCAAGGCGCTTGGCTAGACTTAGAAAACACTTGTGTAATTCAACGTGTAATTAAAAACCAAAACAGCCACCTAGCAAGTGCGCTAAGTGGCTGTTAATCAATGAGCGAGAAACGAGGTTCGAACTCGCGACCCTCAGCTTGGGAAGCTGATGCTCTACCAACTGAGCTACTCTCGCGGGGATATCTTGGTGGCCCGAAATTACGCCAAAGAACCGGAATCGCAACGAAGGAAACGCAAACGGCCAACCTCACCTTTGCGGGCATCGTATGACCGGCTGATATGGCCACTCCTCCCCTCCCTCCTGCTACCCAACGCCTGGTTGGCCTGCTGCTGATATTTAGCGGCGCGCTTTTGGGGATTGGTTTACTCCTGAAAGTAGCCGTCGGGGCCTATTCCTGGAATGCGGGCAGTCCGGATAGCCCCTCGGCATTGATGCTGTCGGTGAACCTGGTAGGATTGCTGGCCAGCGGCTTGCTGATGCGCGTGGGACTGCGGATGCGGCGCGGCACCAGTGTGCACCGCAATCCCAACGCCGACGAGATACTTTAAATCCCCGGCGGCAACGCGACCTTTGCGCTATGTCATCTCCTCTGCGCATCTCGCTGGCCAAGGCCAATACCGCCACCGCCGCCCAACTCGCTGATTTGGGCCGCCAAACTTTTCAGGACACCTTCGCCGCCACCAATACCCCGGCGGATATGGCTACGTATCTGGCCGAAAACTTCGGCCCGGATATTCAGATGGCCGAATTGCAGGACCGCGAAAACACGTTTTTGCTGGCGCACATGCAGAACGAACTGGTGGGCTACGCCAAGCTACGCGATAACTCAGAGTTGGGCCTGCCCGAAGGCCAGGACGCTGCCGGCCGCCTCGAAATCGAGCGCCTGTACGTGCGCGACGACTGGCAGGGCACCGGTTTGGGCGCGGCCCTGATGCGCGGCATCCTGGCCCTGGCTGAGCAGCTGCACTGCTCGGCCGTGGTGCTGGGCGTGTGGGAGAAAAACGACAAAGCCCGGGCTTTCTACCAGCGGTTTGGCTTCCGCGAGATTGGCCAGCACGAGTTCCGGCTGGGGCAGGATGTGCAGACGGACCTGATTTTGCGCAAGGGCATGGCCGGCCGCTAAAGCGCCTATTTTTACCGAATGCCTATGCCAGCTCCTACGCACCCGCTTATCTCCTATTCTTTTCGCAGAAAGGGCATTTTGCTGGGCGCGTTTCTGAGCATATTACTGACGGCCTGCCAGCCCAAACACGAGCAAGCTGCCGAGGCCACTACCCCACCGGTGGGGCATTACGAAGGCAGCCTCAACGCCGCCGGGCAGCCCGAGGTGCGGGCCACGCTCGACATTCGCCACCCCAGCCCGGGCCACTACGAGGCCGAATTCACGGCCCCCGGCACGCTCAGCTTCGTGGCCGACACCATCGTTTTCAGCAACAACCAGCTGCGTCTGATGCGACCCGCCCGCCCCGGCCAGACCCTGGCCCTGACGCTGGACGGCGACTTCTGGCGCGGCACCCTCACCCTGGATTCCACCAAAGCCACCACCATTCTGGTGAAGCGCGGCGTGCCCACGCCCAGCACCTACCGCGCCGAGGAAGTGCCGCAGGCCACCGGCTCGGCCTGGCTGTTTACGCCCGCCGATACGGGCACGCCCGGCGCGGCCCTGGCCCTGCTCCCCGACGCCAAAACGGCACCCACAGCCGCCATTTGGGCCGATGCGCTGGCCCGCGAAGGCCTCATCGTGCTGCTGCTTCCGCCCACCGACTCGGCTACGGCCGCGGCCGAAACCCCGCGCCTTCAGGCCGCCGTGCGCCTGCTGCGCGGCACCGCCGGAGCCGACACGGCCAACGTGGGCGTATGGGCTACCGGGGCGCGGGCCTCGGCCGTGGCCCAGTTGCTGACCACCGCCGAGGCGCCGCGCGTGGCCTTTCTCATGGCCCACAACATGGCCGTAGGCCCGGCCAGCAATGCTGTGCTACGGGAGTTGCGCCGCCGCAAGCTGGCGGTACTGGGGCTGTACGGCGGCGCCACGGCCAGCCAGCGGGCTACCGCCCTGCGCAACGCCTTGGGCGGCCGGCGCGGCGGCACGGTACTGGCTTTCCGCACGGCCGGCCCCGATTTGCTGCGGCCGGACGGCGGCGCCTTTGGGCCGGGCCTGCCCGGTGCCGTGGTGGAGTGGCTTCAGGGAAAGTAGCGCCGGCCCTACTGCCTAAAAGGCCGTGTAGGTGATGTAAGCAGTGTATGCCGCGCCCGTTGCGGTAGTACCACTCGTGCCTAGCTGCAAAGTGGTTGCGTTCAATGAGTAAAGAATGCTCTTGGTTGACGCGGTGCCCGGCACGGTCAGGGTGATATTGCTTTGGTTGGCGTCGAAGGCCCAGGTACCGGCTACCGTTTGGGGGTCGGAGGCCGAACACTTGGTCGCGCCTTCGTCCTTGATATACTGGTTGGGAATGTTGAAACGGTAGAAGTTGTCGCGCTCGCAGGCGGGCATTTGCGCATAAACGTCCACTGCACCGTTGGCACCAGCCACGTCGAGCAGGTAACCGGTGATGCGCCATTTGGGCGTGCTGAGCTTATTGGCACGGGTGGCAACAGCCGTAGCCACAGGCAGCACCGTATTTTGCCCCGATACCACCGCCACGTTGGCCAGTTGGCTGGGCGGGTAGTAAGCCAGGAACTCAAACGTGGTGATGCCACCCAGGTACGTGGCGTTGAAATCCAGGTAATAGTTGCCGGGCGGGAGGCTGGGGAAAGAAAAAGCCCCGGTGCTTGTGACCGTGGCCGTGGCCGTGAAGTGGGTGGTGGCCTCGAATACGGTCACGAGTGTCGCGGCGTCGGCGGGCGTTATCGCGCCGCTCAGCGAGCCGCTGGTTTGCTGCACGGCCACGGCCGGCACCTGAGTGGTGGCCCCGGCGGCCACCACGGCCGTCACCGGAGCCGGGGCAATGTAGGTGGCCGCCGGCGCGAAGCTCAATACGTAGGAGCCCGCCGCCAGGCCCGTAAACTGATAGGTGCCGGTCGTGCTCACGGCAGCCGTGGCCATGGTACCGCCCGGGCCGGTAGCTGTGATAGTGGCAATAGCGGCAGCCGGCGTCACCGTGCCGCTGATGCCACCGGGGGCGGGCGCGGCGGGGTCTTCTTTTTTCGAGCAGGCGCTGAGCAGGAGCAGGCAGCCGGCCAGCAGCGTGCACAGGAAGCGTAAAGGATGCGTCATAGAAAGGAAAGCGAATAAAATTCAGAGGATTAAACCACCCGAAAGTTAATGCTTTACCGCAGATGTGGCCCGCCACTGGCCGCGCCCGGCGCTATAGCAGCAGCAGGCCCTTCTCGCGCAGCAAGGCCCAGGCCGGGCTTTGCAGGAAAGCTTCAAACGAGCCCTCCGATTTGGGAAAGCTGGCGGCGGCATCCTTCAGCAGCACTTTGGTATCGAAATCCTGGCTGAGCCGGGTGAGGAGCTGGTGCAGCCAACGGCCGGCGGCTTCGGTGGTTTTCACTTCGAAATCCTCGGCCTGCTCGTAGCAGGTGAGCACGGCACGGGGGGCTTTTTTGCCGGCTTCGAGGCGGATTTCGGGGGCGTTGCCGAGCCAGAACAGGCGCTGGTTCTGGCGGGCAAAATCGGGCTTATCGGGCGCCTGCAGGGCCTGCTGGATGAGGTGGCGCGGGGTGGTCGTCTTCGGAGTCTTGAAATCGAACCAGCGGGCCAGCGGCTCATCGAGGGCCACGCCGTGAAGGTAGTTATACAGCGACTTGGCCAGGCCGGGGCCAAAGGCTTCGTGGTCAGTGCCGAGCGGGTCGTCGTGCCAGAGGTCGTTCCAAGCGAAGCCGGCGGGCTCCGGGCCGATGGCGGCCACCTGGTATTTCGCTGGGTTCTTGCCCACGGGCGAGTGCGCCGTCATCGAAAAGCGGTGCCAGTAGCCGCTCTGTACCACGCCAGCCGCGAACAGCTGGCGCACCACTTCGAGGCTGTCCACGGTTTCCTGGGCGGTTTGGGTGGGGAAGCCGTACATCAGATAGGCGTGCACCATGATGCCAGCCTGGGTGAAGCCGTCCGTGACGCGGGCCACCTGCGCGATGGTCACGCCCTTTTCCATCAACGCCAACAGCCTATCCGAAGCCACTTCCAGGCCGCCCGAAATGGCGATGCAGCCCGAGGCGGCCAGCAGCCGGCAGAGGTCGGGCGAGAAGGTTTTTTCGAACCGGATATTGCCCCACCAGGTGATGGCCACGCGGCGCTTGAGCAGTTCGATGGCCAAGTCGCGCAGGGCCAGAGGCGGCGCGGCTTCGTCCACGAAATGAAAGCCGGTCTGGCCGGTTTGCTGGATGATTTGCTCAATTCTATCCACCAGCAGGGTGCTGGGGGCAGTTTCGTACCGACTGATGTAGTCCAGCGTCACGTCGCAGAACGAGCAGCGCTTCCAGTAGCAGCCGTGGGCCACGGTGAGTTTGTTCCAGCGGCCGTCGCTCCAGAGGCGGTGCATAGGGTTCAGCACCTCCAGCACCGAGAGGTACTCGGTGAGGGGCAAATCAGAGTAGTCGGGCGTGCCTACCTCGGCGTGCGGCACGTCGGGGTACGGGTGGTTGACGTATTCGATTTGCCCTTGCGCGTTGCGGAGAAAAGTTCGCTGAAGCATATTGCTGCTATCCGGAGCATAGAGCACGGGCTGTAGCTCACAATGCACATTATCAACAGCTTCGCTACCCGATACCAAGCTAGCCGGTGACGAGCTACGCTGGAATTGACCGACTGCCTGTTCTTTCAAGCCGCCCAGATATTCCAGCAGCCGCAGCCATGGCCCTTCGCCATCATCCAGCGTCAGGTAGTCGATGTAGTCGAAAAAGCGGGGCTCCTGGATGGTGCGCAGTTCGGTGTTGGGGTAGCCGCCGCCCATCACCGTCACGGTGGCGGGGCTGATTTCCTTGATGCGCTTCGCCAGCCGCAGCGCCCCGTAGAGGTTGCCGGGGAAGGGCACGGTGAAGCCCACCACCTCGGGCCGCACCCGGGCCAAAAGCGGCTCCAGCTCCTCCAACAGCATGCGGTCGAGCAGGTTGGGGGCAGCTTCGAGCTCCTGGTGCAGGGGCTCGAAGCTGGTGGCGGAGAGGGCCAGCTTTTCCGCATACCGGGAGAAGCCAAAGTGCGGCCCCACGGTTTCCTTGATGAGGTCGGCGAGGTCTTCGAGGTAGAGCGTGGCCAGGTGGCGGGCCTGGTCGGTGAGGCCCATGGTACCAAAAGCGGTTTCGAGGTCGGCCACGTTATCGAAGCGGCTGGCTTCGGGCAGGAAGCGGCCGTGGCAGATGCGCGGGGCCAGCGTGAGGTCCTTGTTCTGGAGGAAGCGGATGACCGGGCCGATGGTGGCCAAATAGCGGTTTTGGAGCCGCAGCATGCGCCGGGCGTTGTCGCTCAGCTCGAAATTTCCGACTTCAATTTCCTGAAAAACCCGCCGCAAGCCAGCCTCCGAAAACAGTCGCAGCACCAGCTGCAAGCCCATATCGGCCTGCGTCACGTCGTAGCCGCGCCCGCCCAGAAAGCCTTTTATGTAGGCCGTGGCCGGATACGGGGTGTTGAGCTGCGTGAGCGGCGGCGTCAGGAGCAGGATGCGGGGAGAATGGTTCGACACAATGGGGACTAACCCGGCGCGGCCGGCCGGGGTTCATTTCTGGCAAAGGTCGGGCCTGACGGCCGGTGGGCCGCGGGGCGCAAAACTTTCGGCTAAAATCCCTATTTTACTGCATGGAAACCTCCCCCTTACCCGCCGCCGCCGAGCGCCCCGCCGGCTGGCTCCGCGCAGCACTCATTACTGGTTTGCTGGCGGGCACGCTCGACATCACCGCAGCGTGCACCCAGTACGTGCTGATGACGCATAAGCCCGCGGTCAACGTGCTATACTTTGTGGCCAGCGGGCTGGTGGGGCAGGCAGCGTTTGGGGGCGGCCCGGGCATGGCCGCACTGGGCCTGGTGGCCCACTACTGCATTGCGGTGGCGTTTGCCGTGTTTTTGTATTGGCTGAGCCCGCGGCTGCCGGTGCTGCTGCGGCATCCGGTGCTGGCCGGCCTCAGCTACGGGCTGGTGGTGTGGCTGATAATGAACCTGGTGGTGCTGCCCAGCTCGCGGGTGGCGGTCCGGCCGCTCAAACCGGAGCCGGCGGCCATTGGGCTGGTCATTCTTATGCTGTGCATCGGGCTACCCATTGCCCTGCGCGCCGCCCGCTTCTACGGCGGCCGGCGGCCTGGGGCAAAACGCCGTTAGCGGCGGGCGCGCAGCACTTCCAGCGTTTCGCGGTGGCGCTTTTCGGCCAAATCCTGGCTGCGCGACGCCACGCCCCAGATAGCCGCCGGAATCCAGCCAATCAGCGTTATCTGAAGCACGAAGCAGAGAATACCTTTCAGCAAATGGCCGTTGACCATCATGGACAAGCCGGGCAGCAGAATAGCGAGCAACATGGGAAAAGCAGGAAGTGAGTGACGCGGCAAACCTAAATAAAAAAGGCGGCTCCCGATTAGGTAGCCGCCTTTTTTGGTGTCGAAACAAAGACTGGGGCCTTATGCCAGCGCGTCCAGCGACATGCGCTCGGGCAACATCAGGCGGCGAAACTCGCTCACGGAATAGCCCGTCACCTGGCGGAACTGGTTGCTCAGGTGCTGGCCCGAACTGTAGCGCATCTGGTCGGCTATCTGGTTCAGGGTCAGCTCGCCGTAGCTGAGCATTTCCTTCACGCGCTCGATTTTGAGGCGGATGAGGTACTTCTCGATGGTGAGGTGGGCGGTGCGCGAAAACACCTTGCTCAGGTGCGAGTAAGTGGCGGCAAACCGGTCCGTCAGGAAGGCCGAGGTGGTGAGCGGCGAGCGCGCCGTGCGCAGGTGCTCCAGGTACTCAGCCAGGGTGCCTTTGATTTGTTCGGTGAGTTGCTCGGCGCGGCCGCGCAGCAATTCGAAGCCGGCGGCGTGCAGCAGCGGGGCCAGGTCTTCGGGGTCGGCGGGGGTATTCTCGTCGAGCTCGGCCACGCCCAGCGTTACGGCTTTGGGACGGTAACCAGCGCGCTCCAACAGGTTGTGCACGGCTTCTACGCACCGGGGGCACACCATATTTTTGATGTGCAGTAGGTTAGTTTTCAATGGCTTTAACGTGTTTGGGGCCGCCGCGAGGCAGCCGGTGGAGAAATAGAACGCACTGCTGATGCGCCGGGGGATGCCCGACGGGAACGCGGAGCCGGCGTCGAGACTTCGGCCCACCCGCGCCCGAACCAATGCGCGGTGGCCCAGGTCACGAAGGGCACCACGGCGAGGAACGTAACGGCCAGCAGCCAGACCAATACGAGAAACGCAAAAAAAAGTCGACTAAAGAAATGGTCACTTACGCCGAACAAATATCCCACCAGCATTAGTGCCAGCACTAGGCTGACGCCGGCCAGCACGCCCACCCGCCGCCAGGGCCAGGCGGCAACGTGTTTCTGAAGGCGACGGTGCAACGGCAAGGGCATATAATTCGGAATTGGGAAGGTGAAAATAGGGGAAATTTTGATTCAACCCCAATCTTAGCTCACTAGCGCCAGCAGTTCGTGCTGCATGGACTGGCCATTATCGGCCTCGTACCACATATTCATGCCTTTTACTACCTGGTTGGTATGCAAAGATTTATCGCCGTGCAATTGCTGGCTCAGCCGTTGGGCCTCGGCCGGGCGCGGGCCCCAGGTGCCCAGCTCGGTGCCGGTGGCCGCGTCGTAGCGAATGAGCTTGGGGATGCTGTTTTTGCCGTCGGTCTGGTGGGTGGCCATGAGCTCGGGGTGCTCGGAGCGCAAGGCTACGTGCAGGGCGATAAGGCCCTGGCTTTCTTCGGCCAGGTGCGCCAGGATGGGCAGGGCGTGGGCGGTGTCGCCGCACCAGGTTTCGCCCAGCACCAGCCAGTGCTCGGGGCGGGGCAGGCGCCGGAGCTTTTCGACCAACGCGGGCAGCAAGGGCCGGGCGTAGACGGCATCGAGCGCCTGCTGGTTCTGGGCAGTGTAGCGGATGAGGCCCGGCAACTGCTCGGGGCCGGTGGTGCGGTGTTCGGCGGCCAGCGTGTCCATCAGCGCCCGGAACTCCGGATACGTGTAGGTGGGCCCAGGCGCGGGCAAGGAAACGGAAAGCGGATTGGACATCAGGCGGATAATGAAAAATGAGGCGGGAACACGCGGCCTGGGGCAACCTTGGGCCGGCCCGCGCCGGTACAACCGTACCCGCGCCCGGTGGTTCGGGTTGCGCGCGGGCGGGTTATTTTTCTACCTTGCGGCATCGCTTATTATTTACCCCTTCACCTTCGCTCTTTCATGTCTCTGAAAAACCTCCTCCGCCCGCTCGCCGTGGCCTGCGCCCTCACCGCCACGTTTAGCGCCTGCAGCTCGGGCACCAAAGACGGCGATACCAACGTAGAGCGCGGCTACACCAAAAAAGGCCCCGCCGCCGGCACCGACGGCGTAGCCAATGGCGACTCGGCCACCGCCGGCCTTTCCCGCGACACCACCCACCACGTTACCGGCAAAGACTTGTACAAGGCCGCTGGCGACGCCAAAGACCGCAACCACGACGGTATTGCCGACTAGTTTTACCGGCTCGGCCCCGCCGAAACCGACCCGCACAAAAAGGCCCGTACCAATGGTACGGGCCTTTTCCATTTTTGCAGAAAGAGGAAGAAAAGTCTAATGATGAGAGCTCAGGCTCCGGACCTTGCGAACGAGGAAACGCCGGACGTGGGAAAGGCTAGTTGAATACGAAGCCGTTGGGGTATTTCCCAACCTGGAAAGAGTCGATTTTGGTGCCGGTGGTGCTGTAGCGGGCCACGTAGCCGTTGGCAGCGCCCCGGGAAGAAGCTCCGTAGATAACATTGTCTTTATCGATGCCCAGGCCGTAGAAATTACGCTTGATGAGCGGCGCGGCCGGCAGAGCCGTAGCCGTGAGCGACAGCTGGTAAGTACCCGTGCCCAGCGACACGAATACGTTGTCGCCGGCCGGGTTCAGGCGCAGGTTACCATTTCGGTAGTCATTTGGAAAGGCAATATCGGTCTGAGTAGCCGGCGTGGCCGGATTGAAGCGGATAAGGTGGTCGGTGGTGGCGACATACGGGCTGCACAACACCCAGATGTTGCCGGTATTGTCCTGCACAATGCCTTTGGGGCCAGCGGGCGTGGCGATGGGGGCCTGCACCGCATCAGTAGCCGGGTTGATGACGGTGATGAAGTTGCTTTGGCTGTTGGCCACGTACACCAGACCGTTTTTGCCCAGCAGAATCTGCTCGGGCTGCACCCCCAGCCCGGTGCTGATGGTGCCCGTGATGCGATTGGTGGCCAGGTCCACAATGCTCACCGTGCCATTAGCCACGTAGCCGTTCCACTGCGTCACATAGGCCTTGGTGGCCGATACCGCTACCGAATAGCGCGGCTGCTTCAGGTGAATGCCCGCCGTGTGCCGAAAATCGGTGAGGTTAACGATATTCAGCGAGTCGCTGGCCGTCACGGTCAGGTAAGCCTTCGTGCCGATAATGGTCATCGACTGCGGGTTAGAGCCTAAGTCGCCCTGGTTGACACTTTTGTAGAGGCCGGCGCTGGTCACGGTCTTAGTAGTGGTGTTGAACAGGCTGATATCGCCATCGGGGCTGGGGAAGTTACCTTCGTTCACCACGTACACCCGCTCGCTGGGGCTGGGCAGTTCGACCTTGGGGTCATCCTTTTTGGGGTCGCAGGCGGTGAGCAGAAGGCTGCCAGACAAGGCCAGCAAGGATAGGTTCTTGAGAGAAAACATGAAGCTTATAAAAGGTGGTTTAATTGAAAATGACACGTTGAAATACCTGCCGGGCCTGGCCGCTTACCGCCAGGCTACGCGCAGGCTGAGCTGCCCGGCGCGGGGCGGCATGAGGCGGTAGGCATAGCTTTGGTAAGCCTGGTTGGTGAGGTTGGTACCCTGGAGCAGCACGGTGAAGGCCCACGCCGAAACGGGCCGAAACGTGTAGCCCAGGTTGGCATTGAGCAGCAGGTAAGACGGCAGAAACTCCTGGGCGTCGGCGGTGGTGTAGCGGTAGCCGGTGAGCTGCAATGCGGCTCCGCCCTGCCAGCCCCGCCAGGTATGGTCGCTGCTGAGGGTGGCGGCGTGCAGGGGCACATAAGGCAGCTGCACGCCCACGGGGTCGGGGTCCTGCGCGTAGCCTGCCAGCTTGCGGGCCTGGGTGAACGTGTAGGCCACCCGCACCCGCATGCCGTGGATGGGCCGCCGCCACCGGATTTCGGCGCTGGCTTCGAGACCCTGGGTGCGCACCTGGCGCAGGTTCTGGGGCGAGTAGCTGCCCGCGTATTCGGCGGCGGGCAGCCACTGGACCCAGTTTTTCACGGTTTGGCGGTAGGTCGTGACTTCGGCCTCCCACTGCACCGGCGCGGGCTGGGCAGGCTGGCCCTTGTAAGCCAGACCGGCCTCGTAGCCTTCGCCGGTTTCGGGCAGCAGGTTGGGGTTGCCGCCGGGGCTCCAGTAGCGCTCGTTGAGGGTGGGGACCCGGTAGCTGCGGGCCGCGCTGGCCTTGGCGGTGAGGTGATGGGCGGGGCGCTCCAGCAGCGCCCACTCGGCCCCCAGGGCGGGTAGTATGGGCGGTTTCTGTCCCGGCAGCAGGGCCTGGCGCAGCTGGGCGCTCAGGTGCAGGCGGGCAAAAGGGTCGTAGCGGGCCAGCAGGAAACCCGCGCTCCGGTACTCGCTCAGGTTGCGGCCGTAGTCAGAAATGCGGGCGTCGAACCGCTGGGTTTCCAGGCCCGCGTGCAGGCCGAGCTGACTGGTGAGCTGGGCCGTGTATTCGGCCTGTGCCTGGGTGGTGTACACCCGCGACGGGCTGCTGAGGTCATCGTCCCAATAATCGAGGCCGTCATCAAACCAAGCCCCGCGCACCGCCCAGCTTTGCCGGGCCGAGATGGTGTGCCGGTAGCCCAGCAGCACGCGGCGGTTGCGGTCGCGCTGCATGGCGTGGCGGTTGGCCGTGCCCAAGCTGGGCTGGATTTCCCGCTCAGTATCGGTCAGCCAGACCGAGGCCAGTACTTCGCCCGCCGTGCCCACCCGCCAGCCCAGGTCCTCGGCCACGCTCCACTGGTGGCGCAGGGCGGCATTTACCAGCCGCCGGGTGCGGCCGGTGCCGGGCTCCGCGTAGGCAAAATCGTTTTGCGCGGTGCGGGCCGAGGCCGTTACCTGCGCGGCCACCCGCTCGTTGCTGAAACCGGCTTCCACATTGCCGCCCCACAGGCCGAAGCTGCCCGCATCGGTCTGGGCGCTGGCCCAGCCCTGGCGGCCCCAGCGCAGGGGCGACGACAGCAGCACGGCTCCGCCCACCGCGCCGCTGCCAAAGGCCGCGCCGCCCGGCCCCAACTGCACCTCCACTCGGCTGCTGGCACTGGCGGGCAGGGTAGCAAAGTCGGATTCGCCCAGGGAGGGGGTGCTGATATTGAACCCGTTCCAGAGGACGGCCGTGTGGCGCGACGCCGTGCCCCGGATGGTGATGGTGGTGAGCTGGCCCGGCCCGTAAGTCTTGAAATAGATGGGGTTGCGGGCGGCCAGTACGTCGGCCAGCGTGCCGCCGCGCTGCTGGCTGAGCGTGGTGGAATCGACCAGAAGCCGGCGGCTGCCGACGCCAAACCGGGCGGGGCGACTGGCGCGCACCTGCACGTCGGACAGCGGATGCACGACGTCCGTCAGGCTGGTCCCGGCTGGCGGCGGCGCTACCTGCGCTCCCGCCAACTGGCTCAGCAGCAGCAAGCCCGGCACCAGGCAAACACGCCTGAACAATAAAAAAAACTGCATCCGAATCAAATTTTCCAGGAGAAAATTCGATTCAAAATCTACCGTCAGTCGCCTTCAAGCTGAAGAAAACCAGCGCCAGACCGAGGCCGAAAAACAGTTGTAAAACGGGCCTGCCGAAACCGGCCCCTGTTCTCTTTCTCCATTCGTCCTCCGCGAATGCTGAACCTGTGAATGTCCGGGCAGGTCTCCTGGCTTGCTCCGCCGAACGGGCCGCCTTCCCATTCAGTCAGTTGAAAATCAACCGGTAAACAGTGGCATTCGTGGCCCGCTCCGATGTGAAGCGTACAGTTGCGGGGACAGCTCCGGCATTGAACCGGATTCCCTTTTCAGCCGCGCCCCGCGCTTGGGGTCTGGCACCTTGACGGCGCAAAGGTACGGCCGACGCGCTAATCAGCGACGCAGCGTGAAACCAACGAAGTATTGGTGGTCGCTCAGGTTGTTCAGGGCGAGGTGCGTACCGAAATCGAGTTGGAGGTTATCGGTGACTTTAATAATGGGGGCAATGTTGGTAGAGGCCTGCCAGCGGCGCTGCTCGGTGTTCCACTGGGTCACCCCTTCGATGACGACGCCCAGCTTTTTGGCGAAGTCCCATTCTATGGCCGCCGAAGGCATAAGGCCGAGGTAGCGGCGGTCCTGCTCGCGGTCGTAGTTGAGGTCGGTTTCGAGTTGGGCTTCGAGGTTGATTTCGTCGCTCAGCTCCACATCGATGGGGAGCACGACGCCGTATTCGGTGCCGCCGTCGCCCACGGGGCCGCCAGTGGGCAGGCGCACGTAGCCGATGACGGACATGGCCAGCCTACCGTCCTGGTCGTCGCCGAGGAAGTTGTGCTTCACGCGCACCGTCACGTCGCCGAAGCCGGCGTGGCGCTCCTGCCAGTCATCGGTGCCGGTGGGGCGCTGCTTGGCAATGCTGTAGATGGGCACTTCAAGTTGCACGTCGGTGCGGCGGCTCAGGCCCAGCTTGAGCATGGTATAGGCCGCGTGCAGCTCGCGGGTTTGGTCGTCGTTGCCGGTGCCGCCGTTCAGCAGGCGCAGGCCATCCACTTCCAGTTGGGCGTGGCCGGCATCCACGGTGAACGGGCTTTCGGTGATGCCGGGGCGGTCGGGCTGGAGCTCGCGCAGGCGGTTGCGCGGCACCGGCTTGCGCCAGCTGAAATGAGCCGAGTCGTAAGGAGAAGTTTTGGCCGGAGCTTGGGCGTAGCCAAGTACGGGAAACAGGTAAGCAAGCCAGAAAAGGTGTTTCATGAGCGCCTGTACGGGCCGGCGGGCGCAACGACTAAAATGGCAACACCACTTTCACGCCCACGTTGCGGCCGGGGTTGTAGATGCCCGAGCGGCCGTTGGGCGCGGTGGCGTAGTATTCGAAGTATTTCAACCGGTTGAGGTGGGCCTGGTAGGCGGTGTCGAACACGTTATCAACCTGCACGATGAGCTGCACCACCGGCCGGCCGCCGGGAGTGGCCAGGGTGGTGCCCGCGCCCAGGCCCAGCAGGGCGTAGCCGGTGGTGGCAGTTTCGGTGTTGTCGAGGGCGTAGAAATGATTCTGACTGGCGCTGCCGTCCACCGTGGCCCGGAAATAGGTGCCCGTGAGGCGGCCTTTGCCAGTAGGCAAGGTGGCGCGCACTTCGGAGCGGGCCCGCAGTGGCGGGATGAGTGGGAGGTAGCGGGCGGCTTCGCCCTGGCGTTCGAGCAGGCTGGCGTCGGCGTTCTGGCCGTTCACGAATGCCACGCTATTGTTGAGCGCCAGCCAGGGCAGGGCGGCGGGCCGCCAGTTCAGGCTGGCTTCCAAGCCGAAGAGCCGGGCGGCGGATTGCTGGAACTGGTAGGTGGTATTGCCGGGCACGATGACGACCGGCTGACCGGCCTCGTTCAGCAAACGGCCCTGGTAAATGAAGTTCTGGACGTAGTTGTGGAATACCTCTACCGAGGCATCGAGCGTGGTTTGGTGCCAGAGCACACCCACGTCCTGTTGCCAGCTGAACTCGGGCCGGAAGCTGCGGTTGCCGAGGTACACGATGTGGGCGCCGGGGTCGAGGCCGTTGGAACCGATTTCGGGGATGTTGGGGGCGCGGTAGCCCCGGGCCAGGTTGGCGCGGAGCGTGAGTTGTTCAGTAGCCACAAAGCTCACTCCTGCACTGGCCGACACGCCCTGGTAACGCTGCCGAAACGCCGGAAACGGCAGCTCCGCTCCCACCGCGCCGGGGCCGGCCGTACCCGCAAAACCCGTGGCCGGGTTGGGCGCCAGGTAGAAGTCGTTCCAGGTTACGAGGCGGGTATCGTAGCGCAGGCCGCCGCTTAGCTCCAGCTTGCCCAGGGGCTTTTTCAGGAGCAGGAAGCCACCCGCATCCAGCAGGTTGTAGTCGGGAATGGGGAAATCGGTGGCGTTCTGGTGGCGGTTGAGCTGGCCCATGCCGTTGCTGCCGAGGCTGATTTGCAGGCCCTGCCAGTCGGGCAGGTGGTAGCGCACATCGTAGGTATAGGTGGTGAGGCGCAGGGCCAGGCCGGGCTGGGCGGGCGCGGTGGGGTGGTTGAATTCTTCCCGCGTGTTCTGCTGCGCCCCCAGCAGCAGGTGCAGCTCGCCGCCGCCAATGTGGAATTGAGTTTTGGTGAATACCCGGTAGTGCCGAATGCGCTGGTGTAACGGGCTAATGGAGTAGGAACCCAGCTCATCTTCGCTCACCAGCGGCCGGCTTTTGATGTCATCCAACCCACTCTCGGCCACTTGGCGGGTGAAGCAGCGGCTGAGCGAGTCGCGGCTGCCATCCGGGATTTCCTGCTGGTTGTCATACAGCGTGAGGTACCAGTGCGAGCTGCCCCAGGTCTTGCTCACGCCGGCCATCCCGGTTAGCGTGAGCTCCCGAAAGCCAGTGTTGTACACCCGGCCATCCACGCGGTTGCGGTAGTCACGTGCCAAGCGGTGGCTGGCCCGGAAGCTGGTTTGGAAACCGTTTTTCTGGTAGTTCAGTCCCAGCGAATTCCCCAGCAAGCCGTTGTTAGATTGGTACTCATTGAGGACTTCGCCCCGCAGCCGGCCCTCGGGGCCGCTGGGCAGGGCAGGCAGCAGGTTCACCACGCCGGCCACGGCATCGGAGCCGTAGAGCAGGCTGGCGGGGCCTTTCACCACTTCCACGCGCTCGATGTCGTAGCCGTCTACTTCCACGCCGTGCTCGTCGCCCCACTGCTGGCCTTCCTGGCGCAGGCCGTTGTAAAGGGTCAGCACGCGGTTGTAGCCTAGCCCCCGGATGAACGGCTTAGAAACGTTGGGGCCGGTGGTCACCGCGCTCAGCCCCGGAATGCCGCGCACGGCCGCGTCGATGACGTTGGTGTTGGCATTGAGGTTGATTTCGCGGCGGCTGAGCGTGGCAATGGGCACGGGGCTGCGCCGGATTTCGGTGGCACGGCTCACGCCTGTCACCACCACTTCTCCGAGGTCGGCAGCGGCAGCTTGTAGCAGGAAATCAACCGTCTGGGGCGGGCCGGCAGTTACCTCGGCGCGCTGCTCTATTGGCGCGAAGCCTACGGCGCTGGCCCGCAGGCGCACCGCCCCGGCCGGCACGCCGGTTAGCTCGTAATGGCCCGCCGCGTCGGCTACGGCCCCCAGCGTGGTGCCCACCACGGCCACGCTGGCAAATGGCACCGGCTGGCGAGTGGCACCACGCACTACACCATCAATGCTAGACACTTGAGCAAAAGCCAATTGCGGCAATAAAAAAATCAGTGTCAATAGTATTTTCATAGATATTTTATTCGATATAAATGGGCACAAGAATTCTGCGCCGCAAAATGTGCGGATGCTAACGGTGAAGCCCAATGCTGACTGGAATGGGAGATGGACTACAACGGCGAGTTATTCACCCGCCTCACCCACTGGCTCGCCACTCACGCGTTCATGTGCAAGCTGCGGCCAGCGGGACCAGCAGAAATTATCAGGCAAAGAAGGTTTGCCAGAGCAAAAACACGTTGAGAATGATGATGATACCCGACACTACCCAAGCCACGATTTTCACCCACGGCCGATTCACAAATACGCCCATCTTGGCCTTGCTACTGGTGAACAGCACCAGCGGCACCACCGCAAAGCTTAGCTGAAACGACAGAATTACCTGGCTGAGCACCAGCAGCTGCCCTGTTCCCTTCTCGCCGTAGAGCAGGGCCACTATCAGGGCAGGTATCACGGCAATAAGCCGTGTAATGAGCCGCCGCACCCAGGGCTTCAGCTTCAAATCGAGGAAGCCTTCCATCACAATCTGGCCGGCCAGCGTGCCGGTCAGCGTCGAGTTCTGGCCCGACGCGAGCAGGGCAATGGCAAACAGGGCGCTGGCCGCGCCCGCGCCCAGCACCGGCGTGAGCAGCTTGTGAGCATCGGCAATGTCGGCCACGTCCTCATGCCCCTTGCCGTGGAAAGCCGCCGCTGCCGTCACCAAGATGGCCGCGTTCACAAAAAACGCCAGAAACAGCGCCAGCGTCGAGTCGATGGTGGCGAACTTGATGGCCGAGCGTTTGCCCGGCTCATCTTGCGGGAAAGCCCGCGTTTGCACGATGCTGGAGTGCAGGTACAGGTTGTGCGGCATCACTGTAGCGCCCAGAATACCGATGGCCACGTACAGCATTTGCGGATTGGTCACCACTTCGAGGCGCGGGACCAGGCCTTTGCCCAGCGCCAGCCAATCAGGGTGCGAGGCAATGATTTCGTAAAGAAAACACCCGAAAATCAGCGCGATAAGCCCGGCCACGATGCTTTCGATGATGCGAAAGCCCTTGTTCTGAAAGTACAGCACCACCAACACATCCAGCGTGGTGAAGACCACGCCCCAGGCCAGTGGCAGGCCAAACAGCAGCTTCAGCGCGATGGCCGAGCCGATAACTTCGGCCAAGTCGCAGGCCGCGATGGCGATTTCACAAAACACCCACAGCATCAGGCTGATGGGGCGCGAGTAGTGGTCGCGGCAGGCTTGGGCCAGGTCGCGCCCGGTCACGATGCCCAGCTTGGCCGCCAGGTGCTGAAGCAGCATGGCAAACAGGTTGGAAATCAGCACTACCGACAGCAGCGTATAGCCGTAGCGGGCCCCGCCGGCCAGGTCGGTGGCCCAGTTGCCGGGGTCCATGTAGCCCACGGCCACCAGCAGGCCCGGCCCCCAGAAGGCCATCAGCTTGCGCCAGAACGAGGCATCGGCTGGCGGCACTTTAATGCTGGCGAAAACCTCGCTCAACGAATTGCCCCGGCGGGCATGACGCCAGCCGGTCTCAGTGGCCGGTTGCTTGGGCTCGGTAATGATGGAAGGAGGCACGTTGGATAATTGATTCAATTCAAATTTACACATTTTTAGGTTAACCTAAAAATAATTTTCGGCCACCTTAAATACAGGAATAAGCGAAAAAAGTTGCGCCCGCCCGGCAATTATTCGTCGCCCCAAAAAGCTCGGTACCGGCACAGGCATCGGTTACCGAACCATTTAGGTTTAATCGGGCATTGGCAACGATGGTAGCAGCGCAGGCCCGCTCGGAATCCGTTGGCCCGCTTGCAGCCGGTGCCCGACCTTTGCGCCGAAAATCCCGTTGCATGACGCCCTCCCAAACCAAGTACCGCCTCGGCCTGCTGTCCCTCGTGGTCAGCATCGGGCTCGTGGGCATCAAGTTCTACGCTTACCACCTCACCCGTTCGCAAGCGGTGCTCACTGATGCCTTGGAAAGCATCATCAACGTGGCGACAAGTGGCTTTGCCCTCTATAGCCTTTACTTGTCCAGCCTACCCAAGGATGAAAACCATCCCTACGGCCATGGCAAAGTAGAGAACCTGTCGCTCGGGTTTGAGGGGGGACTGATTTTCATGGCTGGCGCGTTCATTCTCTACAGCGCCGGCCTGAGCCTGCTTCACCCCCACCCCGTGGCCCGGCCCGACTGGGGTGTGCTGCTGCTGGCCAGCACCGCCGTGGTCAACCTAGCCGTGGGCCTGCTGCTGGTGCGCAACGGCAAGCGCCTGAAGTCGGTGGCGCTGGTGGGCGACGGGCAGCACCTGTACATCGATGCGCTCACGTCCATTGTGTCGTCGGGGGCGCTAGTGCTGGTGGCGGCCACGGGCATCGTGCGGTTCGACTCGGGTGCGGCGCTGTTGCTGGGCGGCTTCATTCTGGTGAACGGCGGACGAATGATGCGCCGCGCCGTATCGGGCCTGATGGACGAAACCGATACCGCCGTGGTAGCCGAGGTGATTGCCGAACTCCAGGCCCAGCGCCGCGCGCCCTGGATTGACGTGCACAACCTGCGCGTGCAGCGCTACGGGTCCAACCTGCACATCGACTGCCACATGCAGATGCCTTACTACTTCACCCTGGACCAGGTGCACACCGAGCTGCACGATATTGAAGAGCTCATCCGGGCGCGCTTTGCCGTGGAAGTTGAAATGTTTGTGCACGCCGACCCCTGCACCTTTGCGGCCTGCTCCCTGTGCCTGATGCCTGCCTGCCCGGTGCGCCAGTTCGCCTTCCGGCACGAAGTGACCTGGACCGTGCAGAATGCCGTGAAGAACGAGCGGCACCACCTCGGGCAGCCCGCCTAAATCAACCGCTGAGCAGGAATCGACCACAACAAAAAAGGGTGCCGCGATAATCGCGGCACCCTTTTTCGATGCGTCTGGTGAGAAGCGAGTGCTTAGCGCACTACCTCAATCCAGCCTTTGGTCTGCGCACCGTTGGACGAGGTGAGCAGGTAGTAGTACACACCAGCAGGCTGGTTATCGCCACCCCAGTTGTTGGCGTAGTTGGCCTGCTCGTACACTTTGCGGCCCCAGCGGTTGAAAATCTCAATCTTGCTGGTGGTCGTGCTCACAGTCGATACCTTGAATACGTCGTTCTGGCCATCGCCATTGGGCGTAATCACGTTCGGCACCTGCAGGTCTGGCACCAGCACAATGCGCTCTGCTACCGAAGGTGCGCAAGTCGTGGTCACACCGCCGTTAACGATGGACACAAACGTGGTGAGACGGATGCGGTAGTAGCCGGCAATGGCTAGCTGCAAGGGACCCGGCGTTGCCGTAGTCGTACCGAAAGTGGTTTCAGTACCCGACACCCGGTTGTTGGCAATGTCTTTAATGCGCTCGTAAGTCCACTTATAGGTAGTGGTCGCGCCCTGTGGCAGGCCAGTGTAGGTCGTGGCATCCTTGAAGGTGAAAATTACCGGCGGGCGGTTGGTGTGCTGGCCGTTGAGGCCCACCGAGTCGGCAGTCGTAAAGCTGGCTTTCACGCCGGGCAGTACCCGCACCAGTACCGAAGTCGTATCCGTGCAGCTCGTGGGGGCGCTGCCCGAAGCGGTTACGTAATAGCGGGTGGTCACCGTGGGGGTTACCGTGGGGTTAGCCTTCGTCTGGTCGGCAGCGGCCAGGCCGTTGGCAGGACGGAAGCTGTAGGTGTAGGTGCCGGGAGTACCGCCGCCGGAAGGAGTGGCCGAAGCTTGCAGCGTAGCCGTTCCGCCGGGGCAGATGTAAGCATTGTTGGTAACCAGGCGGGCTACCGGCGGAGCTACCACACGCACCAGAATGGAAGTGGTATCGCCGCAAGCACCCTGTGCAAAACCCAGGGTAGGCGCAATGCGCAGGAAATAGCGCGTGGTGGTGGTGGGGTTCACCGAAATGTTCTGCACGTTGGTTACCGCTGGCAAGCCAGTGCCACCGGCCGAAGCCGTCCACTGGAAGGTGTACACCTGCGGCTGGGTAGTGTTGGTAGCCAGCCGGCGCACCGAGTCAGGTCGGATTACCCGGCCTTGCAGCGAAAGCGAGCTGCCGCGGCAGATTGCCGCCGCGCCCTGTACCGTGGAGCCGCCTACTGCTGCTACGGCCGAGGCGAAGTTGCCGCGGAGGATTTTGATTACAATTACCCGGTTCTGCAGGCCCTTCACCGGGCAAGCATTGTCTTCAACCCGCACGTTGATGCGGATGGTGCGGCCCACCTGCGAAGGCGAGGGCTGGAAGAAGAACACACCGCGGGGGTTCTCGGTACCGTTGCCGGTCAGGGTAAACGTTCCTACGTCGCCCGAAGCCAGGAAACTGGGGTCGGTGTTGATGTTCGAAGGCAGCGTTACCGTCAGTTGCTGGTGGGCGCTGGGGGTGCGCAGGTTGTCGGGGTCGGTGAAGTTCACCAGCACGCGCGAGTAGTTGCACGAGTACACGCTGATTTGGGTAGTATCAGCCGTGTTGATGGTGCCGGTGTTGGAGTTAGGCGTCTGGTTGGTAGCCTGCACAGGGTTGGGGGTCGTGTTGGCACCGCAGTTAATTACGATGAGCACGGCCTCGCGGCGTACGCGGCCCACAATGCGGCGCGCGCCGTTGATGCGGCGATACTCGGTTACTTCTACTACTACCTGATACTTGTTGCGGCCATCGGCGGCCGACGTAGCCGGGCTATACACGTTCGGGGTGAACGTAACCGTGCGGGCCGTCTGGTTGAGGCCGAAATACGGCACGCCCTGCTTGATGGGGCAGGTGCCCGTAGTATCAGTAGCTACCGGGATGGGCAGGCGGGGCGTAAACAATGTGCCGCCCGTGAGGCCGGGAATTTCCAGGATGCAAAGCGGGCTACGGGTGATGATGAACACGCCACCAGCGTTGGCGCCGGGGTAAGCGGTGTAGGTAACGGGCGTGCCGCAGGCACCCAGGGGGGCAGCCAGGGCGTACACCAGCGAGTCGCCATCGGGCTCAATGGCCGAGAAGCCGAACGTGGTGCGCTGGTTCACGCACACATACTGAATCGGAATATCCTGCGGGTCGAACTGGGGCGAAGTGTTGGCTACCGTGGTAGTGCCGCTGTTGCGGTTGTCGAGGTAGGCTTCGGCGTAGAGGTCGGGCGAGCCAACGATGTTGGCGATGGTGGGGCGCGAGCCTTGGCTCGTGCTCATCGTCCACTGGCCGGGGGGCAGCGTAACGGTGGCTTCGTAGTTGGTGAAGTCGTAGAGCGGGTAGAGCGACGACGGGCTGGCGCAGGAACCGGGCGTGCTGGGGCACAGCGGCGTTGCAGCCAGCGTGTTGCCTTGCTGCACGAGCGGGGCCGTAACGGTTGCGCTGGCGTTGCAGCCGCCGTTGCGGCACTCCAGCACAAAGGGCGAAGCCTGGATGCCGGAGCAGTCGCGGTAGAGACGGAATTTCACCCGGTACTGGTTATTACCCAGCGAGGTGTAAGTCATGTCGCAACCCAGCAAGTGGGAGGCCCGCGCCGACGGCAGTCCGCCCAGCAGACCACACGCAAAGAGCAGGATGATGAATGAATGTAAGATTTTTCTCATGGGTGAAAAAAAGAGGGGTGTGAGGGTGTGAAAAAACACAAATCGGGTGGTTACCGACGAATCGGCGAACCAAGATACAGGTAGAAAGAACGAGTTCAAAAAAAGGCGTGAAACTATTGACGCATACAGCAAATTAAGGGCCAGAAATGATAATTTTCTTCCTAAAAGGAACTTATTTTCAATTCTATATCCCAGCTTCTTAACTCAAGTAAGCTTAACACTTATAAAAGTGGTGTAAAGCGGCACTGCAACAACCACAAATAACTGTTTATAAGACCTATAAAACAATTGTTTGCATCGTATCGCAAAGCAAGGCTACCTGACTATAACTGGATGTACCGGGCCAATGCGCCAACGCCGGATACTGAAGTAAATGGGCAACTATTTCGGGAGCGTAGCAGGCCGAGGTTCACTCGCGCAGGAATTGAATCCTGAACGTACAACGGCTCATCTTCAACCTGAATAATATTGGCTGACATTCAATAATATATATCGCTTAACCACAGCGCATGAAAAGGTATTTTTCCGAGCGGTCGGTTTGGGGAATTTACAAAAACTGCTGGACGCGACTTCTTACTTTATTTGTAAGTAAATGTGGGAAAGCACGAAAGGCAGCAAAACATTCGAGCTTTGTCTCTACATTACGACACCAAACCAGTAGGAACGGCTATTGGCCGTTGTTCTATTTCTCCACCTTTTCCCCATTTTCCCCATTCACCCTATTCACCTTTATGACAACACTCCTACGTTCCTTCACGAGGCGGCACTGGCCTCAAGCGGGAGCTATGCTGCTTACAGCACTGCTCTTTGGTAGCGGGCCAGCCCAGGCCCAGACTACTGCCTATTGCGCCACGGGCCTGGGTGGCGTTTGCGGCGGCAACGACATCACCGATGTGGGCTTGTCGGGCACTACGCTCAACGCCACGGGCCTTACCTGCGCTGCTACCGGTGGACAGTCGTACACCAGCTACCCCGCTACCGGCACCAACACGGGTACAATTTCGGGCGGGGTGCCCTACACGCTGAGCGTGACCCTGACCGGCAGCAGCATTGTATCGGTGTGGGTGGATTACAACCACAATTTCGTGTACGAGGCCAGCGAGTGGACGCAGATAGCCACGGCTTCGCCCACGGGCACACCGGTTAGCGCGACGCTGCTGGTGCCCTCCAACGCAGTGCAAGGCCAGACGGGTATGCGTATTCGCAGCCGCGGGGCCACCAACGCCAATGGCGCGACCGATGCCTGCACAAACTTTGGCAGCGGTGAAACCAAGGACTTTACGCTCACGATTGGCGCGCCAGCGGCTTGTCCTAGCGTAAGCGGCCTGGCAGTTTCCGGCATCACGGCATCGGGAGCTTCGGTAGCTTTCACGCCCTCCTCGTCGGCGACTACTTATACGGTAACGGTGACGCCGGCTGGTGGCACAGCGACGACCCAGACGGCCACCACCTCGCCGGTGACGCTGACGGGCCTGACGGCCAGCACGAGCTACACCGTGAGCATCGTGGGCAACTGCGGCGCCGGTCAGACTTCGGCCCCGAATACCATTACCTTCACCACGGGGTGCGCCACGGCGCCTTACGCCACGGTGAACAACACCACGGCCTACACGCAGGACTTCGAAGCCACCTGGCTGAATGTGTGCGCCACCCGCGATGCACCGGATGCTAACTGGCGCACCCTGCCCCTGACGGGCAACAACGCGTGGCGACGCGAAGACGACGGCGCCAGCGCTGCTTGGGTAGGCGTTACCTCGGGTGCGTACACGCCCACGGGCAGCCCCCTCAACGGCGGCACCAGCGCGCACTCGGCCCGCTTCCACTCTTATAATGCTACCAGCGGCACCCGCGGCACGCTGGACCTGTCGGTGAACATGGCCGGCACGGCGGGTACGCCCACGTTGCAATTCGACTACATCAACACCTCGGGCTCGGACTCGCTGAAGGTGTTTGTGAGCACCAACGGCGGCACCTCGTTCAGCGCCTCGCTGCTGAGCCTGACCACGGCCAGCACCTGGACCCGCCAGACGGTGAACCTGCCCGCTACCGGCCTGACGGCCACCACCATCATCCGCCTGCGCGCCACCAGCGACTTCGGCGTGACGGACATCGGCGTGGACAACGTGCGCGTGAGCTACATCACCTGCCCCGCTGTGACGGCCGCTACGGCTACTGGCATCACGGCCACGGGCGCAACGGTGAGCTTCACGCCTGCCTCGGCGGCGTCGAACTATACGGTAACGATAACCCCAACCGGCGGCACGGCCACGACCCAGACCATCACGGCTTCGCCCCTGACGCTGACCGGCCTGACGCCCAGCACAGGCTACACGGTGAGCATTGTGGGCAACTGCGGCGCGGGTTCGACTTCGCAACCGACGGTTGTGACCTTCACCACCGGCTGCCTGGCCGCACCATATGTTACGGTAAACAACACCACGCCTTACACCCAGGATTTTGAAGCCACCTGGCTGAGCCAGTGCGGCACGCGCGAGGTGCCCGGCGTGAACTGGCGCACGACGCCTCTCACCGGCAACACCTCGTGGCGCCGCGAAGACGACGGCACCAGCGCCGCCTGGAGCAGCACCTCGGGCGCTTACTCGCCGGCCGGCAGCCCGCTGGGCGGCGGCACCAGCGCGCATTCAGCCCGCTTCCACTCCTATGATGCTACCAGCGGCACCCGCGGCACCATGGACCTGTACGTGAACATGGCCGGCACGGTAGGTACGCCCTCGCTGGAGTTTGACTACATCAACACCTCGGGCTCGGACTCGCTGAAGGTGTTTGTGAGCACCGACGGCGGCACCACGTTCGGCCCCGCCCTGCTGGGCCTGAACCTGGCCAGCACCTGGACGCACCAACTGGTGAGCCTGCCCACTACCGGCCTGACGGCCACCACCGTTATCCGCCTGCGCGGCCGGGGTGATTTTGGTGTGACGGACATCGGCGTAGACAACGTGCGCGTGAGCTACATCGCCTGCGCGGCCATCACCGGCCTTACTTCTTCGGGTGTGACGGCCACCGGCGCGGTTCTGACCTTCACCCCGCCCGCCGGCCCCACTACTTATACCGTAACGGTGACCCCGGCCGGTGGTACGGCTACCACGGTTACGCCCGCTCCTTCGGCCTCGCCCATCACGCTGACGGGCCTCACGCCTAACACGGTTTACACCGTGAGCATTGTGAGCAACTGCAGCGGTGGCACCACGTCGACGGCGACCATCACGACCTTCACCACGAGCTGCGCGGCCGCGCCGTATGTGCTCATCAACAACACGACGCCCTACAACCAGGACTTCGAGGCAGCCTGGACCAGCCAGTGCGGCACCAACGAAATTCCGGCCGTGAACTGGCGCAACACGCCGCTGACGGGCAACAACTCGTGGCGCCGCGACGACGACGGTGCCAGCGCCGCTTGGACGTCCCCGGCTTCGGGCGCTTACGCGCCTCTCGGCAGCCCACTGGGCACGGGCACCAGCCTGCACTCGGCCCGCTTCCACTCCTACAATGTATCGGGCCGCGCCCGGGGCAGCCTGGACCTGTTCGCTAACATGGCCGGCACGTCGGGCACGCCCGTGCTCACCTTCGATTACATCAACACGTCGGGTACGGACTCGCTAAACGTGTTTGTGAGCACCAACGGCGGCACCACGTTTGGTGCGGCACTCATCCGCCTCGGCCAGTCTGCCACCTGGACTCGCCAGACACTCAACCTGCCCATCACCGGCCTCACGGCCACGACCATCATCCGCTTGCGCGCGGTGGGCGACCTCGGCACCACCGACATTGGCTTGGATAACGTGAACGTTACGTACGTGGCCTGCGCCGCCGTGACGGGGGTTACGGCAACCGGCGTAACTGCCTCCACTGCCACCATCAACTTTAACCCCACTTCGGGCCCGACCAACTACACGGTGACGGTAACGCCGGCCAGCGGCACGCCCACGACCCAGACCGTTACCACGTCGCCCGTTTCCCTGACGGGCCTGACGGCCAGCACGAGCTACACGGTGAGCATCGTGGGCAACTGCGGCGCCGGCCAGACCTCGCAGGCTGTTACGGTGACCTTCACCACCGGCTGCCTGGCTGCTCCCTATGCTACGGTGAACAACACGACGGCTTACACCCAGGATTTTGAAACTACCTGGCTGAGCCTGTGCGGTACCAACGATGCTCCGGCCGTGAACTGGCGCAACACGCCGCTGACGGGCAACAACTCGTGGCGTCGTGAAGATGACGGCGCCAGCGCCGCCTGGACCGGCCCGGCTTCGGGTGCCTACACGCCCACCGGCAGCCCGCTGGGCACGGGCACCAGCGCGCACTCGGCCCGCTTCCACTCCTACAATGCCAGCAGCGGCACCCGCGGCACGCTGGACCTGTCGGTGAACATGGCCGGCACGGCAGGTACGCCCACATTGGAGTTTGACTACATCAACACCTCGGGCTCGGACTCGCTGAAGGTGTTTGTGAGCACTAACGGCGGCACCTCGTTCAGCGCCTCGCTGCTGAGCCTGACCACGGCCAGCACCTGGACGCACCAGACGGTGAACCTACCGGCCACCGGCCTGACGGCCACCACCATCATCCGCCTGCGCGCCACCAGCGACTTCGGCGTGACGGACATTGGCGTGGACAACGTGCGCGTGAGCTACGTGTCTTGCCCCGCCGTGACGGCAGTGACGGCTACCGGCCTTACCACGACCGGAGCTACGGTGAGCTTCACGCCCGCCTCGGCGTCGACGAACTATACGGTAACGGTGACGCCAGCCGGCGGCACGGCCACGACCCAGACCATCACGGCTTCGCCCCTGACGCTGACCGGCCTGACGCCCGGCACAAGCTACACGGTGAGCATCGTGAGCAACTGCGGTGGCGGCCTGACCTCGCAACCCGCTACGATTACCTTCAACACGCTGGCCGTAGCGCCGGTGAATGATGACTGCGCCGGTGCTATCAACGTGCCCATTCAGTTTGGCACCTGCATCACGCAGACGACTTCCGATAACACCGCCGCCACGACCTCGGCGGGTGCCCCCACTCCGAGCTGCAGCACGACCCTGAACCGGGACGTGTGGTTTAAAGTGACGGTGCCCGTGAGCGGGTCGGTAACGGTGAAAACCGTGGCCCCCACCGCTGGCAGCAACATCACGGATACGGTTATAAGCCTGTACTCCGGCACCTGCGGCAACCTGACGGAGATTGGCTGCAACGACGACACCAACGGCCTGTACTCGCAGGTGGCCCTGACGGGCCGCACGCCGGGCGAGGTGCTTTACATCCGTGCCTGGTCGTACAGCACTACCAACGCCGGCCTCATCGCCGTGTGCGTAACGGCTCCGTCGAACTGCGCGGCCCCCAGCGGCCCCACCGTTACCGGCCTGACCAACACCACGGCTACCCTGAACTGGCTGGCCCCCACGGGCGGCCTGCCCGCCGGCAATACCTACGAGCTGGAATACGGCCCGCAGGGCTTCACGCAGGGCACCGGCACGAGCGTAACCGGCCTCACGGCCGCTACCTACGCGCTGACCAACCTGCAGGCGGCTACCGACTATTGCTTCTACGTCCGTCAGAACTGCGGCACGGTGAATGGCAGCAGCACCTTCGTGGGCCCGACGTGCTTCACCACGCCGCTCACCGCTCCGGCCAACGATGAGCCTTGCGGCGCGGTTGCCCTGGGCACCACCACCGTTACCGGCTCGAACGTGGGCTCGACCACCAGCGTACAGAACGGCATCAACACGCCCGCCTGTTCGCCGGCAGCCCTGCCCAAGGACGTGTGGTTCAGCTTCACGGCTACTACTACCAGCCGCACCCTGACCATCACGGGCACGGCAGCTGGCATGGTGCGCGTATTCACCACCCCCAGCTGCTCGGCCGGACCTTTCAACCAGGTATTCTGCCAGGCTGCTACGGGTAGCAACCTGAACGTGGGCCCCGTGCACCTCACGGGCCTCACCGTGGGCACTACGTACTACGTGGCCGTGAGCGGCTACGGCAGCTCCGACACCACGGGTTCGTTCACCATCCTGAGCACCGCCACCGCCACCAGCGCCCAGGCCAACACCGATGCGCTGCTGGTGTACCCCAACCCCAGCAACACCGGCCAGCTCACGCTGCGCCTGAGTGGCTTGAACGCAGCCGGCCAGGCCACGCTGTTGAACACGCTGGGCCAGGTAGTGGCTACCAAAACTCTGAGCGGTACTGCCGAGCAGACCATGAGCACCCGCGGCCTGGCCACGGGCCTCTACACGCTCCGCGTGACGGTAGCTGGCCAGATACTGACCCGCAAAGTGGTGCTGGAATAACCCTCCGCACTACCCCGCAACGAAAAGGGCCGGCAATTTGCCGGCCCTTTTTTGTTGTCAAATCCTGAGCAGCCAACTCGGTTTTTTAATCATTTATTCTACCACCAGCTTGCGGGTGCTGCGGCCGGCCGCGCCATCGGCCTGCACCAGGTAGGTACCGGGGCGCAGGGCAGCAAGGTCCAGCGTGGCGGTAGTGCCCGTGGGCTGCACCGAATACACAGGGCGGCCCAGCAAGTCGCTCACAAGGAGCCGGCTGCCCGGCGTGGGCAGCTGCACGGTGGCCTGCCGACGGGCAGGGTTAGGAAACAGGTCGAAGGCAAAAGCAGTGGCCGGGCGTGTGGCTGTCGGCACGTAGGCGCGGTTTTCGAGGGTCAGAATCCGGTCGTCGGTGGTGGCGGGGGTACCCCGGCCGTCGCGGTTGCTGGTGCCGATGTACACCTTGCCATCCGGCGACACGCAGATGGCCCGCAGCCGGCCAAAGGTGGTAAGAAAATCACCGCTGGGGGCGGTGCTGCCAGCCGCATCCAGCGTGAGCTGGATGAGCTTGTGGTCTTTGAGCACGGCCAGCAGCAGGCTGCCCCGCCAGCCGGGAATGGCCGGGTGGTCGTAGTACGTGAGGCCGGCCGGGGCAATGGTGGGCGTCCAGACGGTGAGGGGCTCGCGCACGTTGTTGGCGGTGCAGAAGGTGGCTTCGGCAGGCAGGTCGCAGAGGCCTTCCACGTTGGGCCAGCCGTAGTTGCGGCCCGCTTCTATCTTGTTGATTTCGTCGTCATTATTCGGCCCGTGCTCCGAGCTGTAGATGCGGCCATCGGGCAGTCGCACAATGCCTTGCGGGTTGCGGTGGCCCAGCGTGTAGATAGCGCTGCCAGCAGTGGGGTTGTTAGTCGGAATGGTGCCATCGAGGTTCAGCCGCAGAATCTTACCGTTGAGGGAGTTTCGGTTCTGCGCCTCGGAGGCCACCAGCGCGTCGCCGGTGGTCATGAGCAGGGTGTGGTCGGGCAGGAGCAGCAGGCGCGAGCCGCTGTGGTTGGTGGTGGCCACGATGTTGCCCAGCAGCACCACGGGGTTGCTCAGCGTGCCGTTGGCGTAGGAATAGCGCACCAGCTTCTCCTTCAGCGTGCCCTGGTCGGTGTAGTTATACACCACAAACACGCCGTAGGTCCCGGCCGGTTGGCCCGTGGGCGCGGCATCGATGGCCATGCCCAACAGTCCGCTCTCATTGTTTTCGGTCACATCAGCAATGGTAAGCAGCGGCAGCAACTGCCCGGTGGCCGGGTTCACACGGCTGATGCGGCCGCTGCGCTCCGTCACCCAGATAAAATTATCCGGCCCCCACACCAGCTCCCATATCGTGCTCAGATTGGATGCCAGGGCCGAAACCGTGACCGTAGTACTGCCCACCGGAAACGTGGTGAGGGACGGCGCCTGGGCACAGGCGGCGAGTGGCAGCCCCGTGGTGCACAGGGCAAGCAAAGCATTGCGTAGAGATTTCATGGCAATAGGCAGGAAGTGGTGAAAGAATAAAAGCGCTGTTTATCAAAAGATAACGAAACTTTTCTACCGCCGGATGCACCATGCCTGGCCCGGAGCTGATTTTGTAGCTTGCAACGGCATTTACTGACTTCCGCTATGGCTGATTTTTTCACCGCCGCCCACCCCACCGGCTACACCCTCAGCACCGACCCCGCCCGGCTCGACCTCACCGCCATTCACCGCTGGCTGAGCGAGGAATCGTATTGGGCCAAGCACATTCCACGCGCCACCGTGGAGCGCGCCGTGGCCAACTCCCTCAATTTCGGCCTCTACGCCCCCGATGGCCGCCAAGCCGGCTTCGCCCGTGTGGTGACGGACAGGGCCACGTTTGCCTGGCTCTGCGACGTATTTGTGCTGCCCGAGTTTCGGGGCCACGGCCTCTCCAAGTGGCTGGTGAAGCAGATGCTGGCCCACCCCGACCTACAAAACCTGCGCCGCCACCTGCTCGCCACCTTCGACGCCCACACCCTCTACCAGCGCTTCGGCTACGAGCCGCTGGACCGCCCCGAGCGCTGGCTCGAAATCAAAAAGGCCAACCCCTACCCGGCGCCATAAGCCGCTATTTGGCCAGGCTGGTCCACTTGCTGTCCTTCAGCCGAAACCGCCACGGCTGCCCGGCGGCCTCAGCTCCGGCGTAGGCCAGGCCTACCCGCGCGCTAGCCACCACATCAGCATCGGCTACGTTTTCGGCGTGGTCTTCAAACCAGATAACGTCGCCGGTAACCGGCTGGCCGGTGAGGGCAGGCGTAATGCCCAGCGCCTGGCTTAGCACGCCCGGCCCGGCCGTGAGGGCGCGCACGGGCCGCGCCAGGCTGCGCCGGCGCAGCATTTCTTCCACCCCAATCAATGGCTCGATGGCCCGAATGAGCACCGCGTCGGGGTGGCGGGCATCGTGCGTGGCAATGTTGAACAACGCGTGTCGGTTGTAGACGGTGTAGATGTAGGCATGGCCGCCGGGCACGTGCAGCCCCTGCGCCTGGTGGCGCTTGCGCTGCAAATGCAGCGTGAGGGAATGGTCGCCCTCGTGCCGGTAAGCCTCGGTTTCGACGATACGGCCGGCCGTTATTACGCCGTCCAGGTGCGTGTAAAGGTGCTTGCCCAGCAGGTCGCGGGCAATGGCCAGCACATCGGGACGCTGGAAGAAAGCGGCGGGGAGTTTGGAATGCGACATGGATTTCAGCGGACGCGGTAGCGCAGCCCGATGCTCAGCAGCCAGTGTTGCTGCTGCCACGGCAGGCGCGTGGTAGGCTGGTCGTTCACGCGCAGGTCTACGTCGGCAGCGGGTAAATCGACGGTGGCGGCGCGTCGGAACAGGAAAAAGCCGCTTTCCTCGTCCAGCTGCAGTTGCGTTTTGCTGCGCATCGGCACCAGGTAGCTGGCATCAGCGACCAGCTCGAACCTATGGCTCAGCTCTACCCCCAGGCCAAGAGAGGGGCGCAGCGCGTCGCTGACGGTTTGCACGCGGGCGCTTAGCTCATCGGCCCCCAGGTGGGTGCCGGCCACGCGCAGGCCCGCGTCGGGATTATCAAAAGTGCCCAAAGGAAGGCCCACGGTTTGACGGATATAGCCCAGGCCAGCGCGGCCGTAGAGCGGCCGGTGGTGCGGGTTGACGTTGTGCTCGTAGCTCAGGCCCACCTCCCAGCCATCGCCCTTGAGCTGCCGGTACAGGCGCTGCGTGGCCACGCTAACCGCCAGTTCCCGCGTCAGGGTATACTGGTATTCAAACTGGGTTATTACGGTCAAATCCTGCGCGCTCACCCGGCCCGTGCGCTGCATCTGCAGGCCGTAGCCGGCCGGCGCATACGCCACCGTGAGGCCGGCGGCGGGCACGGCCACCGGCCAGGCCCCCGCGTGCGAGCCGTAGCTGAAGCGTTTCAGGAAACGGTCGAAACCGCTCAGTTGCTTTTGCTGCGGGTCCGTCCCGGCTTCGGAAGGCTTGAACAAAGAATCCGTCTGCTGCTGGCGCTGCTGGTCGAGAAGGGCTTTTTGCAGTGTTTCGGGCGGCAGCAGCGTGGTGTGGCCCCGCCAGAAAGCCGAGTCGTAGGCCACGGCGTTGCGCAGAAACACGTCCTGGTACTGCGCCCGCTCCAGGTAGCCGGGCCGGGGCGTCTGAGCCGTGTCGATGGCCGTAGTCAGAAATTCGCCGAAATAGTTGAGCGGCGGGCCAACGGGCAGTTTGGCTTTGGTTTGCCACCATACGGTTTTGAGGTGCCAGCGGCCGGCGTACAATTGATAAGCCACGCGCAGACTGCGCGAGTCGGCGGCATTCGGCGAGCTGTTGAGGCCAGCGGGCGTGTAGTGCCACTCGGCTCCGAGGAAAGCGTAGCTGTCCTGGTCGATGTACATGCGGCCTTCGAAGTCGGCGCGGCGGTTGCCGGCCTTTGGTGCGAAGGTGATAACGTACACCGGCCGGTCCTGGAAGGTGCTGCCGGGCGCGAGGCGGTAGTCATAATCCTTGAAATGGGCAGGGTCGATAAACTGCGAGCGCCGGTGCACGAAATCGCCGAGGTGCACAATGAACGGCCCGCCCGCCCAATCGATGCGGAACGGCTGCCGCTCGGGCCGCAAATCGACCTTGCGCGACTGCTTTATCTGCACCTCCCCCTCCGCCGTGCGCCGCTGATACGGTTCCTTAAACGCCAGCAGCAGCCCTTCGGCCAGGTAACGCGGCTGCCCGGCCAAGTCGTTGTCGGACTCGCGGTAGAAGCCCGTGAGCTGCGTGGGCCGCGTGGGGTAGTTGCGCGGAATGCGCGCCACGGCCTCCCGCACGATGCCTAGCACCGAGCCCGTCACCTGCACTTCGCCCAGTGCCGCCGGGCTTATTTTCAATTCGATGAGCAACTCCGGCCCCGGCAGCGGCGGCAGCGGCTGGCTGTAGCTGCGGTAGCCCAGCAGCGCCACCGTCAGCCGTTCCCGAGCATAGGCCGGCGGGATGCTCAGGGCAAAGCGCCCGGCATCGTTGGTACTGGTACCGATGCGGTTATCGGCCACGCCCACCTGAGCGTTGGGGATGGGCTGGTGCGTTTCGGCATCGAGCACCCGGCCGCGCAACAGGGTTTGGGCCTGGGCGGGGCCAGCCAGCAGCACCAGCAGAAAAACAAGCCCCCTCGAATACGGCATAAGCAGAACGCAGTAGAGACGCATATTTGCGTCTCGCTGTTGAACGATTCGACCCAACATTCAGCGTTGGCTGTTCAACAACGAGACACAAATATGCGTCTCTACAACGTTTTTTTCAGCTATTGAGCCGACACCTGCTGGCTCAACAGATACTCGGCAATTTGCACGGCGTTGGTGGCGGCACCTTTGCGCAGGTTGTCGGCCACCACCCACATATTCAGGGTTTTGGGCTGGGTTTCGTCGCGGCGCAGGCGGCCTACCAGCACAGCGTCTTTGCCGTGGCTGTCTTTGGGCATGGGGTAGGTGTTGGTCGAGGGGTCATCCACCAGCTCCACGCCGGGCGTGTGGGCGAGGATTTCGCGCACTTCGGCCAGGTCAAATTCCTCGGCAAATTCCACGTTGATGGATTCTGAATGGCCGCCCATCACCGGAATCCGCACGCAGGTAGCCGTCACGCGAATGCTGTCGTCGCCCATGATTTTCTTCGTCTCGTTCACCATTTTCAGCTCCTCCTTGGTGTAGCCGCTGGGCTCGAACACGTCGATGTGGGGCAGCACATTCAGGTCGATGGGGTGCGGGTAGGCGGGGTTGCTGGCCGTTTGGCCGGCGCGCTCTTCCAGGAGCTGGTCCACGGCTTTTTTGCCGGTGCCGGTCACACTCTGGTAGGTGCTCACCACAATGCGGCGCACACGGTATTTTTTGTGCAAGTCATTCAACGCCACCACCATCTGAATGGTCGAGCAGTTGGGATTGGCAATGATTTTATCTTCCGGCGTGAGGGTTTTGGCGTTTAGCTCGGGCACCACCAGCTTCTTGGTGGGGTCCATGCGCCAGGCCGAGGAGTTGTCGATAACGGTGGTGCCCACGGCGGCAAAGCGCGGCGCGTGCTCTTTGCTAACGGAGCCGCCGGCCGAAAAAATAGCAATATCGGGGCGAGCTGCGATGGCATCATCCATGCTCACCACGGGGTATTTTTTGCCCTGAAATTCAATAAACTGGCCCACCGATTTGGCCGAAGCCACGGGCAATAGCTCGGTGAGGGGAAACTGACGCTCGGCCAATACTTTCAACATCTCGGTGCCCACCAGGCCGGTGGCACCCACAACAGCAATTTTCATGGAAAAAGCAGAAAAATAAACAGGCGCACCAACGGGCACGCACCCGCAAATGTCGCCAGAAATGGATTACTTTAGACGCCGCGTCAGCATTTTGCCGGCTTCAACTTCTTCTGCATTCCCTTGCTGAAACACCTTTACTTCCTGCTCCTGTTCCTACCCGGCTTTGCCCACGCCCAGCTGGCCGATAATTTCACCGACGGCAACTTCACCGCCAACCCGGCCTGGAGCGGCGACGCGGCCAGCTTCCAGGTAACCGCGCAAGTGCTGCAAAGCAACGGCCCGGCCGTCACCACCACCCAGATTGCCCTTAGCACGCCCTGCCAGGCCAACATCGGCACGGTATGGGAATTCTGGGCCAACCTGCGGGTAGCAACTACTTCGGGTAACTATGCCGACGTGTGGCTCATCGCCTCGCAGACCGACCTCAAGGCCGCCAACAACTCCGGCTACTTTGTGCGCCTGGGCGGCACCGGTGGCAAAGTGAGCCTTTTCCGCAAAGACTCCACCCGCACGGCCGTGGCGGTTATCGACGGCGCAACGGGAAGTTTGTCTACCACCAACAACCTGGTGCGTGTGCGCGTGACCCGCACCACGGCCAACCAGTGGACGCTGGAGCGCGACCTCACCGGCAACCGCACCTTCGTGGCCGAGGCCACGCAACCCGTCGACGCCACCTACCAGCGCAGCGTGGCCGTGGGCGTGTTCCTGAACTACTCAGCCACCAACAACCGCAACTTCTACTTCGACGACTTTGTGGTGACCGATGCCACGGCCCCGCTCCTGACCCGCGCCGTGCCCGCCGATGCCCGGCAGGTCGACGTGGTTTTCAACGAGGCCGTGGCCGCCGCCAGCGCCGGCCTGCCCGCCAACTACCGCCTGCAAAGCGGCGCGGTGCCGGTTTCGGCGCAGCCCTCGGCCACCAATCCGGCCGTGGTGCGCCTGGTTTTTGCCGCCGATTTTCCGAGCCAGAGCGTGCTGGAAGTTCGCAACGTGGCCGACAGCTACGGCAACGTGGCCGCCGGGCCGCTCACGGCCGCTTTCACGGCGCTGCCCGTGCCCCCGGCCTTTGGCGACTTGATTATCAGCGAGATTTTTGCCGATGAACTCCCGCAGGTGGGCTTGCCGCTTTCCGAATACGTGGAGATTTACAACCGCAGCCTCACCAAAACCCTGAGCCTGCGCGGGGTGCGCCTGGGCAAAACCGGCAGCACCACCTTCGCCGCCTTTGCCGATACGGCCAAGCTGCTGCCCGGCCAATATGCCGTGGTGTGCGGCAGCACGCGCATCAGCCAGTTTGCTACGCCCGGCGTGAAGGTGTACGGCCCCACCAACTTCCCCTCGCTCAGCAACGGTGGCGACCAGCTCCTTCTGCGCGGGCGCGACGGCCGCACGCTGTTCGAAGTGAGCTACGCGGATACGTGGTACCGCGACATTGCAAAAAAAGACGGTGGCTGGAGCCTGGAAATGATTGACACCAACAACTTTTGCGCCGGGGCCAGCAACTGGATTGCCAGCACCGACCCAATTGGCGGCACACCCGGCCGCGCCAACTCGGTGCGCGCCGCCAATGCCGACGCGCTGGCCCCCACCCTGCTCCGCGCCGAGCTGCCCGCGGCCAATACCCTGCGCCTCACCTTCTCGGAAAAGCTGGACAGTGCCTCCGTGAGCAACGTGGCCCGCTACACCCTTGCCCCGACCAATACCATCACCCGCGTCACGCCCATCGGGCCTGATTTCCGGCAGGTCGACCTCACGCTGGGTACGGCGGTTTCGACTTCGGCTGTTATCAACGTCACCGTGCAAACGGCCTCCGACTGCGTGGGCAACGTGAGCGGCAGCCTGCAAACGGCCACCGTGGCCCCGCCATCCCCCCCTGTTGTGGGCGACTTGATTATCAGTGAAGTATTCGCTGATGAAACTCCGCAGGTGGGCCTGCCAATGTTTGAATACGCGGAGATTTATAACCGGAGCGCCACCAAAACCATCAGCCTGCGCGGGGTGCGGCTGGGCAAGGGCGGCACCACCACGGTAGCCGTTTTTGCCGATACCGCCCGGCTGGCCCCCGGCCAATACGCCATTGTGTGCGGCAGCACCCACACGGCCGATTTTGCCCAGTACGGCAAGGTGTACGGCCCCACCAATTTCCCCTCGCTCAGCAACGGCGGCGACCAGCTTATTCTGCGCGGCGCTGACGGCCGCACGCTGTTTGAGGTGACGTATTCCGATGCCTGGTACCGCGACGCCACGAAGAAGGACGGCGGCTGGAGCCTGGAAATGATTGACACGAACAACTACTGCGGCGGGGCCAATAACTGGATTGCCAGCACCAACCCCAGCGGCGGCACCCCCGGCCGCGCCAACTCGGTGCGCGCCGCCAATGCCGACGCCCTGGCCCCTACCCTGCTCCGCGCCGTGGCCCTGAATGCCACCACCGTCCGCGCCTATTTCTCCGAAAAGCTGGACAGCACCATGGCCACCGCCGTGGGCCGCTACGCGCTGGCCGCGCCCAGCCCGGCCATCACGCGGGCCGCGCCCGTGGGGCCCGATTTCCGGCAGGTTGACCTCACGCTGGCCGCCGCCCTGACTCCCAGCCGCCCCGTCACCCTCACCGTGCAAACGGCCACCGACTGCGCCGGCAACGCCAGCGGCGTGCTCCAACCTGCTACTTTCGCCCTGCCCGAAACGGCCGTGAGCGGCGATGTGGTGATAAACGAGTTGCTGTTTAACCCCCGCGTGAGCGCCGTGCGGTTCGTGGAAATCATCAACCGCAGCAACAAATTCATCGATTTGCAGGGCTGGCAAATCGGGAGCGTAAAATCGGACGCCAGCATTGACAGCGACGTGCTCAGCACCGGGCCGTTGCTGCTGGCCCCGGGGCAGCTGCTGGCGTTCAGCACCAGCTCGGCCATCATCACGGCACAATACCCCACCAGCAGCGACGCAGCCAATCTGGTGCAAACATCCAGCCTGCCCACCTTCCCGGATGCGGGCACCGCAGTATTAATCGACGGCAATAAGACAGAAATTGACCGTTTTGTGTACAGCAAAGCCTTGCACCTGAGCTTGCTGGCTACGCAGGATGGCGTGTCGCTGGAACGCATACGGACTAACGGGCCAACGCTGGGCAGCAACTTCCACTCGGCGGCCAGCGCGGTGGGCTATGCCACGCCCGGCCGGCCCAACTCGCAGGCCCAGGACGAAGCCGGCGGCAACCAGGAGCTGACCGTGACGCCCGAAGTCTTCACCCCCGACGACGACGGCCAGCAGGATTTCGCCACCCTCAACTACCACCTCGACGCGCCCGGCTACGCCGCCAGCGTGACGGTGTACGATGCCCTGGGCCGCCTCACGCGCCGTCTCACGCGCAACGAAACCTTGCCCACCAATGGCTTCATCCAATGGGACGGCATCGATGACAAAGGCCACAAGGCGGCCGTGGGCTACTATATTCTGTTGGTCGAATTATTCCGCCCCAGCAGCGGCGAAAAGCGCGAGTACAAGAAAACCGTAGTACTGGGGGCACGGTTTTAGAAACGCCCTGCCATTGCGAGCACAGCGCGGCAATCCGTCCTGTCGAAACCAGTCACTTTCTTTTTCCACAAAGCCCCGGCACTTCGCAGTATCGGGGCTTTCTGTTACTACAATGGGCTTGTCGCATTGTAGGACTGGTCGCTGAGAGAGGACGGATTGCGAGCGCTGCGCTTGCAATGACAGACGTCCACCGAGCCCTGCCCTTATTAAACCCCACCAGCTCGTTCGCGTCTTACCAGGCATGAACAGCACCCAGCAATTGCAGCACCTCTACTGGCGCGCCGGCTTTGGACCGCGCCCGCAGGACGTGGCCGCCGGCCTCAGCCCGCGCAAAGCCCTGCGCCAGCTGCTGCACGATTCCGCGCAATACGAGCCCCTCGCCGGCCCCGCCCTGAACTATACTGACCCGCAGGGCATGGTGATGACCGACCCGGCCTCGACCAAAAGCAACCCCGTGCCCAACGGCATGGTAACCACACCCGACCAACCCGCGCCTCCCGGCGCACCGGCCGCGCCCGTAGCCGCTCTGCGCCCCCGCGCGGCATTCAAAGGTGGCACCATTGCGGCGGGCGTGCCGCGCCTGCGCCGCGCCGACCTCACGCCCGCCCAGCGCAAGATGCAGAACGAGGGCATCCGCGACGCTTTCAACAACATGAGCACGGCCTGGATGGAGCGCATGGCCACCTCGTCGGCCCAGCTGCGCGAGAAAATGACGCTGTTCTGGCACGGGCACTTCGCCTGCCGCGTGCGCCAGCCCGATGCCGCGCTCAGCCTGCACAATACCACCCGGCAGTACGCCTTGGGCAAATTCCCCGACCTGCTGCTGGCCGTGAGCAAGGAGCCGGCCATGCTCCAGTTCCTCAACAACCAGCAAAATCGCAAGGAGCATCCCAACGAAAACTTCGCCCGCGAGGTGATGGAGCTGTTCACGCTGGGCCGCGGCAACTACACCGAAACCGACGTGAAGGAAGCCGCCCGCGCCTTCACCGGCTGGGGCTACGACTACCAGAGCAATTTCAAGTTCCGGGAACGAGAGCACGACGCCGGGACCAAAACCTTCTTGGGCAAAACCGGCAACCTGACCGGCGAGGACGTGCTGACGCACATTCTGGCCCAGCCCGCCGCCGCCACGTTCCTGACCACCAAAATCTACCGCTTCTTCGTGAACGACGTGCCCAACCCGGCGCACATTGAGCCGCTGGCGGTGGCCTTCCGCAAAAGCGGCTACGATATTGCCGACCTCATGGAGCGCCTGTTTTCGGCCGATTGGTTCTACGAGCCGGTCAACATGGGCACCCACATCAAAAGCCCGGTGGAATTGCTGGCCGGCATCCGCCGCACGCTCAATGTGAAGGTCGACAACGCGCAGCCGCTGCTGGGCCACCAGCGTGCCCTGGGCCAGAACCTGTTTCAGCCGCCCAACGTGGCCGGCTGGCCCGGCGGCCGCAACTGGATTGATTCGTCCTCGCTGCTGCTGCGCCTGCAGCTGCCGGCCATTCTGTTCAAAAACGCTGAGTTCGCGGTGGCCCTCAAGCAGGACGAAAACGACATCGCCCCCAACCAAACCAAGGCCGAGCGCACCGTGCGGCCTGGCGCGGGGGCCCACCTGCCACTGGCTCCGCTCCAGCAACTGCTCGGGGCCACGCCCGTCGCCCAGCAACCCGAGAAGCTCAGCGGCTTTCTGCTTCAAGCTAACATTCGGCCCGAAAACCTGCAGCTGGTGCAGCAGGCCGCCCAGCAAAAAGAGCCGGCCGAAGCTTTGCGGGCCACATTGGTGAGCCTGCTGAGTTTGCCTGAATACCAGTTGGCGTAACTTCCTTCCTTACCATATAGAGCTATGGCTTCCACCCGCCGCGAATTCCTTCGTACTTCCGCTTTGGCCAGCACCTTGCTGCTGGTGCCCAAGTTTCTGCACGCCCTGGACCGCGGACCGGGTCTGGCCGGTCTGCGCGATGCCGCCGGGGCGCGCCGCCTCATCGTGGTGCAGCTGGGCGGGGGCAACGATGGGCTGAATACCGTCATCCCCTACCGCAACGACCTGTACTACAAGGCCCGGCCCACGCTCGGCATCAAGGAAACCGAGGGGATTCTGGCTTTGGATAAAGACCTGGGGCTGCATCCGGCTTTAAAAGGCTTGAAAGGCCTGTACGACCAGGGCCAACTGGCCGTGCTGAACTCGGTGGGCTACCCCAACCCCGACCGCTCGCACTTCCGCTCGATGGATATCTGGCAGTCCGGCTCGGGCTCCGACCAGGTGGTAAGTACCGGCTGGCTCGGCCGCTACCTCGATTCGAGCTGTGCCGACTGTCAGCGCCCCTACAACGCTCTCGAAATCGACGACACCCTCAGCCTGGCCCTGAAAGGCAGCCAGCGCAAAGGCCTGGCCCTGAAAAACCCCGATAAATTCCACCAAATCAATCAGAACCGCCTGCTGAGCAAGGTGAGCAAGGAAACCGCGCCTGCCCACCAAGAGCAGGTCGACTACCTCTACAAGACGCTGGCCGAAACCGCGTCCTCAGCTGATTATCTGTACGACAAGTCGAAAATCTACAAGTCGGCCGTGACGTACCCGAACTCCGACTTCGGCAAAAACCTGAAAACCACCGCCGAGCTGATTAACTCCGGCGTGGAATCCCGCGTGTACTACCTGGCCCTGAGCGGCTTCGACACCCACGTGCGCCAGCACGAGCAGCAGCAGCGCCTCTTCACCGACCTCGGCGACGGCTTGGCCGCCCTGGCCGACGACTTGCGCCAGCACGACCAATGGAACAACACGCTGGTGCTGGTATTCAGCGAATTCGGCCGGCGCGTGGGCCAGAACGCCAGCAACGGCACCGACCACGGCACGGCCAACAACGTGTTTCTGGCCGGCGGCGCACTCCAGAAGAAAGGCGTGATAAACGACGCCCCCGACCTCGTGAACCTCGACCAGGGCGACCTGCGCCACCAGGTCGACTTCCGCAGCATCTACGCCAACATCCTCAAAGACTGGCTCGGCGCCGACGACACCGCCATTCTGGGCACGGGCTTTGAGCGGATGAGCGGGCTGGTTTGAGTTGAGGGTTAAAGAGTAGGAGTTACCAGAACGGCAACTCTTAACCCAATTATAGCGGCACGTTGAAGCCGAACGCCCAGATGGCCTGCAGCGACCCAAAAACGTGGGTGGCGCGGCCCTGCCGGTCATCGCCGAGGTAGGTGTTGGTGTAGTCGGCGAAGGCGCCCTGAATATCGGTTTGCAGGAAGAAATAGCGAAAAATATCCGCTTTCAGGCCCAGGCTGCTGCCCACCACCAAGCCGTGGTAGTGGAACGGTCCCTCCTGGTGGTTGCCCAGCACGGTGGAAATAGTGTAGGAAATCATGGGGCCGGCTCCCACCTTGCCCACGGCACTCACCTTGAAGTGGCGGCGGTCCCAGAGCGTCTTGTGCTTCACCAGGTTCACCATGAGGTAGTTGTTGCCGTTGGTGTGCTGCAGGTGCACAAAGTCGGGCGTCACCAGCGTGTCCTTATCAATGTAGTGGCCCCGGATGTTGCCGCGCACGTGAATCACCTGGTTGTCGTCGACCACATATTTGAGGTGGTTCCAGCTCACTTCAATGCCCAGGTTGTGCTTGTCGTGAAACAGGTAGCCCAGCGTCATGTCGTACTGCGGGATGGTCCAGGAATTGAACCGCCAGAAATCCTTAAAATCGGGCTTGTCGCTGGCGTGGGCGTGCAGAAAGGTAAAGTCGTAGTTGTCGGTCGTGGTGTTTTTGAAGCGAATGTCGCTGCGCGTGTACCAGTCGCGGTTGTAGCCCCAGCTGAAATACACGCTGCCGTGCGGCGTGAGCTCGGGCGGAATGGGCGCGGCCGTGGCCGTTGAGGTAGTGGCAATTGGGTCGACGGCCGGAGCCAGCGGTTGGGCAACAATTGGCCCGGCCAGGCCCATCAATAGGCCCGACAATAAGAAGGTAAATCTCATTGAAAATGAATAAATAATTTCCGCAATAAAGCTCAACTATAAAAGCGCGCGAAGGTAAGCCGCAAGTCTGCCAATTGTTTAGCCTGAGCGTGAGGCTGTATGCTCGGTGTGCCCGGCCACAAGTCCCAATGGCACGGTTTATAGGCCTCCTGAAGTGCGGCACCGTAGCTTAGCGCCGGAATCTACCCGCACTTACTCCCGTGAAAAAACTATTTATCTGTGCGGCAGCAGCCCTGCTGCTGGCACCGGCCGCGCCCGCCCCTGCGCAGATTCTCACCCCACCGGCGGCCTATGCCGGCCCACGCTTTCCCGGTGGCCCCGACTCGCTGCGCGCCCTAACGGGCCGTAGCATACGGCAGGCCGGCGCCACGCCAGCGGGCCGCATGCTGGTCCAGTTCGAGTTGAAGGCCGATGGCCAGCCGACCAACTACACCATGGTGCGCCCGCCCGAGCCGCTGAGCAAGCCGTTGGTAGAAGCTGCCGCCACGGCGCTAAACTATCTGGAAGCCCACATGCCCGCCTGGCAGCCCGCCCCACCCGACCCCGAAGCATCATCCAAAACTCAGCCGGCCTGCATCAGCCTCGTGCTGGATTTCACCACTCCTCTGACTGCGCAGCCGTATGCCTACACCGACCTGCTACCAGCCGTTCCGGACCCAGTAGCGCTACATAAGGCTCAGAAAAAATCCCGCTACCCCATTTCGCTGGACTACTCTTCGCGTAGCCTCAAAACCTACACTCAACGGCAGGTCCTGTATCCACCAGCAGCCCTGCGCCAGCAATTGCAAGGAGCAGTTTACGTCTATTTCGAGATAGGAGAAAATGGGGCCATTGAGCGTCCTTGCATTGTCAGTTCGGTAGGCGAAGCATTGGATCTGGAAGTGTTGAAGGCTCTCAAGCAACTACCCAACGCCACAGTACCCGCCTCGCTCCACGGCCGGCCGGCACGAGTATATTACTCATTACCTATCACATTCGTAATCAACTAAGCCCTACCGCCCAAACACGGCCGCCGCCAGCGCCAGCACGGCCCGGCGCGTGGCCTCTGGCTGCTCCAGGTACGAGAGGTGCCCGCTGCCTTCCAGAAACAGCGCCGCGCCAACTGGCGGCAGGGCCGCCTGGCGCACGGCATCGTCGAAATGCACGGCCACGTCGTGCTTGCCGGCCACCATCAGCACCGGGAAAGAGGCTTTGGCCAGCACCTGGGTGCGCTCGGGGCGGGCGGCCATGCCGCGCAGCGCCCCGGTGATGGTGGTGGCCGGCGTGGCCTTGCCGATTTCTTCGAGCAAGCCGCGGGCGTCGGTCAACTTGTCGCGGTTGGTGGGCGCGAAGAGCGGGCGCACGAATGATTCCATAAACTTGCCCACGCCGTGACGCTCCACGAAGTTGATGTTTTTCTCGCGGTTCTGGCGCTTCTCGTCGGTATCGGGCAGGGCGGTGGAGTTGATGAGGGCCAGGCCGGCCACGCGCTGGGGCCAACGCTCGGCCAGGGCCAGGGCCACGTAGCCGCCCATGCTGTGGCACACCAGCAGCACCGGGTCGGGGCAGCCTTTCTGGTTGAGGTAGTCGATGATGTGACGCGCCTGGGCCTCCATCGAAAAATCGGGCACGGGCGCGAGGTTGGTGCCGTGGCCGGGCAGGTTGGGGGCCAGCAGCCGGTAGCCATCCGGAAAAGCGCGGGTGAAGTCGGTCCACACCTCGCGGCTTTCGGCGAAACCGTGGAGGAAAACGATGGTGGGCGGGTTGGAGGCGGGCGTCATACGGGCAAAAGTAAGGTTCCCCGCTTTCCGCTTGCTTATTTATTTCACCGCTTCTTCCACCTGCCGCAGCGACGACTCCCGCACGAACAACTGCGGCTGCAGTACCACCTGCCGCTGCGAAAACGCCGTGCCATCGGCCGCCGCCAAATCGGTGAAAAGGCGGAAGGCGGCCTGGCCCATTTCCTCGCAGCGCTGGTCCACAGAGGTGAGATGGGGCTCGGCCACCATGGTCAGGGCCTCGTTGCTAAACCCCGCCAGGGCCACGTCCTGCGGCACGCGCAGGCCCCGGCTTTTTAGCACCTGCAAGGCCCCGAGAATGGCCCAGTCGCCGGCCGAGAATACACCATCGGGCGGGTTGGGCAGGGCCAGCAATTGCTTCATGCTTTCCTGGCCGCCTTCCAGGGTCATGTCGCAGTCGATAATCAGGCTGTCGTCTGGCGCGATGCCGTGGCTTTGCAGGGCCTCCAGGTAGCCCTGGCGGCGGTTGCGGTAGATATTGAGGTGCTGCGGGCCGGCCAGGTGCGCCACGCGGCGGCAGCCCTGCTCCAGCAGGTGGCGCGTGGCCTGGAAGGCGCCGTCCTGGTCGTTCAGCACCACGGCATTCACGCTGTCGCCTTCCAGAATACGGTCGAAAAACACCAGCGGTACCCCGCGCTTAATTACTTTATCGAAGTGCCGAAAATCGAGCGTGGTGCGCGACACCGACACCAGAATGCCCGCTACCTGCGCGCTGAGCAGAGTTTCGAGGTTTTTGCGCTCCTGCGCCACGTCTTCGTTCGACTGGCAGATGATGACGCTGTAGCCCGCCTTGCTGGCCGCCGTTTCAATGCCGTGCACCACCGACGCGAAAAAGCGCCCTTCGATGTAGGGCACAATCACGCCCAGCAGTGTGCTGGTGCCCTTGCGCAGGGCCGAAGCCATGCGATTGGGCTGGTAGTTCAGCTTTTTGGCTAGCTTGAGCACGGCCTGCTTGGTGGCCGGCCCAATGCTGTGGTGGTCGCTCAGGGCCCGCGAAATCGTGGTCATCGACACGCCCAGCTCCCGGGCCAAATCGGCCATGGAAACGGGGCTGTGGCCCGCATCGGAGGGTTTTGCAGAAGGGCGGCGTCCGGCCATTTTACTAATGCGATAGATAGAACTACAAGGCGTAAAGCTAGTAGAAGTGCCGCAACGATTACCCGGCGGCCCGGTTCTAACCCGGCAGCTTGCCGGAGAAGAACGTAATTTTTTTACCCCCAATTCCATAATTCCGCCGGCCGGAACCGTACAACAACGCCTGTCTTTCCGGACCTTTGGCCCCTCTGAACCAATTGCGACTCTATGAACCCTCTCGTTGACATCCGCCAGTTCGACCAAAGCCTGTGGCTGGACTTTATCAGCCGCCCCATCATCATCGACGGCAAGCTCCAGCGCCGCATCCAGGACGAAGCCCTGCGCGGCGTAACCTCGAACCCGGCCATTTTCGCCAAGTCCATCGGCGACACGGCCGACTACGATTCGGCCATCAAAGCCCTAGCCCTGCAAGGCAAAACCACCGACGAAATCTACACCAACCTGGCCGTGTCGGATGTGCAGGCGGCTACCGACCTGTTCCGCCCGCTCTACGACGGCCCCGACCACGGCTCCGACGGCTACGTGAGCCTCGAAGTATCGCCCGAGCTAGTGAACGACACCGAAGGCACCATCGCCGAGGCCCTGGCCCTGTGGAAAGCCGTGGACCGCCCCAACGTGATGATAAAAGTGCCGGCCACGCTCGAAGGCCTGCCCGCCATCCGTCGCCTCATCTCGGAAGGCGTGAACGTGAACGTGACCCTGATTTTCGGCCTGGAGCGCTACCGCCTGGTGGCCGAAGCTTTCATCGCCGGCCTCGAAGACCGCGCCGCCAAGGGCGAGCCGCTGGCCCGCATCGACTCGGTGGCCAGCTTCTTCCTGAGCCGCATCGACGTGCTGATTGACCCCATGCTGGAGAAAATCGCGGCCGAAGGCGGCGAGAAGGGCAAGCTGGCCGAAAGTCTCGTGGGCGAAGTGGCCATTGCCAGCGCCAAGCAGGCCTACCAGATTTACAAGGAGATTTTCTCGGGTCCGCGCTGGGAAGCTTTGGCCGCGAAAGGGGCCGAAACCCAGCGCCTGCTGTGGGCCAGCACCGGCAACAAAAACCCCAAATACGACAACCTGCGCTACGTCGACGGCCTCATCGGCCCGCACACGGTGAACACCGTGCCCGTGGAAACGCTGGACCTGTTCGGCAAGAGCGGCAAGGTGGCCGCCACCATCGAAACCAACCTGGAGCACTCGAAAGACGTGCTGGCCCGCCTGCCCGAGCTCGGCATCAACCTTGAAGAACTGACCCAGCACCTCGAAGAAGACGGCGCGACCAAGTTCAAGGAGCCCTTCGCCAAGCTGATGCAGTCCATCGAAAAGAAGCGCGCCCTGGCCGTGGAAGAAAAGGTGGACGACTCGAAAATGGAGCTGGGCCAGTACCAGGCCGCCGTTGATGCGCAGATTGCCAAGTTCAAAGCCGACAATTTCGTGCATGGCTTCTGGGATAAGAAAGCCGACCTGTGGACGGCTGATGAAGCCGGCCAGCACAGCATCCGCAGCTACATGGGCTGGCTGCGCGTGGCGGAGACGATGGTGGGTGCCGTGCCCGAAATCGAGCAGTTCGTGCACGAGGTGCAGGCCGCCGGCTTCAAGCACGTCGTGGTGATGGGCATGGGCGGCAGCACGATGGCTCCCATCGTGTTTAAATCCTCCTTCCCGAAAGGCGAAAACGGCCTGCCGATGTCGGTGCTCGACACCACCGACCCCGGCGCGGTGCGCGCCATTGAGGCCGAGCTTCCGCTGGCCGAGACGCTGTTCATCGTGGCCAGCAAATCCGGCACCACGGCCGAGCCGCTGGCTTTCGGCGACTATTTCTACGCCAAAGTCAAAGAAATCAAGGGTGATAAAGCCGGCGAAAACTTCGTGGCCATCACCGACCCGGGCTCCAAGTTCGTGACCGACGCCACAGCCGCCAAGTACCGCCGCATCTTCCTCAACTTCCCCGAAGTGGGCGGCCGTTTCTCGGCCCTCACCTACTTTGGCCTAGTGCCGGCGGCCCTCTACGGCCTGCCCATCGGCGAGATTCTGGAACGCGCTATTTTGATGATGCGTGCCTGCGGTGCCTACGGCCCCACCGAGAAAAACCCCGGCCTCGAATTCGGCACCGCCCTGGGCGTGCTGGCGTCGCAGGGCCGCGACAAGCTCACCATCGTGGTGCCCGATGCCCTGCACGACCTCGGCCTGTGGCTGGAGCAGCTCATCGCCGAAAGCACCGGCAAGGAAGGCAAGGGCATCCTGCCCGTGGCCGGCGAGCCGCTGGGCGACCCCAGCATCTACGGTACCGACCGCGTATTCGTGTACGTGGGGTACAAGGACCAGCCCGACGAGGCCAACACCGCCAAGCTGCAGGCCCTGGCCGCCGCCGGCCACCCCGTCATCACCCTGCTGATGAAGGACGCCTTCGACCTCGGCCAGGAGTTCTACCGCTGGGAAGTGGCCACGGCCGTGGCCAGCGCCGTGTTCCGCATCAACCCCTTCGACCAGCCCAACGTGCAGGCCGCCAAAACGGCCACCGACAAGCTAATGAAGGCCGTGGAAACCGAAGGCAAGCTGCCCGAAACCGAAGCCCCCGCCGCCAGCGAAAACGGCGTGGACTACTACACCGCCGCCCACGGCGACGGGGCGGCCGGCGTGCTCAAAGCCTTCTTCGCCCAGGCCAAGCCCGGCGATTTCGTGTGTCTGCAAGCCTACCTCACCGAGACGCCCGCCGTAAGCGCCAGCCTGCTGGCCCTGCGCCAGCGCGTGCAGCAGGAGCTGCACCTGGCCACCACCTCGGGCTACGGCCCGCGCTTCCTGCACAGCACCGGCCAGTACCACAAGGGCGGCCCCAACACCGGCCTGTTCATCCAGTTCACGGATGACAACCCGCAGGACCTGGCCCTGCCCGGCCGCTCCTACACCTTCGGCACCTTCAAGAATGCCCAGGCCCTCGGCGACCTGCAAGCCCTGCTCGACAACGGCCGCCGCACCCTCCGCGTGAACCTCGGCAACAATGCCGAGGCCGGCCTGAAAACGATGCTCGCCGCCCTGCCGCCGCTGAAGTAACTCCCAGCTGCGGCTACTCCTGCCACGCGGCGGTTCCCGGCAACGGGGGCCGCCGCGTGTTGTTTTTTTTGGATGTTCACTACGGGGGAAATTAAGTAGCACAAAGAAGCCCCCGCAGCATCAGCTACGGGGGCTTCTTTCATTGTTGCCAGTCGCTGACGGCAGGAAAGCAAATACTAGAACTGAATGTTCGCAAATGTTCCTACCACTTCCCCAACGAAGGGGAAAGTAGCGCGGAAGTCCCCGTTCACGAGTTTCGTTTGCGGGTCGTAAGTTGTCGTACCGGTATAGTTTGTGCCCGCTACGCCGTCTAGGGTACCGGTAAGGGCATTCGTGGTGTAGTTGGTGGTGGAAGTGCCTTTGGTGAAGTTCAGCACCATGGTTTTGCCACTGCCCAGCTTGCCGGTAATACTCAGGCGCGGGGCGCCGGTGAGGTAACCGCCGTCAACTACGCGTGCTTCGCTCAGGTCGTAGACCGGGGCTCCGGCTTCGGAAACCGTTACCTTAATGGTTGATGCCGTAGGGGTTGGGGCCGGCGTGGGCTCATCTTTCGAGCAGCCCATCAGGAAGGTACCGACCAGCAGCGCCGGAAATAAAAAATTAGCAGTTTTCATAAAAGTTGGTTTGGTAGAAACATTGCTGCGCACTTCGCGCAATCCGGCAAATGTACCGGTGTAGCAATAGCTAAACCAACGATTGCAGTACTTGATTCCCAACCTTGGCACCCAACTCGCGCACAGCCTGGGCAATGCCGGCCGCATCGAAGCCGCACTCCTTGTAGAGCTCGTCCTGGGTGCCGTGCTCCACCACGCGGTCAGGGATACCGAGGCGGGTGACGGGCATATGGAAGCCGTGGTCGGTCAGGAATTCGAGCACGGCCGAGCCGAAGCCGCCGGGCAGGCAGCCGTCTTCCACCGTCACGATGGCGCGGTAGCGGCGGGCCACGTCGCGCAGCATTTCCTCATCCAGGGGCTTGCAGAAGCGCATGTCGTAGTGGCCAGCATCGAGGCCTTCGGCGGCCAGGGTTTCGGTGGCTTTCACGGCGTAGTTGCCGATGTGACCGATGCTGAGGATGGCTACGCCGCCCTCTTCGCCCTCGCGCACCACGCGGCCCGTGCCGATGGCCACGCGCTGCAGCGGCGTGCGCCACTCGGGCATCACGCCCTCGCCGCGCGGGTAGCGGATGCTGTGCGGGCCGGCGTTTTCGGGCAGGGTGGCGGTGTACATCAGGTTGCGCAGCTCCTGCTCGTTCATCGGGGCCGACACCACGATGTTGGGGATGCAGCGCATGTAGGCCAGGTCGTAGCAGCCGTGGTGGGTGGGGCCGTCGGCCCCGGCAAAGCCAGCCCGGTCGAGGCAGAACACCACGTGCAGGTTTTGCAGGGCCACGTCGTGCACCACCTGGTCGTAGCCCCGCTGCATGAACGAGGAGTAGATGTTGCAGAACGGAATGAGCCCCTGCGTAGCCAGGCCGGCCGAGAATGTGACGGCGTGCTGCTCGGCAATGCCCACGTCGAAGGCGCGGGTGGGCATGGCGGCCATCATGATGTTGAGCGACGAGCCCGAGGGCATGGCCGGCGTCACGCCCATGATTTTGTCGTTGGCCTCGGCCAGCTCCACCAGCGTGTGGCCGAACACGTCCTGGTACTTGGGCGGCTGGGGCTTATCGGGCGTTTTCTTGTAAATCTCGCCCGTGATTTTGTCGAACAAACCCGGCGCGTGCCACAGCGTCTGGTCTTTTTCGGCCAGCGCGTAGCCCTTGCCCTTCACCGTCACGCAGTGCAGCAGCTTGGGGCCGGGAATGGACTTTAGGTCGTTGAGGATGGTGACGAGGTGCTGCACGTCGTGGCCGTCCACAGGGCCGAAATAGCGGAATTTCAGGGCCTCGAAAAGGTTGCTCTGCTTCATCAGGGTCGCCTTCATGGCGGCCTCTACTTTGCGGGCAATCTGCTGGGGGTTGGGGCCGAATTTAGAGAGCTTGCCAAGTACGTTCCAGAGCTCGTCGCGCACCTTGTTGTAGGTGCGGGAGGTGGTGATGTCGGTGAGGTATTCCTTAAGCGCGCCCACGTTGGGGTCGATGCTCATGCAGTTGTCGTTCAGCACGACAATCATGTTGTTATTGAGCACCCCAGCCTGGTTCAAGGCCTCGAAGCTCATGCCGGCCGTCATGGCCCCGTCGCCGATTACGGCGATGTGCTGGCGGTCAAATTCGCCCTTGTAGTCCGAAGCCACAGCCATGCCCAGCGCCGCCCCGATGCTGGTGCTGCTGTGACCCACGCCGAAGGCATCGTATTCACTTTCGCTGCGCTTCGGGAAGCCCGACATGCCTTTGTAGCGGCGGTTGGTCGGAAATTTATCGCGGCGCCCGGTGAGAATTTTGTGGCCGTAAGCCTGGTGGCCTACGTCCCAGATGAGCTGGTCGTGGGGCGTGTTGAAGACGTAGTGCAGCGCTACGGACAATTCAACCACGCCCAGCGAGGCGCCGAAGTGCCCGCCGTAGATGCTCACGGAGTCGATGATAAAGTCGCGCAGCTCGGTACTGAGCTGGACTAACTGCTCGGGAGCGAGCTTTTTGAGGTCGGCGGGCGAGTCAATTGCCGCGAGCAGCGGGCCGGGTTCAACTATCATCGGGGCAGGCGTGGTGGGATGGGTGACGGAGACTTAACCGCCTGACCCGCTAAAAGATTATCGGGCTGGCACAAAGGTACGACGGCGGGCGAAGTGCGGTTGTACGGCCGAAGGAATTCGGGGCTTGGTCGGGGTTCGGGGTATGATAATCTAGTTTTCGGCCGGAAAGGCGTTTACAACGAGGACCTTTGCGTAATGCGCAAGCGCCAGATAGCGATATAGCCAGCAACCGGCTTGCCCCACAAACAACAAAAGTACCGGGAGGATGCAACCCTCGGCCCCGATTACGGCACTTTGGCCGTTATGAATTGTATGAAACGAACCTTACCGGCTTCGGCCGTAGTGCTTACCGCCCTGCTGGGCATCAACCATTTAGCCGCTGCACAGCAAGGGCCGCCCACGGGCGCCCGCCCCGCTACGGCAGCTCCGACTGCCCCGCGCGCGGCAGCCGGCCGCGTGAGCGGCACCGTAACCGATGCCACAACCGGCAAGCCGGTATCCTACGCCACCGTGGCGGTGCTGGATGCGGCAGGCAACCCCGTGAACGGCGGCGTGGCCGGCGACGACGGCAAATTCGTGCTGGCTGGTATTCCGGCCGGCACCTACACGGTTCAAATCAGCTTCCTGGGCTATAAAAACGAAGACCGTGCGGGCGTGGTAGTGCCCGCCGGCGGCGTAATCAGCTTGGGCACGGTGGCGCTGGCTACCTCGGCCCAAAAGCTGGGCGAAGTAGTGGTGACCGGCCAGAAGGCCATCATCGAAGAGCGGGTGGACCGCACGGTGTACAACGCCGAAAACGACCAGACCGCCCGCGGTGGCGATGCCACCGACGTACTCAAGCGCGTGCCGCTGCTGAGCGTGGACCTGGACGGCAACGTGAGCCTGCGCGGCTCTTCCAATATTAAAGTCCTCATCAACAACAAACCCTCGACCATCGCGGCCAATAGCATTGCCGATGCCTTGAAGCAGATTCCGGCCGACCAGATTAAGACGGTGGAGGTCATCACCTCGCCCTCGGCCAAGTACGACGCTGAGGGCTCGGGCGGTATTATCAACATCGTCACCAAGCAGAACAACCTGCGCGGGGCCACGTTGGGCATTGATGCCAGCGCCGGCACCCGCAGCAGCAACCTGAGCCTGAACGGCAGCCTACGCACCGGCAAAATGGGCTTTTCGCTGGGCGGCTTCGGCCGGGCGCAGTACAATGTGCCGGGCGAGTTTTCGAACACGCAGGTGACGCGCAGCATTGCCGACGGCTCGGCCACGACCACGCTGCAATCGGCCGATACGCGCCTGCAACAGATTTTCGGGCGCTACACGCTGGGCTGGGACTACGACATCAACAAGTTTAACTCCCTGCAGGCCTCGGTGGCCTACGGTACCCGCAACGGCCAAAACTACCAGGACGGCCTGCTGCGCACCAGCTACGCGGGCGCTTTCGCCACCGGCGCGCCACGGAGCACCGACCTGCGCGACACCTACTCGAAAGACCTATCCGGCACTGTGGATGCCAGCCTGAACTATACGCACAGCTTTGCGAAGCCGCAGCACGAAATCAGCCTGCTGACGCTGTTTAGTCGCAACGACCGCACCAATAGCTTTACCAACAACATTCTGAGCACCTCCGATGCGACCAGCCTGGCCCGCCGCATCGTGAACGACAACCCCAGCTACAACGAGGAATACACGGTGCAGTTGGATTATCAGAATCCCATCAGCAAAACCCAGATTCTGGAGATGGGCGCGAAGAACATTCTACGCCGCGTGAATTCGGACTACAGCACGATTTCCTACGGAGCCGATGGCGCGGTGGTGCCTTCGGTGGGGCTGTCGTCGAGCAACGTGTTTACCTACCGTCAGAACGTGACGGCTGCTTACGCGGCTTACACCTTGGGCCTGCCCAAGGGCTTCACGCTGAAGCCGGGACTGCGCTACGAATACACGACCATTAAGGCTGATTTTGCCCAAACCGACACGGCAAAAACCAATATTCCTAATTACGACGTGCTGGTGCCCAGCGTGAACTTCTCGCGCAAGCTGGCCAACGGCAACGTGCTGAAACTGGCGTACAACAAGCGCATTCAGCGCCCGTCGCTGCAGTTCCTGAACCCCAACCGCAACGCCCAGAACCCGAAGAACATCAGCTACGGCAACCCTGAGTTGGACCCCGAATACACCAACAACTACGAACTGGGCTATAGCACCGCCTACAAGCGCCTAAACCTGAATTTCAGCACCTTCATGCGCAATACCACGGGCTCCATCGAGGCCCTGCGCACGGTGGAGGGTGCTGATATTGTGACGACCACCTACGCCAACATCGGCAAGCAGGATGCCTACGGCGGCAGCGTATTCGCCAACATCAACAACGGCAAGCTCAGCCTGAACGCCGGCACCGATTTCTACTACGTGAAGCTCACCAATAACGTACCCGACGCCCGCTTCAACGCCGCCAATGAAGGCTTTGTGATGAGCGGCCGGGTGTTTGGCTCCTACAACTTCACGCCGATATGGGGACTGCAGGCCTTCGCCTTCTACCGCGGCAACCAAGTGCAGCTACAGGGCAGCCAGAGCGGTTTCGGCGTGTACAGCCTCAGCGTGAAGCGCGACTTTGCCGAGAAGCGCGGCAGCATCGGCTTCGGGGCCGAGAACTTTTTCACGCCCAGCATCACCATCCACAACACGGTGGTGTCGCCGCTCATCGACCAGGCCAGCAACAATGTGCTGCACAACATGAGCTTTAAGGTGAACATCAGCTACCGCATCGGCAAGCTGACGGTGGCCCCGCCCACCCGCCGCGGCAAGAGCATCAACAACGACGACCTGAAAGGCGGCGGCGAAGGCGGTGGCGACATGGGCGGCGGCGGTGGCGCTCCCGGCGGTGGTGGCGGTGCTCCCGGGGGCGGCGCTCGCCCCACGGGTGCCCCGGCCGGTGCGCCCGCAGGCGCAGCCCGCCCCGGTGGTTATCCGGGCGCTGCCCCTGGCGCGGCTCCGGCCGGCGCAGGTGCCCGTCCTGGCGGCTACCCCGGCCAGCAGCGCACTGCGCCGGCCGATAGCACTTCGGGCAAGTCGGCGGCTGACAGCACCGGCCGCCAGCGCCCCGGTGGCTACCCCGGCCTGCGCCCTGCCACGGCCCAACCGGCCGATACGACCAATCGTCAAGCTCCGGCCCCGGTCGGCAACCCGGTTAATGCGCCAGCCAATGCGCCTTCGCCCGGCACCAGCACGCCCAACGGCACAGTGCCGGCCGGCAGCCCCGGCGGCCGCCCCTAGTCTGGCACTGTGGTTTATTACTGAAAAACGTCATGCTGAGCTTGTCCCGGCATGACGTTTTTCATATCAGCTTAATGTCTTTTTAATCAGTCGCCGGCCCGCTACCGCCTACTTTTGCCGGGCTGCTTTATTTCCTTCGATGACCGATAAACCCCTCGCTCCCCTGCCCGAAGACGACGCGCATTTTTTGCAGCGCTTGCAGCCCTCGCGGCTCATTCTGCCCGTCGTGATTGGCCTGAGCGTGGTGGGGTTTATGTTCTGGCGCAGCTACAAGCCCGGCGACCTCACTCCCCTGGCCCACGCCCGTTGGGAGTGGCTGCTCGTGACGCTGGGGGTGCTGCTGGCCCGCGATTTTGGCTACATCTACCGCATCCGGCACATTGCCGAGCGCGAGCTGAACTACCGCCAGAGCCTCGACGTGATTATGATTTGGGAATTCGCCTCCTGCGTGCTGCCCTCGGCAGTGGGCGGCACGGCGGTGGCTTCGTTTATTCTGAACAAAGAAGGCATTCCGCTGGGCAAATCCCTGGCCTACATCATGGTTACGGCCCTGATGGACAACCTGTACTATGTCATCATGGTGCCGCTGGTAGTGCTCATCGCGGGGGCCGGGCTCTACCCGCATGAGGCCATGCAGGGTGCATTCATCGCCACGCTGCGCATTGCGTTTGTTATCAGCTACGTGGCCGTCACGGCCTACGCCGGGCTGATGCTCTACGCCATTTTCATCAACCCGAAATCGGTGCGGCGGCTGCTGGTGCGGCTGTTCTCGTTCCGGCTGCTGCGGCGCTGGCAGCGCTCCGCCTACAAGCACGGTCAGGGCATGATGGATGCGTCCATCCAGCTACGCGGCAACCCCGCCATTTATTGGGTGCGGGCAGCGGCCAGCACCTTCTTCGTCTGGACGGCCCGCTACCTCGTCATCGGCTGTCTCATCGCTGCCTTCGTGCCGATGGATGCCGACACCTTCCTCTTCATTTTCGCCCGCAACCTCACCTACAAAGTGCTGCTGCTGCTGGCCATCACGCCCGGCGGCGCGGGCATTGTGGAAGGCGCGTTTCCCACGTTTTTCGGCAAGTTTATCGGCACGGCCACGCTCACCAGCTTCATGGTGCTGCTGTACCGGGTGGTCACGTACTACCTCTATCTGGTGCTGGGCACCATTTTCCTGCCGCGCTGGGTGGCGCGAGTATTCGCGAAGCGGCCGGCCGGCGCGGCGCACCGCATCGCCAGGTAAGCACCACAAAAAAAGCCCCGAACCAAGCTGGTTCGGGGCTTTTTCTTAGCTGAGTTCCGAAAAGATTACTCGGCTTCGAGCATCAGCGCGGCCCCGTCGGCCGACTTCAGCGTGAGCTTTTTGTCGGTCAGCGTTTCCACGGCGAAGGTGTTGCTGGTGGTAGCGCCGTCGGGCGTCAGGGTGATGGTTTTGCCGGCCTGGTCAAACGTATATTTGCCCGAAACCGCGCCGCTCGCCCCGGTCATGTTGTAGGTGCCGTTGGCGAAGATGCGCAGTTCTTCCTGCTTCTGGGCGTCGGTTTGTTTCACTTTGTCGCCAGCGGTATCGGTTTCCTTGGCGGTTTTCCACACCTTGCTATCGGTGCCGTACAGCATATTCACGCCCTCCACTTTGCCTTTGTCGTTGCTGCACGAGGCGGCGAACAGCGACACAAGCAGCAGCAAGCTGGCGAAGTAACGGAGCGAAAAAAGGGACTGGAGTTTCATGTGCACAAAGGGTAATGGTGAAAGAATGAAAACATGACGCACGGGGTGCGGCCTCGTCGGCTTACGACGCAGACGCAAAAGAGTTTAGAACGAAACCCCGCCTAAACTTGTCCGTATAGCAACCCGGTCGGCCCGCCCGCAAGCGTTTCCGGCAGAATTTATCTCTCCATTTAACTTCACCGAAACCATGGGACTCTTCGATTTCATCAGCGACAAAGGCGAGCAAAAGCCCGTAGAGCCCGCGGCTAAGCCGTCGGCCGGCGGCACCGATTTTTTTGGCAACGCCAAACCCGAAGCAGCCGGCAACACGTATACCGTTGTTAGCGGCGATTCCCTCTCGAAAATAGCCAAGCACCACTACGGCGATGCCGCCAAGTGGCACCAGATATACGACGCCAACAAGGCGCTCATCGGCGACAACCCTGACCACATCGAAGTGGGGCAGGTGTTGACCATACCTAGTCTCTAGGTACTTTTTTGCAGAAAAAAGGTGAGAAAAGCCACTCTGTTTCAGGGTGGCTTTTTTGCGTTTGGGGGGGTGAAATAGGCGGTCGTATTGACTACACCGCATGTCATCCTTCGCTGCGCTCAGGATGACAGACGATTTTGGCGCTGCCGAAAAAATATTTTCGCCCACTCGCTTGCCCATCTCAAAAATCCTGCTCTACCTTTGCATTACCAACCCGGTACTCCCCGCTAACGGTGGGCAGTTTTCAAGTTTTATACAGAAGTGGCGAGAGACTAGGCTCCGTGACCCACTGGCAACCTTCGCAAAACGAAAGGTGCCAATTCCTACCCAACCGCAGCTCCGGCCGCGCTGGGACAGATGATTCGAGTGCCATGGAAAATCCCTCACATTCTGCTTTTTTTCGCCCGTCTGCTCCGGCTGCTTTGTGCGCCGTAGGGTCGGGTTTCTTTGTTCCGGCCGCAGGCCGTAACGTGGCCGCACTCACTTCGCAGCGAATGCGAATGTGCTGTTGCCGCCCGTGTTGTTGCTAAGCTGATTCCGGCTTAGAACCCCTCCCCCCACTCTTCTGGATTTTTTTGGTGGCCCCGTGGGTCTGCCGCGTGCGCTTTCGGGCCTTCGCGGTGGGTTTGGGCCACGCCGGCAGCACGGGCTATTTCGGGGAGTTTTGGCGCTAAAAAAGGCCTTTTCAGGACCGCGGCGCACCTTTTCCAATTGTCATTTCGGTTTTTCAAAATTTCAAAACCAACCCCATCATGTCTGTTCAGCCCCAACACTTCGAAACCCTCCAACTCCACGCCGGCCAGCAGCCCGACCCCACCACCGGGGCCCGCGCCGTGCCGCTGTTCCAAACCACCAGCTACGTGTTCAAGAGCGCCGAGCACGGCGCGAACCTGTTTGCTCTGAAGGAATTCGGCAACATCTACACCCGCCTGATGAACCCCACCACCGACGTGTTTGAGCAGCGTGTGGCGGCCCTCGAAGGCGGCGTGGCGGCGCTGGCTACCGGCTCGGGCCAGGCGGCCCAGTTCATTGCCCTCAACAACATCCTGCAGGCCGGCGACAACTTCGTGAGCACGGCTTACCTATACGGCGGCACCTACAACCAGTTCAAGGTGGCATTCAAGCGCTTGGGCATTGAGGTACGCTTCGCGGATGGCGACAATCCGGCTTCATTTGAGGAGCATATCGACGAGAAAACCAAGGCCATTTATTTGGAAACCATTGGCAACCCCAGCTTCAGCATTCCGGATTTTGAAGCTATTGCGGCCATCGCGAAGAAGCATGATTTACCACTGATTGTGGACAACACCTTTGGGGCGGGCGGCTACCTGTTCCGGCCCCTGGAGCACGGCGCGCACATTGTGGTGGAGTCGGCTACGAAGTGGATTGGCGGGCACGGTACCAGCGTGGGCGGCGTGATTGTGGACGGCGGTACCTACGACTTCGGCAACGGCAAATTCCCGCAGTTCACGGAGCCGAGCGACGGCTACCACGGCCTGATTTTCAACGACGTATTTGGCAAGGGCGGGCCGTTTGGCAACATCGCCTTCATCATCCGGGCGCGGGTGGAAGGGCTGCGCGACTTTGGGCCGGCCATCAGCCCGTTCAATTCCTGGCAGTTGCTCATCGGCCTCGAAACCCTGAGCCTGCGCGTGGACCGCACCGTGGAAAACGCCCTCAAAATTGCCACTTGGCTCGAGGAGCACCCGCAGGTGGAGAGCGTGAACTACCCCGGCCTGCCCAGCAGCCCCTACTACGCCATCGCCAACAAGTACCTGAAGCGCGGCTTCGGCGGCGTACTCTCGTTCCGGGTGAAAGGCACCAAGGAAACAGCCACACAATTCATTGATAACCTGAAGCTCATCAGCCACCTGGCCAATGTGGGCGACGCCAAGACGCTCATCATCCAGCCCTCGGCCACTACGCACCAGCAGCTAAGCGAGGAGGAACAACTGGCCGCCGGCGTCACGCCGACGTCGCTGCGCCTGTCGGTAGGCATCGAGCATTTCGACGATATCAAGGCCGATTTGCAGGCGGCGTTTGATGCCATCGGCAACACGGCCAGCCTGCCGACCGAAGGCGAAGAAGTGGGCGAGCCCGAGCTGGAGCACACCCAACCACTGGAAGCTTAGTTGGTAGTGGTTAGTGGTGAACGGTTAGTGGTCAATGACAATCAGCCGCTACAACTTACCACTAACCGTTCACCACTAACAACTACCAAAGTATTGCCGTCAGCGGGCCACCCCTGGCGGGTCGGTGCCAGTCTCGCTGGCGGCCGAGTTTTATCGCAGCTTTAGAATCAGTGCATCGGCCCGGGCCTCTTCCGTGATGGGAGGAGATATGGGAGTGAGAAACTATTGCGCCGGGCCGGTTCGCTGGTTCTGAAGCTGTGCTATTGTATTGAATTATGCCAACCCAAGTATTTGAACTGCCCGACCTGACGCTGGAAAGCGGCGAAACCCTGACCGGGGCGCACGTGGCCTACCAGACCTGGGGCCAGCTCAACGAAGACCGCGACAACGTGGTGTGGGTGTGCCACGCCCTCACGGCCAACGCTGACGTGCTGGCCTGGTGGCCGGGCCTGGTGGGCCCGGGCTGCTACTACGACCCCGCCGACTGGTTTATCGTGTGCGCCAACGTGCTGGGCTCGTGCTACGGCAGCACCGGCCCGCTCGATGCCGACCCGGCTACCGGGCAGGCGCGTTTCCAGCGCTTCCCGCTGCTGAGCATCCGGGACCTGGTGCAGGCCCACGAGCTGCTGCGCCAGGACCTGGAGCTGACGGACATCAACACGCTGATTGGCGGCTCGCTGGGCGGGCAGCAGGCGCTGGAGTGGGCCGTGCAGCGGCCCGATTTGTTCGACCATCTCGTGGTCATTGCCACCAACGCCCGGCATTCAGCCTGGGGAATTGCTTTCAACGAAGCCCAGCGGCTGGCCATCGAGGCCGACCCGACTTATGCTGCCGGCCAGCCCGGTGGGGGCGATGAAGGCCTGCGGGCCGCCCGCGCCATTGCCTTGCTCAGCTACCGCAGCTACTCGGCCTACGGCGAAACCCAGACCGACCCCAACGACGATGAGCTGCTGCGCGAGCACCGCGCCAGCACCTACCAGCGCTACCAAGGCGACAAGCTGGTGTCGCGCTTCGATGCCTACAGCTACGTTTCATTGAGCCGGAGTATGGACACGCACCACCTGGGCCGCAACCGGGGCGGCGTGCCGGCGGCCCTGGCCCGCATTGGGGCGCGCACGCTGGTGCTGGGCATTACTTCCGATGTGCTGTTTCCGCTAACGGAGCAGCGGGAGCTGGCGGCCCATATTCCCGGGGCGATGTATGGCGAGCTGGACTCGCGCTACGGGCACGATGGTTTCTTACTGGAAACAGCGGCCATCACGCACTTTCTGGAGCTGTTCTACGCGCCCACGTTCGTGCATTAAATTTCGCAAACTGCCATTGCGATGCCTGGAGTCACTTTCAAGCTGTGCACATTGGCACAAACCTTCCGGCAACAGTACAAGCAGCAACCCGGCAGTACAAGCCTGCTCGCAAAGGCACAAAACACCGATAGCTGGTACAAATAGCTCGCCTGTTCGGAGCTGTGCCCCGCTATCCGCAACGACTTATCAATGAATCATTCTGAACACCCCTTGCACCTGGGCCTGATTGGCTTTGGCTGCGTGGGGCAGGGCTTCTACGACATTATCCAGCAGCAGCCCGGCCTGGGGTTGGCCATCACGCGCATTGCCGTGAAAAACCCCACCAAGCCCCGTTCGCTGCCCGCCGAGCACTTCACTTACCGCGCCGATGACCTGCTGCACGACCCCACGCTGGACGTGCTGGTGGAAGTCATCGACGATGCGGCCGAGGCATTTCGGCTGGTGAGCGCGGCCCTGCGCCAGGGCCGGCGCGTGGTAACGGCCAACAAGGCCATGCTGGCCCGCCACCTCGCCGAGCTGGTGCAGCTGGAGCAGGAGTTCGGCGGCGCGCTGCTGTACGAGGCGGCGGTGTGCGGCAGCATTCCCGTGGTGCGGACCCTGAGCAGCTACTTCAGCCACGAGCCGCTGCGGGCGGTGCGGGGCATTTTCAACGGCTCGTCGAACTACGTGCTCACGCGCATGAGCGAGGAGGGCTCCGCCTACGCCACGGCGCTGGCCGAGGCCCAGGCGCTGGGCTTCGCCGAAACCGACCCGGCGCTGGACATGGGCGCGTTTGACCCGCGCTCGAAGGCGGTGATACTGGCGGCGCACGCCTACGGGGCATTTCTGAACCCGGACGAAGTGCTGAACCTGGGCATTGAGGCGGTGGGCGCGGCAGATATTGCCTACGCCGCCGCGCGGGGCCAGAAGGTAAAGGTGGTGGCCAGCGTGGAGCGCCTGCCCAACGGCCGGGTGGCCGCCCTGGTGACGCCGCAGCTGCTGGGGCCGGAGTCGCCGCTGTTCATCGTGGAGCACGAGTTCAACGGCGTGGTGGTGGAAGGGGAATATGCGGGGCCGCAGTTTCTGGGCGGGCGGGGGGCCGGCGGGCACCCCACCGGCTCGGCGGTGCTGGCCGATGTGCTGGCCCTGCGGCGCGGTCTGCGCTACGGCTACGCCAAGCGGGCCACGGCCCCGGCCCTGCAGCCCGCCGACGAGCTGGCCCTGGACGTGTACCTGCGCCACCCCGATGTGGGCGTGCTGCGCGAGGTGCTGACCTGGCTGGAGCTGCCCGCCACGTCCCTGCGCACCGACGTACACGGCGTGTACGCCACCGGCTCAGTGCCGCTGCTGCGCCTGCGCCAATGGCGCGACGAGCTGCGCACGGCCGGCGTATTCGTGGCCCGGCGGGGCGAGGTGCGGGCCGTGGAGGCGGTGGCGGAAGGCCAGCTGGCCGCCTCGACGCTGGCCTGAAAAGCCCCGTCCAACAACTTATAGCTGGATAAAAAGAAGGGAGAGACTGGCGCGCCGGGGAGGGCCGGCATCGCATCAATATGCGATACCGCCGCCTTGAAGTAAGCCCGACCTTTGCGGCAAACTTCACGCTCTCCCTTTTTTATGATTGGAAACTTTACCTCCGGCTGCGCGCGGCTGGCCCTGGTGTGGCTGTGGCTGGTACTGCTTGGCACTCTCCCGGCGCTGGCGCAGGTGCCGCCCGGCAATGCCCTGGATTTTCTGCAGAACAGCACCGTGACGACCGGCACCGAGCTGCCGAACTACAACAACAACTTCACGGTGGAAGCCTGGGTGCGGACAGGCAGCGCGCCGCGCTACATTACCACGTTTGTCACCACCGGCGACAACTTCTACCTGGGTATCTACGGCTACAACGACCCCACCTGGGGCGGCAAGGCGGTATTTCACGTCCACAGCACGTTTATTTTCAGCACTACGTCCATCAACGACGGAAAGTGGCACCATGTGGCCGGGGTGAACAACAACGGCGCGGCCGCCATCTACGTGGACGGCGTGCTGGAAGCCACCGGCAGCGGCGGCGGCCAGAACTACTCCGGTGACCCCTCGCTGCAACTCCGGCTGGGCAGCTTCGACACCGTGCCCTACGAGTACGGCGTCGACGAGGTGCGCATCTGGAGTTCGGCCCGCTCGGCGGCGCAGGTGAAGGCCGCCTTTAATAACGTGATAACGCCGCTGCCCCAGGCCGGGCTCGACGTGTATTACAACTTCGACCGGGGCACAGCCGGCGGCAGCAACGCTGGCGTGAACACCCTGCCCAACCTGGGCAGCGCGGCCGGCTACACGGGCACGCTCAACAACTTCGCGCTTACCGGCACCACCGCCAACTGGATTGAAAGCTACGCCCTGGTGCAGCCCACCAACCTGGCCGCCACCTCCAACGCCGCCGGCACCAGCCTGAGCGTGAGCTGGACGGCCCCGCCCGTGGGCACCATCAGCAACTACGTACTCGACTGCGCCACCACGGCCGACTTCTCGGCGGGCCTGACCACCCTGACCCCGGCCGGCAACGCCACCAGCGCCACCGTGACGAGCCGCACGCCCAACACCCGCTACTGGCTGCGCCTGCGGGCCGACAAAGCCAGCGTGACCGGCCAGGGCGCCTACTCGCGCGACCAGGCCAGCCTGCGCACCGCCGGCGGCCTCACCCCGCCCGGCAACGCCCTGGCCCTCGACGGCACCGACGACTACGCCACGGGCACCAACGCCCTGCTGCCCCAGGGCAACGCCGCCCGCACTCTGGAGGCCTGGGTGCTGACCACCACCACCGGGGGCGTCATCTTCAACTACGGCACGGCCACCAATAACCAACGCTCGGGCGTGCTGGTGAGCGGGGGCGGGCACCTGTACTACGTGGGCGAGTTCAATGACCTGGAAGGCAGAAAAACGATAACCGACGGGCATTGGCACCACGTAGCCGCCACCTACGACGGCACGGCCCTGAAGCTGTACGTGGACGGGGTGCTCGATATCAGCAGCACGCCCAGCGCCTTTGGCACCAACGGCACCACCTGGCGCCTGGGCAGCCGCATCCTGACGGGCACCAGCCTCGGCGAGCAGCTCAACGGCCGCCTCGACGAGGTGCGCGCGTACAGCACGGCCCTGACGGCCGCCCAGGTGCAGGCCGACATGACGAGCACCACCCCGGCCGTGCCCGCCAGCCTGGTGGCCTACTACGACTGCGACCAGGGCACGGCCGGCGGGGCCAACGCCGGCCAGACCACCCTGGTCGACCGCAGCCCGAACTTCCAGGACGGCACCCTCGTCAACTTCGCCCTGACCAACGCCAACACCACCAGCAACTGGGTGGAAAGCTACGCCCTGGTGCTGCCCACGCTCACAGCCGCCAGCAGCCTCGGCACCACCGGCTTCACCGTGAACTGGACGGCCCCGGCCGTGGGCACGGTGAGCAACTACGTGCTCGACTACTCGCTTTCGGCCACCTTCGCCGCGGGCGTGACGACGCTGAGCCCGGCGGCCAACACTACCAGCCAGGCCGTGAGCGGCCTGCAAGCCAACCGCACCTACTACCTGCGCCTGCGGGCCGACAAAAACACGGTGTCGGGCCAGGGGGCCTACTCCCTGGGCTCGGCCCGCACGGCCCCGGCCCTCACGCCGCCCGGCAACGCCCTGGCCTTTGATGGCGCCGATGACTACGTGGCGCTGCCCAACACCACCCCCGTGCCCACCGGCAACGGCACCTACACCCTCGAAGCCTGGATTAAGCCCACCGCGATGGGGGTGGCAGGCATCATCGGCTGGGGCAACTGGGGCACCACCAACCAGGTAAACGCGCTGCGGCTGTCGCCGACCGGCATTGTTAATTACTGGTGGGGGCCTGACCTTATTGTGACGACACCCGACCTGAGCGGGCGCTGGCACCACGTAGCCGCCACCTTTGACGGCACGACGCGCACCATTTACCTCGACGGGGCGGCCGTGGGCAGCGACACCCCCGGCAGCCACACGGTGCCCAGCCCCAGCAATCTGCGCATCGGCTGCACTAATGCCCCGAGCTCGGGGGCCAACTACGAATACTTCAATGGCAGCATCGACGAGGTGCGCATCTGGAGCGTGGCCCGCACAGCGGCCCAGGTGCAGGCCGCCTACCTCAGCCAGCCCACCGCGCCCCAGGCCGGGCTGGTGGCCGCCTACAACTTCGACCACGGCACAGCCGGCGGCAGCAACGCCGCCTTCACCACCCTCACCGACCAGAGCGGCAACGGCAACGACGGCACGCTGGGCAACTTCGCTCTGACGACGGGCAACACCAGCAACTGGGTGGAAAGCTACGCCCTGGCCGTGCCCGCGCTGGCCGCCGCCACCGGCAGCACCGCCACTGGCTTCACAGCCAACTGGACGGCCCCGGCCCTAGGCACTGTGGATAACGGCTACCGCCTCGACGTGGCCACCTCCAGCACCTTCGCGGCGGGCACCCTGCTGACGCCAGCCGCCGGCCAGGTGGTGGCCGGCACCAGCCAGGCCGTGACCGGCCTCGACCCGGCCCAGACCTACTACTACCGCGTGCGGGCCGATAAAACCACCGTGACCGGCACGGGGGCCAACAGCCTGACCGGCATTCGCCGGCCCGCCACGCCGCTGCTGCCGCCCGGCAATGCCCTGGCCTTCGACGGCAGCGACGACTACGTGGCCGTGGCCCCCAACCCGGCCCTCGACAACCTGGGCCTGGGCTCGCTCACCATGGAAGCCTGGGTGTACGCCACCAACCTGCCGGCGACAAACTCCATCATCCGCAAGAGCGGCGACTACAACCTGGTGCTGCTGGCCGGCGGCCTGCTGTTTGCCGAAGTGTGGCCCGGCGGCCTGGGCACCACGGCCCGGCCCTACACCACGGCCACCACGGCCATTCCGGCCAACCGCTGGACGCACGTGGCCGCCACCTGGGACGGCACCGCCCTGCAGCTGTACGTGAACGGTGTGGCCGTAGCTTCCACGCCAAACTCGGGGCCCGTTGCCACCAACGAGCCCTTGCAGATTGGTCGCTCGGCGGCGTACAACCAGCCCTTCAACGGCCGCCTCGACGAGGTGCGCATCTACAACGCGGCCCTGACGGCGGCCCAGGTGCTGGCCGACATGACCAGCACCAGCGCCAGCCTGCCGGGTAGCCTGCAGCTCTACTACAACTTCGACCACGGCACGGCCAACGGGGCCAACACCGCCTACCCCACCGTGGCCGACCAATCGGCCAACCTGGCCCACGGCACCCTCACCGGCTTCAACCTGACGGCGGGCAACTTCACCAGCAACTGGGTGGAAAGCTACGCCCTGCTGCAGCCCACCGGCCTGGCCGTATCGGCCCGCACCAGCACCAGCTTCACGGCCAGCTTCACGGCTCCCACCATCAACGGCGCGGCCCCGGCAGCCGGCGAGGTGGAAGGCTACGTGCTCGACGTGGCCACCAACAGCAGCTTTGCCACGCCCGCGCCCGGCTCGCCCTTCGCCCTGAGCGGCTACGCCACCACCAGCCAGGCCGTGACCGGCCTCGCCAACGGCACCAACTACTACCTGCACGTGCGGGCCGAAAAAGCCAGCGTGACGAGCCAGGGCGCGTACTCGGCCACTGTCAACACCCACACCATCGGCACCGACGCCAAGCTGGCCAGCCTGGTGCCCTCGGCGGGTGCGCTCAGCCCCGCCTTCGCCACCGCCACGCTCAGCTACACGCTCTACCTCCCGGCCGGCACCAGCACCTACACGCTCACGCCCACGGCCAGCAACAGCTACACCGGCATCACCGTCAACGGCGCGGCCGTGGCCAGCGGCACTGCCTCGGGCAGCCTGAGCGTGGGGAGCACCGCCACCGTGGTGCTGACCTCGGAAGACGGCAACACCACCGGCACCTACACCGTGCAAGCCGTGGCGGCTCCCGGCTACTTCCGCAGCGTGGCCACCGGCAATTGGGACGCCCCCGCCACCTGGGAAGCCTCCTACGACGGCAGCACCGGCTGGTTTGCCGCGCCCGTGGCACCCACCGGCAACTTCACGGGCACCGTGACCGTGCGCAACGGTAACGTGGTGACGGTGGCCAACGCCACCAGCACCAAAACCACCACCATCGAGAGCGGCGGCATTGTGAACACGCTGACCGGGGCCACGCTCACCATCCCCAACGGCAGCACCATGACGGTGGCGGCGGGCGGCGTGCTGTCCATCGGCAAGCTGAGCGGGGCCGACGGCGTGACGGGCACCAGCCTCAACACGGGCCTGCTGAGCGTGACCGGCACCAACGCCCTCGCGGTGAGCGGCACGCTGGTGCTGAGCACGAGCAACACCTCGCCGGCCACCCAGGGCCTGAGCAGCACCACCACCACTGTGGCCAGCGGCGGCCGGGTGGTGCAGTACGCCACGGCCGTCGGCATTTCCATGCCGGCCCTGAGCTGGAGCGCCGGCTCGACGCTGGAGCTGGCCGGGGGCACCCTCAACCAGACCTATGGCGTGGTCAACCAGACCCTGCAAAACCTGGACGTGAACCTAACGACCCTGCCCGCCGGCACGGCCACGGCGGCCCAGCCCTACCTGTTCACGGCCGGGGCCACTGTCATCGTGGCCGGCACCCTGACGGTGCGCAGCACCGGGGTGGGCACGCTGCGCCTGTTCAATGCCCCCACCGGCACGCTCACGCTGGGCAGTGTAGACGGCGGCGGCAACCGCATCGGCGGCTACGTGCAGCAGGCCGGCACCAACGTGGTGGGTGCCTTCGGCGGCAGCACGGGCACCGGGGGCTCGCCCCTCAGCGTGGTGGGCAGCTTCCAGCTGAACGGGGGCACGTTTGCGGCGGCGCAGGCCAGCAGTGGCGTGACCACCACGCTGCGCACGCTCCCGCTCACGGTGGCCGGCGACTTCAGCGTGGCCAGCGGGGCTACGTTCAACCTGCTGTCGGCGGCGCAGAGCCCTGCTACTCTCTATCTGGGCGGCACCGTGGTGCTGAACGGCAACTTCAGCAACGCCGGCACCGTGAGCACCGGCAACACGGCCAGCACCACCCAGAAGCTGCAGTTTGGCAAGGCCGGGGTGCAGTCGTTCAGCAACTCCGGCTCGATAAGCGGCCTGGTCAACGCCCTGGTCATTAGCGGCAGCACCCTCGACCTGGGCACCCAGGCCTTCACCGGCGCGGGCACCTTCACCACCAACAGCGGCGGCACGCTGCGCCTGGGCAGCCCCGTGGGCATCAGCCCCATCGGCACGGCCACCGGCAACGTGCAGAGCACCGGCACCCGTAACCTCAACGGCAACGTTGAGTTCGTGGGGCCGGCCGCGCAGGTCACAGGTACCGGCCTGCCGGCCACGCTGCCCACCACCAGCACGCTCATCATCAACAACCCGGCCGGGGTCACGCTCTCGCAGGCCACCGCCCTGGGCGGCACCCTACAGCTTAAGCAGGGCGTGCTCACCACCACGGCCACCAACCTGCTCACCCTGGGCACCAGCGCCACCGTACCGGGCGTCCTCGATGCCACCGCCACCAACACCGGCCGCGTGGCCGGCCCCTTCCAGCGCTGGATAGGCACCAGCACGGGCAGCCGCGACTTCCCGGTGGGCCTGGCCACGGTCGGCCGCCCGGCCAACATCACCTACACCGCCGCGCCCACCACGGGCGGCACGCTCACGGCCGAGTTCATCGTGGCCCCGGCCGGCAGCCAGGGCCTCCCCCTCACCGAAGGCAGCATCACCGTCAACAAAGCCTCCGGCGATGGCTACTGGCACTTCACCGCCACCGGCCTGGCCGGCGGCACCTACACGCCCACGCTCACCTTCACCGGCATCCGGGGCGCGGCCGACTACACCCAGCTCGTGCTGCTGAAGCGGGCCGATGCCGCCTCCGATTGGGCGCTGGTGGGCACCCACGTCACCACCACCGGCTCCGGCGCGGCCCCGGTACTCAGCCGCACCGGCGTAACGGGCTTTTCCGACTTCACCGCCGGGGGCGACTTCAACGTGAACCCACTGCCCGTGGAGCTGACGGCCTTCACCGCCACCGCCCAGGGCCCGGCCGTGGCCCTGAGCTGGCGCACGGCCACCGAGAAAAACAGCCGGGCCTTCGAGGTGGAGCGCAGCCTGAGCGGCAGCAGCTTCGAGCGCATTGGCACGGTGACGGCGGCCGGCACCAGCACCGCCCCGCACACCTACGAGCTGCTGGACACCAACCCACCAACCCACCAAGCCACCATCTACTACCGCCTGAAGCAGGTGGACCTCGACGGCACGTTCAGCTACTCGCCCATACGCACCGTGGCCCTCGCTCAGCCCCTCAGCCACTCCATCACGCTGTTCCCCAACCCGGCCCACGGCGGCGCGGCCACCCTCGCGGGTGCGGCCCCCGGCACGGCGGTGACGGTGCTTGACGCGCTGGGCCGGACCGTGACGACCACCTCGGCCGATGCCACCGGCACGGCTGTGCTGACACTGCCGGCCGGGTTGCCGGCGGGCGTGTACCTGGTGCGCGCCGGCCATCAAGCCCTGCGCCTGACGGTGGAATAGACGGCGGCCGGTAGGCCAAAAGAAAAGGGCAGGCCAATGGCCTGCCCTTTTCTTTTGGCCTACCGGCCGCCCGCCCCTTATCGGAACTCGACGCGCACCGCCGGCTGGCCGGGGAATTTCAGCGTGTAGACGCCCCCTTTGAGGGCGCCGCGCGGCACGCTTAGCTCGCGCGAAGTGGGCTGGATGAGGCGCACCACCCGGCCCGCCGCGTCCAGCAGCTGGGCCTCGGCAGCAGTGGCGCTACCGGGTACGACCCAGGCGGCAGGCAGCTCGATGCGGATGGCGTCGTCGGCGGGGTTGGGGTAGGCCTGGGCGGTGGGCGCGGCGGTGGCCGGGGCCTGGGCGGCCGTCACTACCAGGCCGGGCAGGGCCAGCACAGGCCGCAGAAAGTCGCGGATGGTGCGGAAGGTAGTATCGGCGTAGGCGGCGTTGCTTTCGAAGGGAATGTGGCCCGCGCCACGCAACGGGCGCAGCGTGTTGCGGATGCCCAGCGCGGTGGCGCGGGGGTTCAGGCGGCCGCTGCCGTACACGTACTTGGGCGGCAGTAGCGAGCCCACGCGGCCTTGCAGGTAGGGCACGGTGCCATCGGCGGTGCCGTGCACGCTCAGCAACGGCGCGTTACCGGCCTCGATGTAGTTGGGGGTTTCGGTGGCCCCGCTCAGGTTGAGCACGGCCTGGGGCAGGCTGCTGTAGCCGGGGTTGCCGCTCACGCCCTCCACGCCGCCCAGGGCAGCAATGCCCACGTAGGCCGGCACCTCAGCGGCTTTATCGAGGTAGCCGACTTCGAGCGCGGCAAACGCCCCGGCCGAAGAGCCGCCCACGATGACGTAGCCGGGGTTGACCCGGTAGGTGTTGGTTGTGGCCGCGTCCTTGCGGAAGAAGCGCACGGCGGCGCGCAGGTCCTGCATGCCCCGGATGGCCGATTTGGCGATGTTCACCGTATCGAAGCCCCCGCCGAGCACGATGCTGAAATCCAGCAGGCGGTAATCAATACTGGCCGTGACGTAGCCGAGCTTGGCAAATTTCGTGCACACGTCCACCATGTAGGCATCGGTTTTGGAGCCCGACACGAAGCCGCCCTGGTGGGCGAAGACGATGACCGGCCGCCGGGCCAGCGCATCGCCGGTGGGCTGGTAAATGTCCATGGTCAGCGTCTGGTTGGTACCAACGGAGTTCACGGCCGCGCCATAGGTCACCCCCGAAGTCACGGTCACGTTGGCAAATACGGGGCGGTAATAGCGCCCGCCGGTAGTGTCGATGACGGCCTGGGCGCTGGCCACCTGGGCCGCCGTGAGCAGCAGGGCCGCAAGGAAGAGGAAAAGTGTTTTCATCACGAAAGCATTAAAGAATGAGCCGGATAAGTGAAGCCCCGCCGGTTTAGGTATCAACGCCGGATAGCCGGTCGAAGTTGGGTGAGCCGCAGGCGGTGTGCTGGTTCCGAAGATACGACCTACGTTATTTGCAGCCGCTTAGCCCTGCTACTTTATGTCGATTTCCTTCCCCCCTGCCCTGCACGCCGGCCAGCGCGTCGCCATCGTCAGCCCCGCCCGCAAGATTTCGGCCGCCGAGCTGGCCCCTGCCATTGCCACCCTCCAAAGCTGGGGCCTGGAAGTGGTGCTGGGCGAGAGCATTGCCGGCGACCACCACCAGTTTGCCGGCGACGACGACCTGCGCCGCCGCGACTTCCAGCAGCAGCTCGACGACCCATCCATCCGGGCCATCCTGTGCGCGCGGGGCGGCTACGGCACCGCCCGCATCGTGGACGGGCTCGATTTTGCCCGCTTCCGGGCCGCGCCGAAGTGGGTGGCCGGCTTCTCCGACGTGACAGTGCTCAACTCGCATGTGCTGGCCTTGGGCTACGCCAGCATCCACGGCGTGATGCCAGTGCTGTTTCATCAGGCCGGCGGCGAGCTGGCGCTGGAAACCCTGCGGCGGGCCTTGTTCGGCGAGGCTTTTCAGCCAATCGAAGTCGCGCCCCACGCCCTCAACCGGCCCGGCACGGCCTCCGGCGCGCTGGTGGGCGGCAACCTCAGCCTGCTGCAAACCATCACGGGCACGGCCTCGCAGGCCGGCTTCGCGGGCCGCATCCTCTTCCTCGAAGACCTCGACGAATACCTCTACCATATCGATAGGATGATGCTGCACCTGCACCGCAGCGGGCAGCTGGCCGGCCTGGCCGGCCTCGTGGTAGGCCACTTCTCGCAGATGCGCGACAATGCCATTCCCTTCGGCGTCACGGCCGTGCAAATCATCGACCGCTACGCGGAAATATATGACTTCCCGGTGGCGTATGGCTTCCCCGTGGGCCACGAGGCCGACAACCTGGCCCTGGTGGTGGGCCAGACGGTGACCCTGACCGTGGACGGCGCGGGCGCACGGCTGACGGCCTAGCGAGCTTGGCATCGGCGCCCGGTGGCGTACCGATGCCGGCCGCCCTACGGCCGCCCCAGAAACTCCAGCACCGCCGCGTTGAACATGGCGGGGTTCTCGCGCGGGGCGTAGTGCGTGAGGCCGGGGAATATGTGCACCTGTCCGTGCGGCAGGCTACTGGCAATGAGCCGGGTATGGGCATCCTGAATGAGGTCTTTCTCGCCGGCCAGCACCAGCGTGGGTGCGGCGATGCCGGCCAGGTCCGTGGCCTTCATGCGGGGGTAATCGAGCAGCAGCACCATGAGCGGGCGCATCTTGCGGGCCTGTGGATTGATGGGGTAGAGCCAGGTAGTCATGGCCTTGCCCTGACGCACCTCCTTCAGGGTGGCGGGCGTCACAGCCAGGGTGTCGGCCCAGAGGTTGGCGCCCATCGTCACCAGCTTTTTCACCTGCTGCGGATGGTGCAGGGCCAGGCTGAGGCCGGTGTTGCCGCCGTCGCTCCAGCCCACGACGTGGGCGGCGGGGATGTTCAGGGATTTGAGCAGGGCACTCATGTCCTCGGCAAACAGGTCGTAGGTCAGCGTCTGCTTGCCGTTGGTGCTCTGGCCCTGGGCGCGGGTGTCCACGGCAATTACCTGGTAATGCTTAGCCAGCTCGGGAATCTGCCCGGTGAAGGCCGAGATGGACTGGCCGTTGCCGTGCAGTAGCAGGAGCGGCTCGCCCTGGCCGTAGGTTTCGTAGTAAAGCTTGATGCCGTTGATGTTCGCGGTGTGGCCCGCTGCCGCGTTGTGGCCGTAGTTCACCACGCCCTGACCGGTGATTTCGAGGTAGTGGTTGCCGGCCGGCTCAGCCGCCGTGCGGAAGTGGAAAGCATCGTTGAGAAACAAGGGCCGCCAGCCGTTGGGGAAGCCGCTGGCGCTATCGGCACGGGTGGCCTCGAAGTCACCGTTGACGAGCGGCACGACCTGCCACTGGCCCTTGGCGGTGGCGATTTCCAACTTGAAATCGTCGTAACTAAACGTACCGTTGAGGTACACATTGGCGTTGATGACCAGCTGCGCGGCCGCCTTGGGCAGCGTGCCGGTCAAGGTGAAGGGGCGCCACTGGCCGTCGCGGCGCTTGGCGCGCATCTGGCCGGGCTTGCTGATGGCCAAATACTTCTTGTTCTTGTCGAACACCACCGCGAAAACGTTGGCATCGGCGCTGTCGCCGGCCGGAGCGTCTACTTTCATGCGGGCCGAGAGGCGGTAGGGCTTGCCGGCAAAGGGCTGCACTTCAGCCCGCTGCCGGAAGTAGAAGACGGGACTAACTTCGGTTTTCAACTTGCTCTGAGCCAGCGCGGGCAGGTTGAGCAGCAACAGCAGCAGTAAGGAAAGGCGCATCAGAAATGGGAAAGGGTAGTTAGGGTGAGTACCGTTGATACTAAAAACGGCCGGCGGGTTGCCCCGGCGGCCGTTTTTGATACTCTTGTCAATTGCTTAATCCACGTACAGCGTCTGCAGCATGGTCTGGCCCACCGCCTTCATCGTGTTGCGGTCGATGATGGCCATGTTGTCGGTGGTGGCGTGATGGTAGGCGGGGAAGTAGTCGGTGGGCGAGTTGTAGTGGTAGATGTCGATGGTGGGAATGCCGGCCCGGTTGGTGTACACGTGGTCGTCGGTGATGCCGCCGGTGTCTTCGTAGCGGAAGTAGTCGGAGTAGCCCAGCTGCGAGGCCACGCCCCAGATTTTATCGAGGGCGGTGCGGGCGTTGGTGCGGGAGGTCTCCTCGCGGGTGAACTTGCCGTTCTTCGCCCCTACCATATCCAGCAACACACCGTACTCGGCCTTGTAGTTGGCAGGCAGCAGGTGCGTGGCCCAGTACTGCGAGCCCAGGCACCAGGAATCGGTGCCGCTACCGGCCAGCTGGTCCTTCAGGTCGGCCTGGGTGGTGTCGTCGTGGCCCCAGTCCTCGGCATCGAAGAAGATGAAGTCGACGCCCACGTTGGGGGCCAGGCTGTCGGGCTGCAGGCTGAGCTGGCGGGCCATTTCCAGGGCCACGGCCACGGCGCTGGCGCCATCACTGGCCCCGTCCATGGGGGCGTTTTTCTTCACCTTGTCGTTGTCGGCAAAGGGGCGGGTGTCCCAGTGGCCGAAGATGGCCACGCGCCGCGCCGCCTGCGGCTGGTACTGCGCAATGATGTTGCGGCCGTGGATGTTGGTGCCGTCAAACGTCATCGCCTCGAAGGGCTGCTCCATCACCTTCAGGCCGTAGCTTTTGAGCTTCGCCACCAGCCAGTCGCCAGTAGCGCGGTGAGCCTTGGAGTTCGGCACGCGCGGCCCGAAGGCCACCTGCTTCGCCGTGAAGGCATAGGCCGAGTCGGCGTTGAAGACCGGGGCTTTGGGCAGCTTGGGTTCGGCGGCCGCCGTAGTTTCGGCGGTTTCGGTGGGCTTCTTGTCGGGGCAGCCAGTGAGGAACAGGAGGCCGGCCAGGGCGGCGAGGGGAAGGCGGAGGGTGCGCAAGTTCATATTCTTTACTGTCATCCTGAGCGCAGCGAAGGACCTTCCCCCCGCTGCACCGTTCTTATATTACTGCAAGTTGTTCGACGGTGATAAGGTCCTTCGCTGTGCTCAGGATGACAGACGATTTTGACCGTTTCTACTCCTCGCTATACGCCCACTCCACGCCCGCCTTCGTGTCCTTTATCACGATGCCCTGACTCTTGAGGGCGGCCCGGATAACGTCCACCTTGTCGTAGGCTTTGTCGGCCTTGGCTTCGGAGTAGAAGCCGAGGGTAAGCTCGATGAGTTGCTCGGGGTTGACGGCGGTTTCTTCGCGCAGGCCCAGCACGTCCTGCACCAGGGCGCGGTAAGTAGCGGCGGCTTGTGCCAAGGCTTCAGGGCCCACTTCGGCTAGGGCGGCCGGGCTGGTGGCGAACTTGTTGAACTGCTTGAGAAGGTCGAACAGCGCGGCCAGGGCGCGGGGCGTGTTCAGGTCGTCGTCGAGGAACTCGGCAGGCTTGGCGGCCAGGGCCAGCAACTGGGCAACGGCGGCTTCCGACGTTTCGCCTGTTGCTTCGGCGGGGGCAGCCAGCAGCTTGTCGAGCAGACGCAGGCCGTTCATCAGCTTACGGTAGCCTTTGCGGGCGGCCTGCAGGGCGTCGTCGCTCACATCAACCGGGCTGCGGTAGTGGGCTTGCAGCAGGAAGAAACGCACCACCATCGGCGAGTAGCCGAAAGCCAGCGGCCCGGTCGGCCCCAGGAACATGTCGCCCAGCAGCACGAAGTTGCCCAGGCTCTTGCTCATCTTGGTGCCGTTCACGGTTATCATGTTGTTGTGCACCCAGAAGCGCGCCTCGTCGGTGTGCGAGTGGCTGCCCTGGCTCTGCGCAATCTCGCACTCATGGTGCGGAAACATGAGGTCGAGCCCGCCGCCGTGGATGTCGCTCAGGTCGCCGAGGTACTTGCGGCTCATGGCCGAGCACTCCAGGTGCCAGCCGGGGAAGCCTTCGCCCCAGGGCGAAGGCCAGCGCATGATGTGCTCGGGCGAAGCCTTTTTCCAGAGGGCAAAGTCCAGCGGGCTGCGCTTCTCGCTCTGGCCTTCCAGATTGGCGCGGGTGCCGGCCAGCTGGTCCTCAATGCTGCGATTGGAGAGCTTGCCGTAGCGCTTGCCCTCCTCGTTGTACTTGGGCACGTCGAAGTACACCGAGCCGTTGACCTCGTAGCCCAGGCCGTTGCCGATGATTTCCTCAATCACCCGAATCTGCTCGATGATGTGGCCGCTGGCCTGAGGCTCGATGTCGGGCGGCAGGCAGCCCAGGCCCAGCATGTGCTGGCGGTAGCGGTTGGTGAAGTGCTGGGCCACCTGCATGGGCTCGATGCGGGCGGCACGGGCGGCCTTCTCCATCTTGTCCTCGCCGGTGTCGGCGTCGCTTTCGAGGTGGCCCACGTCGGTGATGTTGCGCACGTAGCGCACCTGGTAGCCCAGGTGGCGCAGGTAGCGCGTGAGCACATCAAACACCACGGGGCCGCGGGCGTTGCCGAGGTGGGCTTCGCTATACACGGTGGGGCCGCACAGGTACACGCCCACCTGGGGCGGGTGCACGGGCTGGAATTCTTCTTTCTTGCGGGTAAGCGTGTTGTAGAGCGTGAGCGACATGGTGCAAAGGTAGCGGGCCGGGCGACGTGCGCCGGCTGGCAGGCCACAACAAAACATTAGGGCCTTTTGCTCAACTCGACGGGGCATTTTGTGCAAAAATGCCGGCACGGCCGCCCCTACTTTAATCGGTACAGGGCTTCGACCGGAAAATGGTCGCTCCACTTGATTTCCCGGTGCACCTTGCACGCCAGCACCTGCCACTGCTTGCTGGCAAACTGCTGGTCGATGCGCAGGCCGGGCAGCTTGCCATGATAAGTGGCCCCGATGCCCAAGCCCACGGTGGCCCAGGCGTTCTGGAGGTGGTCGGCCAGCTGGTCGTAGGTGTAGGAATAGGGCAGGTCGTTGGTGTCGCCGGCCAGCAGCACGGGGTAGGGCGAGCGGGCTACGCGGGCCAGCAGGGTATCGACCTGCACGCCCCGCGCCACGGCCCCGTTGCGGAAACGGCGCAGCAGGTTGGGGGCTTTCTGGCGCAGGCCGGCGCGGCTTTCGGTGGCGGTGGCGATGTCGCTTTCGGCCATGGCCATGCTTTGCAGGTGCAGGTTGAAGACGCGAATGGTGTCGGGGCGGGCGCGGCCGGGGGCGGCGGGGCGGGCCAGGTCGGCCCACATGGCGTGGTTCTGCGAGAGCTTGCCGAAGGGAATGACGCCCTGCCGCACAATGCGGAAGCGCGAGAAAATGGCCAGTCCGAACTCGGCCCCCGCGCTGTTGGTGAGGCTAGTGGACACGAAGGCGTGCCGTCCGCTGCCCTTGCCCAGCTGGTCTTCCGACTGGAAAATACCACCGCTTTCGCGGGAGCGGCGCGGCTCGTTGTAGAACTCCTGGAGGCAGAGCACGTCGGCCGGGCTGGTGGCCAGCCAGTGGATAAAGCCCCTGGAGGAGGCGTAGTCCGGGTCGCGCAGCTGGGCATACACGTTGAAGATGCGGACGTTGGCCGAAATCAGGCTCACTTCATTGGCATGAGGCTGAGGCAGGAAGAAGGAGGAATGCAGCGTTTCTTTCCCGCTCTTGAATTCCTCATTCTTCGTCTTCACTTCTCCATTAAGCGAAGCGTGCAGGGCCAGCCCGCGCTGCACGTGCGGCCACGTGAGGCCCAGTGCCACAATGGGCAGCACCGCCACCCGCCAGTTGCGCCGCAGCCAGTACAGGGCCAGCAGGGCCGTGAGCAGCAGCGCCGCCGGCGTGGTGAGCGCCCCAAACACCACCGGCCAGAACGCGCCGGCCGGCACCTGCTCGCAGGCAATGGCCAGCAGCAGCCAGGCCAGGGTCAGCAATGTAAATTTGAAAGCGAAAGAGCGGCGCACGGCACAGGCAACAGAGCCGGCAAAGGTAACGGCTGGCCGGCCGTAGGTGCGAAGCGGCGCGCACTACATCTGCCGAAGTGCGCACGAATTTTGCGCAACTGCCGTTCCGGCAAAACCCCGCTCCTGCTGGTGGTCGGCCCCTATTTTTTCCCTAATCTTTGCCTTTCCACTCCTTTCTGCCTCTGGCTTTTCTATGCCCCTATCTTTTCCCTTGCTGAGCCGCGGTTTGCTGGCTCTGGTATGTGCTGCGGCAACCCTTGCCCACCCCGCACAGGCGGCGCGGGGCGCGGCCGTAGCGCCCAATAATCCCAGTCTGGAATTTGTGCAGAACAAAGGCCAGTGGGACGGCCGCGTGCGCTACGAGGCCAACCTGCCGGCCGGCACCCTCTTCGTGCTGCCCGACGCGCTGACCTACGCCTTCCTGGACCCCGCCGCCCTGCACCACCACGACGGCGCCCCCCGCCCCGCCGCCGGCAAGGCCAAAGCCTCCGACATCGCGGCCCACGCCTACACCGTGCACTTTGAGAAAGCCAGCGGCCGGGCCCGCCTCACGGCCGAAACGCCCACGGCCGGCGAGCGCAACTATTTTATCGGCAGCGACCGCGGGCGCTGGGCCAGCCACGTGGGCGCGTTCCGGCAGCTGCGCTACACCAGCCTGTGGCCCGGCATCGACCTGACGCTGTACGAAAACACGAGCCAGCACCTGGAATACGACGTGCTGCTGGCCCCCCGCGCCAACCCCGCCCGCGTGGCCCTGCGCTACGACGGTGCCAGCGCCCTGGCCCTGGACGCAGCCGGCAACCTCGTCATCAAAACTACAGTGGGCACCACCACGGAGCTGGCTCCAAAGGCCTGGCAGCTCGATGCCGCCGGGCAACGCCAGCCGGTAGCCTGCCGGTACGTGCTCACGGGCAGCACCCTCACCTTTGCGCTCGGCAGCTACGACCGGGCCCGCGCCCTGACCATCGACCCCACGGTGCAGTTCTCAACCCTCACCGGCTCAACGGCCGACAACTGGGGCTTCACAGCTACTTATGACAACGCGGGCAATATGTATTCGGGCGGCATTGTGGCCAGCAACCTGGGCGGCAATTACCCGGCCACGCCGGGCGCGTTTCACACCACTTTCAGCAGCATCGAGGACATTGGCATCATCAAGTACAACACCAGCGTGAGCGGCGCGGCGGCGCGGGTGTGGGCCACCTACCTGGGCGGCGGCAGCTCCGAGTTTCCGCACAGCCTGGTGGTGAATGCGCAAAACGAGCTGGTGGTGCTGGGCAGCACCAGCTCCACCAACTACCCCACCACGACCGGTGCGGTGCAGCGCAGCTTCGGAGGCGGCACCTACCTCGACCCTTTCCGCGACGGCGACCCCTACAACATGCCCAACGGCTCTGACCTTTTCGTGTCCCGCTTCAGCGCCGACGGCAGCAACCTGCTGGCCAGTACCTACCTCGGCGGGTCCGACAATGACGGCGTCACCAGCTCGGCGCTGGCCGCCAACTACGGCGACTGCTTTCGGGGCGATGTGCTGCTGGACGGGGCCGGCAACGTGTACATCGCCAGCAACACCAACTCGCGCAACTTCCCGCTCCTGAACAACGGGTTCAACAACGTGCTGGCGGCCGGCACCCAGTCCGATGCGCTCGTCTGCAAGCTGTCGCCGGGCCTGAACGTGATGCTCTGGGGCGGCTTTCTGGGCGGCACCGGGGCCGATGCCGCCTATTCGGTACAGCTAGACGCGCAGGGCCGCACCTACGTGTGCGGCGGCACTACTTCCGCCAGCTTCCCTACCACGGCCGGGGCCTACAAACCGGCTGCGCCGGGCGGCACCGATGGGTTCGTGGCCCGCATCAGCGCCGATGGCCGCACCGTGGAGCGGGCCACCTACGTGGGCACCGCCAGCTACGACCAAGCGCAGCTGCTCCAGCTAGATGCCAGCGGCGATGCCTACCTCCTGGGCCAGACGCTGGGGCAATTCCCCACCACGCCGGGCCTCTACGCCACGGCCAATGGCACGCAGTTTATTCAGAAGCTGAACCCGGACCTTACCACCAGTCTTTACAGCACATCATTTGGCAGCGGGAGCAATGTTGATGGCCCCAATCTGGTGCCCACGGCCTTCCTCGTCGATGACTGCGAGCGGGTGTATGTGAGCGGCTGGGGCGGGCTGGTGAATGCCCGCAATACCGGCTACCTGGGCGGCAGCACCAGTGGCCTGCCCACCACCACCGGGGCCGTTTCAACCGTTACCGATGGCTCCGACTTCTACCTGGCCGAATTCTCGGCCGGCATGACCCGGCTGGAGTACGCCACTTTTTTTGGCCAGAACGGTACTCGCGAACACGTCGACGGCGGCACCTCGCGCTTTGATAAGCGGGGCGTGGTGTACCAAGCCGTGTGCGCCAGCTGCAGCAGCACCCAGGGCTTCCCGCTGCCGCCGGGCGCGGGCACCTACACCGTGCGCAACGGCAGCTCGAACTGCAACAACGGGGCCTTCAAAATGAACTTCGAAATATTGCAGGCCGACCCCGGCCCGCGCCGCTACGTGTGCCTCGACAATGGCCCCGTGGCGCTGACCGGCAGTCCGGCCGGCGGCGTGTGGGCCGGGCCGGGCGTGCAGGCGGCTCCGGGCGGGGGTTACCGCTTCGTGCCCACGGCCGTGGGGCCGGGGCACTACGTTATCAACTACACCGTCGCGACCACCGGCATTTGCCAGAGCACCCGCAGCGTGCGCTACGTGGTGGCCCCGCCGGTGGTGCCCACGTTTGCACCGCTGCCCCCGCAATGCGTGGCCGGGGCGGCAGTGGCGCTGGCGGCCACGCCGGCCGGCGGTATCTTCAGTGGGCCGGGGGTGGGCAATGGCCGCTTCGACCCCGCGGCGGCCGGCGTGGGTACCCACACGCTCACCTACAGCGTTGCCGACTCAATGGGCTGCGGTACCCTCAGCCAGCAGGTGGTAGTGGTCCGCCTGCCCGCCATCACGCCCGGCCGTGATACCACCCTGTGCGCCGACCTGCGCCAGCCTTTCCAGCTAGTAGGCTTCGCGCCGGCCGGGGGCGTGTGGAGCGGTACCGGCGTCACGGCCGGCGGCTTCTTCACCCCGCCGAATACCGGCAACCGGGGCGGCGTGTTCCCGCTCACCTACACCGTGACGCAGGGCCCCTGCCAGGCCACGGCCACCCGCACGGTGGTGCTGGCGCCCGTGTCGGCGCAGGATGTGGGGCTGAACCTGCCGGTGTGCGCCGCCGCGCCGCGCTACACCGGCCTCGCGCCCTTTGAATGCCCGCTCTCGCCGGTGCTGCTGGCTCCGCACGCCACCTACAGCTGGGACTTTGGCGATGGCAGCGAGCCCAGCATCCTGGCCGAGCCGAAGCACATTTATACCCAGCCGGGCACGTACCACGTCACGCTCACGGCGCGCTACGGCAACTGCGAGGTGCTCACCGGCTTCTCGCCCGTGGAAGTGGGCGAAGTGTTCATGCCCAACATCATTACGCCCAACGGCGACGCCGCCAACCAGACCTTTCAGCCCCGGTTCAGCTGTCGGCCGGCTTCGCTGGAAGTGTACACCCGCTGGGGCCAGCGCGTGTATCAAACCGATGACTACCACAACAACTGGGACGCCACCGGCCTGCCCGACGGCATCTACTACTACCAGCTGCGCGACGCCGACAACCGCCACGCCAAAGGCTGGGTGGAAGTGCGCCGGTAGCTTGTAGCGCGGACTTTGTAGTCCGCGAGTCCAATGGCCCTAGTCGCGGACTACAAAGTCCGCGCTACATCACCCCGGCTTCACCGCACGCCCCGCAATGTCCACCGTTTGCCCCGCCACCAGCACGTGCATTTGCAGGCCGTGGCCGCTGATAACGGCCCCATCGGCCAGGCCGGGCAGGTTGTTGTGCGTGGCTTGCGCGGCGTCGATAACCACCACGGCTTCCTCGCCAAACACTTTTGCGGGCTGGTCGGGGCGGATAATTAACCCGGTCTCCTCGCTCAGGCCGATGCCCAGCAGCGTGGGCTGGGCCAGCACGGCGTGCAGCAGGCGCGGGTAGCGCCCGCGCTCGGCAAAGTGCTGGTCGAGCAGCACGCCGGGCAGCAGGTTCAGGCCGGGCTGCACCTCGATGCGGCCGCCCAGCAGGCTGCGCCAGCCGTGGCCATCTACCAGCATAAACTCGGCCACGGCCGAAGCGCCGGCGCTGGTGCCTGCAATGACAAAGCCAGCTTCAGTCTGGTATTTCTGTTTGAGAATGGTTAGGAATTCGGTACCGAGCAGGAAATCGGTGAGGCGCTCCTGGTCGCCGCCGCTCATGAACACGAGGGCGGCTTTGCGCAGGCGGGCCAGCGTGGCGGGGTCGTCGGCGGCGTGGTCTTCGTTCACCTGCAGGTGCCGCACGTGGGGACAGCCGAGCTGGTGCCAGGCATGGGCATAGGCGGCGGCGGTGCGGGCGGGCTGGCGGCGAGTGGCCGTGGTCAGCACCTCAATGGGCAGGTTGCTGTCGGGCAGCAGGCCGGCTAGTAGCGTGAGCAGGGGGTCGTCATCGCCCCCACCGAGCACCACGAGGGTGCCTAGCGGCGCGGCAATGGGGGAAGCATCTTCAGGCATGAGCACAGGGATTGGGCGGCAAGATGGGGCAGCGGCGGCGATTTGAGGGTGGGAGGTCCGCGTGTGAAACAGGGCTGTCATCCTGAGCGCAGCGAAGGACCTTACCACGCCAACCACTATTTGCAGTGCTTCTCATACGGCGCAGGCGTAGTAAGGTCCTTCGCTGCGCTCAGGATGACAGATACCCAGCATAACAAACCGCCCCGCAATACCCATTTACCGCCCGCTTCGCCCTACTTTTGTGGCGCTTATTCCCTTCATCAACCCCGCTTGCCTAGCGAAGCACCTCCCCTCCTTCTTTTTCATGCAGCCGCAGACCGTGGAAACCATCACGTCCCTGATTCAGGAGGGCGAATTTTTTAAGCTTAAGCAGCTGCTCCGCGATTTTCAACCCTCGGAGCTAGTGTCGCTCATTGAGGCCGAAGAGGACCGGGAACAGCTCATCATTTTCCGGCTGCTGCCGCTCAAGCTGGCCACCGAGGTGTTTGAATACCTCGATTTGGAGGAGCAGCGGCACTTTCTGGATAATCTGGCCCAGGACAAGATGGCCGACATTCTCAACGAGATGTCGCCGGACGACCGTACGGCCCTGCTGGAGTTTCTGCCCGCCAATTTCGTGGCCGAGCTCGTGCAAAGCCTCTCGGAAGAAGAACGCAAAGTGACCCTGCAGCTGCTGGGCTACCCCGAATACTCGGTGGGACGCCTGATGACGCCCGACTACATCGCCATCCGCGAGAACTGGACGGTGCAGCAGGTGCTCGACTACATTCGCCAGCACGGCGGGCAGTCCGAAACGCTGAGCATGCTCTACGTGACCGACGCGCAGGGCGTGCTGATTGATGACATTCGCATCCGGGAATTCCTGCTGGCTGCGCCCACGGCGCGGGTACGCGACCTCATGGACCGCCGTTTCGTGCAGCTCACCGCCACCCAGGACCAGGAAGACGCCATCGACGTGTTCCGGCGCAACGACCGCAACGCCCTGCCCGTGGTTTCGGACCAGGGCATCTTGCTCGGCATCGTGACCATCGACGACATCCTCAGCATTCGGGAGGAAGAAGACACCGAGGACATCCAGAAGTTCGGCGGCTCCGAAGCGCTGGACGAACCCTACCTCACCATGCCCCTGATGAGCCTGGTGCAGAAGCGGGCCGGTTGGCTGGTGGTGCTCTTTCTGGGCGAATTGCTCACGGCCTCGGCCATGCAATTCTTCGAAGGCGAGCTGCAGAAGGCCATTGTGCTGGTGCAGTTTGTGCCGCTCATCATCAGTTCGGGCGGCAACTCGGGCTCGCAGGCCACGTCGCTCATCATCCGGGCCATGGCGCTGGGCGAGTTCACGCTGGGCGAGTGGTGGCGGGTGTTGCGCCGCGAGCTCATCACCGGTTCGGCCCTGGGCCTGATTCTGGGATTGGTGGGCTTCGGGCGCATTGCCATCTGGCAGAGTATTACGCCCATTTATGGCGAGCATTGGGCACTAGTGGCCCTCACGGTGGGCATTGCGCTGGTGGGCATCGTGCTGTGGGGTTCGCTGGCGGGCTCCATGCTGCCGCTGTTGCTCAAGCGCCTGGGGCTGGACCCGGCCACGTCGTCCGCGCCCTTCGTGGCCACGCTGGTCGACGTCACGGGCCTGATTATTTACTTCTCGGTGGCCCTGCTCATCCTGCGCGGCACGCTACTGTAGGGCATTTTAACGGCCGAAAACCACCGCCACATGGGGGGGGTGTGCCCGCACATGCCGCCACACACGTGCCGGTGGTTTTGCCGGCTCCTACTCCAGTCGCCGCCGGTTGGCTTTCTTCTCGCCCTGAATCTTTTTGCCTTCCAGGCGTTTGCGCACGGCGCTTTTGCTGGGCTTGGTGGCCTTGCGGGGCTTGGGGCGGCGCAGGCTGCGTAGCAATAATTCGTAGAAGCGGGCCAGCACAATTTCCTTGTTGCGGAGCTGGCTGCGGTCGTCCTGCGCGGCGAGGAGCAGCAGGCCGTCAGCGGTGAGCTGGTTCGCCAGCTTCTCCAGAATCAACTGTTTCTGCTCATCGGTAAGGATTTCGGAGTTCAGCAGGTGCCAGCGCAGCTCCACCCGCGACTCCACCTTGTTCACGTTCTGCCCGCCCGGCCCGCTGGCCCGGCTGGTCTGGAAGGTGATTTCGGGCAGGAAGGCGGCGGCGGGAGGAAGCATGAGGCAAATGTAGGGGCGGAGCTTGCCCCCGCCCGCACGATGAACGGACGGCCCCGACGATTCGGGCGGGGCAAGCCCCGCCCTTACCTATTTCCCGCCCCTACCTATTTATTGAGTAGCATTGCACCGTAGGAATACCCGCCGCCGAACACGGTAATAATCACCTTATCGCCACTCTTCAGCGTGTTCCACACCTCGGCCAGGCCAATGGCAGCGCCGGCGCAGCCGGTGTTACCGAGGCGCTCGATGTTGCTCACGGCGCGGGCCGGGTCGAGGCCCAGGGCCTTGGTCACATTTTTCGAGATGCGCAGGTTGGCCTGGTGCGGGATGAGGTAGGTGAGCTCCTCGGTGGGAATGTGGTGTTTGTCGAGCAGCGTCTGGGTCACGCGGGCCATGTAGGTGCAGGCCTGCTGAAATACGTCGCGCCCGAAGGGCATCACAATGCCGCGCTCCACGGGCTTCAGGGTCACGGCTTCGTCGGCCTTGCTCACGGGCGCGGCCCCGCCGGTGATGACTTCGGCAATGTGCAAATCCTCGGGACTGATACGCTCCTTGCTGATGAGCAGCGTGGCCGCGCCGTCGCCCCATAGGTGGCCAGCCATCGTGTCTTCCTCGTTGTTGTAGGCCGTGTTGTGCTCGGTCACGACCACCACGGCACGGCTGGCCTTGCCCATGGCAAAGTAGCCCTCCACAATCTCCACAGCATTGAGCAGCGAGGAGCAGGCCGAGGAAATGCTGACGGTCGGGATTTCGTTGATGTCCAAATCGCGCTGCACGGCATGCGCGGCGGTGAAAATGGTATCGTGCGGCGTGTAGGTGCCGGCCACGATAAGGTCGACACTAGCCTGAGCAAAAGCGGGGGCAGCAGCCAGCGCGGCGCGAGTCGCGGCAATGGCCATGGTGTTGGCATTCTCGCCAGGGCCCGCTTTGCGGCGCTCCTGAATGCCGGTGCGCTCAATTATCCACTCGCTGGCGAGGCCATTAAGGCGAGTGAAATGAGCATTGGTGACGACGGCCTCCGGGAGGTAGGCCGCCACATGATGAAGATACACGGGGTGGTATTGGGTGAAACGCAAAGCCGGCTAGCGGCCCCACAAAGGTACGGCCCGCATTCTCCGGCGGTCGGTTTGGTCCGGCCATATGCCCGAATTTTATACCAGCAGGCCATTATCGAGCACCAAAAAGCCCCGACTGCCGCTAGCAGTCGGGGCTTTTTCACAGGCTTTTAGCGCGTTATTCCTTCACCACCCGGCCGCTGCCGTGGGTGCTGCTGCTGAGCTGCGCCCCGCCGGCCACGTACAGGCTGCCGGAGCCCGAAATCGACCCATCGGCGGTGCGGCTGGCGTACACGTAGGCATTGCCCGAGCCGCTGATGCGGGCGCGGCTGGTTTCGGTTTTCAGGTCGCGGGCCTTCACTTTGCCCGAGCCGCTGATGCGGATTTCGTTGCTGGGGCAGGTGCCGCCCACCGTCACATCGCCCGAGCCGGACACGGCCGTTTCCAAGCGCCCGGCTTTGAGCTGCGGCACCATGAGGTCGCCGGAGCCGCTTACGGCCAGCGTCATGGCATCGGCTTGCAGCCCGCCGTTCACTTCCATCTTGCCCGAGCCGCCCACGCGCAGGGCCGTGAGGCTGGGCGCGGTCACGTACACCGTTACGGGGCCGTGGCTTTTGTTGCTGAACATCCGGCCATCCTGCTGGCGGAAGTTCAGGCGCAGCTTGCCGCTCTGCACGTCGGTTTCAAAATCGGCCAGGTCTTCCTTGCTGCCTTCTACGGCCACGCTTTGGGGGCTGCCTTGCTTCACCACCACGCGGGCCGAACCCCCAAGGCTGATTTCGGTGAACGAACCCACCGAGCGGGTTTCGCGGTCGCTCTGGGGTCGGGTACTGGTGAAGGACGAGAGCGCGCCCACGGCCAGCACCAGCAGGCTGGCGCACATCGAGTTAATCCGAAAATTATTCATGCGAAAAAAGGTGAAGGGTGAGTGAGTAAATCCGGTTACCGACATGATGCCCGAAACGTTACCGCGGTTGCCCGAAGTTATTCTTTTCTTCCTTTTTTCAGTCTGATTTTCCTAGAATTCGACGTGCAGACGCACGGCCACCACATGCACCGGCCCACTACGGTCCTTATTATAAGCCGGGTTGATAACCAGCTGATAATCCGGACTGAGGGAGGCGTGATACTGCGGCAGCGCGAAGCTGTAGTACACCTCGCCAATCTGCTCCAGACCGTAGTTGAGAGCGCCGCTGTTAGGCACATAGCCGGTGCCGGGTCCGTCGCCCACGATGAAGCCGTAGCCGCCCGCGCCCAGGTAGGCGCGGTGCTCGGGGCTGAGGCCGTTCACCACGATGGCCGCGCCGAGGCGGTCGTCGGGCCGATGCCACCGGTCGCCGGTGCTGGCAATGCCGAGGCTGGCGCTGTGGTCGATTTCGGTGAAGGCCCAGGTTTCATTTTTGCCGTCGTTGTAGCTCACGCGGGCAAACAGGCCCACGTGCTTGGCGATTTCCTGCTCCGCGTTCAGCCCAAAGCCGACTTTGGTGTGGCCGTCGTGGCGCACCAGCGTCACATCGGGCTGCGCGCCGGTGAGCTGGGCCAGCCGAATGGCCGTGTTATAAGTGGCCATGGCCGCCACGTTGCGGAAGCCCAGCGCCCGAATGGTGCCCTGCCGACCCTTAACGTGGTACACTTTGGTCAGCTCCACGGTTTCGGCGTGGGCCGTGCCGTAGTGGAAATCCAGGATGGGCCCGTTGGCCAGCGTGGGCATGAGCGTGGACGCGAACCGGGCCGTGAAGCCGGGCGTGATGTACTCAAAAACGCCGCCCACGGTATAGCCGCGCGTGTTGGCGGCGTAGTCCCAGGCGCCGGCACTCATCAGGCTCCAGTTCAGAAACTGCGTGCGCGGGTCGTGCGAGTAGCTGTTCTGGTCGAAGAAATCGGCAGTACTGAACTTGCCCAGATTGAGGGCGAAGTAGCGCTGCGGCGTGGGGCCGGCCACTTGGTTGAGGTCGTCGAGGTCCATATCCGTGGCCGTGCCCAGCGCAAACACCTGCCGCAGATACAGCCGCGCCAGATACAGCTGCGGCGAAGGGTCGCCGATGCGGAAGGTCTCGCCGTTGGTGAAACCGGCCACGCCGCGCGCGCCGCTCAGGCCGCTGCCGCCCGCCACTTCGGGGTTGAAATACACGGCCGCATTTTTCCACAGCCGCCGCCCGATGAACAGCGTACTGGTGAAGGACAGCTTGGCCGATTCGCGGTCGGCCAGGCTGTAGTCGCCCGAGTAGGGCGTGGTCAAGTTATTGTGCCACTGGTCGATGAGCGTCTGCTGAAAGTGCAGGCTCCAGTTTCGGGCCTTTTCCACGGGCTGGTGCATCGGCTCCTGGGCCGAGGCGGCATTGGGCGGCGTGGCGGGCGTGGTAGAGCCGGGCGGCGTGACCTGGGCCAGGCCGGGCAAAGCCAGCAGCAGCGCCCCAACAAGGAGTAAAGATCTGTGTTTCAGGACAAAAAGATTAGGCAGGCCGGATAAAATGGGGCGAAAGTTCCCGCCCCGCAGATGTTGAAACAGTGAATTTTAGCCCACGGCCATAGTTGAGGCCGGGGCATTAGCCAACTCACACCCGCCGGTACGGTCGAGGTACTGCTTGCCCCAGCCCACCCACTCGCCAAACAGCGGCTGCACGCGCTGCCCCTGCCCCGTCAGGCTGTAGTCGACGCGCGGCGGCACGGTTTGGTGCACGGTGCGGGCCACGATGCCGTCGGTTTCCAGCTCCCGCAGCTCCTGAATCAGCATCTTCTCCGTGATTTCGGGCATCAGCCGACGCAGCTCGCCGTAGCGCCGGGGCTCATCGAGCAAATAAGAGAGAATCAGCAGCTTCCACTTGCCACCCAACACGTTGAGCGTGGTGCGCACGGGGCAGGTCAGGTTGCGTTCGGCATCGGCGGCCGACCAGTAGGCTTCGGCCGTTTGTTGTTTGGTGGGTTTTGACATAAAATTATCACGCTGATTAACAGCTATTTTTACTTTTAAGTAAGTACCCTACTTTTTAGTAGGTACTTGCGAAAAGCAAAGTTAGGCCATCACCTTTGCATCGCCGCCGCGCAACGATGCCCCGGCTCAAGTTTTTGCTTCTATGTCTAAGAAAATCACCGTCCTCGGCGCGACTGGCCACATCGGTACCGCCATCGTTCACACGCTGCTGAAACAAGGCCACCAGGTAACGGCAGTGGCCCGACCCAGCGCCCGTCTCGACGCCCTCGCCAAAGCCGGGGCCGCCACCAAAGCTGGTGATGCGCACGACGCGCCTTTCCTCACCGACGCCCTGCGCGGCGCCGATGCGGCGTTCCTGATGATTCCGCCCAACGTGACCTCACCCGATGTCTTGGGTTTCATGGACCAAATCGGCGAAGCCACCGCTCAGGCCGTGCGCGATTCCGGCCTGAAAAACGCCGTGCACCTGAGCAGCATCGGGGCCGATGAGGTCGCCGGCACCGGCCCCGTGGTGGGCCTGCACCGCCAGGAAGCCCGCCTCAACGCCATCGAAGGGCTGAACGTGGTGCACCTGCGCCCGGCCTATTTCATGGAAAACCTGCTGGCCAACGTGGGCATGATTCAGCACATGGGCATCGCCGGCTCGGCCACGAAAGCTGACGCCGCGTTCCCGATGGTGGCCACCAAGGACATCGCCGCCAAAGCCGCTGAATTCCTGACTGCCGATAAGCTGGCAAACCACGCCGTGCAGTACATTCTGGGGCCGCGCAACTACACGCTGGCCGAAGCTACGGCCGCTATTGGCCAAGCCATTGGCCGGCCGGAACTGCCCTACGTGGCTTTCTCCTACGAGGACGCTAAAAAGGGCATGGTTGGGGCCGGGCTGAGCGAGAACCAGGCCGACCTTTACGACGAGATGACCCGTAATATCAACGAAGGCAAGTCGATGGCCAACGGCCCGCGCGATGCCGCCAGCACCACGCCTACCACGGTGGAGGAATTTGCCCAGACGGTGTTTGCGCCAGCTTTTAAGGCGGCTACGGCGTAAGTAGTATAATCCTGTAGGGTGCGGGGCTTGCCCCCGCCCGTCGTTGAACGAATCCATTACATTTCGTTCGACGACGGGCGGGGGCAAGCCCCGCACCCTACTTTTGCCCCATGCCGCTACTTCATCACCTCGACCAGGGGCAGGGCCGCCCGCTGGTCATCCTCCACGGTCTTTTTGGTACGCTCGATAACTGGCAGAGCCTGGCGCGGCGCTGGGCCACCGAAGCCGGATTGCGTGTCATCAGCGTGGATTTGCGCAACCACGGCCGCTCGTTTCATAGTGCGGAACACACCTACGCCCTCATGGCGCAGGACGTGCTGGAGCTGTTTGACCACCTGCAGCTCGGCCCCGATACCACGCTTATGGGGCACAGCATGGGCGGCAAAGTGGCCATGCGCCTCGCCCTCGACCATCCCGAGCGGCTCGCTCGTCTCATCGTGGTTGATATCGCGCCGCGCTTTTCCGACATGGAGCACCAGGACGATATCCTGGCCGGCCTGCACGCCGTGGACCTCAGCACCATCACTAACCGGCAGGAGGCCGATGCGGCGCTGGCGCAGCACGTCGGTAACCTCGGTACCCGGCAGTTTTTGCTAAAAAACCTCTACCGCAAGGAGGATAACTCCTTTGCCTGGCGCATCAACCTCGATGTGCTGGCCGCGCAGTTGCCCGCCGTAGGCGAGGAAACCACTGGCCCGGCACCGTTCATGAAACCCACCCTGTTCATTCGCGGCGGCAAGTCGGATTACATCACCACCGAGGATAAGCTGCACGGTATTCCGGCGTTGTTTCCGCACTCGCAGGTGGCCACCGTGGTCGATGCCGGCCACTGGGTACACGCCGAGAAGCCAGAGGAAGTGTTTGGGCTGGTGAAGGCGTTTGCGCAGCAGTAAAGGCTGGGCAGCTAATTAGTGTGCTGACATTTCCAGATGAATTTCTATCGCGGTTTTGACAAGATACACCTCTTGTCTGGATATACATATTCATAATTTCAAGCATGAATATTTTATGAAAAATATTAACTATAATTAAATCGTTTTTATTCAGGGTTAATTAACGAGCACACTAGGACAACTGTACTATTTATAACAGCTTGAAATATATATCTAACTAAATTTTTAAACATCATCAGAAGTTGCTTCAATAATATTATTTAATAAATATATAATAAGTAATATTTTTATATGTAAAAATATTTTTAGCAGATTTAATTGAATAAAAGAAATAATATTGTGCACTGCATTTGGCAAGGCTTCTATTAAATCTTCTTTTAACCTTTTAAATTCTGCTTAGTGAAAACTCAATTACCTCTCGGAGTCGTACTGAGATTAGCGTCGTTAGGACTGCTTTTTTCGGTACCAATGCTGGGCAATGCCCAAACTGGAATCGGCACACGTACGCCTGACCCATCTGCTGCACTCGATATCTCGAGTAGTACCCGTGGCTTGCTTATCCCACGAGTAGCCCTTAAGTCGGCTACTGACAACACTACGGTTGTAAATCCAGCCAATGGCCTGCTGATTTTCAACACCAGCAGTGACCTGCTAGGTGGACCGGGCCTGTATTACAACGCTGGTGGCACGGGCACCAAAGGCAACAACCCCACCAACTGGGTGCGAATAGCCACCAGCGGTGCGCCAACAACCGAGGACTCCTGGCGGATTATTCCCAAAAACGGGCCCGTGAAACCAGGGGTGAATGGCACAAACGGTCTCGTGGCGGCTGCTTCGGGGTACATCGATAATCAAAATGCACTGGACCAGCTTGCTGACTTTCGCATTTCGGGAACTGGTAAAATCGGTAGTGACCTAACCATTGGTGGAAACGCAACAATTTCTTCGCTGGGCACTGGCGCTACTAGCAAAGTGGTTGCAGATGCCAATGGCATGCTTATAGCCCAACCCCTCGATGCGCTGGTATTGAATGGGCAGCAGCTAAGCTTAGGTGCCAGTTCTGTCACTTTGCCTTCAGGACCTGCCGGACCCACTGGGCCTACCGGCCCTACAGGACCACGAGGCCTCCAAGGCGCGCAGGGAGTGCAGGGCGTACCTGGCGTGCAGGGCAATGCAGGAGCCGAAGGAGCAACCGGCCCCACTGGCCCGCAGGGCATTGATGGCCCCCAAGGTCCACAGGGGCTAATGGGTGCTACAGGCGCCACAGGTGCTCCAGGTCCCATGGGCCCACAAGGAGCTACTGGGGCAACCGGTGCCACAGGCCCACAGGGGGTGGCAGGCCCGGCAGGTGCCCAAGGTGCCACTGGGGCTACTGGCTCGCAGGGTGAAACCGGCGCAACGGGTGCCACTGGCCCCCAAGGTAGCGCCGGGCCAGCCGGTGAAACCGGCGCAACGGGTGCTCAAGGACCACAAGGAGAAACCGGTGCTACTGGTGCCCAAGGTCCACAGGGCGCTACAGGCTTGCAGGGTCCGCAAGGAGAGATTGGTGCTACTGGCCCACAGGGAGAAACCGGTGCTGCTGGTGCCCAGGGACCACAGGGTGTCGCCGGGCCAACTGGTGCAACGGGCGCTCAAGGCCCGCAAGGGGAAATTGGAGCAACCGGAGCACAAGGTCCTCAGGGTATTGCTGGCCCTACTGGCGAGACTGGTGCTACCGGTTTACAGGGCCCCAAAGGCGACAAAGGTGATAATGGCTTTGATGGTGCAGCCGGGCCCAAAGGCGACCAAGGTGAGCAGGGCATTGCCGGCCCCATTGGCCCCAAAGGCGACCGCGGCTTTGACGGCGCGGCCGGGCCCAAGGGCGACCAGGGCGACCAGGGCATTGCCGGCCCCATTGGCCCCAAAGGTGACACCGGGGCCTCGGGCGCGGATGGGGCCAAAGGCGACCAGGGTATTCAAGGCGTGGCCGGCCCCGTCGGCCCGAAAGGCGACACCGGTTTCGACGGCGCGGCCGGCCCCAAGGGTGACACCGGTGCACAAGGCATTGCCGGTCCTACTGGCCCGAAAGGCGATACTGGCTTTGATGGTGCCAAAGGGGAAAAAGGCGACCAAGGTGAGCAGGGCATTGCTGGACCGGTAGGCCCGAAAGGCGACACCGGCTTCGACGGCGCGGCCGGCCCGAAGGGCGACCAAGGTGAGCAGGGCATTGCCGGTCCGGTAGGCCCGAAAGGCGACACCGGGACCTCGGGCGCGGATGGGGCCAAAGGCGACCAAGGTGAGCAGGGCATTGCCGGCCCCATTGGCCCCAAAGGCGACCGCGGCTTTGACGGCGCGGCCGGCCCGAAGGGCGACCAAGGTGAGCAGGGCATTGCCGGCCCCATTGGCCCCAAAGGCGACCGCGGCTTTGACGGCGCGGCCGGGCCCAAGGGCGACCAGGGCGACCAGGGCATTGCCGGCCCCATTGGCCCCAAAGGTGACACCGGGGCCTCGGGCGCGGATGGGGCCAAAGGCGACCAGGGTATTCAAGGCGTGGCCGGCCCCGTCGGCCCGAAAGGCGACACCGGCTTTGATGGTGCAGCCGGGCCCAAAGGCGACCAAGGTGAGCAGGGCATTGCCGGCCCCATTGGCCCCAAAGGCGACCGCGGCTTTGACGGCGCGGCCGGCCCGAAGGGCGACCAGGGCGACCAGGGCCCGGTTGGTCCACAAGGCCCAAAGGGCGATACTGGCCTGGCCGGAGCCAACGGTGCTAAAGGCGATACTGGCGAACAAGGCGTCGCCGGTCCGGTAGGCCCGAAAGGCGACACCGGCTTTGATGGTGCCAAAGGGGAAAAAGGTGATACTGGCGCAACTGGAGCCAACGGCGCCAAAGGCGACCAGGGCGACCAAGGCATTGCGGGCCCCGTTGGCCCCAAAGGCGACACAGGTATGGCAGGCACCAATGGTGCCAAAGGCGACCAGGGTGACCAAGGTCCGGTTGGTCCTCAAGGGCTGAAAGGTGATACTGGCCTACAAGGTGCCACTGGCCCCCAAGGCGTTGCCGGCCCTAAAGGCGATACCGGGGCAACGGGTGCTCAGGGTGTGGCCGGTGCTGTTGGGCCCCAAGGTGCTACCGGCGCGACGGGTGCTACTGGCGAAACTGGTGCCGTAGGCCCCCAAGGCGTTGCTGGCCCCATTGGTCCGCAAGGCTTGAAAGGTGATACGGGCGAGACGGGTGCCACCGGTGCCCAAGGCGCAACTGGTCCCCAAGGCGAAGTGGGACCGGCGGGTCCACAAGGTGCTACCGGCCCTGCCAGCACGGTAGCCGGTCCTCAAGGCTTGAAAGGTGACAAAGGCGATACCGGCGATACCGGCGCTCAAGGTGCTGCTGGCCCCCAAGGCGCTACCGGCGCTACCGGTGCCGCAGGTCCGCAGGGCGTTGCTGGCCCCATTGGCCCGCAGGGATTGAAAGGTGATACTGGAAATACCGGTGCTCAAGGTGCTACTGGTGCCACTGGCCCTCAGGGCGCAACGGGTCCTCAGGGCGCAACGGGTCCTCAAGGCGCAACGGGTGCCACAGGTGCTGCTGCTACTGTGACTTTAGGTGCCACCACGACCGGCGCGGCGGGTTCGAGCGCATCCGTTACTAATACCGGAACTACTTCGGCAGCCGTATTCCGGTTTACAATTCCAAGAGGCGACACTGGCGCTCAAGGTGCGACCGGTGCCACTGGTGCCACTGGCGCGCAAGGCCCCATTGGCCCCACCGGTCCGCAGGGCCCGGCTGGTCCTACCGGTGCCACCGGTGCCAATGGCGCTGCCACTGTAACGATAGGTACTACAACGACAGGTCCCGCTGGTTCGAGTGCCTCAGTAACCAATAGCGGAAGTAACACGGCGGCGGTGCTGAACTTCACGGTTCCGGCTGGGCCGGCAGCTACTGTTGGCGTTCTTGCTACAATGGCGGGGAATAATAGCGGTGGTAGCAATGCGGCTAGAATTACCCTCAATTTCGGCGGCAGCGCCAGCGCGAACTACATAAAAGTAACCACCAGCAGCACCACTGATAATGTTTCGTTATCGATTGGTGACGGTGCTTCGGTTGCCGGGCGCGTTGTGCATATAAAAGCCTCTGGCAACAGCGCTCTGACCGTCTACATTGTGAACGGCACTACTACCGTATCAAGTGTTACTATTCCGGCTAACACCATGGGCACTTTTGTTTCTGATGGAACAAACTGGAATTAATCCGCGCGCGACCATGAACCGATACCTCAAACGTTTCGAACCTCCCAAAGGCGTGCTTGCGCTGCTGCTGGTGTGTGGTGCTACGGCACTGCACACCAGCCAGGCGCAAGGCCTCTACAACGGTGCCGGTGGCCTCGTCGCCCTCACCGATTCGGTGCGCTATGTGCGCGGCGATGTAGAGAATGCCGGCGAGTTCGACCTGACCTCCGCAGCCGGTAGCTCCTCCAACCGGCTCTTCATTGATGAAGGAAACCTGCTGAACACCGCCGCTGGCACCTGGGTGGCCAGCAAAAGCACGGTGGTACTGATGGGCATGACGCCCCACGTGCTCAGCATGAACGGCGCCACGCTCTACAACCTGCGCCTCGACAACCCGGCCGGCACCACGCTCGGCTCCGATGCCACGGTGGCCAACGGCTTGCGGCTGGCCACCGGCAACCTGCTCACCACGGCGGCTTACAGCCTGCACCTGGCATCGGGCGGCACCCTGGTGGGCCCCGGCCCAGCCGGCACCGAAGACGACAGCCACTACGTGCAGGGCAGCCTGACGCAGCAGAAAGCCGTGCGCGGCCCCGAACCCGTCAACTTCGGCAACATGGGCTTTGTGCTGAACCCACAAGGCCAGGCCCTGACGCTGACCGTGGACCGCCGCACCGGCCTAAACCAGCCCAACTACTCCTACGCCCAAAGCCCGGCGTTTGCGGGCAAGCAGGGCATCGACCGCATCTGGCGGCTCAGCACCGCCGATGAGCGCAACCCGGCCAAAGCAGTTAAACTGTCGCTGAGCTGGCTGGCCGATAATGACCACGGCCTGGACTTTGGCGGGGCCCTGGCCCAGGTATGGTACTCCACCAACCAGGGCCAAACCTGGGTGAAAGCCGGCGAGGCACAGCCCGCCCTGGCGCGCACCGTGGCCGTGGCCACCACCGAGCTCAACGCCTGGTACACCGTGAGCCTGAACAGCGCCCCAGTTGTTGCGCCGCTGGCCCAAACGCTGTTTTCGGGCACGGCCCGCAGCACCGATGCCGTGCTGACCTGGTCGACGACCACGAAGCCGAGCAACGGCTGGTACGTCATCGAACGCTCCACGGACCAGCAAAAGTGGCAGGAAATCAGCCGGCAGGTGGTCGCCAGCCAGCGGTGGTCGCCAGCCGCCTCCACGGCTATCGACAAAGACGCGAGCCAGTTGGGCGCTACGCTGTTCTACCGCTTGCGGCAGCTCGACACCGACGGCAACAGCCAGCTGAGCAAGGTGCTGGCCGTGCGTTTTGCCAGCTCCATGGTCTTCAAGCTCGAAGCCTACCCGGTGCCGTTGCAGGAATACCTGACCCTGGACTTGATGAGTTCGGGCACGGGGCCGGTTCAGCTTGACCTCTACGACATGGCCGGGCGCGTGCTCATCCACCGCGAGGAAACGGCGGAGGCCGGCGCCAGTCGCTTCCAGCTCGATGTTCGGGCACTGGCCAGCGGCGTTTACACCCTGCAAGCCCGCCAGGGCGACCAGCGCGTTACCCGCCTGCTGAAGCGCGACTAGCGCCAACAGCTGCTGACCGTCAGCAAATCGCCCCGCTTTCCTTGTGGAAGCGGGGCGATTTTTGTTTCACTAGCCTGCTGGCAGCCGCTCGTTTAAGCAGCGCGAAAACCTTTATCAGGAAGCGGCATGGAGAATTGTCGGGCCGTGGTACCGTTCCTTTGCAGCTCATTAATTGTGCCCAATGTCCGGAACCCTATTCCTCATCCCCACGCCGCTGGCCGATGATACGGCCCCGCAGGTGCTGCCGCCGCAGGTGGTGGCCGCCGTGGCGTCCCTCCCCTATTTCCTGGTGGAGAATGCCCGCACCGCCCGCCGCTTCGTGAAGAGTGTGGCGCCGCACCGCGTGATTGAGGATATCCGCTTCGTGGTCATCGACAAGGACAGCACCGACGCGGAAGTAAAAGCCGCCCTTGCGCCGCTGGTGAAAGAAAGCATTAATGCCGGCATTCTGAGCGAAGCGGGCTGCCCCGGCATCGCGGACCCCGGCGCGGCGCTGGCCCGCGAGGCGCACCGGCAGGGCCTGCGGGTGCGGCCGCTGGTGGGGCCATCGTCGCTGCTGCTGGCACTCATGGCCTCGGGGTTGAACGGGCAGCAGTTTGCGTTCCACGGGTATTTGCCCATTGAGAAAGCGCCGCGCGTGGCCGCGATAAAACAACTGGAGAAGGAGGCGCAACAGCGGCAGCAGTCACAGCTATTTATCGAAACACCTTATCGCAATGGGGCATTGTTCAGCGATTTGCTGGCGCATCTGCAGCCCGGCACCCGCCTGTGCGTGGCGGCTGATGTGACGGGGGCAGGCGAGTTTATTAAGACGCTAACCGTCTCGGACTGGAAGCGGCTGCCGGCTCCGGAGCTGCACAAGATTCCGACGGTGTTCGTGATTGGGACATAACATAAAAGCGCCTGTCATCCTGAGCGCAGCGAAGGACCTAATCTCGTGTGAACAAGTCGTTCTTACATGATTAGGTCCTTCGCTGCGCTCAGGATGACAGGCATTTGTAGTAGCTGCTACGAAGCCCGTACCACGAAGCGCAACTCCTTGACAGCTTCCAGCTCTTGCGGCGCGGGCAATACCGTTTCGCCGTGCTGACTGAGGTCGAGGCCATCGGCTTCGTGCGTAGCATTTACCCGAATGGGGATGAGGACGTTGGTTACCTTATAGAGCAGATAGGAGCCGCCGAAGGTGTAGACCGAGATGAAGGCCAGCGCGCCGAGGTGGTGCAGGAGGAGGGTCCAGGAACCGGTGGGAACCAGGCCGCCGTCTTTGGCGAAAATAGCGGTCAGAATCATGCCCACGATGCCGCCCACGCCGTGGCAGGGAAATACGTCGAGCGTGTCATCAAGGGTAGTGCGGTTCTTCAAATCGACCGCGCCGGCGCTGATGGCGGCCGACACTACCCCAATGAACAAGGCCGGGCCGTAGCTCACGTAGCCCGCCGCCGGGGTGATGGCTACCAGGCCCACCACCGCGCCAATGGCCGCGCCCGCCGCCGAGGGCCGCTGCCCGCGCACGGCCTCAATCATCATCCAGGTGAGCATGGCAGCGGCCGAAGCCATGTGCGTGGTGAAGAAGGCCTGCACCGCCGTAGCATTGGCCGCCAGCGCCGAACCGGCATTAAAACCAAACCAGCCAAACCACAGCAAGCCCGTGCCGATGAGGATGAACGGCACATTGGGCGGCACGTGGGTGTGGCCTTCGAGGTGGCTGTGGCGGCGGCCCAAGGCCAGCGCACCCGCCAGCGCTGCGAAACCGGCCGAGATGTGCACCACCGTGCCGCCGGCAAAGTCGAGCACGCCCCATTTAAACAGGAAACCGTCGGGGTGCCAGGTCCAGTGGGCCAGCGGGCAGTAAATGAGCAGGCTAAACAGGCACATAAACAGCAGGTAGCCCCAGAACCGGATGCGCTCGGCAAAGGCCCCGCTGATGAGGGCGGGCGTGATGATGGCGAATTTCAGCTGGAAGGCGGCGTAGAGCACCAGCGGCAGGTTGGGGGCCAGGCGCGGGTGCGGGGCGGTGCCCACGTTATTGAACATGAAAAACGTGAGCGGATTGCCAATTACGCCGCCAATGCTGTCGCCAAAGGCCAGCGAAAAGCCCACCACGTACCACAGCACCGAAATCACGCCCAGTGCGATAAAGCTCTGCAGCATGGTGGAAATGACGTTGCGCTTGCTCACCATGCCCCCGTAGAAGAAGGCCAGGCCGGGCGTCATCAGCAGCACGAGGCCGGAGGCGGAAAGCATCCAGGCCAAATCGGCAGGGTTGAAGGCGTTGGGGAGGGCGTCGGGGTGATTTTGGGGTAAAAAGGCAGCCAACCCAGCTAATAATAAGATGGCCCCAAGGCAAGCGGTAGCTAAATATCTTTTCCGAGTCATAGTTGGGTAAATTTAGAGGCACCTGACCGAATATATCAAATAATTTTCACTTACCCCCTTTCATATTCACGCTCACAAACGTTAGTTATTACTTAATTCGTCCCAATACCCCATCAAAAACAATCCTCGTTAGAAATCAATGCTGAATGCCGTGCGGCCGGCTTCATTCGTTTCGAGGCGGAAGCGGAACCCGTGGGCCAGCAGCACGTCGCGCACCAGCGTGAGGCCGATGCCCTGGCCGTCGCGCTTGGTGCTGAAGAAGGGCGTGAAGAGCCGCTGCCGCACTTTGGGGGTGAGGCCGGGACCGTCGTTTTCGATGGTGAGGGCGGGCGGGCTGAGCGTGGTGCGCATCCACACGTTGCCGTCGCGGCCAATGGCTTCGAGGGCATTTTTGGCCACGTTTAGCAGAGCCTGCTCCAGCTGCTGGGCGTCGAGGGCAAGCATGAGCGGAGCAGCGGGCAATTCCAGGTGCCAGGCAATGTTGCGCTCCTCACTCAGGGGCTGAAGCAATCGGCAGATGCCGCGCAGCAGGGCGTGCACATCGGTGGGATGCGGCACGGGCGGGGGCAGGCGCACCAAGTGGGCGAAGTTGGCAATAAAGTTGGCGAGCTGGGTGTTGCGGGTAATACTTACATCAAGGGCCTGGGTGAAGTCGGGCTGGTCGGTGGGGTCGAGCTGGGGGGCGTAGTGCTGGAAGCTGTGCAGGATGGAGTTGATGGCCCCAATGGAGTTGTTGATTTCGTGCGACATCATGCGGATGAGCTGCCCGTAGGCCTGCTTTTCCTGCTTTATGAGCTCCTGGGTTAATTCTTCCAACACGATGAAGCGGCGCGTGAAGCCCCGGTCCAGGAAGTGGGCGGCGTGGGCGCGGTAGGTGGCCAGGCCCGATAGGCGCAGGGCCTGCGGCTGGTCTTCGGCGAGGGTGGCCAGGGCCGGTCCCCAGGGCCCGGGCAAATCAGCAATAGCTTGGCCGGCCAGCGCGGCGGCCGGCTGGCCGATGAAGCGGGCGGCGGCGGCGTTGGCGCTTTCAATCCGGCCTTCAAAATCGAGGATGAGGATGCCGGCGGGCGAGGCCTGGATGAGGCGTTCGAGGAGGAAGCTTTTTTCGTGCTGGCTCACGCGCTCGTGGCGCAGGGCGTCAATCATCTGGTTATAAACGAGGATGAGCTGGTCCATCTCGCGCTGGCCCACGGGCACGAACTTCATACTGAAATCCTGCGCCTGAATGGCCGCCGTGCCCGCCGCAATGAGCTGAAACGGCCGCACAAACCCCCGGTACAGCTGCGCGGTGACGGCAATGCTGATGAGCAACAGCACCTCGCTCCCGATGAATAGGTACACGTTGGTGGTGCGCAGCTGGGCCGCCAGCGCAATGAGCACGACGTGGATGAGGGTGGTAAAAAGAAGGAACTGGAGGCGGAGGGACATGAACTATAGCTGTAAGAAAAAGTCATGCAGAGCGCAGCGAAGCATCTTGCCCGCCACAACTAATCCTTTCGATGAGTTAGTAATGAGGTAAAGATGCTTCGCTGCGCTCTGCATGACGTTCTTTTTGTTCACCAAAGCCCCTACTCGTCGTACGGGATGCCGTGCTTTTCGAACCTTCTATACAATGCGCCCCTACTCAGCCCCAACGCCTTGGCTACGCGGCTGATGTTGCCCTCGTAGTGCGTCAGGCTTTGCCGAATCATCTGCGCCTCCAGCTCGTCCAAAGTCATGGTGCCGGGGGCGGGCAAGGGCGACTGCGTGACGGAGTGGCCGAGTGATTTCATGGCGTTGGCCTGGAAATCTTCGGGGCCAAGCTCTTCTTTGCCGCTGACGAGGACGGCGCGCTCCACCAGGTTTTTGAGCTCGCGGATATTGCCGGGCAGGGCTTGCTCGCGGAGCCAGTGCAGGGCGCGGGTGCTCACGCGCAGGGCCGGGCGCTGGTAAGTGGCGCGGAGCTGGTCGAGGAAGTGCTGGGCGAGCAGGGGAATGTCGGCCGCGCGCTCGCGCAGGGCGGGCAGGCGCACCGATATCAGGTTGATGCGGTAGAACAGGTCTTCGCGGAAGCGGCCCTGCTGCACCATTTCGGCCAGGTTGCGGTTGGTGGCGGCGATGACGCGGATATCGAGCCGGCGGGGCTTCGAGTCGCCGAGGACTTCGTAGGTGCGGTCTTGCAGCACCCGCAGCAACTTCACCTGCGATGCCAGCTCCAGCTCGCCGATTTCATCAAGGAAAATGGTACCCCCGTTGGCCAGCTCGAAGCGGCCCACACGGTCGGTTTTGGCATCGGTGAACGCGCCCCGGCGGTGGCCGAACATCTCGCTTTCAAACAAGCTGCTGGAAATGCCGCCCAGGTTCACCTTCACAAAAGACTGATTGCGGCGCGGGCTGTTGCGGTGAATGGCTTCGGCAATGAGCTCCTTGCCGGTGCCGCTTTCGCCCTCGATGAGCACGGCGGCATCGGTGGCGGCCACCTGGCCCACCTGGCGGAGGACGTGCAGGAGCTGGGCATCGTGCCCCACAATGTCGCGAAAGGCAAACTGCTGGTCGAGCTGGCGGCGCTGGCGGGCGGGGGCTTCGGTGGGCTCGGTTTCGGGCTCGGCGGGGTTTTCGCGCACGGCCAGCACCGTGCGGATGGTCTGGAGCAGGCCGTCGTTGTGCCAGGGCTTGGTCACGAATTCGGCCGCGCCGGCCTTCATGCCCTCCACGGCCAGCGCGATGCTGCCCCAGCCGGTGATGAGGATAACGGGCACCTGCGGGGCCACGGCCTTCACCTGGGCCAGCAGGGCCAGGCCGTCGTGGCCGCTGGTATCGAGGGAGAAATTCATGTCCATGAGCACCAGCCGGGGCGGGGCGTCGCGCACCACGGCCAGGGCCTCGGCGGGCGTGGCCACGGCCTGCGCGGGGTAGCCGGCCTGCTTCAGCAGCAGCTTCAGCGAGGTGCGGATGGCCAGGTCGTCGTCGACAATGAGAAACATGGTTGCAGAAAATAAAGGACCGCGCCCCAAGTTTGGGGCGAAGGATTTAAGACCCAAACCATCCACCCCAAACTTGGGGCGAGGTTTTTGAGGCCAAATGGAGCCACCCCCAAACTTGAGGAGGTGGTTTTGGGACCAAATGCGACCACCCCAGGTTTGGGGTGGCACCGTTTCTACCGCTGCTTCACGCTGCCGCCGCTGCTGGTGCGCTTGCTCACGCGGGGCGAGCCGGAGTAGCGCACGTCGCCGCCACTACTGGCATCGGCGGTGAGGGCTTCCTGCACGGTCACGCTCAGGTTGCCGCCGCTGCTGGCCGAGGCATCACAGACGCGGGCCACCAGGCCATCGCCTTTGAACACGCCGCCGCTGCTGGCCCCCACGTCGAGGCGCTGGGCGGTGCCGGCCAGGGTGGCCACGCCGCCGCTGCTCACGTGCGCGTTGACATCGGTGCTGATGAAGGTGGCCTTGACGGTGCCGCCCGACGACGCGGCCACGTCCAGGCCCTGGGTGGTGAAGGCGCCCACCACTTCGGCGTGCGCGCCGCTGCTGGCGTGCAGGGCCGTGAGGCTGGTGGCGGTGACGTCCACGCGCATGTGGCGCACATTTTTCAGGCCCAGCGTCTCGGCCCACTCGCGGTCGAAGCTGATTTTGAGCACACCGTCGCGCACTTCCGTCAGGATGCGGTCGAGCTGGTCGGCTTCTTCGGCGCTGGCTACCACGCGCTGGGTGGTGCCGGAAGTCAGGCGCAACTCGATGCCATTGCCCACCTCCACGGCGTGGAAGCTGGCCACGTTGCGCACCTGGGGCCCGGCCTGGGCAAAGGCGGCCGTGCTCAGGAGGCAGAAAAAGGCGGTGGCGGTGATGTTTTTCATAACTGATACAGAAAAAAGGTGAGGATGTGAAGCAGCGTTGCTGGAGCGACAGATGCGGCGGGCGGCCCGGGAGTTGCCCAGAGTGTCGGCCAAGTTAGGAATTTGGCCTCAGTCAGCTGAAAAAAAGTCTGTCATCCTGAGCGCAGCGAAGGACCTTCTCACCGCTGAACAGTTTGCAGTGATTGTAAGCGAAGCAGGCGTGAGAAGGTCCTTCGCTGCGCTCAGGATGACAGACGACTTCACACTCCCCCGCCTCGCCGCCCCTACTCCTCGCGCAGGGCTACCGCCGGGTGAATGCGCGCCGCCAGCCGGCTGGGCTGCCACGCACACAGCGCCGTGATGGCATACACCGCACCGGCCGCCGCCGCAATGGCCAGCAGGTAGGGCTGGGCCGGGAGGTCGAAGGCATTGAGCAGCGGGAACTGGGCCGCCAGCAGCGCCCCCAGCAGCACTCCAAAGGTGGTGACCACCATCATCTCGCCGAGGAATTGCCAGCCGATGCCCGCGCCCGTGGCCCCCATGGCCCGGCGCAGCCCAATCTCGGCCCGGCGCTGGCTGATGTTGTACCACAGCACCCCAAACAGCCCCAGCGCCACGTTGATGATGAGAAACAGGCCCATGATGCACAGGCCCACCACGGGCACCAGCGTGTAGCGGCGGCGGTGCAGGCGCTCGTCGTCCATCACGCGCACCTGGCTGGTCCACTGGCGCGTCACGCCGGCCACGGTGCGGGCTATTTTCTCCTGCAGCTCGCCGCCCGAGCCGGGGGCCACGCGCACCAGCACGTTGGCCGTTTCCCAGTGGGTGGTGTCGTAGGGAATAAGGCGCTTCCACACCGAGGGAATGGGGGCCGAAAAGTCGCTTTCCATGCGCACGGGGTCCACCACGCCCGTCACCAGGAACTCGTCTTCGGGCTTGGTGGCTTCCTTGCCGGGGTTTTCCCAGGTGAAGATTTTGCCCAGGGCCGGGCCCTTGCCAAACAGGCTTTCGCGCAGGTCCTGGCTGATGACCACGGGGCGGTGGTGGCTGCCATCGTCGGCGGGCGCAAACCAGCGGCCCTCGCGCAGGTGCAGCTGCATGGCCTCCCGGTAATGGTCGTCGGCGTCGTAAACGTTGGTTACCGGCGATTTCTTACCCTGGTACTCATACACCGAGTTGTTGGTGTTGAACGTGAACGGCACGTTGCCGCTGGTGAGGGCCACGGTCTGCACCCCCGGCAGGGCCTGCACCTGGCGCAACACGTCGTCGAGCTCGGCGCGGGGCATTTTCAGGTTCTGGCCGGCGCGCACTTCCAGCCGCCACATCTGCTCGTAGTTGAAGCCGTGCGGGGCCAGGTAGTTTTTGGCGGTGGTGATGAGCACCGCGCCCACCCCGAACAGCACCACGAAGGAGAAAAAGATTTCGGAAATCAGCAGCAGGTTGGCCCGCTTGCGGTTCCAAATGAGGGTGAAGAGATGGCGGAGCATGGGTTTTGGAGGAGGAAAGTCTTGAGGAGAATCGGCTGTCATCCTGAGCGCAGCGAAGGACCTTATCGCCGCTGAACAGTTGGCAGTAATATCAATTGGCGCAGGCGTGATAAGGTCCTTCGCTGCGCTTAAGATGACAGATGGCGCGTTTACTTCTGTTCGCCGCTGCCGCGCAGGGCGGCCACGGGGTTCAGGCGCGACATTTTCCAGGCCGGGTACACGCCGCTCATCAGCCCGAAAATCAGGGTGAGCAGCATCCCCCAGCCAAACACCGACCAGCTCAGGGCGAAGTGCGCGTAGGCCACGGGGTGCGCCTCGTTCACCAGGGCCAGGGCCCCGGCGGCCAGGGCCAGCCCCAGCAGCCCGCCCACCAGGGCCAGCACCACGTTCTCGACCAGAAACTGCCCCACCAGGTTGCTACCCGTGGCCCCGAAGGCCTTGCGCACCCCAATCTCGCCCGAGCGCTCCAAAATACGCGTCACGTTCAGGTTCACCAGGTTTAGGGCCGGCAGCAGCATAAACAGCAGCGCCAGCCCGCCCACTATCAGAAAGAAGGCGCCGATGTTGTCGTCGTCCACGGTCTGGTCGCGGTGGTTAAGCAAGACGCGCGTGAAGCCCGCCAGCATGGGGTCGGCATAAGAAAACAAGGCCTTCACCTCCTTCGGATTCGGGATTTCCACCCGCCGCATCATCTGGCGGTATTCTTCGCGCATGGCCGGCACCGCCGCCGCCGAAGGGGCCAGCAGCACCGGCACAAAGGGGCCGCCGAGGCGGTTGTCCTTGTAGTAGTCCGCGCTCAGGGTGTAGGGCATCCACACGTCGGCGTAAGTGTACACGCGCGCGGCCGATACGTTGCGCACCACGCCCGCCACGCGGTAGCGCTTCAGGTCGATTTCGATGGTGCGCCCCACCACGTTGGTGCTGCCGAAGTAGGCGCGGGCCGTGGCTTCGTTAATCACGCACACCGGCTGGGCCTGCTGCACTTCGGCATTGGTGAAGGCCCGCCCGCCCAGGAAGTCAAAGTCCATGATGCGCCAGAGATTGCCGTCGGTGTAGGCCACGTCCAGCGGCAGCAGCTTGCTCTTGGTGAAGGCCGTGGAGTTGGAAGTGCCCGTGCAAATGCCCACCAGCTCGGGGGTTTTCATCTTCCGCACGTAATCGTCCACGAAATGAATGCTGGCCGCCATGTTCATCCAGCCGTGGTTGTCCTGCATCTGCTGCCGGATAACGTTCACAAACAGCATGCGGTCCACTCGCTTCACCGGCGTGCCCGGCCCCACCAGGTGGTCGAACATGGCCATCACCACCAGCAATATCATCAGCGTGAAGCTCACGCCAAACAGGCTAATGAAGGTGAAGAACTTGCGGCGCATGAGCACCTTCCAGGCAATTTTTAAGTAAGAGAGAAACATGGCTTTTAAGGTTAGTAGCCCGTCATGCTTCGCTGCGTTCTGCATGACGGGCTGATAGAATTTCATATGCTGACCCTCAGCCCACCTGGCTGCCATCAAAAAACCGAATCACGCGCTGCGTTTTCAGGGCCTGCTGCAGGTCGTGGGTCACCATCACGATGGTCACGCCCTGCTCGCGGTTCAGCTCCAACAGCAGGTCGATAATCTCCTCCCCCATCACCGAATCGAGGTTGCCCGTCGGCTCATCGGCCAGGATGATTTCCGGCCCGCCGGCCAGCGCCCGCGCAATGGCCACCCGCTGCCGCTGCCCGCCACTCAACTGGGCCGGGAAGTGGCTGGTGCGGGCATTCAGCCCCACTTTGTCCAGCGCGGCGAGGGCGCGCTGGCGGCGCTCCTTGCCGCCCATGCCGGGCCGGTACAGCAGCGGCAGCTCCACGTTGTCCACCACCGAGAGGTCGTTTATCAAGTGGTAGCTCTGGAACACGAAGCCGATTTTCAGGTTGCGCAGCCCCGCCAGCTCCTTGTCGGAGTAGGAAGTCACGGCGCGGCCGTCTACCTCAATTGTACCGCTGGTGGGCTCATCCAGCAGGCCCATCAGGCTCAACAGCGTCGATTTACCGCAGCCGCTCGGCCCCATGATGGACACGAATTCGCCACGGTTCACGGTCAGATTCACGCTATTCAGGGCCACCGTTTCGATGGTCTTGGTCTGGTAAACTTTCTCAATATCGCGGAGGCGAAGGACGGGCGCGGCGCGGTCGGGCGCGGCGGCAACGGGTTGGCGGAGGTCGGTTTCCGGGCTCATTTGAGGAGGGGAGTTTGGGTTTCGAAATCGAATAAAGTGAGGGCCCGCAGGCGGTAGTAAGCCACCCAGCCGGCGCGCAGGGCGAAAATGTAGCCGCGCCGCGCGCCGTCCTTGGCCACCGAAGCAAGGGTCAAATCCGTCAGACTGATGCGGCCCAGCAGGTAGGTGGCGCGGGCAATGTCGTAGCGGCGCTGGGCCAGCGAATCGGCCCGGCCGGCCAGCGCAATCTGCTCGGCAAGCGCGGGCTGCTGCCCGGCCTGCGTCAGCACCGTTTGCTCGAAGCTGCGCTCTTCCTGGGCCACGTCGTGGCGTGTCTGGTCGCGGGTGAGCTCGGCCGTTTTCACGATGGCCTGGCGGCGGCCCCAGTCCACAAGCGGCAGCGAAAAGGCCAGCCGCACCTGCTGCTGGTTTTGCAGGTTCAGGTAGGTATCCATTAGGTTCGGGGCCTGGTTCACGTAGCCCAGGTTGGCCGTGAGGCTGGCCTGAAAGCCGGTGGTGCCCCGCGCCTGGGCCACGTCGCGCTCGGCCTGCAGCAGCCGGCGGCGCAGCGTCAGCGTGGTGCTGCGGTACTGCCGGGCCTCGGTTAGCGCCTGCGCGGGGGCCACGGCCGGCTGCGGAGCCGGCGCGGGCACGGCCAGCGCCAGCGTGCCCTCGGCCGCCGGCTGGCCGGTGTAGGCCTGCAGGGCCACAGCCGCAATCTCCGCATCAAGCCGGGCCTGGTTCTGGGCCTGGCGGGCATCGAGCAGGTTCAATTCCAATTGCAATAAGTCGCTCTGCGACAAGCGCCCCAGCGCAAACCGCTCGCGGCCAATGCGCAGCAGCTCGGCGGTGGCCTGGGCGTTCTGGCCGGCCACGGCGGCGTTCACCTGTTGCAGCAGCACGTCGAAATACAGCTCCGTGACACGCTGGGCCACGGTTTCGCGCTCCTCAACGTAGGCCCGCTGGCTTTCCTGGTAGCGCAGCGGCTCAATGGCTCGCGCCCATTTCAGGTTATTAAACTGGCCCAGCGGTTGCACAATGCCCAACGTGAACGGCTGGTTGTTATAACGCTTCAGCCCCCCGTTGAAATCATCGAACCGCTGTACCTCCGCCCCTACCAAAATCTGTGTCCCACTCCAGCCAATATTCTGGCTCAAAGTCAAAGCCAGGTTGGAGTTGTTGATGCGCACGGCGCGAAAGTCGGTCGTGCCGTCGGGCTGCACCACGGGCGTAATCACGCGGCTAAAATTGGGCAGCGTGCCCGCCAGGCCCAGCTGGGGCCGGTAATTGGCCTGGTAGCCGCGCCAGGCCCAGTAGCCGGTTTCGCGGTTGGTGAGGGTTTGCTGGCCGGCGGCCGAATGGTCGAGCGCCTGGGCAATCACCTCGCCCAACGTGAGAGCCGGTGCGGCAGTCGGCGCCATCCGGGCCGTCGGCTGTCCCAGCAACCCCAGCGGCGCGAGAAGCAAAAGAAATTGAATGATTGGGAGTTTCATCGTCGCGCCGCCTTAGTCGTGAAGGTTCAGCTCCGGCGTATCCAGATGCTCTTTCATGTCCGACACCACGATTTCCTCGCCCGCCCGCAGGCCGCTGGCAATCTGCACGAAGTCGAAATTGCTGTCGCCGAAGCGCACCGTGCGGCGCACCACGCGCCCGCCGTTGGTCAGCACGAACACCGGCTGCTCCTTGCCGCCTTGGTAGAACGGGCCGTTTTTCACGCGCAGCACGCCATGGTGGGCGCGGGTTATCACGAATACATCGGCGCGCAGGTTGGGCCGTAGCGCCGGATGGTGGGGGTTATCGAGCTGGGCATAGAACGTCACCACGCCCTTTTCCACGCTCGGGCTGATGCTGGCCACCGTGCCGCGCAGGTCGAGGTCGTTGATGCGCACCTTCACCGGGTCGCCCTGGTGCAGGGCATCGGCGTAGCTGTCCGAAATCGTGGCCCGCACCCGGAAGCTGCTCAAATCGGCCACTCGGGCCAGCGCGTCGCCGGCCTGCACAGTGGTGCCCAGGTTGTCGTTCACCCAGGTCAGCACGCCCGGCTGCTGGCTGCTGATATTGGCCTGCCGCAGCTTGGTGGCAAGCTCCGCAATGCTGCGCTGCTGCATCGACACCGTGTAGCCCAGTTCCCGCACATCGGCCGCGTTCGAGCGCTGCTGCGTCTGAATCTGGCGCGTCAGGCGGTCGGCTTCCAGCTGTGCCACGGTCAGGTTAAGCTCGGCCTGGCGCACGTTTTCGGCCGTGCCGCCACCAATTTTCAAGAGCTGCTGCTCGTCGCGCAGGGCCGATTGCAAGCTGCGCACTTTCACGGCCTGCACCTGGGCCTGGGCGCGCAAGTCGGTCAGGCTGCGTTCCAGCGTCAGCTGTAATTGGGAGTTTTTGTTCTGGTTGCGTAGCTGCTCATCGTCCAGCTTGGCCAGGCTCGAATTGGCCAGCTCCTTATCCAGCTCCAAGATGGTTTCGCCGGGCCGCACCCGTGCCCCCACCGCCACCGCCACCCGCCGGATGGTGCTCTGAATGGGGCTGGTGAGCACCGCCTCGCGGCCCGGAATTACGGTACCAGCGGCCGTAAGAGAGGCTTCCACCTCCCCCATTTCCACGGTGGCCGTCAGAATATCGCCGCGCCGCAGGCTGGGTTTCAGCACCGTGCGGAAGGCCAGCACCGCACCTAATACTAGCAGTACGCTTGCGACTACCGCGAGCCAGCGGCGGCGCTTGCGTTGGGTTTGAATAGAATCGGCAAGGGCTCTGTCCATTTTCGTGCAGAAAGAAGAGGGTTTCCTCTATCTGTTGCCAAGCCGTGTGCCAATTACACAATAATCTAATTATCAATCATTAAACCAGCGGTATTAATTCTATAAACCATTAAAAAGTGTCCATTTATGAACAACCGGCCCTAAACTGGACACCTGCTCGCAATTTCCTTTTCAAAAAAGACGCTGCGAGACAGTTCACTGGTACAGAGCTAAAAATTAGCCAAAGTCGACCAATTTTTACAAATAAATCTATATATTGTCTAAAAAATCACCTAAAATTTCCACTCCTATGATTGCCACCGCAACTCCCGTAGCCACCGAAATCAGGCACGCCAACGACCTTTTTGAAGCTAGCTTCGAGCGAAGCGATGCCGCTGCCATCGCCAACCTTTACACGCCCAACGGCGTGCTGCTACCCACGGGCATGGGCACCATTGAGGGCACGGCGGACATTCAGGCCTTCTGGGAGGGCGCTATGGCCATGGGCATTAAGCAAGTGCAGCTGCATACCCAGGAGCTGGAGGAAATGGCCGACACCGCCATTGAGCTAGGTCATTACACGCTGCTTGGCGCTGATACCCAGATGATAGACCAGGGCAAGTACCTTGTAGTATGAAAACAGCAGCAGGGCCAGTGGAAGCTGCATCAGGACATTTGGAACAGCAGCCTGCCCGCTCCTACTCCTGCTTCTTAGGCCAGCACCTGGTACACCACAAACGCCGCCACATAGGCCAGTCCGGTCATGTAAATAAGTTGCGCCAGCGGCCAGCGCCAGTTCTTGGTTTCACGGTACGTCACGGCCAGCGTGCTCATGCACTGCATGGCAAACACGTAGAATACCAGCAGTGAAAACGCCCGCGCCGGCGTGAAAAACGGCTGCCCGGCTGCGTCTTTTTCAGCGCTAAGCTTCTGTTGCAGCGTGCCCATATCGGCATCCTGCCCTACGCTATAGATGGTGGAAATAGTGCCCACAAACACCTCGCGCGCCGCAAACGAAGTAAGCAGTGCAATGCCGATTTTCCAGTCGTAGCCCAGCGGGCGAATGGCCGGCTCCAGCACGTGGCCAAACTTGCCGGCGTAGGATGTTTCCAGCCGCGCCGACGCTACTTGCCGGCTGGTTTCGGCCGCATCCCAGCCGCGCGTTGTAGCCTGCTGCCGCACCTGCGCCTCAGCGTTTGCCTGTTGCTGGCCGGGGCCGTAGCTGGCCAGCACCCACAGCAGCACCGAAATGGCCACAATTACCCGGCCGGCCTGCAACACAAACGCACTCACCTTCTGATAGATGGTGAGGCCTACGTTTTTCCAGCGCGGCCACTGGTACACGGGGAATTCCATGATGAAATAGCTCCGCTCCCGCGCATGCAGCACTTTTTTCAGTACCCAGGCCGAACCCAGTGCCGAGAATAGCCCGAGCAGATACAAGGACATCAGCGCCACGCCGCGCAGGTTGAAAATGCCCCACGCCGCCTGGTCCGGCACCACCAACGCCACCAGCACCGTGTACACCGGAATGCGGGCCGAGCACGACATGAGCGGCGTCACGAAAATCGTAATCATCCGGTCCTTCCAGCTCTCAATAACCCGCGCCCCCATGATGGCCGGCACCGCGCAGGCCAGCCCCGAAATCAGCGGTACCACGCTCTTACCGCTCAGCCCAAATGGCCGCATCAACTTGTCCATCAAGAAGGTAACCCGGGCCATATAACCCGTCTCCTCCAGCACGGCCAGGAAGCCGAACAGCAGCGCAATCTGCGGAATGAACACCAGCACGCCGCCCAACCCCGCCAGCACACCCTCTGTCAGCAGCCGCACCAGCGGCCCCGAAAAGTTGGCCTGAATGGCCGCGCTCAGCCCCGAAATCCCCTGGTCAATCCAGTCCATCGGGTACTGCGCCCAGGCAAAAATGGCCTGAAACAGCAGGAACAGAATGCTCAGGAAAATCAGGTAGCCGCCCACCCGGTGGGTGAGCACCTTATCAATCCGGTTGCTTATCGGCTCGCGCTTTTCCGTCCGCACCACCGTCACTGTTTCCAGCAGAATCTCGTTGATGCGCCCGTAGCGCCCGATGGTTTCGGCCGCCTGCGCGGCGGTGGCGTCAAACCCCGCCTGCTGCACCAGTTCCTGAATATGCGCCTTGTCTTCGGCGCTTAGAAAGCCAATCTGACGGTACTGCTGGGCGTAGTGCAGCGCCAGGTAATCGTTGTGCAGGTTGAAGTAGTAGCGAATCTGGCGCACCAGCGGCAGCAGCTTCTCATCGGGTTGCCAGAAGCGCACCGGCGGCGCATCCAGCCGCTGGGCCATCACAATTTTGAGGGCCGCCACACCGATGCCCTTGCGGGCGTTCATCGGAATAATGGGCACGCCCAGTTCCCGCTCCAGCGCCGGCAAGTCAATGTTCACGCCGTGGCGCTCGGCCACGTCCATCATATTGAGGGCCAGCACCGCCGGCAACCCGAGGTCGCCGAGTTGCGTGAACAGCAGCAGGCTGCGGCGCAGGTTGTTGGCATCCACCGTCACCACCACGAAATCGGGGTAATTACCGGCCGCTTTATCGTAGAGCAAGTCGGTTATTACCTTCTCGTCCAGGCTCTTGGGGTAGAGCGAGTAGGTACCCGGCAGGTCGATAATCTCAGCCCGCTGGGTAGCCGTGAGCTGGGCCACGCCGGTTTTGCGGTCCACCGTCACGCCGGGGAAGTTGCCCACCTTCTGGTTGAGGCCGGTGAGCTGATTGAACAGCGAGGTTTTGCCGCTATTCGGGTTGCCGATTAGGGCAATGCGCAACGGTCGGGCACCGGCCTCGGAGCCGACTTGCGGCGCTGCAATTGTCGCTGTTGTTGAACTACTTACTGTTACGGCCATCGCGCATCTGCTACTCCTTCAGCAAAATGTTCGCCGCCTCGCTGGCCCGTACCGACAGCGTGTATTCCTGGTCGCCCAGCACCAGCATCAGCGGGTCGCCGAGGGGAGCGCGGCCGCTCAGGCGCACCTGCACGCCGGGCACACAGCCCATTTCCAGCAATTTCAACGCCATTTCGGGGTCTTCCAGGCAGCAGATGGTGCCGGTTTCGCCCACTCGCAAGTCTTTGGCAGTGCGCTGGGTAGCGGTACTAATGACAGCCTTTTGCGGGGAACGACGAAATAATGACACGGGCGTTGAACGGACTTAACCTTATTTAGAAAGAATACAAACAAAGGTACGCCACTAAAAGCTTTTTGGCTCCCTGGCTTTTTTTTGACGACCAACAATCCCTTTGCGTCTGCCTCACGCCCCTTCCTGCCAGCGTTTTGGATTATTCGGTTGCATCTGCTAATAATTTCTGATAACTTTCGGCGCAGGATTTTGTAATTTTGTTCGGATTATACCGCCTACTATGTCTACACGCCTACCGCTTATAGCACTATTTCTAGCCTTTGCTGCAACCTCCGGGTGGGCGCAGCAAATTCAGATAAAGGGGGTAATTGTTGATAAAGACACAAAAGAGCCGCTGCCATTCACGTCCATTGGCCTGAAAAGCGAGCAAATCGGTGCCCTTAGCAACGAGCACGGCCAGTTCATTGTGCCCGCTCCCACCAAGAATCCCGACGACTCCCTCATCGTGGTGGCACTGGGCTATGCCCGGCGGGCCGTGCTCGTAAAGCGAGGCGCCGCCTTATCCAACCTCACCATCGAAGTGCCCAAGCGGGCCGTCGAGCTCAGCAACGTAGTGGTGAAGGCCGGCAAGGTGAAGAACCTCGGCCTTGGTGCCCGCTCCAACGACCCCGGCGAGGGCATGATTCAGGGCCTGCCGGGCTCGCAGTACGCGTTTTTCGTGAAAAACGACAAGCAGAAAAAGCTCGGCAACGTGCGCACGGTGTCCTTTTACATTGGCGAAAACGGTTTCCCCCGCGAGCCGTTCCGTGTGCGTCTCTACAAGGCCGACGGCAACTACAACGCCCCCAACACCGACCTGCTCACCGAAAACGTGGTGGTATCGGCCCCGCAAGGCGGTCAGTGGTACACCGTCGACCTCACGCCCTACAACATCATGGCCCCCGAAGAAGGCTTCTTCGTGGCCATGGAATGGGTAGTGAGCGGTGATAAGTTCTTCGCCACCAATTTCATGGACGACTACACGCCCTACGGTCAGATTATGCGTCCCACCTTCGAATTCAAGGAAAGCCGCACCTGGAACTACTCCATCGGCAAGGGCTGGAGCCTCATCACGGCCGCCAACAGCCAGGGCCTGCGTTACAACGCCATGATTAAGGCCGAGGTCGACATGATTAAGTAAGACCGCCGATTAGAACGGATTTGACGGATGACGCAGATTCGGACGGTTTTTTACATCTTCGAATCTAATTGTTCGTCAGTAACACAAAAGGTCCGGCTTGCAAGCCGGACCTTTTGTGTTGGTAATGACTTAGCCGGCTGAGGACATTGCTACGGGCCGTCATAATCTGCGTCATCCGTCAAATCCGTTCTAATCGGCGGTCTATTTCTTCGCATCCAGGCTCACCAGCCACTCTCGGATGGTTTCCTGAGCTACGGGCGAAAACAGCGGCTTCATCTCGCCGTTCATCAGCGTCCACTCGGTTTTGGCGGGCTGAAACAGGTGATTGACGCCCGGCAGGCGCTTCACGGTGACGTTGTGGTTCACGCTTTTCAGCTCTTTTTCCAGGGCTGTCAGGTGCAGGTCGGCGGGCGCTTCGGCATCGTCGGTGCCGGTGAGCAGCAGCACGGGACAATGCACCTGGTCGAGGTCGGCAATGGGGTCGAAGGACAGAAAATACCGCCGCCAGGGCGTGAGCAGTTGACTTGCCGCCGCCTGGGCCGCCTGAGGCTCCAGCGTGGGCTGGTCCTGCCGCAGCATGTTGCTCACAATGGCCTGCGCCTGCGGCGGACTGGTTTGCCGGATGATGTCGTACATCGTCCGCTTGCGCTCATAAGCCGCCTGAATTTCCAGCGGGGCCACTTTTTTGGCTTTCTGCTCGTCCACCAACTGTTGCAGCAAGGTTTGTTCGCCGGGCAGGCCGTAGCCCGCCAGCGCCACCACAAAGGCCGGCGGCAAGGGCTGGCCCGCCGCCAATAAAGCCACGTTGGCCCCTTCGCCGTGGCCCAGCACGCCAATGCGGTTGATATTGATTTCCAGACGCGCCCGTAGAAAATTCACGGCCGCCTGCACATCGCTCACCAGCATGGCGGTGGTGGCGGTGCTGGTGCTGCCGCCGCTCTGGCCCACACCCCGGTCGTCGTAGCGCAACACAGCAATGCCGCGCCGGGTAAGGTAGTCGGCCAGCGAGCCCATCAGGTGGTAGTTGCCCACGGTCCCGTCGCGGTCCTGCGCACCAATGTCACTCACCATCACCACGGCCGGGAAAGGCCCCGGGCCGGCGGGTACGGTCAGCATTCCGGCAAAATTGAGGCGGGCCGAAGGATTGTTGAACGCCACTTCTTCTTCGCGGTAAGGCGGGGCCAGGCGCGTGCCCTGGCCCGTGACCGCAGGCATGGGCGAATGCAGCAGCCGCACCGCCGACTTCACCCCCGCCTGCGTCCAGACCCCATTCAGCTCGCGCCGCACCGAATCGAAGCGGGCGGCGTAGCGGCTGCCAGCCGCCGGCATCCACAGTAGTACCGAGTCGCCGCGCACGGTCACTTCCGTCACCATGCGGCTCACCTTCTGAGCGGGCACATCGAGGGCCGCAAAATACTTGCCGCCCGCCAGCGGAATCACACTGATGGTCAAATCCAGATTCCCTCCCAGCACCGGGAGTTTACCCTTCCACAATCCCCCCAAGGGCAGGCGGCCCTGAGGGACCCGGCCCAAAACGGTACTCGTTATTCCAAACAGTAGAAGAACGCATAGTAAACTTCTCCTCATTCTATTTAATTAAAGACCAAACTTGACTTACGGCCCCGAAAGATAAGCAGCAGCATACCGTATATAGTAAATTCATTTACTCATTATTGAGCCATAATGTTGAAAGCAGCAATACAAAATAACAGATAAATATTTGCACTGTGATACCATTGCTCCAATCCAGAGCACAGGGAATGAAGTCGTAAAACGCCTTGCTACTGTTCCGCTTTGCTCCTTCTCCCTCTTACTCAGAGTCCTATTCTTTAAATCAAAAAAAAGCCCCTGCGGAATAACGCAGGGGCTTTTTGGCTTGCAACTGGTAGCCGTCAGGAACTACGGCTGGTGGCTGTGCTCAGGAGCGGATTATTTGGTGCGAACCGCAATTTCTACACGACGGTTTTCCTGGCGGCCAGCGGCCGTGGCGTTCGAGGCGGCGGGCATGGCTTCGCCCATCGGCTCCACGCTTACGCGGGTGGCGGCAATGTTGCCATTGGCCACCAGGTAGTTTTTCACAGCTTCGGCGCGCTTCTCGCTCAGGTCTTTGTTGTAGCTCTTGTCGCCGCGCGAGTCAGCAAAACCCATTACCCGTACCTGGCTGGCGTTGTAGCGCTGGCCAATGGAGCCGGTGATTTGTTTCAGGGCTTCGGCGGCGCTGGGCTTGATATCGGCTTTGTCGGTATCGAAGAGTACTTTTTCGTCGACACTATATACGTTGTAAGTACTATCGCCGCGCACCGACACGCCCGGCAGGGTGATTTCCTTGAATTTTACGTCGGCCAGCTTGGCTTTGCCCATGTCCCAGGCATTATCGACGGCGGCACCGGCATCGCTGGCCACATCGGCCACCGTTTTTCCATCGCGCGCCATCACAGCGGTGTCCTGGCCGGCTTCGGCAAGTTGGTCTTTGGTTTCAGAATGCTTGGTTTCACAGCTGGCCAGCAGCGCAGCAGCGGCCAGCAGGGAGAAGAAGGACTTTTTCATGAAATGAAGTGGGTAAGTTCTGGAAAAAGATTCCGGTCCCAGTACGGGAAAGGATTCAGTAATGTTAATTTTTTTATTTTCCCATTGCTCAATCGTATTATTACCAACCGGCTTCAAACCAAGTAGGCGCAGCCCGATAGGCTTGTACAGCAATAAAATCAGGCTCCCGTTGTTACGCAGCAAAAAAAAATCTGCATATAGCGCGCCAATACGTGCTTCATGGAATAAAGGATGCTAGCAGAGTGGCTCAAAATTTGTAAATTTGCCAGACTACAACCCATTATAAATTATTTTTGGCGATGATGAAACGCATACCTTTTCTCGCTCTGGCCTTTCTGTTGCTGTTGCCGGCGCTGAGCTGGGCGCAGGAAAACCGCATTACGGGCCGCGTCGTGGATGCCAAAACCAAAGACCCGGTTCCGTTCGCCTCCATCGGTTTGCGCGAGGAAGGCACCGGCGCGCTCACGAACGAATACGGTTATTTCCAGTTGGCCGGCCTCGAAAAAACCAGCCAGGACTCCCTTATTGTGATGACGCTCGGCTACGAGCGCAGCGCCGTGTTTATCAAGCGCGGCAGCACCGAAGACCTCATCATCGAGCTGAAAAAGCGCGTGGTTGAGCTGTCGAACATAACCGTGAAGGGCGGCAAGCTCAAAAACCTGGAGTTGGGCTCGAAGTCGAATAACCCCGGCGAGGGCATGATTCAGGGCCTGCCGGGCTCGCAGTACGCGTTTTTCGTGAAAAATGACAAGCAGAAAAAGCTTGGCAACGTGCGCACGGTGTCGTTCTACATCGGCGAAAACGGTTTCCCGCGTGAGCCGTTCCGCGTCCGCATCTACAAGGCCGACGGCAACTACAACGCCCCCAATACCGACCTGCTCACCGAAAACGTAGTGGTATCGGCCGCGCGCGGCGGTGAGTGGTACACTATCGACCTGAGCACCTACAACATCCCGGCTCCCGAGGAAGGCTTCTTCGTGGCCATGGAGTGGATTGTGGGCGGTGATAAGTTCTACACCACCAACTTCATGGACAACTACACGCCGTATGGCCAGATTATGCGTCCCACCTTCGAATACAAGGAAAGCCGCACCTGGAGCTACACCATCGGCAAGGGCTGGAACCTGCTGACGCTGGCCAACGGCCAGGGCCGCCGCTACAACGCCATGATTAAGGCCGAGGTTGACATGATTAAGTAAGACCGCCGATTAGAACGGATTTGACGGATGACGCAGATTCGGACGGCAGTTGTTTGCAGCTCTAAATCCGATTGTTCGTCACCAACAAAAAAGGTCCGGCTTGTGAGCCGGACCTTTTTTGTTGGTAAGTGATAAACCGGCATGGGACATTACCAAAGGCCGTCCGAATCTGCGGTCCTACTTTTTGGACTGAGCCACAATCCATTCCCGGATGGTATCCTCCGCTTCGGGCGAGAAGTTGGGCTGGGGCTGGCCATTGATAACCGGCCACTTAGACGGGTCGGGCTGGAAGAGGTGATTTACGCCGACCAGCTTCTTGGCCGTCACGTTCTTGTTGTTTTTCAAGCCCTTGGTAAGGGCCGTCATGTTCGCGTCGGCGTTGATGGTGAGGTCGGAAGTACCGTTGAGCAACAGCACGGGGCAATTGACGGCCGGCAGCTTTTCCACCGGGTTGAACGCCAGAAAGTAACGGTAGCGAGCCGAAGTCATTTCGGCGGCGCTGGCCTGGGCCGTCGCGTTGTCGATGGCCGCATTGTTCTGCTTCAGCATGTTTGCCACAATGGCTTGGGCCTGAGCATTATCGGTGGTTTGGCGGATAATTTCGAGCATGGCCTGCTGGCGCTTGGTCGCGGCCTCAATCTGGGCCGTCTCGGTGCCCAGGGTACGCAGGGTGGTAGCCTGCTGCTGCACCACAATGTCGCGGCCGGGCAGGCCGTAAGCAGCCAGCGTTACCACGAAGGCGGGGGGCAGGGGCTGAGCTGCGGCCAGCAGGGCCACGTTGCCACCCTCGCCGTGGCCCACCAAGCCGAGGTGCGAAAGGTCGATTTCGGGGCGGGTGCGCAGGAAGTTGAGGCCGGCCTGGGCGTCGGTCACCAGGTCTTCGGTGGTGACGGCGGGGGTGCCGCCGGACTTGCCCACGCCGCGGTCGTCGAAGCGGAGCACGGCCACGCCGCGGCGGGTGAGGTAATCGGCCAGCTGACCCAGTGGGGCAAAGTCGCCCACGGTGCCGTCGCGGTCGTGCGGGCCGCTGTCGCTGAGCAGCACCACGGCCGGAAACGGCCCCGGGCCGGCCGGGATGGTGAGCATGCCACTGAGGCGGGCATTCACGGCGAGGTTGCTAAACGTGGCTTCCTCTTCGCGGTAGGGCGGGGTGAGGCGCACGTTTTTGGCGTTCATGGCGGGCAGGGCGCTGAAGGTGAGCGTCATCGGCACTTTGAAGCCAGGCGACTGCCAGGTACCGGCCATCTGCTTGCCATCGGCCGAGACACGGCCCACGAAGCGAGTGGCAGCTTCTTCAGCGTACAGGCGCACGGTGTCGCCTTTGATTTCGGTTTTCACGTTCATGCGGCTCACCTTCTGGAGCGGCACGTCGAGGGTGCAGAAATATTCGCCGCCGGTGAGTTTCACGAAGCGGAAGATGACTTCGAGCTGACCACCGGGCACTTTCAGCGGGCCTTTCCAAAGACCATCAAGGGGCGGCACCTCGGCTACCGCCACCGGAGCCGTCTGGGCCTGAGAAGTGGCGTGCGCAGAAATCGCCAGCACCACGCAGAAAAAGACACCGCTGACGAGACGAAGCGGACAGAACGTATTGGTTTTCATATTACTAAAAGACATCACAAAGCCCTGGGCCACCTCAAAGATATTCCGGGCGCATTACACCAGATGTAAAGTAGCAAAATAAATACCTTGCCAACATTACGCGCACGGGCCCGGACACAAAAAAAGCCTTCGTTTCGGCGTCGAAACGAAGGCTTTGCAAGGTGAAACCGGCTGGCTACAAGCCGAAGCTATAAGAGGCTTTGAGGTAGAAGAAGGCACCATTGGCCCCCATCTGCACCATCTGGTAGGGCAGGATGTCGTGGTCGTAGGGCAGGCTCACGTTTTGTTGGTGCTTGGCGGTGAGGTAGGCGTTGGCCGAGGCCCGGTCGTGGTTGTAGGGCGCGGGCACGCCGTCGGGCACGTGGCCATTGTCGGCAGCCGTTTCGATGTTATCGGGGCGCACGCTGAATATGTTGCGCGCGCCGGCCGCCAGCAGCAGGCCTTTCGAGGCGTGGTAGGTGAGCAGCAGGTCGGTGCTCGTTTTGGGCTTGAACACAAGGAAGAAAGCGCCTTCCTCAAAGCCGTCGAAGTTGAAATCATAAAACGACACCTGCCCGAAGCGGGTAACGCGCACCTGGCCGCCGAGTTTGTTGCCATCGTAGCCCAGTGTGCCGATAAGCTTGCTTTGGGGGCTACCCGTGGTGAGAAGCGACAACTCGCGCTGGCCAATGAAGTTGTTACCGGCAATGTTGTCATTCTGAATGCCCTGAAATGATTCGGGCACCTGGAGGCTGCGCAGGCTAGTGGCGTTGAAGTTGGCAGCGAGCGAAGCGTACAGGGTACCGCGGCTTACCGCCGCATGGTAGCGGGCCACCACGTCGAGGCCCTGGGTGCGGGTGTTGACGGCATTGGCAAAAAACTGCACGCTTTCGGTGTTGGCCGCTTTCAGGGCTTTGCCCAATGAGCTGGCCGTGGTGTCGCTGAACACATTGGTGAGGCTAATGCGGTTGTCGATGTCGATATTGTACAAATCGACGGAAAGCGACAGGTTCTTGGCAGGCTTCAGCACCAGGCCGGCGCTGAGGTTGCGCGAGGTTTCGGGGGCCAGGCGGCTAATGCCCGCCACCTGGGCAATGGCGCTCTGGTTGTTGAAAATGCCGGAATACGTGGTGCCAGTGGCTGTGGGCAGCAGCGTGAGCTGGCTATACACCTGCTGGGCCTGCGACGGCGCCCGGAAACCGGTGTTGTAGCCTGCCCGTAGGGCCAGCCAGTTGGTGAGCTGCACGCGGGTGTTGGCTTTGTAAATCAGTTTCGAGCCAAAGTCCGAATAGTTTTCGAAGCGCACGGCCCCGCCCAGGGTCCAGCGCTTCACCACGTCGGCCTCCACGTCAAGGAAACCGGCCACGTTCTGACGGCTGCCTTTGCCCGAGGCGGCCGAAGTGGGGTCGAAGCCGATGAAGCCCTGCGAGCCACCCGAGGCGCCGGCCGCGCCCTGGCCGTAGTCTTTCCAGGAATTTTCGTCGCCCGCGATGATTTTGTAAGCATCGGTCCGGAATTCGGTACCGAAGGCGACGTTGGTGCCTGCCAGCACGTTGCCAAACAAACGGCTCATGGTGGCGTTGGTCACGTACTGGTTGAGCTGCAGGCCGCCGGCCTCGAAGGTGGTGGGCGAAGCTGCGCCCAGCGAGGGGTTGAGCGTATTGCTCAGGTCGTACAGCATACGGTTGGCGGCGGCGCTCTGGCTCAGGTCAAGCGCCCAGCGGCCGAGCTGCAGGTCGAGGCCCAGTACGGCGGCCCCGTCGTTGATGCGGGTATTGATATCGGGCTGGTAACCCAGGCGGAAACCGTCGCGGTCCACCAGGTCGAGCGGGTTGGCGCTGGGCAGTACCCACGGGGCCACGGCCTGGCCGCGCCGGTAGTTATACGTGCCAAAGGAATAGAGCCGGGCGCTTTCGGAGAGGCGAATACCGGCGTTGTACACGGCGCGGTAGTTCATCATGCGGGCATCGCCGTTGCGCTGGCGGTAGTCGCGGCTGGTCTTGCCGTTGGCCAGCAGGAAGGAGTCTTCGCGGGCGGCCACGGACGAAAAGATGGGCCACGAATTCAGGTCGCGGCTGTAGCCGGGGCTGGTGGTGTAGTTGCGGTAGTCGGCTTCGCCGGTCACGTTCAGGAAACCTTGCCGGCCTAGTTTCAGCCCTTTGTTTACGCTGAGCGTCGTGTTGTAGCCAAAACCCGAGCTATTAATCCCGTTGTTGACCAGGACATTACCGCCGTGGTTGTCGCTTTTCAGGGTCAGGTTCATTACCCCGGCAATGGCATCGGACCCGTACTGGGCCGCGGCACCGTCGCGCAGGATTTCGACCCGGTCGAGGGCATTGGACGAGATGGTGTTGAGGTCGGTGGGCGAGCTGCCCAGGCCGCGGCTTCCCAGCAGGTTAATCAGGGCCGATGAGTGGCGGCGGTGGCCGTTCACCAGCACCAGCACCTGGTCGACCCCGAGGCCGCGCAGGTTGAAGCCGTCGACGTGGTCGGCCCCATCGGCCGAAGTTTCACGGTTGGAATTGAACGAGGGCACCACGTAATTCAGCAGCCGGGTGTTGTCGACGTAGGCGCCAGTGGTGGCCAGGTCGCGCATGTCAATCACATCCACGGGTGCCACGGCGTCCTGCTCGCTGCGGTCGGCGCGGCGCGTACCCACACCCACCAGGTCGGGCACGAGGTTGAATTGAAAGTCGGCGGGCTGCCCGCTCTTCAGAAATACATTATTGATAACCTGCGAGCGGAAACCCGGCTGGGTAATCTGCAAGGCGTAGGGGCCGCCCGACAGTAGGGTGTTCAGGTCGAAATGCCCTTGTAAATCGGTGGATGTGAACCGGCGAATTCCCGTGGGCAGGTGCAGGGCCGAGAGAGTAGCCCCCGTAAGCAGAGTGCCCTTGTCGGTGCGGATGGTGCCGACAATTTCGGCGGTCGCATCGGACTGGGCCCAAGCCTGTGGCAAGGTCGTGCAGCAAAGAAGAAAAGCAAGAGAAACTGTGAGTCGAGTTGATTTCATTAGAACGGAAAAGGGTGAAGGATATAACGATACCGGAAGGCATCAGCTACAAAACTCATCTCCGCACTGCTTATTCTTCAATTTTTTTCGCCGAATAGCCACTTTCACCCCGCGTAAAACATTTCTGGCCCGCTTAAACCTGCAGGATGTTACCCATCAGCAAATGCTGTTACTTCCCCCGGCAGCCAACCAGACCTTTGAAAATTCACACCCGTAGTATTGTCTATTCGCTCACAAATACCCGTTTCACGCGCTCACTCACGTTGGTGAGCAGTTCGTAGGCAATAGTGCCGATGCGACCGGCCAACTCCGGCAGCGGCAGCCCTTCGCCAAAAATCAGGGCGACATCGCCGGCCCGGGCGGCCGGAATGTTGGTCACGTCGACCATGCACATATCCATGCACACCGAACCTACCAATGGGGCCGGCTGGCCGTGGATGAGCACCGTGCCTGTGCCATTGCCGAAGCGGCGGTCATACCCATCGGCGTAGCCGATGGCCAGCGTGGCAATGCGGCGCTCGGCCGGGGCAGCGGTGCCCCGGCGGCCGTAGCCCACGGTGAAACCAGCGGGCAGGGTTTTGATTTGGGAAATGGTGGTGCGCAACTGGCTCGCGGGGCGTAGGGCGGCGGGGTCGGCGGTGTTGCTGGCGTCCACGCCGTAGAGGCCGATGCCGAGACGCACCATGTCGAACTGTGCCTCCGGGAAGCGCAGTATGCCAGCCGAATTCAGCGCGTGCTTGAGCACGGAATGGCCCAGGGCGGCTTCGAGCGTGGCCGTCATGCGGCGGAAAGCGGCCAACTGCTCGTGGGTGAAGTTGTCGTGGCCGGGCTCGTCGGCGGCGGCGAGGTGGGTCATCATGCTGGCCACGGGCAGGCGGGCGGCGTGCTGGCGCAGGCGGACGGCCAGGGCCGGCAGGTCGGCTTCGTCGAAGCCGAGGCGGCGCATCCCCGTATCAAGCTTGAGGTGAATTTTGGGAATGGGGAGACTGCTGTCGGCTGGTCCCGAGAAGGTGGCGAGGTACTCATCCAGCATCTCAAAGGAATAGATTTCGGGCTCCAGGCGGTAGCGGCGCAGGGCTTCGAAGGCATCGGGCGCGGCATTCATCACCATGATGGGCAGGCTGATGCCGGCTTCGCGCAGGGCCACGCCTTCGTCGGCGTAGGCCACGGCGAGGTAGTCGGCGCGCTGGAATTCGAGCAGGCTGGCCACTTCGTAGGAGCCCGCGCCGTAGGCGAAAGCCTTCACCATTACCATAAGTTTGGTGCCCGGCTGGAGCTGGCGGCGGTAGTGCTGCAGGTTGTGGCTGAGGGCGTCGAGGTTGACTTCGAGCACGGTGCCGTGCTGCTGGGCCTGCAAGGCGGCCACAATGCGCTCGAAGCCAAAGCGCCGCGCCCCTTTGATGAGGATGGTTTCGTGGGCGAAATCGGTGGGATTGAGCTGGGCCAGGAAGGCTTCGGTGGTGGGATAGAATTGAGTTAGGAGTTGAGAGCTAGGAGTCAGGAGTTGGTTGGACGGGTCATTAGAATCTAATTCCGCTGCACCAATTCCTAACTCTTCACTCTTCACTCTTAACTGGGAAATCTCTTCCCCGATGCCTACCAGCCGGCTCACGCCGGCCGCCGGCAGCAGGGCGGCCACGCGGGCATACAGCTCCGGGCTGCTCAGGCCGGATTCCAGCACATCGCTGAGAATGAGGGTGCGGCGGCCGGGGCGGCTCTGTCGGGCCAGGGCATTGAGGGCCAGGGCCAGGCCGGCGAGGTCGTTGTTGTACGTATCGTCGAGCAGGTAGGAATCGTGGCGGCCCAGTTTCATTTCCAGGCGCATGGCCACGGGGTGCAGGCGCAGCAGGCGGCGCTGAATCTCGGCCGGCTCTACCGGCCGGTGCAGCAGCACCGCCAGGCAGTGCAGCGCGTTTTCGAGGGAAGGCTCGTCGGCGAAGGGCAGTGTGAAGGCAGCGCTGAGGCCGGTGGCCGGATAATCAACGTGCAGGCGGGTGGCGTGGGCCGGGCTGGCTTCGGTAGTGAAGCGCAGGTCGGCGGGCTGCGCTGGCAAGCGCGTCCAGCAGAAGCCGGGCAGGTGCAGGGCAGCCACGGCGGTGCGCACCTGGGGCTGGTCGGCACAGTAAAAAAGCCGCTGAAACCCCGGGCCTTGAAACAATTGCAGCTTCTCGTGCAGCTTCTGTTCCTCGGAGACAAAACCGGCATCGTGGGCCGTGCCGAGGTTGGTGAAAATGCCCTCCGTGGGCCGGATGATTTTCGCCAGCTGCGCCATCTCCCCTACTTCCGAAATGCCGGCTTCAAAAATCCCCAGTGTATGACGCTCGGGGTTCAACTCCCACACACTCAGCGGCACACCTACCTGCGAGTTGTAGGAGCGCGGCGAGCGGCAGATGTCCTCGTCGGGGCTCAGCAGCTGGGCCAGCCATTCCTTCACAATGGTCTTGCCGTTGGAACCCGTGATGCCGATGACCGGGCCGGCAAACCCGGCCCGGTGCGCCGCGGCCAGCGCCTGCAGGGCCGCCAGCGGGCTGGCCACGGCCAGAATACCGGCCCCGGCATACGCGGCCAGGCCGCCGGGCAGCGCCGCGCTTTCTTCCACCACAAACAGGCGCACGCCCTGGGCGTAGAGGTCGGGCAGGTAGCGGTGGCCGTTGTGACTGGGGCCGCGCAGGGCGAAGAACACGGCCCCGGCGGGCAAGCCCACGCGGCGGCTATCGAGCAGCAGGTGACGCACTTCGGCCGTGGCATCGGCGGGGGCTTGCAGCAGGCGGCCGGGGACGAGGGCGGGCAGGTCGAGGAAACGGGGGAAGAGCATGATGGCGCAAAGGTCCGGCAAAAAACGGCGTTGCGTTTCAACGCCTGGGAGTTTCGGCCGGCCGTGGAGCAACCCCGCAAGTGGGTGCCGCATCTGCTGCTTAAGCAACATTCCGCAGCCGGGATTGGCGAGGTTTCGGCAATAATGTGTAAATCGAACACACTTTCTTCACATTCACACCTTTTTACCTATGAGACAGTTAAATATCCTTCGCTTTGGCTGGCAATGGGCCCCGGCCGTTGCGATGGTCCTGAGCGCGTGCAGCCACCAAGCCACGTCGGTGGTCACGGCCCCGGCGACCGGCCCCGCTACCAGCGTGGCTACCCCACCGCCCGCGGCAGCCAGCCCGGCCTTCCAGATTCCGGTGGAGTACTACACCTTGCCGAACGGGCTGCGGGTGGTGCTCTCGCCCGACCACACCGCGCCCACGGCCACCGTGGCGGCCTACTACGCGGTAGGCTTCCGCACCGAGCCGCGCAACCGCACGGGCTTTGCGCATTTGTTTGAACACCTGATGTTTCAGGGTTCGCAAAATCTGGGCAAGGCCGAGTTTATTCAGCTCATTCAGAAGAACGGCGGGGCGCTGAACGGCTCGACGCGGTTCGATTTTACCAACTATTACGAGGTGGTGCCCAGCAACAAGCTCGAAACCATTTTGTGGGCCGAGGCCGACCGGATGCGCGGCCTGGCCATCAACCAAAGCAACCTCACCAACCAGCAGGGCGTGGTGAAAAGCGAGGTGCGCGTGAACGTGCTCAACCAGCCCTACGGCAGCTTCCCGTGGATTGACATGCCCATGAAGGCCAACAAAAACTGGAACAACGCCCACAATTTCTACGGGGATATGAAGGACCTGGACGCCGCTAACCTGGCCGATACCAAGACCTTCTTCAAGACCTACTACGCCCCCAACAACGCCGTACTGGCCGTGGTGGGCGACTTCGAGCCCGCCGAAGCCAAGGCCTGGGTGGCGAAATACTACGGCAACATCCCCAGCGCCCCGCAGCCGCCCAAGCCCGACCTCACGGAGCCGCGCCAGGAGCAGGAGCAGCGCTTTGCGCAAGACGACAAGCTGGCCACCAAGCCCGCTCTGGCCTTCGCCTACCACATGCCCGAGCGCAACACGCCCGAGTATTACGCCATGATAATGCTGGACCAGATTCTGCTGCAGGGCAACGACAGCCGCCTCTACCAGGCGCTGGTGCAGAAGCGCGGCTACTCCGACGCCGTGAGCGGCGGCATCAATTCCGACCTCGGCAACCAGTTCAACTACAACGGCCCGATGCTGTGGATGGGCAGCCTGATTTACGACCCCACCGTGCAGGCCGACTCGGTGGTGCGGGTGCTCGACCAGGAAGTCGGCAAGCTGGCGAAGAATGGCATCGACCAACCCACGTTGGACCTGGCAATGGTGAAAATCCGCTCCGCGTTCTATGACCAGATGAGCGGCTCGACCAACTTCGGGCGGGCCGATTTGCTGGCGGTGTTTGCACTGTTCGACAACGACCCGGCGCGCATCAACCGCCTCGAAGCCGAATTCCGCAAGGTGACGCCCGAGCTGATGCAGAAAACCATCCGCGAATACCTGCGCCCCGGCAACCGCACCATCCTCACCGTCAACCCACTGGCCAAGAGCTAGCCTTCCCTCCCATCGCCATGAACAAGCTATTTATCGGGCTGCTCGGTGCGGCCCTCGTTGCCAGCGGTGCGCCAGGGGCGCAGGCCCAGCAAGCTCCCGCCAAGCCCAAAGCCTCGGCTAAGCCCACCACTACACGCGCTGCCAGCGTGGCCAAGGCCGTGGCCGTGGCCAACACGCCGACCGCCCCCAAAGAAACCCCACCCGAAGGCAGCGCCCCCCGCGACTTTGCCCTGCCCGCCAAAGAAGACTTCACCCTGGATAACGGCCTGAAAGCCCGGCTGGTGCCCTACGGCCAGGTGCCCAAAGTGACCATGATGGTGGCCATTCAGGCGGGCAACGTGCACGAGGGAGCCAACGAAGTGGCCTTGGCCGACCTGCTGGCCAAGCTGCTGCAGGAAGGCACGCCCACCATGACGGCTACCCAGCTGGCCGAGAAAATGGCCCGCATGGGCGGCTCGCTCTACATCTCGGCGGGCGCCGACCAAACCACGCTGCAGGCTTCCTGCCTGAGCGAATATGCGCCGCAGCTAGCCACCTTGCTGGCGGAGGTGGTGATGCACCCCACGTTGCCGGCCTCGGAGCTGCCCCGCCTCAAAACCGACCTGAAGCGGCAGATGAACCTGGCCCGCGCCCAGCCTAGCACCCAGGCCCGCCAGAAGTTTTCGGCCGCCATCTACGGCAGCCACCCCTACGGCCGGCCCCTGCCCACCGATGCTCAGCTCGATGCCCTGACCCTGGAACAGGTGCAGAATTTTTACCAAAAGCAGTACGGTGCCCAGCGCACCAGTGTGTACGCGGCCGGGCTGTTTGATGCGCCGGCGCTGCGCCAGGCCATCAGCAGCGCCTGGAAGGATTTTACGAAGGGGCCGGCTCCACTTATCGAAGTGGCCAAGCCGCTGACCAGAGGCGACATTCTTACCCAGGACCGGCCCAGCGCACCGCAGTCGACCATTGTGGTGGGCCTGCCCGCCGCCGACCCCACCAGCCCCGACTACATCCGTCTGCGGGTGACGAACTCGCTGCTCGGCGGCTCGTTTGGCTCGCGCATCACGCGCAACATCCGGGAGGACAAGGGCTACACTTACTCGCCCTACAGCTACCTCGAAACCCACTACCACACCGGCAACTGGAGCGAAAACGCTGACGTGACCACCGCCGACACTTACAATTCGCTGCGTGAAATCATGAACGAAGTGGAGCGCCTGCAAAAAACGCCGCCCACCGAAGCCGAGCTCAAAGGCATTCAGAATTACGAGAGCGGCATGTTCGTGCTCCGCAATTCCAGTCCCGGCGGCATCATCAGCCAGCTCAACAACCTCGACCTGCAGGGCCTGCCCGACAGCTTCCTCACCGAGCAGGTGCAGAACATCAACGCCGTGACGCCCCAGCAGGTGAGCGCCACCGCCCGCAAATACATCCGCCCCGAAGCCATGACCGTGGTGGTAGTGGGCGATAAAAAGCAGGTTGACCCGCAGCTAAAGAAGTTTCAGGCCGAGCGTAAAAAGCCGCTGTAGATTATTGATTGCTAAATCAATAACACCTCACGACCAGGCTGTTATCCGTGCGTAGTGCTAAACATTAGAAAGGCCGCTTCGATTGCTCGAAGCGGCCTTTCTAATGTTTAGGGATAGAATGCTGCTGGTGGCGACTTGATTATCAATACGTTTTTTCAACTATTGCGGAAAATTGTTCGTTGTCAATTTAGTCGGCAAGCCGAACAACTCCGTTTTACGTAACTACTTATAATTCGCAAGCCCGTAGTGACGTTCCTCTCCTAGCCCGGTTTTTGCGAGCCGGCCTTCCTTTCCGTTCCTTTCCGCCAATTCTATAATGCCTGCCTCAGCCGCACGCCTGCTGCTGCTATTCCTGTGGCTGTTCCTCACTGGCTGGGGGCCGTGTGCACATGCCCAAACCCCGGCTACCGATAGCCTGCGGCGCATCCTGGCGCATGCTCCGCCTGACTCGACCCGGGTGCTGTTGCTGTTGGAGCTGGGCCGCACCTACCGGGCTTCGCGGCCCGATTCGACAATGTTCCTGGCCCAGGAGGCCTGGCAGCTGGCGCGACAGCTAAATTTCGACAAAGGCCGCGGCCGTGCCCAGGGCATGATTGGCATGGTGCTGCGCGAGCGCGGCGAACTGCCCAAGGCCTACGCCAATCAATTGATTGCCATTCAGCTCAGCCGCCAAAGCCACGACCCCGAGGGCGAAGCCTACAACCTGAACGGCTTGGGCAATATCAGCCTCGACCTGCGCCAGTACCCGCAAGCCATTGGCTACTACCGCGCTTCGGAGGAGCTGTACCGCCGCCTGCACCGGCTGCCGTGGGTGGCGGGTACCCTCACCAACCTGGGCAGCTGCTACGAGAAGCTCAACCAGCTCGATTCGGCGCTGGCCCTGCAGCAGCGGGCCGAAACGCTTATTACCCAAAACCGGCGGCCCCAGCTGGCCGTGGCGTTGGCACTCCGCAACATGGGCGTGGTGCAGGCCCGCCTGGGCCACTATCCGGAAGCATTCGCCTACTACCGCCGGGCTTTGCACGAAACGCAGGCCACCAACGACCTGCGCAACCGAGCCATGGCGCACTACCACATGGCCCTGCTGTTTGAGCAGCTGCACCAGCCCGATTCGAGCCTCCAGCACGCCCGCGACGCCTTGCGCCAGGCCCAGGCCGTGTCGTACCGCCTCACGGTGATGGACGCTGGAGCGCTGCTGGCGCGGCTGTACCAGGCCCGCCACCGCCCCGACAGCGCTTTTTATTACCAGAGCCTGGCCGGGGTGGCGCGCGACAGCCTTTTTGGCCCCGAGAAATTCCGGCAGCTGGAATTACTGGCCTTTACCGAGCAGCAGCAGCAGCTCCGGCAGCGGGCGGCGCAGGAGCAGCAAACGGCCAACTACCAGCGAGCCGGCCTGTTGGCCCTGTTGGGCGTTCTGCTCACGGTGGCGCTGCTATTGGGCTGGGCCAACCGCCGCCAGCGCCGCGCCAACCGCCTCCTAAACGAGCGCAACGCCCAGATTGAAGCCCAGCGCAATGCCCTGGACGAGGCCCTGACCGAAGTGCGCGCCATTCAGGCGCAGCTGGTGGCGGCCGAGAAATGGGCTTTCGTGGGGGAGCTTTCGGCTGGCATTGCCAATGAATTGCAGAATCCGTTGGCCTTCATGCGCAAGTTTGCCGACGTGAGCGTGGGCCTGCTCGACCAAGACGGCGCCACTCCGCCGGATGGCCTGGAGCAGCAAATACTGGACGGTCTAAAACAGAACCTGCACGAAATCAGCGCGCACGGGCAGCGTGCCTCGGCCATCATCGCCGATATGCTGGCGCACGCCCGCCCCGGCCCCCGGCAGCCCGTGCCCACCGACCTCAACGCCCTGGTGGCCGAAAACCTGCGCCTGGCTTACCAGAGCGCGCCAGACCAGCACCTCACGCCCGCCGTGGAGTTGGAAACGCACTTCGATGCGGCCGTGGGCACCGTGGCTACTGTGCCGCAGGAACTGGGCCGGGCGCTGCTGAACCTGTTCACGAATGCCTTTTATGCGGTGCGGCAGCACCAGCAGGCCAGCGGCCCCGGGTTTCAGCCGCAGGTGAGCGTGCGAACGCACCGCGCAAGCGAATGGATTGAAATTGAGGTGCATGACAACGGCTTCGGCATCCCAGCCAACGTGGCGGAACGGGTGTTCCAGCCGTTCTTCACCACCAAACCGGCCGGCGACGGCACGGGCCTGGGGCTGTCGCTGGCTTATGATATTGTTACAAAAGGCCACGCGGGCACGCTGACCGTCGAAACGCAGGAGGGAAAATTCACCCGGTTCACGGTGCGCCTGCCGGCCTAACTTTGCCGGCTCTGCTTGTCACCGCCCGCAATGAAATTGTCCCGAGTTGTTTTTGGTTTGCTGACGGCCGCGCTGCTCACCGCCTGCGCCCGCCGCCCCACCAAGCTGGAAATTTATGACGTCGTCATCAACCACGTAACCGTCGTGGACGTGCGCACGGGCCAGCTCACGCCTAACCAGGTGGTGGCCATTGCGAAGGGTAAAATCGTGAGCGTGCAGCTGGCCGACAAAGACAGCTACGCCGCCCGGCAATACGTAAACGGCAACGGCCGCTACCTGATACCCGGCCTGTGGGACATGCACGTGCATTTCCGGGGCGGCGACAGCCTGGCCGCGGCTAATAAAAAGAGCCTGACCCTGTTCCTGGCCCACGGCATCACCACGGTGCGCGACGCGGGCGGCGACCTCACGCCCAGTATTTTCCAGTGGCGGCGCGACATGGACGCGGGCCGGCTGGCCGGGCCGCGCATTTTTACCTCCGGCCCCAAGATTGACGGCCCCGGCGCCTACTGGCCGGGCTCATTGGAAGTCGAAACCAAAGCCCAAATCAGCAAGGCGCTCGACTCGTTGCAGCGGCTGAAGGTGGACTACGTGAAGATTTACGACAGCAAGATTTCGGGCGCGGCCTACCTCGAAACCATCCGGCAGGCCCAGCGGCACGGCCTGAAAACCACCGGCCACATGCCCTACTCCGTGAAGCTGAGCGACGCCGTGAAGTGCGGCCTTGATGCGACTGAGCACCTCTATTACGTGTTCAAGGCCTGCTCCAGTAAGGAGGACAGCCTCACCGCACTGGTGCGCAACAGCGTGGGCACCAGCAAACCGCTGGGTCTGTTTGCCACGCTACCGGCCGTATACGACACCTACAGCCCGGCCGCCGCCGCTCGCATATTCGCCCTCATGGCCAAGCGTCACACCGCCGCCGTGCCCACGCTCTACATTGGCAAAACGCTCACCGAGCTGCCCGAAAATGACCATGCCCGCGACACTTTATTGGCATATATCGACCCCAAAATTCAGGCCACCTACCAGCGCCGCCTCACCAATGCCCGCGTGCAGTCGCTGGCCAGCCAGAATTTCAGCAAGAACCTGGAAGCCAAATTCATGAGCATGGTTCCGGCCATGCAGGCGGCCGGCGTCACGCTACTAGCCGGCTCCGATAGCGGCCCGTTCAACTCCTTCATCTACCCCGGGGCCTCGCTTCAGGAAGAGGTGATTTTGCTGGTGAAAGCCGGCCTCACGCCCCTCCAGGCGCTGCAGTGCACCACCCTCAACGGGGCCCGTTTCATGGGCGTGGCCGAGCAAACCGTGGCCATTGCCCCCGGCAAAGACGCCGACCTGGTGCTCCTGACCGCCAACCCGCTGGAAGATATTGCCAACATCAAAAAAATAGACGCCGTGATTTCGCGCGGCAAAGCCTACCCGGCTGCCGCCTTAGCGAACATGATGCGCGCCATCCGCAACCACTAGAAACCCACGCCTATCCGCACGCCCGTGCCCAGCCGCTCGCCACTTTGCAGGGCGGTGTAGAAATCCACCCGCAGCACTTTGAGGATGTGCTCCACGCCCGCGCCCAGCTCCACGTAGTGGCCGGCCTGGGCGGTGGTGAGGTAGTTGAGCGACACGACCTCCTGCCATTTCAGCTTGCGAAAGAGCGGGACTTTGTTGAAAATAAAGCCGTTGAAGTGGTGGTCGTAGTGGGCTTCGAGGTAGGTGTTGTTGGTGCTGAAGCGGTAGTAGTCGAGCAGCTGGTAGTTGCTGAAGTTGCCGCTCAGGATGGTTTGGTTGCCGGAAAAGTGGCGGTAGTCGATAAAGGTCATCCCCTCCTGCTTGCCCACGAAGCCGCCTACGTTCACGCGGAAGTTACTGGTACCCAATAGCCCCAGCGGCACGGCATCGCGCACGCCGGCTTGCAGCAGCAGGTAGCGCACATCGGCCCCCAGCGCGTGCGGGATGGCCAGCCGGCCCTGCACATTGAAGGTGGGCCATTTTGAGCCGAGGTTGAACCGGCCATCGGGTCGGCTGATGTAGCGCTGGCCGGGCTTGAAATCGGCCGACAGGGCCACGGTGAGGATGCGGCTGCGGCCGAAGCCGGTATTGGGCAGCTCGTCGCTCACGGGTTTGTTGGGAGTGAAGGCGCGGCCGGGTACGTCGTGCAGCAGGCGGTCGGTGGTGTTGTACAGCTCGTGGCGGTCGAAGTAGGCGGCGGTGGTAAGTAGCGTGAGGCCCGTCAGCGGCTCGGTGAGGTAGCTCAACTCGGCCCCGTCGCGGCGGTAGAGCTTGGCGTAGTTGCGGTTATCCAACAGCGTGTAGAGTGTGTTGATAAGCGGCGTCACCTGCGAGTTCTTATCGAAATTCTCGATGGTTCGGCCGGCTTTCAGGCCAATTTGCTGGCGGCGGGCCGGGTGCAGCTGCCAGCTGGCCTCCAGGCTGGGGTTCAGCTCGGTGCTGCTGAAACCGTAGCGCAGCACCGGCGTGATGCTGAGATTCCGTCGGTCGTCGGTGCGCTTCCTGAAGGTGGCCTGGGCATTGAGCACGGCCCCTTCCACGGTGTTGTACTGGAAAATCTGCGACACCGGCAGCACGTAGAACGACGTTTTCTTGAAGCTATTGACGTGCGTGTAGCCGCCCAGCAGCAGGCTGATGGGTTCGAACTCATTACGCTTGCGGTCCATCGAATCCTGGTAGGGGCGCGAGCGGCGGATAACCTCGGTGCTGTCTTTGACGCGGTAATCCTTCTGTTCCTCGGCCGTGAGGGGCACCGGGCGCACGGCGTCCCAGTAGGCCGAGTCGCGCTCGTTCACGCCTTTTTCCACCAGTTGCACCTCGCCGCGCGGCATCTGGGCGAAGACGTCGTTTTTGAGCGAGTCGCGCTGGGCCTGCTTCACTTTTTTGCGCACCTGGGCGTTGAGGCCGCGCAGGTCAGGCTTGCGCTTGCGGATTTGGGCGGCGGTTTCCTGACCCACGGGCGCGTTTTTGCCCTCGGCCACCACGGGCGGCGCGGCCTTGGGTTCGGGCGGCGTGGGGTAGGTGGGCACCACGTTGGCGTAGTTGGAAAGCACGGCCGTGATGTAGCCGGAGCCTTTGAAACCCAGACCCGACAGATTAGCCGTAACCTGCTGCGACTGAATGAGCCAGACGTTGGGATTGCCGGGCGCGGGCGCGTACTGCTGGGCCAGGTGCAGCTCGTCCACGTAGTCAAGCTGGGCATCTTTATCGAGGTGTAAATCGACGGAATGAATGCGCCACGAGCCGTCCACGATGTAGATATAGCCCGCGAAAACGGGGTCTGTCCGGCGGCGCGGCAGCACCCGAATTTTGTGCACCAGCACGCCACCCTGCGGCGTGCTGCCCACCAGCTCGTACTTGTAGAACAGCATGGCATTGCCGGCGATGGGCGACACAAACCCACGCTCCGAAAACCCCGGATTTATCAGGTTCTCATAGAAGCTCAGGTTGCGTCCCGCGCTGGCTCGGTTGAAGCTGATGCCCCGCGAGTCGCCGCTGATGCGACTCGACAACATCTTTTCCTTCACGATATTGGGCTGCGTGAAGCTGAAATCGGACACGGTTTCGGAGAGGTAGAAAATACCTTTCTTGATGTCCGGCCCCAGCTTGAACAGGCCCATGATTTTGGCCGGCGTGTCGGTGATGCGGCCCAGGGCTTTGATGTAGATGCGGGCGCGGTAGGCGGCCACTTCACGCTTGTGGTAGGCCCGCCACTGCTGCGCCTCCTGGATGATGGCGTAGGCCGGGTCGCGGTCGGAGGATTTCACCAGCACCTCGCCCAGGTTGTAGGCCTCGGGCTGCAGCGTGACGTTGACGGTAAGCGTGGAGTCGCCGCCCGGCACACGCACGGGCTCGATGTGCTGCTTGTAGCCCACGTACTGGAACACCAGTTCGTACTGCCCGGCCGGCAGCCGCAGCTGGAACTGGCCCTGCTCGTTGGCGCCGGTGCTGGTGGCCGCGCCGCGCACGGCCACGTTGGCGAAGGCCAGGCCGGCCTTATCCGCCCCGCTCACCGTACCCCGGATAACGCCGGCGCGGCTCAGAACCGGCCAGCAGCCCAGCAAGAAGGCGAATATAACCCAACGAAACAGTGTGCGTGACATACAGCGGGCAAAAGGCAGAAAAAGGCCCGCACAAGTTACGGCCCTGCCTCAACTGATTCTCAGGCGCGCCAATGAGTTGCCCGGCTGGGAACAAATATTCTGTCCGGCCGCCGAATATTCGCCCGCGAACTGGTAACGAAGCCCCCGCTGCGTTGTTGAGTGTTACTTGCCTTTCAAAAGCCCCTCCGCATGTTTAAATCCCCCGACAAAGCCCCCAAGCAATACACGCCCGGCGAGGCCCTGCAAAAAATCGCCGCCTTCTGCGCCTACCAGGAGCGCACTCAAAAGGAGGTGGAGCAAAAGCTAAAATCCTACGGCCTCGACGAGGACGAAGCTGGCGAAATCATCATCCGCCTGAGCCGCGAAAAGCTGCTGGACGAGGAGCGGTTTGCGCAGGCTTTCGTGCGCGGCCATTACCGGAACAAGAAGTGGGGCCGCCGCCGCATCATGCAGGAATTAAAACAGAAAGGCATCAGCGAATACTGCATCAAATCGGGCATGAAGGAAATTGACGGCGAAGAGTACTACCAAAACCTGGTGGAGGTAATGGAGAAAAAGGACCGCCAGGAAAAGGAGAAAAACCCGCGCGTGCGCCGCATGAAAATCTCGCAGTACCTGACGGGAAAAGGCTATGAGCAGGATTTGATAAAAATGGCGCTCGATGAGCTGGGCAAGGTACCGGAGGATGATGAGTAACCTACACGTAGCGTGGGCTCTGCGAGTCCGCGTCTCGCCGCCACGCGGCGAATAATCGTTGAGATGCGTCGTGTGGCAACCCATTCGCCGCTGCGCGGCGAGACGCGGACTCGCAGAGTCCGCGCTACATTACTGTTTCGGCCCCACCGCCGGCATCACCAATTGCTGGCCCACTATCACGCGGCGGCCGGTGAGGGTGCGTAGCATGGGGACGAGAATTTGCTCGGCGTTGCGCTGCGTCTGGGCCAGAATGCCGGATTGCAGGGCGGCGTTGCGTACTTGCTTTTCGGCGTACTTGTAGCCCTGGTCCACGAGGTCGGCATCCTGAAAAAAGCCATTTTCGGTGCTGAACACGCGGCTTTGGTCGTGGTTCACTTGGAAAGAGCACAGCTCCGGCGCGGGCAGCACCACGCGCACGATGGAGTCGCCCTCGAACACAACGTCCTGCGGGCGGATTTTGCGCAGGTCGAGGCAGCCCACGGCTTCGCCGCCCACCACGAGGGCTACTTTGGCATCGGGCAGCAGCGGGTAGCGGCTGGCCCGGCGGTACTCCACAATGTCTTTGAACTTGTAGCGCACCAGTTCCAGCTTGCCCAGCGCTTCGACCTGGGTGAGCACGGTGTTGTGCGTGACGGTGACTTTGGGCTCCGTATTCAGCGGATTGAGGTCGGCGAGTGTGGGGCCAATTTTCTTCCAGAGAAACCACCCCAGCCCCACGAGAAACAACAATGGCAACAGACGGCGAACGAGGCGGACTAGATTCATACAGCGTAAAGTACGCAGGGCGCGGCGCGGTGTTGGGCCGGACACGGGCCTAGCTTTGCAGACCGATGCGCGCTCCGACTTCTTTTCGCTTGCTGGCCCAACGCTTGTGGCGGCACCACCCGGCGCTGCTGGCGGGGCTGTGGGTGCTGGTGCAGCTGGTGCAGCTGCGCAAGTTCCACGGGCCATATTTCGCCAACGACAGCGCCCGTTACCTGGCCTACGCCGCCAACATTGCCGAGCGCGGCTATTTCGAGCCCGGCCACAACCTGCGCTACGTGCTCTACCCGCTGTTCCAGAGCCTGTGGCTGCGGCTGGGCCTGGGCTGGTGGGGAATAGTGGCCGGCCAGATGGCCGTTTCGGCGCTGGCCACGCGGGCCATCTACCAAGGCACGCGCCGGCTGAGCCACGGCCAACGCGGCGCGGCGGCGCTTGCTACGCTGCTTTTCATCGCCTGGCCTGATATTCAGCCCTTCAACGTTTTCCTCCTTACAGAGTCGTTGTTTATCAGTCTGGTGGCACTGTCGTTCGGGGCCTTCACTAAGCTGCAAAGCGGCCGACGAAAAGACTGGCTGGGGCTGATTATTGTACTGATATTAACCGCCTTGGCCCGTCCCAACGGCTTTCTGGTGGCACTGGCCGCCGTCCTGGCCGGCCTCGATGCCTTGCGCCGGGCCCCCGACCACCGGCCGTGGCGGGCGGCATTGGTTGGCCTGGTGCTACTCTCGCCCCTGCTGTGGGTGGCCCTCAACCATCAGCTTGCCACCTACTACCTGATGGATACCTACCAGCGCGGCGAGCTTATTTTCCGTTACCAGCTGTGGGCTGTGCACCAGGCCGCGCCGCTCAACATGCCGCCACCCGACACCGGCCCGGTGGCGCGGGTGGTGTATTTTGGGGCGCATAATCCGTTGTATCTGGGCCGTTTGATGCTGGGCAAGCTGTTCGTATTCGTCAGCTACCTCAAGCCGCACTACTCGCTGGCGCACCGGATTATCGGCGTGGTGGTGCTGTGGCCGGCTTACTGGCTGGCGGCGCGCGGCGCACGGCGGATGGAAGTTTGGCGGCCGGCACGGGTGTTTCTGGCGGCCATTTTCCTGCTGCAAACGGCCATCATCATGCTCACCGTCGATGATTGGGACGTGCGGTTTCTGGCCCCGGTGCTGACGGTGGTATTCGTGCTGGCCTCGCTGGAAATAGCCGGCTGGTGGGCTGGCCGGAAGCCGGCTGCGGTTTAGCGCTTGCTCCCGAACCGCTCCTGCCACCCGGCCCACGCCTGTTGCCCGCCAGTATGGATGGCTACCACCGTGCTGCCCCGCCGGAAATAGCCCTTCGCAATCAAATCCAGCACGCCAAACAGCAGCTTGCCGGTATAAATTGGGTCGAGCAACACGCCATGCCGAACCTGAAACTGCTGAATAAACGCTAGCAGTTCGGCCGAGTATTTGGCATAACCACCGAAGTGATAATCGGTCTGGAGCGAATAATTATCGAAAGCCTGCCCAGCTGCCGCCTGGGTCAGCGCATCGATTTCAGCGCGCAAAAAGCCACCGTTTTTCAATGCGGCCACGCCCACAGCGTGCTGCTGCCCAGCCAGGCCGGTGAGCAAACCGGCCAACGTGCCGCCGGTCCCTACCGCCACGGCCAATGCATCGAACGCAACCTTCTGCTGAATTTCGGCCACCAGCTCGGCGCAGCCGGACAGGGCCAGCTCATTCGTACCGCCCTCGGGCAGCACGTAGGCCGGGCCGAAGCCAGCCAGCTGTTCTGCTATAAACTCCGGCTCGGCCCGGCGGCGGTAGGCCGTGCGGTCGAGGTAATGCAGGGACATGCCATCGGCGACGGCCTGGGCCAGCGTGGGATTTAGCGCAGCTCCAACCGCTGGCTCATCGCCCCGAATCAGGCCAATGGTGCGAAAACCCAAGAGCCGGCCGGCTGCCGCCACCGCCGCAATGTGATTGGAGTACGCCCCGCCAAACGTGAGCAGCGTGTGGTGGCCCTGCTCCCGCGCCGCCATCAGGTTATACTTGAGCTTGCGGGCCTTGTTGCCGGGCAGGTCCGGGTTCACTAGGTCGTCGCGCCACAGCAGCAGGCGCACGCCGTGCGCAGCGGCCACAGGCTCATCAAGCAGCTGGAGCAAGGATAAAGCAGGCATCGGAGCGGCGGTAAAAGGAGAAAGGGGACCGAAGAAACCGCGTTTCTCCCATCCCCTTTTCCTGATTTCTTACAACGCGGAAACTATGCCAGCACCGGCGTATCAGCCAGCTCGTCGCCGCTGCGCTCGCGGCGACGGGCCACGTACACGCCCGTGCCCACCAGCAGCAGCAGCAGCGCGATGCTGGCCGCCAACGACACGCCATTGCCCACGGCGTAAGCCTTCGGCTCAAACTTGAACTCGATGGTGTGCGCGCCAGCCGGCACTTGCAGCGCCCGCAGCACGTAATCGGCGCGGATGTGCGGCACCGGCTTGCCATCAATGAAGGCCTGCCAGCCGTCGGCGTAATAGATTTCCGAGAACACCACCAGGCCATCGTGGGTGGCATTGCAGCGGTATTTCAGCTCGTCGGGACTGTAATTGGTGAGGGCAATGTTGGAGCCGGCAATATCGTAGGTCGCGGCTTTTTGCTGCGGGAACTTGCTGGCATCTACCACGGCCTCGGTGGCCGGGCTCAGGGTGCTGAGGGCGGCCATTTCTTGGTCGGGGGTGTTCACGGTCTTCACTTGGCTCACAAACCAGGCATTGCCCAACGCGCCGGGGTTGCGCTGCACCGGCTGCTTGGCGTCACCGGTGATGAGGTAGCGCATGTTCAGCATGTTGAGCACCTGCTGGTTGTTGTTCGCAATCTGGCGCTCAATCAGGTCCTGGTAGCGGCGCAGCTTGGCCCCGTGGTAGCCCCCGATGCTCTTGTGGAAGTACGAGGTTTGGGCTTCGTTGAAGGGATTTTGCACGTTGAGCACGCGGTAGCTCAGGTCTTTATCCTGCAAAATCATTTGGTCGGCCGCGGTAGGCTGGAATTCCTCGGCAATGGTTTCGCGCTGGAATTTATTGTCGCCGAGGTAACGCTTGTCCACGCCCCACAAGTCCACCAGCACCAGCACCACCATAATGGCCGCCGCCGGCACCAGTTTCAGCTGGCCTTTCAAATGGAAATACAGCACGCCCAACGCCGCGCCGATGAACAGCAACCCACGCCACACGTCGTTGCGGAGCAAGTCGGCCCGGTCGGCGCGCAACGCGCCCAGCAGCTGCGGCGTGAAGCCCTGCTTGGTCAGCTCGCCATCCACGGGGGCCGCAAAATCGAAGCTGAAACTGGCCAGATACGCCAGCACACACAGCCCGGCCGCGATAGCACCGGCATACAGAACCTTGGGCAGCAAAGCCGCCGCATCAGCCGAAATCGGGGCCTTGGTACCCGGCAACGCAGGGGCCGTAGCCGGACGGGGCCGCAGGATACGGCTCAGCGCCAGCGCGCCCAGAATGGGCATGGCCAACTGCGCAATCACCAGCGCCATGCTCACGGCGCGGAATTTATTGTAACCCGGCAGCAGGTCGAAAATCAGGTAATTGAACGTCTCGAAATTCTTGCCCCAAGCCAGCAGAATGGAAAGAATAGTGCCCGCCAGCAGCCAGTAGCGCGTGCGCTTCTCCACCACAAACAGCCCCAGAATAAACAAAAAGCACACCACCGCGCCCATATACACCGGCCCGGCCGTGTAGCTCTGCTGGCCCCAGTAGGTGGGCATCGAGCCCAAATATTCCTGCGGCAGGCCGGCTTTGGCCAGGTTAGAATCAGTGCTGAGCGGCATGGAACTGGCCCCGCCGTAGAAGTTGGGAATCAGCAGCGTGATGGTTTCGCCCACGCCGTAGCTGTACTGGAAAGCGTAGTCGCGGTCCACGCCCGAACCTTCGTCCTCCGTTTTGGGAGCCGGAGCCTCGCCGGGCGGGGTTGGGGCCGGCGTTTTCAGTTCGCTCGGGCCGCGGTTGCTGTACTTGCTGTATTCGGCAGTGGTATAAAGGCGGCCAAAGCTCACGCCCACGGCCAAAGCCGCGCCCAGTGCCAGCAGCGCCGTGCGCTTGGCAAACTCGGGCAGGCGGCCCGCCCGTGCGGCCGACACCAGTTCGATAATTCCAAAAATGGCTACCAGCAGCAGCAGGTAATAGGTAATCTGCAAGTGGTTGACGTGCACATTCAGCGTAAGGCCCACGGCAAACAGGGCCGCGCCCAGCCACTTATCGCGGCGGTACGTCACCAGCAAGCCGCCCAGCACCAGCGGCGCGTAGGCCAGGGCCAGGCTCTTGGTGTTGTGGCCGGCGGCCAGAATGGCCAGGTTGTAGCTCGAAAAACCCAGTGCCACCGCGCCTGCCACCGCAATGAGCGGCCGCACGCCCAGCGCCACCAGCAGAATGTAGCCACAGAGCAGCGCCAGAAACAAGTTGGCCACCACAGCGGGCAGGCCCAGCGTCATGGCTTTCTGCAAATACCCCGACCAGTCGCCCGGAAAGTGCAGGCTGATGAGATAGGTCGGCATGCCCGAGAACATAGAATTCGTCCACAGCGCTTCCTTGCCCATGGCTTTGGCATATTCCTGCGCTTCGTGCGCCCCGCCTTGGAACTGGGTTATGTCGTGCTGGGCCAGCGTCTTGCCATCAAACATGATGGGCGCGAAATACGCGCAGGCCAGCACCACGAAAAACAGTACCGCCAGCACGTGCGGCAAAGCCCGCTGCCACCACGGCGCGGACGAAACAGAAGGAGCAGAAACAACAGCAGCCATCAGGGCAATTTTGGGGAAAATGAAAACGTGCCCGAAGGTACAGTAGAACTATGCTATAGCTTCCACGGCACGGTTTTACAACGCAAAAAGAGGTTCCGCCAAGTGACACGAATGTCAGCCCGACGAAACCTCTTTATTACCTCAAAAAGCTCAACCCCTCTATTTTACCTCCTCAAAATCAACGTACTCCCCACCTTTGAAATCGTGGGACTGGTTACCATAGCTGGCCGTAGGCGGCACGTAGTCCACCCGCACTTCGCCGGGTCGGGAAGTGGGTCCGCTCTCGGGCCGCGTCTGGGGCGGCACCACAAAGCCCCCGTTGCGCATCTGCTTGCGCACAAAGCCGCTCAGCGCCAGCCGCAGCACAATGGGCAGCAGGTAACGAACCGCGAAAAAAATCAGAATGAAAATGAGCCAGAATTTCATGTAGTCAAAAACGTAAACGCCACCGCAAAGTACGGTCAGCGCCTGCTGACGTGCGAACGGCGCTTTTGCTTTGTGCCAACGCCCGGCTTGTTCTTATCGGTTCCGCAAGGCCCGCGCCACCGCCCCGGCCACCAAGCCACCTACGGTGTACCACGCCACCGTCATGGCCTGGGTTTGAGGCGTGCGGTTGGTGGGAGCCGTGCCCAGGCCCATTGGCCCGGGCAGCAGCACGCCGCCCACCCCAGCCAGCGCCCCCAGGGCCAGGCCACGCGCCAGCGCGTGCCGGCCACTGCCCACCATGCTGTAATACAAGCCGTTGCTCAGCACATCGCCGGCCATTGTCATATTAAATAAGGTGTGGGTATCGGGCTGCGGAGCGTCCGCTTTGCCGAGCAGCTTGCGCAGGCCGCGCATGCCCAGCACATCCATGCGGGGCGCATCTTCGGGGCGAAGCCGGCGGGCCGTTTCGTGCAACAGCGTCAGGGCCACAGCACCGGCCAGGCCAGCAGTCAGAGAGGGAAGTAATTTCATGGGTCGACAGTTTTGTTCCGATTGCAAACGCACGGCGCGGGGTTCGGTTGCTAAATTTTTCTCTGCCAGTGGTTGCGTGGCTTCCGGCGTATTGCCTATCTTTGCAGCCCCTTCCAAAACCGTTGGTCGGGCACAAGCCGATTTAGCTCAGTTGGTAGAGCAGCTCATTCGTAATGAGCAGGTCGTTGGTTCGAGTCCAATAATCGGCTCACACATTCACACCCAGAGCACCCGGAAAATACCTTCTCACGTCGTGGAAGGGGTTTTCCGGGTTTTTTGCGTCTGGGGGTCTCGGTCCTCCACGACGCGAAATCGGGGGTTCCCTACGCGAGGGACGCCCCCCTTAACGCCCCCCGTGTATGGTTACCCAATTTGTGTTGCGAACCGACAAGAAAGACAAGGCCGGAAAGTGTCCGGTGCATCTGGTAGTGTACTTCGACGGTGCCCGTCTGAAATGCGCTACCGGTGAGAAATGCAAGGCCAGCGACTGGAACGCTGACCGGCAAAAGTTCCGCGCTTCTTACCCACTAGCGGAAGAAGCAAACCAGTTGCTGGTGCGGCTGGCGGCTGATACCCTGGCGTGGTGGCGTAAGCTACGGGCAGCTGGCGAAGCCCCTACCCTGGCAGGCCTGCGCGAAGTGCTGCGGCCCAAACCCGAGCCGGAAGCGGCGGTAGTCGAGCAGGAGTCCGTGACGGTTTGGTATGACGAATACCGCCGGTCAATGAAGGCACGGGGGTATGCGTTCGAAACGCTGCGCCATAATCTGGTTACCCGCAACTGGATGGCCTGCTTTGAGAAGTGGTCAGGCGCAATGCTGGACCCGACGACCTATAACATGGCCCTGCATGACCGGCTGATGGTGTACCTGCGGGAAGAAAGAAAGCTGGCTCCTAACTCGGTGGCAACGGCCATCAAGGACCTGAAAACGTTTCTGCGGTGGCTGCGGGACGAGCGGAGCGTGGCCGTGAGCGTGGACATTAGCAAGCTGGTGATAAAGTCGTTTGACACGCCGAAGCTGTACCTGACTGCTGCGGAGCTGGAGCGCATTGCCACGGCGATGCTGCCAGCCAACCTGGTGCCCACGCGGGACATTTTTCTGTTCTGCTGCTACACCGGGTTGCGGTACTCGGACGTGTCGGGCCTGCACCGGGGGCACCTGCACGAATGGGACGGGGGCCGGCTGCTGCGGCTGATGATGAGCAAGACGCGGGCCGGGGTGAGCATCTACCTTACGGCGGCGGCTTCGGCCATCCTGGACAAGTATAACGACCCGGAACGGCTCAAACTGCTGCCGGTGCACCCGAACCAAGTGATGAACAAGTACCTGAAACGGGTGGCCAAGCTGGCGGGCCTGACGGGCGCGGCCGACCTGGTGAGCACGGAGAGCGGCGGCATCGTGCGGGCGGCGGTGCCCAAGTGTGAGCTCGTGACGATGCACACGGCCCGCCACACGTTTGCCACACAAAGCCTGTTGCGCGGGATGCCGGTGGAGGTGCTGCAGAAAGTGCTTGGGCATAAGAAGGTGCAAACCACTCTTATCTACGCCAAGATTATTGAGGACTTCCAGCACCAGACCATGCGCCGGATTTGGGACGGTCAATCGGGCGAGACGGACATGGCAAGCTCCCAGTCTAACCAGATTTGCGACGTTGCGCCGGCCGTGGCCTGAACATAGAGCTTTTGGAAAATGGCGCGTTGCCAGCCGGCCAGTGAAGCTGGTAACGCGCCATTCTGAATGCCGCAACTTGTACGGCTGTTTGGGTATGCTACTGCAAATAGCGAAGCAACATCACACTACCTACGCGAGGGTGTGCACCTATGCCAGCGCAGCACCTGCTGCTGCTAGAGCCATTAGGCCAGCCCCTATGGCTAGCCAAAGCCAATGACGAGGAGGAGATGCGAAAGGTGGTAGCATAGCAAAGGCAGTTGGTGAAGGCAGGAAGTGGGAACCGGGTGCCCGCGCTACTTCCGCAGCAGCCGCACCATTTGCTGGCTGGCTCCCTGCCGCACGCGCAGCAGGTAGACCCCGGCGGCGCGGCCATCGGCCTCGGGCAGGGCCATGGGGCCGGACGCGGCGGACACCGTGCGCCGGGCCAGCACACGACCGGCCGCGTCGGTGAGCGTCAGCTCAACGGGCTGCCCGGCGTCGGGGCCGCTCACCTGCAGCTGGGTGGTTACGCCGGGTTGGGCGGGGTTGGGCCAGGCCGCGGCCCGGAACGTGACCGGGGCACCGCTGACGGCCAGCGTCCGTACGGTGGAGTAGCTGGCGGTGCCGTCCTGGTCCACCTGCCGCAGGCGGTAGTACACCAGCGGGGCTGCGTAGTGGGTCAGGTTGGCGTCGGTGAGCGAATAGTTGTGGTGCTGGGTGCTGTTGCCCTGGGCCGCCACGCGGCCCACGGGGCGAAACGCGGTGCCGTCGGGGCTGGCTTCGGCTTCGAAATAGGCGCTGTTCTTTTCCGAAGCCGTGGCCCAGGTCAGGTAGGCGGCTTCGCCTTGGCGCTGGGCCGCGAAGGACACCAGTTCCACGGGCAGGGGCTGGGTGGTGTTGCTGACGGTGAGCACGCCCAACTGCGAAGCGTTGGCCGTGAAGCTGCGGGCGCTGGCATTGGCGGCGCTGCCCTGCGGGCTCCAGGGGCCACTGGGCTGGTCGGCGCGCCAGAGCTTCGCCGGGGTGGTGGCCACAAAGCCGTTGTCGTCGTCGGCGACCCAGCTCAGGGTGACCGACACCGGAGCGGTCGGGGCCAGCGCCGCGGACACGCGCCACACCCGGTCGATGCCTTTGGCGGTACCGGCCAGGTTCTGGCCGTAGCTCACGCCCACCGTTTGCAAGCCGGCGGTACGGGTCACCGTGACGGGGCCCATGTTTTGGCCGCCCGAATTGAGCACGAACCCAAGGCCAAAATCGACCGAACCGGGGCCGGCCACGGTGCGGCTCACGCGCAAATTGCCCTGCACGTAGTGGCCCGGTCCTTCGCCTGCCACGGTGGCCCCGGCGGGCAGGCTGAGCGTGGCCGTCGCGGCCGTGCGAATGCTGCCGGCCGTGAGCGTGAGGCCGGTAAGCGCGGTGAGGTCGGTGGGCAGGTCCACCCGGGTGCCGCCCGCGGTGGACTTGCTGACCACGAGTTGGCCCACGGTACCGCCGGCCAGGTCCACGGTCTGGTTGGTGGTTCCGTTCAGCAGCAGGGTGCCGGTGGTGGCCGTGGTGGGGCCGGTGTTGCTCAGGTTGCTGGTTACCGCTAAGGTGCCGGTGCTCAGGTCGAGCGCGGCGGGAGTGGTGCTGGTCAGGTCGCCGCGCACGGTGGCCGCGCCGGTGGTGCGCAGCAGGGCCGCGCCGGTCTGGCGCAGGTGACCATTCACGACGAGGGTGCCCCCGGCATTGACGAACAGGGTACCGCCGGCGCTGGTGAGCACCTGCACGGGGATAACCGGGGCGGTGATGGCAACCGCTACGGCGAAGCGACTGGTGCTTTCGCAGCCGCCGGCGGTTTGGGTGGCGTAATAGGTGGTGCCGTTTACCAGCGCGGTGCTGCCAGCCAACGGGCTGCCGCCCGCACTGGCCGCGTACCACTGAAGGGCCGTGCCAGTGGCCGCCAGGTTCGCCACCGTGGCGCCGCTGCTGAAGCTCTGGCTGGCCGCGCCCGTGGGAGCGGCCGTGTTGGTGATGGTCAGGTCACTCGTGTTGGGGATGGGCGAAAAGCCCGCCGTGGAGGCCACCACCTGTATGCGGTAGCCCGTACCCGAAGCCGTGCCGGCAGGCACCGTGGCACTGATGGTGCCGGTGGCGGCTGTGCTGCTCAGGGTACCGATGGTGACGGGCGCTGCGAACGAGCCGCTGGCGTTGGAAAGCTGTGCCGTGTAGGTGTTGCCGCTACCAATGGTGCCATAGGCCGTGAAGGGTATCGCTACCGCTGAGCCCGCGCACAGTGGCGAGCTAATAGTGCCCGCTTGCACGGCGAGGCCGATATTCACTGTCCAACCCCGCCAGTCGCGATTGGCCGCGGGTGCGGCGCTGCCTCCGTTTGTGGCCGTGCCGTATGCCTGCCCTCCTGGATAGGGGTCGGTCAGATAGGACTGTAGCAGATAGACCGGGTAGTTGGATAGCCCAGTGCTGGTTTCTATTTCCAGCAGTTCCCAGCGGTACTGCGTGCCGCTGGTTAGTAAGGCATTGGCAGCGCTGAAATCGAAGGTGGTGGTACCACCGGGGAATACTTGGTCCGTGCGAGGGGCCGTGGCCAGCGTGGTGGTGCCGGCCGCGTCTTTGAGGCTGGCTTGGACGACGTACTGCCCATTACTGCGAAAGTCGTCGGCCGTGCTGGGAAAGGTAAATACCATCGTCGTCAGCTTGCCGCTACAGGTGGCCGTGAACGACTGCTGATAAGCGGTGTGGAGACCCAATAGCGGGCTGGTGCCGCCCGTGGTATAGGCCAGGGCGCAAGGGGCTTGGGCCAGGGCCAGTGCGGGCAGCAGTGCCAGTACCACCAAGCAGCTAAGCCGGGTAAGCAGCCGCTTGGCGGCAAGAAAACTAGGTGCCATAAAGCAGGATTTCATATTCAAAAAGGGCCGCGAACTAGGGTGTGCGGCTAGGATAGAAGGCCATTCATTTTGCTGGGAAGCCACCGTTGCAAGCGACCTGCTCGTAGCTGGGCCGGTTTACAGTCAGAAAGAATGCACAGGCAACACACGCAGGCAGTCACACGGAAACGACAAGGCTGGTTATTTCAGCCGCACAATTTGCAGATTGCTGCTGCCGTCGGTGCTGGTGTAGCTGGTGACAGTAGAGGACCAAGACTGGCCGCGAAGCGTAATCTGGTCGCCGGCTGCCAGGTAGATGATAGTATTGACTGCCCCCCGATTGCGGTAGTAGTTGGCGTTATTGACGCTATTGTAGTCGAAAGTGCTGAGCGCGTAGGGGCTTGAGCTACTGGGTGTCAGCGCATTGCCGATAGCGTTGTTCTTATCTAGGAAGAACTGTATCCCTACCGGAGTGAATCCCCCACCGCTGGTTACGGCGATTATCTGGGCCGATACCTGATACCAGCCCGCGCCGGTGCTGCCGACCGTAAACACGGTGCCGTTCCAGGTATTACCGCCCGTGAGGGCGGCATTGGGGCTGTTGTTGCTCGAAAAAACGAGTGGTACAAAGGTGTTGGTGCCGTTTAACGCCGAAACCGTTTGTGACGACGTGACGGAAGTGCTCAATTCAATGCTAGGGTAGGCGGCCGAAGCGCTGGGCGTTGTCCACTGCGTATTGTAGTTATTGCCGTCTACTTTGCTGAGCACCTGCCCGGCCGTGCCGCCGGTGGGCACGCCCTGGCCGGCGGGGCCTGTGGCGCCGGTGCTGCCGGTCGTGCCCTGCGCGCCATTGCACACGTAGCGGGTCAGGGCGGCATTTACCTCGGCCGCGTCGAGCGTGCCGTTGGCGTTGGCGTCGAGGCCGTATTCGGTTTTAAAGCCGCCGGTGGCGCAGTTGGCGCCGGCCGCTTCGGCCGTGGTGCGCACGAGGCTGTTCTTGCCGTCGGCGCCGGCCGGGCCGGTGCTGCCCGCGCCGCTCAGGGCCGCCCAGGCCGTGCCGTTGTAAACATAAAAGCCGGCCGGGGCATCGGTCTGGTACACGAGCAGGCCGGTGGCGGGCTTGTTGGTGGCGGGGTCTTTCACGGCCGCGCGCTGGGCGGCGGTCATGCGCGGCACCAGCAGGCCCTGGGTGGTGGAGTTGGCATCGAGCACGGCCGAGGCATCGGGGGTGGTGGTGCCCACGCCCACGTTGTTTTGGGCACGGGCAACGGTGGCGGCGCCCAGCAGCACGGCGGGCAACAGCCAACGGCGAAAGGCAACGGGGACGCGTAAGAGTTTTTTCACGGTCGGGCGAAATAAGAAGGGGGTAAAAAGCAAACGCCCGGCGGGCGGCCGGGCGTGGGGAAACGGTGGCACAAAGGAGGGCCCCGGGGCGCCGTTTGTCAAGAATTTTGAGCACGAAGCCCTGGTTTTTGAGGTTGGCACGCCGGGGCACGGCCGAACCCGCCGGCTATCTTTGCCCGCTGTGATGAACCAAACCGCCCGCGGGAAGGGTCGCCCGCTGGCGCGGCGATGGGCCTTGCTCGCCTTACTGGTCCTGCTGGCCGGTCACGCTTCGGCGGTGCCCGGCCCGCCCACCCCGCTGCACCACCGCTTCTTTGCCCTGTTGCAGCAGGGCGACTCGGTGTACGCCCGCAAGCAGGGCTACGGCAGTTTCGCGCAGGCCCTGCTCTACTACGACCGCGCCGAACGCCTGGCCGAACAGGCCCAGGACTCCCTGTTGCTGGCCGAGGCCGTGTTTGCCCGGGCCCGGGTGTACGACGCGTGGAACCACGAACCCCAAAAAACGGTGCGCTACTTTCAGCAGGCCGCCCGGGGCTTTGCGCACCTGCCGGGGCAGTGGCGGCGCTATTTCTACGCCCGCTTCCTGGTGGCCCACGCCTACGACAAGTTGCCCGACAGCCTGCGCGCCGTACAGGCCCTGCGGCAGCTGAACCGCGAGTTGGCGGCGCGCCCCGACTCGGTGCGGCGGCAGGTGCCCAGCACCGTCGAAATGGCGCTCAGCGCCACCCAAATTGGCAACTACGGCCTGGCCGATACCCTGCTCCGAAAGCTGGTGCGGCGGGCCTGGGTGCGCAACGACCCCAACACGTACAACTACCTCGACGACTACTACCTGGTGCAAGCCCGCCTCGACGTGCTCTACCGCCGCCCCGGCCGGTACTCGCCCTACCTGGATTCGCTGCGGGCGGCCTTTGCCCGCATTCCCAGTCCGCCCGAGCGGGAATACCACGGCCGCTTGCTGGCGGAATTGCTGGCGGCGGCCGGTGCGTACCGCGCCGCCTACGCCTACGCCGATACCAGCCGGCGCATGTACAACCACCTGAACAACGACGGCGACGTGGCGCAAATGGGCCGGGTGCTGGCCGAATCGGAAAGCCAGCGGCAGGCAATGGCCGAAGCCCGGCAGCAGGCACGCCAGCGGGCGTTGGTCGGGCTCAGCCTGGGGCTGGCCGTCATCAGCGTCTTGTGCTTCTACCTGTACCGGCAGGGGCGGCGGGCCCGGCAGCAAGCCGCGGCCCTGGCCACCGCCAATCAGCACCTCGACGAGCAGGCCGCCGAAGTGGGGCTGCTGAACAAGGAAATCCAGCACCGCGTCAAAAACAACCTGCACATGGTCTACAGCCTGTTGCAGATGCAGGAGCGCCGCACCGACAACGAGGAAGTTATTTCGCAGCTCCAGGCGGCCCGGCTGCGGGTGGAGAGCATTGCGGCCCTGCACAACCAGTTGCTGAACGGAGCCGGGGCCGAAGTCAACCTGGCGGCGTTCCTCAAGGGCCTCGTTTCGTCGGTGGTGAGCTGCCTGGCCAACGACCGGCAGGTGGTTACCCACCTCCAAACGGAGGGCTTGCAGTTGCCGCCCAACGGCTATTTGCCGCTTTCGCTCATCCTCAACGAATGGGTCACCAACAGCATCAAATACGCCGCCACCGACGCGCCGTTCCTGGAGATACGCGTGACGGTGCACAACACGCCGGCCGAAGTGTGCCTGGAGTACGAAGACAACGGCCGCGTGCCCGCCGCTGCCGCGGTGCCGGGCCTGGGCACCCAAATCATTACGCTGCTTACCCGGCAGCTGGGGGCCACGCTGCGCGCCGCGCCGGGCCACCCCTACCACTACTACCTCCGCATGCCGCATGGACTCCGCACCTAAAATCAACCTGCTGGTCGTCGAGGACGAGGCCCTGATTGCCGAAAGCCTGCGCCTGACCCTCGAAGACTTGGGCTACGGCGTGCTGGCCACGTGCTACACGTTTGCCGAGGCGCAGCAGGCGTTTGCCGGGCCGCGCCCCGACCTGGTGCTGTTGGACATCAACCTGGGCGGTGGGCCCCAGCAGTCGGGGCTGGAGTTGGCGCAGCAGTTGCGCGACGCCCAAGGCCCGCCCTTTCTGTTTCTGACGGCCTACAACGACTTCGACACCATCCGGCAGGCGGCGCGGCTGCAACCCAGCGGCTACCTCATCAAGCCCGTGAACAGCGCCGCGCTGTTCGCGGCCATCCAAACGGCCATTGAGCGCGCCGCCGCGCACCAGGCCGCGCCCCTGCCGGACCCGAACGCGCCGGCGGCACCGGTGCCGGAATTTTTCTTTGTCAAGCGCGGCGCCTTCACGCACAAGCTGTACTGGCGCGACGTCGCCAGTTTGGAAGCCGGCAAAAATTACGTTACGCTCCGGGCTCCGGCCCAGCGCCTGAGCCACGCCATCCGCGGCTCGTTGTACTATGTGCTTGACCAGCTGCTGCCCCCGGGCTTGCAGGACTCTTTCATTCGCGTGAACCGCCGCACCAGCCTCAACGCCGCTTTCATCACCGGCTACGACGACGAACACGTGTACTGCGCAGGGGAAGCCTACGAAAACGGCCGCATGGCCCAGGAACAGTTGCAGCGGCTACGGCTAAAATAGTTGCACACCTAACTGAGCTGGCAAAGTTTAGCATCCAATTGCGCGAAGGTGGCCTTTGCCTTACTTCAGCTATGCTTTAGCTACGATTCAGGGCACGGGAAACCTCGGCCTCGGGGAGGTGGGTGTATTGGCAGAACTCGGCTACGGACACGTAGGCGCGGGCGGGCTTATCGAAGTGCTTCCGGATGCGTTGGAGCAGCACCTTGGCGGTGCTGTATTTGGTGCCGGTAAGCTGGGCTGCCTCCTTCGGGCAGATGCAGACCTGGGGCATAATGGGAGGGTTTTGGGTAAAAGTGGCAGGCTAAGATACAACCGCTAAAGCCGGGCCGTAGGTTCGGCCTATGTTGTGCAAAAGGATTATTTCGAGGGTGAGCGGGCTAGTGCTGGCTGGGGCGTTGGCGGGCGGCTGCATTGGCAGCCGGTCCGATGACTTTCCGGCTTCTTCGCTGACCGTGCGCGCTACGGCTGCCGCTGAGGCGGCCCGGGTGGTGCGCGTCATCGACGGGGACACTTACATCGTGCTCTCGGGCTCCAGCTCTTACCGGTTGCGGCTGCTGGGCGTGGATGCGCCGGAGCATGACCAGGCGTTTGGGCTACAGGCAACGGATTCGGTGGCGCGGCTGCTGGCTCCGGGGCGGATGGTGCTGGTGGCGCGGGCCGGAATGGACCTGTACGGCCGGACGCTGGGGGCGGTGCTGCTGCCGGTGTCGACGGTGGCAGCTGCGGGGCGGGCAGTGCCGCTGGATTCGCTGCTGGTGGTGCGCGGGTGGGCCTGGGCCTACGACCCGAGCCGGACGGTGGCCGGGCGGGCGGCGCAACAACAAAGCGCGCAACGCGCCGGCAGGGGGCTCTGGAAATGCGGCATGGCCGCGGCGGTGCCGCCTAAGTTGTGGCGGTCCTTTAATAACGAAATCAAGCGGCGCTACCGGGTTGGCTGCATCAAGTGGTGCGCGGGGATAAGGTGGTTGTGGTGACGGTGGACGACAAGGGCAACGAAAACACGGTGCTGGTGTCCATCCCCGCGCAGGCCGGTTATTCTATGTCTCACAACGAGGCAGTGTACCTGCAGCAGTTTGGCACCTACAAAATCCCTGGCTTCGAGCGGGGCGAGTTCCGCGCCTTCGAGGTGGCCGGCGACAGCATGGAGCCGACGATTAACCACCGTGACGTGGTGGTGGCTACCCGGGTAGAGGAGCTACGCCTGTTGGAGCCGGGCGAGGTCTACGTGGTTGTGACGCCCGAATCGGTAATGCTCAAGCGCATCAAGCACCGGCTGCGGTCTGACGATAAAGAGGTCACGCTGTTCTCGGATAACCCCCACCGGCTGCCATATGGAATCGAGACGCGCGACATCATCGAGTTGTGGCGTGTGCGGGGCTACATACCCAGTGCGCCCGACATCACGGTGGAAAGGCTGTGGGAGGTTATCGAGCAGCTGGGCTTTGACCGGGGCGAGGTTCGGAAGCATTTAATTGAAAACAGCACCTCTGGCGCTACCTCTTGAAATACAAAAACCGCTTGCTACCGGACAAGCGTTTGATAATAGGCATTTTACCGAGTGCTTCTTGTTATCGGTGTGAGTCCAATAATCGGCTCCAAATGAAAAGGCCCTGAAACCGCACGGTGGTTTCAGGGCCTTTTCATTTGGCTAAGCCGCTCGCTACGCAGTTACTGAAAAACCCGCCGCGAAGCTGCTACTTGATTAAACGAGGTAACCACGTCTGACACTTCGGCCAGAAACTCCGGCCTGGCCTCAATGTGGTTGCCGACTACTACCACGTCAGCTCCGGCGGCAAGAGCGGCATATACTTTCTCGCCTGAATTCAGCCCACCGCCCACAATCAGCGGCGCACTCACAGCTTCGCGCACGGCCGCAATCATCGCGCCGGACACCGGGTTTTGGGCTCCGCTACCGCCATCGAGGTACATCAGCTTCAATCCTAGCTGTTCGCCAGCCAGCGCGGTGCAGGCCGCAATGCCCGGCTTATTATGCGGCATCGGCGTGGTGCCGCTCATGTAGGAAGCCGTCGTTTGCCGACCCGAATCGACCAGCATGTAGCCCGTAGACAGCAGTTGCAGCCCGCTGGCCTTGAGCCGCGGCGCGGCCACCACGTGCTGCCCAATCAGAAAATCCGGGTTGCGGCCCGAAATAAGCGAGAGCAGCAGCAAGCCATCAGCCGGCCCATCGAGATGCATGCTATGGCTGGGAAACAGCAGCACCGGCACATCGGAATGCGCCTTAATTAACGTGATGAGGGCAGCCTGATGCTCACTAAGCACCAGGCTGCCCCCCACAAAAAAGTAATCAACCGGATGCGTCTCGCTCAGGCTGAGCAGGTGCAGCAGGCTGGTTTCATCTAGGTTGTCCGGATCGAGCAATACGGCCAGCGCTTTGCGGCCGTGCTGCTGCCGGGCGCGCAGCGCATCATAAAGACTTAGGGGGGTTGGACGCATCCGAGGAGTCAGAAGGAGCAGACGAGGCGACGGGAGAAGCCCCGGTTTCGGCCTTGGCGTAGCCGGGAGAAGTCGCAAGGTCGGCATTTTTGTCCGCCGGGAAAAACTCACCTACTTTTTTCGTCACCATGGCCAGCGCTACGGCAGCCGCCTGCGCCACCAGCACCTTGCCCGTATCAGACTGCAAAAAAGCCTGCAGCACCGAGCCTACCATGCGCGAACGCGAATTAGCAGGGCTGGCAGCCGGTGCAGGTTCATCAAAAGCGTGCGAAGCGGGCAAGCGGCGGCTATCATCATAAGGCAAATCCTGGAAGGGGTCTTCCTCAAATTCCTCATCGGCAAAGGTCGTACCGGCAGCAAAAGGAGCAGCAGAAGCATTTTCCGAGGAATAATCTTCCGAATGCGAACCCGTGGAGCCAAAGCCTAGGTCATCGGCTTCATGGGCATGCTCGTGGTGCTCCACAAAAGCGCGGGCCGACTCCTCGGCCGATTTGTGCGCCAGGCCGTCTCCTTTTTTGGCTTTTTTATCCTTTTTCCCCTTACTACTGGAATAGTAGTCGGCTCCAAACTCGTAGTCATGGTCGGCCTCGGCGTATTCAGCTGCACGCGCTTTGCGCTTATGCTTTTTGCCACCAATCAGCTTGGTGATAAGCCATACGCCACCAGCCAGGCCCGCGCCCACCAGTGCCACCTTGCCTACTACTACCGACTGGTCTTTGATGTGGTCCACGTCGCCCCGCAGTGCACGCTCGTATTCCAGTTTTTTGCGTTCGAGAAATTCCTTTTCCTCTTCGAACAAGGGGTTTTGCAACTCACTCATGGTAGGGTTGGCTTAAGCTTGGCGTTTGTCAGATTTATAGATGGTATCCTTGAGCACCTTATTGGCAAGGCCTTGGAAAGCTGTTTTATCAACCCCTACCAACACCAGCACCAGCAGCACCAGGTAGAAGCCGGCCACAATGCCAAAGCCCCAATACGGGCTATCCAGTGCGGCGTTAAGCGCCAGCCCAGCAAAGATGCTCACAAAGATGACGAACAGCAGCCCCAGAATAGCCAGGGTTGCGCCGTGAATGGTACCCACAAAAATGGTGGATACTTTTTGCTGAATTTCCAGCCGAACCAAGTCAATTCGGGTATCGAGGTACCCGGTGAGGTTTCCAATCAGGCTGTCGTTTCGGGGAGTTTTGGAGGTATCGTCGTCGTTGAACATGCGGCGCGAAAATGGAGTGAGACAAGAAAAAAAAGCCCGGCAGTTTCTTTGATTTCGCAGAAAAAAGCAATGGACCGCGCCGGTTCTACGGAAAATTTCGGCGCGCGGCTGACTTTTGCACCCACCTTTGTGTTTGCCGCTAGCGTGAGTCAGAATCATTACCAAGTTCTTGGAGTTGCCCCCAACGCCCCGGCCGCCGATATCAAGCGCGCCTACCGGCAGTTGGTGGTGCGCTATCACCCCGATAAGCACGGCGGCGACATACGCTACGAGGAGCAGTTTAAAGCCGTAGCCGTGGCCTACGGCATCCTCGGCGACCCCGACCGGCGTGCCACCTACGACTTCCAGCTAGCCCAGGCCGCCCGCCGCGCCGCCGAAGCCCAGCGCCAGCAACAGCAGCGGCCCGTCTCGCAGCACGTCTACGGCGTGCCCATGCCACCGCCGGCCCCGCTCCGCACCCGCCCGCCCGCTGGCAGCCGGGAACGGCACTATCAGCGCATTCCCCGCCAGCGCCCCACCTTCAACCGGCGCGACTGGCTGTTCACGCTGCTTTTCATTGCGGGCATCGTGCTTTTTGCAATGGCCGTGAAAGTGACCATGGACCGCGTCTCCGCCAACAGCAACTACGCCGATGGTCTGCGGGCCTACGTTCGCGGCGATTGGTCGGCTGCGTACAACTTCATGGATGAAACCCTGCACTTCCGTCCCGATTACGCTCCCGCCCTACGCCGGCGCGGCGAATTGGCCCGCTTTAGCCTTCAAGACCCCCATGCTGCCCGCGCCGATTTCCAGGCCGCACTTCAGCAACCTCAATCCCGCCGTATCACCGCCGACCTGCTGTACCAATTAGGCCGCTGTGAGGCCGTCCTCGGCCGCGCCAGCACCGCCGACTTCAATTTCACCCGCTCTTTGACCTTCGACAGCACCCGCAGCATCGCCTATCTTGCCAGAGGCGAAACCCGCCTGCTCGACCTGCACCAGCCCGCTTTGGCCGTGGCCGATTTTACCACTGGTCTAAGCCAGTACCAGCGCGCCGGCCGCAAGGCTCCTTGGCACTACGTGCAGCTACGTGGTGTGGCCTTCGCGGCCCTCTCTCGCTACCCCGAGGCACGCGCCGACTATTTCCGTGTAATCCAAGCCAATCCCACCGATGGCCGCACCCACTTTCTGCTCGGAAAGCTGGCGGCTCATACCGGCGATTCCACCGCCGCCTGCGAGTTCTATCGCCGCGCCCTGAGCCTAGGCTACGAATACGCCCGCACCGCCCAAGCCGCCTGCCATTAACGCGCCTCCCATAAACGCAAACAACCGCCGCTAGCCAAAGCCAGCGGCGGTTGCCGAAGTTGCATTCAGAAGCTCGGAAAGCCTTACTGGGGCATCAGCACCGTGTTCACCACATGGATAACACCGTTGCTCTGCAGCACGTCGGCAATAGTAACCGTTGAGATGCCGCCTTTCTCGTCTTTCAATTCAAGGGCTTTGCCTTTCATCATAGCCGTCAGGGTGCCGCCGCTCACCGTTTTGAAGGTAGCCTTGCCACCACCGGCTTTGATGGCTTTTGCGATATCGGCGGAAGTCATACGCCCAGCCACCACGTGGTAAGTCAGGATTTTGGTTAGCGTTGCCTTGTTCTCAGGCTTCACCAGCGTTTCCACCGTGCCAGCGGGCAGCTTGTTGAAAGCCTCGTTGGTAGGAGCGAATACCGTAAAGGGACCAGCACCTTGCAGCGTCTCTACCAAACCAGCAGCTTTCACCGCAGCTACCAACGTAGTGTGGTCTTTCGAATTAACTGCGTTTTCAATAATGTTTTTCGTGGGGTACATAGCGGCACCGCCCACCATCACAGTCTTAGTATTGGCTTGGGCCGAAACAGTAGTAGTGGTAGCAACGCTGAACAAAGCGATGAAGGCGAGCGAAAACAGAGTCTTTTTCATGAATATGAAGAAATGCGTGGGTGTTTTGAATTATGCCTCACCTACGCCACTCCTTCCTCCAGCGGATTGCCCCAGCGGTAAAGTTTTCTACAAACACTAAGAGTAGCAATTCGCCAAATCCATACAAATAACTTGCAATCAATCTCTTAATAATATTCAAAGCGCACAGCTAAGTATATCATTAACCCCACTGCGGCTAAAGCTCTACTCTGGGCGCAGCGGGCAAATCGTAGTGGAAAGAGTTAAAACCCCTACTCAAAGAAGGAAGGCATAACAGCAAAATGCCCCGTCGCTGGCGAAAGCGGCGGGGCATTACTATAAAAGGTTGGCGGCGACC